>CAZYCA010000044.1:0-389094 GCA_964645405.1 uncultured bacterium | reverse complement strand
GAGTTTTCTTAACAGCGGCACGAGATTTTCGTCCCGATGATTAAACCGCCACTGTATCTCTTTCAGGTAAAGGTGAAAATAATCTTTGGGTACGCCACGATACTGATAGAGCCAGTGTTTGGCAAAACTCCAGAAACCTTCCATGCCGTTCAGGTGATTTCGGCCCTTGGGCTTGCCTTTGTCCCTGGTAACACATGGTTACCACGGACAGAAAGGGAAGCGCAGGCATGCCAGTCATCGGGTATAGTTGAGACTTCCGGGTTTAGTATGGGACAGAATCAAAGGTACTATAGTTGTGTTTCGGATAGGGACCAGAAAGGTTATCACCCATCTTTCTGGTAGATACCCAAAACAAGGTGTTTACCTTCTGCACCCCAACCTCCTTTGCCTGCACGTCGGCCACCGAACATAGTCTCATCCATTTCTACTTTGCCGTTAAGTGTCCGATTTTCCGCAGGGGTAGCCTGGTAAATAGCCAGACGTAAGATACGGAACCAGCGCTGAATTGTTCTTAGACTTAATGGAAGGGAGGAACAGTAACCGGTACGTAGGAACTCCCAGAACAAACAACTCCAGAAGCTTGCCTTTCCAGTAGGCAGAAATACGGCTCTGGCGCCAGAAGGTTTCCCCAAGGAAATAGCGGGTCAGGCGACACTTCCGACAGCGGTACTGACCGTGGAAAGTTTCCACCAAAGATGATAACCGCAGCCAGGGTATTTTCGCATACCTGAAATTTAGCATAATATCAACGACTCTGGAAATTCTCAGGTGCAACTCTGGTTACTAATTGCCTAATTTTTTAACTGTTTCATCTGGTATTAAAAAATGGAAGATGCCATTTCCGAACCTGTTAAGTTTATTTTTAAAATCCCCAAATTTTTAAATCCCTTCTCTCAATAGTTTTACATCTGTTGACAGACTTTCTGGGGGGTATAATTATGTTAAAGCTTCAAAATCAGAAAAAAGAACGAACCCGGTGTTTTGACAATTTATTATGTCGGAATTTCAGTATAACTGCAAAAAGCTTGACAAACGATACCGATGTGGTAACGTAAAGGTGAAAGGAGGTGGGCTATGGGAAAAAAGGGATTTACTTTGATTGAACTTCTGGTAGTAATAGCGATTATTGCGATTTTAGGGGCGTTACTTCTTCCTGCGTTGAGCCGGGCAAGGGAAAGAGCCAGGATGAGCACCTGTGTAAACAATCTAAAACAAATTGGGGTGGCTCTTTACATGTATCTGGCAGATTATGATGATTTCTTCCCTATAAGGTATCCGCCGGTAGACCAGTGGAAGATTGTACTCTGTAACAACGGTTATCTACCGAAAGATGCTTACAGCCGTGCTGCCAGTAACCCCGCCAGACCTCCTTCTGTTTTTATCTGTCCGACTGATTATGGCTGGGACCGCTCCCATGACGACGGCTGGCTTTACCAGGGAGGCTACCGTGGAAGTTATGGACCTAACGAGCAGTCTGTTTTTCGTGTCTATGACGAACGTGTGAAACTGCAAAAATTCAAATATCCCTCTGTAACAGTGATGGTGATTGATACTGCCAATGGTGGCACTTACCATAAGTATACCCCTGACGGTCATGGCTGCTGGAGCAGTATTCTTGCTTTATCTTTCAAACATAACCGCATAAGGATGGACCAGCCAGGGGTATGCAATGTTCTCTTTATAGATGGTCATGTCCAGGGTGTGGCTTACAATGACCAGGCCTGGCTGAGATTTACCCCATAAGAAACCAGTTTCAACAATTTTCTGGCAGGCATAAGACGGAGTAAAGAATTTCCTATATTTCTCTTTCCCTATAATTCTGGTAAAATACTTTCCAAGTAAGATGGAGATGAAGAGACCGAATATATTGCTTATTATGACTGACCAGCACCATGCAGACTGTGCGGGCTATACCGGTCTGCGTGGGATCAAAACACCCCATATAGACAATCTTGTTTCCGCAGGGGTAAATTTTAGTCAGGCATACACTGTGCATGGTACCTGCATCCCCTCCCGGGTCTCCTATCTTACGGGTCTTTATCCGCATTCTCATGGTGTTTATGGTGATGATACAGACCCGATTCCTGATAATCTCCTTTCACTGGCTACTTTTTTGCAGAGGTACGGCTATACAACTGCTCTGATAGGGAAAAAACATTTGCCCCGCTGGAACACGCATGGTTTTCAGTATCAGAAACTGTGTTATCATGCTGATGCCCCGCTGAGACAACTGGACTATTACAATTATCTGAAGAGGTATGGTTTGCATCAGTGGTATGATGAACTCGGAGATGTAAAGAAATTCTGTCTTGGCCCGGAAGAAGTGCCAGTGGAACATAGTCTGGAAAACTGGACTGCGGAGGAAACAATAAAGTATCTGGAAAAATACAGCAGCCAGCCGTTTTTTCTTTTCACAAGTTTTGAAAGACCGCACTTTCCTCTTACTGTACCTGCCGGCTGTAGTTTTGTCTATAACCCTGAGGAGATTAAATTACCAGAAAATCTAAGGTATACGGAAAGTTCTTTCTTTTATGATAGAAATGTGGAGCTACTGTTCACCATAAAAACCTACGGAGAAAAAATTTTTCGGCAAGCCCTGGCGAAATACTACACACTGATAACCTTGATTGACTATAACATAGGTCGTATTCTCCAGTACCTGGAGAGAAATTCTTTACGGGACAATACCATAGTAATTTTTTGTAGTGACCATGGGGATTTTGCTGGTGAGTACGGTCGTATGGGGAAAGGATACCCTTATGATGCCCTGCACCGCATCTTTTTTATCTGGAGCTGGCCTGGTGTTTTCAAAAAGGGTAAAGAGGAAAAAGGTTTTGCCCAGAACATAGACTTATTTCCCACGATATGCGATTTGCTGAATCTTCCGGAGCCAGTCCATTTACAGGGAAAAAGTCTGCTGCCCTATCTTACCACGGAAAAGAGCTGTGAAAGAAAGTTTGTTTTCTTTGAGAGTGTCTGTGTGAAAACTGTCCGTACCAGAACACACAAGTTGAATTACGGGTTTACCTCAGAAGGGGAAAAGGGAGAGCTTTTTGATTTGACAAAAGACCCCCATGAGTACCACAACGTTTTCCAGGAAAATACTTATCGGGAAGTTAGGGAATTCCTTTTAAGAAGTTTAATGGATTGGTGGATTGAAACTCAACAACCTGTAAATTTTCCCGGAAGTAGTGAGAAATTTCCGGATACCAGGTGGTTCAAGTACTACAAATAATGTTTTTGCTCCACCCCTTGTAAAAGTAAATCTGCTTTTTATCCCCGCCTGAAAATTTCTCTTGTCTCTCCCTTTGTTCTCTTTAACTCCCCTCTTTCTGGAAAGAGGGGTTGGGGGAGATTTGAAAATTCCCCTTAACTCCCCCTTTGCGAAAGGAGTAATAAAAGCTGGGGTACAAAATGTAGAAAGTAAAAAAAAGAACTACAAAGCAAAGCAAAAAACTAATTGACAACAAAAGGGAAAAAGAAGTTTCCCCACTTTCGTAAAGAGCGGTTAGAGGAGATTTTCAGAATCCTCTCTGCAGCAGTTTCCAAACTTAACCGGCCAGTTCTCGTTTTATTTTATTACCTCACAGCAGGAACCAAGTTTCTGTAATGGTTCCTGGTCAAATTCCAGGCGGAAAACAGTGATTCCAGCCAGTTTGTCCGGATTGAAAGAAGGCAGCCCGGTTAATATCAATCTATTTTTTTCCTGCTGAAAATTAATCTGTCTTCCTGTGGTCAGACAGAAGATTCTTTTGACTTTTGTTTGAAATCCGCCGATGACCAGCTGGGAACCAACCCAGCGGCTACACCAGAAATAAGCTCTTTTACCCTTAAGCGTCCAGTTCCCAGCAGGCATCCACTCCAGTTTACCGTTGATACGGTCAACTTTACCATAAACGGCTTCCTGGTGTTTCTCTAACCAGCGACCGATAACCTTCAACCGTTCAATGGATTCTTCCGGAAAAGAACCATCAGGTGCCGGGCCAACATTAAGAAGAAAATTGCCAGCGCCTGCTGTGGCTACCCGTAACATTTCCAGAACCTGTCGCGGTGATTTCCAGTCTATGGCAGAAGGCATATATCCCCAGGAATCATTAAAGGTCATGCAGGCTTCCCAGTCTCTCCCTTCTTCCGCCGGAGTCACGTGACCTTCAGGTGTGCTGAAATCTTCTGGCAGAAGCGACCGATTATTTATAATGAGATGAGGCTGTAGTTTCCGCACCATCTCGTTCATTTCCTTACTTTCCCACAGTTCCGGTGTCTGTAATGGTGCTGGCCCATCATACCAGAGGATGTCAATTTTGCCGTAGTTGGTGCATAGTTCTCGCACACAGTTGTGGGTAAAACGGATAAAACGTTTTCTCGCGTTTTCATCGTAGAGACACTTCACCCCATCCGGATGATGCCAATCCAGAAGGGAATAATAAAAACCAATCTTTAATCCAAACTCCCTGCAGGCTTCTACATATTCTTTCACCAGGTCTCTGCCAGGACCACATCTGACAGCATTGTAGTCTGTCTGCCTTGTGTCCCAGAGGCAGAATCCTTCATGGTGTTTCGTCGTCATAACCATGTACTTCATTCCTGCTTGCTTTGCCATCTTTGCCCAGAAACGACTGGCACGCGGTTTTGGTTTCCAGGTGGCAGCAAGTTTTTCATACTCGCAGACAGGAATTCTTTCCCGGTTCATTACCCATTCGTGTCTGCCAAGCTGGGAGTAAAGACCCCAGTGAATAAACATCCCAAACCGCGCTTTCCTCCACCACTGCATCCTTTTCTCTCTTTCTTTTTCCTCTTGCTGCATCTTTTCCTCCTAGTAGTAACGCAAATTCACTTCGTACATAGTTAAAATGTTTCCCACAGGGATGTCTTTAATAAGCTCCTGACTGCCACAGATAATGTAACCTGTCTTTCCCCGGGTCAGTCTTACCAGAGACTGCACCTCAGAGCGAACATCTTCCGAGGAACCGAAAGGTAAAGTTGTTTGAGTACTGACACCACCATGAAAACAGAGCCCGGGAAAATCTCTCACGAGAGAGGAAAATTCCATGCCAGAAGCAGTTGTCTGTACCGGTTCCAGAATATCCACACCATCTTCTAACAAAAAAGGAAGAATTGACCTGACTGAACCACAGGAATGAAACATTACTTTGCAGCCAAAATCATGGGAAAGGTCAAAGAAACGTTTCAGAGGCTTTCGGAAAAACTGCTGCCACTTCTCCGGAGAAATGACCAGACCACGTTGCGTCCCGAAATCATTCCCGAAGTAGGTTATATCCACCAGACCCCGGCAGGCTTTAAGAAATTTTTCTGTGGCTTCAATTTCGTAATCCACCATTTTTTCTATACAGGCCTTTACCAGTTCAGGTCTGGTATGCATCCAGATAAAAAAATTCTCCTGCCCGAGAAGCCAGCCTGCTTCATGAAAAAATGGTGACCAGGGTGCTCCATAGGTGGCAAATGTCTCATGGTATTTCAAACACTCTGTGTAAGAAGAGGAAAAATCCAGACTACAAGCCTTGGGCCAGGGATGCTGCTCTACATCTTTCAGGCTGCTCTCCTCGGAGAAAGGATAGATTACTTGCGGTTTTCCATCGGAAAACTTTTCTTTCCTGTATTTCAATCCCCACATGCTGGTGTAATAACCGTCACTGTCAGGACCCGTCTCCGGCAGGTAGTAAGCAGCCGGGATGCGCCGGAAATCAATCTGCAGAAATTGTAAAAGTTCCTCTGTGTCAGCCAGACCTAAATACTGCTTCAGGCTATCAGTCACTTCCTGATGAGCCTGGTAATTGGCTGGAACTCTATCCACCCGGCGATGATTAATGGCTTGCAAAACTCTTTCTTTTGATGTCATTGCTGTTATCTCTTTACCAGAGTAATAAACTATGGTATTATAAACCAGGGAAATGGTAGAAAAAAAGTACTTTGATGCTCACGGGCATCTGGCACACAAGCCAGTCGGGTTAGACCGGCTGGTAGAACATTCCCCTGTAGAAGGTGCTGTTGTTCTGGATATCAGTTTTTACCAGTGCAAAAGAGTGGTAGAACCTGCCACACCTGAGGAGATTCTGGAAGTCTGCCGCCGTTACCCCAATTTTTTCATTCCCTTTGGTTTTCTTGATTTCAGCAAACCCGTAGACATTGTGGATAGATTGAAGGAGAAAGGTTTTCACGGCTTGAAGTGTATCCGTCCTGTTTATAACTATGACGATGAACGTTACTTCCCATATTATGAAAGGGCTGAAAAACTTAAAATGCCCGTTCTTTTCCATACTGGCCTGGTAAGTCGTGCGGACCGCAGTATGCTGCCGGAAGGAGTATCCACCAATTCTTCCCGGATGAGACCATGTTATCTCTGGGGAATTGCTTCTGCTTTCCCTGATTTAACCATTATTGCTGCCCATCTGGGTTATCCCTGGGGACAGGAGGCTTTTCTCTGCGGAACTTGCTACCCTAATATTTATCTTGATTTATCCGGGGGCAATATTGAATACCGGTTACGCTGGTTAAATGAATACTTTGATAGGGGTGTAGCCAGGAAACTTCTCTTAGGAGTGGATGCCACTTATGGCAGGGAATGTTACCACCAGGATATTTTAAGGGTCCTGAATTTCTGGAATGACTATTTTGATTTTGCTCTGGGAAGACACGAAGCCTATCGTTACAAAGAAGCTATCTTTCGGTTAAATACCAGAAAGCTGCTTTCAGGGATAAAATGATGAGAGGAGGTGATTATCGTGCTGGGAAAAGGTTTTACTCTGATTGAGCTTTTAGTGGTGGTAGCCATTATTGCTGTCCTGGCAGCATTACTTTTACCGGCTCTGTCTCAAGCCAGGGAGAAAGCCAGAACTGCCAAATGTCTGAGTAACTTAAAACAGATAGGTCTGGCTATGTTTATGTATGTTCAGGATAATGATGACCGGTTTCCAACATCCTGTAATCAAACTGTTTACGGTAATCTATGGTGGTTCACCCTTTTGCAGCCTTATATCTATAAGAAAGGAGGGTACTACCAGAGGTATGACATTTACCGTTGCCCCACTCACAGCATCTACCGCAGTGCCCTCTCCGGTAGTTACGTCTCCAGCTATGACATTAACTCACTGGTCTGCCCGTGGATAGGGTCTACCGGGGTTGTTTCTAATGCCAGTAAATGTGCTTTCAAGATGTCCCGAGTGCGTAAACCTTCTCTGGTCCTTCTTCTGATTGATTCCAAAGGTGGTTATGGTGAAATAAGCTATCTCCAGAGAACCGACCCAACCTTTCAATACTGTCTGGTGGATTACCGGCATCTGAATGCCGCCAATGTACTTTTTGTGGATGGACATGCTGAAACCAGACCTAGTCCGATTAAAGGCAATATGCCCAATATCATCATTGAACCACTCCAGTGAACCTGATGGGGTCAGGAAGATGGTTATTTCCTTTCTTCTGATATTTTTTGTTTTCTCTTCCCTAATTGTTGCTCAGACTAACATGACAGGTGTAAAGGAACCCCCAGAATGGAAACTTGGACTGCCGGAAAATACAGGCGAAGTCACTGCCTGGTTGCGGTGCGGCCTTTCCAGACCAGGTATCACTATTACTTTTCTGTGGAGTGATGGGGGCAGAAGTATTCTCCGGATACAGGTAGGTAGTTTTACTTTCCGGCAAAGTCTTAGAAAAGAAGGAAACCAAGCTCAGGAGATAATAACTCTACCAGAGGCTTATGTGGAGTTTCCAGAGCTCAGAATTAGAAACTTTATTCGTCCAAACCCGCTGTGTTATGAAGGCAAACAACAGCAAGAGTTGATAAAAACATGGAAAAGTTTGCCGTCAGCGGCTGGTTATCTCTTTCCTTTAACCTTAAGAATAAAAAAAGATACTCTGGAATACTGGATTGATGGTCGCTATGCTGCTACAGTAGGAAAAAGGGGGGATTTGAAGCAACTTATCTTCAAGCCAGCCGGGGAAGGGGAAGTGAAAGAAGTCAAGTTCTTTCCAGAAAAAGAAAATGACAGGTTTATGCCCCTGGAAGTCAGTCGGTTAAACCGGCCCGGAGTAATGACCAGGGTGCAAATTTCCCTTAAGCCCGGGGAAAAAACAATCAACAAGATTCCGTTTCTGTTAGGTCAGGGTGAAAACATTGATGTTGGTATGGCGAAAGAGGTAACGAGTGCCAGAATGGAGATTGACCCGTATCTTAGCCGTAGCAGTTTCGACGGAATGTTAGAATCTATCCTCTGGTCTCTTCCCTTGAACCAGTATATCAGAGCCTGGTTGCTCTGTGCGGTTGAAGATAACCCGGAGAAGGAACCGGTAGTTACTCTCAGGCTCACCCGGTATCACCCTCAGGGCAGGGGTGATGCTATCGCTGATACTACGGTCTGGCTACCTGAAAATGGGCAAAAAATTTCTTCTAAAATTAAGCAGGTAGGTACAGTTACTTACTATGAAGGTAACCAGGCCAGGAAAGTACCGCTTTTCCTGGTGGAAGTTTTTTTAAAGGCTGGTGAAATTCAGGATTTGATTTTCTTCACTCCTGGTGAATCTTACAGCGGTGGAATGCTACCGGATAGTCGGTACCTTGACTTTGAAATCCTTGGTAAACTGGATACTGTTTATGCTCAGAGTGACCGTTCGCATAAGCCGGATAAAAATTCAACCAGCAAGGTTCATATCTTTGCCGTGACCCTGGAGAAATCTCCAGTAGAAATGGAGGTAAAACCAGCTCAGGTGGGTAATATCTACCACGGCAGCGAGAAACCCGAGGTTTCCGTTCACCTTGTTTCCAGACAGCCAGGAAAATATAAACTTGCCTGGGAAATAAAAGATATAGATGACAAACTGGTTTATCAGGGCAAGAAAAGTCTTTTTTTGTCTGAAGAAAACAGAGCTGAAACCATCCCGGTACCACTTTCCACCAGAGACAATGGATGGTACAGTTTGAAAATTTCCCTTCTGGACAATGATGGTCGCTTACTTGTAGAACACCCATCTTCTTTTGCTATTCTTCCAGAAGATACCAGGGTGGCTGGTTACCAGTCTCCTTATGGGACCTGGTGGTTTGGGAGTGCTCATTTAGGAACAAGTAATCCGCAGATTGGGGGACCCCTTCTGGTGAAGGCAGGTTTACGGCATACAACCTTTGCCTGGCATGGCCAGCTGACAGAAAAAGATATGCTGCCATGGAAAGTAACTGCTTTTCAGGTTCCCTGGTTGTGGCGGAGGACCAGCGGCAGCCTGGAAGAAAGAGCTAAGATGTACGAAAAAGCTGTTGGCGAATACCTGAGTAAGTGGCCAAACTGCCAGCAAGCCCTGATTTTTCACGAAAGTTATCATGGAGACAGTCTACCTCCTGAGTTGTATGGGGCTTCAGCACCAGAAATGAATGCAGAACAGACCAGGGCTGTCCAGGAACGAATAGAGATTGCTACAACAGCCACCCGAGTATTGAGGGAGAAATTCCCCCAGATAAAAACAGTTTTTGGTAACTGCAATGCCGGGGCAAGTCTGGCTGCAGAATTTTTCCGGGTACGTTATCCCAGAGAATACATTGACTATCTGGGGATTGAAGCTGCCGGACAATCGTTTATCCCGGAAAAGCTTACTGAATATGGAACTCAGGCTGCCTGGGTTATCAGGGAGACAGGCAGAAAAATGGGTTATGAGTTGCCGGTAACTTGCTGCTATGAATGGCTTTACCGTCAGGAAAAACTTCTTGGACCCCGCAGACTGGCTGAGTGGTATATCCGGGATGCTTTGATTGGCCTTGCTTACCAGTTTTCCACTATCTCCCTGGCACTGCTTTATGATGCCGGGAATTGTTATTACAACACCTTATGGGGAGCAGCAGGTTTATGCCGTCGTTACCCTTTGCTTTATCCCAAACCGGTTTATGTTGCCTACGCCACTTTAACCAGAATTCTCGATGAAGTCAAATTTCTGCGAAGAATACCTACAGGTTCTCTGACAGTCTACGCCCTGGAGTTTCTACGGGGCAAACAGCATATTTACCCTCTCTGGGTACCCAGAGGTAACTGCGAGGTAATTTTGCAGTTTGGCAGGGAAACTGAAGTTACCGTGGAGGACCTTTTCGGTCACCAGCAAAGAAGAAAAACAACCGCCGGTCAGTTAAATCTTTCTGTTTCCACCTCTGTCCAGTACGTTATTTCTTCCCTGCCTGTGCAGAAAGTCATGTGTGGTAAGAGAAGTTATCCAGAAAATGAAAAAGCAAGAAAACTGCCGGTGATTAATAGAATGGAAAAAATTGAAGAATGGGAACTAGTCAAAGAAAAGGATGAACGTCTGGAAACACCGGCCAGAGGCCACCTGCCTTTAAGAACAGCTGGACAGTATGTAGTGAGAGAAGTTGTGGATTCTCAGATGGGACCATGTCTGGAACTGGAACTGGTTGTCTCAGGTGAGATTCCTGACATCACCAATGAATATGCTATTTTAAGGCTGAAAAACCCGGTGGTCGTTTCTGGTAAACCCCGAACAGTTGGTGTCTGGGTTAAAGGTAATTCCAGCTGGGGAAGGGTCATGTGGGAGTTTCAGGATGCGGAAGGCAAGATATTTCTTTCCAGTGGCACCGGAGGATGGGGATGTGACATCCTTGACTGGCCTGGCGATATTTCCATAAATTTTGAAGACTGGTGTTTCCTTCAGTTTCCTGTTTCCCGGGAATCTCCCGTCAAGTGTATTGTTCCGGGTGGCGTGGAAGGTCAGTGGGTAGTTAAAAACGGCAAAAGTAAACAGATAGTTTATCCTATCAGCCTGACTGGACTGGCACTGGAGATGCCCAGGAAAACGCTTGATCTGACAGAGATGGTACCTGTCACCGACCTGAAAGTCAGATTCAAGAACCTGGTTGCCTTCTGAGTTAAACGGAGGTGGAAAATGAGAAGGAAAGGTTTTACTCTGATAGAGCTTTTAGTGGTGGTAGCCATTATTGCTGTCCTGGCAGCATTACTCTTACCAGCCTTAAGTAATGCCAGGGAGAAAGCCCGACAGGCACATTGTCTGGCAAATATCAAGCAGATTGCCCAGTTTTTCATCATGTACTCCCAGGACTATGATGATTTCTTACCTCAGGGCTGGCCCAGCCAGCCTCCTAAGGCTCTGGCTTATGCTGGTTATATCCCCATGAAACACTGGACAAATATTCAGCCTAACTGGGGAGTTAAACCTGATTCCATGTTTGTCTGCCGGACAGATTACAACTATGACCGGGAAAGAAGTCTTTATGCTGGTGGGTATAAAGGAAGTTACGGCTACAATGTGCACCTCTGTCCGCATTATGCCTGGCAGAAAATTAATGTAGTGCGTAATCCCTCTCATACCCTTTTGATGGGCGAAAGGAAACTGGCGATTGGCTGTTATGACCCGAATGCCGGGTTATACTTTTACTCGGCAGCGGATTTTGTCCATCCTTTAAGATACAAACATACCGGAACCATGAATGCTGTTTTTGTAGATGGTCATGCCCAGCTGGTGCGTCCTGCTGATAGCAGCTGGGTAATATTCAAAGACTGGACCAGACCGGTGATTAACTACTACAGACCTTAACTGCTTTTTTCTATTTTACGAGTAAAAGCCGGTAGTTCCGACCACCAACAGTAACAGTAAAACTTTTCCCGGAGACACCAACTACCTCATTAGTTTCCGCGTCAGTGACGGTAAACCCACCAGGAAGTTGAACAGACACAGAAATGTTTTGCTGCTTACTGTTGTGATTACCTATTACCACCAGAAATTCCTTTTTCCTCTGATAGTAACTGATGTAGATATCTTTTTTCGTATCAGGCAAAAAAAGCTGGTTGTCACGGTAGAGAACAAACTCTACTTCCGGGTCCTGGTTCAGAAATTTCTCAAAGGCAGCCATCGCACCACCATCGCGGTCCACACTGCCACGCATATCGTGAAGGAGTAACTGGGTATACCAGGCTCTAATGTAATAATCCCTGGAAGGCGGTAACTTCCACAGTTCCGGTTTACCTCTGACTGCTGTCAACCAGTGAGTACCCACTCCCCAGGCATGAGGGAAATCAATGATACGGACAATATGGTTAGGCCAGTATGTTATATGGTCAGCTCCTGGTTGTTCATTCCCTTTTTCGCTCTCCCCATTGATGTAATGATCTTCACCTTCATAGGCAATATCAGCAAAGGACATGGCTGGCGCTATCATACAGTGGGTCATGTGAATCATGGTGTAAGGATGGGGTTTACCTTTGCTTGATAAAAGACAGTAAACCCTCTTGTAAAATTCCCTCATGGCAAACAACTGGTAACCCGGTTGCACCTCTCCTTTTTCGTGAATGTACCCTGGACCGTTAACCGCATCAAAGATGGGTGAAGGATAAGAATTATCAATATAAAGACCATTCACTCCGCATTCGTCTACCCAGCGGTTAAAGTTGTAAATATACCAGTCAATAAGAGAACCGCTGCAGTAATTGACTTTGTAAATCTGGCTTCTGGCAGGAAATTCTTCTGAGGTAATCTCTGGCCACCACTCCCAGCGGAAATCTTCGGCTGGTTCCATTCTTCCGTCAGAACCATAGAAATCCATATACGGCAGAGGAACTATCCCGTTTTTCCAGAGGTTTTTCATGTAAGCAGCACTTTTCTGGTAGTCTACCGGATAAGGAGCGTAGAAAATATCATTCCCCATAACACGACCAGCAGCCGAGATGACAAAAAAGGAAGAAGTTTTCCAGTGCCGCCAGCCGGAAGCTGGTTTCTTGGAGGGTGTTGCCATGAGAGAAAAAATAATTTCCCGGGGCTGGCTTTTTTTCAGGGTCACCGGTTCAGCCACCAGGTTCAGAACAAGGTACACAGTCTGATTTTTTCTTACAAGTTCCACCGCAGGTTTCTCATTACTCTGGACCCATCCCTTATCATTGTCAGCCATAAAACAAAGACCACGGCGATGGTTGCCCAGCCAGACAAAAGGAATAAAGTTTCCGTAGACCAGACCCCGTCGTGGTCTGGCCATGGCACCGTATTCTGGCAATTCGTGTCTCTTAAACATCTTTCCTGTAAGAGAATCCCAGAAGCAACCATCCTCTTTCGGCACCTCCTGGGCTACATGGTCCATATGTTCGCCCAGAAGGTAATAATCAACAGCCTGTTCCTGCCGGAAAGGTACCTGGAGAGAAAGATGATTGATTACCACAGAATCTTTTTCTGCTGTCAGGGTAAGATAATACTTAATGAAACCATCAAAATCAATATTTCCGGTTAGCCCCACTTTCATTCCTGAACCTGTCCATTCAGTTTTTGATGTGGCGGAAAGACCATTGCTCCCCAGGTTTATCTGGACAGGTCCCTGACGCAGAAATAACGGTTGATTACTACTGTCCAGTCCAGCAAGTTGTACCGGAGCATGAAGCAAACCCTCTCCATTGGTGGTGACCTGGTTGAGGAAACCGCGGCTGAAGTCATACTCAGTCAGTAAGCACCGCAGACGCTTGTTATTCAAGGTTAAAGGAACCCATGGTTCCGGCACTTTTTCTGGTATTCCCAGACGGTTACCCAGCCAGGGATAATTTTTCTTCACCAGGTCAGTAGCAGTTGTAAAAAAATTCTTACCCCCTGCGTCAAAAAAGAGCAACCTCGCAGTGAAGTTTTCAGGAGAAACCGAAGCAGTGGAGGCCTGGATAGAAAACTCTTTGCTGTCAGCCGGGACAAGTTCCATTTTGCCCTGGTAGTTATTATTTCCCTGGGCGATATCCAGTCTCATTTTACCGGGGACTTGCCCCTGAAGAAATTTAACCTCCACCCGCAGCATTTCCCGGGAAGGATACTGTTTCCAGCGGATAGCATAGGGAGTTGCGGTTCTTACTTTTTCCGGGTACCGGTACCGGGCAAAAGCATTCCAGGCTTCATCAGGGGTTAATGCCCGGGGATAAATAAAAATTTCGTCAAAAGCAGCTGTTTTATCTCCCCGGCGCCCGGTGAAAGTCAAGTATTCTCTTTCTGCTTTAATCATTTCTTCAATATTCCGTAACTCCTTTTCTACTCCCAGAATTCCATCAAGATAGATACGGTAGGTATTATTCTCCCAGGTGAGAACAAAGTGATGCCAGTTAGCCTCATCAATGAAGCGGTCAACACTAACAAAGGTATTCTGCTTCTCATCGTTGGGGAAATAAAGAGATAATGGCCGCAGGTCTCCAGGACTGTTGAAGACATAGAAGTTAAAGAAGGGATAAGGGCCACCGCTGAAGAAAACATGGTTCTGAACCATGCGGTTGTTCCAGTTTTCAGGCATCATCCAGAATTCTACTGTTCCCTGCCTGCCGGTGATAATTTTCTTCTGCCTGAGTTCAATATTTCCACCGGAATAAGCCTGGCCCCTTACTCCAGGAACGAATTTTCCGCCGGTAAATTTAACAGAAAGAGGCTGGTTGTCTTTCGTTCTTGCCTGCTCAGTTCCGTCACAGGAAAGGTAAATAGAAGGAATAGTTTCCGGTAAAAAAACTGGTGGACCTTCTCTCAAGGGTCTTGTAGACTGAGGGTCAGTCCAGGAAAGGTCTGCCGGAAGTGTAAGTTCCAGATTGGCACCCAGAATTCGCACCTCATCTATCAAACCGTCAAAAGGTGCTTTGCCACTGGCATTATTTCCTACGACTATCTGTCCAGGTTTATTTTCCGGGACACCATAGAAAACACGGTGGGTATATTCATGCGGACTACTTAAAACTGGAACACGGTCCACATAGATGGTATATTTTCCCACCGGCCAGCCAGCATTAACAACAGCGATGTGAACCCAGCGACCCAGCGGCAGACGGTAATTCTCCGGAGTGAAAAAGACAGCCTTATGTTTTGGCCCGTAATAAATGCTGGTTAATTCATTACCCACCCTGCCCTGGTTATCAACAAAAACAGAAAAACCAACCGCTGCTTCCTCTGGTTTGGTATTATGTACTACAGGATTACGGCATTCAAAAACCTTTTCCAGAATGAAACCTTTATCTGCCGGGTAACTGCGGAGAAAAATTCTGGCTTCTACAGTAACATGTTCATAGCGCGGGTTAAAAAGAGTATCAGTCTGGATTAAGCAACCACCGTTTTTGCCAGGGTCCAGCGCACCACCGCACCAGCCGTTATCCACCAGTTTAGCCTCCCCGAAAAGTCTGGCTGAAGCCTTCTGGTTCTGTCCAGATATTTTTAAATCACCATTAAAATGCATAAGAAGATAAGTTTGCTCATTAGCCTCGTATTCCTGTGAAGAAACACCAGGGTAAACAACAGAAAAACAGACCAGCATTAGCATTAACAGAACTTTTTTCTTCATATTGCCTCTCGTTTTTCCGCTGTAGCATTTTAAATCGCAGGCTGGATAAAGTCAAATTCACTTCAGATAGTAAGTCTCTGTGCCCAAAAATTTCTCCGGATAAACTGCAAGGATAATAGATACAGTAACCCTGCATTTTCCACAGTTTTTATCTCCTAATTTTAAATCTCAACAGACTTTTTTCTTACCCGTTAAGCTGGACTGAAGCGGAATTTAAAAATCTCCCCTGCCCCTCTTTAAGAGAGAGGGGAAGTAAAAGGAAACAGGGAAGTTATAGAAGGATCTAAGAGGAATTTTAAATCCGCCCTTTTCTTCTTTAAACCCCCTGCTTTTTTACCAGAGGGAGAAATAACTTTGACTTCGTACAGAAATCAGAGTAAAATAAAATCAAACAAAGGGGGGACATGCAGAAAATACTTTTGGCCTTTGTCGCAGTATGTCTGCTTTTCAGTGGCTGCAGCACGCTGGAAAATCTTTCCACAGAGACAAAAACAGGTGCAGGTATTGGAGCGGTAGCCGGTGGAATTCTTGGAGCCTTAATTGATTCCAGCAAACCATGGCGTGGAGCTATCATCGGAGCAGCGGCTGGAGCAGCAGCAGGTGGCTTTATCGGGCACAAGCTGGAGAAACGCCATTCTACCAGTATCATTGACGAGGCAGCCGCAGAAGCAGCCAGGCAGAATGCCACGGTAAAACTGGAAAGGACCACAGAATCTGGAGTGAAAGAAGAAATTGTGGCTAAACCCACTGAGACAAAAGGTAACTACCGCATTATCAATGTCAAGTATTACCGTGATGGCAAACTTTTCTCTGAAGAGAATAAGGAAATAAAGATTTAACCGCTAATTTAAAATACACGGAGGGGAAAATGGCTCAGTTAAAAGGTAGCCAGACGGAAAAGAATCTTCTGACTGCTTTTGCAGGAGAATCGCAGGCAAGAAACCGTTATACCTACTTTGCCAGTCAGGCAAGAAAGGAAGGTTATATCCAGATTTCCAACATTTTTACTGAAACAGCGGATAATGAAAAAGAGCATGCCAAGGTCTTCTTCAAGTATCTGGAAGGTGGGGATGTAGAGATTACGGCTGCCTACCCTGCCGGTGTCATCGGTGATACTCTGGCTAACCTGAAAGCAGCTGCTTCCGGTGAACATCTGGAATGGAGTGTCCTTTACAAGGATTTCGCCAGAGTTGCCGCAGAGGAAGGTTTCTCTGAGATGGCCAGCTCATTTGAAGAAATTGCCAGGGTAGAAATGTTCCACGAAGCCCGCTACCGCAGTCTCATCAAAAACATGGAGAATGGAGAAGTGTTTAAGAAAAAAGTTAAGGTGAAATGGCACTGCCTTAACTGTGGGTATGTTCTGGAAGGCACAGAAGCACCAAAGGAGTGTCCTTCCTGTAAACATCCGCAGGACTATTACGAGGTTCTGGCTGAAAATTACTGAACCCGAAAACAGAAAAACTAAAACCGGATGGAAAAGCCTTTCCAGATAGAAAAAACAGTTTACTACCACGACACTGATGCCGGGGGTGTCGTCTATTATGCCAGTTACCTGAAACACCTGGAGGAAGCAAGAAGTGAATTTCTTCATTCCCTGGGAATAAACCTGAAAGAACTTGCCCGGCAGGATATTTACTTTGTTGTAGCGCGGATTGAGGTTGATTTTAAAGCACCGGCCGGGTATCTGGACCGGTTGATAATTACTGCCCAGATTAAAGAAGTTAGAAGGTCATCACTTATCTGCTTTCAGGATATTTTGAAAGATGGCCGGTTAATTCTCCGGGCAAAAGTAATCCTGGTCTGTATTTCAGGAAATTTTAAACCCAGACCTATCCCTGAGGAAATCAGACAACTGATGTTAGCTACTGCCGTGGGATAACCGGCTAAAACCAGCAAGTGATAGCCCCGGTGATATAATAGAGCAAAAGGCAAGAGCTGGAGGAGAAAAATGCCTATTCTGATTATAGTGGCAGTCCTGGCAGTAATTACTCTTATCCTTTACAACAGTTTAATTGTGAAGAAAAATCAGGTAAGGAACGTTTTTGCTACCATTGACGTTCTCCTGAAGAAAAGGTATGACTTAATTCCCAATCTCGTGGCCACGGTTCAGCGTTATATGGAACATGAAAAGGAAACTTTTACCGCGATTACCCAGTTAAGGGCAAAAGCAATCTCCAGTCCGGGTTCCAGTAACCAGCAGGTAGAAATTGATAACAGAATTAGCGCAATGTTGCGGGGAATTTTTGTTTCTGTGGAGAATTACCCGGAACTGAAAGCAAATCAAAACTTTCTCCAGCTGCAGGCTGCGCTCAATGAAATTGAAGAACAACTCTCTGCAGCCAGAAGAGCTTACAATGCTGCTGTCACTGATTTGAATAATGCTATAGAGATGTTTCCTACCAATATCCTGGCTTCTCTCATGAAGCTGGAAAAGGGTGTGCTTTTCCAGCTTCCAGAAACAGAGAAAACCAATGTTAACGTCAAGGAACTTTTTACCCCTAAGTAATGTTTTTCTCTGCGGTTGTTTAAGGTTCTTATGAAAAACAGGGAAGAACTGGAAAGATTCTACCAGTCAGTCCTCCAGCCAGAACTGAAAATCCTGGAAGGAAAAAGAAAAAAACTGCTGTGCCAGGCAGTATTTACCATCACAGGAGGGTTGCTGATAGGTTTATTTCTCATTTTGCTTTCCGGTTTTCGCGAAACTCTTTCTTTCCTGGTGGTACCCGGGACAATTGTGGGTATAACCTTTATTTTCATCCAGCAAAATTTCTCTGCCTTCAGAAAGGAATTCAAGCAAAAAGTTATCAATCCTCTGGTGAACCTGCTTGGTCCTTCGTTTCAATATTTTCCTGACCGGGGTATCCCCCTTTCAGTATTCCAGGAAAGCAGAATTTTTCTCCAGCCTGTTGACCTCTACCACAGTGAAGATTTAATTACTGGCTGCTGGGGCAAGACAAACTTTTCCTTCAGCGAAGTAAAAGCCCGGCAAAAAGTTACTCTCAGAACCAGGCACGGAAGTTATACCTGCTACCACACTTTTTTCCAGGGTCTTTTTTTTTCGCTGATTTTAACAAGAGTTTTTCCGGACTAACCATTGTTTTGCCTGATACCGGGGAGAAAGTTTTCGGGCATCTGGCACAAAGTGTACAGTCATGGAATGTTCTTCGTGGCCAACTCATCAAACTGGATGACCCTGAATTTGAAAAGGAATTTGTTGTCTACGGCAGTGACCAGGTGGAAGCAAGATATATCCTTTCCACCAGCCTTATGTCCAGGATTCTGAATTTTAAAAGACAGACAGGTCGCCAGATTTATCTTTCTTTCGTTAATTCCACACTCAGATTAGCCATTTCCTGGGAGAAAGGATTTTTAGAACCTCACTTTTTCTCTTCACTGCTTGACTTTACCAGCATCTACCAATATTATCAAGATATCTATCTCTGTACAGAAATTGTTGATGCTCTGAATCTGAACATAAGAATCTGGCAAACAAAAGAAAAGGAAAATGCTTAAAAGATTTGATGTGATTGTGGTGGGCGGCGGTCACGCAGGATGTGAGGCTTGCCTGGCTGCTGCCAGGACTGGCTGCCAGACTGCCCTCATTACCTTTTCTCTGAAAGGTATCGGGTTGATGTCCTGTAACCCGGCAGTGGGAGGCGTGGGAAAAGGGCAGCTGGTAAAAGAACTGGACGCACTTGGCGGACAGATGGCTTCTATAGCAGACAGGTCTGGAATCCAGTTCCGGAGACTCAACTCCTCAAAAGGTCCTGCTGTCTGGTCTTCCCGTGTTCAGGTGGACAGGTCACTTTTTGCCAGACTGATGCTGGAAACTGTTCAGCAACAGTCAAACCTGACAATTCTGGAAGGAGAGGTCAGCCAGATTCTGGTGGAAAAAGATACTGTGAAAGGAGTGCAACTGGCGAGTAAACAGGTTATCACCGCAGAAAAAATTATCCTTGCCCCTGGCACTTTTCTTAACGGTACCATTCATATGGGACTGAAGAGTTTTCCGGGAGGCCGTCTGGAGGAAAGACAGGCCAGCAAAAAGCTTGCCAGCCAGTTAAGATTTCTGGGATTTAAGATTCTTCGTTTTAAAACCGGAACCTGTGCCAGACTGGACGGGAAAAGTATTGATTTTTCCAGATTGGTTCCCCAGTACGGTGATGAACCACCCAGATTTCTTTCTTTTTCTTCAAAAAATTTAAAGGTACGACAACTACCCTGTTATCTCACCTACACCAATGAACAAACGCATAATATCATCAGAGAAAATCTTCATCTTTGCCCGCTATACACAGGGAAAATTACCGGCACCGGAGTCAGATACTGCCCTTCCCTGGAAGACAAGGTGGTAAAATTCAGTCATCATCCGCGACACCAGATTTTTCTGGAACCGGAAGATGCTGAGGGAAGGATTTATTACCCCAATGGTCTTTCCACCAGTCTTCCGCCAGAAATTCAGGAAGCCTTTATCCGCACCATTGCTGGCCTGGGAAATGTGCGCCTTTTAAGATACGGCTATGGAATTGAGCATGACGTGGTGGAACCCACCCAGCTTTTACCCACGCTGGAAACAAAAAAGATAAAAAATTTATATCTGGCTGGTCAGATTAATGGAACTACTGGCTACGAAGAAGCAGCAGTACAGGGACTGCTTGCTGGTTTGAACGCTTCTCTTACCCTGAGAAAAAAGGAACCTCTTGTCCCTGGCAGGCATGAAAGTTACATCGGTGTTTTAATTGACGACCTGACCAGCCGTGGCACTAATGAACCGTACCGCATGTTTACTTCCCGGGTGGAATACAGACTTGTTCTGAGAGAAGATAATGCTGATATCCGCCTGACAGAAAAAGGGTATCAGGCAGGACTGGTCAGTACAGACAGATGGAAACAGGTCCAGCAAAAAAAAGCACTGTTAGAAAAACTTATCACCCTGCTGAAAAACACAAAGGTGAAAATTTCCGGGAAAACAATGCTGTTGAGTGAATGCTTGAGAAAACCTGATTTTGATTGGACAAACCTGTCAGAGTACCTGAGAGAAAAATTTCCTGATGAGGTGATGGAAGAGGCAGTAATTGAGGTTAAGTATGAACCATATTTACAGCGGCAGAAGACGGAAATGAAAAACTGGGCTGCTCTGGACAGTATTCGCATTCCGGATTCTTTAGATTATCACAGCCTGCCTGGACTTTCCTTAGAAGTGAAAGAAAAGCTTTCCCGGTACAGACCACAGACATTAGGAAAAGCCTCCCGCCTGTCTGGAATAACACCAGCAGCTATTTCTCTACTTCTTTACACTTTGAAAAAGAGAAAATGAGTAAAAAATGTCACTATACAGAAAATTTTCAGTTTATCTAAGGGAAAAATTTGGCTGCCGGGTACACCGTCTCTGCCTGGATGCTGGTTTTACCTGTCCTAACCGTGATGGTACGGTTGGATACGGAGGATGCCACTTCTGTGACAACCGCGCCTTCAGCCTGAGTGCCAGGATGACCGGTGATTTGAGACAGCAGATTCTCAAAAGCATGGAGTACAATCGGAAAAAGTATAAGGCGAGAAAGTTTCTCGCTTATTTTCAACCGTTCAGTAATACTTATGCACCGGTAAAAGTCCTCCGGGAAAAATATGATGTCATCAGAGAATTTCCGGAGATTGTTGGTCTGGCTGTCGGGACCAGACCAGATTGTCTTGATGAAGAAAAAATTGACCTTTTAGCCAGTTACACACCAGATTATGAGGTCTGGCTGGAACTGGGACTGCCCAGTATTCATGACAGAACTCTTTTTCTGATGAACCGTAACCACTCCTACGCTGACTTTCTGAAAGCCTACTGGCTGGCAAGAAAAAGACCTTTGAAGATTGCTGCCCATGTAATTCTCGGTTTGCCAGGCGAAGGAGAGAAAGAGATGAGGGAAACAGCCAGAGAGTGTGGAAATCTTGGCCTGGATGGTCTTAAGATTCATCCTCTCTTCATCATTAAAGGGACTGTTCTGGAAAAAGATTTCCAGCAAAAACCTTTCCCCATTCTCACCCTTTCTACCTATATCCAGCTAACGGCTGAGTTTTTAGAACTTATCAGCCCGGAAACAATAATCATGAGACTTACCGGAGAATGTCGCCCGGAATTGCTTGTGGCACCCTCGTGGGTCAACCGTAAGAATGAGGTCATAGCAGGAATTGAAAAATGGTTGCAGGAGCACAACAGTTGTCAGGGAAACAAGTTTCAGGCAAAATGATAGGGATATGAGAGAAATTTTAGCAACAATCGCCTCCGGTAAAGCACAGGCAGTACAGGTTCGTTACCATTGCCGCTACTGTCTAAGAATTGGCGTGGAAAACGGCAGGGTAACACAGTTAACTGCCACAGATACCTCAGGGGTTGGGATCAGGGTTTTACAAAATGGAATCTGGGGGTTTTCTACAACATCAGATGCCAGTTTAGAAAATCTAAAAAAGACTTTTACTGAGGCAAAACAGGCAGCATTATCCGCTCAGGGGAGACAGCAGGAATTTCTCCTGGCTGGGGAACCAGTAACCGCCAATCTAACTGTCCAGCAGACAAAACCTTTATCCCGTATCTCCCTGGAGGAAAAACTTTCTCTGGTGAGAAAAACAGAAGAAAAAATGAGGCAACTTTCCAGCAAAATTGTAAGTACTGCTGCCAGTTACGAAGAGCTGCTGGATACAAAAATAATTGTGACATCCTCTGGAGCTAATGTTTCTTATCAGGATACCAAGGCAGATTTTCGCGCTCTTGCCTTTGCTTCTGACGGAACAAGACTGGAGTATGGAAGGATGACTCTTTCTGCTACAGGTGGCTGGGAAGAGCTTTTCCGGCATGCAAAACCTGAATCTGTCCCGGAGGAAGCTGTGCGCCGTGCTGTGGAAAAACTTACTGCAGAACCTGTTCCTGCTGGTCTCTACACAGTTGTTCTTCATCCCAGTCTTGTCGGAATTCTTGCTCATGAAGCCATCGGTCATACTGTGGAGGCTGATTTTGTGCTCGCAGGTTCCATCGCTGGAAAGTTTTTGCAGAAGAAGGTTGCCGCGGAACAGGTGAGCATTGTGGACGACCCCTTACCAGCAACAGACCCGGCAGCCAGCGGTGTCTTGCTGGTGGATGATGAAGGTAACCGGACCCGGGTAGCAGTTATTATAGAAAATGGATATCTCAGAGGTTACCTTCATGATTCCAGAACAGCCTGGCTTTTTCATGCAAAAAATACAGGCAATGCCCGGGCTTTCACCTACCGTGATGAACCCCTCATCAGAATGCGGAATACTTATGTTCTTCCCGGGGTAGAGAAACCTGAAGAAATTATTGCCGGGACGCCTTCCGGTCTATACCTGAAAGGACTGGGACAATCAGGACAGGCAGATGCTAATGCTGAGTTTATGTTCGGTGTGGACCAGGCATGGTGGATTAAAGATGGAAAACTTGCCCGTCCTGTCACCGGTGTAACCATCTCCGGGAATGCCTTTGAGGTACTTTCTTCCGTGGATAAGGTAGGGTGTGATTTTTTGCTGGACAGCGGGGCTGGCTACTGCGGTAAACATCAACCAGCCAAAGTGGACGCCGGCGGTCCTCACCTGCGCTGCCAGGTGAAAGTCGGAGGAAATCTGTGAACCTGGAATCCATTCTGACTGCAATTCAGGGATATGGAGCACAGGAGGCTGAAGTTTTCCGGGTTGATTCCTGCACTAAGATAGTTGTTTTTGAGAATAACACTTTGAAAAGTCTTCATTCTGCCTCAGAAACCACTTACCGTCTGCGCGCCATAATAGAAAACAGGATGGGTTGTTATACGACAAACAACGAAAAACTGCTGCTGCCTTGCTGCCATAAAGTAGTGGAAATGGCGAAAGCAAGTACCCCGGACCCTTACGCCATTCTTCCTGCTGGCCAGCCCATCAAACCTGTAGAAAACCTTTACGATGAAACAGAGGTGAAGCTGACTGAAGTTTTAAAGAATGGGTACCGTCTGGTAGAAACTTTTAGAAAGTACGATACCCGGCTGTCTGTTGATTCTGCCATGTTACAGGTTAGCTGGCACCATCTTAACATCGTCAATTCCAGAGGAGTGAAGGCACAAGAAAGCAGGTCCTGCTCCAGATACTTTCTTATGGGGCTGGCAGCAGAAAACACAAATGTTTCTTCCTTTGACTATCGCATCAACGCTGCTGTTTCCTGGAGTAAAATTGTAGAAAAAATAGAAGAAGACGCCTTAAGTTTAGCCCGGGACATCTGTCAATCATTAGCAGCCAGAACAATACCATCTTTCACCGGTTATCTCCTACTCAGTCCGGAAACTGTCTCTGACTTTATTTCCGCTCTGGAGTACCTGCTCTATGCGAGGAATGTCCAGGAGAAAAGAAGTGCTTTTGCCGGGAAGATTAACCAGCCAGTAGCTTCTTTTTCTTTGACCCTCAGTGATGAACCGCTTCGTCCAGGACTGCCCTGGTCTGCTTCCTTTGATAGTGAAGGAGTACCAACCAGAAGTTTAACTGTGATAGAAAAAGGAGTTCTTCTTTCTTATCTGTATGATACCTATGCTGCCGCAAGAGAAAACGCTTCTTCCACCGGCCACGCTGGCGGGAAAATGTACAGTCCTGTACTGAAACCAAACTCCTCTTTAAAGGAAATGTACCGTAATATCTCCAGAGGCCTTCTTGTCAGACGCTTCAGCGGCAACATCAGTCCTGTCAACGGAGTAGTAAGTGGGGTAGCCAAGGGAGGGTGGTATATAGAAAACGGACAGCTTCTGCATCCTGTAAGTCAAACCATGATTACCGGCAACTTTTTCCAGATGCTGAAAAACATTGTCGCTGTCTCTGAGGAAACAGAACCTACCTTTTCCGGTTACCTGCCCTACCTCCAGATAAACGATGTTGACATCCTCGGTTTTCAGGAAAAACCTTAATTCATGCCTTTGTCCGTAAAACTTTCACTTTTCATTTTTGATGATTTTCCGCAAACCTGTTTTTCCGGTAAAACAGGGGGGGGTTTGCGGGAGTGGAAACCGTTGTGGGAGAAGGGATTTGACAAACGGGGAATAAAATTGTATAAAAAAGTGGAGTTAAAAAATGGGGATTTGCGGAAAAGGGGTTCTTTTCCGTTGATACACAAGCTCTTTGACAGCCCGCAGTCAGAATGACCTGACCCGTTCATAGGGGATTGCGACGTCCATCGACACAAGCGTGCCGATGGCATACCAAAAGGGTCAGAATGACCTGACCCGTTCATAGGGGATTGCGACCTCAGGGTCGCATCCAAGAGTGATTTCCCATTTTCCGTCAGAATGACCTGACCCGTTCATAGGGGATTGCGACGCTTTTACTGACTCACGCAATTTTTGCAGTGCCGCAAAGTCAGAATGACCTGACCCGTTCATAGGGGATTGCGACACCTTACCTTTTATGGACCTTATCAGGTCCTGCATGCTGTCAGAATGACCTGACCCGTTCATAGGGGATTGGGAACGGCAGAGCCGAAGAGCTGAAGTCCTGAGGTAACCAATGGCTAACTACAAAAATCTGATTGTGTGGCAGAAGGCTGATGAACTTGCTTTTAAGGTCTATCAGTTAACAAGCAAATTCCCAAAGGAAGAACTCTTTGCCCTTACCTTCCAGATACGAAGGGCAGTCCTTTCCATTCCTACCAATATTGTTGAGGGATACAACAGGAAAAGCAGAAAAGAGTTAAGCAGATTCATTGACATTGCTTTAGGTTCACTTGCAGAGACAGAATATTTATTGACTTTTTCTAAGAAGCTCGGTTATGTAACGAGCAGCATTGATAATATTGAGCAACTCATTGACGAAGTTGGTAAGCTTCTATGGAGTTTTCAAAAAAGGCTTTAACTGACAACTATCACCTTCAGATCTTCAGCACTGACCACCCAATGACCTGACCCGTTCATAGGGGATTGGGAACAGCAGAGCTGAAGAGCTGAAGAGCTGTTGGTAAGCTTCTATGGAGTTTTCAAAAAGGGCTTTAACTGACAACTATCACCTTCAGATCTTCAGCACTGACCACCAAATGACCTGACCCGTTCATAGGGGATTGGGGACAGCAGAATTTTTGCTCCTTTGTTCTCCCTTCTTGCAGATGGGGTTTCAAAATCTCCCCTGACCTTTCTTTGCGAAAGAGGGACAGGAAGGAAAACGGGTTAAAAAAACGCGGAAGAGGAACCAAACAAAGGAGAAAGAAAGGGAAATCAAGAAAATCAGGCTTGATTTTTCTGCTAATCTCAGTTAAACTAAAACAAACTTAAAGGAACTGGAAATGCCACCGGACGAATATCAAGATGTTATTAAGTCCCTCTATGAAATCAGCAAAGCCATCACTTCAGAGATGTATTTAGAGGATATTCTGAAACTGATTGTCGCGGTGACAGCCCAGGTTCTCGGTTCTAAGATTTGTTCTATCATGCTACTGGATGAAAAAACACAAACCCTTTCTGTTAAAGCTACTCAGGCTATGAGCCCGGAATATATCAATAAACCCCCTTTAAAAGTGGGAGAAGGTATTGCCGGACAGGTTGTTGCCCAAGGTCGTCCTATTGTTGTCAGGGATGTGAGAAAAGAAGCAAGATATAAGTATCGCGATATTGCTCAACAGGAGGGAATTGTCTCCATGCTTTCAGTTCCTATGCAGGTTAAAGGACGGGTTATTGGCGTACTGAATACTTATACCTCCAGACCTCATTCCTATACAGAAGAAGAAATTGAGATACTATGCTCCATTGCCAACCAGGCAGCTGTGGCGATTGAGAATACAGAATTGATGGTAAAAACCAGGGTTATTCAGGAAGAACTGGAAACCAGGAAGAAGGTGGAAAAAGCCAAAGGTATTCTTATGCGGGTGGAGAAACTGACAGAAGAGCAGGCTTATGAGAAAATCAGAAAGTTCAGCATGGACACAAGAAAAAGTATGAGAGAGGTAGCAGAAGCAATCATCATTGCTGAAGAAATGAAAAAGCTTTAGTTTTCTAAAGGTTGCAATGGTAAAAAACCATCCTGATCACAAACCACTGATTTAAAGTGGCAGATAAACAAATCAGGAAAGTAGTAGTGCAGAATATCCATAAAGGATTTTCCTTCCTTTGCGAGTAACAAAGCACCAGTCTGACATAACCCTACACCATGGCCTAGTCCCGAACCTTCTGCCACCCAGTGAGATTTTCTCCAGTACAGGGAAAAGGAAAGTCCAGGCAGGTTGTTCCAGCTGGTTTGCTGGCAGTATCTGCGCCTGAATTCCTCACCCGATAACTTTTGCTGGAAACAACTTATTTCTCCCACATAACCACCAGGGGATGACTCCTTAGTTATCCGCAAATCTATTTGCCTGCTGGATAAGGTGCCTGGCAGAAAGATTTTTCTCACCATATCCGGGTCCAGTTTTCTTTGCCAGAATTCCCAGTGGTTACCAGGTGGGTGATGGCACCGCACCTGACGATAACCCTCCTGTGTTTTACCCCAGACAAGAGACGGTGTCGCTGTCCAGCCAGAACAACAGCCAGTATAATAGCCAGGTAGAACTTTTCTACCATCACTCAGAACCAGACCGGCTGATTCTTCTGCTGCTTTTCTCGCTTCTGTCAACCTTTTCTTTTCCAGGGAAAGACCCTGGAAAAACTGGCAGTGAGTCGTATCGCAGAAATCAAAGTAGTGATGCTTATTTTTCATAGCCAGAGCATATGACCGGCAACAAACTGCCTGGGCTTTGTATAATTTTAGGTTAATCTGGAAAGGAAGTTCTGAAGCTACCAGCTGGGCTACATATTCTTCCAGGGGAATAACAAGAACAGGTATCAGGTAATTTTCTTCTGAAAGCAGTAACGAGATTCTTCCCCGGTACCTTCTCTCTGTGGAAGAAACAGTCAATATCCAGTTTATCTGCTGCCCTGTTTCTGTTTCCAGGAAGATTTCTGACCCTGGAAGCAGGGTGCATTGACATAGAAGCCTTCTGCGGAGGAAAAAACTGATACTTTTTTCCTCTCTGGAAAAAACAACCTCCATTGGTTCACCTGGTTTTGCCAGCCACCTGGCAAGAAGTTTTGTTTTCAGTTTAATGTCCAGGGCACAGGGAGTTTCCACTGAAAGATTCAGTTTGCTCGGCCGCCATAAACTGAAAAGACCAATTCTAACCTCTGTGGAGAAACTACTGGCTGTCAGAAGGAAGAAAAGAAAAACTGAGTTCCTCAAGTTTCTCCTTTTTCACTCTGTTTCTGCTGGAAGGTACTTTTTTCTTGCTGCTGAGATAAGATGACAGGCTACTCTGGCCGCATCCTGACCCCTGCCTTCCAGAAGGAAAACAACAATACCCAGCCTGGGATGTTTTTCTGGCCAGTAACCAGCGAACCAACCGTGAGTGGGTAAACTGTGTTTCAGATTTTTTATGGCGAAAGCACTGGTACCTGTTTTACCAGCCAGACGAGATTCCCCGATACTCAAAGGATTACTCCCTGTTCCCCAGGAAAGACATCCAGCCAGCCCTCCAGAGATAATCCTTTTCGCTTCCTGGTCTAAAAATACCGGCCCTTTAAGTGGTAGTTTTTTGCCCGGTACAGGTTTACTCTGGTTATCATAAAGTAACTCTGTCCCCAGACCAAGATACGCACAGAGTATTTGCACTAAAGTAGCCTTTAATTTCTCACTGGTACCTACCATGGCACTCAGTACTTCTGTTCCCTCTTCCCTTTCACCCAGTCCGTACCTTTTCAGGACATTTTTCCAGTGAGAAGGTGATGTTCTCTCTGCCAGATACCGGAAGTATCTATCACAGGAAACAGAAAGAGCCTGCTCCATATTCAGACTGCCGTGACCAGCCCGGAACCAGCAACCATCCACACAGGGTAAAGAAGGTGAAGTTGGCGTGCAGACCAGAACCAAACTGGCAAGTTTGCGGTCTGTTTCTATGGCTGCTAAACAGGTGAAAGGTTTAATAAGGGAACCAATCGGTAAAGGTGTTTCCAGCCATTTTCCCCCCGAAAATTCCAGAACCATTCCTGATGGAGCTTCCACTATGAGATAGCCAGAAGCTACCGGCAGTTCTTTACTCCAGGAGAAAAACTCAGCCATCCCCAGCAGGCTGAAACTAAATAATGCTGCCAGATTCCTGCGAGAAAGGAGCATTCAGCCTCACTTCAATGTGTAACGTATCACCTGCTGCCTCTGGCTGTTTTTCACCCTCTGCTCAAAGGTGTACTGGCTTAGCGGTGAAAACCAGATAGCAACAGAACCAAGATTATCGCGGAAGAAAGAGGCAGTGCCTTCTGTCCGCCAGTCAGGGCAGGCAGCTAAAAAGTTTATTGTTTTCTCATAGACCTGCCACAATCTCTCAGCGTCCACCCAGATGAATTTTTCGCAGCCTGCTTCTGCCTGCCAGCTTTTGTCTTTGCCTTCAAAACTCGCATGCAAAAAATCTTCTACGTTGGTCAGAAGAACAAATGCACCTGCCTGAGAAACAACAATTCCGGAATAAGGAAATAAAGGTATCTTTAGAGAGAAAACTGAATTAGTCTTTACTTTTGTCTCCTTCCAGGAAAAACCTGATTTCCTTGCTCTGCCAGAGAAAAATGCCTGCTCATAAATTTCCTTTATTCTGGCGAGAAAGTTCTTTTGCGGGAAATTATCCGGTTGAGAAAGGTGTATCAGCAGACCCTTTTTCCAGTGGAGGAATAAATCACCATTAAAGACTGGCTCCAAAAAAACTGCGTAAGCATCAGGTTTGGCTGCCTCCAGCAGGGAAACTAATGGTTCCTGTCGGGATGTCTGGTCCAGGTCGGGTAAAAAATAGCGGGCAAGTTCCTGGAACATAACATCAGAATTGTGCTCCTTTTCGGCTCGCAGGTAACTGATTCTGGCAGGCACAGCAGAAAGAAGATTTTGTAAATCAAAAGTAGAGGTTTCTAACTGTTGCTCTGGCAAAAAATATCTTCTTTCCAGGAACTGGTTTTTTCCCTCTTCCCAGTCCAGCAGCCCCTGCTCCACCCAGCGCCAGTCTTTCTCATTCCGGAAAAGCCACCAGCTCCGGAAATAGGTATTCTGGATAGCAGCAGAAGTCAGGTACAAAGTTACCTGGTGACAGGCAACTTCAGAACCGAAAATTTTACGGAAAGCCTTTTCTGCCTGAGAAAACCAGTCCCTGCTCTCTCGCAGACTCTCACACAGACGCAAAAAATCAGGCAGGTCATTATGAGAAAAAACCAGTAGATTACCCATTCTCGCCCATGCCAGAACCACCCCATTTTCCATACTCTCTTTAACCTGGTAGGTTAAATTTCCCTCCTGTCGCTGGTCAAAATTCTGTAAATTAGCTGTTAGAATACTGGCGACAAACTTGTTTTCCTCCAGGACAGTAGCCGCCACAAACTTCAGTTCCGCCAGGTCAAATAGCCATACCGCTGATTGTTTGCCGAGAAAAGAACAGACATTTTCCAGACTGATTTTAAAACCAGAGACCTCAGCCATTGTTTTAATTCTTTCCTCCAGCTTTACATACAACTTGGATTTCTGAAAATCAGAAAAACTCTGTCCCTGCTCGTACGCTGTTTTCAGCTGTGATTCCCGGTACCTTTTTAACAGTTGAGAAGCATCCTTTACCTGCAGGTAAACCATGGGCCTGGGCGTCAAAATTTTCTCCAGAAAATCCTCTGGCTCCCGGCTAAGTTGCTGAGCCATCAACCAGACTATGCTGAAAACAGAAATACCTACCCCCAGACGGAAAATTATTTTCTTTCTCATTTTTTCGCCTTACCAGCTACCTTTATTGGCTAAATCACCTGTCAGCTTTAAAACCTTCTGTTTTCTCCTGCGCTCTAAATCTGCCATCATCCGGTATCTCTGCTGTCTTTTCCTGGATTCTTTCACAGCATCAGAAGTGCCTATCCTCTGAATGTAGTTTTCCACCTCACACGCTTTTTCCAGCCGGCCCAGAGATACCATGACATCAGAAAGTGCTTCCAGAAACTCCACTTTATCTTTCACCGGCAAAGATATGCTTTCCAGAAGGTTAAGATACTGCTGGGAAACTGGCTCTTCTCCGGAGGAAGCAGACTGCCAGTAACTGCTGATACCTGGAGGTAAAAATGCTTCCACCACCTGCAAAGCCTGGTAGTACTGGTGTTCAGATTTGTGCTCTGTGCCTCTACGGATAAAAAGATGGAAAAGCCTGAACCGGGCTTCTATGTTTTCCGGGCTGTAGAAAAGAACCTTCAGCCAGTCTCCCACTGCCAGATTTATCCTTCCGCTTTCCTCAGCCAGTCTGGCTCTAAGGTAAAATAAATCGTAACACCAGGAAAAATCCTTTCCCTTTGTTTCCAGATACTGGAAACACTTTTCTAACTTGCCGGAACGGAAAAGATAGCAAGCATAGGCGAGACAATAATAAAGGTTTTTTTCGTGAGTCTGCCAAACACTCAGCAATTCCTGTTGTTTGCCTTCTGGCAGGGTAACAGCAAGCCGACCAAGAAGTTCCGCTGCTTGCAGTTTGACTTTCTTTTCCCCTTTTTCTTCAGAAAGGATTTTAAGCAGGGTATCACTGGCACTACTATTTTCACCCCTGGCTGCTAAAAGACGCGCGATTTCCAGTCTGTTTTCCAGATTACCTGCATCAAGGGTAGCCAGTTTCTGCCGAAAATCAAGAGCCAGCTCTGTTCTTCCATACCGCTGGGCAGTTTCTGCTGCCAGCTGGCAGGCGTTTTCTTCTTCTCCGGGCTGCTGAACCATAATCTGCAAAATTCTTGTGGCTTGTTCCTCATTGTTTTCCTCAAAGAAAATGCTGGCAAGACCAATCAGGGCTGAGATTTTTCTTTCCTGCGGGTTGTCCAGGTATTGACGGTAAAAGTTTTTAAGAACCCTGCGCCTGTGGGACCATTGTTTCACCCTTGCCCACCATCCTGCCACAGAAACAGCTGCTTCTGGATTATCCAGAAGATAGGATTCTTCCAGGCTAAGTGCTTGTTCCCATCTTCCAGAAAAGATAAGAGCCTGCAAAAGTTTTTCTTTCGTCCAGGAAGCCGCATGATTTTCTTTCCCGGACTTCTGTAAACCCTGTAAAAAGTAAACTGCCTGCTGGTAAAAACCATTATTCAGGTAGTAATCAGCCAGTCTCTCCTGCCAGCGGTCCAGCTGGTAACGAAAAGAAGGTAAATGCTGGTTTCCGGAGAGAACTTTCAGCACCTGGTGATAGAAAAATTCCTGTTCCGGTATCGGTACCCATCCGGAATTAATAATCTTCTCCAGATAGCCAATGTCATGGGGCCAGCTGGCAACAACCTTTTTCAGAAGTGCTGTCCAGCGTTTATCTTCTCTGTTTACCAGGTTAGCAAAAGAAGTTAGAATTTCTTTGCTGGCTACAGCATTTTCTATCATCCCTTTCTCCCAGATAGTTTCCTCCAGAACATTCCAGGCTTCTTCCTCAAAACCATTTTCCCGGAGAACTCTCAGACACCTTTTCACCTCTTCCACTTTAGGTGGGAACCTGACTATTATCTTCTTCCACTCCCTGACAGCAGCCTCTTTCTCCCCCATTGCCAGATAACAGGAACCCACTTTAACTAAAAGCTCTGTGGAATTGTAATCAAGCTGCCCGGCTAAGGAATAATGCTTCAGAGCCTGCTCATACTTTTTCTGCTGACAGTACCAGTCAGCCAGTTCTACCTGTTTACTGCCGGAAAGAGGGGACCCTTCCAGTTCTGCTACCAGGTAATCACCAGCAGAATTACTCCCGGCTAAAAGAAGGTCCTGGCCATAACGACGGGCGAAAACAAACCAGTCAGAACCGAAAAGTTCGTCCTGCCGGTTAACCGGTTGATGAAGTTGCTTGAAAACAGGAGCCAGTTTCAGCACACTGGTAAAGAAAGGCTGCCTTTCTGAGAAGGGTTTCTGGAAAAACCAGGAAAGAAGTATTTTTTTGGTATTTTTCCAGACAGGTCTGAACCCACCGCAGGCACCATCTATCGTCTGAAAGCTTCTTTCCTCCTCCCCTTTTTCCAACAAAAACTGCAGCAAATCTGGAGTATATCTGTGCGGTTGAGACACCAGAATCCGGCATCTATCCCGGTATCTCCAGGTTAATTCCAAAAAACGCTGAATTTCCGGAGAATCCATTTTAGAGGGGAAAGTATTTTCTGCGATATCGCCTTTTCCCAGCTGCAACATGAGGAAAAGCTCCGTTAACTCGCGCTCTATATCAGGTTGTAAACGTAACCCATCCGTGGAAAGATAAAGACACAAACGTGCCAGTCTTCTCTGATATTCATTTCTCTGCCAGTCCGTATAACGGTCTCTTTCACTGGCAAGAAGCTGACAGGCTGAGTGGAAATCCTGCCTCTGCAGGTAGTACTGAAGAAGTTCTTCTACTTTTTCCCTCCTTCCCTGCTGGCTGGCATGATTGATACGAAAGAGCAAAATTTCTTTCTCCGCTTCTGGCAGATGACTATTTCTGGCTATGGTAAGGAGTAAGTCAGAAGAGACCGTCTCTTTTTCTTTCAGGTGCTTTCTCACCCATAAATCCAGCCTCTCTTTTTGCCTCACAGTTCCTTTTTCTTCCACAAAGCTGGCCATTTTCTCCACAGACTGGCAAAGAATTTGCTCATTCTGGCTGATTTTTTCCTGCTCAAAGTTTTTTTCCTTAAGCTTTTCCCGGCTGAAAACAGCAAGAAGATTTTTTGCCCTCTCAAGAAAATCTATCTCCCTATCAGCCAGTACAGATACCTCACCCAGGATTTCCCTGTCCTGTTGCTGCAAAACATTTTCATACGGGTCTTGCGAAACCAGTTCCAGACACCTAACTAAACAGGACCAGGATTCCAGCAATTGATTTTCCTGACAGAGAATTCCTGCGACCTGCAGATAGCGGCTGGCCGGGATATTTTTTCCGGAAAGCAGTTGCTTTACAATCACCCGGCTTTCTTCTGAGTTACCCTGCCGCAGAGAAAGTTTCAGCCAGTGCAAAAGCGGCTGAGGAGAGCGCTGCAGCCGCCAGAGCTTCTCCCAGGCTTGCCCGGCACCCTTCCAGTCACCTAACTGCCAGCAAATCTGTGCCAGAGATTCCCAGAGACTGCTGCGCTGGGGTTCCTGCTGCAAAGCTTTCCAGTACCAGTTTCTGGCTTCCTCCAGCTCACCCTCCCGCAAAGCTATCTCCGCAAGAAGTTTAGCCCAGCGATAATCCCGGAAGGAAGAAACCGCAGTTTTGTAGTAATAATTTTTGACAACTGGTAGCAAATCATGCTGGTGGCAGAAGGTATAAACCTGGTTGAAAATTTCCTGGTTCTCTGGCTTGCGGTTAAGAATTTCCAGATACTGGTCCAGGGCTTCCCGGAATAATTTAGCCTCAATATAAATATCAATCAGTCTGCGCCTGAAGGAAATAATCCGCTCCTGCTTTTCTTCTGAAGATAGCTGGCTTTTCTGGATTTGTCTGATGGTTTCCTTCTGGAATTCTTCCAGACCCTTCCAGTCCTTTTCCCTCTGGTAAACTGTTGCCAGCGCTTCCACAAAAGATAACTGCAGCGGATTTTCTCTCAGCAGAATTCCCAGCAGTTGCCTCACTTCTGAAAACCGGTTTAAATCCAGCAAACGGTTGATTAGTTCCAGGGATAGTGATTCTCTCTGTTCTCCTGTACTTATCCTGATAGCCTGTTTCAAATACTCCATGGCTTTCTCAGTATCTTTCCTCCGCAGATAGTAGTTTTTTATCTCCTGCAGAACAAAAATGTAATCTTCTTCCTCCCGGAAACGTGCCAGCATTCTCTGATAAACATTCTCAGCCAGTTCCTGGTGACCCTGTGATTCATAAAAAGCAGCAAGCCTGGATAGGCTGTGCCTGCTCTGCCCGCTTACTTCCACCATTTTGTTTAAGACTGCAGCCACCAGCTCTGTCTCACCCTGTCCTTCAAAATAACGATAAAAACGTTCCAGAGTACTCTGGTCAGGGAAACGGTTGAGCCAGGAAGAATAAAGTGCTTTTTTCTCCCCGGTGCGGTCACTTCGTTCCAGGTACTCTCCATAAGCAAAAACTGATTCTGGCTCCCGGTCAGAGAGAAATTTCGTAAAGGTAGCATCAATCACTGACCCCAGGTTTTTTGACTTTGCCAGATAAACTAACCGCGAGATGATACGATACCTCTGCTGCACCTGGTGAATACTCGCCAGAACATACTCCCTGACCGCTAAAGGGTAATCCTTCTTCCCCTCATAGAGAAGAGCCAGTTCCCTGGCCATTAAGTAAGGTTCATTCTTCAGCTGCCGGACTTTCTGGATAGCAGCGATGGCCTTCTCATACTGGTAGTAGTCCCAGTAAAGGGTAGCCAGCTCCAGATGCAGCGCGGACTCATACGGCCCTATCTTTAAAATATTTTCCCAGATTCTTCCAGCAGTTTGATACTCGCCTACCTCAGCCATTACTTCCCCGGCTTTAATCCAGAAATCCTTTTCCGCTGGATATCTTTCCGCCAGACTGAGATAAAGCCTGCACGATTCCTGTGTCTGGCCCAGAGAACGGGCTAAATCAGCAGTCCTGCTTAAAATTTCTTTGCTGTCAGGATACATTAAACTCAGTTGCGAAAAGAGTGGATATGCTATCTCATACCGGGAAAACCAGGATTCTGCTTCAGCCCGGAAAAGAAGGTAACTGCGACCGGTGACAGAAGCGGCCTTTCTGGATTCTTCTGTCAAAAGGTTTTTCCAGAAAAGGTAACGATAAAATGTTTTCCGGATGTGCTCATCCAGCCAGAAGCATTCAACAGCCACATCCACCATCATTTTTTCATAAGCAGGCCTTCTTCCCCAGTTGTACCTGAAAAAAAGCTGGTCAAAAAGGTACCGGGCAAAGAAACGGCTGGTGGGAAATCTGTCATGGGCATAACGTGCCATCTCCAGAGTAAAATCTTCCCCATCCCAGGAAGAGGAAAAATTCTGGATATAAGATTCCAGCTCCGGAGCATTTAAAACTTCTCTGATTTTTCTGGTAATTTCCTGAAAAGCAGCCTTTCCTTTCCTCTTCAGGTACCAGCGGGCAAGCCGGTGATACCAGGAGGAAGAAGGAAAACGTTTAACTGCTTCCTGGTAAAGGTTGAGTTCTTCCTGGTAAAGATTGTGAGAAGATATAAAAGAAAGAAAATGCTGGTAAAGTTTTTCCTCCCGGGGATGCTCTCTAATCTGCGCCCAGTAAATCTCTATTACCCGGAGATATTCTTTCTGCGCAATCAGTTTTCTGATGTATTTTTCCAGGTAAACAGGGTAGAATTTTCTCAAATCAGATTCCGCAGTCATCTTCAGAAGACGCGTATAGGTCTCCCAGGTGGCAGGAAAATTATTCCGGGCATAGTAAGATTCAGCTATCGTTTCCAGAACCCTGAGACTCCCTTCCTGGTCGGGAAAACTGGACAGGTAATTTTCTCCCCAGGCTATCACCTGATTGTAGGCACCATAGCGGAAGGCAATTTCTATGACTTTTAACTGTAACTGTGGGAGAAACTGGCTGGTGGGAAATTGCTTCCTGAATTCAAGAAAAAGTTGATAAGCCAGAGCAAAATTACCATAGATGGTACAGACTTCCTCCAGTTGCTTTAATTTTGGCCATAATCCCGTGTCATTGAGCAGGAGCGAAAGAACACCCGGTAGAAACCCGGGAGAACGGTCAAAATTCTTTCCGTTAAAACAGGTGGAAAGTCTATCCTTATTAAAAGGAAGATTCCTGGTTGCGTTTTCCACCAGGGAGAAAAGGTCAACAAGATTTTTCTCTGCTGGTTCCAGCATCCAGCAAGAATATAGAGCTGCGGCTGCTTCTCTGAGGTGACCTGCTGATATTAAAAACATGGCAAGCCGGCGAAAAAGTTCCGGTTTTCGTAATCTCTCTGCTTTGACTTTGACCCATTCCTGGAGAAACGTTTCTGCCTTCTGCATCTGGCCTGTATATTTGTAGAGGTAAAATTGAGCTGCCATTGTTTCCAGGTCAACATCTTTCTTCTTCAGGATTTTTTTCTTCCAGGTAGAAAACTGATTCCAACGGCGGAGAAGATTGAAATAATCAAAGTAGAGAGATTCTTCCAGACAAGAAGAGAGAATCTCTTCATAACAGGCAACTGCCTTGTCCGGCTGTTTCCTTTCCAGATAAATTTCGCTTTTCCTCCGGCAGACAGAGTTCATCGTATGCGGAAATAATTTTCCCAGGAGGGTAAGCTGCTGCAGAGCTTCGGTAAACCTTTTCTGGCTGATTAACTCCTGAATATACTCCTGGCGGTAACCAGGGTTTTTCGGGAAAAGGTCTATTAACTTCTGATAGGTGCGGTCAAGGCAGGAGACAAGGTTATACCTTCTGGCTATTCTAATAATTTCCCGGTAAACCGTTACAGCTTCTGGTTCCTGCAAAAGATAGCAGTTTTCCTTCCACTCATATTCTTCTGTACGATTTTCCTCTGCCTGGAGTTTTTCTGTTTGTGTCGCTATCACCGGGCACCGATTCGCCAATTCTTCCAGAACCTTTATCTGACGGTCAAAATCCAGTCTCTCCCCGTAAAAATCAGCCAGTTTCCTCAGACTCTCTGGAGAACGTTTCTCCACCTGAACATAGTACTCCATGGCATCTGCTGCTTCCTTGTACCGGCCAAGTGAAAGGTAGGCCTGAGCCATCTTCAGGTAAGCCTGGCTGATTTCTTTCCCTTTCTTCACCAGTTGAGTTAAAAGCTTTATCTGTTCTCCAGGAGTTCTGGGCACCAGGCAGGTTCCTGTCAGGAAAGGTTCCCTGAAATAGCAGGCTTTTTCCAGCTCACTTAACTCAGCTGAAAAACCCCGACAGATATGCAGGCAGAAAACAACCAGTGCCCAGCAGTATTTCCACCACCGGAAATTGGTGTTACCCACTTAAATGATCTCCAGTTTAGTTCTAACCTGAGAAATATTCCGGCTGAAATCTTCAGCCACAATCACCAGTTCATAAATGCCTGGCTCAAGATTAGCCGGAATTTTCAGCCAGCCCAGGCACGCTCCAGCCTTCTTTTCGTATCGCAAATCCACAGGTAAAACACCGGGAAATCTTACTTTGATACTCCTGGTATCAGCATCAGCCAGAGCCCGAACTTCTATCATCTGGCCAGGTCTTGCTCTGCTGGCGGAAAGTTTAACCTTTACCACCGGAGGAACACTGTCAACGACAAAAGATTTTTTCTCCAGATACTGTCTTCCCGCATTATCTATCAAAACAAGTTGACACTGGTAACTGCCATCCCCTAAAACCGGGGGAATCAGGAATCTTGTTTCCCAGAAATCCCGGCGACTATTGTAGTGCAATCTCTTAACCTGGCCGAAAGGAAAAATGGCAACTACCTGAACGATTTCCGGACCAGTTCTAACTCTCAGAACAGGGTCCCCTGGTTTAATAGCCCTGGGACGCAGCAAACTTCTTGGGGCAGCCAGAAAGGAAGTATACGGGGTTGCCAGATTATACTGCTTTGCCAGGGAGATAATTTCCTCAATCCATTCCTCATTTTCACCTTTCAGACGAATAAGACGCAAAAGTTCTTCAATTCTGGCTTTAGCCCACAGTCCGGGAAGGAAATCAAATTTCAGGCTGCGTTCAGGGAAAGAAACATTTTTCACCCAGGATAACTCTTCTCCCCTGTATTTCAGTTTTATATTAGCCTGACTGGAAGCTTGAGGCCTGCTGTATCGTCCTACTACGGAAAAACAGGAACCATCAAGAAAACGTTGACTTTCTTCAGGGTAAACCCGATTAACCTGGTGGGTAAAGGAAATCCTGGCATCTTCTAACATTTCTTGCTGTAACCTGCTCTTCAGCACCCCTACCTTGTACCTGACATCTTCTGTTTCTGAAACCCAGAGGAAAGTTCCCTCTGTTGCCCGTGCGATCTCCTCCATAAGGGTATTGTTGGCATCCTCACCTACTCCACACAGATGAATCTTAATCTTTGCCTGCCGGCATAATTCTGAAATCTGTTTTACAATAAAAGCCGGTCTCAGTTCACCCACAGTTTGATGTCCATCACTGATAACCACCAGAGAAACTTTTTTGCCTTTATCTTTAAGGGAAGGAAGAAGTTTCCTGACCGCTGCCAGTAAATCTGTTCCTCCTGCCTGGTAACATTGCCCGACCCAGGAGAGTGCCTGTTCTACTTTCTCCCTGGTGGCAGGTGTCATCCTCTCCGGATAAAGGTCCAGCCTGTCCCGAAAAACACCTATCTGAAAATAAGTTTCCGGAGAAAGTGTTTTCAAAAGACCTTCCAGCATTTCATAAGCCCGGTCAAGTTTCTCCCACCTCATGGAAAGGGAAAGGTCAAAAAGGATTACCACACAGGATGGTTCTTCTGGCTTCTGCCCGGAAGTTCCAAGATTACTAAGTACCCTTGCCAGAAAGTAGCCATCAGCATCAGCTACAGGACGGCCATTAGAGAAAAGCGGTACCACCCGGTGCCTGGTGTCAGGGTTGCGATAGGTGAGAAAAACAAATCCCATCTGACTGACATCCAGTCCAAATTCCACAGTAAAATCATCCTGGAAAGAAAAATTTCTTGCCTGGAAATAACCCGAAAACTCGCCGGCACTTTTGCGGACAGGTTTAAGCGGGAAACTTGCTTCGGAAAAATGAATTTCCTTTAACGGTAACTGGTTTTTTATGATTACTTCCAGAGAAAAATTATCACAGGTCTGTGTCTGGTAACGGACAGGTTTTAATGGCAGGCGATACTGCATCCGCAGGTTATCCAGGGGAAGCGTTTCTGTGTATTCCAGTTCTAATCTTTTTGTTCCCAAAGACGGGACGGGAAAAACTCTCACGGAAAAAACATGGCGTCGGGCTTCCTCAGCCTGCTGGAGAAGACCCGGGTCAATCTTTCTAACAGTGAGCTTTTCATAAATCTGCTCTGCCCTTTTCTTTTCCAGAACCACCCCTGGTAAACGCACATGGTCTTCCCAGAGAGCAAAACGGCTTAAGGCTGCAGATTCAGGAATGAGAAATTCGTAATTGGCTTCCAAATCAGCAGTTGTACGGTTGGCAAAAACTTGCTGCATAAAGGTGGTGGCCAGTCCTTCATTGATTACCACCTTCACCTTCATTTCTGCAAGAGAAAGGATGTCTGGCCTTGGTCTGTCACTCCCTGAAGGAATAAGGCATCCGGTCTCTGCCTTTATCAGCACTGCTGCCAGCAGAAAAACTACTACTACCGGACGGCAGGACAAGTTCATGGGAACAATTTTTCCAGAGCTTCAGTGTCTATAAATAGAAGGCCGCTATCCGTCCCTATGTAAAGTCCTTTTTCTTCCACCAGCAATGCCGTTACATTCCGGGAAGGAAGCCCGCTGATGAAAGTAGAACACTTTTGTTTCCTGGTGTCAAGTATTAACAGACCCGAGCGGACAGTTCCTGCCAGCACATACTCCTTAAAACTTACCAGACAATTATTGTTCACCTCCACTGCCCCGGTAATCTTCTGCAAAGATTCCCATTTCCCTTCAGAAAAACGTGCCAGCCCTCCTCCGTAAGTCCCAGCATAAAGGCAGGGACCACACTGACAGAAAGAAGTTATCCAGTTAGCAGGCAATCCTGAACTTGCTGAGGTAAAACAGTCAGTTACTTTTCTGCCGGCTATGACACAGATGCCTCCTAAGGTGCCGGCATAGAGATAACCCTGGAAGGCAGTACAGGCATACACATGGTTATTCAGCAGTCCCTGGAACCTGGAGAGATTATAAATACTCCCCTCTTGCAGAAAACAGATTCCAGCACCACCTGTAGCACAGCATATACCGTCCTGATACTGGCACAATCCATAGACAGCTGCTCCAAGTAGTTCTTCGTTAATTAGTCCCTTAAGATTACCGTTTAAATCAAAAAATGCCAGACCTGCACCTGTGCCGACAAGTAGCCTTCCTGCCATTTCCTCAAGTAGAAAACAGTTTACCTGCCGGATATCTTCGTCTATAATCTGCCTGATAAACTTATCTTTCTCCAGAACCAGAAGACCGGATTCAAAACTACCGGCGTAAAGATGTCCGGAACTTGCTTTCGCCAGGCAGGTGATAAAACCTGCAGGTAAATTTCCTGAAACAGAGAGCATCTCCCATCCATCTCCCCTTTTGACATAGGCTCCTTTCTCAGTTAAAAGAAAGAATTTTCTTCCTGCAGTCTTCATCCGATTGATGTAGCAGTTAGAAAACTGACCGGAAGAAGAGTCCCCCTCAGCCGGACAAAGACCCCGGTGGAGGGAACCCACCAGGGGACGATGGAAAAAATCAGCCACAGCAGTACAGCAACCATCCAGAAGACAGAATGCCTGACCTGTCTGAGTTACACGGAAGGCTCCCTCGGGTGTCGCCACCAGAAAATCTTCCCCGGAAGTAGCAATATCCAGGACTGTTTCTGCAATCATTCCCTGCTTACTGGAAACAACAACAGGAGTTTTGCCCCGGTAAAGAATCAGACCCTGACCCTGAGTACCTACAGCAAGGGTACTTTTATGACTGGCAAGGGCTCTTACCTTTAATCCAGAAAGGTGCTTTACCGGTCGGAAGGAGGAATTCTCAAATCTCAAAACTCCGTGTTTCAAGGTGCCTGCCAGCAACCCTTCCGGGCAGACAAGCAAACAGGTAATCATATCTGTTTCTTTTCCGGGAAAGGAATAATGAAAGAGCTGGTTATTTTTTAAGGCTACCAGGCCATGATGGGCCAGACCTATCCAGAGCGCCTCATCAGTAGCAGCCAGGCAGCGGATAGCATTTTCTGGTAAGCCTTCCAGGCTGGTAATCTGACTGACCCGTTCCAGATTTTCGTTATAAACAACCACCCCACCCTGAGCAGTAGCAACAAAGTAGTGGTTATTCCAGAAAGCGACATCCACGACTTCACACTGAGAAAGCCATACCTTCCAGCTTTCCGGAGCCCTGAAGATGGACTGAAAGGAAGAAAGAGCAAGTTTACCTGTTTTTCCCTGGCGGAGTGAGGAAAGAACTTTTTCTGCGGAATGAAAAACAGAAATCAGAAGCACTGCAGATAGGCAAATTGTTCCCGGAACCATCCAGAAAAGGTAGTGTCGCAAACCTATTTTTCTTCCCTTCTCCTCGTTCACTGACTTCTCCAAAAATTCGTTTTCTTCAGTGTACTACAAGTTTCTTCCCGGGACAATTTAGATGACGATTTTCTCCCTTTCTGCTATAATCATGACCGCAAAGGAGGACAGCGGTGCGACGTTATCTTCCCTTTTTCTTGCTTTTAGCCAATCTACAGTTTTTGCCAGCAGCTGACCATCTGGTAATTATCTCCCCTCACTGGGAAGGTATCCGTGTGGAGATAACAAAAAAATTTCAGAAATGGTACAGGGAAAAATATGGACAGCAGGTTAACCTGGACTGGATTGACCAGGGTGGTACATCTGATGATTTAAGACTGGTGGAATCTCTCTTCCAGAAAAATCCCTCCGGGATTGATATTGATATATTTTTTGGTGGTGGTCTGGACCCCTATCTCAGATTGAAAGAGAAAGGACTTTTGCAAAGGTATGTTTTAGACAAAAAAATCTTAAAGGATATTCCAGAAAGCTGTCTGGGTGTACCCAACTACGACCCGGAAGGTTACTGGTACGGAGTGGTGCTAAGCAGTTTCGGAATACTTTACAATAAAAAGGTTCTGGATTATCTCAAACTTCCTTATCCTGCCACCTGGGAAGATTTAGCCCGACCTGAATATTTCTCCTGGGTAGGTGCAGCTGACCCCCGCCATAGTGGCAGCATGCACATGATGTACGAAATCATTCTCCAGGCTTATGGCTGGGAAAAGGGGTGGAAAATTATCCTGTCACTGGCTGGAAACACCAGGCATTTTTCCTCCAGCGCCAGTCAGGTAGCCAGAGCAACCGCGTTAGGTGATGTAGCTATTTCTCTGTGTATTGATTCCTACGCCCTGGCCCAGATTCAGGTGAATGGCTCAGAAAATATAGACTTTGCCCTTCCTGAACTGACAGTAATTAATCCTGATGCTATTGCTATCTTAAAAGGTGCTACTAATCTGACCACAGCCCGCCGTTTTCTTGAATTCCTTCTTTCTGAGAAAGGTCAACTGGTATGGATGCTGCCTCCAGGGGCAGAAGACGGGCCAGAAGAATTTGCCCTTAACCGTTTGAGTATCAGACCAAAAACATATCAGCATCCAGGAGTTCTTTTCGGCAAGGCTAACCCTTACCTGCGGCAGAGTTTTCTGCGGTATGATTTTTCTCTGGCTGGTAAACGCTGGACGCTGTTAAACGATTTGTTAGGTGCCTGCGTTATAGACTGCCATACTGAATTGAAGAGAGCCTGGCGACTGGTGACCGTATGTTCTAAACAGCATCTCTGGAATCAGTTTTACCAGCTTCCGATAAAACCTGTAGCCCAGCGTTTTTTCTGGGAAAACTGGTCTGACCCGGTTTTCCGTAACCAGTATCTTACCAGATGGTTGAATCTTTCCCGGGAGAAGTTTACAATGGTAGCCAAAGAAATAAAGTATCTTTATGGACTGCCATGAAAAACACGCTCCTTTCTCTGGAAAATATTTCAAAGAAATTCGGGTCAACACCCGTGATAAACAGTATCAACCTTCAGGTAGCAGAAGGAGAGATTTTCTTCTTGCTTGGTCCTTCCGGATGTGGCAAGACAACACTTTTACGAGTTATTGCTGGTTTCTGCCAGCCAGACCGTGGCCGCATCTTTCTGGACGGTGAGGATATCACTTCTGTGCCTGCGTACGACAGACACATTGGTCTGGTTTTCCAGAACTACGCACTCTGGCCGCATCTCACTGTTTGGGAAAATGTAGCCTACGGCTTAAAACTGAGAAGACTTCCGGAAAAATTCATTCGCCAGCGTGTAGAAGAAATGCTGCAGATAACCCATCTGACAGCTCAGAAAAACCTTTTCCCCACTCAACTGTCCGGTGGTCAACAACAACGGGTGGCTCTCGCCCGTTCCCTCATCGTGAGACCAAGACTTTTGCTTCTGGACGAACCATTGAGTAATCTTGACGCTCACCTGCGTGAGGAAATGAGACAGGAGATTAAGAAAATACAGAAAGAAACAGGGGTTACGATGATTTATGTAACCCATGACCAGCATGAAGCTCTCAGTATGGCCCACCGGATGGCAGTGATGAACCAGGGTGAAGTCAAACAAACAGGGAATCCTCTGGAACTCTATTTCCAGCCGCAGAATAAATTTGTGGCTAATTTTGTTGGTTTCCTTAATATACTTACTGGCACTGTAAAAAGAACCACAGCCGGGCTTCTGGAAATAGAAACCCCTGAGGGACAAATTTTTGTCTCCGGGAAAGGAAACCTGCCACCCGGGCAGAAAGTAGAAATAGGCTTCCGGCCGGAAAGCATAAGTCTGAAGACTGCTCAGACAAATGTTTTCTACATGATAGTAGCTGAACTGGAGATGGGAGAGGGTATTATCAGGGTGACAGGTACAACTTCCAGCAACAAGAATTTCATTCTACATCTGCCCCTCGAAGTGGGCCGGAGACTCCAGACTGGAGAAAAACTCTCTTTCTCAGTGCCAGCTGATAGATTCTTCCTTTTCTGCGAGGAAAAAGGGATAGAACCCCACCAGCAATGAAAAAATTGTTAATTTTTGTTTCTTACCTTTTTCTGGCACTCTTTCTCGTTTATCCATTGCTATGGCTTTTGCCACAGGGTTTACTGGTTAACGGCCGGTTTTCCTTAAGTATTTTTGCCTCAATCCTTTCTAACTCCTTAGTATTGCGCTCCCTCTTTAACAGTTTATTGCTGGCAGTTTTTACTCTGGCAGGGACAACTCTTGTGGGAATTCCTTTAGCTTTGCTTCTTACCAGATACAGTTTTCCTGGTGCCAGCTTTTATCGGCTGGTCTTTATTCTGCCTGTGATTATCAGTCCTTTTGTGGGTGCTATCGGTATGCAGCAGTTTCTGGCACGGTTTGGTTCTCTCAATTTACTTCTTCTCCGGTTAAGAATTATGCATACGCCTATCCCCTGGCTGGGCAGTGGTCTTCTGGGTATTGCCATCCTGCAAATTCTTCATCTGTACCCCATTATGTACCTGAATATTTCCGCAGCCATGGCTAACTTTGACCGCTCGTGTGAAGAAGCCAGTGCCAGTCTGGGTGCTTCTCCCTGGCAGACTTTTCGGTATATTTCTTTCCCTTTACTCCGGCCAGGCTATTTTGCAGCCTCTGCTATTATCTTTATCTGGTCACTGACCGATTTGGGAACACCCTTAGTTTTTGAATATACCCAACTTTTGCCGGTACAGATTTTCAACGCGTTGAAGGATGTTAACATCAACCCTGCTGGATACTCACTGGTGTTGATAGTTTTACTTTTGAGTTCCGTGCTTTTCCTTCTTACCAAAAAGACAGTGGAAAGGTCAATCTACACTACCGGCCGTACTCCTTTTCCCCTGACAAAAGAGGTTCTTTCTGGCACCAGGAGATTAACTGTCTGTTTTGTTTTGTTTTTCTTGGCAGCAGTTAGCCTTCTTCCCCATCTTAGTGTTATCCTCAGTTCTTTTGCCCGGCGCTGGTTTTTCTCTATTTTGCCCTCGGATTATTCTTTCCATCATTATCTCAAGGTACTGAACCATCCCCTTACAAGAACAGGTATTATCAACAGCCTTTTTTTCAGTATTCTGGCTACCGGGATAGATATTATTTTCGGACTTACCATCGGTTTTTTGTTGATAAGACATCAGTTCCGGACAAAACCACTCCTGGACACCTTAGCCATGACGCCCTTAGCTATTCCCGGGATTGCTCTTGGTTTCTCTTACTGTACTGCCTTCTCCGGAACCTGGGTGGACCCGAGAAAGAATCCTGTGGTCCTGCTGGTAGCAGCATATGCGGTCAGACGCTTACCTTATCTGGTAAGAAGTGCCTGCGCCAGCTTCCAGCAGCTAAATGAGCAACTGGAAGAAGCATCAGCCAGCCTGGGAGCCAAACCCCGGACAACCTTCCGGCGGATTGTTTTACCTCTGGTTACCCCGGGCTTGATAAGTGGTGCTATTATGGTCTTTGCTTTTTCTATGCTGGAAGTTAGCAGTAGCCTGATTCTTGCTTTTCAGGAAAGGTTCTTTCCTCTGGCAAAGGTGATTTACAGTTTAGCAGGAAGACTGACCGATGGTCCAGGTATTGCCAGTGCCCTTGGCGTCCTGGGTATGATACTGCTGGGACTTTGCCTTTTCCTGACTTCCAGGTTCGGCGCAAGACAAATCAGAGATTTTTTTAGAACAGGTTAGCTTAAACCTGTTGCTCCTCTTTTTTCTTCAAAACCTGTCTGGCTTTCTCCCCTAAATCTTTCGCCTTTTCAGGTAATTCTTCCAGAAAAGCTTTCAGCCGATTTCTGGCTTCCTGTCCGCTCACAGGAGCAAAAAGAATGCCCAAAATTGCCCCAAGAGCCATTCCGATGACCATTCCAGCTACTAAACCCTTGACTTCATTTCCGTTCTCAGCCATTTTTATCCCCCTTTCTGTTCTTTGTTCTTCTTGCCCGAAAAAAAGATAAGACTTTCATTAAATTTTTTCCTGTTTGTAATGCATTGCTGAGAAATCTCACCACCGGTCTTACTCTCCCTGTTACCTCTTCCACATCTTTCAAAATCCTGTTCAGACGCCTGAGAGTGGAAAAAAGATAAACTGTTAGAGAAGCAATGCAGATGGTTATTACTATCCAGCAAAATCTTATCACTATGTCGTAAGGCATAATGCCTCCCTTTGTTTTTCATTTTACCCTCAGCGAGAAGAAAAAGCAACAGCAGGAAAAACTGAACAACTATTCACTCCGCAAAAAGTAATTATCCTTCACTATGTTATTCCGGACCTGACCTGCCTTGACTATTGCTTTCGGGCAGTCAAGAATGCTATTGTGAGAAATAATATTTTTTTCTACCCACGACTGAAAGGAATAAATTTGGATACCAGCTCCTGCCTGGTTGATGAAATTTCCCTGGATGTAACAGTAACTGCTTGCTTTTATCGTCAGTCCTGTTCCACTCCGGGAGATTGTATTTCCTGAAACGAGGATTCCCGAACCTCCATAAACAAAAATACCCGGTCCGGTAACATTAAAAATGTTGTTACCGATGATAACCATATTGCGACCGGGCTGGTTCTCTGTAACCCAGCGCTGGAAGGCGATACCGCTGCCTTTAATGCGATAAATAATGTTTTCGGCGATAAGATTATCAGCATCACCACCAGCACCCAGACCCCCAATTCCAGCAGGTCTGGTACAGGCAGGCAACAAATTTTTCAGTAGCCCTGTTCTTGCCATATCCGCGGGAGGAATCTCTTCGGTATGGGTGATTCTTCCAGCCGGACCTTCATAAAAGCCAGTATCAAAAATCCTGTTTCCCTTTAACACCAGGCCCCGACAGTTGTCACAGAGATAAATCCCATAATCTCCTACCTTACTGATGATATTTCCCGAAACTGTCCCGCCCATTCTTTGCTGACCACGGTGTCCAGCCAGGTGAATGCCTCGCTGAGCAATATTTTCTAACCGGCAGTCCACAACCTTAACACCATTATGCCCACCAATATAAATACCATCAGCCGGACTGTCCTGGACGGTTACTTCCCTGATAGTTATATTTGCACCATCAAGAAAAAATACGGAGTTCCCTACCCAGCTACTGGTAGTAAATGTTCTCCTGAGGTTGCCAAGACATTTCAAATTCCGGATAGTCAGATTAACCACACTATGAGCACAGAATACATTAAAAATGTGTCTGGCAATAGCCTGGTTTTTCACATTGTAGGTATCAATAAGGGGACTGTTAAGAGCAAGCAGCTTTCCATGGATACCGGTAACCCTGACTACTGTACCGGCACCAAAATCGTTACCATTTTCATAAATGTAGAGGCCGTCTCCGATTTTCACAAAAGAAGTATCATCAACCAGAATATGCTTCTGCCCGGTTTTACCATCAGCAACCAGGTTTAGCCTGTACTCATAGGCATCTGTCTCCAGGATGGTAGCTTCCCCTTCCCCGGTAATGGTCAGATTGCTGTGACTGGCATCCAGAAAAACCGGGCACCTTAAGATGTAACGACCAGCCGGGACAAAAACTGTTCCGCCTTTACCGGATAAAGAATCCACTGCCTCCTGAATCCCGAGGGTAGGAGAATTTTTGTTGTATCTAACCCGGACAACCTCAGCAGAAGGCTGCTTCCAGGTAAAAATAATAACAAGGAGAGAGCAAGCAAGCAGAGCAGATATGCGTCTCATTTTTGAAAAGGAAGTTTAACATAATTTTGACGGCAAGAATAAATTTTTGTTTAGTACGCAGTTTGACCAGGCAGGAGGAAATATGTTATGCTCAAATATTCTCGGAGCTAACAAAAGGAGAAAATATGTCAGATGCTCTAAACAGTCTCAGAGAGCAAATTTCTTTCAGAAGTTACCAGCTTTTAGCTGCCATTGAGAATCAAAAACTTCATTCCTTCATCGCGGAAGCAATAAAACTGTGTGAACCGGAAAATATCTGGGTGAGCACAGATTCCCCGGAAGATATAGAATACAGCCGCCAGCAAGCCATATCTCTGGGTGAGGAGATACCTTTAGCTATCCCTGGTCATACTGTCCATTTTGACGGTATCCAGGACCAGGGAAGAGACAGAGAGGTAACTAAATATCTTGTGCCTGAATCAGACAAACTAAGCCCTGCTTTAAACCAGATAGAAAGAGAAACCGGACTGGCAGAAATAAGGAATCTACTCCGGGGTTCTATGAAGGGTCGCACCATGATTGTCCGTTTTCTGACATTAGGACCAGCTAATTCTGTCTTCAGTATTCCGTGTGTGGAATGCACTGATTCCTATTATGTCTCCCACTCTCTGAATCTGCTATACAGACCGGGTTATGAAGAATTTAAACGTCTGGGACAGAAGGCTGATTTTCTGGCAACCTTACATTCAGCAGGAAAATTGAATAAGAGAATGACAAGTGCTGAACCGGAAAAGAAACGTATATATATAGATTACCTCACCAACACAGTTTATAGCGTGAATACTCAGTATGCAGGAAATACTGTGGGTTTAAAAAAACTGGCTCTCCGGTTAACTATAAGGAAAGCCGATAAAGAAGGGTGGCTGGCAGAACATATGTTTCTGATGGGAGTCAAAGGTCCGCACCAGCGGAAAACTTATCTGGCTGGTGCTTTTCCCAGTGCCTGCGGGAAAACCTCTACTGCTATGCTGCCAGGAGAGACCATCCTGGGAGATGATATCGCTTATTTCCGAGCCATAGATGGCCAGTGCCGGGCGGTGAACGCAGAGTCTGGTATCTTTGGTATCATTCAAAACGTCAACGCCAAAGATGACCCCATCATCTGGAAAATCTTAACCAGTCCAGGGGAAGTTATCTTCTCCAATGTTCTGATTAAAGATGGACGTCCTTACTGGCTGGGAATGGGTATCCCTGTACCTGATAGCGGCTACAATTTTTCTGGAGAATGGTTTTCCGGTAAAAAAGATGACCAGGGAAACGAAATACCTTTTGCTCATAAGAATGCTCGTTACACGGTAGCCCTGAAGAACTTAGAAAACTGCGATGAAAACCTCAACAATCCCGAAGGAGTGGAACTTTCCGGTATCATTTATGGAGGAAGGGATGCTTCTGCCTGGTTCCCCTGTCAGCAAAGTTTTAACTGGCAGCATGGAATAGTTGCTTATGGAGCCTGCCTGGAAACTGAAACCACCTATGCTATCATTGGGCAGGAAGGTATCCAGGAAATTAACCTTATGTCCATTCAGGATTTCGTTTCTATTCCTCTGGGAAAATACATCCAGAATAATCTGGTTTTTGGCAATAAACTGAAAAAACCCCCTTTTATTTTTGCAGTTAACTATTTTCTGCGCGACGAAAAAGGAAATTTTGTTAACGAAGTAAAAGATAAGCATGTCTGGATTAAATGGATGGAGCTACGCATCCATGGTGAGGTAAAAGCAAGACGTGCACCCACAGGTTACATTCCCTGTTTTGAAGATTTGCGTGCACTCTTTCACCAGGTTCTGAATAAAGAGTACAGGCAGCAGGATTATGTCAAGCAGTTTACCCTGCGGGTGCCGGAAAACCTGGAAAAACTTGCCAGGGTTGAGAAGTTTCACCAAAAAAATGTGGCTGACGCACCAGAGGAAGTATCTGAGATTCTCGCACAGCAAAGAAAAAGATTGCAGGAAGCCGAACAAAAATTTGGTCCCCGGGCCCATCCGGAGTGCTTTCCGGTGGAGTAACAGGAGCAAAAAATGAGAAAATTTGTTTCTTTCAGGGCGCAAGAAATTCAACCTTCCGCCACACTTACCATTAATCGTAAAGCCCGCCAGATGCAACAAAACGGGGTGGAAGTAATTAACCTTTCCGCTGGAGAACCAGATTTTGATACTCCTTTAGAAATCAAACAGGCCTGCATAGAGGCACTGAAGCAGGGTTTTACCAAATACACTGATTCCAGCGGTATCAGCCAGCTGCGTGAGGCTATCTGTGAAAAACTTTTCCGGGAAAACGGCTTGCGGTATCAACCGGAGCAGATTATCGTTTCCAACGGAGCCAAACATTCCCTTTTTAATGTCATGCTGGCTATCCTGGACCAGGGAGACGAGGTGATTATCCCGGCACCATACTGGGTTAGTTACCCGGAAATGGTGAAACTGGCTGGCGGTAAGCCGGTCATCTGTGCGCGCAACGAGCGGTTTACTGCAGACCTTGACCACTTAAAGGAGTTGATAAACCCCAGGACCAAAGCATTTATTCTGAATTCTCCCTGTAATCCTACCGGCGTGGTTTATACCAGAAAAGAATTGGAGAAGCTGGCAGAAATTCTTCTGGCAAATAACATTTTGTGTATCTCTGATGAAATTTATGAAAAAATTGTTTTTGATGGTAACAAAGCCGTAAGTATAGCCTCGTTAGATAAGGAGATACAAAACCGGTGCATTGTCGTCAATGGGTTTTCCAAGACTTTTTCCATGACTGGATGGCGGTTAGGTTATGTTGCGGCCCCGGGAGAAATTGCTCTTGCTATAGCCAGCATCCAGAGCCAGACAACCTCCAATCCAGTTTCCTTTGTCCAGAAGGCAGCCATAGTAGCTTTACAGGCAAAGAATGATCTTTACGAAAAAATGGTGGAAGAATTCTCCCGTCGCCGGTTGTTTCTTCTGCAGAACCTTCCAGCACAAATTTCCTATCCCAGACCTGAGGGTGCGTTTTATATTTTCCTTTCCTGGGGACATTTTTCTTCCACAGAGTTAGCCAGCCGGCTTCTGGAAGAATATCTTCTCGCTGTAGTACCAGGTAAAGAATTTGGCGCAGATTCCTATATCAGGATATCCTTTGCCACCAGTATGGAGAATCTTCAAAAGGCAGTGGAAAAACTCCGTCAGGCAGTGCAGAAAATTTCATGAAAGAAATTTTTCTTTGCTTACTGTCCCCGGCACTTCTTTTAGCACAAGAGACTGCCTGGTACAGATTTAGAGTCGGACAGATTCTGGAGTACAAACTGCAACTGCAAGGAACTACCAGCTACTCCTACCAGCGAAAAACTGAGGAGAAAAGTAATCTTTCCATAAGTACCCATCTTTTAATTATCCCGGAAGAAGTAAATCAGGGGATTGTTTGTCTCCGTCTGGAAACCCGCAGGAGCCTGGTAAAAGTTGGAGCCAATATCCTGGAGGACTTAAGTTCTTCTGAAACACAATGTTCGCCTTTATTCGGAGTTTTACGACTCACCATGGACAATCAGGGTAATATAACCGGGTCAGAGCAGATTACCCCGGCAGCCATCAACCTTTTTCAGTTCCTTAACTTGTTGCCGAAATTTTCTTCCTCTTCTTTAAACCCCGGGTCATCCTGGAAACAGAGTATTGGCTCACTAAATTTTCCCGGCTTACCCCTGGGTGAATTTGAGTTTACTTATACCTACACCGGGGAAAAAAATGGTCAGGCTTTCATCAGGCTGGCTGCTGGTCAGAATATCAGGAAAACGAAAAGCGAGAAGGACATTACCGTTTCCCTCCAGGGGAAAAATCTTGCCGGGGGAATATTTACCTTTGACCGGGCTGCAGGTGAACTAATCAAGTTTACTGGAAATTTTAGTTTTTCTCTTCAGACCGTTTTCCATATGCCGCCTGGTCCGGAACAGAAAACAGCCGAGGAACTAACCCTTCCCGTCTATACTACCGGCCGTTTCACCCTCCTCTTAGAAAAGACTTCTCACCTGGAAAAAAATGGAAGTCTCAAACGAAGGGGTCTATAACGGCGCCAGGTAAAATGCCTGGCCCTTTCATACTCCAGAAGAGAAGATTCCTGTAAGTCATCTAAAGATGCTGGAAAACATGTCTGCCTGGCAATACTCAGAAGAATTCCCAGACCAATCAGATTAACCAGTAAAGAGGACCCACCCACGCTGAAAAAAGGTAAGGTGGTACCTTTGGCCGGGACTATACACAGCACAACACTGGCATGAAGCAGAAATTGAAAACCGAATAAGCCGCCAATCCCAGCAGCCAGGAAACGTTGAAAATCACTCCTGGCTCTCAGTGCCAGTTCTAACCCGGAAAAAGTCAAAATAACAAAAAATAGGAGAACCATAGAAGTTCCCACCAGCCCCATTTCTTCCCCCACAACAGCGTAAACATAGTCTTTGTGCGCCTCTGGTAAATAAAGAAGTTTCGCCAAACCAGCACCTATCCCCCGTCCAACAAGCCCACCTGTTCCTAATGTTACCTTAGACTGAAACGGTTGATAATCCTTCCCCATAACGTCCTTTGCTCCACTGAATACAGAGACTACCCGTACCAGCCGGTACGGAAAAAGGAAGATCAAGAGAATAAAAAGAACAACCCCGCAAGAACCGAGGAAAATTAAATGTTTTTTTGGTTGCCCGGACAGCAGCAGAAGAAGACCCAACAAGAGAAAGATAATGACAAAGGTTCCCAGGTCTTTCTGCAGCTGGAGAATCCCTGTTACCACCAGAAAGGAAAACACAGGCCAGAAAAGATTTTTTGCCTTATAGCTCAGATGCCTGTTTTTTCTCAAATAGTCTGAAAGGAAAAGAATAAAGGTAAGCTTCACCAGTTCTGCTGGCTGAAAACTGAAAGGACCTATGATAACCCACCGTAAAGTTTTCGCGAATACGGGAACCAGAAGAAGCAGGACAGAACCAATAAAAATCCAGCGAAGGAAACAGCTGCTTCTTTCCAGCCTGTTGATACCAAATTTGTTAACTCCCACCATAGCCAGCCCGCCAATCGCCAGCCAGAGAAGATGCCTCTGGAAGTAGTAAAGCGGATTACCTGTTCTTTCAATTGCTGACCCTGTGGAGGAACTGAGAACAACTACTGTGCCTAAAATCAGCAAAATCCCGCTGGTCATACAGATTCTATCGTAGAGCCTTGACCGCGTTCTTAAAGACATCGCCTCGCTCCTTGTAATTGGTAAACATGTCAAAGGAAGAACAACCAGGAGACAGAAGTACAGTTTGTCCAACTCTGGCTTTCTCATATCCTGTCTTGACTGCTTCCACCAGACTGGAAACAAAAACAATAGGCACTCCGCAGTCTCCCAGTTGCTCGCTAATCTTTTTTGCCGTTTCTCCCAGAACAAGGAGATAAGAAACCTTCTTTCTTACCAGGTCTTGCAGTTCGCTAAAAGAAAATCCTTTATCCTTACCACCCATGATAAGGACTACACTTCTGTCAGGAAATGTTTCCAGTGCTTTCTTCACAGAATCCACATTTGTCGCTTTGGAATCATTAACAAAACAGATACCGTCTATCCGGGCAACCTTTTCCATCCGGTGAGGCAGGGGTGGAAACTGCTGGAATGTTTCTTCCAGGACACCACGACCCAGATTTAGAATTGTGCCCACTGCTGATACTGCCAGCATATTCTGAAGATTGCCCTTTCCAAACAAGACTGCATCTTTCAGACTACAAACTTTTTCTTCCTTCCCTTTCAAACTGGACCAGACTTCCTGGTCCTGATACCAGAGTCCTTTGTTTCTCGTCTCCAGACTGAAAAAGATTTTCCTGGCACTGATTCTTTCTCTCAGTGACTGGCAGAAAAAATCATCATAATTTAATACCGCCCAGTCATCCATCTGCTGTCTGGAAAAAAGCCGCGCCTTTGCCTGAAAATATTCTTCCATTGTGCGGTAACGGTCAAGATGGTCTGCGGTGACATTAAGCAAAATCCCGATTTGGGGCTTAAACTCTTCTACATACTCCAGCTGAAAACTACTTACTTCTAAAACTACCCAGGTAGCAGAAGTTAAATTATTCAGTTCACCAATGAAAGGATTCCCGATATTCCCGCAAACCAGGTAAGGCAGTTTGGCCTTATGCAGAAGAAAGCCAAGAAGACTGCTTGTGGTTGTTTTACCGTTGGTTCCTGTTACGGCAATGATTTTTTTACTGGCGGAAAGCCGGAAGGCTACCTCAATTTCACTTAGAACCGGTTTTTTCAGGGCTTTAGCCAGCTTCAGTGGCAAGCTATCCGCAGGTACTCCCGGGCTGGGAACTACAAGGTCACAATCTTTCACGGATGACTCTTTATGGGAACCAAGCTCTACTTCCACTCCCTCTTCCCTTAAACACCTGGCTTTTTCCTGCATAAACGGACTGGAGTTTTTTTCTGTGATTGTAACCTGTACTCCTTTATTTTTCAGACATTTAGCCACTGCCCAGCCGGTTTCACCCAGTCCTACCACCAGCACGCGTTTACCTTTCCATTCCATTTTTATTTTTTCACCTGATTTTCAGTGTGATGGCAGTAAACAGAGCCAGAATCAAACCAATTATCCAGAATCTTACTACTACCTTTGTCTCCGGCCAGCCAGCCAGCTCAAAATGGTGATGAATGGGTGTCATGCGGAAAATACGTCGGCCCCTGGTACGAAACGAAATGACCTGTAAGACTACAGAAATTGCTTCCAGGACAAAAATTCCTGCCACAAAGATTAAGGAGATTTCCTGCTTAACAAAAATGGAAAGAAGTCCGATTACTCCACCCAGGGGCAGAGAACCTACATCGCCCATGAAAATTTCCGCAGGATAACAGTTATACCAGAGAAACCCAAGACTGGAACCAATTAGTGCCCCACAGAACACACATACTTCCCCTGCCCCCCGGACATAAATAATATTCAGGTAGTTTGCAAAATTGATATTACCAGCCAGATAGGCAATGCCCCCGTAAGCCAGAACCACCATTAAAACCAGTCCAATCGCCAGACCATCCATACCGTCGGTGAGGTTTACGGCATTGGAAGTAGCCACAATAATGAAGGTAGAAAAAAGAATGTAGTAGCTGCCTAAAGGAAGAAGAATCTTTTTCAAAAAAGGCAAGGCTACGTCAGTGTTAAATCCCAGAGCAGGATGGTAGTACAGAATCAAGCCTGTGAGAAAACCCACTCCAGCCTGCCCGATTACTTTAACTGCCGGTCTTAAACCTCTGGGATTTTTTAGTGTCAGTTTCAGGTAGTCATCCCAGAAACCAAAGATGGCCAGCCAGGCCATTACCAGAACCAGCAGCAGAATATAAATATTTTTCAGGTTTGCCCATAAAAAGACGGAAAGAAAACATGTACCAACGATAAGCCAGCCACCCATTGTGGGAGTGGTGCTTTTATTTTCCCGGAAGGTAAGTAATGTTGGGTGGCAAAAGTTCTTCAGCTTTTTAATGAGGACAGGTCCCAGTAACACAGAAAAGAAAAGCGAAGTAAATGTTGCCAGGGCTGTACGTACAGTGATATACCGGAAAACATTAAACCCGGACCACAAGTTATTCCAGCCGTAAAGCCAATCAGCCAGCATAATTTCCCCCGTAATAATTTTTCAGGAAAGAAACAATTCTCTCCATCCCCATCATCCGCGAACCTTTAATTAGAACCAAATCTCCTTCTTGAAGATATCCCGGTAGAACCTCCAGACAATCTTCCAGTCTGGAGAAATGGAAATGAGACTTTTCTTCTGCAGTCCCATGGGCGTAAAGCATATTTTCTCCTATCAGAAAAACCATTCCTGGGGCCAGACGCTTTAACATCCTGCCAATCCTCACATGAAAATAAGCCGAGCGTCTTCCCAGTTCTGCCATATCACCCAGGATGGCTACAGTTCTTGGCACCCTTTTTTTTGTCAGAGCAACCAAAGACTGCAGCAAAGCATCAGGATTAGAATTGTAGCTTTCATCAATAACAGTAATACCATTAAGTTTCCATACCTGACCGCGGCCAGGTAAAGGTTGAATTTCTGCCAGGACTTCACCTGTAACTTTCTCCGGGATACCGAAGGCCAGCCCAACTGCTAACCCTGCCAGACCAGCATAAATCCAATGCGGATTCCAGAAGTTCATCTGAAAGCAGGCCGAGCTATTTTTTACTTTGAACACAAAGGAAAACAAATCCTCTTTTATCACATAGCCCTGTAAGTGAGCAGGATTTTTCACTCCAAAAGAAAATACAGAACCCCTGGCCAGGTCTTTCAGAAGAGGATAATAAGGTGCGTCGGCATTGAGAAAAGAAAGGCGGCCTCCTTCCAGGTTTACCAGAAGTTGCCCTTTGGACAAAGCAATCTGTTTCAAACTCTTGAAAAATCCTGCATGTGCCCATCCTATGGCAGTAATTAAACCCGAGGTCGGATGAGATATCCGGCAGAGTTTCTGCATCTCGCCAGGATGATTTATACCCATTTCTGCCAGACAGAACTTATGGCATGGTTGCAGCTGCAGGAGAGTTAAAGGTAAACCAATCTCATTATTAAAATTGCCCTGGCTGGCCAGTACGTTGTATCTTCCGGAAAGAATTTTGGTAACTATTTCTCTGGTGGTAGTTTTGCCAGAACTTCCGGTTATACCCAGCAGTTCCACGTGAAACTGTTTGCGATAGGCTTCAGCAATCTCACCCAGAGCCCTGGTGGTATCCGAAACCCTGATAAGACTGCCATCCGGAAAAGGGAAATCTTTCCTGACAACAGCAGCCACTGCTTTTTTTCTAAACACTTCTGCCACAAAATCATGCCCGTCAAATCTTGGCCCTTTTAAGGCTATGAAAACGCAGCCCGGTTTAATAGTCCGGGAATCAGTACTTATACCGGTGACCAGTTGCTGCGGGTCTCCACGCTCCAGCTGTCCCTTACACCATTCTTCTATCTGTCCCAGCCTGACGGGAACCAACCTTACTCCTTTTCTCTGCCTGTTTTCAGGGCTAAATCTTCTAAGGCTTTCCTGACTTCTACTCTGTCATCAAAAGGAATTACTGTTTTCTGAAAAATCTGGTAAGTTTCGTGTCCTTTACCCGCAATGGCCACAAAATCTCCTGGCCTGGCAAAACTGATAGCCTGACGGATTGCTTCTCTGCGGTCTACAATTGCCACACAGCGCCGCCGCCGCAGAAAAGATATCCCCTTCATAATATCCTGGATAATCTGTAAGGGATTTTCACTCCGCGGATTATCTGAAGTAATGATGACTAAATCCGCTAACCTGGCGGCAACAGCACCCATCAGTGGACGCTTGCTCCTGTCCCTGTCTCCACCACAACCGAAAACCACAATTATGCGTTCCGGCCGTAAAGCCCGAACAGAGAGTAATAAGGACTTCAGAGAATCAGCAGTATGGGCATAATCCACCACCACAGAAAAAGGCTGCTTGGCGTCTACAATCTCAAACCGTCCGGGCACAGATACCTGTTTAGATAAAGCTGCACGTATTATGTCCAGGTGAAAGTTTCTCGCCCAGCCATAAGCTATGGTCAACAAAGCATTATAAACATTTCCCAGACCCAGAAGAGGCGAAAAAAACTCCTGCTGCTGGCCATCTATCATTACCTTAAGATTGTTACCTTTACGGTCAAGATTGAAGGAAACCAGCCTCACCTGTGCTTTCCCACTTTTCCCGCAGGTAACCACCCGCACATCTTTTCCTGCCAGTGCAGAAAGAAAATGCCTGGCTACCGGCTCATCCAGGTTAATAACTGCAACCTTATTCTTCTTTTCACTGGAAACAAGATACTGGCTGAAGAATTTTATCTTTGCCTGAAGGTAGTTTTTAAAAGTCCCATGATAATCAAGATGTTCGTGGGAGGCTACATTGGTAAGCAGACCGGTATCAAAATGTATCTCTGCGATACGGCCCTGGTCACTTCCATGAGAGGAAACCTCCATCACCACAGAGCGACAATCAGACCTTTCTATTTCCGCCATCATCTCCTGTAAATCCAGACTTTCTGGAGTAGTATTGGAGGAAGTAATGGCCCGCTTTCCTATCTGGTAGTTAATGGTACTAATCAGACCACAATTTTCTCCTGCCTGCTGGTGAAGAGCCTGCAGTAGATAGGCAGTTGTGGTTTTCCCCTTGGTGCCGGTAATACCAGTAACCTGCAGCCGTTTTGAAGGATGGCCAAAAAAAACTGCAGCCAGTTGTGCCAGGGTTTGCCTGGTGTTATCCACAACCAGTCCTGCAACAGTTGAGGGAATAACTATATCCTTCCGTTGCATCAGTACCGCAGATACTCCCCGGTCTATCGCATCGTGAATATAGGCATGTCCATCCTTCTGGGTTCCAGGAATTGCTGCAAAAAGAAAATTTGGCCTTACCTTACGCGAATCGTATGCCAGACCGGCAATCTCCACATTATTGAAGTTAATAACTCGGCGGACCGGAATATCTCTAATTAGCTCTTTTAGTTTCATGGTTATCTTTCTTTTGAGAGACTGAAACTCCGGGAGAATTATCAGCCAGAAACTCCTGATGCTGGGCAGGGGCAATTTTTTTGTACTGGAGTATTCTCCACAAAATATTCCTGAAGATGGGAGCTGCTACCGAACCACCAAACTGTGCCCCTTTGGGCTCGTCAACACTCACCAGAACAACCAGATTGGTTTCAGGCTGGTGCAGATACCCAACAAAAGAGGCTACCACTCTGGAAGAATATCTGCCACCAATACACTTCTGGGCAGTACCTGTCTTCCCGCAAATACGATAGCCCTCAATACTGGCTTTATGAGCTGTGCCTTCAGAGGAGACCACCTTTTCCAGGATGTTACTTATAATCTGACATGTGTTCCTGGAAAGTATAGTGGGGCAATTGTTTTCCCTGTGCAGATAGGTGACATTCGCTCCAGAACGAAATCCTTTCACCAGATAAGGCTTTACAAGTCTGCCACCGTTGGCTAAAGCTGCCATTGCCCTGGCACCCTGAACAGCATTAATTCCCACTTCCTGTCCGATGGGGACTGCTGTGATGGAATAACCTGACCAGGATTCCAGAGGCCTCAATATCCCGGGAATTTCCCCGGGAATATCTATCCCCGTGACTTCACCAAAGCCAAAAAGTTTGCAGTAATGATAAAGGGTTTCCTCACCCAGCAAAAGAGCCAGCTTTACCGTGCCAATATTGCTGGACTTAATAATAATCTGTTCAAATGTGAGCGTGCCGTAAGGATGAACATCATGCAACCAGTGGTTACGTACATACCAGCGGCCATTCTCACAGAAAAATTCTTGTCCCAATTTAACCCTGCCTTCCTCCAGGCAGGCTGCAGCAGTGACAATCTTGAAGATAGAACCAGGCTCATAATAGTCAGTGACCGCTCTGTTTCTTCGCCAATCAGCCGGTACTTTCTGGAAACAGTTAGGGTCATATACCGGCCGATTAGCCAGGGCTAAAATTTCTCCGGTGTTAGCCTCCATTACTATAGCTGTGATACCTGCTGGCTGAAAAATTTTCTGACCTCTGTCAATTTCTTCTTCTACAATACTCTGGATAGTGAAATCAATGGTCAAAATCAAATCCGCACCTTGTTCCGGACGGCATAAGACTTTTTCCAGAGACGGAATGAGACGGCCACATCCATCCCTCACCACCAGCGATAAACCAGCTTTCCCTTTCAACATAGCATCATAAAAAAACTCCACACCTTCCAGTCCCTCCCCGTCAGTGCCCACAAAGCCAAGGATATGCGCGGCTATAATTCCGAACGGGTAGACACGCTGGTAGGTTCTTACAAAATCCAGCCCGGTTAAATCCTGTTTTTTCAATTCCTGGTATTCATCAGGAGTAAGAATTTTCCGCACCAGAGGATACGGAGGGCGAGTCCGTTCTTCTATTTCCTGGTTACTCATATTCAATACCTTCGCAAGGGTGGATTTAAGTCTCTCCAGATATCCTGGCTCTTTTTTTTCCCTTTCCCGAATTTCCCAGTAGTCCAAGTACACTCCATAACTGGGTACACTGCTAGCCAGGGCAATACCTGCCCTGTCCAGGATTCGTCCTCTTGCGACAGGCATTTCCACCTTGACAATTTTCCCGGGCGCAGCCATGGGACGAAGAACCTGACGGTAAACCAGCCCCAGAAAAATGATGATAAATAAAATTAAGAAACACAGTTGAACAAACCTCATTCTGTGCAGAAAAATTTGCTGGTTATTGCTGGACCACGTTTTTTCCATTAACGTCCCCAGTTTTGGCCTGCGGACTGATACTGAATTTCCACCAGGACCATTTTTCCGGGATACAAAGTGATAATCCATACTGCTGCATTCTCTGGCATAGTGAAGGTAAGGAAGACAGCCGCAATATTTCTGCCTGATAAAACTGATTCATAGTGAGAAGTTCCTGGTAACGCTTTCTCGCCCGTTCAATCTCATAACCACAGTCAATCAATTCTGAAAAAAGTAAAACAAAGACAATCAGGAACATAGCCAGAACAGCAAAAAAAACATAAGAATCTCCCGGCTCAACAAGTTTTCTCCGTTTCATATCTTTTCTGCTGCCCGCAGTTTAGCACTCCGGCTTTCCGGATGTGTTTTTATTAAATTAAAGTCTGGCACCACTGGCTTTTTGGTAAGAATAGAAAAATCTGCACATCCGGCGAAAAAATGTTTAACTATCCTGTCCTCCAGGGAATGAAAACTGATAACCACCATCCGCCCTGATTTTCTCAGCAACTGTCTGGCTTGTTCCAGACCTGCAGAAAGACATTCCAGTTCATTGTTCACTGCCAGACGCAGGGCCTGGAAAAAAAGTGTTGCTGGATGTCTGTGACCACGCCGTCGCACCAGCGAACAGATTAAAGAAGAAAGCTGTCCTGTACGGCGAAAAGGTACTTTTTTTCTTTGCTGCATGATTTCCTGGACAACTTTTTCTGGATGCTTTATTTCCCCGTAATTCCGGAACAAGGCCACCAGTTGGTCTTTCTTCCAGGTATTCAGGATATCCGCTGCGGTAATTCCCCTGGTTCTGTCATAACGCATATCCAGAGGCCCATCTATCTGAAAGCTGAAACCACGTTCCGCAGCCTTGACCTGGTCACGGGACAACCCAAGGTCAAAAAACACCCCATCTACCTGGTGGATACCAATTTCTGCCAGCAGTTTTATCATTTCTTCAAACCCGCCGTGAACAGGCTTAAAGTTTTCATATCCTGCAAATTTCTGAGAAAGATACCTGACAGCTTCCTCATCCTTATCCAGACCAATAACTTTTACTCCCTGAACCTGAAGTAAAAGCGCGGTATGTCCTCCGCTACCTGCAGTTGCGTCCACGTATATGCCAGGTGGTTTCACGTTCAACCAGTAAATAGCTTCCTGCGCCAATACTGGCTGATGACTTCGCTGCTCACAGGTCCAGCTGGTCTGCGATTTCGCTGGCCATTGGTGCTGTCTCAGTAAAGTAACCATCCCAGACTTCTTCGCTCCAGACTTCAATTTTGTTCCCCACTCCTACTACCACTACTTTATCCCTAATCCCGGCGTGGTTTAACAAAAGCTCCGGAATGAGAACTCTTCCCTGTCGGTCTATCTTTGACTGATACACTCCTGAAAAAAAGAAGCGACTGAAAGCTCTTGCCTTACTTCTGGTCAGGGGCAGCTGACCGAGTTTTTCACTTTCCTGCTGCCAGGTTTTCTCAGAAAAAAGGAAAAAACATTTTTCAAAACCACGGACAATATAAACAGCCCGGTTTTTGCCAGCACACAACACACTTCTCAATTTTGCTGGAATGACCAGTCTACACTGATTATCTAATTTTCCCCTATACTCACCAAAATATACCATTTTCTACCTGAGACTATAAACCACGCACAGACTTTTGTCAAGTACCTGCCAGAACAGAGGAAAAGGTTTCCTGCTGGTAATCTGAAAAACGTTGTTTTTGTTGCTACAGTTGGCAAGAAGGATGTTTCGTTACGGGAAAAAATTAAAAAGTGGACCACCTTACAAGACATGGAGAAAGGAATTCATCCGGAACTGGAAAAATCAACTAACAGCGGGTGCCTTCTATCTTCTTTCTATAGCCACTGCTCATATAGGCAGCCACAGGGTCAGCAGGTAACCCCTTATTCCTTCTTACCAGATGAAGAATTGGTGAAACATCCGCTTGCATCAGTGCCTCGTTGAAAAGACGATTAGCTCCGATAATATCATCTTCCCTTTGTAGTCGGTGCAGCCTTGCGGTATCTACCAGACACGCCCGGGCTAAAGCAGTTTGTAAAGAATCAATGGAGTGAAGCACTGCCGCCATACGATTTTCCCGGCTGCAGGCCTGGTCAAGCATAAAAAGACAACCCTGGGGGAAATTACCTTCTTCTTTACTGTTAACCAGTTCATAGAAAATCCTTGCCAGCTGGGGGTTAGGTTCTACAGCCTGGTCATCATCTGCAGCATAACGAGTATTGAAATGAAAACCTAAGGGTATTTTTTCTGACAGTAATACCGCAACAATCTGTTCCACATTGGTAGTGTGATGGTGATGACCTAAATCCACCAGTACTCCGGCACCAGGGCCGAGATGCCGGGCTAACAAAAAAGCAGTTCCCCAGTCCGGAATCACGGTACTGTAAGTTCCAGGTTCAAAGACCTTATACTCAATCAAGACAACCATTTCCTTTATTATGCCAGCCAGGGATTCCAGCAGAGTTGCGCGCATTCTTTCGTATGCCTGACGTAATTGAATCTGACCAGGGTAAAGGGAACCATCCGGAAACCAGAGTGTTAATACTCCGGAACCTACCTGCCTGGCAATTTTTGCTGCTAATTTTGTCTGTTCCACAGCCTTCCTGCGGGTGGATTCACAAAATGCTGTAAAGCTACCTTGATGGAAACCTTTTAAGAAATAGGTAGGACTGACACAGCCCAGCTTCAATCTACGGCTTTTTGCCTCCAGAGCAACATGTTTCACCAGAGAAAAATCCACCGTTAAACCATCAGCAGAAAAATCCCACAAAACATGGGTAGCCACAGCCTTCACAGCAGAAGTCAGGGTATGAATAAAAGCAATATCGTCCAATTTTTCTTCAATTGTTCTGGCTGCTGCTGGTGGTGTATAGCCGGAAAAACGACCTCCGCCAAAACTCCCAAAGGACCAGGTAGGCAATTCCAGTTTCCAGTTTTCCACTGCCCTTACTGCTGTTTCCACAGCCTGTTCACCAAACTTTTTCTTCAGTAAATCCAGGCCTTTTCTTATCTCACTTTTTTTGACCATTTTTCTCTTTTTTAGCCCAGACGGCTGTAAGCCGGATTCTGTCGTGGGTTACCATCCATCTGGGCTTCAGATTGCTCTGAAGCTCGTGCGGTCTACCCGAACCTTAAGCTGTGGTAACAACAGCGTGGGCAGGGACCCGGTTCTGCTTGACCTTGCTCCAGGTGGGGTTTGCCAGGCTCCGGTGTTGCCACCGGACCGGTGAGCTTTTACCTCGCCTTTTCACCCTTGCTTGCCCTATCAGGGAAGCGGTTTTTTTTCTGTGGCACTTTCCAGCCTTCACAGGCTGCTCCTGTTAGGAGCCACCTTCCCTGCTGGAGTCCGGACTTTCCTCCCCGAAAAGCTCCCGGGGCGGTAACCGCACCGTCTGGGCTGAATCGCCTTCTTTTTTTTCCTGACTGCCTTTAATTTGGTATTGTTTCTTCAGACAGGCATTAGCCAGTTTGTCAGCCTCTTTGTTGCCCTGACGACTTATATACCTCACCCTGACATCAGGGAAAAGACCCAGTAGCCTGGTGGATATCAAATGAAGCCTTTTCAGCCATTCGTCCTTCACCTGATAACTACCCTGTATCTGCTTAACTAAAAGCAAGCTATCACTATAGATATTTACCGGGTAATTTCCCAGCCGCCTGGCTTCCACTAAAGCCAGAATCAGTGCGCAGTACTCCGCTACATTGTTGGTTGTTATCCCCAGAGGATAGGCAAACTGACTCTCCAGTTGCCCATCCCGGTAAACCAGACCAGCACAAGCAGAAAGGCCAGGATTCCCTTTAGAAACACCATCTACGTAAATAGTAATTTCACCCATTTAATTAAATTTTATTGCGCCTGGTACTCAGTAGAGAATACGGCTACAGTTTTCACAGTGCGCGACCTCTGCCTTCCTTTTCACCTTCTCCACCACATAAACAGGGACAAAGACAGAACAACCACTGCAGCTGGCACTTTCTCCATCTACCACCAGACGACAGACAGCTATACCATCCTTTTTCCTTTTACGAATACGTTCATACAGAGCAAGCAAACCTGATTCTATTTCCTGAATCTTCATTTTCCGAAGAGACTGTTTTTCCTCCAGCAAACTTTTAAGTTCAGCTGCCTGTTCCTGGTCCTCTTTTTCTTTTACCTGAATTTCCTTCTTAAATTTTTCCAGAGAAGAAAGATATTCTTTTTCCTCAGAAGTAAGCTGGTCATCCTTTTCCATCAGCTCTAAAACAGTGTTCTCCATAACTGACTGCTTATCTTTCACAGTTTGAATCTCATTCAGCACAGAAGTATACTCCCGGTTGGTCTTTACCTGGTCAAGAACCTTCTGCAAGCGACTGATTTCTTCCTCAATCGCCCGCAATTCTGCCTCCCGCTCCCTTCTGGTTACTTTTAATCTTTGATGCTCCTTTCTCATGAGGTTCAATTGTTCTTCCTGTTTGCTCAGTTCCTGTTGCCATTTTTTCATCTTCTCAGGGAAAACAGCAAGCTTTTCCTGTAAATCTGCTATCTCCAGGTCAAGCTCCTGTAAGGCTATCAGTTTTTCAAGTTGCTCGGCATACATGGATATTACAGGGTAACCCTTTTATCCCTTCTCGTCAAATTTTTTTTAGAGCCGGGCACCCGACCATAGCTGGCTTCTACTACCGTGCGGATGCCACCCCGGGGAGCAAATTCTCCCGTTACTTTAGCCCGGATTGGCCTGCACGCCCTGACAAAATCCTTCAAAATGCGGTTGACTGCGTTCTCATAGAAAATACCTAAATGGCGATAGCTCTGGATATAAAGCTTTAGAGACTTAAGTTCCACCACCAGCTTATCCGGCATGTATTCAATAGTGATGGTACCAAAATCAGGCTGTCCGGTCCTGGGGCAAACAGAGGTGAACTCCGGAATTATATTGGTAATCGTATAACCGGAGAACTGATTAGGAAATGTCTCCAGGCAGGGTAGCTTCTCTTTCAGCCCTGCCTGCGCCAGCTGCGAGTATTTTTTTGCCATTCAGAAAAATTTGATTTCAAAGTTTTGAAACTCACCAGCAGGTGCCTCTTCCTGTATCTCCATATCCTGAATATTTCCACCAAGGTAACCCTTCTTTAACCCCTGAAGAAATAACACCCAGTCTTTCTCCTCTCCTTCAGCAATAATTTCCACCTGTCCACTGGAGAGGTTCCGCACCCAGCCTGCCAGATTCTGCTTTCTTGCTAAATCTTTTACATACCACCTGAATCCAACACCCTGCACCCTGCCACTTACCAGCAAATGGTATCTTTTCATCCAGGCAAAAAGAAAGGCCCCGCCTTGCAAGGCGGGGCCTTTTCCTGTTAATACTCAGGGTAAGGCGGTGTTTGCGGTGCTGACTTCTCCTTCTTCTCCGGAATCTCGGTAATAAGAGTTTCTGTGGTAAGGAGAAGTGCAGCCATGCTGCATCCGTTCTCTAACGCTGAGCGTACCACCTTGGTTGGGTCCACAATACCAGCCTTCACCAGATCCTCAAACTTGTCTGCCTCAGCGTTAAACCCATAATTGGGGTTGTCACTGGAACGTACTTTTTCTGCTGCCACCGCACCGTCCAGACCTGAATTTTCCGCAATCTGCCGCAGAGGGGATTCCAGAGCCATCTTTACAATCTTGGCGCCAGTGGCTTCATCAGGGTCAGCGAGATTGAGTTTATCAATTTCCTCCTGACACCTTAATAAAGCTACCCCGCCACCTGGAACTACCCCTTCCTCTACTGCTGCCCGGGTAGCACTGAGAGCATCTTCCACTCTTGCTTTCCGCTCCTTCATATCTGTCTCTGTTGGTGCACCAACGTTGATTACCGCTACACCACCAGCCAGTTTAGCCAGACGCTCTTCCAGCTTCTCCCGGTCATAGTCAGAGGTTGTTTTTTCCTTTTCCGCCCTTATCTGGTTAATTCTTCCCTGTATCTTGGAGGCAGAACCTGCACCTTCCACAATGGTGGTGTTCTCTTTATCAACAATGATTCTTTTTGCCCGTCCCAGCATACTTAAATCCACATTTTCCAGTTTCAGCCCCAGTTCTTCCATAATAGCCTGTCCACCGGTGAGAATCGCGATATCCTCAAGCATCGCCTTTCTCCTGTCACCAAAACCAGGTGCTTTTACTGCACAACAGGAGAGTGTTCCCCGGAGTTTATTCACCACCAGAGTGGCCAGCGCTTCTCCTTCCACTTCTTCAGCAATGACCAGGAAAGGTTTTCCGCTCTGCGCCACCTTTTCCAGAAGCGGTAGAATATCCTTTACGGCTGATATTTTCTTATCATGAATCAAAATATATGCATCCTGAAGTACACACTCCATCCTTTCCGGGTCAGTAATAAAGTAAGGTGAGAGGTAACCACGGTCAAACTGCATACCTTCTACAACTTTCAACTCTGTTTCTGTTCCCTTGGCTTCCTCTACCGTGATAACTCCTTCTTTTCCTACCTTGTCCATAGCGTCCGCTATGGTCTTACCGATTTCCACATCATTGGCAGCAGCGATGGTAGCCACCTGCTGGATTTCCTGCTTGTCTTTCACTGGCTTACTCATCAGCTTCAGTTTATCCACTACTGCCTTTACTGCCTTTTCAATACCCCTTCTCAGGTGTACTGGATTCGCACCAGCTGCGACATTCTTGAATCCCTCCTTAGCCACAGCGAGTGCTAAAATAGAGGCTGTGGTGGTACCATCACCAGCGACATCGTTTGTTTTGGAAGCAACCTCCCGCAAAAGTTGCGCACCCATATTACGGTAGGGGTCTTCCAGCTCTATCTCTTTGGCAATGGTTACCCCGTCATTGATGACACTGGGCGAACCAAATTTCTTCTCCAGAACCGCACACCGACCCTTCGGCCCCAGCGTTGGTTTTAACGCTTCAGCCATTGTTTCCATCCCTTCCAGGATTCTACGTCGGGCATCTTCTCCTAAAAGTATCTGTTTTGCCATTCTCTCCTCCTTGTTTTACTTCTCTTCCACAACAGCCAGGATATCCTCTTCCTTCAAAATCATATATTCTTTACCTTCAATGGTAATTTCTGTTCCAGCATACTTGCCGTACAGAACCTTGTCCCCAACTTTGACCTCCATGGGGATGGTTTTTCCGTCGTCATCTACCTTCCCTTTACCCACTGCCACTACCTTTCCTTCCTGCGGTTTCTCCTTAGCCGTGTCCGGTAAGATAATACCGCCCTTAGACTTTTCCTCTGCTTCCAGAGGCTCCACTACCACACGATCACCCAATGGCCTTACTTTGAATTTAGCCATCTTACCACCTCCTTGGTTAATAGGTTCCAACTTTAACTTTCAAATTTTTTGATGCCGGTTACAGATAAAAGGTTTCATCTGCGCGGCTTCTCAGCTAAGTTTTTAGTTTATCTTAAATTAGCAGCTGAGTCAAAAAATGTCCCACCTCAGGCAGCAGGTAGAAAAAAGGATGATGTGTTATACTTTTTTTATGAAGGAAAAAGTAGTTGTTGTCCGCTGTCCTGACTACCAGATAACCACCCTGAGAAAAGCACTCATCAGGTTACTGGACTTACTTGGACTTAGTAGCCGGAGAGCATGGCCTTCCCGGGTCCTTTTAAAACCGAATATGCTTTCTCCCAGAAAACCAGAAGAGGCAGTTACCACCCACCCCCTGATACTTGAGGCGTTAGCTGAAATCATTCCTTCTTCCATTCTCATAGGGGATAGCCCGGCCAATACCGCCAGACCTGTTGAGGAATACTGGGAAAACTGCGGTTTCAGCAGAATAGGTACCTGTGAGAAAACTACTCTGGTTCGTTTTGACCAGCCAGTATTTCTTTCTCTTCAGGTGAAGGGAAAAAAGTTCCAGATTCCGGTGGCTAATTACTGCCAGCAAATACCTCTCATCAACCTTCCTAAACTGAAAACACATATGCTGACCATTATCACAGGGGCAACGAAAAACCTCTTTGGTTGTATTCCTGGTTTTCAAAAAAGTCTTCTTCACCGTGATTTTCTTTCTCCAGAAGATCTTTCTTCTTTTCTGATTGAGTTCTCCCGGGCGTTGAAACCCAACATTCTTTTCCACCTGGTGGATGCCATCAGTATTATGGAGGGGAATGGTCCCTCTAACGGCAGGGTGCGGAACTGTGGTTATCTTATCGCTGGTTACAGTGATGTGGCAGTAGATTTAGCCTGTGCAAGACTGCTGGGCATAGAACCCTGGCATATACCCACCCTCCGGATTTATCAGCAAGTCTATGGGTTACCTGAACTTAACCTCGTTGGAGATACCATTTTACCTCTACGCGGGGTGGTTCTCCCCGGGATTTCTGTTTCTTCTGGTTTATTACGCTGGCCAGTTACTGCAAGATTACTTTCGGTTTTGAAGCCTTTTTTTCAGCTCAAACCGGAAATAAAACAACACTCTTGCCAGAAGTGCCTGGCATGTGTAAAAGTATGTCCGGCGGCAGCTATTACACCCGGGGTGAAAATCCGGAGAGACAAATGTATCCGGTGTTTGTGTTGTTTTGAAGTTTGTCCGCACCAGGCTATCTATCTGAAAAAATCATTTTTTGCCAGGTACCTGACATAATTTTTGCAGATACAAAAAATAATAATATAATAAAGTTCATAAACCAGCAGGGAGGAGAAAATGGAAGAAAAGAAAATAGGAGTTATTTATTACAACTTTTCTTTTAAGGAATTTGCTGAATTTGTGGATTGGTGCTGCCAGAACCAGGTTTTTTATGCAGAGATTCAAAGCAGTACACTTATCCGTCCTGATAGTCAGCCGGAAAGAGAAGCAGAAAAGCTGAGTACTCTGTTATCTAATAATAAAATCCGTGTATCGCAATTATCAGCTGGAAATGATTTCGTCCAGAAAACCAGCCAGGATATGGAAGTGCAGATGGAAAAACTAAAACTTGTTTGCCGGCTGGCTCATCTTCTCCAGACTGACCAGTTAAGAATTGACGGTGGCTGGCCGAAAGAAGGAGTGGAAGCAGATAAATACAATCAGCTTATCCTTGACGGACTTCTGCGGACTGCAGCACTGGCGGAAAAAGAGAATCTTTATCTTGCGCTTGACAACCACGGCGTTATCACAAATGACTATCAGTTCCAGCTGGAACTTATTATCAAGGTTAATTCTTCAAGACTTGGCGTCAACCTGGATACTATGAACTATCGCTGGTATGGCTATCCTGTGAACCAGCTACCAATTATCTATGAAATAATGGCACCGTTTGCCAGACACACCCACTTGAAGGACGGAACAGGAACAAGGTCAGAGTATCAGGGAAAGGTACTGGGTGAAGGTGAAATTCCTTTGAAAGACGCTATTTCTGCTCTCCAGAATAACCACTATAAAGGTGTGTGGTGTATTGAGTACGAGGGTCCAGACAAGGAATCCGGTTACAGCCGCTGTGTCCAGTGGCTGAGAAAAAATATCTGAATGCCCCGGAGATGGCCAGAGAAAAATGGAGCAGTAAATTAGGAGTTGTGCTGGCAGTAGCCGGCAGTGCCATCGGGTTAGGAAATTTCTTACGTTTTCCCGTTCAGGCAGTGAGGAATGGGGGAGGCACCTTTCTCATTCCCTACCTCATAAGTCTGGTGTTAATGGGAATACCACTGATGTGGATTGAGTGGACACTGGGACGCAGGGGTGGAAGATATGGTCATGGCAGTGCCCCGGGAATCTTCCAGTCCATTAACAGTAAGAATAACTGCCTGAAGTATATTGGTCTTTTAGGTGTTTTCGGACCGGTAGTAATCTTCCTTTATTACATCTATATTGAATCCTGGCTCCTGGGCTACAGTATTTTTTCTCTTTTGGGAACCTACCATGCCTGTCCTGACCAGCAATCAATGGCTTCTTTTTTGCGCGGATATCAGGGACTGGAGAAAAACCAGTTTTTTTCCAGTTTAGGACCGGCTTACTTCTTCTTTCTGGTAACTTTCTTTACCAACCTGTGCATTATCTACCGGGGAGTAAGTAAAGGCATTGAAAAGGTCTGTCTCTGGGCTGTGCCGCTTCTGCTACTGCTGGGGATAGCCATGATGATTAGAGTTTTAACTCTGCAACCAGTAGTCAACCAGACATGGACGCCAGTACAGGGATTGGCTTTCTTATGGAACCCGGATTTTTCTGCTCTGAAGGATACCCGTGTATGGCTGGCTGCTGCAGGTCAGATTTTTTTTACCCTGAGTGTAGGCATCGGTGTTATCCTTACCTATGCCAGTTACCTTACAAGAGATAGTGACATTCTTCTTTCTGGCCTGACGGCAGCTGCCTCTAATGAGTTTGCAGAAGTGATATTAGGCAGCAGTATCGCTATCCCGGCGGCTTTCGTATTTTTTGGACCGATCGGTATCCAGGAGATTGCTAAAGGCGGGGCTTTCGATTTAGCTTTCGTTACCATGCCCCTGGTACTGACACCACTTCCTCTGGGCCAATTTTTCGGTTTTCTCTGGTTTGCCCTTCTTTTCCTGGCTGGACTGACTTCTTCTATATCTTTGGTGCAACCAGCGGTATCTTTTCTGGAAGATGAAGTCCATCTCCCGCGCCAGCGGGCAGTGATTCTCTTTGGTCTTGTCTGCTTTATCCTTTGCCATTTTCCCATTCTTTACTTGTCCAGAGGGGTTTTGGATGAACTTGATTTCTGGGGTGGAACTTTCAGTCTGGTTGTTTTTGCCACTACAGAAGCCATTCTTTTCGGCTGGGTTCTGGGCATGGATAAAGCCTGGGAGGAAATGCATGCCGGTGCCCGGATAAGACTACCTCGGATTTACCGGCCTGTTATCAAATACGTAACTCCCTGTTTCCTAATCGTTATCCTTATCTCCTGGCTCAGTCAGCAGGCTGCTTCTGTCTTACTGCTTAAAGGAGTGGCTCCGGAAAATGTCCCTTACCTTGTACTTACCAGAATAATGTTATTACTTCTTCTTGCTGGTTTAGGACTTTTGATTCGGCAAGCCTGGAAACAAAAAAGAGGAAATTAGATGAAAACTTCTGGTTGGGTCTTTCTGGGTACACTCTGGAGTTTAATTTTCATCTTCTTTGGCTGGTGTTTGTACTTAACACTGCGGCGGGAGAAAAAATAATTTTCAGAAAAGGGTTTCTCTATCGTGCTGTTCTTCCTCTTGCTGAATTTCCACTTTTCCTGACAGAGCATCCGGGCAAGCATCTTTACTCCATTCTGCCGCCCAGCGGCAGTACTCACACTGACTGGATGCTGGTGGCTGTTCTCCTTTCAGGATTTCTGCTGCTTGGTGGAGCAAAGGCGGTATTGATTCCGGTTTAGTTTCCAGCGTTTTTAGTTCCACCTGAAAAGGTAGAAGAATTTTTTCCCTGTTTTCCGGTTCTATAACATCGGTTGCCTCCACCGGGAAAAAATATAACAGGTAGGCACGTCCGGTTACAGGAAATTTTCTCCCCTTGTTCCCGCTTAATAGAAAGGTATAGATGTCCATCTGCAATTGAAAAGACTGATGAATTTCCCGGGGCAAGGAAGCTCGGGTTTTATAATCCAGAGGTGAGTAACCATCTTTCTCCACTATACAGTCGTCAAGTTTACCTATCAAAACAAAAGGAAACTGTTTATCTTCGTAAATCAACCATTTCGCCTTGATACCCTTCTGCAGGTCAAAAAATTCTTCGCTGGCTAAATGACCGGCAACCTTTTCTCTGATCATTGGTGGAACCTCACCTTTCTGCCGGTAATAATGAAAATACCTGGTCACAAGAGAATCTAACCCGGTGGCAATGGAAGGCATCGGGCCTGCTGGCCGCCTTAAGTTTTTCTTCAAGGATAGATAAAAACACCGGGGACATTCCTTCAACAGATTAAGCGTCGCAGCTGAAAGTTTCACCTTTTGTTCAGTCATAGAGACCTTCCTGCCGCCAGATTTTTAACATCAGCAAATACCGGGAAAGAGGAAGTCCTGTATAAATGCAATTGGAGGTGGAAAAGATGTATCCGTATCCTGGCATTCCATGCCTCAAGGCGTACCGAACAGAATCTACAACCTGCTGCTCGGTTCCTGTCTGTAAGAGTCCACAGTTAACATTACCGATGAGACAAACCCTGTTTCCTACCCTTTTTTTCACTTCAGCAATATCCACCCCGGCCTGAGGGTCAAGAGAGTGAAGCGCATGAGGATTAGCCTGTACCAGCTGGTCTAAAATCGGCATGATATTGCCATCAGTATGCTTGATTGTATAAAAATTCATCTGCCGGTATCCTTCTATCAATTTTGTCAGGTAGGGGGCGACAAACTCACTGAACATGCTGGGACTTAAAAAGGGACCGGAGTTAAGACAGTAGTCCGCACAGAGGGCAAAACCGTCTAAAGATGTCCTTTTCTTCAATTGCTCTGCTCGTTTCAGTGCTTCTTCCACTTTCCAGAGTGCTTCCTGTTTCACCTTCTCCGGTTCATCAGCCAGTTTTTGACACAACTCCATCATCTGTTGTCCCCCGGGTATTCCCATCGTCGCGTCTCCATGTAACATCAAAAAGAAACGATTTCCACTCTTCTCCCGGATAAGGTCAATCAGACGAATAGTCTCTTCCAGAGTACCCGGGTTAGGATGAAGAAAGATGGCACTGTGAGAAAATTCTTCCGCTGTCATAAGGTATATCTCCACCTGGTCAAGACGGTGTAAATTTCTTTCTGTTTCGCTCATCTGGTCCCACTGATGATAACTTCGGTGGCCGGGATGAACCCTGCGGAAGGCTTCCATGGTAAGGTAAAAAACCAGTTCAAAGTGCGGTACCAGCCCGCTTAATTTCTTTCTTTCCAGAGCAGCAATAAATCGTTCTCTCGGCGTGGATAAATTTTCTCCTGACATAACAGATACATTATACAGCATTTCCTTTTTGGTGTATACTGAAATTATGGACAACCAGATTTACGCGGTAATAGTCCTGGGAGGATTGGGCCTTTTCTTTGGTATTTTCCTCACATACTTTTTCGTCAAATTTCGGGTTGAGGAAAATCCTCTGGTGGGTACCCTTTTATCTCTTCTTCCAAAAGCCAACTGTGGTGCCTGCGGAGCAGCCGGTTGCTCTGGTTTTGCAGAGCAGTTAGCCGCAGGAAAAATTTCCCCGGTAAAATGCGTGGCTGTTTCCCCGGAGAACAGACAACAAATCTGTAGAATACTGGGACTTGCGGAAACAAGCCAGGCACGCCAGGTCGCCAGAGTTTTTTGTTCCGGCGGAACAAATGCCGTAAAGAGATTTCAAATAACAACCCTGAAGGATTGTCGTGCCCTTAAATCTCTTTTTGATACCAATGTTGCCTGTAGCTGGGGCTGTCTGGGACTGGGTAGTTGTGCCCGGTCCTGCCCTTTTGGAGCAATCAGGATGAACCAGTTTCTGCCAGAAATAGATGAGGATAAATGTGTTGGGTGTGGCCGCTGTGTGGATACCTGCCCCCAAAATATTATCGGGCTGGTCCCTCTGGAGAAAAAAGTGTACGTGGCCTGTTCCTGTAAAGAGAAAGGTCCTACTGTTATGAAAATATGCCGCATAGGCTGTATCGGGTGCGGACGCTGCGTGAAGGTCTGTCCAAAGAACGCTATTGTTTTAAAAGATAATTTAGCTATCATTGACCCGCATATTTGTGATAACTGTGGACGTTGCGTAACAGAGTGTCCCAGAAAAGTAATTTTTGTAGCCTCAGAGGTTTCTCAGCTTCTGGCTTAAGCCTTATCTTTGCCATGGTTGCCAAAATCATTGTGAGAACAAATGTGGTTTTACACCTTTCCTACAAAGGAACCTGTTTTTATGGGTGGCAGAGCCAGAAGAATTTACCCACCATCCAGGATGCCCTGGAGAAAGCCATCTCTGCCTGCGGGCTGGGACCGGTTCGTCTCTGCGGTTCAGGAAGGACTGATGCTGGTGTCCATGCTTTAGACTATGTTGCCAATTTTCTAACTGAGAAAAAGCTGCCGGCAGCCCGTATCAAAGAGGCACTCAACGCTCATTTGCCGGATGGCATTCGTGTTACCAGGGTGGAAAAAGCACCTGCTGTCTTCCACAGTCGCTACCATGCCTCTTCCAAAGTTTATCGCTATCTAATTGCTGACCGTTTCTCTCCTTTTCTGGAAAACACTGCCTGGGTAGTCCGGGATCCTGTTGATGTGAAAAAAATGAAAGATGCATCCAGTCTTCTCCTTGGAGAAAAAGACTTCAGCTCCTTTCAAAGTTCAGGCAGCTGCATCAGAAACGCGGTGCGTACTGTGAAATCTATTTCTATCCACAGAACCCACTTTACACTTGACCCCTCGGTGAAGATAATTTCTGTGGAGATTGAGGCTACAGGATTTCTTTACAGAATGGCAAGAAACATGGTGGGACTTTTAGTAGAAGCAGGTCGGGGCCGGCTGTCCCTGGCGCAAGTGAGTCGCATAATTGCAGCCAAGGATAGGAGACTGGCTCCCCCACCAGCACCAGCAGATGGTCTTTATCTGAAAAAAGTTTGCTACCCTAAGCGGAAAAGAAATGAATAGCCACTCACCAGATATTACCTTCTGGCTGGGAAAAATTTCCCCTGGCCGTTTCCAGGAAAATGTCCCGCTGGCTCCCTTCACCACCTACCGGACCGGGGGAAATGCCCGTTTTCTGGTCAGACCTGTCAGTGCCGGGGAAGTATCAGCGCTTCTGACTCTTGCTTCCAGCAAAGGTCTGCCTGTCTTTTTTCTTGGTGCCGGCTCTAATATTCTGGTGAGTGACAAAGGTTTCCCTGGTCTGGTGATATGTACCAGCCAGCTGAAGAAGATAGTCAGGGAAGGGGAAAAGGTCAAAGCCCAGGCAGGTGTTCGTCTGGCTTCCCTTTTAAAATTCTGTCTGCAACAGAAATTAAGCGGACTGGAATTTCTTGCCGGAATTCCCGGGACAGTGGGCGGAGCCGTGGTTATGAATGCTGGATTAAAGAACCAGTGGTTATCCTCCAGAATTACCTCTGTCACTTTAATTGATAAATCCGGTCAATTTATTCTACCGAAAGAAAAAATTGCTTTTTCCTATCGGAATAGCGGCCTGGAAAATAGTTTTGTCTTTTCTGCGGAATTCATGCTAATCCCGGAAGAATATGAAAAAATTCATAACCGTATTTCTTCCTATATGAAAGAAAGACGCAAAAAACTTCCTCTTCCGTTCAGAACTGCCGGTTCTGTTTTCCAGAATCCAGAGGGGTTTTTCGCTGGCCAGCTTATTGAAAGTTGTGGTTTAAAAGAAGTGCGCATCGGTGGAGCCCAGATTTCCCCTGCACATGGTAATATAATTGTTAATACCGGGCAGGCCAGTTCTTCTGACATCTGGGCATTGATTCAGCTGGTCCGGAAAAAAGTCGCAAAAAAGTTCAATATTTTTCTGGAATTAGAGGTGCGTTGCGTGGGAGAATTTAATGAAAATAGCGGTCTTAGGCGGGGGTAACAGTCCAGAAAGGGAAGTTTCTTTGAAATCTGCACGAGCAGTGGCCACGGCTTTAAAAAGGAAGGGAAATAGTGTCTTTATGCTTGACCCCGCGGCGCGTTTTTTTGTCAGGAAAATTCTTTCCTGGAAACCCGACTGTGTTTTCCTTGCTTTGCATGGGGGACATGGTGAAGGAGGTATCATCCAGGGATTTCTGGAAACGTTGGGACTGCCTTATACAGGCTCAGGAGTCCTGGCTTCCAGTCTCTGCCTCAACAAAATTATGGCCAAGAAAATCTTACTTTTCCACGGACTCCCTACACCGGCTTTTGTCAGTCTTCAGGAAGGGAAAATCCCGGGCAAAATAAATTTTGCTTTCCCTGTCGTGGTAAAACCAAGCAGTTTAGGTTCCACCATTGGCATTTCCGTGGTCCGGAAACCACAGCATCTTCCTGCAGCAGTGAAAAAAGCCTTCTCCTATGACCGCCAGGTTTTCTTGGAACAGTTTATCCCCGGAGTGGAAATTGCCATAGCCATCTTGGGGAATAACCCACCTGGTGCTCTGCCAATAATTCAGATTAAGACCCGGAAGGGGTTTTATGACTATCAGGCTAAATACACACCTGGTGCCAGTCTCCATCAGATACCACCGCAGTTACCTGAAAATGTACAGAAGAAAGCAGCTGATGTGGCAATACAGGCTTACCATGTTCTTGGCTGCTGCGATCTGGCACGGGTTGACCTGATAGTGGACAGTAAAGGAAAACCCTGGGTGCTGGATATTAATACAATTCCTGGTTTCACTCAGACCAGCCTTTTCCCGGATGCAGCCCGGGCAGCTGGCATCGCCTTTGATGACCTCTGCCAGAAGCTGGTAGATTTATGCCTGGAAAGACATGCACAGCAAAAATGAAAACAAAAGAAACAAAAAATAGTTCTCTCCACAGGCTTTATCTGGAAAGAAAATCTGCCCGTTTACGTCGGTTAAAAATCATCCTTACCACACTTTTTGTTGTTGTGGTGGTTGTCGCTCTGTCTCTCCTGAGAAAAGCCATCCGGGAATACCTGGCGGCCAGTAATCTTTTCCTCATTACCGAAATATCTGTTACCCCAGCCCGGTATCAGCCAGATGTAGAAAATATCATCAAATGTCTGCCGACGAGAAATATTCTTTTTCTTGATTTAAAGAAACTGAGCACACAACTTTTGTCTCTGCCAGGGATAGAAAGTTTAAGAATCAGAAAAGTACTGCCCCACCGGCTGAATATAATCTTACAGCTGCGCCAGGCCTGGATGAAAGTTTCTTCACCCGGGGCAGAGGTCTTTATAGATAGAACCGGTTATGTTGTCCCGGGTCAGGCTGAAGCGCTGAACCTGCCCCTGGTAAAAGGAATTCTCATAACAGATAACCGGGTCAGTTCTTCTGATAATTTTAAGCTGGTACTTTTAAACAAAATAGAACAGTGGTACAATTTTTACGGTCTCAGGGAATTATTTGACTGGCAGGAAATTGATTTGAGTGCTGCTTATCGGATAGTACTTACAGATGGAAGCAAAGAGATTTACCTGTGTAACACAGAAATAGAAAAAAAATTTCAGCAGCTAAAGACAGTACTCCAGGAATGTGCTCGCAGGAATATAAAATGGCAGTATGTGGACTTACGTTTTAAAGACCCTTACCTGAAAGTCAACCATGAATGAACAGATAATCACTGCTCTGGACATCGGCAGCCATAAAATTTTTGCGGTCAGTGGATTGCTTACTGATAGTGGTTTACAGGTGATTGGCAGCGAAGTTATCTATCCCTCTCAGGAAGTTGTAAAGTATGGTCGGGTAGTTGATATGGACAGCCTGACAAACGAATTATATGAACTTTTTGAAAGAATGGCTCAAACCCTGGAAGAGAGAATAAAGTGGGTGGTAATCGGGGTTGGTGGGGGACACGTACAGGGTTGTCTGCACCAGAAGAAAATAAAGATAGAACCACACGGACGTGAGATTACAGCCTCGGATATTGAGGAACTGGAGCAGGCTATTAAAACCGAAATTGCTACATCCGGCAACACAGAAAGAAAAATTCTTCATCTTCTTCCGCAGGAGTACATTGTCGACTGCCAGAGTCCAACGAGGAAGGCACCGCTCGGGCTTCATGCCCATACACTGGAAGCAAGAGTCCATGTCATTACCGGAGCGGCAAATCCTATCCAGGATATAATGCAGTGTTTAAAAAAGATTGGCATTGAGGTAGAACATGTCTTCCCTAACGCCTGGGCAGCAGCTGAATCTGTACTGAGCGATGAAGAGAAAAAGCTGGGGGCACTGGTTATTGACATCGGAAAGGGAACAACAGAAGTGGCTATCTATAAGGAAAATACACTCCTGGCTACAAACTCTTTTCGGGTAGGAGGAGGGCACATTGATAATGACCTGTGTCTATTGTTGCACGTTCCATTAAACTATGCGGAAGAATTAAAGAAAAATCATGGTTACTGTAATTACGAGATGCTGGCAGGTGAAAGAAATCCAGTTCTCTCCGAGGAACTTGACATTTTTACCCCAGCAGGCCGGTTAGCCAGGAAAATAACTGTGGAAGAAGTCTCCAGAATTGTTACCGAGCGCACCCAGGATATTCTTGATAAGCTGGTGAAGGAAACTGTAGCCCCTGCTATACTTTTACCACGACTTGCTGGCGGAGTGGTGATTACAGGCGGATCTGCAAGACTGAAAGGTCTTCTGAAGTTAAGTGAGCAGATTTTGGGAATGCAAGCCAGAATAGGAGTTCCCAGAAGAATCACCGGGATTGACAGAAGCCTTGCCGCACCAGCCTTTTCTGCTGGCATTGGCTTGCTTCTTCTGGCAGCTCAGCGCACCACCACACCGGGTTCCAGGCACTGGTGGGAGATGCTCTGGGCAAAACTGCGGAGAAAAAACAGGCGGCCAGGTGAAAACCAGGAAAGAAAATGGTGATAAAGTCTCTTTGTACAGGGAAATGGAACCTGAAATTAAAGACGAACTTGTTCCAGAACAGGGGAGGAATAAAACTATGATGAAAGTCCTGGAGGAAAATGCTCCCAATGCAGTGAAGGTAAGAATTGTAGGCGTAGGAAATGCAGGTTGCAGTATTATCTCCCGCATCTTTGACCAGATTCAGGGTGTTGATTTTGTTGCCTTTAACACTGATGGTAGTGGTTTAAGGTTTAACCGTGCCCACATCAAAATTCAAATCGGGGAAAAAACTACCGCCGGCGGTGGAACAGGTCGCGACCCGGAAAAAGGTAAATTTGCCGCCAATGAAGACCGGGCGAGAATTGAGGAAGTTTTAAAAGGTTCAGGCATTGTCTTCCTCACCGCAGGACTGGGTGGTGGTACCGGCACAGGAAGCTCCCCTGTGATTGCCAGAATTGCGAAAGACCTTCAGGCAATTGTTATTGCTCTGGTTACTACTCCTTTTGCTTTTGAAGGTCCCAAAAAGATGGACCAGGCAAAATCCGGGTTGGAAATTCTGGAAAAAAATGTGGATACTCTGATTCATATCTCCAATGAAAGACTGGCAGAAATTGTTGACCAGAAAACAGCCATGGTAGCAGCATTTGCTAAAGTGGATGAAATTATCTCCCGGACCATTTCTTCCATAGCAGACTTAATTAATAAACCTAATCCCACGCTCCTGGACATTGACTTTGCTGATATCTGTGCCATGGTGAGAGACGCCGGTCGGGGTATTGTAGGACTGGGTTATGGTAAGGGTGAAAACAGAATTGAAAAAGCCGCCCGTTCTGCCATTGAAGACCCGTTGCTGGAAAAATCTGATATTATGGAGGCTAAGAAAATCCTTATCAGTATTACAGGAAGCCCCGACCTAACTCTATATGAAGTCCACGAAGCCATGAATATCATTCAGACAAGAATCTCAGCCGATGCCAGAGAAGTAGGCGTCACTTTAGACCATAAACTGGATAACGAAGTTAAGGTCACCCTTCTGGCAACCGGTTTAGGTAAAGTTCATATTGAATCAAAGAAACCAGGTCCCCCACCTACCTTAGAAACAACTTTGATTACTGAAGACGACCAGAGCCTCGTGGACCTGCCACCAAGAATGAGAGAGCAACTTCAATCAAAAAAAGGAAAGTGACAGAATGAAAATAGGTTTATGCAACGAAATGTTTGAAAACTGGCCAATTCAGGAAATATTTCATTTTGCTGCCAGACTGGGTTATGAGGGAGTGGAAATTGCTCCTTTCACTCTTGCTTCCTCCGTAGAGGAAATCTCTTTTGCCCGGCGGCGTGAGATTCGTCACCAGGCAGAAGAAGCTCACATCAGGATTATCGGGACCCACTGGCTCTTAGTAAAACCCGAGGGACTTTCCCTTTCCTCACCTGATTTTTCTGTGCGCTCTAAAACTGCCGAGTATCTCCGACAGCTGGTTATTTTTACATCACAGATAGGTGGTGAAATTATGGTGCTGGGCTCCCCAAAACAACGTTCTCTAAGCCCTGGGCAGAGCCGGCAGGAGGTCTCCCTGTATGTAGCAGAAACTCTCCAGCCAGCCCTGGACCAGGCAGCCAAAGAAGGGATAGTTATCTGTTTAGAACCCCTCAGCCGAAAAGAAACAAATTTTATCAATACAGCGCAACAGGCAATAGATTTTATCCAGAAAGTAAAACATCCCTGTCTGAGGTTAATCCTTGATGTTAAGGCTATGAGTGATGAGGAAAAGCCTGTACCGGAGATTATCCGCAGTTGTACTGACTGGTTGCGTCATGTACATTTTAATGATACTAATTTACTTGGTCCGGGATGGGGAAAAACAGATTTTCAGCCGATACTTCAAGCTTTGCAGGACATAAATTACCGGCACTGGGTTTCTATTGAGGTCTTTGATTTTTCTCCCGGGCCGGAGGAGATTGCCAGAAAAAGTATGGATTATTTAAAGGAAATACTTTATAATCTCAAATAAAGGAGACTGATGGTACCCATTAAAGCAGGCATTGCTGGTCTGGGCAGAAGCGGCTGGAACATCCACGCCAGCCTTCTTTCGCAGATACCGGAACTTTTTCAGATTAAAGCAGTTTGTGACCCGGAGAAGAAACGTTGCCAGGAGGCAGAAGATAAATTCGGCTGCCGCAGTTACCTGACCTTAGAGGAAATGCTTGCAGATGAAGAAGTAGAACTGGTGGTGGTGGCCACACCATCCCACCTGCATCCTGCCAACACCATCCAGGTGTTAAAATCCGGCCGGCATGCTGTCTGTGAAAAACCAATGGCACTTAGCGTAAAGCAGGCAGATGCGATGATTGCCGCTGCCAGAAAAGTTAGAAAAAAACTTGCGGTTTTTCATAACCGTCGGTATGCTCCGGATTTCCTTAAGGTAAAAGAGGTTATTGCCTCAGGGAAACTTGGCCGGATTCTCCTTATCCGGATGGCCTGGCACAGTTTCAGCCGGCGCTGGGACTGGCAGACTTTAAGAAAATTCGGGGGAGGGACCCTGAACAACACTGGTCCACACGCTCTGGACCAGGCTTTGCAACTTTTTGGTCCGGAAAAACCTTCTATTTTCTGTGTGATGGACAGGGCTTTATCTTTAGGAGATGCTGATGACCATGTAAAGATTGTTCTCCGGGGTAAAAAAGCACCAGTAGTAGATGTGGAAATTTCCAGTGCCTGCGCCTATCCCCAGGAAAACTGGCTGGTGATGGGTACCCGGGGTGGTTTGCACGGAACCTTCACACAGTTGAGCTGGAAATACTTCTCACCGGAGGAAGCCCCGGAGAGGAAACTTTCCACACAACCGACTCCGGACCGCTCCTACAATGCTGACAGTATCCCGTGGAAAAAAGAAGAAAGCTGGAGTATGAACGAGAAAGAGAAGAATTACGGGCTTAATTTTTACCGAGATTTGTTTGGCACCTTGCGGGAAGGAAAACCTTTAGTTATCACTCCGGAGAGTGCCCGCCGTGTTGTCTGGTTGACACAACAGTGCCACCTGCTGGGTGGCTTAAAAAGGAGCAAACTGTGAACCGGTTAATTTTAAAAAGTCCTTACAGGCCGTTTTCCTTTTCACCAGTTGCAGTACCATGGGAAAAACAAGAAGTGACTCTTATCGCAGGGGATGAAACCATCTCCACGCAGCTGGACGAAAGAAAAAACCGCGGCTATCTGGTATTTATCCCGCCACCACTTGCCCCGGATACCAGCTCTACCCTCACCATAAGTAAAAACACCTCTGACAAAAATCTGGTGACTGTGGTGGATGATAACCAGGGCAAGGTTGATTTTCTCATCCAGGGAAAGCTTTTCACCACCTATCACTACGGGAAAGAAGTAGTCAGACCCTATCTTAATCCTGTAAGCGGACCGGCGGGTATCTCATTAGTACGCAAGCCAGTCCCCCCTGGTAACCCGGAAAAACTTGACCATATCCACCACCGGGGAATCTGGGTGGCTCATGGTAATGTGAATGGTACAGATAACTGGAGTGAAGAAACCGGCCATGGCTGGACCCGCCATCAGAAATTTCTGAACATAACTTCCGGACCGGTATTTGGCCGGCTGCATGCACTCAGTTACTGGACTGATTGCAATCAGGTTAAAATCATGGAAGAGGAAAGGATTATTACTGTCTATGCTCTCCCTGAAGAAAACCGAATCATTGACCACGAAGTTATCTTCCGTGCCAGTGAAGGAGAAGTTGTTTTCAAGGATACCAAGGAATCAGGCTTCCTCAGTGTACGGGTCAACCCTTCCATAGAAGTTACCAGAACCGGACGTTTTGTTAACTCTCATGGTGCGGTGAACGAGAAAGAATGCTGGGGCAAACGTGCCATGTGGTGCGATTACTATGGCCAGGTTAATGGACAAACAGTAGGCATAGCCGTTTTTGACCATCCTGCAAACTTCAGATATCCGACCTGGTGGCATATCAGGAATTACGGACTGATGACAGCCAACTGTCTTGGCCTTTCTGACTTTACCGGGGACAAACGTTTCTCCGGTACTTACATTCTTCCTGCTTTTCAAGAGATGAAACTGAACTACCGCATTTTCATTCATAGCGGGACAACAGAACAGGCCAGTACCAGCCAGCGTTATCTTAATTACCTGTTTCCACCGGAATTCTGCTTGCAATGAACCTGTTAATGGGAATTGACCTGGGGACAAGCGGAGTAAAAGTTTTAGTTATTAACCAGAAGGGACAGATTAAAGCCCAGCACACTGAAGAATATCCCCTGTCTACACCCCGACCTAACTGGGCGCAGCAAAACCCCGGGGACTGGTGGGAGGCAACAGTTAAAGCTCTGCAGTATGTCTTCCGAAAGGAAAAGATTCCTGCGGGCAGAATTGCTGCCATCGGTCTTACCGGGCAGATGCACGGGGCTGTTTTTCTGGATAAAGAAAAACGGGTTATCTCACCTGCAATTTTGTGGTGTGACCAGCGCACCGGCCCGCAGTGTGAACAAATCAACCGTTTAGTTGGTAAAGAAAGAATCCTGGAAATTACCTGCAATCCTGTTCTGACAGGTTTTCAGGCTCCTAAAATTTTGTGGTTGAGAGAGAACTTCCCGGAGAGATACCGGCGGTTGAGACACATTCTCCTGCCCAAGGACTACCTGCGGTATCTGCTTACCGATAACATGGCTACAGATGTTTCTGATGCCTCCGGAACATCCCTTTTTGATGTGGCCAACCGTTGCTGGTCAGAGGAAATACTGAAAAAACTGGAAATACCTTTTGATTTTCTGCCGGCTGTTTACGAATCACCTGAAATTTCAGGTTATGTTAGCGTGCAAGCCGCCAGGCTTACCGGTCTAAAAGCTGGCACACCAGTTGTCGCTGGTGCCGGTGACCAGGCAGCCGGTGGTGTTGGTAACGGCATTGTGCAGGAGGGTTTAGCCTCTGTTACCATTGGCACCAGCGGGGTAGTTTTTGCCCATTCCACGAAACTTATCAAAGACCCTGCCGGCAGGCTCCACACCTTCTGCCACGCTGTACCTGGTGCCTGGCATCTTATGGGTGTGATGCTCTCTGCTGGAGGTGCGTTGCGCTGGTTCCGGGATACCTGCTGCCAGAGAGAAAAAACTTTAGCCCGGCAGAGAAACCAGGACGTTTACAATATTCTCACCAGGCAAGCCAGTTCTGTCCCGACTGGCTGTGAAGGGCTTCTGTTTCTTCCTTATCTTACAGGGGAAAGATGCCCTCATGCGGACCCTCTTGCCAGGGGTGTTTTTTTCGGACTGTCCCTGAAACATACGCATGCTCATCTGACAAGAGCAGTGATGGAGGGTATCACTTTTGGTTTGAAGGATAGTCTGGAAATTATGAAGGAGTTGAAACTGCCTTTAGGCAGGGTTTTACGTGCTTCCGGCGGTGGAGCCAGAAGTGCATTCTGGTGTCAGATGCAGGCTGATATTTTTAACAGTCAGATAGTCCGCCTGGTCAGTCAGCAAGGACCCTGCCTGGGTGCAGCGATTCTCGCAGGTGTGGGCAGCGGAATCTTTTCAGATATACTGACAGCCTGTCGCTCTCTTCTTAAAGAAAAGGACCGCTTTACTCCGGAGAAAAAAAATGTTAAGCTGTATAGCAGAGTTTACCAGATGTATCGGGGTTTGTACCCCGGGGTTAAACCACTTTTTGAAAGAATGGCAATATTTTTCTGAGAAACAAGGAGCTTTTTGATGGAAATGCAGAACTCACTTTTTTTAGGTGTCGGCAGAAGAAAAACAGCGGTGGCTGTGGTCAAGATTAAACCAGGCAGTGGAAAGATTTCAGTTAACAGAAGTAATATCAACCGTCTTTACCCGTTAAGATATCACCAGCAAGCCATTCTCCAGCCGCTGGAAGTTACAGAACTGACAAAGAAATTTGATGTAGAGATAAAGACGGAAGGTGGCGGCATAAGCGGACAGATTGGCGCCATCAGACTGGGGCTGGCCAGGGCACTGGTAAAGTACGACAACAACCTCACCTCCAGACTACGGGAATTTGGTCTGCTGACCAGGGATTCTCGGATGAAAGAAAGAAAAAAATACGGTCAGAAAGGTGCCAGAAAAAAATTCCAGTGGACCAAACGTTAAACCTTCAGCGCGGTCCAGATTAAAAATATGATTCGAGCAGCTATTTTTGGTGTTTCCGGATATGCTGGACAAAAACTGGTAGAGATACTTCTGCGACACCCACAAGTAGAAATAGTAGCAGGGTACGTGGCTTCAGACGAAGGTAATCCCGAACTTACAGAAGTCGTTCCCAGAACAAGAAAACTGATTAATCTTGCCTGTAATTTTCAGCCTGACTGGGACCAGCTGGAGAAGAAGGCTGATATTATTTTTCTTGCCTTGCCCCATGGTGTTTCCATGCGTTTTGTTCCCCGGCTGAGAAAAAAAGGGAAAAAAATTATTGATTTCTCTGCTGACTTTCGTTTCCGGCAGCCTTCTACTTATGAGAGTTTTTATATTAAGCACCTGTGTCCTGAATTCTGTAAGACGGCAGTGTATGGACTTCCAGAACTTCAGCGGGAACTTATAAAAAAAGCCTGGCTGATAGCCAATCCCGGCTGCTACCCCACCTCTGTAATTCTGGGACTGCTTCCCCTGGCAAAGGAAAATATCATCCAGCCTGACGTAATAGTGGATGCTAAAAGCGGTGTCACAGGTGCCGGAAGAACTCCTTCTCCGGCTTTACTATTCGCTGAATGCCATGAAAATGTGAAGGCATACAAGATTGGGGAACACAGACACGCCCCGGAAATGGAAGAAATTCTCACCCTGGCTGCAGGCAAGCACTATCAGGTGACTTTTGTTCCGCATCTTGTACCCATCAATCAGGGAATTTTTTCCACAATCTATGTGACCTTAAAGAAAACCGCAAGTGCTGAATATTTACAGAATCTTTATGAAAATTTCTATGCTGGTGAACCTTTTGTCCGGGTTATGCCTTACGGGCAATCCCCCCTTACGAAAAATGTCTTTGATTCTAATTTCTGTGACATTGGAATAAAACTGGTGGGTAAAAAAAGCCTGGTTGTTATGAGTGCCATTGATAATTTGATTAAAGGGGCATCAGGACAGGCTGTCCAGAACATGAATATTATGTTTGGCTTTCCAGAGACAATCCCTTTCTCTTACTCCTGCCTCTCCTCTACCAGATGAAAGTAATTTTTCTGGACCGGGATGGTGTCATCTGCCGCTTCAGATTAAACGATTACGCCAAAAACTGGCAGGAGTTCCAATTTTTACCGGAGGCTTTTTCTGGTTTGAAAAGACTTTCGGAAGCAGGTTATAATATTGTCGTTATTTCCAATCAGGCTGGTGTAGGTAAGGGAATTTATTCGGAAGCGGCACTGCAGGAAATCACCAGGCGCATGCTGGCTGTACTGGCCAGCAAAAACATCAGGATTGCTGCTGTTCATTATTGTCTTCACACCGACCAGGACAACTGTGATTGCCGTAAACCAAAACCAGGTATGATACTGCAGGCAGCAAGAAAATTTGGTCTTTCAGATTTAAGCCGTTGTTTTTTTGTAGGTGACGCGGAAGTGGACATTCTGGCTGGTAAGAATGCCGGGACAAGAACTATTTTGGTCCTTTCCGGTAAGACTCAGTCTCCTGCGGAGATAGAAAACTGGACTACCAGACCAGATTTCATCGCCAGTAACTTATCTGAAGCCGCGGAGATAGTCTTGAAAAAGGATGGTGAAAACTGTGGAAGAATTTGATGTAGTGGTTATAGGTGGTGGACCAGGTGGGTATCCTGCCTCGATATCCTGTGCCCGGCATGGTATGAAGGTCTGTCTGATAGAAGAGAAAGCTTTAGGGGGAGTCTGCCTTAATCAAGGGTGCATCCCCACCAAGGCTCTGGTTCAAATTGCCAGAAAGGTGCAACCGTTTTCTGCCATGGGAATCAATTCTACTTCCTCGTTTTCCTGGGAGAAGATTCTTGACTCCCTGGAGAAGGAAGTAATTCTTCGCCTGCGGGCTGGTATCTCCTTCCTTTTAAAAGCCAACGGTGTCCAGGTAAAACCAGGCACGGGTATCTTTCTGGAACCAGGAAGGGTGGAAGTAAACGGACAGCTGATAAAAACTAAAAACATCATTCTGGCAACAGGTTCTAAGCCGCTTGTCCCTGCACTATTCCAGGGAGAAGAAAGAATTTTGACCAGCGACGATATCTGGAGTTTGAAAAAACTGCCGGAAAGATTAGCTATTATTGGCGGTGGGGTTATTGGTTGCGAGTTAGCCTGTATTTTTTCCTCCTTTGGTGTAAGAGTTACCATCTACGAAATGTGTCCACACCTTCTCCCGGGACAGGATGAGGAAATCGTTTCCCTTCTGGAAAAGTCCTTGCAGGAGAAAGGTATCCAGGTTAAAACCGGTAAGAAGATAGAAAGTACAGAAGAAATTCCGGAAGAAGTTATCTTACTTGCTATCGGCAGAACTGCTAATCTTTCTGACCTGGCAGACAGGGGATTAGCTGTGGAAAACAACGGCATAAAGGTTGATAATCAGCTGCGTACCAATCTGGATAAGGTTTACGCCGCAGGAGATGTAAACGGTATCTACCAGTATGCCTACGTTGCCACCAGAGAAGGCCTGGTAGCAGCATCCAGCATTACCGGTAAGCAGGAAACAATGGATTATCATTGCCTACCTGTTTCCATCTTCACCCAGCCAGAAATTGGTTCCTGCGGCTTGACCGAGAACCAGGCGCGTACGTCTAACATCGCGGTGAAAATTGGCCGTTTCCCTTTTTCTTCCCTTGGTCGGGCCCAGGCTGAGAGAAAAACAACCGGGCTGGTGAAGGTAGTTGCTGAGGCTGGTACTCTGAAGATTTCAGGCATCCATATTATTGGAGAAGCTGCCACCGAACTGGTGGCTCTGGCTACAGTTATTGTCAAACTCGGGCTCAAAATAAACGATGTAGAAAAGATACTCTTCTGCCATCCAACATTTGCCGAGGCTGTTATGGAAGCAGTATCTGATACCGTCGGTCAATCAATCCACTTACCGCCACGCCGGCATGGCCAGTAATTCTTATCCCTCAGGTAGAAGACCGTCCTGGATCACTAAAAGAGTCAATATCTCACGGCAGTACAGTCAAATATGTCATCTTCTCAAAGAAAATAATCTGCACACTGTCTGCGAGAGTGCCAGCTGTCCGAACATTTACGAATGTTTTTCCCAGCGTCATCTTACCTTCCTGATTCTGGGAAATGTCTGCACCAGAAATTGCCGCTTCTGTGGTGTCAGTAAAGGGAAACCGGAACCACCAGACCCTGAAGAAAGTGAAAAGATTGCTTCCTTTGTCTCTTCTTTACAGCTTCCTTACGTGGTGATAACCTCCGTGACCCGAGACGACCTGCCTGATGGTGGCGCATTCCATTTTAAGGAAGTAACTGATGCTATCAAAAAAATCTCACCGTCCACCCGGGTGGAACTTCTCATTCCTGATTTCCAGGGAAACTACAAGAGTCTGGAAGTTGTCTTTCAGGCAGATGCTGACATAATCGGTCACAATATTGAGACTGTCCCGGAACTTTATCCAGAAGTGAGACCAAGAGCCAGTTATCAGATCTCCCTTAATGTTATCAGAAAAATTAAAAAGACTGGTTTTCCTGTCAAGTCAGCTCTAATGCTGGGGTTAGGAGAAACAAGCTGCCAGGTCCAATCTGTCCTGAAAGAATTAAAGCAAGCCGGTTGCGATTTTCTTGTCCTCGGTCAGTACCTTCAACCGGACCCCGGCTGCCTTCCTGTAAGAGAATATATATCCCCGCAGAGATTTGCTGCATATGAAGAATTAGCCAGAAAGATAGGATTTAGCAAAGTCTTCTCCGGTCCTTTTTACCGGAGTTCCTATCACGCCTGGGAGTTTTAACTGGCTTGTTAACCGAGGGGAGACAATTACTCAGGAGAAAAGAACCCGGCAAGCCCTGTCCACAGCTTCACCTACAGGTACCTGCCACCCCATCTGTAACAGCCCTGTGGCCAGAGCTTCAATAGCAGTCAAAACATCAAACTCGTCCTGCCAGCCCAGATGTGATATCCGGACAATCTTACCCTTTACCTGGTCCTGACCACCGGCTATGGAAATACCATACTTCTTTCGCACTTCCCGGACGAGTTTTTCTCCATCAATCCCTTCCGGCAACCAGACAGCAGTCACTGCATCTGAGGGGGATTCAGAAAACAACTTAAGACCCATACTTTTTAGCGCCTGCCTGGTGGCTTCCGCCCGAAGACTGTGTTCCTGCCATATCTTCTCCAGCCCCTTTTCCCTGATTAAATCCAGCGACTGTCTCAGTCCCACAACCAGGGAGACAGCCATGGTAAAAGGAAAGTCATTTTTTTCCAGAACCTTCTTATACTTCCTTAAGTCAAAATAAAATTTGGGCATCCTGGAATTTTCTACCAGAGACCAGGCTCTGGGGCTCAGACTGATAAAAGAAAGACCGGGCGGCAGCATCAACGCCTTCTGGGAACCGGTCACCACCACATCAAGTTGCCATTCATCAGTTTTACAGGGTACAGCCCCAAGACTGCTAATAGCATCTACCACCAGTACTGTTTCCTTATATCTGGAGACAATCTTGCCCATCTGCTCCACATCAAAAGCTGTTCCCGTGGATGTTTCACACAGGGTACTAAATACAGCCTTAGTCTGCGGTTCCTTTTCCAGAGACTCTGTTAGAACATCCATGGCGAAATGTTTTCCCCACTCCCATTCCAGGACTTTCACCTGGCAACCGTAGGCTTTAGTCAGAGAAACCCATCTTTCCCCAAATTTGCCCGCAGAAATAGCAATCACCTTGTCACCAGGTGAAAGCAGGTTGACAACTGCTGCTTCCATGGCACCTGTTCCAGAACTTGCCAGGATAAAAACATCATTTTCTGTCTGGAAAACATATTTCAAGTTCTGGAAAACTTCTGAGGCAATAGCGATAAACTCTTCTGTGCGGTGATGAATGACAGGCTGCGCCATCTCCAGAAGGACACTTTCAGGTACTGTAGTTGGACCGGGTGTGAACAACCTATGCCTTTTCATCTCCACCTCCAGGGTTATTCCCTTCTTAGTAACGCTTCTGCAAGAACATCATCAATGGTCTGGACAAGACGTACCTGCAATTCCTCCAGAACCATCTTCGGAATTTCTTCTAAATCCTTCTCGTTATCTTTAGGGATTAATACCTTCTTGATTCCAGAACGGTGAGCAGCTAAAATTTTTGCTTTTAACCCTCCTATCTTCAATACTTTCCCCTGCAGGGTAATTTCTCCAGTCATGGCTACCGCCGGGTCCACAGGCTGCCTGGTCAAAGAGGAAACAAGACCAGTAACAATAGTAACACCAGCTGAAGGACCATCTTTAGGAATTGCCCCTTCTGGAACATGAACATGAATATCAAATTCCTTGTAAAACTGAGGGTCAATTCCCAGACGCCCGGCATTGGCTCTCACATAACTTCTGGCTGCCTGCGCTGATTCTTTCATTACATCCCCCAGCTGCCCGGTCAGTATCAGTTCACCTGTCCCTGGCAGCGTAACCACTTCCGTAAACATAATATCACCACCATACCAGGTCCAGGCCATTCCTGTGACCACACCAATCTTTCCCTCTTTATCTACCATCTGCGAAACGAATTTCTCCGGGCCCAGGTAATTGCTTATCCCTTTGACCCCAATCCGCACCAGGTAATCCTTTCCTTCTTCCACCAGTCTTTTTGTTACTTTGCGACAGATACTGGCTATCTCCCTTTCCAGATTCCGGACACCTGCTTCCCTGGTGTAATTCCTGATTACAGCCAGAATGGCTTCTTCGGAAATCTTTAAATTGTTCTCGTTAAGGCCATGCTCCTTCATCTGCCTGGGAACAAGAAATCTCTTAGCAATTTCCAGTTTTTCCCAGACGGTATAGCCAGGCAAAGAAATTATTTCCATGCGGTCCAGAAGCGCTGGTGGTATGGTAAACTCGGTATTGGCTGTGGTGATAAAAAGAACCTTAGAAAGGTCAAACTCTACTTCCAGATAATGGTCCGAGAAACTGTTGTTTTGTTCCGGGTCCAGAACCTCTAAAAGAGCACTGGCTGGGTCCCCGCGGAAATCCTTACCCAGTTTATCAATTTCGTCCAGTAAAAAAACAGGGTTGTTGACCCCGGCTTTTTTCATAGATTGAATAATCCGGCCTGGTAGTGCTCCAATGTAGGTCCGGCGATGACCCCGGATTTCTGCTTCATCCCGGATACCACCCAAAGAAACACGCACCAGTTTCCTTCCTAAAGCCCGGGCTATTGATTTTCCCAGAGAAGTTTTTCCCACCCCTGGTGGTCCAACAAAACAAAGGATTGGCCCACGCAGAGAATTCGTCCTTTTTCTCACTGCCAGATATTCCACTATTCTTTCTTTCACTTTTTCCAGCCCGTAATGGTCTTCATCCAGAATCCTGGCAGCATGAGTAACATCAAGATTGTCTTCCGTAGAAACATTCCAGGGCAGACTTATCAACCACTCCAGATAGGTTCTGGAAACTGTGGCTTCAGGGGAAAGAGGCATCATTTTTGCCAGCCGTGATAGTTCATCCAGAGCCTTTTCTTCAGCTACTTTTGGCATCTGCGCCTTCTTAATTTTTTCTCTGAGCTGCATAAGCTCCGGTGATTCTTCCTCCCGTCCCAGTTCCTTCTGAATGGTTTTTAACTGTTCAGTCAGAAGATACTGCTTTTGACTTTCTTCAATCTTCTTTATCACTTTATCCTGAATATCTTTCTGGACTTCCAGGACGCCTATTTCTGCGTTGAGGATATCAATCAGTTTTTCCAGCCGTTCGCAGATGGGTAAAGTTTCCAGGATCCGGGCTTTATCTTTCAGCTTCAAAGGCAGATACCCGGCAATAGTGTCACAGAGTTTAGAATGGTCATCAATGGTAAGCACCGTCCCGTAAAGTTCTCTGGGCATAGAAGGATTCAACTTCAGGTATTTATCCAGCAGATCTGTTGCCAGGCGGGCTAAGGCTTCTGTTTCCTTATCTCTGGACTTCTCCTCTTTTAGACGCTCCGGGATACAGGCAAAATAGCGGCGGTTCTTGACTATTTCTTTGACCCGGACCCGCTCCAGACATTCCACCAGAATTCTCATTGCTCCACTTGCTTCTCTGGCACTTTGCAGAATCTTGGCCAGGACCCCAACAGAGTAAACATCCTGCAGTCCTGGCTCCTCTACCTGCGGGTCCTTCTGGAAGCATATCACCAGATAACTATCCTGGGCCAGTGCTTCCTCTACAGCGTTCAGAGAACGTGGTCTGCCTACCAGAAGGGGTACCACCATATGCGGGTAGACAATCAAATCCCGCAGAGGTACTGCTGGCATCTGCCGGCGAAGAACCCTCTCACTTTTGTTCAGAAGTACCATTGCCGCGCACCGCCTTAAGTTTCACCGGTGAAAGAATCTCATCTGCCAGACCGTATTCCACTGCTTCTTCCGCATTCATAAAGAAATCTCTCTCTGTATCAACCTGAATTTTTTTCAAGCTCTGTCCAGTATGAAAGGAAAGAACTTCATTCACTACTTTTCGCAATCTCAGCATTTCCCGGGTATGAATATTGACATCTGTGGTACTTCCCTCTACTCCACCCCAGGGCTGATGTATCAAAACCCTGCTGTGAGGTAGCACATAACGTTTTCCCTTGCTTCCACCGGCAAGTAATACCGCACCCATACTGGCTGCCTGACCAAGACAGTAAGTAGCTACCGGACAGCTGATAAACTGCATCGTGTCATATATCGCCAGCCCGGCAGTAATGGACCCACCCGGAGTATTAAGATAAAGGTGGACATCCTTCTGACTATCATCATTCTGCAGAAAGAGTAACTCAGCAATGATAACATTGGCTACCTGGTCGGTTATCGGAGAACCTATAAAAACTATCCTGTCACGTAAAAGACGAGAATAAATATCATACGCGCGCTCGCCTCTTTCTGTTGTCTCAATAATGTAGGGAATAAGCTGACCGCCCATAATTTTATGTCCTCACAATGTTACCCTGTTTGTCTCCCGGTAAAATAACCCTGGAGATAACCTGGGCTTTCTCCAGAATAAAAGCGAAGGCTTTATCCAGACAGATTTCCTTGCGCAGTTCTTCCAGACGTCCTGCTTTCCGCATTTTTTCCCTTACCTGCCCTTCTGTTTCCCCGACAACTCTGGCGATGTGCCTGACCCGATTATCTAAATCCTCCTGCGTACAGGTAATTCCTTCCAGTTCTACCACCTTCTCCAGGATAAAGTATTTGCGTACATCCTCCTCCCCGCGGGACCTGACTTTTTGAAAAATTTCTTCTGCCAGTTTGTTAATCTCTGCCTGTGTTTTTCCTTGTAGATTTTGACGCTTTAATTCTTCTTCCGTATACTCTCTTGCTCTTTCCTGAACTAATTTTTCTGGCACCGGTCCCTTTACCTGGGCAAAAAGTTGTTCCCAGATTTGTCTTTCCTCTGCCTGCCTTGCCCGATATCTGGCAACTGTTTCTAACTGCTCTCTTACCCGCTGCTTCCAGGCCTTTCTTTTTTCCAGGTCAATAATGGAAACTGCCAGTTCTGGTTTACTTTCCCACTCCTTCAAGACAGACTCTACCATTTCTTCTGTAATCTGCTCCGGTTCAACCTTCTTCAGAGTCAACCCCTGATACCGGGAAAGAGTAATCTGGGGTTTTACCTCCACGTAAACCTGAAACCTCAACCCCTCATTGTCCAGTTTGACCTCAGAAAATTCCGGGTCAACAACCACAGACAACTGATACTTCTGGATAGCTTTCAGATAAGCCTTCGGTATCAGGTTCTTCAGAAGCTGTTCCTGAATTGCCTGGTTGTATCTGAGAGAAACCAGAGCGCTGGGTGCTTTGCCTTTTCTGAAGCCTTCAATCTGGACCTGCCGGCGGAATTCTTCTACAATTTTCTCCCGTTCCTGCTGTACTTTTTCCGCGTCAATCCTGATAAAAATCTGTCTGCCGAGAGTGGAAACTTCTTTTACCTCTATCTCCATTTTTCTCCTCTAAAAAGGTTCTGCGGAAAGCGGGGTACGGGAATTGAACCCGTGTCCTCAGCTTGGAAGGCTGATGTTTTACCACTAAACCAACCCCGCTTGTCTCATTATATTTAGATGTGGGCAGGGGAGGATTCGAACCTCCGAAGGCATAAAGCCGGCAGATTTACAGTCTGCTGCGATTGGCCACTCCGCAACCTGCCCTTCATCTGTAACTTATATAGCGGCCGTTCCGCCGCCGGGAATCCACCCTGTGAGACCTGCTGTTACAGGTGGGTGCCGCCCTGGACAGTTTCAGGGTTTGCCTGAGCAATCCCCGGCCCTGCCAGCCTTGGCTCCCTTCATACGGGTGTTGGCTCAAGGGTCTTTCTTCCCTGCGCACGGAACAGCCAGTAACATTTTACCTTTTCTCCAGAAAGAAGTAAAATCCACAGTAAGCATGAAGAAAAAAAGCACCAGTTTTTTATCCAGAAGTCCCACAGAAACAAAGAAAATCGGTGTTTCTTTAGCCAGAAAGCTTTCTCCCGGGGACCTGATCTGTTTTTGTGGCCAGTTAGGAAGTGGCAAGACAACCATGATTAAAGGGATAATTCACTGTCTCACCGGAAAGGTTGCCACCAGTCCTTCTTTTACTATTATGCACGAATACCAGGGTTCGGTTCCGGTTTACCATTTTGATTTCTATCGTCTAAAACAGCCGGAAGACCTGGAAACAATAGGCTGGCAGGAATACCTGAACCTGGGAATAGTTCTGGTGGAATGGGCAGACCGTTTCCCAGAATTACTGAGGCAGGCAAGATATATCGTCACTTTAAAACACCTTAAACCGCAGCAAAGAAAAATTCTTGTGGTGGAGCTTGAACAACCAGAGACAATAGGGTAAAATTATCCTGTAATAAGGGTCCAAGGAGGAAAAATGACCAGCAGAGAAAGAATTTTACGAGCTTTGAATCACCAGATCCCTGACCGCGTTCCCATTCAAGACAGTCCCTGGACTGCTACTGTGAGGAGATGGCATAAGGAAGGTCTACCAGAGGATCTCAGTCCAGCAGAGTATTTCGGCTATGAAATGGTAGGTTTTGGAGCTGACCTTACCCCGCGTTTTCCAGTGGAAGTACTGGAGAAAACAGAAGAGTATATAGTCACCACCACACCCCAGGGTGGTAAAAGACGCAACCACCTGGATTACTCCACCACACCGGAGATTATTGATTGGCCAGTAAAATCAAAAGAAGACTGGAAAGAGATTAAAAACCGTCTCAAACCAGACTTTACCCGTGTGGACTGGGCAAGTGGGTTACAACGGAATGCTCAGGCGCGCAAGGAAGGAAAGTTTACTTTTTTCTCCGCTGCCTGTGGTTATGATGCTCTCCAGTCTTACCTGAAAAGCGAACAACTTCTTATGGCTATGGCAGACGACCCTGGCTGGGTAAAAGAGATGGTCATGACGCTGGCTGAACTTGCTGTGGTGACGGCAGAATTGATGATAAGTAACGGATTCGTCTTTGATGGCGGGTGGATTTACAATGATATGGGTTACCGGAATGGCCTACTTTTCTCTCCTGATACCTATATGAAAACTCATTACGATGCTGATAGATTGCTTTACGGTTACTTTCATTCCAAGGGGATGAAAACATTGCTGCACAGCTGTGGGAATGTTACCCAGCTGGTTCCTGTCCTGATAGAAGCAGGCCTTGATTGCCTCCAACCTCTGGAAGTGAAAGCCGGCATGGATTTAGTGACCTTGAAAGAAAAATACGGGGATAGATTAGCCTTTATGGGCGGGATTGATGTGCGCCTGATGGCAGACCCGGACCCCGGCAAGATTGAAGAAGAAATCAAGACAAAGTTTCAGGTGGCTAAGAAAAACGGTGGCTACATCTATCATTCTGACCACTCTGTTCCTAAGAATGTCAGTTTTCAGCAGTACTGCCATGTCATGGAACTGGTAAAAAAATATGGCGTTTACGAAGAATATAAAGAAGAACCCAGCGTAGAAGTCAAACCAGCCGCTGCCAAACCAGTGGAGGCTACTCCTGCCAGAAAATTTTCTCTCTTCGGTAAAAAGACCAAACCTGTAACGATAGAAAAATCTTCCTCGCCGGCACCTGAGCCCCAGACACCTAAACCTGGACCGGCCAGTCAGCCAGCTCCTGCCAGAAAATCTTTTTCCCTGTTTGGCAGAAAAGGTGAGAAGAAATGAAGGAGAAACCTGCTGGCAAGCAGAGAAAAAAGGTTGTAGGACTGGACCTGGGGGGCACTTTTATTAAAGTAGGTCTGGTAGATATCCACGGACGCATAATAAAGAAAAATCAGCTTCCTACACTGGCGGAAAAACGTAGCCGGCAGATTGTCCTGCAGCAGATGAAAAAGGCAATAGATTCTGTTCTGGAGCCAGACTTTCCGTTGCTGGGGATTGGTATTGGCACTCCCGGGCTGGTTGATAACCAGGGAAGAGTTTTTGAAGCGCCGAACCTGCCAGCCTGGCATAATTTTTCTCTCCAGGAATATTTTGAAAGAATCTACCATGTCCCAGTCTCCGTGGAAAATGATGTCAACAGCATCACCTGGGGTGAATACCTGCTGGGAGCGGGAAAGAACAGCCGCACGATGATTTGTATTACCCTGGGCACAGGATTAGGAGGTGGTGTGGTGATCAACGGAAAGCTTCTCCGGGGAGCAGTTTTTTCCGCAGCAGAACTGGGACATGTCACCATTGATTACCATGGTCCTGTCTGTAACTGCGGCAATATCGGTTGTATTGAACGTTTTGTCAGTCGCGACGCTATCGTAGAAAGAGCAGTTAATGCTATCAAAGCAGGAAGAAAGACTCTGCTGTATCAGCTTTCCCAAGGGCAGATAGAGAACATTACACCGAAGATGATTTCAGAGGCAGCTAACCAGGGAGATTCGTTATCCTGTGAAATCTGGGAGGATGTAGGTAAATGCCTGGGCTTTTTTTTCGTTGGTCTTATCAACATTTTCAACCCGGATGTTGTTGTTATCGGTGGTGGAATTGCCAGAGCAGGTAAATTGCTTTTTGCAACCATAAGACGGATTGTAAAACAACATGCCATGAAAAAACTGGCCAGTCACGTACGTTTTGTCCCTGCTGGTCTGGGAAATGATACCGGTATCATTTCTGCTGCTGCCCTGGTCTTAGGCGAAAAACTGGCCTCCAACAACTCCTAATTTCCGTGTCAGGAATAAAATTCGTTTTCTTCGGGAGCGACCGCTTTGGTCTGCCCTGTCTTACAAATCTGGCAAGCATCCATCAGCTAACAGCAGTAGTTACCGCCCCGGATAGACCTGGTGGCCGCGGATACCATTTAATACCGACACCTGTCAAACAATGGGCCCTTTGCCGGAATGTGCCGCTTTTTCAACCAGAAAAGTTTGATTATACCTTCCTCAGTATGCTGAAAGAATTAGAACCGGATTTTATTGTCCTGGCAGCATATGGAAAAATCCTGCCCCGGCAGGTTTTGCAGGTAGCAAAAATAGCAGCACTCAATGTTCACCCTTCTCTCCTTCCCCTCTACCGGGGGCCAGCACCCATGGAATGGGCGCTTTTAGATGGACAAAAGGAAACAGGTGTCACCATAATTGTTATGGATGAACAACTGGACAGTGGAAATATCATTGCTCAACAGAAGTTAACTATTGAGCTGGAAGATGATATTTTTTCTTTAAAGGCCAGGTTAATGGAGATCGCTGGTAGTCTTCTGCCCAAGGCTTTGGAAAAAATCCTCGCCGGGGAAAAGCCAGGGCCACAAACAGGAATTCCTACCTATGCCCGGCGCCTGGTAAAAAAAGACGGTCTCATCAACTGGTCTAATCCAGCGACCAGAATTCATAATCAGATTCGGGCTCTTGCAGAATGGCCGGTTGCCTATACATATCTACCCCTGGCCGGGCGAAGCAGGTATTTAAGAATTAGAAAGTCTCAGATTGTCAGCTGTGAAGACAAACAAGGGCAGCCCGGACAGATACTGAAAACTGACGGACAAGTTCTGGTAGCCTGCGGAAAAGGGACACTCAATCTCCTCCAGCTTCAACTGGAAGGAAGGAAAAACCTGCCGGTGAAAGAATTCCTTCGCGGCACGCCTGTGGCTTGTGGACAGACCCTCGGTTAGCTTGAAAAAGACGAGAAAATAAAATAAAATATTTCCCAACTATGGCTCTGATAGTCCAGAAATACGGCGGCAGTTCCCTGGCTACCACGGAGAAAATAAAGGCAGTAGCAGAAAAGGTTGTCAGGGCCAAACAGCAGGGAAACTCCCTGGTGGTTGTGGTTTCTGCTATGGGAAAAACGACCGACAATCTCATTGCTCTGGCGAAACAAGTTCATTCCCGGCCGCCTGGCCGGGAGATGGACTTACTCCTGGCAACAGGAGAGATGGTTTCCGTAGCACTGCTTTGCATGGCTATAGAGGCACTGGGAGAACAAGCCGAAGGTTTCCCGGGACATTTTGCCGGTATTAAAACTGATAGTTTCCATACAAAGGCCCGGATTATGAAGATCGAGCCCGGACGCATTAAGGAAGAATTGGAGAAAGGAAAAATTGTTGTTGTTGCTGGATTCCAGGGACTGAGTGACGAAAAAAATATTACTACTTTAGGCCGGGGAGGCTCTGACTTAACAGCCATTGCTCTGGCAGCCGCTCTTAAATCTGATGCCTGCGAAATTTATACAGATGTGCCTGGAGTTTTCACGGCTGACCCCCATCTTGTTCCTGCAGCCAGACTGATAAGTTCTCTTTCCTACGAAGAAATGCTGGAGATGGCATCAGCAGGAGCGAAAGTAATGCAGTCCAGGGCTGTGGAATTTGCCAAGAAGTATCATGTTCCCTTCCGGGTAAAGTCCACTTTTGACCAAGGAGAAGGAACTATGGTGAAGGAAATAAATGTTCAGGAAGGCGCAGTTGTTTCTTCAGTTTCCGTGGATGTAAACCAGGCCAAAATTTCAGTTCTTCAGGTTCCGGACCAGCCGGGGGTGGCAGCAAAACTTTTTCAGGCGCTGGGCAATGAAAACATCAACGTGGATATGATTGTCCAGAATACCGGCCAGGACAACCGTGCAGACATTTCTTTTACGGTTAACCTTGCTGATTTGGAGAAAGCCCTTACCATTACCAAGAAAGTAGCAAAAGAAATAGGAGCAAAAAGTGTTGATGGGGACTCTGAGATCGCTAAAATCTCCATTATTGGCATTGGTATGATGAACCACCCCGGAGTGGCAGGTAAAATGTTCCGGACACTGGCAGAACTGGGAGTTAACATAGAAATGATAAGCACCTCAGAGATAAAAATATCCTGTGTCGTGCGTAAAGATATGGCAGCGAAAAGTCTGAAGGCTGTTCACCGGGCATTTATTGAGGAAACTTGAAATTTCTCCTGGTCTCCTGAAACTTCCGCATCATCTCCCAGTTTCAGTCTGCCAGAATAATGCAAGACCCGAGCCCTCTGACCGATTACAGAATCAACAAGGGAAACGTTCTCTAACAAAGAATTTTCATCCACAATGACGTTTTTCAGTTGAGAATTTTTAACCACGACACCCTGACCCAGACAGACATAAGGACCAATGCTGCTACGTTCAACCTTTACCCCGGCAGCCAGATAAACAGGCGGGTTAATCACCACGTCAGGAATTTGCCAGCAATTACCCCGGTATTTGTTCAGAAAAACCTGATTGGTCTGAAGGAGTGTCTCCACCCTGCCGCAGTCATACCAGGCACTGATACCAACTGCTTTAATCTTTTCCCCGGCCTTAATCATCAGTTGTAGCGCATCAGTCAACTGGTACTCGCCACGTGTCCGGATATTGTTCTGGATAAGAGAAGAAAGACACTGAAAGAGAAGAAGACTGTTCTGCAGGTGGTAGACACCAACAATTGCTTTCCGGGAAACAACTTTTTCCGGTTTTTCCACCATCTTTTGAATCCAGCCTTCTTCATCTGTGATTACCACTCCAAAAGACCGCGGGTCTTCCACTTCTTTTACTGCCAGCCAGCTATAACCGGAAGCAACATATTTAGAAATGTCCCCTTCTATTAAAGTGTCTCCAAGAAAAATCAGGCTCTCCCCTTTTACCAGCCCGGCAGCCTGAACAACTGCATGTCCCAGGCCAAGAAATTCTTTCTGTTCTACACAGATAATCTCCTGGTTATAATTTTCTTTCACATACGCAGCCACCTGCCCTGCCAGATGACCTACGATTAAGATAATTCTACTGGCTCCAGCATTGATTACTGTCTCCAGAACATAATCAATCATCCGCCTGCCAGCCAGAGGCAGAAGAGCCTTCGGCCGACTATACGTCAACGGTCTCATTCTGGTTCCTAATCCCGCTGCCGGGATGATAGCTGTCAGTTTATTTCCTGCCATTTTTTAAGTTTACCATACCAGGTATAACTGGAAAGACCTATCGTGCCAGCCAGCCACCGTCCACCACAAGAACATGGCCATGAACATAGTCAGAAGCTCTGCTGGCCAGAAAAATGGTTGCTCCCACTAAATCTTCAGGGTTACCCCAGCGGCCGGCTGGAATTCTTTCCCGGATAGCCCTTTCCCGGGCAGTATCCTGCTTCAAAGCAGAACACATCTCCGTATCAAAATAACCAGGGGCAATAGCATTCACATTAATACCCTTCCCAGCCCATTCATTAGCCAGAGCCCTGGTCAGACCAACCACTCCATGCTTGGCAGCAGCGTAAGCCGGTACTGTCCAGCCTCCCTGAAAACTGAGTACGGAAGCAATATTGATAATTTTTCCACCTCCACCAACCAGCATCACCCTGGCTGCCTGCTGACTCAGTTCAAAAACAGCACTTAGCATTACGGAAAGAAGTCTCTCCCACATCTGGAAAGGAAATTCCATAGCCGGTTGCCTGTGTTGCAGACCTGCACAATTCACCAGAATATCCAGCCGGCCATAGTAATCCACTACCCGGGGAATGATTTTTCTTCTTTCTGACCGTTTACCTAAATCCGCCTGTAAGTATAGTAGCTGTGCCCCTGTGGGCCTTATCCTCATGGATAATTCCTGGTATTCGGCTGCTCTGGCTACTACAGCAAGGCTGGCCCCTGCCCGGGCTAAACCTGTGGCTATAGCCAGACCCAGTCCCCGGCGACCACCGGTGACCAGTGCTACTTTTCCCTCAAGGGAAAAAAGAGAGAAAAGTTCTTCCTGCCTGCCCATTTTCTCCTCCTTCAGACCTTAATCTGATGCCAGATGAGAGCCTGGTTCTCCAGCCGGCCACAATACTGCCCGAGGTTGATGCCATGCTGCAAGAAAGCATTCTCCCAGAAGGAGAAAGAGAAATGCTCTGACCAGTTTTCCATCCGGGCGCCCTGTCTCCAGGCGTTCAAAATTACCCGGGAGAGTTTTTCGTCCCCGCGACCGAGAAAGGTTTCTACCTGACTCATCCTGTAAGGATGAAAAGATAATTTCACCCGTTGATTGGTCTCCAGGTGTTTTTTAATGTAGTTTGTTCTGGCAAGAAACTCTTCGTAAGAACATAAAGCTTCTCTCTCCAGAGGAGTGTGACACTTAGGAACAAAGGTATTAAAGGCGACGTTCACTGTCAAAATTCTGGAAAGTTCCTGCACCAGTTTAACAATATCCTGAATATCAGTTTCTTTTTCTCCGGGAAGCCCTATCATAAAATAGAGTTTTATCTGTCTCCAGTTTGCCTGCTTTGCTTTTTCCGTCAGGTTGATAATCTCCCCATCTGAGATTTTTTTACCCATGTCCTGACGCAGACGCTGGCTGGTTTCTGGGGCAAAAGTCAAACCAGTTTTTCTAATCTGTTTGATGCTTCTGGCCAGTTCAAAGGAAAAAGTATCTGCCCGAAGAGAAGGAAAAGAAATAGCCACCCTTTTTGCTGCAAACTCTTTAATCAAGCCCTCTACAATGGTATCAATCCGGGGATGGTCACCAGAAGAAAGTGAAAGTAAAGAGATTTCTTCATAACCTGACCAGCGGTAGGCCTGCCGGGCAATCTCCATGACCCGTTCCGGGCAGCGGCACCTTACCGGATGCCACAAACTTCTGGCAGCACAAAAGCGGCAACTCTGAGGACAACCACGCATAATCTCCAGAGTAATTCTATCGTGGACAATTTCTGTTAGTGGTACCAGCCAGCGCACTGGAAAGTAACAGTTATTAAAATCAGTTATTATTCTTCTCCTTACCTCACCTGTTGTTGCCCCTGGCACATACAACCCGGGAATTTTAGCTAAAGCTTCTATCTTTTCCAGACGTGGACGACCTTTGAGGTTTTTACAGACCTGCACTATTTCCGTGATAACTTCCTCTCCCTCCCCGATCACAAAAACATCCCCGAACCCACTCAGGGGAAAAGGATTAACTGTACAGGAACCACCAATCACCACCAGGGGGTCTTCTTCTCCACGGTCTGCACTTAAAACTGGTATTTTCGCCAAATCAAGAAGGTTAACTAAATTGGTGTAATTCAGTTCCGAGGAAAGACTGAAAGCAACAATTTCAAAATCAGCCACTGGTTTTCCTGATTCCAGAGTAAATAATGGCCACTGGTTTTTTCTTAAAAGTTCTTCCAAATCACCCGCAGGGGCAAAAAACCTTTCACAGCAAGCATCTTTGCTTTCATTGAGCAATCCGTACAAAATCCTCACACCCAGAGAAGACATACCCACTTCATAAATATCAGGGTAACCTAAAGCTACTGTCACTTTACCGGTATCAGATTCTGGCTGGTAGGCGTTTATTTCTTTGCCAAGGTAACGAGCAGGATTCTGGACCTGCCGTATGATTTTTGTAAGGATTTTGTTCATTTTTCTTCTTTCTAAAACATAACCGCATTTTGTTTGATATTTGCCAGAACTCCCACGCAGAAAAGAGCCACCAGCATGAAGGAGCCACCATAACTGATAAAAGGTAAAGGGATACCTGCCACCGGGAAAAGACCTAAAGTCATACTGATATTTATGGTGGCATGGAAGAAGAAGAGAGCAAATATCCCGGCAGCCACCAGCCGGGCAAATTCATCTCTGGTAGAGGAGATGATAGTTAGAATTTCGTTCAGGAAAAGGTAATAAAGACCGAAAAAGATAATAACTCCAACTAAGCCAAATTCTTCTGCCAGTAAACAAAAAATGAAGTCATTGTGGTATTCTGGAAGAAAAGCGAGTTTGGTTTGTGTGCCGTGAAGATATCCTTTCCCAATTAAACCGCCAGAACCAATCGTAATCTTTGACTGTAAGAGATTGTAGCCCCTGCCAAGCGGGTCCCGCTGGGGCCAGAGAAATGTTAGTATCCTTTCTTTTTGATAGGATTCCAGTGTTAACCATAACAGGGGACTGATTGATAATGCCACCAGGACTATTGTCAGCAAACGGCGTCTGGTCAGTCCTGCCTGATACATTATCACCAAACAAGCCAGTAAAAAGATAAAACTTGTCCCCAGGTTGGGTTGCTTAAAAATTAAGACTGCTGGAACCCCGGTGATGAGCAGACTCCAGATGAATACTCCTAACTGGTTGACATTTCTCTCGGTCAGATAAGCGGCCAGAGAAAAAATCAAAACCACCTTGCCAAATTCTGCAGGCTGAAAGTTAAGCGGTCCCACTCTAATCCAGCGAGAAGCTTTTCCCTGTCCCATAACCAGGACAAGGATTAGTAAGAAAATTGTGAGTGGATATAACAACCAGACCAGCCTCTTAAAGTTCCAGTAAGGAAACCGCTTTCCCACCACCAGCCCCAAACTGCCAAGAATAACCCAGATTAACTGTTGCCAGAAGAAAATTCCTCCTGTGTTGAAAATACCTTTAGCCCGGAGAAATGTACCCTTGGACGCACTGAAAAGAAGAATCAACCCTAAAAATACCAGGACATAAGTTAGTATAAAAAGTCTGCAAAGCGACTTATCAGAGATTTTCATCTCTTTTCTCCGTCCCTAAAGTTGTTTCTTGAGAACTTTCTTCCTGCCCGGGTAAGAGTATTTTGCGGAGGATTTCTCCAGCAATCCTGGCTGCCTGCCTGGAAGCTGCTTTGTCCAGAAAAACCACCAGAGCCAGACTCGGATTATCAGCTGGAGCATAACAGGCAAATGCACCATGAGTACTCAAACCTATCTCACTTGCTCCGCGCTGCGCAGTCCCGGTTTTTCCAGCCACAGGTATTCCCGGGACACTGGCAGCAGTCCCGGTACCATAGGCTACTACATTCTTTAAACCTTTGCGTAAAATTTCCATGGTTTCTGGTGTCACGTACACAGTCCCTGTTAACTGGGAGGTTGCCTCCTTAACAGGCTTCCCGGCTGGAGAAATTACCCGTTTCACAAGGTAAGGTCTCCAGATGTTTCCACCATTAGCCACTGTAGAAATCAGGGAAAGCAACTGTAGCGGCGTGGTAAGCAGTGCGCCCTGACCGATGGCAATATTCAACGGTCCGCCTGACTGCTGCGGTTCTGGAACCAGACCTTTCTTTTCTCCAGGTAAATCAATACCTGTTGCTTCTCCCAGTTGAAAAAGCCTGGCATAGTCCAGAATGCGGGAGACCCCGGTTTTCATTCCGATAGTACCGAAAAAAATGTTACAGGAAAAAGGCAATGCCTGGTCAATATCCACCCAGCCGTGTCCGTCCTCCTTCCAGCAGTGGAAAACAATATTACCTACAGTCATCTCTCCAGTACACTCCACCCGGTCGTGTTCTTCAATGCTCATGGTCTCTAAAGCAGCAATCTCGGTGACAATTTTGAAGACTGAACCTGGTGGATACTGTCCCTGAAGAGGACGATTGAGAAAAGGTTTTCCTGGCCGGGAAAAAAACTTTTCTGGCTGGTGCGGATCATAGGCTGGCTGGCTCACCAGAGCCAGAATCTGACCATTTCTGGGATCCATTGCCAGCACACAACCTTCATTCTCCCCCAGAGCCTCAAACGCCACTTCCTGAAAAGTTCTGTCCACCGTCAGGTACAGATCGCACCCTGGCTGCATCTTTTTTTCTCCTAAGATACGCCGGTGATGACCTAAAGCGTCCACCTCTACCAGAATGCCACCGGGAATACCACGTAAAAGGTCGTCGTAGTATTTTTCTAATCCGTCCTGACCGATAACATCCCCGGCCTTCAAACCTTTATCTTTCCAGCGCTCCAGCTGTTCCTCAGAAACCTCTCCCAGATGCCCCAAAAGATGAGCCGTTACCTTCCCCAGGACATAGCGGCGCTTCAGCCCAGCCTGGACAAAAATTCCTGGCAACTGATAAGCATTCTCAGACACAGAGGCAACTTCTACCTGGCTGAGAGATTTTTTCAGGATAATCCTGTCAAACGGATTGCGGTACTTTCTGGTAAAGGCAGCAATTAACTTTTCTTTTTCTATCGGCACCAGGGAAGATAAAAGCTCTGCTTCCTGGGCAGGATGCTTCAAATCATATGGTACAAACACCAGGTCAAAACAGGGTTCATCTTCAGCCAGTACCCGACCGTTTCTGTCAAGAATCCTGCCCCGGGGAATACCAATTTCAATCGTCCGGATGCACTGCTTCCGGGAAAGATTGGCATAGTAGGGAAAACGGATAACCTGAAGATAAAAACATCTCACCAGAAGAACCAGCAGAGAAATCCTGACAATACTGGCTAATACTTTTTCCTGCTCCATAACTGGTACCTGAGAAAAAGAGAATAAATGACTGCCAGCAAAGCGCTCACACCACCAAAAAAAACAGAAAACTTAAAAACCTCTCCCTTTTGCCATACCAGTCCGTAACTGGCATCTACAGTGAGTGCTGCTGTGTAAAAAGCACCAAAAACCACAGCTGCTAAAACCCGTTCCATTACTTTGTCTGCGGGAAAGTAATTATTGAGATAGCCAACGATACAGAACAGGAGACTGCTCCATCCTAATGTCCCGCTCACCAGCACATCGTAAATCAGTCCTGTCAGAAAGCCTATCAGAATGCTAACTACACCCAGTCCCTGCCACCCCAGCATCAGTATCCAGAGAAAAAAAAAGACCGGGCCTGCCAGCTTTACCTTGAACACACCAGTCAGCAGTATCTGAGCCAGCAGAACCACTAAAAATTGTTCTGTAAATATTCTAATGCCCAATGAGCACCTCGTCCAGACGTTCAAATCCAGCCTCAGGCTTAACCCAGGCAAGATAAAAATACTGGCTTTTTTCCGGGTCTATCCGAAAGATTGTTCCTACGGGTAAACCTTTGGGGTAATAGTCACTGAGACCAGAAGTAATAACTTTATCACCTGACTGTGCCTTGCTGTCTTTGGGCAGGTACCGCACCAAAAGATAGGGTAAACTGGCTCCTTCCAGTATACCAATCTCTCGCGTTCTCTGAACCATTACACTGAGCTTGGTAGAGGGATGAAAAATGGTAAATACCGTAGCAGAACTTTCCTCCACAGCAATGACCCTTCCTATAAGAACTCCCTCACTGGAAACTACTACCATATTCTCACGGACACCTTCTTTCTTCCCTTTATTCACCACAATCTGCCCGGGCCAAACAGCAGGTTGAACCTTAATCACTTCCGCGACTACCACAAAAGAAAAGCAGGGCCATCTTTTTTCCTGCAAACCGAGTAAATGGCGCAACCGCCGATTTTCTCTGATTAGTTCTTCGTAATTCAACCTTGGTTCTAACAAAACTTTTTTTTCTGCACCAGGGGCTTGTTTCCACCACCCCATCCTGAGAAACAGCAGAGAAATACCGGTACAGACAATAAGCACAATCTCCCGACGGAAACACCAGACCATTTCAGAAAGTTTTTCTGCTTATTAACAAAAACTTTATATCCCGAAAGGCTTAAGACTTCTGAAAATTATTTTCTACTCCTGGGGGAAAAGCCTCCAGTACTTCTCTTCCTCCAGCATTTTCCCGGTACCCCTCACCACAGAGGTCAGCGGGTCCTCAGCCACAGTCACAGGTAGCTTTGTCTCCTGAGAAATCAATTTATCAATGGAACGCAGCAGTGCTCCTCCACCTGCCAGAACCACCCCGCGCTCAATTAAATCGCTGGATAGCTCCGGTGGTGTCTCTTCCAGAATATCCCTTACGGCATTTACAATGGTGGTCAGAGTATCATGCAAAGCTTCTCTAATTTCTTCTGAATTAATCCTGACCATTTTGGGTAAACCTTCCACCAGATCACGACCATTCACTTCCACAGTTAGCTCCTCTTCCAGCGGGTAAGCGGAACCAATCTCTATCTTTATTTCCTCCGCAGTCCGTTCTCCAATAAGCAGGTTATACTTTTTCTTCAGGTAATCAATAATCGCTTCATCCATCTCGTTACCAGCTACCCGCAGGCTCTTGGTCAGGACAATTCCACCCAGGGAGATAACTGCCATTTCTGTGGTGCCGCCTCCGATGTCAATGATGAAACTACCACACGGCTCCCCCACCGGTAGCCCTACACCTATCGCTGAAGCCATAGGTTCTTCTACCAGACGAACAGACCGCGCCCCAGCCCTGACAGCGGTTTCCCTTACCGCCCGCCGCTCCACACTGGTAATACCAGAAGGGACAGCAATTACCATGCGGGGTGGCAACAGGAAGCGATGCCTCTGCGTTTTAACTTTATTAATGAAGTACCGTAACATGGATTCACAGGCTTCAAAATCAGCAATTACTCCATCCTTCATTGGTTTCATGGCTACGATATTGGCTGGAGTTTTCCCTATCATTTTCTTCGCCTCATGCCCAACTGCAACAACCTCTTTGGTACGCACATCAAGAGCCACAATAGAAGGCTCCATGAGGACCACACCTTTCCGGCGAAGGTAAACACACGTATTGGCTGTTCCTAAGTCTATGCCTAAATCGTTAGAAAAAAAGGATAAAAAGTCCTTCATTTTTTCTCCCTGTTTATTCTGCTTCTGGTAGTGCTATTATTATAACTCAGTTATGCTTTAGAAAACAAATGGACTTTTTTACCACAAATTATGGTAAAATGAAACAGGCGGAGGAAAATATGACATCTGAGTGGCAGTGGATAACAAGACTTATCCTGGCTGGTATCTGCAGCGGGATTATTGGATGGGAAAGGGAAAGACATGGACGAGAAGCAGGATTAAGAACAACCATCCTGGTAGGTATGGGCACAGCAACTATTATGGTTACCTCCCTCCGTATCCAGGAAATTTTTGTAGCAGTCGCTGATTCTCGCATTAGCATTGACCCGGCAAGAATTGCTTATGGTGCGGTCACAGGGATTGGCTTTCTTGGCGCAGGAGCCATTGTCAAAGATAGCCAGCGTGTCCGCGGGTTGACCACGGCAGCCTGCCTCTGGTCTGCCACGGCAATCGGCCTGGCTGCTGGATGTGGCCTTGTCTGGCTGGCTGTGGCTGCTACCGGTCTTTCGCTTCTCACCTTAAACTGTCTGAAACTAATAGAACACAAAATTCCCCGTGATGAGTATTACTACCTCACTGTCAGTCTTCAGGATACGGAAGCAGATTTTAACCAGATTCAGGAAATTCTACAGAAAGCCAGCTTCACTATCCTGTCAGTGGCTATTGCACGCAAAGTCCAGGAAAAGATAACCTCTTACCATTTTACCCTTCGTCACCGCAGTGGCTACCAGGCTTTGACTGTACCTTCCCAGATAAGTTGTTTGCCAGGAGTGGTAAGCTTTGAATGGAAATGAGCAAAAAACTCAAAAAAGTGAGATTACACCAAGACTGACGAGGGAAACAATTAAAGCAGCCAGAAGTACCCCACCCACAGTGCCAACCAGGTAATCACGAAATTTCATTCCCAGTAAAACAGCAGCCATCGTTCCTGTCCAGGCACCAGTCATCGGCAGAGGTATCCCGACGAAAACAAGAAGGCCTAAAGTCTTATAAATTTCTATCATCCTGGATTTCTCCAGGGTTCTGGCAACCAGCCAGCCAGTAAATCTCCTGCCACCGGGTAACCGGCCCAACCAGTTCAAAATGTGCTGAAGAAAAAAGAAAAGAGGCACCACAGGCAATAAATTTCCTGCCAGTGCCACAGCCACCACCCGGGAAAAAGGCAAACCACATGCCAGGCCATAGGGGATAGCCCCCCGGAGTTCAGAAATCGGTAACATTCCCAATCCTAAAACAATTAAGTAATTCATCTTCTTTCAGCTGTCTTCAGGCCAGCCCTCTTTCCCCTTCAAAGGCACAAATTGACACCCGCCGAGATTTTCCTGGTGAAAGGTTTTTCCCTGTCTGGTCACCAGAATTAAATCCTGAATAAAGCGGTCACCAACAGGCATTACCAGCCGTCCCCCATCCTTCAATTGAGCCAGAAGACTCTCAGGAATTTTTGGACCAGCTGCAGTAACCACTATGGCATCATAAGGTGCAAATTCCTTCCAGCCATCTGTTCCATCTCCTACGCGCAAACAAAACTCATATCCGCATTTCTTCAAAATCTCTCTGGCTCTTTCCGCCAAGCTTTCCAGACGTTCTACCGAATAGACCTGGCAGCCGAGCTCGCACAGAATAGCTGCCTGGTAGCCACTACCGGTACCTATTTCCAGAACTTTCTCCCCGCCTTTAAGTCTCAGCGCCTCGGTCATCAGAGCCACCATATAAGGCTGGCTGATGGTCTGACCTTCTCCTATCGGTAAAGGGCCATCCTCATAAGCACAATCTCTTAAATTTTCAGGCACAAAAAGTTCTCTCTGCACCTTCCTGAATGCTTCCAGAACCCTGGTATCACAGATGCCCCTGGCAACAAGTTGTTCTTTCACCATCATTTCACGCTGCTGCTGGAAATTATTTCCCTTCCTGCTACCAGATATTCTCATCTTTTTCTCATCCATAAGAGAGCAGCCAGCATGCGGATAAATCGCAGGGTATCCGGAACAGGTCTTATCTTGCTCTTTTCCTCTCCGTAGACAGTAGAAATGGGAACCCAGCCAATTTTAAATCCTTTCCAGCATGCTTTCAGAAGAAGTTCAGATTCTGTTTCAAAATGATTGGTAACCAGATTAATAACCTTTAAGACATCATTCTTGATTAAACGATAACCTGTTTGCGTGTCTGGTATGAATTGTCTGCCAAGAAAAGAAATCAAAAATGACATTACCAGATTTGTTACCCTGCGCAGGAAAGGCATTTTTTCCGCCCGAAAGTTTCTCCGGCCTAACCAGATACTAACAGCAGGTGATTTCTTCCAGGCCTGGATAAAAGCCGGCGCTTCTTCCACCCGGTGCTGACCGTCCGCATCCATTGTCAGAACTGCTTTTACTCCCAGTTTGAGGGCTTGCTGAAAACCTGTTTTCAAAGCAGCACCCTTACCCTGGCAAACATTATGCCGCAAGACAATGGCACCGGCTTCAGCCGCTTTCTTTCCTGTATCATCTCTGGAACCGTCGTCCACTACCACCACCAGAGGGAAAATTTGCTTCAATCTTAGAACCAGCCAGAATATTGACCTTGCTTCATTGTGGGCAGGAATAACCACACAAACATCAGGTTCCATAAATTTTCACCTCAGAAAGATAATCCCGGATGGCTGCATTCTCTGGCTGCTTAAGTTCCGGGTCCTGGAGAAAAATTTTCTCTGCTTCCTGTCTGGCTTTATCTAACATTCTCAAATCAGAAACAATATTCCCGATTTTCAGAGGCATAATTCCGTGCTGTCTGGTTCCCAGAATATCGCCTGGCCCCCTCATTTTTAAATCCATTTCTGCCACTTCCAGCCCGGTTTCTGCCTCCAGAAAACTCTCTAATTTGTCCAGAATCTCCTTTGCCTGCGTGTAAACGATAAGGAAACAATATCCCGTCTGCCCGCTCCGCCCAACCCGCCCCCTTAGCTGATGAAGTTGAGCCAGTCCAAACCTTTCCACCTGGTCAACAACAATAAAACTGGCCTCCGGAACATCAATTCCTGATTCTATTACAGTGGTCGCCACCAAAAGATGAATGTTTTTCTGACGGAACTGTTTCAGAACAATCTCCTGCTCCTGTCTGCTCATCCCTCCATGAATCAGACCGATATACTGGTCAGGAAACCTTTTCTTTAAGTATTCATATTCCCGGACTGCCGACTGGATATCTTCGTTACCGGAAATGGCTGGCGTTACCAGATACCCTTGCTGGCCCTGGACTAACTGCTCTTTGATGAACTGGTAAACAACCTCCTTTTCCCTGTCCGAAACCAGATAAGTAGAAACCTGACGTTGCCCTTTTGGTAAATCGCCCATAATGGAAAAATCCATGGTGCCATAAAAAGTCAGTGCTACACTCCTGGGAATGGGCGTGGCACTTAAAATTAAGTAATGAACACCTTTTCCCTTTTCCTTAAGCTTTTCTCTCTGGGCCACGCCAAATTTGTGCTGCTCATCCACTACTGCCACTTTCAAATTCTGAAAAACAACATCATCTGAAAGAAGAGCATGAGTGCCAATAACAATTTTAATTTTACCTTCCTTCAGTTCTTCAATAATCTTTTTCTTTTCCGCGGCAGGTAGTTCTCCTATCAAAAGAGCCACAGAAATACCCTGACGAAGGAAAAACTCCTGCCAGTTAAGAAAATGCTGTTCTGCTAAAATTTCTGTTGGGCTTAAAAAAACACCCTGGCATTTTCTCCGGGCAAAAAGCCAGAGAGTAAAAATAGCCACCGCAGTCTTACCGCAGCCGACTTCTCCCTGGACAAGTCTTTGCAGAATCTTTCCTTTGCTGATATCAGTAATTATTTCTTCCATAACCTGCTTCTGTCCGGAGGTAAGAGTAAAAGGAAGAAAGTTTTCAAACTCCTGGATACTTTCCAGCTCTGGTTTCCAATCCGCTGATACCTTCTCCTGGTCCGGGACTGATTCCTTCTGGAAAACAAGTCCCAGCTGTAGCCGGAAAAATTCGTGAAAAATCAGATAATCCCTCGCTTTTTCCAGGTCCATATCTGAACGCGGGAAATGAATGCTGGCAAGAGCAAAACGAATATTACTCAAATTAAGTTCCTGCCGCTTTTCCAGGGGTAATAACTCCCGGGGATAGGCACTGAGATTATTCAGTATAAACTTCACCAGCCGGCGGATATAACTGAGAGTTAAACCCCTGGTGAGCGCATATACTGGCAGGAGCCAATCCCGGCGTCCTGGTCTTACTTCCTCGTATACAGGGTTGACCATTTGCATCTGGCCCTTGTAAAATTCTGCTTTGCCGTTAATAAAAAATTCTTTGTCCACAACAAAAACATCTTTGAGGTAAAGCTGGTTAAAATAAGTTAGGTAAAGTACACCACTGCCATCATGAATTGCTACCTTGAGATAATCCCTGTGTCCCGGAATCTTTTTTTCTTCTCTGGCCAGGACCCTGCCCTTGACTGATGCTATCTCCCCGGGAATCAGTTGAGAAATTTTCTTGAAATTGCGCAAATCATGGTAACGCCGGGGAAAGAAAAAAAGCAAATCCTCAACTGTTACCAGCCCTAATCTGGCGAAATATTTTTTTCTTTTATCTCCTACAGAAGGAAGACTTGCCAGCGGTGTTTTTAAACCCAGAGTCATTTTTCTTCAAAAGGCAGCAACTGTTGTTCTTCCTGGAAAAAACCATAGTATTTAAGGATACGCAGAATCTCATTTGTCTGGGAAAGGTAAACCCGGCGTGGATTAATCTTCTTAATCAGAGCAGAAAGTAAAGTAGGGAAACAGATGACCCCGTCAATAGACTTTTCCTTCAGATAAGAGATGGATTCTGCCCGTAACCTGTCGGAAGCTGGCAATCCAGGAATCACCAGAAGACGAGCAAAACTTTCCCTGCCAAAGACTTTCCCGGCAGCAGTAAGATAATCCCCTTTAAGAAAGCGAAAAATCTCCGGTGATTCTTTCAAAACAGAAGGAACAAACTTCAGTGTATGCCAGGCCACCGGTTTAATTATTGCCCGGTCCAGCCGGAGAACATCCTGTAGTTCCATCACATAATTTTCCCCTTTGCCTCCTGCAGGTAATGAATTCTTTACCAGAAGGACATCTTCATACTGCAGAACAAGAAAACCATGCTGGGTGAAGAATTCTTTCACCAGGAGAAGACTGGCATAGCTCATCGTAAAATTCCCTGCCTGTTTCCCCTGCTTTCAGGGAATAAAAAATCCGTAGAAGGTGTATCCTTTCCAGATTAAGCCTATAACTGCCCCCAGAGCCAGATAGGGACCAAAGGGGATATAGTCATCCATCTTTTTAATCTTCAAACCAATCAGTGTGAGACTGATGATGCTGCCCAGCAGAGCAGCAAAAAAAATAGTGATGAACACACTTTTCCACCCCAGATAAGCACCGATCATCGCCAGAAGCTTCACATCACCACCACCCATAGCATCTTTCTTATAAGCAATCCGTCCGAGTATTGCTATCAGCCATAACAAAAATCCACCCAAAAACATGCCTGCCAAAGAGTAAAGCAAACCTTCTACCCTGCTTAGAGAAAAAAAATACTCCGGAATGAAAAATGCTCCCACCAAACCAAGAATTATACCTGGCAGCACGATGACATCCGGAATAAGGTACGTATCAATGTCAATAAAAGAAATAATCACCAGAGACAGAAGGAAAATACCCAGGTGTACAAAAGCTGGCAATAAAATCGGAGAGTTCTGGAACTTAAGATATAAACCCAGAAACAAAATACCGGTAAGTAACTCCACCACCGGGTACCGGGCAGAAATTTTCTCGTGGCAGAATCTGCACCTGGCACGTAACAAAAACCAGCTGAGAACGGGAATGTTATCATACCAGACAATGGCATGGCCACAACCAGGACAGTGGGAACCGGGATTCACCAGGGAACGACCCTTTGGCAGACGGTAGATGCAGACATTAGCAAAACTACCAAATACCAGCCCCAGGACAAAAATTAGTGCTCCTGCCATGATAGTTTCTTCCCTCTCTGTTAAAACCGGCTAGTAGTTAAATTTTAGACAGTGCCGGATTGGAAGTCAAGTTGACTTTCCTACCATAAGTGATTAAACTAATTGTATGGCATCAATTCTTCTGGCAGCATGGCGCCACTGTGACTGGGCAGGAAAGGCTGACCTGGTGGTACTATTTTTGCTTTCCCTCTTTTCCTGGTGGATTATGATTGAAAAATTCCTTGTTCTGCGGCGCATCAACCGTCGGCAAACTGAATTTGAGCAGGACCTGACTTCCGGCCAGATTGTTTTTCAGTCGCTTTCACCGGTGCACACTGTCTTCCAGTACGGTGAGCAACTGGTAAAACGGGAAACTATACCCGAAGAAAGGCTTATCTCTCATCTGGAGAAGGTGGCAGTGAGAGAAATGGAAAGTTTAGGCAGCAATGTAGCTTTTCTGGCTGCCATCAGTACAGTAGCTCCTTTCCTTGGCCTTCTGGGAACGGTCTGGGGATTGCTGATTGCTTTCCATCAAATGTATCTCAGTGGCTCTTCTTCCATCAGGGTAGTAGCCTCAGGTGTGGCGGAGGCTTTAGTCACCACTGTTATCGGTCTTATCGTAGCCATTCCCGCAGCTGTGGGATATAGTTATTTCACTGAATCTTTAAAGAAACTGGCAAGCCGCATTGATTCTTTGCTTCCAGAAATTGCGGAAATTTTAAGGGAAGGGAACAGAAGAATATGAGCATAAGAAGAACATTGACTGCTCCGGCTTTTCCACCAATCAATATAACCAACCTGGTGGACATTGCACTCACTCTGGTAGTGGTTTTGTTGATGATTTCACCTTTCATTGAGCAGGGATTTGAGGTTAAATTGCCAACTACCTCTCCAGCCCGATTGAGTGCGGAAAAGACTATTATCGTTACTGTTGCTCCCGGTAGACTCTACTATCTGGCAGGAACGCCTGTTTCTGCTGAACAACTTACTGCCTCTCTCCAGGAGCGAATCCAGAAAGAGCCAGATTTAACAGTGATAGTAAAAGGAGATGAACGTATCTCTTACGGGGAGCTGGCACAGGTGCTTGACCTTATCAAAACAGCCAATGTGAACCTGGTAGGACTGGCCACCCAGGTATCCCCGGAAGAGATAAAGAAAGGGAACCGACCATGAAACGCCTTTTCTTGATAGTTTTTGTCACGCTTGTTGTGGTTTCAGAAAGTGTAAAGGCTCGTGTTTTCCTTCAGATTAGCCAGAATCTCAACCAGAAGGTACCCCTGGCAATTCTGCTTGTCCAAAAACGTGATACCTTCTGGGAAAAATTTTCCACCACCCTGAAAAGAGACCTGGAGTATTCTGGCTATTTCACTATCCAGAAAGTGTCTTTTCTTTCAGAAGAATCACTCCAGACAGAAAAAAACAGCTGTGTCCAGTCGCTTGTTCTTACTTCTGTGACCAGGAACAAAAAAATATCCTTCAGCATTGAAGACACCAATGACCAGGAAAGGTTGTGGAATCAGGATTACTCTGCACCTGTCGAACCGAGAAGTTTTGCCCACCAGGTAGCCGATGATTTAGTACTGGCGCTTACCGGAAAACCGGGGATTGCTTCCTCCAGAATTTTTTATGTTTCCAGCCGCACGGGTAGTTACCAGATTTACTGTATTGATGCTGACGGAGAAAACGAAAGACAGATAACAGACTTCCCGTTTATGGTTCATTATCCTCGCTGGATACCCACCAGTCAGAAATTACTCCTTGTCTCCTACGAGGGAGGCTGGCCGAAACTGATACAGTTCGACCCTGTTTCCAGAAATACAAGTCTTTTCCTGGCAGAACCAGGGTTAAACGCTTGTGCCAGTTTCTGTCAGACAACGGGTGAGGTTGCTGTGGTTTTAAGCAAAAGCGGTAATCCTGAGATTTATCTTTTCCGGGAAAGGGATAGATATCTCAAACAGTTAACCTACGACCGGGCTATTGATAGTTCACCAAGTTTCTCTCCGGATGGTAAGCTGCTGGCTTTTGTATCAGACAGACAGGGTAAACCACAAATCTTTTTGATGAACCGTGATGGTTTCCAGGTGAGAAGAATCAGTTTTCTTTCCGGCTACTGTACCTCCCCTGCCTGGTCGCCTGATGGTAATTTTATAGCCTATGTTTTTTCTCATTCCGGAACTTTTGGTCTGGCAGTGTATGAAGTTAAAACCAGACAGACGATTGTAGTGGATGAAAATCTTGGTGCGGAAGATGTTTCCTGGGCAGCAGACAGCCGCCATCTTGTCTATTCCCGGGCAACTACCAGCTCAGGATGGCTGGGAATTATTGACATCATCACCCGAGAAAAGAGAAAATTAACCAAGGAACAATTTAATTGCTTCAGCCCGTGCTGGGCATTTTAGCTACAAACAGGGAGGGTAAAATGAGAAGCTGGATTGTGAGTTTTCTTCTGGGGGCAGTTATACTTGCCGGATGCTGCCCGGAAGTTATGAAAAAAAGGAAAGAAGCCAAAGAAGCTTTACAGAAGAAGGTGGAAGAGCCAACTACTGTGTCACCAACTGTACCACCTGCTGTGCCACCAACTGTACCACCTCCTCCTGCAGTGCAGCCACCAAAGGTCACCCCACCTGAGACACCAACTACAGCCAAAGCCAGTCCCACAGAGATAGCCATTGCGACCAAAGGGGCAGACATACCCCAGACCCCAGTACCACCAGGAACACAGTTTAAGAAACCTGAGGAAATTTCTCCAGAGATAGCGCGAATTTTCCAGAACATTTATTTTGATTTTGACCGTTACGACCTCAAACCCCAGGCACAGGCTGTCCTTAAAGATATAGCCACCTTTCTTCTGCAGAACCCCGGGTATAAAATAATGATTGAAGGTCATTGCGACGAAAGAGGTACCAGGGAATATAATTTGGCTCTGGGGGAACAACGCAGTCTCAGTGCCAGAAGATATCTTGTTTCCCTGGGAGTAGCAGCCGGCAGACTTTTTACCACCAGTTACGGTGAGGATAAACCAGCTGACCCCCGTTCCAATGAAGAAGCCTGGGCTAAAAACAGACGCTGTGAATTCAAAATTGCCGGGGATTAATTTTTCCAGGACCGCATATGAACAAAAAATTCTGGCTGATACCTGTCATCCCGCTTCTTTTAACAGGATGTGAGACTCTGGTAGGAAAGAAGGATTTAGATTCCATGAGGGAGGAATATACCCAGGGGCTATCTCATCTTGATGCCAAAGTAGAGGACTTACGTGATGAGATGAACCGAAAAATTGAAGAACAGAGTAAAACGATGGCAGCAGAACGTAGTTCCTTCAGCGAAAAGCTGCAGACTTTCTCCCAGCAGTTAAGGGAGTTAGAGGGAAAAATAAACGAACTGGATTACCAGTTGCGGGAGAGCCTCAATAAGAATCTAACGGAGCAGGAAAATAAAAACGCTGCCTTCCACAGAGAAATAGAATCCTTGAAACAAAGGCAAAACGAACTGATGAATACTTTCAGCTCCACAATAACTGCCTTTCAGACTCTCCAGAGTGAACTCGGTAACCTCAAGAATTATTTTAACAGCCTTTCCCTCTCGCTGGAGAAATTCACTTCCCGCATGGAGCAACTGGAAAAAGACTACCAGACCATAAGGGAAAAAATGAAGCAACTGGAAGAAGATACCAGCAAAAGTAAGGAACTTATTCTTTCCGAACTTACCCGGCAGGAAAGTGAGATTCGCTCGCTTAAAACTACCCCCAGCTCTCCGGAAAAACTTATCTTAGCGCTGAGAGAAGAGTTTAGTTCCCGGATGAATACGCTGGTGGACGAAATGGTACGACAGGAAAGTGAAATTCAGTCTCTGAGGAGAAAACTTGGTCTGGTCGGCTCTGTACCAGCAGAAAAGGATAACCTTTCTTCTCTCCGGGAATCATTTTCTTATATCACTTATACTGTGAAACGGGGTGATTCCCTTACCGGTATCGCTAAAAAATACGGCACTACCACTAAAGAACTGGTGGAGATAAATAAATTGAAAACAATGGAAGTTTTTGTCGGCCAGAAACTAAAAGTTCCAGTCACCCGTTAAAAAAGCGCCCCCAACCGGAATCGAACCGGTGCTACCACCTTGAAAGAGTGGTGACCTAGGCCTCTAGTCGATGGGGGCTGGCATTCTCTATAACGAATAATTTTATAACAAAACACTTACCCCGTCAAAATGCTAACTCAGTACCTACCGGGTAAGCAGTATTTTAGATGCTGGTGAAGAGAAAAAATCTTCTCCTGCTGATTCTCTCACCTGTTACCTGCCCTGATACTGCTGCTGATAATAATGACGAAAAGAACCGTTCTTGATACTTTTCCACCAGGAAACATTTCTCCGGTACCAATCAACAGTCTCTGCCAGAGCTTTCTCAAACTTCCATTGCGGCTGCCAGCCCAGCTTTTTTATTTTTTCACAGGCCAGACTGTAACGACGGTCATGACCCGGCCGGTCTTTCACTTTCTTAATCAGAGATTCTTCCTTCCCTAACATTCTGATAATCTTTCTGGCTACAGTTAAATTTCTGTAGCCAACCTGCGGCGAGACATGATAAATATGACCGGGTTTCCCCTTTTTCAGGATAATACCAATAGCCCGGCAGTTATCCTCTACAAACAACCACTCTCGCACCTGATGTCCATCCCCATACAAAGGTAACTCTTTACCTTCCAGGGCATTGGTAATGAAAAGTGGTATCATCTTCTCCGGATGCTGGAAAGAACCAAAATTATTGGTACTGCGAATAATGCAGACAGGTATCCGGCAGGTTCGGAAATAGGATAGTGCCAGTAAGTCAGCTGCTGCCTTAGTTGCCGCGTAAGGATTGGTGGGAGAAAGCAAACCATCTTCGGAGACAGAACCTTTTCTGATAAACCCATAAACCTCATCCGTGGATATCTGCAGGAACTTTTTGATACCGGAACTGCGGGTTGCCTCCAGCAGGGAAAAGACACCCCAGACATCAGTTCGGAGAAAACTTTCCCGGTCAATTAAGGAACGGTCCACATGCGTTTCCGCGGCAAAGTTTACCAGTACATCCCAGCCTTTCACCAGATTTTCCATTGTTTTCTGGTGGCAGATATCCTCCTGCACAAAATGGTATCTTCTGTCAGAGCTTATATCAGATAAATTTTTCAGGTTGCCTGCGTAGGTTAACTTATCAATGTTCAGAATCTCACATTCCGGTTCAGTCTTCAAAAGATAACGAATGAAGTGAGAACCAATGAAACCTGCCCCTCCTGTCACTACAATTTTTAGACTTTTCATTTCGGACGAGATTTGTTTACCTATTGCAGTATAGAATGAAAGGAAGTTATTTTCAACTTTTTAGAGATTCTTGCCGCTTTCCCCCTTTGCTGTGATAAAATGGTTGTATGCAACTTTTTGTTCCGGGTCGCATCTGTCTTTTCGGCGAACACAGTGACTGGGCTGGAGGCTACCGCAGGTTCAATGCTGAATTAGAAAAGGGCTATACACTTATCACTGGCACAAACCAGGGTATTTTTGCTGAAGTTCGTCCCCATCCCACCAGATTTGTCCTGCATTCTGCAGCAACCAGGGATAACTACCGGCAGGTTCTTGATGTTCCTATGGATAAAGATACTCTCCTGAAAATTGCCCAGGAAGGGGGATTTTTCAGTTATGCTGCTGGTGTTGCCTACCAGGTTATGGTGCATTACCGGGTAAGAGGTCTGGAAATTGATAACTATCATATGGACTTACCTGTAAAAAAAGGTTTATCTTCCAGTGCGGCTATCTGTGTACTGGTAGCGCGGGCCTTCAACCGGGTTTATGACTTGAAGATGACAGTACGGGGTGAAATGGAACTTGCCTATCTGGGAGAAATAACCACTCCTTCCCGCTGCGGACGGATGGACCAGGCCTGTGCCTATGGCAGTCGACCACTTCTAATGATTTTTGATGGCGAACAGATTGAGATACAGGAATTAACTGTTCCCACGGACTTATACTTTGTAGTAGTAGATTTGAAAGCCAGCAAGGATACCAGAGAAATTTTGAATAAACTCCACCACTGTTATCCCTTTGCCGAAAACGAAATACAGAAAAATGTCCAGAGCTACCTCGGTCCCGTCAACAAAAAAATTACCCTGCAAGCTGTAGAAGCAATACAAAAGGGGGATGCTGCTTTAATAGGCAGTCTGATGTTGGAAGCACAAAAACAGTTTGACACATTAGTACAACCAGCCTGTCCTTCCCAGTTAACCGCACCAGTCCTGCACCGGGTCCTTTCTTACCCGGGTTTACAACCATATATCTGGGGAGGTAAAGGAGTTGGTTCTCAGGGTGATGGTAGCGCCCAGTTTATAGTTCGCGACCAGAACTGTCAGGGAAAGGTAATTTCCTTAGTGGAACAGGAATTAGGGATGGAAGGTCTGGCTTTAACCCTCCGTTCTGGAACACGGGTGAAGAAAGCTATTATCCCGGCAGCCGGTTTTGGTCCCCATCTTTTTCCCGCAACAAAGGTTATCAAAAAAGAAGTTTTCCCTGTGGTGGACAGTTACGGTCGGGCAAAACCTGTGATTTTGTTCATTGTAGAAGAAGCACTGGCTACAGGGATAGAAGAAGTTTGCCTCATTGTTCAGAAAAACGACCGGGACATTTTTGAGGAGTTTTTCGGCACCCCACCCTCTATTGAAAACTTAAACAAGCTTTCGGAAGAAAGCAAGCAATACCTTCAATATCTGATGGAAGTGGGCCGCCGGGTGACCATCATTTCTCAGGATGTCCAGGAAGGTTTCGGTCATGCTGTTTACTGCAGTCGCTCCTGGGTTAATCAGGAACCATTTTTGTTGCTCCTGGGAGACCACCTTTATGTCTCCAGTACCGACGTACCCTGCGCCAGTCAGTTACTCAAGGTTTACGAACGATTCGGTTGCAACGTGGTGGGCCTGAAAATTACTTCGGAAAAGGAAGTCCATCAGTTTGGCTGCGTGACAGGTACATGGAGGCATCCTGGTTCTATTCTGGATATCACTTCCTTTTATGAGAAACCAAATGTGGAATATGCCAGGAAGCATCTGCGGGTAGAAGGAATTCCTGAAAATAGCTATCTAACAATTTTTGGAATTTACATCCTTAAACCCAAGATTTTTGATTTTCTGGAAGAACATATAAGGTTAAACATCCGGGAGCATGGCGAGTTTCAGCTAACTTCCTGCCTTGACCGTCTGCGGCAGGAAGATGAATTCATTGGCTATCTCGTTCAGGGACAGCGCTTTGATATTGGCACTCCTGAAGCCTTCCGTCAAACCATCATAGATTTTCCGCTGATGGAAAAGAAAGTAAAACAGTAGGTAACTGGCAAGAATCAACTATTGTTGGTTCTTTTTTTCAGGGGGTTATCTTAAATCTGCGGGGTGCGTCGCCACTGAAACTTTAAGGATTGACCTTCAATTTCAATTTCAGCCTCAATATTATTGCCAAATCTTCTCACGCTAACACCAGCCTGGATAAAACTATCGTAAGGTTTTGTACCGAATAAAACAGTGCGTACACCATCTTCGTATCCTGGATATTTTTCTCCTACTAACTTTAAAAAACGGGCGCTGTTTATTCCTTCTTGACTCCTGCCTTCGTTTTCTTTCCTTCGTCCTCTTCCAAAAATTGGCATTTTTTCTCCTCCCGTATTCTTCCAGCTCTTCCTCGTAGGCCGCGCGGGGCTCGAACCCGCCACCCCCGCCTTAAAAGGGCGGTGCTCTACCAGATGAGCTAGCGGCCTTTCAGCGGCATCTATTATACCGGATTATTCTGAGAAAGCCAAACTGCCAGTATAAAACCTCTCTCTAAAAGCTATTTCCTGAGGTAGGCCAGCTGCGGATGAAGCAACCAGACTAAAACACCGAATTTATCCCTATCTTTCTGCCAGTCAATCCGGCATAAACCAGCCTCGGCAAACCGAAAGATACAACCGGCACCAACCAGCCCGGCGGCTGCTTCTGCTAAAGAGGGAAGATGACCAACAACCAGTATTTTCTCTTCTTCAGCAAAAGACTGAAGGATTCCCAGAATTTCTTCTCCGTTGCTTTCCGGCAGAAGTCTATCATCTGTTACAATTTTTTCCACAGGAAATCCTGTCTCCCCAGCAACAAGACAGGCTGTCTCCAGAGCACGCTTTTTGCTGCTGGAGATAACCCTAGTAAATTTTACTCCCAGAACCGCCAGCCACCTGCCCATTACCAGGACCTGATTTCTTCCTTCCGGGGTAAGTGGCCTTTCCGGATTGGACTCTTTGCTGGTAGCCTGACCATGACGAAGCAGATAAATTTCCATGCTAACTATTCCGAGAAAACTTCAGCCTGAAAGGTATAAAGTTCTGTTTCCTTTTCCTCCCAGGCACGAGCAGGCAACCCTGCCTTATGGGCACAGAGATTACTCAGAAACTGTTCTTTATTCCAGCCGGTCTCCTCAGCCACCTGGGGCAGGAAAACACCCTGGCGGAAACCTCTTTTGACAATGACACCATCCCGTCCGAGAACAATATCCTCAGCACTATTCACCCGTCTGGGAACCGTGAGCACAGATATCTCTATTTTAATTTCTTTCATCTCAGAAATAGTTACCGGGGGAAAACGTGGGTCTCCTGTGGCTGATTCTATCGCCATCTTCTGGACCGCTTCCATAAGCGGGGTGACAGGTATAATAAGTCCAATACAACCCCGGAGATTATCATTTTTCTTCAGAGTGACAAAAACACCCCTTTTTTCTTTTAGCCTGGCATCATCAGTTTCTACAGAGGGTAACTTTTCTCCCCGGAGATGACAGAGAATTGTTTCCCTGGCTAATTGCAAAAGCTTCTTTCTCTGCTGTTCATTGAGCATGGCCTCACCCCCAGATTTTTTCTTGCTCTCCACAGTGACGGCTAAAGCACCATAGCCCACCACCCTGCTTTTGTCGCCGCTGGCTTGCGCTGAAGTGCTATATCCCAGCACCTGCATATTCCAGTTTTCTCTTGAGGAAAGAAGAGAAAGCAGTGTTAACACTGCTGCTTCCCCGCAAAGTTCTACCTGTCTCTTCTCCAGTTGTTCTCTCAATCCTTTAATATCCCTGTTTTCCAGTAAACGAAGGCAGACCCAATCAATTTTTGTAGCTACCTCCAATGGATGGTAATGGGACATATCAGTGCTGATTACAATAATGGTATCTTGCCGGTTGCCTATCACCTCATTCAGTTCTGCAGCAATCTTTTTTATGTTATCAGCTTCTGCATCTCCAACAAGGATGGGAAAAATTTTGCTCGTTTCAGCTACCACCTGAAGAAAGGGGACCTGAACTTCCAGGCTGTGTTCCTCATCCATCCAGAACCTGTTTACATGGAAACAAGACTTTTTATAAAGCCGGGAAAATAATTCTTTATCCAGCTTAATGCTCCCTAAAGGCGTCTTCCATGCATCCCGGTCATCAATGATGGCACCGGTAAATCTTGCCCGGTGACTCTGTCCCAGAAGTATTACCGTGCCAATTTTTCTTCCCCGCAGAAGACTGTAAGCCAGCCCGGCGGTAGCCCCGGAATAGATATAACCGGCGTGAGGTACTATTATCCCTGAAAGCTGACCTTCCACCTTTGCTGGAGATGCCTTGTCCAGAAAAGAATTAACCATCTGTCTCAGCTCTTCTGCCCTGGAGGGATAAAAAAGACCACTGAAGCGCGGCTGTCTGACTTGCCTTTCGTTACCAGAAACAATTTGCGAGAAAAAAACAAAAACGATTATTACTTCCAGCAACCAGCAATCTTTTCTCCACACCAGGGACACTTTCCCCCCTTGATATTGTTTTCCAGAACAATAAACTGAGAACGTTTAATCAGTATTCTGCCACATTTCGGACAGTAGGTGTTCTCTGCCGGATGCCCCGGAATGTTGCCAATGTAAACATATTTCAGTCCACTTTCCCGAGCAACAGAGACAGCTTTTTCTAAAGTTGCGGTTGGCGTAGGCGGAAGATGGGCAAACTGGTATGTAGGATAGAACCTGGAAAAATGAACCGGAGTTTCTTCCCCCATATTCTTGACTATCCAATCACACAAGGCTTTCATTTCCTCCGGTTTGTCATTGTAACCTGGAACAATCAGATTGGTAATTTCCAGCCAGACACCATTTTTTTTGATTATCTTCAGAGCATTGAGCACCACCAGCAGTTCTCCCCCGCAAATATCTCTGTAATAGTCTGGATTGAAGCCTTTTAAATCAACATTTACCGCATCAAGTAAAGGACATAGCTGCTGCAGTGGTTCCGGATTAACAAAAGCGGCAGTATGAACAACATTTTTCAGCCCCCGGGACCGGGCAATCTTCGCTGTATCCTTCATATATTCAAAGAAACTAATCGGTTCAGCATAGGTATAGGCAATAGACTGAGAACCAGAGCGCAATGCTGCTGCCACAACTTCCTCCGGCGGCAGGGAAACATTCTTGGTCTGCTCCGGCGAAAATTGGGAAATCTGCCAGTTCTGGCAAAACTTGCACCGGAAATTACAACCGGCAGAAGCAATAGAGAAACTTTTAGAGCCAGGAAGAAAATGAAAAAAGGGTTTCTTTTCTATGGGGTCTACATTAACAGAACAGGGTAACCCGTAGCCCAGGGAATAAAGTGTTCCGTCAATATTTTTCCTCGCACGGCAAAACCCGTAACGACCAGGGGCTATGGTACAGTTTTTCGGACAAAGGAAACATTGAACCAGCCCTTCACCAATTTTTTTAAAAAATTCTGCTTCTTTTCTTCCAGCTGGTTGCGCCTGGAGGACACAAACAGACAAAAGAAGCCAAGCTGCTATTTTTCTTCCCATAAACTGTTTAGGACTTCTTTAATTCTTTTAGTGTGGTCTCCTTCCCAGTAAATCCTCTGACATACCGGGCAGGTGCGGAACTGGTGATGATTGTCAAAAACATAAGGGGGAACTCTGCTGCGGACATACTCCTTTTCCACCATGATAAGCAACTGGTTACAGAGAGAACACCTCGTCAGATAGCGCTCAGGTTGATTTTCCGGGAGGAAACGTCTCCGTATTTCCCGCAGTTGTTCTTTAATATTTTCTCCACTGATATAAACACTGATTTCTGGGTGGTCCTGAAAAAATCTGGTATCCCTGGTCAAAACTATTCTTTTCTCCGACCTGGCTATCCTGACCAGCATACTTTTCCTTTTCTCCAGAAAAAAGAGAACATCGCAACCCAAAAATCGCATCCAGCGACCCAGCCCTAAAAGCATCCCGTCTACAATAAACTTTGCTTCTTCCACTCTAACCTCAAACTCCTGATACTTTTTACCCTACTTTCTCTCCTCTGACAAGGGAAAGAAAGGAAAACAAGAACGACCTGGAAGAACAACCTTCTGCTTTCTCTGGCTGGTCATTGAGTTAGTGCTACCTCACGGAAAAACTGAAGATGTGGCGGGATGGGGGCTCGAACCCCAGACATACCGGGTATGAGCCGGTTGCTCTACCACTGAGCTACCCCGCCAGAATCCATAATAAAGTTTAACCTGAAGCAGACAACTGCAGCAAAAAATCTGTCAGGGAACGAAAGGCACGGCTACGATGGCTGTAAAGATGTTTCTCCACTGCAGTCATTTCTGCAAAGGTTTTTCCTGAACCAGGCAATTCAAACACCGGGTCGTAACCAAAACCAAATTCTCCTCTTGGTTCTTTCGTAATAATCCCCTCCACCTCACCCCTGAAAATTTTTCTTCCTCCAGGCCATAACAGGGCTACCACAGCCACAAAAATAGCCTTTCTTTCTGAAGGCTCGGTAAATGCACACATGAGACTGAGAAGCTTAATGTTATTTTTTCTGTAGTCGCACTCTGGTCCAGCAAACCTGGCAGAATATATCCCTGGAAGGCCACCCAGAACAGGAACAATCAAACCTGAATCTTCACCTGCTACTGCCTCCCCAGGGAAAATACGGTAAAGAGTTTCTGCCTTGCACAGAGCATTTTCTTCAAAAGTTTCTCCTTTTTCCTCTGGCAAAATAACTTCCTCCGGACAGGCCTTTACTGTCAGTCCTGTACCGGCAATAATCTCTCTGACTTCCCTTATTTTATGCCTGTTTTTACTTGCCAAATAGAAGTGCTGTATCTTCATCCAGGATACCCCTTATCAAGGAAATTACAGCCCTAACACCGCTTGCGGCTAATTCCAAAAGACTTTCCAGCTCTGAGCGGGAAAACGGTCGTGCTTCGCCCGTACCCTGTAACTCCACCAGTTCTCCCCTTCCTGTCATCACCACATTAAAGTCTACTGTGGCTCTGGAATCTTCATCATAGTCTAAATCCAGTAAAAGGCAACCATCCACGATGCCGACACTGACTCCAGCCAGGTAATCTCGTAGCACCGGTAACCTGATAATATTCTTCTGGCGGAGTTTGTTCAAAGCCAGAGTTAAAGCGACAAAAGCCCCGGTCACTGCTGCCATGCGTGTTCCACCATCAGCCTGAATCACATCACAATCTACCCAGAATGTTCTTTCACCCAGATTTTTTAAGACGGTTATCCCCCGGAGGGAACGACCAATCATTCTCTGGATCTCCTGACTGCGTCCACTCTGGTTGGAAAGACGCTGTACGCGTAGCGGTGTAGAGTAGGGCAACAAATTATACTCCGCTGTAACCCAGCCGGAACCTGTCTCCTTTAAAAAAAGGGGAACTTTTTCTTCCACCGTTACCGCGCAAATAAGTCTGGTCTCTCCTGCTTCAATAAGACAGGAACCCTCAGCATATTTTACATAATCTAAGTGAATTTTCATCTCCCGCAACTGGTTGGCCTGTCTATTATTTTTTCTCTTTATTTCCATTTCTCTATTTTCTCCCTTAGACGCTCTGGCTGGCTAAAAATGGAAGGGTAAAAGGAGAGAAAAAAGGAAGTTTCTCTCCGGTCAAACCAGAGACTGACATGAGCTGTCCAGCAATGCAGCTTCCTCCATAGCTGGTAACTCTGACTGACTAAATGTTCTTTCCGAAAATCGTAGAAAAAACCAGCGCGATATGTCCATAACCGTCCGATATTTTGCTCTACCCAGTTTTCCAGCCCCATCACCTCGTTCACCTTATGCCGCACACCTATGGTATACTTCAAACTACCGCCCTGAAAGGAAATGTCATTAGTACCAAACCGGTAACTACCTGCTGAAAAATTCCAGATGTTAGTACCCCAGAGAGAGATTTTATCTGTAGGCTGGAACTGATAACTGAAACAGGTGTCGGCGAAAAATTGTCGGGTAGTGTCATATAAACTTAGAAGACTGGCTTGACCCAGGTAGTGGTCCTTGCGCCATAATGCCCACTCTACGTTAAAACCAGCAAACCTTCCAGAGCTCAGCAGCTCATTATCATCGTAAACAGGGATTCCTGCCTCTGGCGTCAAGAAAAAGCGGTCAAGCACCAGGAAGGAAACCAGGAGCTTCTGGTAGTAGTTTTTTTCCCCTGCCCGGGCTAAAACAGCAGAAACATTAACTCCCACTTCCATGGGATGCCGGAAAACATCAAATTCAGAACCATAATACTTAATGGCAGATAACGTCAGATATGGTCTGATACTGAATGCCCCTAAATTTCTCTTGAAAGATAATGTGGATTTATTAATAATCCTCACTGATTCTTCCTCATCAATCCTGAAATGTCCGGCCTGAAAATCATTACCGAGATAGACCGGTAATGTTCCTACAGGGGTATCAGGAACCAGCCAGCGTAGAGAAGGAAAATGTTCTACAGAAAGAATTTCTTCTCTCGCTCTTTCCCGCACCTGCATAGAGACAAAGCTTTTTCCCAGAAACTGGTTACAGGCTAAGTAGTTATAAGTTCTGGACTTTTCAAAGAAGTCTTTACGGAAATAGTCAGAGAAGAAATCATTACTTCTCATCCAGCGCCAATCTAAGATAAAATTGGAACTGCCCCACTGATTCTGAAAACTGGACCGATATTCAGCAACTGCGCCATAATCAGGTTGTTCCTGCTTCCACTTCCTCAGCGCCAGTGCCTCCAGCCTCAACTTTTTTTCTTCCGAGCTCAGGAGAAATCCCCCACCAAGACCCTTACTTTGAAGATATAATTGCTCGGAAAGGACAAGGTCGTTATCTTTTGTTAAGGACTGGTTAAACCTGATACCAAGAAAATGACCAAGCCCGGTACGATACCCGGGGCTGGCACTTACCGGTGGTCTTTTTGTCTTCAGATTATAAGTCCATTTCGGAAGATAGAAAACAGTAAATTTTTCTCCCAGAATAACTCGTAGTGGTTGGGTCTTTATATATGTTTTAGTCTTAAATTCCACCCGCTCAAAAGATAAACGGTAGTGGGGTTTCTCCAGATTGCAACTGGTCAGATATCCTTTCTCCAGGATAAAGATATCTTTCTGGCGTTGTAGTTTCTCCGCCCTTCCGTAAAAAGGCTCAACAGAAAATCTCACTCCGGAAAGAACCCCTGACAAACTGGACAAATCATAGTTCATAAAATCAGCCTGGAATTTCCCCTTTTCCGATTCTACAACAACGTTACCTTCTGCCTGAATAGTTCCACTTATCCTGTCAAGAAAGGCTTTCTCACAGGTTATCACCATATCCTGGTAGATTATTCTGACATTCCCCTCCAGATTGACACCCTTCAGTTCTCCTGTTTCACTAAAACTAACCTGAAAACTATCACCCCGGTACTCTACCGGTTGTTCTTCCGCAGCATAAACTGTACAGAAACATATCACTGTTGCTGCCAGAAAAAATTTAAAGCCGATACCCATACTTTTCTCCAAAAGAAAGCAAATCCTGCCAGGAAGAGATTCCGGAATTGGCGCCCATTGCAGTGGCAATCTTGGCTCCAGCCAGATTAGCCAGCAGCCCGCAGGCCTCAAACGGAAGTTTTCTCATTAACCCGGACAGAAAACCTGCCACATAACCATCCCCGCAACCTGTGGTATCCACCACTTCAACTGGTAAGGCAGGGAAATATTTTTTTGTTTCCCTGTTCCTGATGAAGGAACCCTTTTCTCCCATTTTCAACGCCACATTTTTAACCCCGCACCCAAGCAGGCAAAGTGCAATTTCCTCTGGTTCCTGGCGACCGGTAATCATCCTGGCTTCTTCAATACTGGGAAGGAAATAATCCACATAGGGCAAGGCTTGTTTAAGCGCTCCCATCCAGACTCCACGGGTATCCCAGGCAGTATCAAGACAGACAGTTAAACCCAGTTGTTTACCCCTTTTCACTACCCGGGCAAGCTGTTCTCCTTCCAGTCCGGGCATGAGCAAAACTCCAGCTATATGGAGTATGGAGAATTTCTGCAAATAACTATCCTCAAAATCCCGGCCAGAAAGTAGAGCATTAGCGCCAAAAGAATGAATAAAGGAACGTTCTCCATCTGGATGGACAAGAACAGAAGTACCAGAAGTATTCTGCCCGGGAACAACTTTCACCCCTTCTACTTCTATACCAGCCTCTTTCAAGACACCGAGAACGAAACGACCCAGATTGTCATCTCCTACCTTTCCAATAAGGGCCACCTGCCCACCTAATTTTTTCAGGACCAGTGCCGTGTTAGCAGCACAGCCACCCACATGCAGTTCTGATTTTTCCACCAGGGTCAACTTCCCTCTTTCCGGCATCTGCGTAACAGGTTTAGAGAGAAAATCACCAACCAGCAGTCCTGCACATAATACCTTCCCTTCCATTGATTACCTCCCTTTTCGTATAAGATTATATTCTATAATCGCTTTCCTGGAAAAAAATGGTAACACGGGGAAAAAACTGATAAAATAAAAGATATGAAACAACTGGAAATAGTCGTCAGAAGAAATTTCCATCTGGCAGAAAACCCCCTCTGGAATCCCTTTGACCGCCAGCTCTACTGGACAGATATTCCTGCTGGTAAACTTTACTCCTTTTCTCCCCTCAGGAAGAAAATTAAAAAGTTTGACATCGGCAAGATGGTTGGTGGTTTCACCTTCCAGGCTGATGGCAGCCTTCTTCTTTTCACTGCGGGTCCAGGTATCAGTTTATGGAAGGAAGGTAAGAGATTACCGATTATAGAAAACATCCCCGGTGAGCAAAATTCTCGTTTCAATGACGTTATTGCAGACCCTGTAGGCCGGGTTTTCTGCGGAACAATTTCTTTTTTCGGTCATCCCGGTAACCTTTATCTACTGGAAACTGATGGTAAACTGATTAACATTCTAAAAGGATTGGGCTGCAGCAATGGAATGGCTTTCAGTCCAGATGGAAAATTCTTCTATCTTACTGACTCCAGGAAAGGGACAATTTTTCGGTTTAACTACGATGCGGACACCGGAAAAATCTCTGCGGGTTGTCCTCTGATTGAGATTTCGCCAGAAGAAGGAGTACCTGACGGATTGACAGTGGATGCTGAAGGATTCCTCTGGTCAGCCCGGTATAACGGAGCCTGTGTGGTAAGATACAGCTGTTCCGGGAAAGAGAGAGAAAGAATTTCTTTACCGGTGAAAAGAGTTACCAGCGTAACCTTTGGCGGAGAAGAATACCGGGACCTTTATATCACCACAGCAAAAGGGGACAAGAACAGCAGAAGGAAAGATGGCTTTCTTTTCCGCATTATCAGAGCTGGTCGGGGACTGCCAGAATTCCTTTCCCGGATAGGAATTCGTTGACAGAGATTTTAAGATTTTGCTATAATGGAAAGGTGCGGGGGATTAGCTCAGCTGGGAGAGCACCAGGCTGGCAGTCTGGGGGTCGAGGGTTCAAATCCCTCATCCTCCACCAACCTTTTTTGATTTAACAGAAAGCGCCTGCTGAAAAAAAGAAAGAATTTTTTCCTCATATTGTTTTGTGTTTCCTCCTGAGCCGGAATGAGTTCCATTTTTCCAGAATAAGTCTTTTGGTCCCCGGGCTTTCTCAAAAAGTCTTCTGGCATGCTCCGGCGGCACATATTCATCCTGGAGAGAGTGGATGATTAAAAGCGGACATTCCACGCTACTTATCCGATATTCAGGACTGTTTCTGGTGAAATCAGCCCTGAGGAAAATTTTTCCCATTAACCTTGATAAAGGAGCAAGGATACACCTCAGAAATCCTGAAGCCCGGTAGTAATAGGAAACCATCTCCGGAAAGTTGGCAAAGGCTGAATCACTGATTACCGCTTTAATCCTTTGGTCCTCTGCGGCTGCAATAATGGCCACTGCCCCACCGAGAGAGTAACCCCAGACCCCAACAGCTAAATTCTTAGTTCTTCGATCCTGACTTAAAAAATTGAGCGCTGCCTTGACGTCCTCCGCTTCTTTAAGACCAAAGTAGGTCAGTCGTCCACCACTTTCTCCATGCCCGCGGAAATCAAAAAGTAGTAAGGAGAAGTATTTCTGAAGAAAAACTACAGAAGGCAGAATATCAGATTTGTTGGCAGGATATCCATGAAGACAAACAATCACTGCTTGTGGTCTTGTTGCTGGTATGAACCAACCGGAAAGAACTACCCCATCTTTGTTTACCAGCTTTACATTTTCTGCGGAAAGGCCAAGGTCTTCCGGTCTTAAACTTACTGGCATCCTTCCTGGCATAACTGCCCGCCAGCTAACAATGAGAGAAACTGCCAGCAGGATAATAAAGATATCCAGAATAATCCTGAAAACGAGGTTAAACATCATCCTTTTCCCGGTTTTCACCACACCAGTTATCTATGTCTGTTTTTTTCCTGCAAATATAGCTGTCGCATTTTATGGAAGAATTTTAGATACTCTTCTGTCCTGTAGTCCGGATATGTCCAGGGCAATGGCCTGAACTGCCCGCCCTGGAAAACAAGGGTAATCTCTGCATAAATCCCCTGTGCGAGATAAATGCGGTGGGAAAAGTCTTTGGTAGTAAGAAGAACTAACCGGGAAAGGTCCAGATAACCAGGGTCCAGGTTAATCTGACGCCTGTTAGCGGAAACTAAAAATCTCTGCTCCAGCTGATTGGTAAAAATCTTCCAGGAAAAAGTATTCTCCGGACAAAGCAACTCAGAAAAAGAGAGAAACCGCCTTTTTAAATCAGGACCCATCTCAGTTTTATAGTAGTCGGTAAAGGTAAACGGCCAGGGCCCGGCTTCCAGGTCCACTGTTCCCCAGGCATGCCTCAGATAATCCTTTGCTGAATTGTATATTTCCTCACTGGAATAAATAAGACCGCAAAAACGTTTCACCAGACCTGGCTTTTCAGGCAACCCCATACCCTATTTTACCACTTTACTGGAACGTTGAGGTAAAATGATAAAGTATGGAAGGCGATACCATCTGTGCAATTTCTACACCTGCTGGCATTTCCGGAATCGCTCTCATTAGAATGAGCGGTCCTGGTGTCATTCCCATCATCAGACGGATTTTTCACCCTGCCCGGAAAAAAAGTATAGAAAACTGGCCTACCCACACTGTTCGTTACGGATTCATCATTTATCAGAACCGTGTTCTGGATGAAGTTCTGGTAACCCTGATGAGGAAACCAAGAAGTTATACCAGGGAGGATATGGCGGAGATTGGCTGCCACGGCGGTTTTACCGCTGCCAGAGCTGTTTTAAATGCCTGTCTGAAAGAGGGTGCCCGACTGGCTGCTGCTGGTGAATTTACCAGACGTGCCTTCCTCCATGGTCGTATTGATTTAGCCCAGGCTGAGAGTGTCCTGGAAATAGTGGAAAGTCGTACCGAGGAAGCATTATCCCTGTCTTTAGCAAAGCTGCGGGGTGACCTTTCTACCCGGGTTTCCTCTTTACGTAAGCAAACCATAAATCTTCTAACAGAAATAGAAACCTATCTTAATTTTCCTGACGAACAGTTTATCAGTGACGCCTCAGTCTTCCTGGGAAAAATGCAGCAAATCCTTTCTTCTGCCTGTCAACTGAGAGATGAGGCGGGAAAAGGCAAACTTTTTGTAGAAGGTGTGAGAGCAGCCATTGTGGGCAAAACAAATGTGGGAAAATCAAGTCTGCTTAATGCGCTTCTGCGACAGGAAAGAGCACTGGTGACTGAAATCCCAGGTACTACCCGGGATAGCCTCCAGGAAGTCATTAATTTGAAGGGAATTCCGTTAAGCATCATTGACACTGCTGGCTTCAGAAAAGCAAGAGGCGTAATTGAAAGAATGGGTGTAGCCAGAGCTAAGGAATGGATGGACAAAGCGGAGATTAATATTCTGGTCCTGGATGCCAGCCGGCACCTCACTTCTGCGGACAAAGAATTACTCCAGTATGTTTCCCGGAAGAAACATCTTCTGGTTCTTAATAAATGTGATTTACCTCAGCAGGTCAAAATAGAACAGATAAAGGGAATGACAGATTCTCATCCGGTTAAAATTTCTGCCAGGACAGGAGCCGGGCTGGATAGACTGGAAGAAAGTTTGTACAATCTTTTGGTAGAAACAGGTGGACAGGCGTCTGGCTGTCTGTACATGAACCTGCGGCAACAGCAACTTATCCAGGAAGTGATTAGCCATGCGGAAAATGCTGTGCAGATACTGAAAAACGGTGAAAGTCCTGAGTTTATGGTGGATGACCTTAAGAAAATCCTTCAGTCTCTGGACGGTCTTACGGGTCAGGAGTTGAACGATGAAGTTCTGGACAGGATTTTTTCCTGCTTCTGTATCGGCAAGTAAAAAGCCATCAAAAAGGAACAGTGTGAAACTGAAAATCCTTTGCTTTCTGATTATAGTTACTCTCCTTGTTTCTGGATGTGCCACTTACTACAACCCGGTAACAGGTAAAACAGAATATACTCTGTACAGCGAAAAAGATGAGCTTGACCTCGGCAAAGCCATAGACACTAAACTGGCTAAGGAAAATCGTTTCCTGGTTAATGAACGGGTTCAAAATATTGGCGCCCGGCTTGTCCAGGTCTGTGACCGTAAAAATATTCCTTATCACTTCCGCACCATCCAGAATGACCAGATTAATGCCTTTGCTACCTGTGGTGGATATGTCTATGTGTATACTGGATTGATAAACAAAGTCGATTCTGACGACGAACTGGCAGGGGTTATTGCGCACGAGATTGCTCATATTGTAGCCAGAGACAGTGTCCGGATGATGCAAAACCAGATTCTCTACAGCATCCCTGCCAGTATTCTTTTCAGCAACGGAAGGTACCCTGCCATCCAGAAAGCCGTGGATACCCTTTTCACCCTCGGGATGCTCAAGTATAGCCGCAGGGAAGAACTCCAGGCAGATACTCTGGCAGCTACTTATACCTACCGGGCTGGTTTCAACCCGCAGGGAATTATCACTTTCTTCCGCAAGTTAGCCAGCAAAGAAAGCAGTCTAAGCAAAACCTTTGAGATTTTCAGCAGCCACCCTAATTTTGAGGAACGTATCAAGAATGTGGAAGAAACCATCAAGAAGTTACAAACTTTACCCAGATAAAAGGAGTAAGAAATGAAAGAACTGAAAGCAGGAGTTGTTGGTACAGGCTGGGTCTCCGGGGAACATATGGCAGCCTACCAGGCTAATCCTCATACCCAACTGGTAGCTGTCTGTGGCCACAGCCAGGAATCAGCAGAAAAGAAGCTGAAAGAATATGGATTTAAAGCTACTATCTACACCAGTCTGGAGAAGATGCTGGAAAAAGAAAAACTTGATATTGTTTCCATCTGTACTCCCAACCACCTGCATGCTACCCAGACTATCACTGTTGCTAATTACGGGGTCCATGTACTGATTGAAAAACCGGTCGCTCTTAATGAGGAAGAATTAGAACAAATGCTGGCGGCGGTGAAAAAAGCCGGGGTTAAGACTCTGGTCAGTTTCGTCCTTCACTGGAATCCACTGCTGATGATTATTGACAATCTTTTAAAGGACAATGCTATCGGACACATCTATTACGGAGAGGTGGACTATTATCACGGTATTGGACCATGGTACAAACAGTTTGCCTGGAACATTAAGAAAAATATTGGCGCAAGTAGTCTCCTTTCCGCAGGCTGTCACGCAGTGGATGCCCTTTTATGGTTTATCCAGGAGAAGCCTGTAGAAGTTTACTCTTATTCTACCAGAAGCCCCAACCCTGACTTTGCTGCCTATGAATATGATCCCACCAGTGTCACCTTAATCCGTTTTCAAAACGGAGCCATCGGCAAGGTTACTTCCTCCCTGGATTGTAAGACTCCTTACATCTTCAACATCGGGCTTTTTGGCTCCCTGGGAACCATACGTAACAATCAACTTTTTTCCCATAAACTAAGCGGTCAGACTTCTTATGCTACCATTCCTACTATTCTTCCAGACAGCGGTGATGTCACCCACCACCCTTTTGAAGGAGAAGTCAACCATCTGGTAGATTGTATTCTGAACGACCTTAGACCTTTTCCTGATCTGGAAAATGCGGCGCTGACCCACCGGTTGATTTTTGCTGCTGATGTCTCCAGCGCTACCGGAAAACCGCAAAGAATTTAAAAATTTTATGTGTGCTGGAAACGACATCTTTCACGCACAATCCTGTCTCGCAACTTTTCCAGACGTGGTAAAGCATAATCAAAAAAGGACTGATAGGCCTCACAGAAGTAATCTCTTCCTGTAAGGGAACCACTTTTTACCCAGCGAAACCAGAGACAACCATTCTGGCACAGAAACTGGTAGCGGCACTTCTCACAACCAGGACCAGGTAAACTCTTGTAACGACCAAAGTCCTGCCTGGCTTTCTGAAAAAGAACATCCAGTGGTGTTTCCATGATATTTCCCAGCTTCCATTCTCCGGCAACAAAAAAATCACAGGGATAGACGTCCCCATTGGCTTCTACTACCAGATAGCAACCACACTCTTTCTGCAGGGTACAGGCTGCCGGCTTCAACCCAAGAAGGCTCTCCAGAATGTTGTCAAAAAAGCGCACGGAAAAAAAGGGTTCCCCATCATTCCACCAGTAATCAAAAAGGTCACAAAGGAAACTTCCATACTGGCCTGGTGTAATGGAAAAATCAGCCACTTTCCCCTGACTGCGGTCAACAGCAGGAATAAACTGTAAATAGTTAATTCCCCGGGAAAGGAAAAATTTCACTGTCTCTGATAAATTATGTCTGGTAGCTCTACCCATGGTGGAAAGAACATTGAATTCTACTCTGCCTTCTTTAAGCCATTTCCAACCACCAATAACCTGCTGGTAACTGCCATTGCCGGAACTATCCTTACGGTATAAGTTATGCAGGCGCAATGGTCCATCAAGACTGAGACCAACAAAAACATGATATTTCTGGAAAAACTCTATCCATCCAGCATCAATCAGGGTTCCATTGGTCTGGATGGTATTACTTACCAGCTGACCAGGACGGCCAAACTTTTGCTGAAAGGAAACTACCTGCTGGAAAAAATCCAGTCCGGCAAGCAGTGGCTCCCCGCCCTGCCAGGAAAAAACGCAGGGTCCACCAGCAGCATAATCCATAGTAGCAGAAACCAGTTTCTCTAAAACAGAAGAGGACATAAGCCGGTTTTCCCCGGGATAAAGATTTTCCGTCTTCCGGTAGAAACAATATCCACAGCGCAGATTACAGTGATAAGATACTGGCTTAATGAGAAGTTCTGGTCGGTTCATAAGCAAGGACTTAAAGGAAAAGACGCTTCAGGGAACGAATAGCCTGGTTGATGCGCTGTTCGTTTTCCACTAATGCCATCCGCACAAAACCTTCGCCATAACGACCGAAACCAATCCCGGGAGAAACCGCTACATCAGCCTTTTCCAGCAACATCAGCGCAAAATTCATTGAACCCATACTCCGGAAACGTTCCGGAATCTCTGCCCAGACATACATCGTTGCTTTCGGCTTTTCTACATACCAGCCAATCCTGTTCAAACCCCGTACCAAAACATCTCTTCTTCTCTCGTATGTCTTCACTGTTTCTTCAATATATTTTTTTTCCAGACGCAGAGCAGTAATGGCAGCCACCTGAATGGGTGCAAAAATACCGTAGTCATAGTAACTTTTCAACTTCGCCAGAGCCTGAATAATCCTGCGGTTACCAACAGCGAAACCCACCCGCCATCCTGCCATGTTATAGGTTTTAGAAAGGCTGTAAAACTCAATTCCTATATCCTTGGCTCCCTCCGCCTGAAGAAAACTTGGTGCTTGATAACCGTCAAAACAGATTTCCGCGTAAGCCAGGTCATGGATGACTATCAGATTATAACGACGGGCAAAACTCACCAGTTCCCGGAAAAAATCAAGACTGGCTACCTGAGCTGTAGGGTTGTTGGGATAGCTGACCAGGAATGCCTTTGGTCCAGGATAGCGGTCATAGATGGGCAAGGAGAAATCAGGAAGAAACCTGTTTTCTTTCAGTAATGGCACGTCATAGATACAGGCACCTGCGATGATAGCACTATAGAAATGACTGGGATAGGTGGGATTGGGGACAAGTATCATATCGCCCTTATCAAAAATAGCCAGGGCAAGATGACTGATACCCTCTTTGGAACCGATACAGACGACAACCTCTTCTTCCGGGTCAAGGTGCACATCATACTTTCTTCGGTACCACTGAGAAACTTCCCGGCGCAGGTGTGGAATACCCCTGGAGACACTGTACCTGTGGGTCTTGGCATCTTCCACTGCTTCCTTCAGCTTTTCCACTACCGGCCGCGGGGTAGGCATATCAGGATTACCCATACCAAGGTCAATTACATCACGACCCGCTTTCCTGGCATTAGCCTTCCTGGTATTAATCTCCTGGAAAAGATAAGGAGGTAGATTTCTAATCCGCTCTGACTCTATCATCAGATTGTTCCAGTCCATGGTAAAAATTCTAATGGAGAAAAGGATTCCTGTCAAAAAATAGGTGCTGACTTGACAAACTTAGGCGGCAGATTAAAATATCGGACTAAATGAGCTACTTTTCTGAGGTGGAAAAAATATGGAAAGAGTATCTGGCCTGGTTACAGGTGGTGAAAGAAAGGAAACTGCGTTTCACAACCAGGATAAAAAAACTAAACAATTTTCTTCTTCAGGAGAAAAACTTACTTGAGCAAAGTTTTTATTCCGCCTGTTTTCCTCCAGAGGAAACAGATAATCTTGAGGAAGTCCGCAGTCTCAGGCCAGCCGGGCCGCGCAATCTGGTAGAAAAACTGAATCAGGACCAGTTAGAGGACAAGATTTTAGGTGCCTGGTTAGGCCGGGCTGCAGGATGTATCCTGGGTATTCCCTGTGAAGGTATGAGTAAAGAGAGTATCCGTTTTGCCTGTTTGCATCTGGGACTGGATTATCCTCTTTGCTCCTACTGGAAAAAAGACCCCAAGCCACTTTCTCCGGAAACACTCCATTATGAAACCACTCCCAGAAAAAAATATTTGCAGAAACACCTTTCTTATATTGGGGCTGACGATGATTTAGCTTACACTCTTTTAGGACTTCTCATACTGGAGGAATATGGTTACCAGTTCACTACAGAGGATGTTGCCCGGGCCTGGTTAAAATATCTTCCTTTTGCCTGCACCGCAGAAGCAGTTGCTTTGAGTAACTTGAAGAAAGGTGTTTCCCCTTACCTGGCTGGCAGTCTTGATAATCCTTATGTGGACTGGATAGGTGCTGATATCCGTAGTGACCCCTGGGCTTATGCTGCGCCGGCTGCTCCGGAAAAAGCAGCAGAAATGGCTTATCGGGATGCCTTCTTAAGTCATAGAGGGACAGGAGTTCATGCAGCCATGTTTTTCAGTGCTGCCATTTCTGCGGCTTTCGTTTGCCAAACCCCTCTAAAAGCCATAGAAATAGGTTTGACAGAAATCCCTGAAAAATGCCGCTTTTCCAGGACAGTCTTACAGACGATTGACTGGTGCGAAAAGGACAGGGATTGGGAGAAAACAACCAGCCGGATTCTAAAGTTTTACCAGGGGATGAGTGGAGCGCATACCCTCAACAATGCCGCTTTGACAGTAGCCGGCTTATTTTACGGGGCAGGTGATTTTACCAGGACCATCAGTCTGACTGTGATGGCTGGTCTGGATACTGACTGTACAGGAGCAACTGCAGGGTCCCTGTTAGGTGCTCTCTTGGGTGCCAGGAATCTTCCAGCAGCCTGGAAAAAACCACTGGGTAATAATGTAGAAACATATCTTCTGGGAAAGCGGCGGTTTAAATCCACGGAGATTGCATCTCGTTTCACTCAAGTGGCACATGCGGTGCTTCACTTAAAAAGGAAAAAAGTGAGGGGAAAATGAAAAAAGCACTGTTTGTCTGGGGAGGCTGGGAGGGACACCAGCCCAAACAATGTGTGGATATTTTTGTTCCTTTTCTGGGGAAAAACAATTACCAGGTTGAGGTAAGCCATTCTCTTGACAGTTACCTGGACGTAGAAAAATTGAAACAGTTTGATTTAATTGTACCCTGCTGGACAATGGGTAGCATCACAGCAGAACAGGAAAAGGGACTTCTGCAGGCTGTAGCCAGCGGCACAGGTATCGCTGGCTGGCACGGTGGAATGGGTGATTCTTTCCGGAATAATACCGCCTACCAGTTTATGGTGGGCGGTCAGTGGGTGGCTCATCCCGGGGGTATTGTTGATTACGAGGTTAACATCATTTGCCCTGATGACCCGATAGTCGCTGGTATAGGAGACTTCTGGATGCATTCGGAACAGTATTATATGCATGTTGACCCTTCCAATACAGTTTTAGCCACGACTACCTTCCATGCTACAGCCGATACACCCTGGATTGAAGGCTGTATCATGCCAGTTGTCTGGAAAAAAAGATACGGTCTGGGTCGGGTATTTTACTCGTCCCTGGGCCATGTGGCAGCAGACTTTCAGATCCCTGAAGCCAGAATGATTATGGAAAGAGGGTTGCTCTGGGCCAGCCGTTAATCGCTTTCGTAATCTTTTTCTGAAAGCTGCGCCAGCTGCCTGCCAAGTTTCTCTTTAATCTTTTGAAACTCTTGCCAGCTGGCTTCTGGAATTGCTTTAACTGGTAACATTTTCAGTTTCAAAGGGTCAACAAACTTTCCATTCTTTTTCAGACGAAAATCAAGATGGGGACCTGTGGAAAATCCAGTGGAACCAACATAACCAATCACCTCACCTTTTTTCACTTTCTTGCCCACTCCCGAACCTTTCCTGAAATTAGAAAGATGTCCATAGTAAGAAATGTAGCCATTAGAATGTTTAATTTTGACAGCCTTGCCATAGCCATTAGATGTCCAGTTTTGAAAAATAATCTTACCATCACCGATTGCGGAGACAGGGGTCCCCGGAGGGGCTACATAGTCCACACCCAAGTGTGGCCGGTAGACACCAGCAATAGGATGTAACCGGGAATGAGAAAAAAAAGTAGAAATGCGTCTATAACTAAGTGGTGCCTTTAAAAAAAATGTTTCTAACGACCGACCTTTCTCATCATAAAAGCGGTCCTGAAAACGAAAAGCCTGAGAAGTATTTTCTCCTTTTTGATAGAGACCGGCGACCAGGTCTAAATGTTCCAAAATCTTTCCTTCTGCCTGGTAAGTTTCCCAGAGTAAGGAAAAACGGTCCCCAGTCTGGCAATCACTGAAAAAATCAATCTGGGAAGCGAAGACTTCAGCAAAATCAAGCACCAGCTTTGGTGGTACGCCAGCCGCACACATGGATTCATATAGAGAAGACTTTATTCTTCCAGTTGCTCCCACAATTTTTTTCCCACCTTCAATTTTTTTCCGGATGGCATGATAACAGCCGGCTTCTTCGTGGAAGTAAACGACAAAATACTCCAGCCGGTCACTCTGGTAGATAAACTGGCTTATTCTGCCGTTTTTACTGAAAACTATTTTCCAGGTATCACCAGCACGACAACGTTTCACATCATAAATCTTCTTCAATTCCTCCAGGATACTGTAAGCACAAAATCTATCAGCGCCCTGCCTGGTCAGCACATCTATCAAAACATCCCCGGTTTTCATTTCACCACTTACTGACGGATGAGATTCCTTTTCTTTCTCCTGGTTGCTTCTGTGTTTAAGACGCAGGAGCAAAAAAGGTGTAAAAAGGGAAAGACTTAAGGCGACTATCACCAGAAATTTAATAAATCTTGTCATTGCTCAGGCCATCTTTTGCCTTATTATACACCACCTTTTCCTCAAGGGAACTTTTACTTCACGAAAAGTGTCTAAAAATACAACAGGGAGAACGGATGAAAAAATGGAACAAGATATTTCTCCGCATATTATTTTTACTTCTTCCACCTCTTTTTCTGCACGCAGATGGCTTCATTGTTATTCCCCATCCTCCAGTCTGGCCAGTCCCCGGACCCCTGCCCCGACCGGTACCGCCAGCCCGGAGTCCTTTCCCTCTGGAGGTCAAATATCACCATGTTTCTGTCAGAATAAAGGACCAGACCGCCACTACCAGAATTGAACAAGCTTTTCTCAATCCTACTGACCAGCACCTGGAAGGTCTTTATCTTTTCCCTCTACCAGAAGGTGCCTCCATCAGAAATTTTTCTCTGGAAGTTGATGGGAAGATGGTCTCTGCAGAGCTACTGGAAGCTGATAAAGCCCGGGAAATCTACCAGGATATTGTCCGCCGCTTGAAGGACCCTGCCCTCTTAGAATATGCCGGTCAGCAAACATTTAAGATGAGGATTTTCCCTATTGAGCCCGGTAAAGAAAAACGTATCACAGTTTCCTACATAGAGACGTTGCGCTCAGAGGCTAATCTAATAACTTATCGTTATCCTCTGAATACAGAAAAGTTTTCTGCCAGACCCATAGACCAGGTTAGCCTGAAGATAGAACTGCAAACAAGTCAAAAGACAAAAACCATCTTTTCCCCTTCCCACCAGGTGGAAATTAAAAGAAAAAATGACTACCAGGCTACAGTTGGTTTTGAAGCCAGGCAGATTAAACCGGATAAAGACCTGATTCTTTCCTTTGGTCTGGAGAACGACTTGATAGGGTTGAATCTTTTAACCCACAGGATGCCAGGGGAAGATGGTTTTTTCCTTCTTACTGCCAGTCCGGGACTGGAAGCAGACCAAAAGAATGTACTACCGAAAGACATTATCTTTGTGGTGGATACTTCTGGCAGTATGGCAGGGAAAAAATTGGAGCAACTGAAAAAGGCACTTATTTTCTGTCTTGACAATCTTAACGATGATGACCGCTTTAACATCATTCGTTTTTCCACAGAGGTAGAAACAATCTGGCCCGTTCTCCAGGTTGCCAGCCAGTCTAACATAACTAAAGCCAAGCAGATGGTGGAAGAATTCAAAGCCATTGGTGGGACTAACCTGGAAGGTGCCCTGCTACAGGCCTGCCAGCAACAACAGGAGAACCAGCGTCCCTGTATCATCATTTTCCTCACTGACGGTAGACCAACCATCGGCGAGACCCAACCCGGAAAAATTCTGGAAAAACTTAAACAAACCAATACACAAAACCTGCGCATTTTTACCTTTGGTATCGGCCATGATGTTAATACTTATCTACTGGACCGTATCACTGAACTTACCAGGGCAGAACGGGTTTATGTTTACCCGGAAGAGGATTTAGAAATAAAAATATCTGCCTTCTACGAGAAGGTTAAGTCCCCGGTGTTGACTGATATTCAGATTAATTTTGAACCGGTGAAGGTTTTCTCTGTTCATCCAGTACAGTTGCCTGATTTGTTCCGGGGCTGCCAGTTACTGGTACTGGGAAGATTCCAGGGTCAGGGAAAAGCAGTGGTAACTTTAAGTGGACGCGTGGAAAAAGGAAGGAGAGAATTCAAAAAAGAGTTTGTTTTCCCTGAGGAAAATAAAGACAATGACTTTTTACCTGTTCTCTGGGCAGCCCAGCGCATCGGGTATCTTTTAGACCAGATCAGGTTGCACGGTGAAGAGAAAGAATTGAAGGAAGAAGTTGTGAGCCTGGCAAGAAAATACGGTATCGTTACCCCCTATACCAGCTATCTTATCGTGGAAGATGAAAAAACAAAAATGGAAGCAAGAACAATTACCAGGGAAGAAGCAGTTATGGCGACTCAGCCCGGAATAGATAAAAATCTGGAAAGGAAGATGATAGATGCCTACCAGTCTCTCAATCAGGCAACCGGTTCTGGAAGTGTCAGAGCCAGCCGGGAGGTCCAGACTCTGAAAAAAGCCACCAGTTTCGCAGATGTCTTCCAGGGAAAGGAACAACTGGCCTACGTTGATAATGAAGGGAAGACGAAAAACCTTGTCCAGCAGGTAAAGTATGTGCAGGGTCGGGCTTTTTATCTGGTGGATGATACCTGGGTGGACCCGTTTTTGCAGTCGGTAAAAAATATTCCTACCAGAAAGATTAAGTTTGCCAGTGCTGAATACTTCCAGTTAATGGAGAAAAAACCAGAAATTATTTCCTACCTTGCCCTGGGAAAAAGCATGCGCTTTGTCTTCCAGAACGAAATTTATTTTATCTCTGAGGATTGAACTTTCCCTGTGAAAAATTCTGGTTTTTACTCTTAATTTCTTTCCTCTCTTGCTTAGGAGACGTGATTGATTTAATATATTCCCGTTAAACGGAGGAAAAATGAATATCGGTTTTGGACGAACAGTCATTACTCCACCTGTTGGCTCTTCTCTTTACGGTTATTTTCAGGATAGACGCTCCACCGGTATCAGAGACAATTTAGAGGCTAACACTATGATACTGCAGCAGGGTAAAACTGTGGTCGCCCTGGTAGCCTGTGACCTTATCTCAGTAACAGACCAGACAAAAAATCTCGTCCAGGAGTTTGCCCGTAATCAACTCAAGGTTCCAGTTACTCATCTGTTACTCCATGCCACCCACACCCATACTGGACCGCTTACCCGGATCCCGGAAAAGTCAATTTATGAACGCGGTTTTTATGTTTTCCCTGCTTACCTGAAGTTACTCCCGGCTTTAATTGCTGGCAGCATAAAAATAGCCTGGGAAACAAGAGAGGATATGCTGGTCGGTTTTGGTCAAACCCAGGCTAAAGGAATTGCCTTTAACCGCCGGTATCTTCTTGATGATGGTCGGGTTGTTACCAATCCCGGAGCAGCTGAGCAGAAAATCGTTAGAAGTGCTGGACCGGTGGATGAAACTTTAAGTATTGTGAAAATTACCACTGCCGCAGGAAAGATTAAGGGGTTAGTTCTTAACTTTGCCTGCCACCCGGATACCATTGGTGGCACCCTGATTTCCGCTGACTGGCCTGGACTGGTGAGAAGGAAACTTGAATCCCAATTTCCTGACATTTTTACTATTGTTTTCAATGGACCTTCTGGAGACATTAACCATATCAATCCTTTTGATACCCAGACGCGTTCTCCGGCTATTTCTGAAAGGATAAGCACTGTGATTCAGGAAGCCACCAGCTCAGTTCTGGATAAAATTAAGACGAAACAACTGCCAGAGTTAAACGTGGAAACAAAAAAAATCAGTCTGCCCTACCGGAAAATCACTCCTGAGGAAGTAAAACAGGCAAAAGAATCCCTGAAGAAAAATATTCCTGCTGATTGTTTGCAAAAGCTTATCGCCACTCAGACTGTAAACCTTGCTAAAGAAAGAGCAAAGAAAAAATCAATTCCGGTGGAATGTGTGGTAGTTGGACTGGGTAAGGAAGCAGGACTGGTGGGGTTACCAGGAGAGGTATTTACCCGGATTGGTCTGGACATCAAGTCAACTTCTCCCTTCCCTTACACACTGGTAATTCAGAATAGTAACACAGCATTAGGGTACGTGCCTTCAGTGGTAGCTTTCCAGCAACATCACCAGAACCAGAAAATCAAACCCCAATATGATACCACACGTCTGGCTGAAGCCTTGGGCATCAACTGCAGTTATGAGACTACTACTCTGGCCTGCCGGGTGGATGAACAGGCAGGCGAAAAACTGAAGAAGATAAGTTTGAAGTTACTCAAGAAATTTTTCAGAAGTTAAGGATTATCTATTCTTGTCCCTTACATGAAAGAAAAAACATTATTCTTCTTTTCCGGGAATACTTTCAGAGCGTTGAGACACCGTAATTACAGGTTATACTTCATCGGTCAACTTATTTCTCTTACAGGTACCTGGATGCAAAATGTAGCCTTAAGCTGGCTGGCATACCGGCTGACCGGTTCCTCTACTATTCTGGGCCTCATTTCTTTTCTTGGCCTGGCCCCAGCACTTTTTCTGGCTCCGGCTGCCGGGGTGATTGCTGACCGTACCAACAGACACCGGCTGGTAGTTTTAATGCAAACTCTGGCTATGATCCAGGCTGCCCTTTTAGCCCTTCTGACTATAACAGGACTGATTGTTCTCTGGCACATTTTTCTCCTGGCTGTCTTCATGGGTATTATTCGTGCCTTTGATATTCCAGCCCGACAGTCTCTTATTGCAGAGATGGTTACCCGGGAAGACCTCATCAATGCTATTTCTCTGAACTCTTCAGTTTTCAATGGAGCCAGGATTATCGGTCCGGCTCTGGCTGGACTGGTGGTCGCTACCTTTGGAGAGGGATTCTGTTTTGCCTTCAACGCTGTCTCTTTTTTTGCAGTTATATGGGCACTCCTGCTGATGAAACTGCCGAAAAGAATTCCTTCTAATTCTCCAGAACCATTTTTTAAGGATATGGCAGAAGGATTTGGCTATGCCAGGAATTTCCTTCCTGTCAGAAATATCCTTTGCCTTTTAACAGTTATTGCTCTTTTCGGTACGCCCTATACTGTGCTGCTGCCGGTTTTCGCCAGAGAAATTTTTCTCGGTACCAGCAGAGAACTGGGATTTCTCATGTCTGCCGCTGGTTTTGGTGCTTTCGTTGGAGCGCTTTATCTGGCATCTCATCAGAATCTCACAAAACTCCCCTATCTTATCTGGAAGGCTGCATTTATGCTGGGAGCTTTTCTTATACTCTTCAGTCTCTCCCGTTTTCTCGTTTTTTCTCTCGTTCTGATAGCCGGGGTAGGCTTTTCTGCCATGTTAGCACTGGCTGCCAGCAACAGCTTAGTCCAGACCATTGTGGAGGATGACAAAAGGGGTCGGGTTATGAGCCTGCACACCATGGTTAACACCGGTATTTCCCCCTTTGGAAACCTCCTGGCTGGAAGTTTTGCGGATTATCTTGGTGCCCCTACAACAGTTATGTTAGGTGGTTCACTCTGTCTGGTAGGCTCTTTTCTTTTTGCTCGGTGTTTGCCCGGCATGCGTAAGGTACTTCAACCTTTTCTCTCTCAACAGACAAACTGACAGCACTGACAAATTTCCTGGCCTTCATTTTTCTTCCCAGGTAAGAGAAATACCTTCAGGATGATAAAAAGTGCCCCTGGGGTGACTTGAACACCCGGCACGCGGTTTAGGAAACCGCTGCTCTATCCAGACTGAGCTACAGGGGCCAGAAATATGTTAACTGGTAAAGCGTTTTCGGGCAAGTAGGCACCCTGGTTGGTATTCTTACAGTCTCATCGTTACCAGCAAAATCTCAGCGAAACTTTTTCTCCGTACCTTTCCCTTTTATTTTTTTCTGCAGACCTGCCTGATGTTTCTCCCACACATCTTCCCAATCTTTCATTTTCACCATCTTCGCGCTACCATCAAGAAAGCAGACATTACGGTCACCGCGATGATGACCTATCCTGTGATTATCCGGACGTTCATAGACAAGCAGGCAGCTGGAATCACCATCTATGGTCAATCCTTTTGTGTACTGGTAGCAAACTGTAAAGTCTTTCAAAACATCAGGTTCTTTAACCTGGGTGCTGGGACAGATGAAGGTCTCAGGGCAGGAAACATAACGCGGATATAAACAGGAAAGCTCAGGCGGAAAAATCCCTCCAGAATCCGCAGCATACATCATGCAACCTACCCCTATTTGTTTTACATTGGAGATGCACCGGGATATTCTTTCACATTCTCTGCAGCGGTAAACATGAAGCCCGAAGAAAAAAACCAGAAAAAGCAGGAAAAGGATAGTAAAAAACCACTTCCTCATGATGTAATTATAACCATGAGACAAAATTTCGTCCATAAGAAATTCAGGAGATATGGTAAAATTTTCTTATGAGAGAAAGAAGTTTTCCTGCACCATGGTACCTGGTTATCTCCGGACAATGTAGTCCCTGGTTAAACATGGGACTGGATTTAGTTTTCTGGCAAAATGTTCGTACCGGAAAATCTCCCCCTGTTTTACGTTTCTACAGCTGGCAACCACCCTCAGTCTCTCTGGGATATAAGCAGAAGGCAGAAAGACTGATTGATGTTAAATTCTGCCATTGTTATCGTATCCCTGTGGTACAGAGACCAACTGGTGGTAGCGCCCTTTTTCATGACCTGGAATTGACCTATTCCTTCACTGCCAGAAAAGATGATTATCCTGCCTTCTCCGGTCCTGTTTCTTCCTACCTTACTATCTGCCAGGCACTGCAACGAGGATTAAGAAAACTCGGGTTGTCTGTGGAAGTTCGTGGTTTCTCTGATACTGTGGAACCATCCTTTACCCGGCAGTCTTGTTTTAATCTTTCCTCCAGACACGACCTGGTAATTTTCGGCCGCAAACTTGTTGGTAGCGCTCAGAGGAGAGATAAAGAATCTTTTCTCCAGCACGGTTCCCTCTTGCTGGCGCTGAGAAAAAATCTCTGGGAAAAAATTTTCCTGGAACCTGTTAATTTTGAAAAAGTGGCTACAGTAGCGGATTTCTTAAGTCCCTGTCCAGAAGAAAAGAAAATTATTAGCTGTTTGCTTGCCGGGTTTCAGGAAATTTTCCACCGGAGATTCTCTCCTACTGAGCCAGCAAAAGAAGAAATCCAGCAGGCCTGGCACCTGGCACAAACCCATTGCCAGCCAGTGATTTAAAAATCAAGGCTTTTTGACAGCAACATCTGGAATCAGTTATTATTATCAAGCTATGAAGAAAAGAAATATCATAGTTGGTGTCTGCGGTTCCATTGCTGCCTACAAGGCTGCTGAAGTTATCCGGTTACTCAAGGAAAAAGACTGGCAGGTGAAGGTGGTAATGACGGAAGAAGCAACAAAGTTTATTACGCCTTTATGCCTTGAAGTTCTCTCGGGAAATAGAATTTACCAGGATATGTTCCAGCGGGAAAACTGGGAAATTACTCATATTGCCCTGAGTGAGTTTGCTTCTGTGATTCTGGTGGTGGCAGCCACAGCAAACCTCCTGGGAAAGGTAGCCTCAGGCATCTGTGATGACCTTTTGACCTGTACCATCTGTGCCAGTAAAGTACCGGTGATTTTTGCACCAGCCATGAATGAAAATATGTGGCTGAATCCTGTTGTCCAGAGAAACGTTCGTTTTCTGAAAGAAACAGGTTATTTGTTTATCGGGCCAGAAAAAGGAAGGCTGGCTTCAGGTAAAACTGGCTGGGGAAGAATGGCAGAACCTGAATCTATAGTTCACTTTGTGGAAAAAAGGATGAAAAATGGCTAAAACTTTTCCTTTGCTTCCTAAAAACGTATCCCGGGTAGAAACAAGGTACCGCAGGATTGTCACGCCTATTCCTGTTCCGGAATCATTACCCATCCTGGAAAAACTCCGTTGTTACGAACCCCGGTCTATGAGTGGACAACCGCCCATTATCTGGGACCACGCCTGCGGGGTAAACGTCTTTGATAAATATGGTAATATGTGGCTTGATTTCAGTTCTGGTGTGCTGGTAACCAATGCCGGTCATGGTCATCCCAGAGTGGTAGCCAGAATAAAAGAACAGATAGAAAAACCTCTTCTTCATCACTATTGTTTCCCCGCCGAACCAAGAGCCGAATTAGTGGAAAAACTGTCCTGTCTTTCTCCTGAACCTTTGAAAAAAGTTTTTCTGCTGACCACTGGAGCGGAAACCATAGAGTGCGCCCTGAAGCTCTGCCGTAGCTGGGGAAAAACTCTGGGTAAAACTGTTTTTGTCACTTTTGAGGGAGCGTTCCATGGCCGTACTCTCGGTGCCCAGATGGCCGGGGGTATACCCTCGCTGAAAGAATGGATTGCCCATCATGACCCGGAAATCATTCAGGTTCCGTTTCCAGGAGACCCCTGGTGCCAGGACAGAAGTTTTGCCGTGCTGGAAAAAAGTTTACAGGAAAAAAATATAAAGCCAGAAAAAGTCTGCGGAGTTCTCTCTGAAACTTATCAGGGAGCTACCGCTGCCTTTATGCCCGCGGAATATGCCCGGGCATTACGCCAGTGGTGTGACAGGTATCAAGCGCTACTGGTCTTTGATGAAGTTCAGGCTGGTTTTGGCCGCACAGGAAAACTCTTTGGTTTCCAGCACTACGATATTTTACCTGATATTTTCTGTCTGGGGAAAGGCATTTCCAGTTCCCTGCCGTTGTCTGCGGTCATTGGCCGGCCAGAGATTATGGACCTTTACCCGCCAGGTACCATGACCAGCACACATAGCGGCAGTCCTATTTGCTGTGCTGCTTCTCTGGGTAGTATTGAGGCTATAGAAAAGGAAAGACTGGTGGAAAACGCTGCGGCAATGGGAGTAGTTTTGGGAAAAAGACTTTCCACCCTGAATCAGAAATTCCCAACCAGGACAATTATTTCCGGCCGGGGTCTGGTCTGGGCCTTGATATTTGTAAAACCAGAAAACCGGCAGCCGGATGGGGAAACAGCCTACCAGGTGGTACTCCGCTGTATGGAAAAGGGATTGCTTTTCTTTGCTCCTGTTGGTCCGGGAGGAGCCACCATAAAGATTTGTCCACCCCTTTGCATTTCTGAAGAAGCAATCAATGAGGGATGTGATGTTTTGAGTGAAGTCCTGACAGAGGTTCTCCCATGAAGGAAGTACAAGCCACCATCAGGAAATTTCTCCCGCAAGCCACGACCTTCCTTAAAGAATTGATTTCTTTTCCCAGTATCTCCGGAGAGGGAGAAGAAACCATTCAGGGATTTATTGCGGACAAATTCTCTCCGTTTGGCAGGGTGGAAAAAATAGCCATCCCGGATTGGCTGAAAAAGGACCCGGAGTACACTTTTGCCGCTAAAGAACTGGACTACAGCCGCCGTTACAACGTAGTTCTCCACTATCCATCAAGCAGCCATAATCCCTCCTTAATAATCAATTCTCACTCCGACGTTGTGGATGCACCGGACTGGCCAGAAGCTTTTACTGCCCGGATAAAAGATTCTTTCGTGTTTGGCCGGGGAGCCTGTGACGCTAAAGGACATCTGGCTACTATTTACCTGACACTTCTGGCGCTGAGGGACCTGCAGGTGAAACTGAAAGGGCCGGTTCAGATGCAATCAGTTATTGAGGAAGAAGTAGGTGGAAATGGTAGTTTGTCTCTTATCAGGCAGGGCTATCGGGCTGATGCTGCTATTGTTCTGGAATCCACAGATTTGAAGATTATGGCTGCCAACCGGGGAGCAGTCTGGTTTGCTTTTGAAGTAGAGGGACGCTCTGTCCATATGGGTAAGTCTTACGAGGGAGTTAATGCCATTGAAAAAGCCTGTGCTTTTATGAAAGCCATGCGTGCTTATGAAAAGCGCCTTATTGCGGAAAGCCGTAATGTACCTCTTTTTGAAAACTATACCCAGCCAGTCCAGGTAAATTTTGGGACTATCACTGGAGCAGGCTGGCCCTCTATGGTCTGTGGAAAAGTAGTCCTGGAAGGTGGAGTTGGTTTTCTCCCGAACAAAACCATTTCCCAGGTGAAGAAAGAGGTGGCAGAAGTAGCAAAAAACTGCGGGGATGAATGGATTGCCACACACCACCGCCTCTCTTTCGATAAACTACATAATGATGCCTATGCCATTGACCCGGGACATCCGATAGTGAAAACAATGGAGAAGGCTATTCTCCTGGCAGGAAGGAAACCAGAAGTGTCCGGTTTTATTGTCAGTTGTGATGCCAGACTTTTCCATCGGGTTGGCGGAATGCCAACTGTGGTTTTTGGCGCCGGAAGTATCAGTGACGCCCATTCCAGTACAGAGAAGATTGACCTGGAGCAAATCTGCCTGGCAGCGGAAATTCTTTTCCATACCATCTGTTTCTGGTGTCAGGCAGCACCGAACAAGTTTTCTCCGGAGAGCTAAACATCTGGAGGTAAAGATGAAAAATATCGCTGTCATTGGTGTCGGACGTTTTGGCACTAATTTGCTTAACGCTTTCTCCCAGCTGGAAAGACAGAACCGTTGCCGGCTGGTTGCTATCTGTGATATCAATCCGAGGACACTCCAGCAGCAGTCTGTGACCTACCGGGTAAAAGGCTATCTGGACTATAAAGAAATGCTGGAGAAGGAAGAAATTGATGCGGTAGCCATTGCCACTCCTGACCCTTTCCACCGGGAGCCAGTGCTTTTTGCTGCCGGGAGGAAAAAGCACATTTTTGTGGAGAAACCAATGGATACCACCGTAGAAGGTTGCCTGGAGATGATTGCTGCCTGCCAGAAAAATAATGTCCTGCTTCAGGTAGATTTTCACAAACGTTTTGACCCCTACCACCGCCAGCTGGCAAAAGATGTCCAGGAGGGGAAAATTGGCCGGGTAGAATACGGATACGTGCACATGGAAGATAGAATAGAAGTACCCGCCAGATGGTTTCCTAACTGGGCAGAAAAAAGTTCGCCGGTCTGGTTTCTTGGTATCCATTTCTATGACCTGGTGAGATGGATCATCCGCTCCGACGCAGCGAGAGTTTATGCTACAGGAAAGAAATGGAAGCTTAAATCTCTGGGGATTGACACCTATGATTCCGTCAGTGCCATGGTAGAATTTCGTAACGGAGCAGTAGTCACCTTTGATGTCTCCTGGATTTTACCCGAGAAATTTGAAGCCATTGTCAACCAGGGATTACGGCTGGTGGGAGAAAAAGGGATTTTAGAGTGTGACAGCCAGGACCGGGGCACCAGGGTCTGTTTTGAGGACCAGGGTATGCTGACTTACAATCTTGGCTTTCTCAGCGAAGGAAGAGATAAGTTTGGTCGGGTAGAATACTCGGGTTATGGAATTGAAAGTATCGCTGATTTTGTGTATAATCTGGAGTACCTGGAGAAGGGAGGTTGTTTGACAGATTTAGACAGCTCTATCTCCGGGCTCGGGAAGGATGGACTGGAAGCCACCAGGATAGCTGTGGCGGTCCATCAAAGCCTGAAAACAGGTCAAATCCAGGAAATTCCAGAAAGTAAGATTTAATTCTACTGGCTGGAAGATTTTGCCTAACAGGAGAAAATATGGCAGTCAAGATTCGCCTGGTACGTAAGGGAAAAAGAAACAAACCTTTTTATCGCATCGTTGCTGTCAGTGATGAGAAGGACGGTCGTGGGGAGGTCTTAGAGAATCTTGGTTATTACGACCCTCTACCGGAGCAGTCTGTGGTGGAATTCAAAGACCAGCGGGTGGCATACTGGCTGAGCGTTGGAGCCAGACCCAGCCCCACCGTGCGCAGTCTTCTTAAAAAGAAGGGTATCCTTCCACCAGGCATATGAGGATAGATTTTTTGACTGTTTTTCCGGAAGTTTTTACTCCTTTAAACTACAGCATTTTGAAGAGGGCCCGGGAAAAGGGATGTGTGCAGTATCAGGTGTGGCACCTGAGAGATTTTGCCAGAAATACCCACCGGCAGGTGGACGATGCACCCTTTGGTGGAGGTCGTGGTATGGTACTGATGTGTGAGCCTATTTTTCTTGGAATTGATGAAATAAAGAAACACAATCCCGATGGTTATGTTATTCTCACTTCACCCCAGGGACGACTTTTTAATCAGCAGCTGGCTCTAAATTTAAGCAAGAAGAAAGGTTTGATTTTTATTTGCGGCCATTACGAAGGAGTAGACGAAAGAGTGACAACCATCTGTGACGACGAAATATCTATCGGTGACTATATCCTTACTGGTGGTGAACTCCCGGCAATGGTTATGGCAGAAGCTGTCATAAGACTCCTTCCCGGTGTGCTACCGGAAGGAGCGGCAGACAAAGACAGCTTCTACCAGGAGCTACTGGACTGGCCATGTTACACCAGACCAGCAGAATTTCGTGGTCTTAGAGTACCGGAGGTGTTGCTTTCTGGTAACCACGCCGCTATAAAGAAATGGAGAAGGCAACAGGCGGAAAAACGTACTAAAGAGAGAAGACCTGAACTTTATCAACAATATCTGCAGAAAAGAGAAGTTCAAAATTCAGGAGGCGATTATGAGTAAACTTATCAGTCAACTGGAAGCTAAACTCATTCCCCAAAAAGAAATCCCTGATTTCTGGCCCGGGGATGAACTGGCAGTTCATATCCTCTTGAAGGAAGGGGATAGGGAAAGAATCCAGATTTTTACTGGTACCTGTATCGCACGCCGGGGCACTGGAGTCCGGGAAAGCTTCACGGTACGTAAGATTTCCTACGGTGAAGCTGTGGAAAGAGTTTTTCCCCTCTACTCACCATCAATTAAAAAAATAGAAGTCGTGAAAACGCGCGAAAAAAACAGACTGGCTCCAAGAGCCAAAATGTTCTATCTCAGAAAACAGAAGTGAACGCGCATACCTTTGGCCAGAGTGGAGAAGTCATTGCCGTTAAATTTCTCCGGCAGCAGGGATACAGAATACTGGAACGTAACTTCAGAACAAAATGCGGGGAGATTGATATTATCGCCAGAAAGAAAAACCAGCTTGTGTTTATTGAGGTGAAAACTCGCAAAAGCAGCAACTTTGGTCTTCCGGAAGAAGCAGTAACAGAAAAAAAATTGACACATTTAAGACGGTGTGCCGAATTTTATCTCCTGAAGAAAAAACTAACAGTTACCTATCGTCTGGAGATTCTCAGCATCCTCTGGGGAACACCACCGGTCTGCCGGATTATTCCTGTGGAGTAGTTTTTCCCCAGATTTCCTGATAAACAATTTCTTCTAACGGGAGTCTATCCTCTGTTTCACAGAAAGAAGCTTCCTCCTGCGGGTATCCAAGCGGGGTTAAAGCAACCACATTGACATCTTCCGGAATACCAAGGTATTTCTTGATTTCTGCGTTTTCAAATGAACCAATCCAGCAGGTCCCCAGTCCTTCGGCTCTGGCAGCTAAAGTGAGATGGTCAAAGGCAATGGCTACGTCCACAATCATACTGCAGTCACCCATCCATCCACCACGGTTGTAATGAATATTCTTACCACAGCCAGCAATCACTATCGGGGCCTGGGCTATGAAAGATTGGTGATGGCAAAGCCGGGCGATTCTTCGTTTCCTTTCCGCATCCTTGATGACAATAAATCTCCACGGCTGTCTGTTGTTTCCGCTGGGCGCAATTCTTGCCGCTTCCAGAACCCGCTTGAGGACAACATCCGGAACCATGGTACTTTTGTACTTTCTCACACTTCTTCTTGTCTTAACAACCTGATAGAAATCCATCTTTCCTCCTTGTTTTCCTATTCTCCCGAAAAATTTTTTCCGCTAATAACCTTGCTGTCTCTTCTGGCTGGCTGGCTGTCACATCTATCCATTCTCCATCCTTTTCTTTCCGGAACCATGTCAGCTGTCTTCTGGCATACTGGCGGGTCTTCCTTTTAATCATCTCTACTGCCTCTTCCCACGAAAGTTTCCCTTCCAGATAAGAACACAGTTCCAGGTAGCCGAGTGGCGCCTTTTCCACCAGATATTTCTTCAGACCGGCATTAATAAGATTTTTTACCTCCTGTAGCCAGCCGGATTCAAGCATAGCCTGGGTTCTTGCATCCAGAACCTGGTAAAGCTTCTGTCTTGCCATATAGAAAATCCAGTACTTTACAGCCGCAGCAGGTATGAAGCTGGCCGGTCTTGACTCTTGCTGCCAGCTACTCATGGGCTTTCCTGTCATCAAATATACTTCCAGCGCCCTGATTATTCTTCTTCTGTCATGGGGATGGATTCTCTGAGCGCATTGCGCATCAACTGCTTTCAGTTTCTCATAAAGTTCTTCTTTCTCCATTTTCAGGAGTTGCATCCTGATAGCATTCTGCAAAGGCTTTTTTTCTTCAGGAAAATCAAAAATACCTTTCACTATTGCCCTGATATAAAGACCACTTCCACCAACCAGAATAGCAGCCTTTCCCTGACTCCAGATTTCCGGGACAATCCTCTCTAAGTGTTTGCGGAAATCAAAGACAGAGAAATCTTCTTTCAGCGTAAGAAAATCATAAAGATGATGGCGAACTTCCTTTCTGGCAGAAAGTGGTGGTTTTGCTGTACCGACATTAATCTCTTTGTAGAATTGTCTGGAATCACCATTGATAATTTCACCGGGAATCAGTTTACAAAGTTGGAGTGCCGTAGAGGATTTTCCTGTTCCGGTTGGTCCGGCAAGGATAAGAAAGAGGTTGGGAAAAGAACTATCATGATTTTTTCTCATTCTCCAGTAACTGTCTACCGTATTCAAAACCTGCGATAACCGCCGGGTCATCGCTTCTCATTGTCCGGCTGTGCAGCCGGTCCTGGTTATAAAAATCCCTTTCCTGAATAATCTTCAGGAATCTCTTTTCAAAGTCTTCAAAGTTTGAGCCATAGATATGATAGGAATCAGTAATATCAATATACGGGCCGACGCTTACTTCCTTGCCTGCCTTTTTAGAAACTTCCTCGCAGATATATTTCTGCAGTTCCGTCAACCCAAAAAGGTTCATATAGGCAGCACGGTAGGCATCTCTGGAACGCCAGTGCGTGTTCATCTGTAAATAATTTTTCTGGTTTTCGGAAATGATTCTGCACCAGATTCTCTGCAAACAGGGTGGGTCATCTGTTAGCGGGTCTGATGCTGGAACCCAGGTAATTGCCTGTGCTCTCCTGGTGTGGAATGTTTCCGCAAGTTTCCTGACAACATATTCCATTTGATTAATGGTACTACCTGAGCCTGCGGGATAACTAAATAATCTCTGGTGATAGGTGTAGGTCCATTTTCCTTCTTCTGGTTTTATCCAGTGGTCATGAACACCATAGATTACCTCCTGACGATATTTTTCCAGGTCTTCCAGCCCGCCAGGAAAACCAAGATGGATTCGCGGCTCGGAAAATGGCTCCTGGACAACCATGATCATGGTGGCATCACGACTGGGTGGGTCTTGAGCAGAATCATATTCTGTGGGGATAGCACCACCTTTTTCCCATAAAAGAAGAAGACTTTTTTCCCATACCTCCGCAATTGTTTTCCCCTGCACTACAAGAACTTTTGGCTCCATTAAAATCTCCGGATTAGTCCCCTTATCTTTTTTCGGCTATCTTTTCTATCGCCAGAACGAGTCTATAAAACAAATACAGAAAGCCAATGGAAAAAACAATATGAAAGAAAGAAGTAAACCACCCTAAAAATCTTCCCATGGTATCCCCCCTGCTATAAGAATTGTAAACAGAAAAACCCTTTTCCAGCCGGTAAATAACATTTTAGCCAGTGTTATAATCCATCATCCGTGTATATTTTATCACAAAGTATGCCTGCTGATACATAAAAGTAGTTACAGAGTGTTCTTGCACTATGTAAATTTAATTTTTCCCCTGACCTCATCTGACACGGAAAGGAAATAGGGAAGGGAAATAATCAGAAATTCGGGGAAAAACAAAGGTGATGGTAAAGCACTAATTCTAATTCTGTAATAACCTGCCTTGGCAGTCACCCGCAGGAAAAGTATAAATATGTTTCCTTCCCCGGAGAGCGAAAATGTGCTATGCTAAGTAAGCCTGTACAAACTTTATTCTTCTCAGGGGCAGAGGGTAAAAATTGTCTAAATCATTTCCTGCATTCGTTGTCCTGATAGCATTAACCAGAGTATCCATTTGTTTCTGCCTGCCTCAGATTCCCGGCTGGTTGGCTGGAGATGCCCATATGCATTCCACTTATTCCGACGGTAGCACTTCTATAGCGGTTATGGCAGCCAGAGCTAAAGAGCTGGGCTGGCAATGGATTTACATGACTGACCACGCACCGTATTTCTTTCTGCGAAACTGGACAAGTTATGTCAGAGAATGTGAACTATCTTCTGACGAAATTTTTGTTCTTGCTGGTTCAGAATTTGGTTTAACTAACCACTATTTAGGATATGGTTTAGATCACTTTCAACCTACCATAATTGATTCCTGCCAGGGTTTGATAGATTTTGTTGCTGACCTGGGCGGGTTCGGCTACATTGCACATCCGACCAGCTCCACCCTTGGCTGGGATGACCTGCAGGTCACCGGCTACACTGGAATTGAAGTCTGGAATGGTAACACAGGTTGTGAATACCTCTGGGATGAACTATTGCGGCAGGGGCGGAAAGTACTGGGTATAAGCAATTCTGATGCTCATTCTCCTGCTGCTCTGGGAAATCCTTTTCTTTACTTAAAAGCATCCCTGGATAAGGAAGAAATCTTGACTTCCTTGAGAACTGGTAAGCTGATTATGAGCCGGGGTCCTTTCCTGAACTTTGAGATTGGCCACTATGAGCTGGGAGAAACTGCTGGCATTCCGCAGCGCTGCCGTGAAGTTTCCCTGAAGGTAGAATGGCTTGGTGAGGAAAAATTGAAGCAGATAAATATCCTGCGGGTTGATCCTGAAGAAGTCTGGACAGTCGCTACCATAGATACCAGTCTGATTCAGTCACCGGTAGAACTTGATGTTCCCTTAGGAAACACTACCATCTGTTTTCGCCTGCAGGGAGTAGACAGCAACGGCAAAGTTATGGTTTTGACCAATCCCATCTGGATTCAGTTCTTGCCTGAGGGTGATATCAATGAAGACAGCCTGGTGAACATCTTAGACGTCATTTTGTGTCTGCGTCTGGTTTTGCAAAAACCTGCCCTGGTTAAGGGTAAAATTTATTATCCAGCCTACCCCGACTGGTTGCTACAGCGGGCAGATGCTGATACCAATGGCGTCATTGATATTTCTGATGTAATCTTTCTGCTCCAACGTGCTCGGAACAAATAAGTGGAGGTAAAAAATGGAAAGGACACTGGAAAAACTCAGGAAACAACAACCCACAGTAATCGTGGTCATCGGTGATTCCTGTTCCGTAGATTGCCACTGGACGCTGGGAAGAAAAAACTGGGTTCAGTATCTGGCTGAAGCACTATGGCACACTTACGGCGACGGGTTTATCACAGTAATCAACTCCAGTAAATGTGGCAGCAGTTACACTTCAGAATTAGAGAGATTGGAAAATTCTGTTTTGCGTTTTCATCCTGATCTGGTAATCAGTGCGATTGGTGGGTTAAGGAAAGACCAGATCCCAGAAAATCCTGATGCTTTTGCCAGTGACCGGGCTTGTGCACGGAAGGTTTTCCAGAAAATCCAGAGCGCTGGTTCAGAAATCCTCATTATTACCTGGAATCCAGTGGTATATGGCTACTGGGAACCTTTGCCAGAAGGGGCCAGACCTGGTGAAGCTTTTACCGACTCTTCCGCTCATTCTGAGGAGAGTGCCCGGGCTCTAAAGCAACTGGCTGAAGAGTTAAAACTGCCTGTGGTGGACCTTTACACTGCCTGGAAAAATCATAAAATTCCTTATCGTTTCCTGACCGGGCATCCCCAGAATCTCTGGTTATGGATGGCTGATACAGTGCATCCTGGACCTATCGGACATCTGGCTTTTTTCCGTACCATTGCTCCTGCTTTTAAGGTTTGTCCTTATTTCCCCTGGGAACATACACCGCTTTTGGAATATCCGGAGGGAGAAAGCCCATCAGACCAGAAATGAATCTTTCAGGCTGCGTCCTTTTATGGTATACTCTAAGGCCAAAAAAATTCCTTTTTTTCCCCACTGGCAAAAAGGAGGAGGAACATGCCCAGAAGAACCGATATCCACAAAGTTCTGATTATCGGTTCAGGACCCATTGTCATTGGACAGGCCTGCGAGTTTGATTACTCAGGAACACAGGCCTGCAAAGCTTTAAGACAGCTGGGGTATGAAATTGTTCTGGTTAATTCCAACCCGGCCACTATTATGACTGACCCGGGCATGGCTGATAGAACTTATATTGAACCATTAACTGCAGAAGTTCTGGAAAAAATTATTGAAAAAGAAAGACCAGATGCTCTTTTGCCTAATCTGGGTGGACAAACAGGTCTGAATCTTTCCTCAGAACTGGCAAATTCTGGTGTTCTGCAAAAATACGGGGTCAGGGTAATCGGGGTGAATATAGAAGCTATCAAACGTGGTGAAGATAGAATCGCCTTCAAAGAGACCATGAAGAGATTAGGTATTCCGATGCCGGAAAGCGCTCCAGCCTATTCCGTAGAAGAGGCAGAAAAGATTGCTTCCCGACTCGGTTATCCAGTAGTTATCCGTCCGGCTTATACCCTGGGCGGAACCGGAGGCGGCCTTGTTTACAATGTGGAGGAACTCAGGGTAGTTGCCAGCCGCGGGATAGCTGCCAGTATGATTGGCCAGATTCTGGTTGAGGAGTCTGTGCTGGGATGGGAAGAGTTAGAACTGGAGGTAGTTCGGGATGCTAAAAACCAGATGATTACTGTTTGTTTTATTGAAAATGTTGATGCCATGGGCGTGCATACCGGAGATTCATTCTGTGTGGCTCCCATGCTTACTATCTCTGCTGAACTACAGGAAAAACTGCAGAAATACTCCTATGCTATCGTAGAAGCCATTGAAGTCATAGGCGGAACAAACATTCAGTTTGCTCATGACCCGGTTACAGACCGGGTGGTAGTGATAGAAATCAACCCCCGCACTTCTCGTTCTTCAGCACTGGCTTCCAAAGCCACCGGTTTTCCCATTGCGCTGGTCTCCTCTAAGCTGGCAGCCGGGCTTACCCTGGATGAGATTCCTTACTGGAAGGAAGGTACCCTGGAAAAATACAAACCCAGTGGTGACTATGTGGTGGTGAAGTTTGCCCGTTGGGCTTTTGAAAAATTCCGGGATGTCCAGGATATGCTGGGCACCCAGATGCGCGCTGTGGGTGAAGTAATGTCCATCGGAAAAACATATAAAGAAGCCTTTCAGAAAGCCATCCGTTCTCTGGAAATTGGCCGTGCCGGGCTGGGTTTCGCCAAAGACTTTCACCAGCGTTCTCTACCTGAGTTAATGGAAATGTTGACCTATCCTACCAGTGAGCGCCAGTTCATTATGTATGAAGCCTTAAGAAAAGGTGCTACGGTGGAGCAGTTATATCGCAAAACATATATCAAACCATGGTTTATTCAACAGATGAAAGAACTGGTACAATTAGAAGAAGAAATCCTGCGCTACCGGGGCAAGAAACTACCGGAGAAACTTCTCACTCAGGCTAAAAAAGATGGTTTCAGCGACCGGTACCTGGCTCAACTTTTGAATAAGAAAGAAGTTCAAATTCGCCAGCAGAGAAAAAAACTTAACCTCGTACAGGGATGGGAAGCCTTACCGGTAAGTGGAGTGGAAAATGCTGCCTATTACTTTTCCACTTATAACGCGCCGGATAGTGTATCTGTCAGTCAAAGAAAAAAAGTTATGGTCTTAGGCGGAGGTCCTAACCGTATTGGACAGGGAATCGAGTTTGACTATTGCTGTGTCCATGCTGCCTTTGCTCTCAGGGAATCAGGTTACGAAACCATCATGGTCAACTGTAACCCGGAGACTGTCTCCACTGATTATGACACCTCAGACAAACTTTATTTTGAACCGTTAACGGTGGAGGATGTTTTAGCTATCTATGAAAAGGAAAAACCTGAAGGAGTGATTGTACAGTTTGGTGGTCAAACCCCGCTTAATATAGCCCGGGAACTGGAACAAGCCGGAGTAAAAATACTGGGGACTTCTCCTGATATGATTGACCTGGCAGAAGACCGCAACCGTTTTCGGGTGATGATGAAAAAACTGAAAATTCCCATGCCAGCTGCAGGAACAGCCACCAACCTGGAGGAAGCACTGAAAGTTGCCCAAAAATTAGGGTATCCCCTGATGCTGCGCCCGTCTTATGTTCTTGGTGGTCGCGGTATGGAAGTAATCTATGACGAGACAATGCTGCGTCAGTATGTGGAGGCTGCTGTTGGTGTGACACCGGAAAAACCTTTACTTATTGATAAATTTCTGGAAGATGCTCTGGAGACAGAAGCCGATGCTCTCTCTGATGGAAAAGATGTTTTCATTCCGGCTATTATGGAACATATTGAACAGGCTGGCATTCATTCCGGCGACTCAGCCTGCGTCCTTCCACCAGTAAATATACCGGAAAAACACCTTCAGACCATTGAAAAATATACCCGTCTGATTGCTAAATCCTTACATGTGGTTGGGCTGATGAACATGCAGTATGCCATCTGTCAGGACAGGGTTTATGTTTTAGAAGCTAATCCCCGGGCTTCCCGAACCGTCCCGCTTGTTTCCAAGGTCTGTAATATTCCCATGGCGAAAATTGCTACCTTCCTCATGCAGGGTCAGACCCTGACGGAAATTAATCTGAGGCCTGTCCGTGTCCCTCATTATGGTGTCAAGGAGGCAGTCTTTCCTTTTCCCATGTTTCCTGAAGTTGACCCGGTGCTGGGACCAGAGATGCGTTCTACCGGCGAGGTGCTGGGTCTGGCGGAAAGTTTCAGTTTAGCCTTCTTTAAAGCTGAAGAGGCTGCCGGACAGAGGCTACCGCTAAAAGGAACAGTTTTAATTACCGTAGCAGACAGAGATAAACACGCAGTCGTGGAAGTAGCCAGACGGTTTTCCGCTCTTGGCTTTCGTCTGCTGGCAACTAAAGGAACCCAGGAATTTCTGGCTGCTCACCAGATTCAGACAGAAAGAGCCAATAAACTCCAGGAAGACCGGCCCCACATTATTGATTTAATCAAAAACAGGGAGATAGATTTGATTATCAACACACCGAAAGGGAAACTCAGCCAGTTTGATGATTCCTACCTGAGGAAAAGTGCCATTAAGTATAGAATCCCGTATGTTACTACTGTGGCTGCTGCCAGAGCCGCAGTTTTAAGTATAGAGGCAAGACGTAAGGGTACTCTTCAGGTTCACTGCCTCCAGGACTATCACGCCAGCATCACACAAAGTTCTCATTTTTAGCAATTTCTATCCTGAAAGGGGAAAATTCACTCTTCCAGACGCAGACTGGCGAAATGAGAAATATCAAACTGCCAGTTTTCCCTATCAGAGAACTCTTCAAACGCCATTTCCCGTCCATTGTCCATAATAGAAAAAGCAAAATCAAATTCTGCTGCCCTGATAGCTGGCAGCATAACTTCCTGGCAGGGAACGGAGACTTCCATAACATAACCACCGGCTATTTCACTCACCCTGCTTTTTACTGCAGCAGCAGAAAAAACACCAGGGCTGTTGGCATACTTACGACCGGTGATACTTACCAGAAGTGCGGTCTGATTGGTGCGATACTTAGCATCATAAAGCGCTCCACCTACCGTCACAGGACTGCTCCTGGCTGTATTGAGAACCAAAAGGATACCGTCATATCCCCAGATCCAGTTGAAATCTCCTCCCTGCTCCTCAACTTTTTTCAGGGAAGAATCCTTCACCACTGCTAAAAGATACAAATTTTTCTCATCCCACTGGAAAGCAAACTCACCACCTGCCTTCTCCGTTCCCTTGACCTGGTACCTTGGTACCTGCCGCCATTCTTCTGCTTTCCCGTCAATAACTACTGGACATCTGGCTCTTCTGGCAATTACCACATCACCGGGCGCGATAAATCTTTCCGGCAGTTTTTCCAGTTTCTCTGCCTGAAGAAGAAGTCTTCTGGCTCTCTCCAGATAACCAGCACCAGCATATCTTTCCGCAGCCAGAAGGAGGGCATTCTTTTCTGCCAGAAGTGCTGGAGGAATCTTCTTTTTGTTTAAAGCATTCCTCAGTGAAAGAACTTTTCCTTCCTCCCAGGAAACTAAAGGTTTTTCTGGCTCTACTTCTGACCGAATTTCTTCTCCCCTACGGTATGGTGGTAACCTTTCTCCAAGAGAAAGTACTGTACTTTCACCTGGCGCCAGAGTCAACCTGATACAGGTACGATTGTTCTCCCGATAAAACGGTACAGGGAAATCTCCTACCAGTGTTTTCTCCAGCACCCTGCTAAAGAAACCATCCACCCTTATGGTATCAGTGACTTCTTCCGTAACATTCTGGTTGAACACACCAAGGTAAACACGATAACAATTATCCCTTCTGGGCACAACTAAAAAACCATCATCTTTCTCTTTGCGCACAAAAGGAATAACTTTTCTTCCCACTTCCTTCAGCACCAGCTGTCTTAAACCATTCTTTCCTATAGGTCCTGTAGAAAGAATGATTTTCCCGTATCCACATTCTGCCTGGTAGACAACAGGTGTTTTGTCTTTCAACCTCAGCAGTATTTTAACCCTGACTCCGGGCTGAGAAGGTACAAAATTCCAGAACCATCCACCAAAATGGGTAGTGTTGGTATCACCTGAACTGCGCAGGTAAGAGAGGGAATCTTCTGCTAACTCATTATCTCCAGTTCTTTCGTGACCACCGTAACTTACCTGCACCGGTCCAAAAACTTCCTGCAGAATTGTATTCAGGACCCGACCGTACTGGTCAAAAGCACCTACCGGTCCAGAACTGATAAGCAGTCCACCCTGACGAACCCACTGAAGAAGACGACTGGCAGCTTCAGGTTTTAGCCAGATTGCCCAGGGAGCAAGGATGACTTTGTAAGACATCAAATCCTCTTTGCCGCTGGCTACTAAATCTTCGTGGATATAAAAGTAGCCGAAATCAGACTGATGAAGCCAGCTATGCAGCGGATAGGTTTCATGTTCTACTTCGTTGTAAGGCCAGCTATTAATGAAGGAGGTGCTGGAAAAAAGAATACCAATTTGCGGATGAAGAATCTCTGTAGAACGGACAATGTTTTCATACAGGTCAGCCTTCCTTCGCACTAAATGGACTGCCGCGGAACAACTGCTTACCGGGGAAAGGTACTCCCCATCGTAAAGATAGGGACCGCCGTAAGAGTAAACCCGGTTCATGGTAAGAGAACTTGTCCAGAACATGAAGGCTCTGAAACCAAACCAGACTTGAGATAGTAGATGATACTGGGCTGCAGCGCGTAACTGTTCCAAACTGGCACATCCTGACTGGTAGTAAACACCATAGGTACTTGTTTCTCCATCACAGACCGGTGTCGCTGTGGCCCGGGAAAGGGAGTAACCCCAGACTTTTTGAACTTCACTGGCAGCACTACTGTGAACCGCAGCCAGATCAGATACCTGGAATGAAGCCAGCTGGTCCATTCCGTGCCGCAGGAGATAATCAAAGCGTCCCCATCCTTCAAACCATAACCTGGCTTCAGGGTTTCCCTGCTTCAGTGCTGCTTTTGCCTCTTGCCACCATTCCTTAAAACTTTCCCGACGGAAAAGCTCAAATTCGTAAGTCAGCCCGGCAGGTGTAACGCGTAAAACTTCTCCTGGTGGTGGCGGCGGCTCAATCTCCTCAAACGATTGATAATCAGCCTTCCAGATAGAATTTAATGTAGCGATACTTCCATATTTTTTTATCAAATATTGGCGGAAAGCCTGGCGGGCAAAGTCGCTGTATCCACTGGCACACTGCGGTTCCCCAAAATAGAAATAGCGAAAGATGAAAGGATTAGACAAAACAGTGCGGGAAAGAGCCTTTAATGATTCGTGGAAATACTGCCGGACGAAAGGGTTCCAGATGTCCATGTACTTCTGTCTGCGGCCATAAAAGTCCGTGTCATAGAGACTTTCTTTCCCTGATTTTTTAGCCAGCCAGGAAGGAAGATTGCCATGCTCAGTAAGATGAAAACCGTGATGTCCCACACCAATCGCTACCTTAAACCCGGAAGCTCTTTCCCGGTCTATTGTACGCAGCAAATTAGATAGAGAAGCAGAATCTGGTTTCATAGATTCATCCAGATGTAACCCGCCTGCCAGATAACCTTTAATGTCAATACCATAGTAACCAAGATACCTGCCACTGGCATTGTAAATATCCCAGTAGTCCCAGGGAGAATTAGCAAAACAGAGAAAAGTTACCCTCTGTAAAGGATTATCTACCTGTTCCGGTTTTATCCTGAATTCTACAACAGGATGACGGAAGATCGCAGGAAATATTTTTCTTCCTTCTTCATATAAGGAAAACTGCAGTTGCGTTGCCTGTCTGATAACCTGGTTTAAGGAGGAATAAGCTTTTTCCAGTAGCCTTCTGTAAGCTAAATTGTCTTCCCTGATTAAAGCCACCTTTCCCTGGTAAAAAAACTCATCCATCTGCAAAACCGATGTGGCTACGAGATTTTTAAGCCGGAGCTCTCCCTGCTTTATTTTCAGCAACTCCGCTTTTTGATCTGCTGCTTCCAGATGTCTTTTTAAAACATGCATTAAATCTTCTGTATCTACCCAGACAGAGTAGGCTTTCGCCTGTTCCACCATTAAATCCGAAAAATCCTTCCTCCAGAGGTCCAGTACACTGGCAGGTGGAAGATACTTAGGGTAACTAACCATCCCGGCAGTCCGCCGGCTGGTACGTTCATCCAGGGGCGAAGATGGCAGACGATAAATCTCTATCCTTTGAAGAAAAACACAATCCTCTGTACTGATAACTAAATCTCCCTTTTCCTTATCGCCTGTAAGAACCACACCGGTTGCTGCCAGTGTTTTCCAGACCCATCCTGGCTGGTTTAAAATATCCGTGGCAAAGGGGTCACCAGAGGTACTGAAGGAAAAAGTTGTAGTTTTACCATCAGCGCCCTTCAGTTCCACAATAGTTTTCTGTCTATCGCGATTGACCCGACACCAATCATAAACTCTGAAAAGAATGGCTAAATCACGCGGTTGTGCACTGTTAGGTTTTCCGTCAACTCTTAAAATAAGTTTTGGCTTTTCTAAAACTGGCTTTTCTATTGTTTCAGCCAGTCCCGGGAAACCAGGGCAAGGCATATCAGCTGGCCACTGCAGCGGAATGGAAATACGAGCTGTGGAAAGTTTAGCTGCCCTGCCGCCAGGTAAGGAAACTACTTCTGGCATTTTTCCTATTACCTGTAAATTTATCTGTAAGTTTTTTTCAAAATCAATCACTGCCAGTGGTTTTTGCTGGGCCAGCCCCGGGGACAAAAGAGAAAATAGTAAGAAACAGACTGCCTGGTAAAAAACCTCACTTCCTGAGAATTTTTTCTTCATCCAATACCTCTGGTAAAAACCGGCATGGCAGTAGAACTTCAGCAGAGCCAGTATCCCCGACAAAAAAAACAGTAGCATATGTTAGCACAATTTTTTACCGGCTGCTCAGTGTACCTTTAGAACTAAAATTCAGCCATAAGAAATTGCCGAATGTTTACAACACCTCTTATGAATTCAGTTTATCCTGAAATTTTCAGGGAAACAGTTTTTTTCTTCTAATCTTTCACAGTAAACGACGCTTCAGCGCTAGCACCACTGGCAACATCACGTGCTTTTATCTTCCAGACACCTGTCTGTTCGTTTAACGCCAGAGGAAGATGAAACAGGCAGCTACCACCAGTGCAGTCCAGATTTCTGGAAAGGTAAGAGATTTCCTGAGCATGAGGATTAACTACCACCAGGTTTATTATATGTCTTCCTGGACTTTTACCTTCTGTTTGCAGGCGGATTTCGCCGTGGAGTAACTTTCCCCTGAGGACAGAAAGCGGTATCTTTACCTGCAATGATTTCACCTGGTAAGGTAAAACCGCACCCAGCACAGGTCTTTCTCTCACAAAACTTACTGTGAGAGAATCTGAAAATCCTTCGTAATTGCCTGTCAACATATCATACACATGTCCTTTTCCCGACCACTGTATTTTCACCCGTCCGTTTTTTTCAGGAAGGATGAATAAATAACGATTTTCCCCCCAGGTGAAAAATCTCCCTTTTCCAGAGAAAAAGAACTCGCCCTTTTCAGAAAAAACTTCCCATTGAGGAGTAAGTCCCAGTGAACGCCAGAACTGATTCAGGAAAGAAATGAAAACTGCTCTTTTTTCTGGTTTAAGATTATCCACAGTGGGAAGGAGAATGTTCAAACAGATAGCCTGTCCTGCCCCGTACCTGCGGACAATGAAAGCCGGATATCCCGCAGCACTGGATACCCGGGGCTGGCCGCCAGCTACCTTCAGAGGTTCAGCGCAGGAAACAGGGATAGAAACACCGGAAATAACAAGTTCATTGTCAGGCTCCACAGGCCAGTTACCGCGAGAAACACCAAAGAGTTCTTCCATATCAGAATTGTCTGTCTTCTTACCATGGCCATCAAATAACCCTGGTAAGGTATCGGCTATCACGGTGCCGCCTTTCTCCACAAACAGTCGCAGCTTCTGCCTTTCTTCTGCGGAAAGACAAAAAAGGGATGGCAGGAAAACAAAACGATACCTGTTCTTCTCCAGAACACCTTTTGCTATACTACGGTGAGTGATGGCTGCAGGATAATACCATTGCTCTGTGAGTAAATTGAATAAAGCCCACCGACTCTTCTGGTAATTGAAGGTGGTAGTTTCAGAAAGCGCAGTTGTCAGATGCAGATTGGGCTGAGAATGAACCAGTGCTACCGGTGAATACTGCGCCTCACAGGAAAGAAAGAGTCTGCCCAGACCCCTTTTTATCTTCTGCGTTTCTCCGGCTACAGCAGCAAATGGTTCATACATGGTGAAATCTGGCAGAAAGGCAGTGTAATCCGGTTCTTCACTAAACAGAGAGAAAAAACCAATTCCGTTGCCGCCAGCCAGTAGTACTTCCCAGGGATAACGGTAACCCTTTTCCACACTGGAACTGTAAATTCCCCAGTCCCAGAGAAGACTATCCGCGGTCAAAAAGTTTCTCCACAGCCAGGTGCCACCATAACCGCCTACAGAACGAAGTGCCACTGCCATCTTAGAGTAGTCTATACCGGTAAAAGAATTTCCCTCTCCCCAGATACCTTCCGCCCCTACTTTTGCTGCAGGGTCAATTTTCTCAATCGCCAGCCTTCCGTGCAGATGAATATTAGCAAAGACCTCTTCCATATGCAGGCGATGGTCAATCCAGGGAGAAAAATTATCTGTCTGTTTCCGCTCTTTCAATTGTTTCAGGGTAACTGGTCTCACCTGGTCCCAGGTCTCAAAGGAAGTCTGCCATTCTGCATTAAGAGAACTGAGACTACCATATTCTTTTTTCAGATACTCCCGCAAATCCGCCAGACAGTAAGAAGAAAAACAGAAGTCCTTATTCTCTGACCAGTGGGAGAGTTCGTTTTCATCCCCTAGCCCGTAAGTAATGGGAGCAAAGGGAGCAATAAGTCTGGTTTTTTCTTCCAGGGTTTTTGCCATATTTTCCCGGAAAGAAGGATGGGAAAAACATGGTTGCCTGGCAAGTTCCTTGGTGGCGGAAGCTGTTTTCAGGGAAAAAATGTAAGGACAGGGATAAAGGTTGCAGGAAGTGATTTCTTTCAAAATATCTAACGTTTCACAGTGAGAGAAAAGGCCATCTACTCCAGCTTCTCTTGCCAGTTTTAAAAGATAACGCGGCAGGTACTCTTTGGCAGGACTTCCCCAGAGAAGAAAGAAAAATTCCTTCTGGTCAAACCTGTACGTTACCGGGAAATATTTTTCTGCCGCCAGAATAACATCAGAGCCGTTAATAACTTCCACTTTCACCCGATGAAGAACCGTCAAAGGCTCAAATTCAGGTAAGGTAAAGCGCACAACAGGCTGAACAGGAAACTGCTTTGTGGCTAAAAGTCTTCCCCAGCTATCCAGAAGACTCAACTTCAAAGCTTCACCTTTCAGTCCTGAGAGTTCCATCCTTCCGGAAATAGTTTCCCCTGGATGGAAAAATTCTTTCTCCAGAAAAATTTTTATCTCCCCTGGCGCTGTTTCTTCCCGGTAGCAGGAACGCCAGTCCAGGATGACACCGTCTCGCAGGAGAAAGAAATCAAAAAAGTGAGTTCCAGCAGGAAGCGGAGAAAACGGGAAAGAAACCTCTTTCCCTGAAACCGGGAGTTTTTTTTCCTGCTCTATTGCACCTTCCCGGTCTCTCACTCTAAAAAAAATTTGCCCTGGTTTATCGGTTACTACCTGCAGAAATATTTTCCCTTTTTCCAGCCTTACGTCTTCTATCTTTTCCCTGGATAGTTTTCCAGTCAGGGCAAGGATAATACGGATGACAAAAGCACAGTAGTAATCATATTGCAGTTGATTACTCGGACCAGCCGGAGTCAAAAACAGGTACTCGCCTCTTCCGCTGGCGTAAGACAGGCAACACATTTTCCCTTTTCCTGACAGGCTTTCTGTTACATAGCGCTGGATAAGTTCTTCTGGTTTCTCAAAACGTGAAAAGGCAGGTAATTTCTGGAAGGGTATGATAAAGGCAGCATCAAAGGAAGAAACTGTACGGCCAGATTCGAAACATTCATAAAGTTCTCTGTCCATACCCTGCGGGTCCACAAAAAGAAAAGTACAGCCACCCCGTACTTTTCTTAGAATAAGCTGACGGATATCTGCAGGTAAATCCACCCAGCGCACTCCCCCAAGGAGGATTAACTGATAATCATCTGAAAGACACTGTCTCAGGTAAACCCAGACTTCGCCAAGAAATCTTTTCTGCGCTGGCACCGGAACACAGACTATTTCCGCATCCAGTCTCTGCGCCAGTTCTAAAACCTCCCGGCTACTGGCAGCAGGAGCAATAGTGAGAATCTTAAGGCTACCGGAGACCCATGGTTTCGCCCAGGCAGTATGAGGAGTAACAACTCTAAAAGAAAGTTGGCCACCAGGGAAGGAAAGCTCCCCAGCCAACCCGTAAGTGCAGAAGAGAAAAAAAGCGAGGAAAAAATTTCTCATTTCATTCTGCAGGCCTGGTCTCTTTGTAATATGAGGTAATCTCTTCCGGAGTTAAAACTCTTTTAAAAACATAAAACTCATCATAGGCAGAGTTGATAGGTGTATCAGCAGAATAGTAGCGGCCTAAACTCATCCGGTTTGGTTCCAGGGAAGGGTCTTTTTCAACAGGAGCCCAGCTTCCAGTAGTCTTGAGCTGTCCATTGATGTAAAAGAGGAATTTGTTGGCTGCAGCATCCCAGGTGGCAGCTAAATGTATCCAGGTATCTTTTTTGAAGTATTCGTCCATATGCAGATTGGCGCCACCCTGCCAGGAGCGAGAGATGTAAAGTATCGTAGGAGATTTAGCAGAAAAAGAACGATGGAAAGCAAAGTACTTACTTGCGTCTTTCATAGAAACCCATAAAAGCGTGTACTTACCTGTCTGGTCATCACCCCACCAGCCTGGCTTAAACCAGAACATTAAAGTTCCTTTTTCTAAATCAATATTGTCGCTCATCTTGTATAAGACACTACCTTTACCTTCAGCCGGTAAGTGCAGACAGTTCCCCACCACACCCCTGACATACTGGCCCTCCCCGAACAATTGTCCGTCTTTGTGATGGTAAGCTGTTTCTGCATCCACAGAAAAATCAAAAGGGACAAAGAAAAGCAGGGATTTGTCCGCCAGAAGTGTTTTCCTTACCTGGTTTAGATTACTTTTTTCCTGGGCTGCTACTGCTGCGGACAAGGATAAAAAAAGCATCAATAAAAACCAGCCAGTTTTCTTGGACATCTTTTCTCTCCGTGGTAAAGGCAAGAATTTTACCTGCCTATTATTTTATTTTACATCCCTCCGTTTTTAAAAATCGCGCCTTCCCCAGTCGAGTCTGATGGACCCGAACTGCTGGTAAGTAAACCACTCCACATGGCTATCAGCAAAAAGAAAATTTAAGCCACCACCATGCCTCTCAAATTCCCACGGCAGCCAGTTATAGTCCCAATCAGCCTTGTGGTAGTAAGCATTGCTGCTCCGGTGCATCTCTCCATCCCCGCACAGCATATCCCTGTGTGACCAGACCAGTTTGCCTACCTTTCTCGGTCTGGTATTCCACACCCAGGCATCGTTTTGAAAACAGCCAGTTTGTGGATTCCAGATGTAGCTGGGGTAGGGTTCTTTATCCCACGAGTATTTATAGTAATGTTTTTCCGTTCCACTTCCCCAGAGACCTCCTGGTGTCCTGGTGGTATCAGCAGGACAGGCAAAAAGTTTCGGATTCATATAACCAAGATTCATCAAATCCCTGAAGCCACCAGGAGCATTCAACCCACCCAGGGGTAACCAGTCATTCCAGTCCTGAGCGTAAAGCAAAACACAAAGTCCTATCTGTTTAAGGTTGTTCACGCAGGCTGCCTGCCTGGCTTTTGCCCTGGCTTTACTTAAGGCTGGTAAAAGCAATGCTGCCAAAATCGCAATAATGGCTACCACGACCAATAATTCAATCAGCGTAAAACCATTTTTCGCCTGCATATCCCCCCTTTTTGCTTTTATTTTAACCTTTTTCTTCACTTCTGTCAAGATCACCAATTGCCTCATTTATTTTCTGCTCAAAAAGTGGTCGTTGCCTCATTAAAAAATCTATTATTTTTACACCTCCTGGGAAAAGAAAAAGGTGGGCAAATGTGCAGGAAGGCACAGGAAATAGACAGCAGTGTACGATCCTCTCTGCTGCTGATATCGCCATGTACCGGGCAAAAGAACAGGGAAGAAACCGTTTCTGTCTCTACGACAAATCCACTGAATGGACCAGACAATCTCAAAGCCGTTTTGCTGAAGTACCCAGATTGCGTGAAACCCTGGAAAATAATAAGTTTACTCTTCTGGATCAACCTATCTGCGATCTCCGTACCGGACATATCTGGCAGTATGAAATCCTCTTAAGAATGAAAGATGGAAACAACAACATCCTGCTATCTTCTGAGTTTATGTCTCTGGCATAATCGACCACCCTGAGGGATTCTACATCGGTAGACCTATTCCTCTTACAGAAATATTTATCAGCCAGTAAAAATTCACGGGGTAGTTACTTTTATCTCCAAATGAATAGTCTGCACCCCTCTGGAACCACCGCCAGCATAAGGGGCAATAGTATAGGCTGCTTCCAAAAAAGCTTCCCCATCCCTTGTTTTCCATTGAAAACCAGTTAAAGGAGAAAAACCACCCTGTCCCGTAGCCCCGGAAAGGTCAAAGGTGGCAAAACCCTTGATGCTTACACGGCAGGCAAACTCTGGTATTGCCGCTGGCGGTGGTGCAGGTAAGGAAACAAGTTCTCCATAATCTTCTCTGAGTTTACCGGCAATTATTTTATCGCCATTCTGGACAGTAATCTCCCGACCAGCACCTGCATGGCTGAGACGGAAACTCACTCTTTGCTGTACTGACTTTGTTTCATTATTGCTATGGCTCCATTGAAGAATAACTCCTTCCGGGGAAATTCTTATCCCTAACTGCATTAAGGGACCAAAGTTCAGTCTCGCCGAAGCAGCGGTTCTGGTTTCACTGGTTTCTACTTCTGGCCTGGGTAAAGCTGGATAACCGAAAACCCCGTCAATCAGACAAATCTCCTGATTATTCTTCCGGTGGATGAGACAGAGAAAACCTTGCTGTTCAGGATTGATAGAAATAAAATACTCCCCGCTTTTCAGAGAAATTGATTCCGGTGATTTCTGTCTTTCGGCCTTCAGATACCGCAGGCAACTTATTGCCTGGTTTAATTCCTGCGTCGGTATATCTTTGAAAACAACCGGTAGTTGTTTCACCAGGACTTGCCCGTCAGTATCCACCGGGAGAAGTTGACCATAAATGTCATATGCTGGATAACATCGAAAATCAACACCGGAAAGTTTCCACCGGCAATCAAAATCTCTGGAGTTAAGGTCCACAGCTTCAGAAGTTGTCAGTATAATAACTGCTTTCTTTTCATCCCGGAAAGGATAAAGGAAAAGATTCTCGCATTCTGTCTGGTATCCTTTAAGAGTCCCGGGTTTGTCAATCTCCCTGACCGGTCGTTTTCCTGAAAGCCAGTACTTCTGCATCGCCATAGCCTGAAGTCCAAGAGTAGGAGAGTTATCATACTCCAGACCAGTCTTTCCTGCCTGGGGAATGTAAACAGCCTGTCCCAGTGTTCTCAGGTCATAGTAGCCAAAACGAATTAAAGGCCCATGTCTGACTTCTTCAGTTCCATAGGGTCGGCTTAACCAGGCTGCCATCATCAACTGCCAGGCAAAAAGACCACCCGGTGTACCGCTACCTGCTCTATCAAGAATCAAGGAGGTTTTTCTCAGGACACTTTTCTGACCAACGCCTAAGGTGTAGAAATATTCCGGGTAACAATTTTTTTCTTTCAAGATATTCAGGGTCTGGAGTGTCCAGTTTGGTCTCAGATTAGTATTCTGGCTCACAAAATCAATGTATTCCGGTTTTACCAGTTCTATAAAATTTGCCCACCATTCAGGTCTGGTAGCATTAATTCCTGCGGTAATTTTAAGATTATACTCTCCGGCTACCTTCCTCACCGTATCCATAGCGGCCTTATAGATTCTCGCTACCTGCTCCAGGGGATAGACACCATGTATCTCATCCTCAAAATGGATTACAGGAATTTTATCCCGGTAGTGACTGACAAAGGCTTCCACATATCTGCAGAAGGCCCCAGTGAAACCATTTTCCTCGGTAATGGTGGAGCCCTTCATATATTTCTCCTTCACCCAGGCAGGTGGATACTTCAAGCCAAGGAAACCAATAACATCCAGTCCCTCTTTCCTCGCACTTTCCACCAGCTCATCGTTCCAGATGTATTTCCCCTCTTCCGGATTAACCAGTGCCCACCTGCCAATCCCACCCCCACAGGAAAGGGTGGTCGCATTTTTCATACCCAGTTTTTTCAGGAAACGACCGGTAAAATCACCAGCATAAGAATTGATAGCGGCATCCCCACCATAGAGAGGGAAAGAATCCTGATTAATTTTCGGCAAGAAGGCAACAAGACCATCTCCTAATACTGGTTGACCTTCAACCTCGCAAGCCAGCCGGTAACCATTCCAGGGAAGGTCACCAACAGCTAAGTTTCTTTTTATTGTAGTGAAAGCAGGAAGGTCTTCTTCTATCGTTCCCTTTCTGACTAACTCCTCCAGATAGTTGTAGATTTCCCAGTGTACTTTTGCCTTTCTCTGGGGTCCATGGTTAGACACCAGCAACTGGACAATTCTTTCCTCTCCATCGTTGTAAATCCCGGTTTCTTCCGGGATAAAAAAACCAGCTTCCACATCCGCTGCCGGCACCATCTTTTCTGGTAGTTCAGGTCCCGGGGTAAGACTCACCGCATCAAGTAACAATCCTTCTCCTTCCCTGCTGGTTAAAGGTGCTATCTCCACATGGAAAATTGGCCTGACCGCACCCTTAATGGTGAAACTCCAGCCTAAACGGAAAACCCCCTCTCCTTCCGGGACAGAAAATTTCTTCCTATACTCGTTCTTTTCCCTGTCGCCATAATAATTGAGATTGGTGAGTAAAAGAATGACACCCATTGGCTCTTTTTCCCAACCAGGTACCCTCTTTACCCAGACACAAAGGGAATACGTACCCTCTGCCAGCCAGTAACAACGGCTGGCTACTGTTTGTCTGAGTTTTACCATTCCATTGGACCAGGCTGAGCGCCAGTTAGGACCATAATTACCCCTGATGGTACCCCAGTAAGAATTGCCGTATCCTGTTTCCAGACCCCCATCCCAGAGAATATTTCTCACCGGCTGAGACCAGGAAATCATGCTACGGAGTAAAAAAAGAAGCAATAGCAACAATGTTTTTTTGTCCATGTTTGTCTCCTTCATTAGTTTTGCAATATTTTACCTGTTTTCTGACAGAATAAAAAATTCTTTTCGGGATGTTGTGGCCGGAGTTAACCTGTGCTAAAATTCGTTTACATATGGTTACTGTCAGAAGCGAAGAATTAATCAGTCTGGCTAAGGTCTTTGCCGGGAAAACTGTCTTACAACTGTTAACAGAAGAAAAGAGAAACGGCCTGATAAAGGTGGAAAGCGGAAACGAGAACCAATTACTGGTTACGTTTCTCTTCCAGGAAATAGAAAAGCCGGTTATCTTTCTCTTGCCCGGGGCTGGAGCTACTGAAAAAAACAGGAAACTGCTAAAGGAAAAATTTTCCTTCCTTCTCCAGGAAGGATACGGACTGGCTTTATGCCATTTTTGCCTTCCTTTTCCCAGGACAGATACCGAGTTTTTCTTTCAGATTAAACAGGAGGTAGCGGTTCTGCTGGCGGGTATGGACTTCTGGCAAAAGTTTACGCAAAGGGAAAATCCGGATTTCTACCTGGTGGCTGTCAGCGCTGGCGGTTTCCCGGCCATCATCAGCTCCTGCCTGGATAAACGGGTGAAGAAAATCCTGCTTCTTGTCAGTGGTGGTGATTGTGAGAATCTTACCTGGAAAGGATTGTTGCGGTTTGCCCTCCAGAAAGATTGTCCCAGGAAAGCATGCCGCCAGATGCACCGTACCTATCATTTTATTCTCAGAAACTCCCTCTACTCCCAGATTTCTCTCCTGCCCCGATACTGTTTTCTCTATGACCCTTTAACACTGGCTCCAGCTATTGCGGAGAGAAAAATAATGATGATTAATGGACTGTTTGATTTGGTGGTACCTTTTACCAGTGCCCTGAAACTGAGAAAACGACTAAAAAATCCACCCTGTTTCTGGTATCCCGGCACTCACCTGATGTTACCCTGGTTTCTACCTTTCTTCAGGAGGAAAATAAAACTTTTCTTTAAGGAGGAAACTGCTAACACGGAGAGAAAAAATGAAAGAAATTAATCTAAATGGAATAAAGGTGAAAAGTTTTTCCCTGGGACCGTTTGTGGTAGGAATAGGCTGCGAAATTGGGCCCAGAATTCTCTGGCTCTCTCATATTTGTAAACCTGACTTTAATCTCTTTGCTGTTCTACCCCAAACTGGTGTGCAAACACCGGAAGGATTCTGGCACATCTATGGCGGACACAGGTTGTGGAGTTCACCGGAAGCTATGCCCCGTTCTTATTCTCTGGATAATGTACCGGTGAATATCTCGTTTCAAGGAAAAACCATTACTGTCAGCGGTCAGCCGGAAGTAGCCAATTCCATTCAAAAAACTATCCGGATAACCTTGCATGAAAAACAAATGCTAAAGGTGTCCCATGTCATTACCAACACAGGACGCTGGCCTATAACCCTGGCAGCCTGGGCTCTTTCGGTAATGAGACCGCAAGGTATGGCCATCATTCCCCACAAACCTTCCCGCGTGGATACCACAGGACTTTTGCCAGACAGGCATCTTTCCCTCTGGCCTTATACAGACCTGGACGATTTCAGATTTCTTTTTACAAAAAATTTCCTCTTCCTCAGACAGGAAGCGAAAGCCAGTTCTCCTGTGAAAATTGGTGTTGCTGCCAGGCCTAACTGGGCTGCTTACTGGGTGGAAGACATAGCCTTTGTAAAAACGTTCACACAGGAAAATTTATGTTACCCGGATTATGGCTGCACTGTGGAAGTTTACACCAATAACCAGTTTCTGGAACTGGAAACAGTAGGACCATTGAAACAAGTTGACCCGGGCCAGAGCATTACCCATGTGGAAACCTGGCAGGTCTTCTTCCTTAAAGGAAAGAAAAACCAGCCGCAGAAGTTAGCAGAAGAACTGGGGAAGAAAATATGTCTTTAGCCAGGATTGCCAGCCGTATCAGGAAATATCTGGAAAACCTGGAAATTATTGATTGCCATGAACATTTACCACCGGAAAGTGTACGTCTTTCCAAAAAAGTTGATGTTTTCACTCTGTTTTCTCATTATACCCAGGGAGACTTAGCAAGAGCCGGTATGCCGCAAGAACAAATAAAAAATCTCACCAACCCGGAAATTCCGCTGGACAGACGCTGGCGGATATTTGCCCCTTACTGGGAAAAAATTCGCTGGACCTGTTACTCCCGGGCTGCTTTACTGGCCGCAAAAAAATTTTATCAAGCAGATGACATACACGGAAACAACTACCAGCAGATTACCCAAAGAATGCAAACGATGAACAAACCAGGAATTTATGATCTGGTATTAAGAAAAACCTGTCATATCAGGGCCGTTTTGACCCAGTGTGGCAGCACAGAAACGGAAAGTCCACTTTTAAAGCCAGTGATGCCCATGAGTTACCCTCTGGAAACAGCAGAATCTCTCTTACATCCACCCTTTGCACCGGAAGAAAAGATAAAAACTCTTGATGATTACCTGAAGGCTTGCTATGAATATGTCTTTAGGGTGAAAAAACAGGGAGCGGTTGGTTTAAAACTCATCTGCCAGCCTTTCGGTCATCCAGACCGCAGGCAGGCTATAACTTTTTTTCGGAAAATTATATCTGTCAAAGGTAGTCCACTGCCCCGGAGAAAAACCTGGCCCACCTACCCTTTAAGCCACGTTCTGCGGGATTATGTTACCGAAGAGATGATTCGTTTTGCTACGGAGAAAAATCTGGTGGTGGCTGTCCACACAGGCTACTGGGGAGATTTCAGAAGTCTGGACCCTCTACACCTTATCCCTCTTCTCCAGCGAAATCCTGGTACCTGTTTTGATATTTACCACTGTGGATATCCCTGGGTGAGAGAAACGCTGATGCTGGGCAAAGGATTTTCCAATGTCTGGCTGAATTTCTGCTGGACACATATCATCTCCCAGAAGTTTGCCCGGGAAGCACTGGAGGAAGCACTGGATCTTTTACCTACCAACAAGATTCTGGCTTTCGGAGGCGATTACCGGGACCCGGTGGAGAAAGTTTATGGCCACCTGGTGATGGCCAGAGAAAATATCTCTGCTGTTTTAGCCCGACGAGTTTACAGCGGCAGGATGAAAGAAAAAGATGCTCTGAAAATTGCCAGAAAATGGTTTCTGGAAAATCCCTCCTCCCTTTACCGGTTAAACCTCCAGCACTGATTTACTCACCTTGCCCGGGGATGGGCTTTCTCATAGAGACAACGAAGTTTTTCCACTGTCAGATGTGTGTAAATTTGTGTTGTGGTAATATTTTCGTGTCCCAGGAGTTCCTGAACACTGCGCAGATCAGCCCCCCGGTCCAGAAGATGAGTGGCAAAACTGTGGCGGAAGGTATGAGGGGTAACCGGTTTTGTTATTCCTGCCAGGCGACTGTATTTCTGTATCAACCTTTCCACACTGCGAGCGGAAAGAGGTCTACCGAAACGGTTGACAAAAAGTGCCTGATTTCTTACCGGACGACGATTCAAATATTCCGTGAGGGCTTTGATGGCTGGTTCGCCAAGGGGGACTATCCTTTCCCTGTTACCTTTTCCTTTAACCTTGATGGTTTCTTCTACCAGATTGAGGCTTCTCTCGGTCAATTTTACCAGCTCGCCCACCCGGATCCCGGTGGAATAAAGAACCTCTAAAATAGCCTTATCCCTTAAGCCCAGAAAGGTATCCGTCCTGGGTGTTTCTAAAAGACGAAACATTTCCTCCACAGTGAGAAAATTGGGCAGGGAAGGAGAAACCTTGGGAGACCTCAGAAGAAGAGAAGGATTTGTCTTCAGCAGTTTCCTGCGGACAAGGAAAGCGAAAAAAGAACGCAAGCTGGCTACCTTGCGGCTGGTACTCCGGTTGGTATAACCTTTGTCCTTCAGCCAGACCAGATATTCCCGGAGCAGCTGATAGTCAACAGTTTTTACTCCTTTCATTCTCAGATAAAGCAAAAACTGCTCTAAATCACCCCGGTAAGAAAAAATGGTATGGACAGAGCAATTTCTCTGGCAGGCAAGATAATCCAAAAACTTCTTCAGATAGCTTCTCCAGGAGAGCCAGTTGTTTTTCAATCAATTTTCCCTTTAGTAGAGGGCAGTCCTTTCCTTGTCTTTCTTACTGCCTGTCTTAAGGCTACTGCCAGAGCCTTAAAAATAGCCTCATTCACATGATGAAGGTTATCTCCAGAAAGAAGGTAAATATGCAGGGTTAAATCTGCCTGGTTGACCATCCCTTTCAGAAATTCCCGGACATCCTCAGTTTCAAAAGCTCCTTCCCGCCCACGAATATCCGGTACTTTAAAAAACAATCCTGGTCTGCCGGAAATATCCAAACTTACCTGCACCAGAACCTCATCCATGGGCACAGAGGCAAAACCAAACCTTTCAATTCCTTTTCTCGTACCCAGAGCCTCTTTCAGAGCTAACCCCAGACAAAGGCCAGTATCTTCTACTAAATGATGCTGGTCTACCTGTAAATCTCCTTTCCCCTCCACTATCAAATCCATTTCAGAAAACCTGGAGAAAAGCTCCAGCATATGGTCGAGAAAACCTAACCCGGTAGAAACTGAAGACTTACCTTCTCCATCAAGGTTCAGGGAAAGAACTATCTCTGTTTCTTTTGTTTTCCTGTGTATTTTTGCCTTTCTTCCCACTTTTTCCCTCCTGAAGTTAGGCGGATTTCTATACTTCTGGCATGGGCAGTTAGACCTTCTAAAAGAGCCATTTTTTTCACCGTGTTACCCCACTTTTTAAGGAAATCCTTACTGGCTCTGATAACGGCATAACTTCGCAGAAAGGTATAAACCGATACTCCTGAAGAATGACGGGCAGCCTGCTGGGTGGGCAGGACATGGCTGGGACCGGCAAAATAGTCCCCAATAACTGTAGGGGTTGCTTCTCCCACAAAGATAACCCCTGCTACAGCCCTGGGGATAAAAACTGATGGATTCCAACACAGTATCTGAAGATGTTCTGGAGCCAGCTGATTGATAATATTCAGGGCTTGTTCTTCGTTTTTCACCAGTAGCCAGTAGCCATCACGGACCAGCAGTTCCACTTTTCTACCAAGAGATTCGCAGGTGGTAAGAAGAATTCCCGTGCCACCAACATGCTCCATCTGAGCAGCTAAATCAGCAGCGATAACAGCAGGCACCCCTGATTCGTCAGAAAAAATAACCAGCTCGCTGGGGCCAGCTAATGTATCCACCCCGGTTTCCCCAAAAAGTAATTTCTTGGCAGTATTGACATAGACAGAACCAGGACCAACCACCTTGTCTACCTGCGGTATACTCTCTGTTCCTAAAGCCATGGCGGCTACTGCCTGGGCACCGCCAACTTTAAAGATATCTTTAATGCCTAACCAGTCCAAGCAGCTGAGAAGATACGGATTAACTTTCCCATCACGACCAGGGGGCGTACAGACAACTATTCGCTGGCAGCCGGCAACCTTCGCTGGTACTACTGTCATCAAAACTGAGGAAACCAGAGGTGCCTGGGAGGAAGGGACGTAAATACCTACCACATCCAGGGGTGCCCAGCAAAACTCTATCCTGCAATCCTTTTCCTTTTGAACAAATTTAGAAGGTATCTGGTTACGGTGATAAACTTCAATTCTCAACCGTGCCTGTTGCAGAGCAGTTTTTATTTCTCCTTTAAAGTACCTGCGGCTTGCTCTTATTTCTTTCTCAGAAACTCTCAGTTTTCTTATCCGGGCTCCATCAAAAAGTTCAGTGCAGGCGAAAAGTGCTTCATCTCCTTTTTCTTTCACCCGGTCAATAATCATCCTGACTTTTTTTTCTATCTCCGGGGAAAATCTGCTTTGCTGCAAAATCTTCTGCAGGTCTGTCCAGTTTACCTGCTGCATCTTAACTCCTTAATGGCTCTCGTATAATCTTTACTTCCAAAGATAAAAGAACCAGCCACTAAAATATCTGCACCGGCTTTAATGACAGAAACGGCAGTCTGTGGATTAATACCACCGTCTACTTCAATCTCAAAAGACAGACGCTTTTTTTCCCTTAAATCTGCCAGTTTCTCTATTTTGGTCACAACTTCCGGGATAAAACTCTGACCACCAAAACCAGGATTAACAGTCATTACCAGTATTTCTCCAACATTTTCCAGGGGAATTTTTACCTCCTCCAGCCTGGTAGGAGGATTGATAACCAGACAGACCTTCTTACCTGCGGAAACAATTTCTTTTATCAGCTTTTCGTCTGTCACCTCACACTCTACATGGATACCTATAATGTCTGCTCCAGCCCGGGCAAAAGAAAGCCAGTAAAGGTCTGGCCGTTCTATCATCAGATGAGCCTGGAAAGGAATATCGCTACAGGAACGGATGGCTTTCAGAACCATCGGCCCAAAGGTAATGTTGGGAACAAAATGTCCATCCATGACATCAAAATGGATATAGTCGGCTCCTGCCGCTGTTACCTTCAATACCTCCTGTCCCAGCTGGCTGAAATCTGCGGAAAGGAGAGAGGGCGCAATTTTTACCATAGCTATATTTTAGAGATTGCTGGTTGCCAAGTCAAAGAGATATTGCCTGCCACCAGCCAGCAGTGAGTTTTTTCTATCTTGACGGAGAAAGTCCTTCAGGATAAAATAAAACAATAGAAAAAGGAAAATGTCATGGAAAACCAGGTCAAAATACTTGTGACAGACGGTTTTGAAGAAGAAGGTATTGGTATCCTTAAGAAAGCAGGATTTCAGGTAACGGTATGCGGGACATTGCCAGCTGATAAACTCCTTGAGGTTATACCGGATTTTGATGTTCTGGTCGTACGTAGCGCCACCAAGGTACCAGGACAGGTCATCCAGCAGGCAAAGAATCTGAAAATTATCGGCCGGGCTGGAGTTGGTCTGGACAATATAGATGTGGAGGCTGCTACTGCCTGCGGGGTTATTGTCATGAACGCCCCAGAAGGAAATACCATTTCTGCAGCAGAACATACCATAGGGTTACTTCTGGCTATCGCCAGACATATTCCCCAGGCCAATGCTTCTGTGAAAGCTGGACTCTGGGAAAAGAAAAAGTTCATGGGCAGTGAAGTTTATGGAAAAACTCTGGGTGTGATTGGTCTGGGCCGGATTGGCCGGCGGGTGGCATATCTTGCCAGGGCTTTGGGCATGAAGGTTCTGGCCCATGACCCTTTTATTGAACAGGATACTGTGAAAGAAACGGAAATAAGTCTGGTCAGTCTGGAAGGTCTGTGGAAACAGTCAGATTTTATCACTCTTCACCTGCCACTCACAGAAAAGACAAAGGGGCTTATAGGAGAAAAGGCGATTTCTCTTATGAAACCCGGGGTATGTATTATCAATGTTGCCAGAGGTGGTATCATTGACGAACAGGCTCTCTATCAAGCCCTGTGTTCCGGTAAGGTCCGTGCCGCAGCGCTGGATGTTTTTGAAAAAGAACCGCTACCTGCAGATAGCCCGTTAAGAAATCTGGACAATGTGATTCTTACCCCCCATCTGGGTGCTTCCACCCACGAAGCCCAGATAAATGTAGCCCGTGACCTGGCGAATCAAATTGTTGATGCTTTCACGCGTAAAATCATTCGCAATGCTGTAAATCTGCCCTCTCCAGATGCCACTGTGATGGAAAAAATCAGGGGGTATCTTTCAGTAGGAGAACAACTGGGCAACCTTTGCCGGCAGCTGGTGGAAGGGGAAATCAAAGCGGTATGGATAGAATACAGCGGCGAGATTGTAAACTATGACCTGAGTTTGTTACGACTTTACGTTTTGAAGGGACTGCTGGCTGATCAACCCAGAATCAACGCCGTCAATGCTGCCCTGGTAGCAAAACAGCTTAATCTGAATGTCAGTGAACGGCGAGTTCCCAGTACCGGGGAATTTCTAAATCTTATAACTCTGGAGGTGAAAGGTAAACAAAAGGTGCAAGCTGCAGGTACAATTCTGCAGAATGGCGAAGAACGAATTGTTCAAATAGACCGCTACTCGGTAGAAGCCACACCGAAGGGAGTACTTTTGGTCTGTTATAATGATGACAGGCCTGGAATTATGGGACATATTGGTACTGTCCTTGGAAGGCAAGGAGTGAATATTGCCTCCATGACCTTAGGCCGTAAGAAAAAAGGTGGTACAGCAATCACCGTTTTGAATCTGGACGAGGATATAGACGAAAATGTATTAAAACAAATTGAGGAGTTTCCGGCAATACATTCAGTCAAACTGGTACACCTGTAACATGAAATCCCCATCCTTACACCTTTGTGAACCTGGTCAGTGTAAAAGAGAAGCCTGGCCAGAAAGTGTTATCAGGTTCCCTTCAGGATGATTTTGTCGGAAACACCCCAGACAGCGTGACTTTGGCCAGAAGGCCGTTTGTAACAGGAAAACTCCAGTGAAAAGGGGGTGGATACTATGAGCCAGAAATTCTTCCTGCTACTTCCCTGGATTATTATACTGTGGAGTGCTGTTTCCCTCCTCATAGGGTACCTGTGGCGCAAATATATCGGGGAACGCACCATGGCTGCTGCAGAAAAGCGGGCAAAGGAAATCATTCAGGAAGCAGAAAACTTAGCCCAGAGCAAGAAACGAGAAATTGACCTGGAGGCCAAGGAAATACTTTTCAGATTACGAACTGATTTTGAAAGAGAAACCAGAAATAAACGGAGGGAAATTCAGTTTCAGGAAAAGCGGCTCCAGCAAAGGGAATTCAATTTAGAAAGGAAGGTGGAACTGCTGGAGAAGAAAGAGGCAGATTTAGCCGAAAAAGAAAGAAATCTTCAGACCAGGGAACAGGCTGTGCTGGAACGGGAGAAAACTTACCAGTCCCTGATAGAGGAAGAGAAAAAACAGCTGGAAAGGATTTCCTCTATGAGCCGGGAAGAAGCCAGGAATCAACTGCTGAAGGCTATGGAGGAAGAAGCCAGGAAAGAGGCTGCCAGGTTAGAACGGAAAATAGAAGAAGAGGTACGCGCCAACGCCGAAAAAAAAGCCAGAGAAATAATTTTAACAGCCATGCAACGGCTGGCTGCGGAAGAAGCTTCAGAAAGCACTGTTTCGGTAATCAGTCTACCCAGTGATGAGATTAAAGGAAGGATTATTGGGCGAGAAGGACGCAACATTCGGGCTTTTGAAGCGGCGACCGGAGTAGACTTGATAGTGGATGATACGCCAGAAGCCGTAACCATTTCTTCCTTCAATCTTTTCCGCCGAGAAATTGCCAGAATCGCTCTGGAAAGGCTGGTGGTAGACGGAAGGATTCATCCGGGAAGAATAGAAGAGGTTGTGGAGCGCGTGAAAAAGGAGCTGGAAGAAAAAATTCTGCAAGAAGGCACCAATGCAGTCTTTGAAGTAGGATTGGAAAATGTCCATCCGGAGTTAATAAAACTACTTGGACGTCTGAAATACCGCACCAGTTACGGCCAGAATGTACTTCATCATTCCAAAGAAACAGCGTTCCTGGCAGCGATGATTGCTGCTGATTTAGGACTGGATTCTAAACTGGCTCGCAGAGCTGCTCTTTTTCATGATATTGGAAAGGCTGTGGACCAGGAAGTGGAAGGTACCCATCCTGAAATTGGAGCAGAGATTCTGCGTAAGTTTGGAGAAAACGAGATAGTGGTTCAGGCAGCCTTATGCCATCACCAGGATACAAATGTGAGTACTCCCTACACTGTTTTAACCGCTGTGGCTGATGCTGTTTCGGCGACCAGACCGGGTGCCAGAAGAGACACCCTGGAGAAATACCTGCGCCGTATTGAAGATTTAGAAAAAATTGCCTCCTCGTTCAAAGGTGTTGATACTGCCTATGCCATTTCTGCTGGCAGGGAAGTTAGAGTAATTGTTAAACCTGAGGAAACCAGTGATGAGGATGCCCATATTCTGGCCAGGGAGATTGCTAAAAAGATTGAAGAAAATCTCCAGTATATCGGCCAGGTAAAGGTTACAGTAATAAGGGAAAAGAGAGAAACAGAGATAGCAAAATAACACGTTGACCCGTAATGTTAGCGGGTGGTAAAATTAAAGGAATCCGGGGCGGTAGTTCAGCGGCCTAGAATGCCAGACTGTCGATCTGGATGTCGCGGGTTCGAATCCCGTCCGCCCCGCTCCAAAGGGTTAAAAAATTAAGCTTCTGGCACCAGCCAAAATGGAAAACAAGTCAGACCTGAAGGCTTACTGGCACACCACTGCCCATATACTGGCGCAGGCGGTGAAACGGCTTTTTCCTGAAGTAAAACTTGGAATCGGACCTGCTATAGAAAACGGATTTTACTATGATTTTTACAGGCAGTCCCCTTTTACGCCTGGGGATTTGCAGCAGGTGGAAAAAGTAATGCAGCAAATCATTCAGGAAAATTTACCGCTGCAGTGCCAGCAGGTGACAAAAGATAAAGCCAGAGAGTATCTCAAAGAAGAACCTTTCAAACTGGAACTTCTAAAAGATATACCGGAAGATACAGTTACTTTTTACCAGCAGGGTGAGTTTCTGGACTTATGTCAGGGGCCACACCTGGAAAGAACAGGCCAGGTGAAATATTTTAAACTTCTTACGGTAGCTGCCTCCTACTGGAAAGGTGATGAAAATAGAGAAAGCATGCAACGTATCTATGGCATTTCTTTTCCAGAAAAAAAGGAGTTGGAAGACTACCTTCATTTTCTTCAGGAAGCAAAGGAAAGAGACCACCGCACACTGGGGACAAAACTGGATTTTTTCAGTATCCATCCCGAGTATGGTTCAGGATTGATTTTCTGGCACCCGAAGGCAGCATTAGTTAGAAAAATAATAGAAGACTTCTGGAGAGAAGTTCACCTTAAAAACGGCTACCAGTTAGTTTATACTCCTCATATTGCTGATCTGGTTCTCTGGGAGCGTTCTGGCCATACTTGTTATTACCGGGAGAATATGTTTCCTCCCATGGAACTGGAAAACGGACAGAAACTTCAGCTCAGACCTATGAACTGTCCCTTTCATATCATCATTTATAAGAACTCTTTACGCAGTTACCGAGAATTACCCATACGCTGGGCAGAACTGGGCACGGTATATAGACTGGAAAAACAGGGGGTTTTGCACGGACTGTTACGTGTGCGCGGCTTTACCCAGGATGATGCCCATATCTTCTGTACCCCGGAACAACTGGAAGAAGAAATAGCCGGTCTTATCAAACTGGTATGTTTCTTCCTGAGCAGTTTCGGCTTCAGAGACTACAGAATCTTTCTTTCCACCAGGCCAGACAGGTATGTGGGCAGCCTGGAGAACTGGGAAAGAGCTACCGCAGCCTTGCAGACAGCTTTGAAGAACCTGGGTTTGAATTACGAGATAGACCCCGGGGCCGGTGTATTTTACGGACCCAAGATTGATATTAAAATCACTGATACTTTAAAACGGGAATGGCAGTGCTCCACCATCCAGGTAGATTTCAATATTCCAGAAAGGTTCCAGCTCAGTTATGTTAATCCAGAAGGTAATCAGGTACAACCTATTATGATTCATCGGGCTATCCTTGGTTCTCTGGAACGATTCTTTGGTATTTTGCTGGAACACTATAAAGGGAATCTCCCCCTGTGGTTATCTCCAGTCCAGTGCCGGATTCTCACCATTGCTGATAGACACACCAACTATGCTTTTTCTGTTCGCGATAGACTGAAAGAAAAATTCAGGGTGGAGGTAGATGAAAGAAATGAGAAAATTAACAAGAAAATCAGGGAAGCCGAAGAGGAAAAAATTCCTGTGATGATTATCGTTGGTGATAAAGAAGTACAAGAAAATTCTGTCTCGGTACGTTTCCATGGAAAGCACCCCGGAGGCGCTTTTACTCTGGAGCAACTGATAACACTTCTCTCAGAAAAAATAGAACTTCGTGAATGAAAAAGATTCTGGCTTGACACAAAAATGAAAACAGAATATCATATTGTAGAATGGTCGGCTTTCATTACAAGGAGAGGCTATAAGCGATAGGTGGCCAAAAGACAGTCAGAAGCGATACAGGGTGAATTTTCAGATACGGACTGCTCAGGTCCGTCTTATCAGTGATGAAGGAAAGCAGTTAGGTATTGTCAGCCGTGACCAGGCTTTACGCCTGGCTCAGGAAAAAATGCTGGACCTGGTAGAAATTGTACCAACTGTTAATCCTCCTATCTGCCGTTTAATGGATTACAGGAAATTCCTTTATGAACAGAAGAAAAAAGAAAAGCAATTGCGGAAGAAACAACGGGCAACAGTACAGAAGGAAATCCGTCTGACACCGGAGACCAGTGAACACGATTACCAGTTTAAAAAACAACATATTGAAGAATTCTTAAAGGAAGGACACAGGGTGAAGGTCACCATCTTTTATAAAGGTCGCGAAATACTCCATAAAGAACGAGGGTATCAACTGCTGGAAAGGCTGGTGAAGGACCTTTCTGGTGTCGGTAAGGTGGAAAGACCGGCTCGACTGGAAGGGCCGCGACTGTCTGTAAACTTAATTCCCCTTTAATTTAACAAGGAAAGGATATGCCCAAACTGAAAACCAAAAAGTCTGTAGCCAAGAGATTTAAAATCACAGGAACCGGAAAGATAAAACACTACCCAGCCGGTGGGATGCATCTTCTGGCGAAAAAAAGTTCCAAAAGAAAACGCCGCCTCAAAAAAGCGGCGATTCTTAAGAATAAAGGGGATATCAGGGTTATTAAAAAACTTTTGCCTTACAACCATTAAGGAGAAAAACTATGCCCAGAGTTAAACATGCACCTGCCTCCCGTGCCCGGCACAAAAAGGTCCTCAAACGAGCAAAGGGTTACCGTCAGGGACGTTCTAAACTTTTCAAACGGGCTAAGGAATTTTCAGAGCGCGGTCTGACGTATGCCTGGAGGGACCGTCGCCGAAAAAAACGAGACTTGCGCAGATTGTGGATTAGCCGGATTACAGCAGCTTGCCATGCCCATGGTATTTCCTACAGTACTTTTATGGCCGGTATAAAAAAACTTGGTTGCGCGCTTAACCGGAAAAGTCTTGCGGATATTGCCTTTTTTCACCCGGAGCACTTTAGGAATCTGCTGGAAAGAATACGCAGCCAGCCTTCAGGGAATAACATGTGAGGACTATTAGAAATTTTGTTTTTCTCCTGACTTGCCTTTTTGTGCTCTTTCTGAATATTCAGCTTTACCGCAACATAGTCTATTCTTCTCTCCTGTACTTAATCAGTCTGGAAACGTTGATTCTACTGTTTATCTTAACCGATGTCATCTTCGGTTTTCAGCAATCCAACCGGTTCAGTGCTCTAATTAAAGAACTGGATAAAACGAAACTGGCTCTTTCCGATTATGCCTTAGAAATGAAACTTCTCACCACAATAAGAGATATCATGGAGAATTTCAGAAGTGACCTTTCCCTGGAAGAGGTCCTGGACAAAATTATTGATTCTCTGACCAGTCACTTCCACCAGGAGACAATTATCATGCAACTTTTCGGTGAAAATTTTGTCCGGGTAGAGCGCGGGGAGAAGATAAAACTTGCAGAAGAAATTGTAGAAGACGCGGTACTTAAAGGCCACCCGGTTTTGGTTAACAACACAGGCAGTTTCCAGGAGTATGAATTTTATCATCAACAGGGGATTTCCTCCTTTCTCATTGCCCCTTTAACTCATCAGAACAGAACTATCGGTCTTATCGGCATCTTCTCTAAGAAAAAACGTTTTTTTAAGCCGCGGGACCTGGAGTTATTGCGTATGGTCATTGCTCCCACCTGTCTTTTTATTGAGAACACAGAGCTTTTTCAGAAAACTAAACTTCTGGCAATCACTGATAGCCTCACGCAGTTATATAACCGGCGGCATTTTGAATCTATCTTTTCTCAAGTTCTGACAGAGATGCGGCAGCGAAATCAACCTGTGGCCCTGTGTATCTGCGATATTGATTACTTCAAGGTATATAACGATACCAATGGACACCATCTGGGAGATGCAGCCCTGAGAGAAATAGCCAGTATTTTACGCAAAGGAGTAAAGGGCGGTGATATTGTCGCCAGATGGGGCGGGGAAGAGTTCGTGATAATACTACCCCAGACTTCTAAAGTGCATGCCTTAAAAATTTGCGAAGACCTGAGAAGGAAAGTTCAGGAGTATGAATTTCCCAACGAAGATAAACAACCACAGGGAGATTTAACTTTGAGTTTTGGCGTAGCCTGTTTTCCCCATGATGGCACCAGTGCAGATGAACTTCTGAAAAAAGCAGACCACGCCCTTTACCAGGCTAAGGGCCAGGGAAGAAACAGGGTAGTGGCTTGCTGAAAATTTACTCTTGCTGGTTCAGCCAGTTTAAAACTACATCAGTGCAGTTACTTACGAGAAATTCTTTTTTCTCGACAAAGGTTTTTTTCAGCAGTAAAAGTTTTTGTCTGGTTCTTTCCTTTTCCACCAGTATTTCCTTAGCCAGGTATTTTTCCTGCTCTTTTTCCCATTCTCGCAGCAAATTTTTCAGCTGTGTTTCTTTTTCTTTCTGAAAAGATTCTACCCTCTCTCTGACCTCAGAGATAAGTTTTTGTGCTTTTATCCTGGCCTGCTCCAGCTTTTCTGAAGCCTGCCTTTCCACTTCCTTGATTTTCTCAACTGCTTCTTTAACCATGCCCTTCCTTGTTTTGCTAATATTATAAACTATCCCACGGGAAAATGGAAAAAGGACGCTGGTCTGTCCGGACAGCCACGGCTGCGTCTGAAAGATAAAAGGTCTGGATTCTGGGAAGTTTCTCACACCAGGCTTGTGACTTTAATCTTCTCGGTGTTATGAGATATAAACAGCGTAATCCCTTAACGTTCTCCACAACCTGTTTCTGGCCCCCTATTTTTCCAATGACGGCAACATCCACCCTGACACCAGAAAGCGCCTGACTGTTTTCTTTCGTAACCTCAGAGGCAAGAAGAAACCGGCAGTTACCCTGCACCAGCAGATACACCGGAGCGTTCTTTTCCAGGCAGCCGTGGTGCAGAAGTTCCACTGTACCGGAACCAGCGAAAACAGGTTGTTTTGTCCTTAAAAATTGATGACTGACCTTGTAATCCGGTTTTTTTGACCAGGAAAGAGAGTTTTTTGCTGTTTCTAAATCATAAAGTGTGGAAACTGGCAGTTGACGGTATATCCGCTGCCAGGCTCCCCAGTGGTCATGAGTGACTTCGGTAAAAAATAATGCCTCCACCTTGCGAATTTTTTCTTTCCGCGCAAACGGTAAAACAAACTTCCTGAGGTTACCTGGAGCGTCATGGTCCGGGGTAAAAATTACCAGACCATTATGTGAGGAGAAAGCACAGACAAGTTCAGGTGCAGAAAAGAAAATAGCAGTACTGTTGCTTTCCGGACGGTTAATTCTTACCAGGGAAACAAACAACCCTATAAGACAGAATCCTAAACCTATCACTCTTTTTCTTCCCGGACAACGAATAACCAGGCAGAGTAAAACAGCGTAAAGAAAAAAAGTAGTTGCCGGATTTAATGTTGCCGCATACTGCGGTGAAAATCTGGCTAAAATTGTCAGCAGTTTCAGGAAAAAGGAAGAAAGCAATCGTACTGGCAAGGAAAAAAGACCTGGTAAAATCCAGAAAAGAAAACTGGACATTGTTATTAAAGCAGCCAGTGGAACGGCAATAATATTGTTGATTAACCCCAGAGGAGAAAGGTAACCAAAGTGATATAAAAGAAGCGGAAAAACAAAAACGGATGCTCCTGATGTAGCAGACCAAAGCGGCCGCCAGGGTAACCTTCTGGTGAAAGGATATTCTTCCAGAGCAGTCACAGTTAAAAGAATTCCAGAAGTTGCGACAAAAGAAAGTTGAAAACCGACCTCAAAAAGAGCCAGAGGACTTATCAGTAAAAGAACCAGAGCAGCCATCATAATTGATTTCAAACCGGAAATTTCACGGCCCAGCAGTTCCCCTAAAAGGAAAAAGGAAATCATCAAAACAGCTCTTACTGTAGCCATATGCCAGCCGGTTAACCCCGCATAAAAAAAGAGAATCAACAGTCCAGAGAGCGAAAAGGCCTTATGGTAACGGAAAAAATGCCTCCGGAGAGGGAAAGAAACAAAGGAGTAAAGAAGAAAAAGAAAACCGACATGAAGACCGGAAATAACCAGAAGATGAAATGTTCCGCTACGCAAGCCCAATACCCTTAAAAAGTAAGGAATGGTATCCCCGCCTACGGAAATGGTCTGCAGGAACAAAGATTCTTCAGGATAACCCTTCAGATAATGGGCAAAGATTTTCTCCACCCTGTCCCTTAAAAACTGCCGCATGCGGAAATAAAACCCCTGTCCGGGGTCAACAATACTGAAAGATCTGGCTTTCCCCCTGAGGAGAATACCGCGCAATTGCCACAGGCCTGCCAGCTTTTCCTGACCAGGATTTTTAGCCTTATCTATCCGCTCCAGTCTCACCTGGTGGAATCTCACCTTCTGCCCGGGATTCACTGATGCACCAGTTTCCATTTCCACCAGGATTAACCCGCGGCAGTTCTGTTCTCTACCATCCTGTCCGGACCAGTTTTCTGTTTTCAGCAAAATCTTCCGGGAGAAAACTCCTTCTTTTATTTGGCCGGTCACCCTTCCCGTAAGACAACAAACATACTCTGGTACTGATTTAGCCACATGGTCGGCGGGAAGATTCAACCGGCAGGATGTAAGGAGAAGACCTGCCTCAAAGAAAAGGAGAAACAAAATAAAACGACGGTGGAGAAATAACAGGGGTAAAACTGCCAGATTTAAAGACTGCCAGGGTAAACCGGATGCAAAAAACCACCAGCCACCCAGCACACCAGAAATAAGGGCAACCAGGGATAAAAGCCAGGGATCCAGCACAAAATAACCAGCAATCAACCTTCTTCCTACTTTTTAGCCAGCCATATACCGGTAAAGGGACAAAAGGTCTGGCCTTCCAGGAAAATTTCAGTTAAGTCCGGATTGAAAATCACCTTCAACGTTTCCCCGGAAGCAACCTTTATGTTCACCGGTGGAACAACTCTGCCCAGTAGATACGAGATAATAGCCGCAGCAACAGAACCGGTGCCGCAGGATAAAGTTTCTGCTTCTACACCCCGCTCATAGGTACGAATTTTCAGCTCCTTGCTGCCAGTAACTTCTACCCAGTCTACATTTGTGCCGGAAGGACCGAAAGATTCATGAAAACGAAAAACCGGTCCTTGATTAGAAACATCCACCTCTGAGACATTATCCACCATGATGATGGCATGGGGTACACCGGTATTAACCGTGTGCACCGTGAAATTTTTTTCCCCAGCCTTAATCTGACGGTTAAGGATAGCTTTCTCCACTATTGACATGCCAACCCTGACTCTGCTTGCTTCCAGATAAGCTTTGTGCAGACCTGCTTTTGTCTCGATAGTAAGTTTCTTCCTGGTGGTGATACCCTTCATCTTAACAAAACTTACCAGACACCTCAGTCCGTTTCCGCACATTTCGGCTTCGGAACCGTCAGGGTTAAAGATACGCATCCTGAAATCTGCCAGCCTGGAATTCTCCAGAAGCAACATTCCATCGGCTCCTACACCGAACTTTCTTTCACACATCTGGCGGGCCAGGGAGCTGGCATTTTTGATTTTCATTCCCCGATTATCCAGAACCACAAAATCATTCCCGGACCCAACTATTTTATAAAACTTCATCATGAATATAAGTTTACCGACGAAAAAACCGGTTGTCAAAGGAATTGAGGCTGTGGTATATTTTCCTTATGCGGCTGCTTATCCAGCGCGTCAAAAAAGCAACATTGACTGTTGATAATCTCCCTGTCGGGAGTATTGGCCAGGGAATGGTTGTTCTGGTTGGCATTGGAAAACAGGACAACGAAGAAGACATAGAAGAAATGGCCCGGAAGGTTCTTACTCTGCGCATTTTCAACGACCAGAACAACAAAATGAATCTTTCTCTTCTTCAGACTGGAGGGAAACTTATTGTTGTTTCTCAGTTCACCCTTTATGGAGACTGCAGTGCTGGCTGCCGTCCGGATTTCACTCAGGCAGCAGAAGCTTCTATTGCGTTACCCCTTTATGAAAAGTTTGTGGCTAAACTGAAGGAAAAAGTTCCGGACTTAGTTAGTGGGTCCTTTGGTAGCTACATGGTGGTGGAAATCCATAACGACGGGCCTGTAACTGTTTACCTCCAGTCGCCAAGAGAGCGGATTTCACCAAACCTGTGAGAAAAAAGTGCAGGAAAAACAGAAAAATCTGAACTATCCGTTGCTCCAGCGATACCAGAATAAACTGGTGGTAGTGGATACAGATAGCCGCTGGGTCTACATCGGAACGCTAATCAACGAAGATGAGACGACATTAACACTGAAAGAGGCTGATGCCTTTGATTTATCTGAAACCACTCTTACCAGACAGGAGTATCTCCTGCGGGTTAAACAGGATGGGGTGGTAGCAAACAGACGCCTGGTTGACATTATGAAAGCCAGAGTTACAGGAGTAACGCTATGGGAGGATATTATAACGAGTTAGAAAGCTACTTTTTCCCTATCATTTTTGGTGTGTTACTGGCTCTGGCTTTTTACGGGTGGCTGGGATACCTTCTTGCCAGAAAGACTCCTTTCGCCAGAAGGTATCTTTCATTAACTCTGGTCTGCGTTGTCCTGACATTACTTGTTCTGATTTTTTTAATGAAGAGAAAACCTCTATAGAAGGTACTACCGGGGGATTGATTTTTTCCTTTCTCAGTTATTTGGGCAGATGAGAAATGAAGACATTCCTTCTTTTTACAGCCAAACTTATGGGAAGCTTGGTTTTTAAAATCTACTTCCGCCTGGAGGTTTCTGGTGCCCGGAATATCCCCAAAACCGGACCGTTTATCCTGGCAGCCAATCATACCAGTTTTCTGGACCCCCCACTGATTGGTTACATCTGTCCCCGGGCTTTACATTATTTTGCCAGAGCAACCCTTTTTCGCAACAAATTTTTTGGCGCGTTAATCCGACTCCTGGGTGCCTTTCCTGCAGAAAAACAACTGGGAGTATCAGCTGTTCGCCAGGGACTGAAGATTTTATCCCTGGGGCAGGGACTGCTCATCTTTCCAGAGGGGACAAGAAGTCGTGATGGTAAACTCTCCTCTCCTCTACCCGGGGTTGGTTTCCTGGCATTAAAAAGTGGAGCTTGTGTAGTACCTATTTACATTAAAGGTGCTTATCAGGCTTACCCACCAGGTGCACGTTTCATTAAACCGGCCAAAATTAGAGTTATCGTTGGTTCTCCGGTAAAATTTACCTGTGGAGATTACCGCAGTATCGGCAAAAGAATAATGGGCCTTATTGCTGGATTAGAACCTGTTAACCTGGAGAATGGACAGACCAAAACTTGTCTGGTATAATACTGTAGTTTCGTTAAAAAGTAGCAGGGAGAAATTCCCCTCTGTCAGAATTTCTGACTACTGGCAACTGGAAAAATTTTAGCAATAAAAAAAGGGAGGTAAAGGCAATGAGCAGTGGTGAAGTTTCCAAACTACTGGAAGAGAAATTACTATCGTTCAAACCTGGTTCCTTGATTCGGGGCCGGGTAGTGAGAGTAAGCGAAGGAGAAGTAATCATTGATATCGGTTATAAATCAGAAGGATGTGCTCTTCTGGAAGAGTTCAAGAGAGAAAAGAATACAATCGCTCCTGGCCAGGAAGTGGATGTCGTCGTGGAATCTCTGGACCCTGATGCCAATGGACTCATCCCCCTCTCCAAGGAAAAAGCTGATGTCCTGGTCAACTGGGAGAAGATTGAGAATTACTTCCAGCAGGATATCCCGGTGGAAGGCTATATCTTCCAGCGGGTTAAAGGAGGTTTCCGTGTAGACATTGGTGTGGTGGCTTTTCTTCCTGGTTCCCAGACAGATATCCGGCCACTCACCAATCCCAGCGAGTATGTAGGCATGAACTCTTTTTTCAAGATTATTAAAATTGATTCCACCCGCAAGAATGTTGTCGTCTCCCGGCGAAAGTACTTAGAAGATGCCAAAGAACAGCGCAAACGCGAACTTCTCCGTTCTCTGGAAAGAGGACAGCTGGTAAAGGCTACAGTACGCAACATTGTTGATTATGGTGCTTTTCTGGAGATAGAGGCTGGACTGATGGGACTTTTACATCTCAATGATATGAGCTGGGGCAGACTTAGCCATCCTTCACAGATTTTAAGTGTGGGTGACCAGATAGAAGTGGTTGTTCTGGATGTTAACCTGGAAAAACAGGTGGTCTCCTTTGGTTTGAAACAGAAAACCCCAAACCCCTGGGAAACAGTGGCTGAAAAGTACCCGGTGGGCAGTCTTGTGGAAGGCAAGGTTGTCAATATTACAGACTACGGTGCTTTCATAAAAATAGAAGAGGGGGTGGAAGGGCTACTTCACATCTCAGAACTTTCCTGGACAGGCCGGGTAAAACATCCTTCGGAAGTACTGGCCACAGGTGATGTTCTCACCCTGAAAGTAATTGATATCAAACAGGAAGAACAGAAAATTTCTTTCAGCCTCCGTCAGACAGAACCCAATCCCTGGCCTGAGATTGTGAAACGTTATCCGGTCGGATCAGTGGTCAGCGGGAAGGTTTACCATTTAACAGATTTTGGCGCCTTTGTAGAGCTGGAAAAAGGCATCGACGGACTTCTTCATATCTCCAATATCTCTTCCAGGGAAATTAAACACCCCTCCGAGGTTCTGAGAAAAGGGCAAAAAATTGAGGTTTTGATTTTAAACATTGACCCGGAGAACAAGAGAATTTCTCTGGGGTTAAAACAGCTTGGTGAACCAGGAACAACAAAGGGGGAAGATGAGAGTAATAATCAGGAAAACTTATCAGGAGATGAGCAGGGAAGCAGCTAATCTTGTGAGAAAACGGCTTCTGCAGAAAAATAATCTGGTACTGGGACTGGCAACTGGTTCTACTCCTTTAGGTCTTTACCAGGAGCTGATACGGATGCACCGGGAAGAAGGACTTTCCTTCAAGAATGTTCACACCTTCAACCTGGACGAATACTTTGGACTCTTACCCTCCCATCCCCAGAGCTACCGGTATTTTATGGATGCCAATCTTTTCAACCATATTGATATAGATAAGAAAAATACCCATGTTCCTGATGGAACCGCAGCTGACATTGATGCTTTTTGTTTCCAGTATGAAGAAGCTATCAGACGGGCTGGCGGAATAGACCTGCAGGTTCTGGGTATCGGTGGTGATGGGCACATTGGATTCAATGAGCCGGGTTCTTCTTTAGCCTCCAGGACACGAATGGTCGCTCTGGACGAACAGACAATTTCTGATAATGCCCGCTTTTTTGAAAGAAAAGAGGACGTACCACGTTTTGCCATCACCATGGGTGTGGGAACAGTCCTGGAAGCCAGGGAAATCATTCTTCTGGCTAACGGAGAAAAAAAGGCCAGGGTCATTCAACTGGCTCTGGAAGGTCCTGTCACCAGTTTAATCTCCGCTACTGCTTTACAGTTTCATCAAAGAGTTACTGTCTTTTTAGATGAGGCAGCTGCCGGTGCTCTGCAGAGAACTACCTATTATCGCTTCAGTGAGGAAGCAGAAAAGAGAATCGGCAGGGAAATCTTTTAATCTAACCACTTACCATGAACCTGTTAGAACAATTCAGACAGAAAGCAAAAGAAAAATCAGCCCGGCTGGTTTTACCAGAAGGGACAGACGAAAGAATTCTGCAGGCAGCAGAAATCCTGGCTAAGGAAGGAATTGCCAGACCTGTTCTTCTGGGCAGGAGGGAAGACATCAGGAAGTCTGCTACCAGTTGCAGGGTAGATATTCAAAATCTGGAAATCGTGGAACCAGAGAAAGCAGCAGATTTACCGGAACTTGTTGCTGCTTACGTGGCCCGCCGCAAAAACGTAAAAACTTCTGTAGCCGAAAGGCTTTTGAGAAAGGAACTGATTTACGGTGGGATGCTGGTCGCTACCGGTAAGGCTCAGGCTATGGTGGCTGGTGCTGCCAGTACTACAGCATCAGTCATTCAGGCTGCTTCTCTGACTATCGGTTATCAGCCGGGACTGAGCACCGCCTCCAGCTACTTCATCATGGTGCTACCGGACGAGAGAATCATTTTCTACGCGGACTGTGCTGTAAACATTGAACCAGATAGCCAGAAGTTAGCAGAAATTGGCGTGGCAACTGCCCGAAGTTATGAAAAGATAATGAACCAGCAGCCACTAACAGCTTTCCTCTCTTTTTCTACATGTGGCAGTGCCAGCCATCCATCTGTAGATAAGATCAGACAGGCAGTGAAACTGGCCGCGGAAAAAGAACCTCATTTTGTTTTTGATGGAGAATTCCAGGCTGATACTGCATTGTCGGAAAAGGTGGCGGGGAAAAAACTAAAAGCCCCAAGTCCGGTGGCAGGGAAAGCTAATGTCCTCATCTTTCCGGATTTGAATTCCGGAAATATTGCCTACAAACTCACCCAGTACCTGGCAAAGGCAACAGCCATCGGGCCTATTCTGCAGGGTTTTGCCAGACCGGTGAGTGACCTGTCCAGGGGAGCCACGGTAAGTGATGTTGTTAATGTAGCGGCCATCACCTGTATGCAAACTTAGAAACACTACCAACTGCGAGGCAAAAATGAAGATATGTATTTTTGAAGATAGCAAATGGTTAAACCTTACTCCTCTTTCCTATCTCAGGCCGGTGTTTGAACTACGCTGTGGATACTATACCCTGATAGACCGTATCCTGCCACGTCTTCCAGGTTCCAGAATTTATCTCTATGTACGTGATTATCTGGCGAAACTGGTCAAAAAGAATTATTCCTTACCGGTGAATGACCCGGAAATTTTTGAAAACGACCTTTTACTTATCAACGGCAGGTGGTTACTCAGCGGTGAAGCTCCCTTGGATACCACCAGGGAAGCTGTCCATATCTGTCACGACAATATCGTCTATGCTATCTTAAGAAGAGAAACTGTCAGGAAACTGTGGAATGGCTCTCTGGACCAGCTACTGGCAGAAGCAGCAAAAATTCTGCCGAAAATTCCACTTCAGGCTACAGTAATTGATTATCCCTGGAATTTGATACAGCATAACAGTACTATGTTGAGGGAAGATTTTACTACAGGCGGAAGAAGGGGTGTCCAGGGAAGATTTGCTTCGCAAGCAGTAATTTATGGTCCTCCAGATTTAGTTTACGTTGCTGCTGGTGCTGAAGTTCACCCTCTTGTTGTTCTGGATACTCAATCAGGACCAATCTACATGGAAGAAAAGGTAAAAATTTTTCCAGGAGCAAGAATAGAAGGGCCATGTTATATCGGCTCCGGAACAGAAATTATGCCCGGGGCTAACATCAGAGAAGGTAACAGTCTGGGTGCTATTTGCCGTATCGGGGGTGAAGTGGAGGAAAGCATTTTTCACGGTTATTCCAACAAATATCATGATGGATTTATCGGCCACTCTTATATCGGCGAGTTCGTTAATCTGGGCGCCTTAACTACCAACAGTGATTTGAAAAATGATTATTCCACTGTTTCTGTACCTGTGAACGGTACGCTGGTGGATACTGGTGACTTGAAAGTAGGAACTTTTTTTGGTGACCATACCAAAACCAGTATCGGCACCCTTTTTAATACCGGAAGTTCCGTAGGAGTCATGTGTAACATTACTGCAGGTGGGATTCTGCCCAAATTCTTCCCCTCTTTTGTGTGGTATGTCAACAATAAATTCCTGAAGGGCTTTGGTCTGGAAATGATGATGGAGACCGTCCGTTCTGCCATGGCCAGGAGGAAAAGAGAACTGTCCTCAGAAGAGGAAGAGGTTATCAGAAATGTTTATGAATTAACAAAGCAACAGCGTCTGTCAGTTATCAAAAGGAGCCGGAAAATTTAAAAAACTGGAGAAAAACTATGGAGCAAAAAGAAATTGAAGCCAGAGTAAAGAAGGTAGTCGCCAGTGTCCTGGGAGTGGAAGAAGATGACATTAAACCAGAAAGCCGGTTTGTGGAAGACCTGGGTGCAGAAAGCGTGCAAAGCCTGGAGCTGGTAGCTGCTTTTGAGGATGAGTTTGATATTGAGATGGAAGAAGATGCAGCATTACAGATCAAAACTGTGGGTGATGCTGTAAGTTTTATTGCCAGGCATCTTGAGAAAAAATGAAGGTTCTAACTATCAATTGTGGCAGTTCTTCCATTAAGTATAAACTTTTCCAGATGCCCGAAGAAAAGCTTTTAGCCCGGGGTATCCTGGAAAAAATCGGGGAAGAAGTATCTATCTTTCACCACGAAGCTGGCAACCAGGCCACAGAAGAAAAACTCAAAGTCAGAAACCATGAGAAAGGATTAGAACTAATTGCCAGTGCCCTTGTCAGCGGTGAAAATTCACCCATAAAAAAGGTTGAGGAAATTGGCGGAGTTGGCCACCGGGTAGTCCATGGCGGAGAAGGTTTTGACCGGAGTGTCATCATTGATGATGAAATCATCAAACGGATTGAAACCTACCAGTCCTTAGCCCCCTTACATAATCCGCCAAACCTTGCCGGGATTAAAGCAGCCAGACGTTTTTTCCGCCACAGTTTGCAGGTAGCAGCTTTTGATACAGCCTTCCACCGCACGATACCAGAAGTAGCTTATCTTTACGCTATCCCTTACAGGTTTTATACGCAGTTTGGTATCCGGCGTTACGGGTTTCATGGTACATCCCATCGTTTTGTGGCAAGAAAAGCAGCGGAAATTTTAGGTAAGGATAAGTATAGCCTTAATGCCATTACCTGCCATCTTGGTAATGGCTGCAGCATCACAGCTGTCGCTGCAGGCCGTTCTGTGGACACCAGCATGGGGTTTACACCCCTGGAAGGTTTAATTATGGGTACCAGAAGTGGCGACATCGATGCCGGGGTAATATTTTTCCTTGCCGAGCAACTGGGTCTGGATATAGCCTCGCTGAACCGTCTGTTAAACAGGGAAAGCGGGCTCTTAGGTATTTCTGGTATTTCCAATGACTTCCGGAGTCTCCTGAAAGCCAGTGCAGAAGGAAACCAGCAGGCAACTCTGGCGATAGAGATGTTCTGTTACCGTGTCCGAAAGTATATCGGTTGTTATCTGGCTGTGCTTGGTAAGACTGACGCCATTGTGTTTACTGGGGGTATTGGTGAAAACGTACCTCTGGTAAGAGAAAAAAGTCTTTCTCATCTGGAAAAGCTGGGTATTATGCTTGACAAAGAGAAAAACTGGCAGGAAAAAGGAGAACGGATAATCAGCCGTAAGGATTCTCCTATCACGGTACTGGTGATACCTACAGATGAAGAACTCCGCATCGCCTTTGATACCTGGCAGCTTGCTCAAAAACTGAAATCTTAGCCGTGTTGTCTCAGGATTACTATTGCCAGAACATCGTCTCTGACCATTGTCCAGGATGTTTCCACCTGCCCTTTCCAGTACCGGAGTAAAACACAGGGTTTCCTTTTCTTCCAGGTAATTTTTATGTCGTGAAAATAGGTCTTTTTTTGAGAACACCGGGGAAGTGCTTTCCAGGCTGCTTCCTTCAGAGCAAAGCAAATCCCCAATTTTAAGATGCTGTCACCCACCCACCGCCTTTCTTCTTTCCCCAGAACCCTTTCTAGAAAACGTTTTCGCCTGGCAGCTGTCTTAATTCTTGGCAGGGAAACCAGATCAATTCCCATCCGCAAGTTCATTTGCTAAATTATACCCGGGTCAGGGGTAAAACAAAAATTATTCTTTGCTTTTTGACAGCCAGGGACTAACTCTGGTAGAATAAATTATTCTGGTGACTGACCGGTCAGTCAACAACTTCAGGTAAGCAAATGGAAAGAAGATACCGCCAGAGCACGGCTGTCAGAAAACAGAAAAGGAAGGAGCAGATTCTGCAGGCTGCAGCCAGAATCTTCGCTAGAAAAAGCTACTGGGAAACAGATATGGAGAGTATCTGCCGTCAGGCACGTCTGGCGAAAGGAACAGTCTATCTTTATTTCAACAGCAAAGAAGAGCTCTTTACGTGCCTGATAGAATCAATTCTGAATAAGTTTCTTGTAAGAATAAGAGACCTGCTGGAGCAAAAGCTGTCAGTTCTGCCCACCTTAGAAAAATTGATGACCCTGTATCTTGATTTTTTCCAGGAGCACTCTGCCTATTTTACTATTCTTTTCCTGGAAACACCTGGCTTACACACCAGACTGGCCACTCACTTCTGGCAGAAATTCCTGAGCAGTCTTAAACCACTGGAGAACCGATATGAGCAGGCTGTAATTTCTGGCCAGGTCAGAGATGTACCCTTTAAGGACGCCATCTTCATGCTGGTGGGGTTACTCCAGAGTGTCATCTACCAGTGGCTACTTTGCAGTCGCCGCTACCAGCTGGTTTCCAGAGCCAGCACGGTAAAAACTGTCTTATTTCACGGACTCGTGGAAAACTAACCATGAAGACGAAAATAACCATTTTTCTGGCATTTTTGGTTGTTGTCCAGACTGAAGGCCAAAGTATCTTGACCCTGAAAGAGTGCTTGCGTCTGGCTGAAGAAAATAACCTGCATCTAAAATCAGTTGCCCTGGATATCCAGAAGGCAGAATTCAGCCGCCGGGAAATGTTCACCAATTTTTTTCCCCGTTTATCATCCAGTGCAACATATACTTACCTGGGTAAACCTGTGGAACTTTCCCTGGAAGGATTTCCTCAATCTATTCAGTTAACCAGACCAAACCTTTATTCCTTTTCTTTGATGCTGAAACAACCTGTTTTCACCGGTGGATTGTTAACTGCCTCCTACCAGCAGGCTGTGGAAAATGTGAAACTTGCCAGCCATCAGTATCAGACAGAGAAGGAAAGGATTCTTCTGGAAGTGGAAAAGACGTATTTCGGTGTCCTTAAGGCGCAGAAGGCAGCAGAGGTCACCAGAGAATTAAAGAAACAGGCTGAAGAACATCGTCGGGTGGCAAATTCTCTTTTCCAGCAAGGGATGGTCACAAAACTGGATATTCTGAAGACAGATGTCTTTCTCGCACAGGTCAATAGCGCCATGGTGGAAAGTGATAATGCCATCCGCATCGCCAGGTCTTCTCTGGCTCAGCTTCTCAACCAGACTCTTTCTCAGGAATTGGAAATACAGGATATCCTGGAAGCTGACTATCCGGAGTTACCCCTTTCCCACTGGCAGAACCTTGCCCGGGATAACCGGCCGGAACTGAAAGTTTTTAATTCTCTACGCCGGATAGCAGAAAAAGGTGTTAGCCTGGCTAAGAGTAACTATTATCCTCAGGTTGGCCTTGCCTGGGGTTTCACAGAAGAAAAAGGTACCCAGACATCACCTGACCACTGGCGACCCAGCTGGAATCTTGTCCTCGCCGTTAATCTGGACATCTGGAACTGGCACGCTACCCGGGATAAGGTGCAAAGGGCAAAGAGTGAACTTTCTCAGATCCAAAATAGATACCTTTTATCTGTTTCCACCATTGAACTGGAGGTAAAGACCGCCTACCTTAACTGGCAGGCTGCCAGAGAAAGAATTAAACTTGCTAAAAGTTCCCTTGCTGAGGCAGAAGAAAACTTACGTTTGACCAATCTCGCATATAAAGAGGGGGTGGCAACCACCACTGATGTTCTTGATGCTCAGGTAGCACTGGCTAAAACCCGGGAAAGTTATTACCAGGCTTGCTATGACTACCAGGTAGGCTACCGGCAGTTACGGCTGGCAGCAGGTGCTGCAGCTGATTTTCAGGAAAGCTCTGAGGGGAAACCATGAAAAAAACAATAATTATAGTGCTGGCTCTTGCTTTTATTGGTCTGGTCATCTGGCGAGTTTACGAAAAAATTCACCGCCAGATGCCAGCCACTCTTTCTCAGATTCAGACCAGCCAGGGATTACCCGTAGAAACAGCTTCTGTCACCAGGCAAACAATCATTCATACTATTAATGTCACCGGTGAAGTCCGCTGTGAACAAGAGGCCCTGCTGTCCTTTAAGATTGGCGGACGGGTAACCAGCCTGAGGAAAAACACAGGGGACCAGGTAACCAGGGGTGAACTTCTGGCTCAGCTGGATACTTCACAGATGCAGATTCAACGGTCTCAGGCTCTCAACCAGATAGCCATTGCTGAGAAAAATTTGAGCCAGGCACAGCTTCGTCTGGAAAATTCCCGTCGCGAATGGGAGCGGAGGAGAAGACTTTTCCAGGAAGGAGTTATTGCCAGTGCACAACTGGAACGATATGAGCTGGAATATAAGACAGCCGTAGAACAGGAGGCTGCCAGTAGAGCATCTTTAGAAACAGTCAGGGAGGGACTGAAACTGATAGAAGAAAATCTTCAGGATGCCTGTCTTTTTGCTCCTTTTTCCGGGCTTATTGGAGAATCCAGGACGGAGCTGGGAGAAGTGGTTGCCCCGGGTCAGACAATTTACACTCTTTACAACACAGAAAAACTCATCATCAGGGCCCAGGTACCGGAAAAGGATGTTCTGCAGCTAAAGGCCGGCCAGAAGGCAGAGTTTTTTAACCCTTATCTATCTGAACCTGTAATCCGGGCAACTGTTACCCGCATGGCAGCTGCTCCGGATGCGAAAACCAAACTCTATACTGTAGAACTGACTGTTCTTTCCCGTTCTATGATTCTTAAGCCCGGTCTCTTTGTCCAGGGGACAATTACCACTGGCAGAAAATCCGGGGTTCTGACAGTACCTGTCCAGGCTTTGTTACAGGCCGGCGATACTTACTCTGTCTATGTTGTCAGAGAGGGTAAGGCGGAAAGGAGAAACGTACTGGTAGGAGAAACTTCCGGCCAGACAGTTGAAATTCTGTCCGGGCTATCAGAGGGTGACCAGGTTATCACCCTGGGTAAGGAAAACGTTTCCTCAGGTACCAGGGTAAAGGTAAAAAGCAGGGAGAAAAATATATGAGTCTTACCGGGATTGCTATCAGGCGTCCGGTGATGACCTGGGTATGTTTCTTTGCTCTGGCTGCTTTAGGACTTTTCACTCTGACCAGGTTAAGTATATCTTTAACACCTCAGGTCAATATTCCTATCGTTACCATAAAAACAATCTATCCCGGCTCTGGTCCTGACCAGGTAGAAACCCTGGTGACAAAACCAATTGAAGATGCCATCAGCACTACCAATAATCTTAAGGAAATTTCTTCTGTCTCCATGGAGGGTGTATCTTTCGTTATGGCGGAATTTTACATGGAAACTTCTTCAGAAGTGGCCGCCACAGACGTCAGGGAAAAACTGGCTGCCATTCGTTCCAGATTACCCGATGATGTGGAGGAACCAGAGGTTCTCAAGCTGGACATCAATGCTCAACCCATCCTTTACGTTGGTGTCTTTGGACCTGATTTAAGGGAGGTCTATCAGCTGGCTGACCAGACAATTAAACCAGCTCTGCAAACAGTACCGGGTGTAGGTAACATTGACTTGCTGGGTGGGCTGAAAAGGGAAATCAGGGTGGAGGTTTTTCCCCAGCAACTGGTTCACTACAAAATGGATTTAACAGGCCTGGTCAACCGTCTGGCAGCAGAAAATATCAATCTACCTTCCGGCCGCTTCAATCTTTCTGACCTGGAATTTTCAGGAAGGCTTAATTCTGAATTCCTCTCTCCAGAGGAAATCAGTCAGTTGATTGTTCCGGACATGGAAAGAGCCACTGGCAGGGCAAGACAGATACATCTGGAATCTCTGGCTCTGGTTAAAGATACCTTTGCCGAGGCGAGGGATAAAGCACGCATCAACGCCCAGGATGCTGTGGCTTTAATCATTCAGAAGCAGCCAGCTGCCAATACGGTTAAAGTTGCTCAACTGGTCAGGGAGGAGATTAAACGTCTGGAAGGGAGAATCCCACCAGGCTACAAAATACAGGTTATTGTGGACACTTCTCCGTTTATTAAAGAAGCGGTGGATGATGTAAAAAATAACCTTATCTTAGGCGTGATATTAACCGGTCTGGTCCTTTTCCTTTTCCTCCACAGTTTAAACAGTACTTTGATTGTTTCCTTAACTATTCCCATTTCTCTCATAGGAACCATCTTTTTTATGTATCTGGCAGGATTTACCCTGAATGTACTTTCCCTGTCAGGTCTGGCGCTCTGTACCGGGATTATTATTGATTGTTCCATAGTCGTTCTGGAAAATATTTATCGACATTTCAGGGATTTAAAAAAGCCGCTTCTGGTAGCCGTAGAAGAAGGTACAGCCGAAGTTACTCCTGCTGTTATGGCTTCCATGTTAACCAATATTGTGGTGTTTTTGCCCATTGTTTTCACTACTGGAATAGTTGGACAGTTTTTCAAAGAATTCGGACTGGTACAGGTTTTTGCCACTGCCGTGGCGATGGCAACAGCCTTCACCCTGCTTCCCATGCTGGCCAGCCGCCTGCTGACTGAGAGACAGCAAAGTCCCTGGGCAGAAAAATGGGAAAGCACATTTTCCCGTTTCCGGGAGGAATACAAGAAAATACTGGAAAAAGCACTCCACAGACCCGGTATAGTTTTGCTGCTGGCTTTATCTCTGCTCACCGGAAGTTTCCTTTTAATTCCTTTAATAGGAACTGAATTTATCACTGAACCAGATCAGGGTATCTCCAGCATAGCAGTCCGGATGCCACCAGGAACAAACCTCAGGCGAACTGAAGAAACGGTTAACTTGCTGGAGAATAGAATCAAAGAAATCCCTGAATCTGAGCAGATTTTTGCTACTATCGGTCGTATCTCCGGCGGGGCGATCACGGCTGGCTCTGTAGGTTCTGAATATGCCAGTATCATTCTTAAGTGGAAGGATTCCCGCCGTCGTTCCGCCAGCCAGATTCTCGCAGAAATTAAACCTTTTCTGGCTGAGATTCCAGGAGCCACTTTTTCTGTTGCCGAGGTCAGTTCTGTGGTGGGACGGGGAAGCGCTGCTCCTTTTATGATGTATGTTACCGGACAGAACTGGGAAACACTTCTACCTTCTGGGGAGAAACTGTTAACTGCTCTCCGGGAAACACCGGGTGTTTCTGATGCTGATATTTCTTACCATCCCGGTAAACCAGAACTCAATTTTGTGGTTCACCGGGAAAGGCTGGCCCAGTTTGACCTTTCTCCCAGAACAGTCGCACTCAACTGTCGGGCTGCCCTGGAAGGACTGGTTGCTACCAAATTCAGACAAAAAGACCAGGAGTATGATTTACGGGTAACCATTCCTGAGCATTACCGTTCCCGTCTGGATATCCTGGCTAATCTTCCCATCAAAAACAGCCTTGGGGACCTTTATCTTCTGGGGCAGGTAGCCAGTTTTCAGGAAACAAAAGGACCGACAGTAAGAGAAAGGTATAACCGCCGGCCCAGCGTTACCCTTACTGCCCATGTCAATAAACCACTTGGTGATGTGGTCTCTTCTTTCCGGAAAAAAGCAGCCGGTCTTGATTTGCCGCCTGAGATTAGCCTGGAAAGTGGAGCCAACATCAAATTGATGTCAGAAGCCTTCAGGGATATGGCAGTAGCAATTTTAATGGCTGCTATCCTGGTGTATTTAGTAATGGCAGCACAGTTTGAAAGCTGGAAAGAACCTTTTGTTATTATGGGCGCACTACCGCTGGCAGGTATCGGTATCCTCACTACCCTTTTCCTGATGGGTAAAACCATTAATATTTTCAGTCTTCTGGGTACAGTCATCCTTGTCGGTATTGGTGTGAACAACAGTATTTTGATTGTTGATTTTTCTAAGAATCTTATCCAGAAGGGAAGCAATCCTGTTTCTGCTATTACCCAGGCTGCATCTACCCGACTCCGGCCCTGTCTTATGACCAGCCTGGCGGCAGGGGCTGGAGCTTTACCTTTAGCTCTGGCTACAGGCAAGGCAGCTACTTTGCGCTCCCCGATTGGTGCTACGGTATTAGGGGGTGTTGTTTCGTCTACCATGCTAACTCTGTTTGTTATTCCTGCTCTTTATCTTTTGCTGGTGAGGCGTCAGAAGAAATAACTGACCTTTCCACTTTTTGAAATTCAATCTGCGGAAGCTGGTTTACTACGAAAATCTGGTAGGGTGGTAGAATTTCCTTTTTATCCTTTTCCCAGGACGACTCAATGTAACTGATTACCAGAACATTATCCTTCTCCTCTAAGGCAACAATCTGGTATCTCTTCTCCCCGCTCACACTGGGTAAAACCAGCACTAACTGTTTTTTAAAGTCAACCGCAGGCAGCGGTGCGGAAAGATTTCCAGCGGACCAGATTTTTTCCAGCTGGGATTTTTCTTTGATAAGAAGGTAAGGAGGCAGCTGGTCTGCAGCCTGGACCTTACCTGCCCTTTTTGCCTGGACAGCATTATTCCCGGCCAGACCGAAGCCAGAAACAGATCTGGCTGAAACTTCTTCCCTGGAGAGCGAAGAAACATCTGTCCTTTCAAACTTTTCCATCTCTTTTCTCAGGCTTACTGCATCTTCCGTCTTCTCTTTTTTTTCTTCCGGTTCTGATAAAGGCTCTTTCGCAATCTGCGCAAGGTGAAGCTTACTTTCTACTTTTTGCCGGTCTCCAGATTTTTCTGCAAGAGTTTTAGATTCTGCACCAGCTTTCTTTCCAGGAATTTTCGCCTCATCCTGCTGGGTCTTACTTTCTTCTATTCCAGGCACTGGTAAAGTATTTTTCACCACAGTAACAGGTTTGCTTCCGGTCAGTCTAAAGATAAGTCCAAAAAGAATAAAAACTGCCACACTCACTGTCCCGGCTAATACCAGCCGGCCGAAGGAAGATACCCTTTGCCTGGACAGTATTCTGTTTATCATCTTTTCTTCCCAACCAGCAGGTAACTCTATTTTTCCGTATTCCTTAAGCCAGGTATGAATTTCCTCCCACTGGTTCAACCTTTTCTGGCAAAACGGACATTCCCTGAGATGCTGCCTTAATTTTTCATCCTGCTGCTGTCTTACATCCTCCCAGGAACCTGAATGATAAACAGCCCTGCATTCTTTCCTGTTATTCATAGTTTTTTCCCAGGTATGGTTCTAAAATTATCCTTAATTTTTCCCTGGCCCTGGCCAGTCTGGATTTCACTGTCCCGGGACGACACTTTAAAATTCCAGAGATTTCATGGTAGGAATACTCTTCAATGTCCCGCAAGATAACGATAAATCTTTCCTGGGGAGCAAGTTTTTCTAAGGCACTTCTTACCAGTTCCACTTTGTTCTGTTTTTCCTGCAGCCGGTTACCGGGAAAATCAGAGTTCGACCTGGAAGAAAGATAGACTTCCAGCTGGTCAGGGTCAAAAGAAAACCATTTTTTTCTTTTTCTTAACATATTACACCAGAGGTTGAAGGCTATACGATAAAGATAAGTAAAAATCTCTGCCCGACCCTCAAACCGTTCAATTTTGTCGTAAACTTTCATGAACACCTCCTGAACAATGTCCTGGGCATCAGCTTCATTACCGGAAAGCCTGTAAGCCAGATGGTAAAGCCTTTTTCCCTCCTTCTGAAAAATGGCTTGTAGCTTTTCCCGCCTCTGGTTTTCTTCCATATCTGGTCTTCTATACTTTAGACACAAACAATGAGATTTGGTTCCCTGTGGCTGACAGAATTCTGCTTCTCATGGTATCATAAATTAAAGGAAGTATCAGCTACTGCTGAAAGATGGAAACGATTCTTAAGGAAATCAACCGTGCCTTAGGGAAAATCAAAGAAGAAGACTGGAGGATTCTCTGCCAGGTTATTTCCAGAGCAGGCCGTATTTTTGTTGCTGGCGCCGGACGCAGCGGGATGATCGCCCGCTGCTTCGCTATCCGGCTGAGGCATCTGGAGAAAGAAAGTTATGTCGCCGGGGAAAGCATCTGTCCGCCTGTGGCTAAAGGTGATACCCTGGTAGTTATCAGCTGTTCAGGGACAACAGCTTCCACATTGAGTTTTGCTCAGACCGCAGCGAGAGCCGGCAGTAAAGTGGTGGCACTTACCTCCAGCGTGGAATCACCTCTGGCATGTCTGGCACGTTACGTGATCTTCATTCCCAAAGGACCTTCACAACAGTTTGCCCATTCTTTGTTTGAACAGGTAGCCTTTCTCTTTCTGGAAGCCTGCATTCACCGTTACCGGCGCAGCCAGGGTATCTCTACCAGGCGGATGGCCAGACAGCACACCAATCTGGAGTAAGAATGAAAACCCTGGTTATTTTTAATTCTACCGAACCAATCCCTTACAGGCGGGCAACCAGGGGAATTCTGAATATTCTGGAGCATCTTGGTATTCTTTATCAGCAAATAGATTTAGCCTGGTCAAGAATATCCGAGGAGGAGCTAACTACGGCCCACCTGGTAATATTAGGACAGGAAGGAGTAGCAAAAAATTTGAGCGACGAGGAGTTTCTCACACTTACAAGACATGTCAGCCAGGGTTTAGGTTTACTACTTCTGGATGGATTCCTGAGTGGATATCCGGAAGTAGCAATCAGAATACTGGAAATTCCCGCATTTGAAGATACCAGAACAACATCTGTCTTTCCTGTCAGGGGTGATTGGTTAACCGAAACCAGTACAGCAGAAGAACTCACATTGAAAAAATCACTTTCCTGTCATTCCTGGACGAGTATCCCTTCTAACTGGAGCTGTTTTCTTCAGGATGAAAAAAACAGGCCAGTCGGTTTAAAGAGGGTGCTGGGCCGCGGAAGGATTGTACTTACCGGGCTTTCTGCCGGTATCTGGCAGGAAGAATACCTTGGCCATGCTGCTGGCCTGGATGGCGTTTTCTGGCGGAGTCTCATCTGGGCATCCCGTAAACCATTTCTGGCCAGAGCGATGCCGCCTTTTGTCACTGTCAGAATTGATGACGCTTCCGGTTCTGGCAGTCCGGTAGCCAGGGAAAAAGAAACAGTCCGGGGACTAAAATACATAAATGTTCTCAACCGCTTCGGGCTGGTGCCCAATATAGGACTTTTTGTTGATGATATAAAACAGGAAGATATTGAAACCATCAAAGCTGCTTATCACCAGGGCGGGGCAGAGTTTTCACCCCATGCCTTCCGTGACCCAAAAAATACCAATGAATTTCCTATTTATATGAAGCATACAGGCGAGGAATTCTCTCTGGAAATACTCCAGCAGCACTTTGAAAAACTTGACAACCTTTTTTCTTCCTGGAGTATCAAACCATCCAGAACCGTCAACGCTCATTTTGGAGAGCTGGGTCTGGCCAGTTTGCCCTTTCTGAAACAAAGACAGCAATGTTATCTCATGAATGTCTGCCGGGTGGGAAAAGCTTTCGCTGACCCTGCCAGCCACCAGTGGGAATTGAAACCCTATCATAAAGTTAATTATGCCCTGGACTTCATTCCTGAAGATAAAGACTTTTTCCAGGCTATGTCGCTGCCAGGGCTGGATTTTTCCGCTGGCAAACCTGATTTTGATTTCCTTTTCGGCTGCACAACCTTCTGGCAGGAAAATTTTAGGACTGATTTGCAGAAGGCGGTCCGGCGCGGCGTTCTTCAAATCAAACAGGGACTGGAAAACCTTTTCTTCGGCTGTTTGATGACCCACGAACAAAGGATTGGTTTTCTAACTCTTCAGGAATGGGAAACTATCATCAAGTCAATTATGCAGGAGCTAAAACCTGTACCACATATTTTAAAAAGTTATGACACCATCTCTGCCTATGCGGAAAGCCGGTACCGGACAACACTGGTAAATGCCCAGCATAACCACGATTTAACCTTATGGTTGAAGGGTGAATCGAAAGTTACCCAGCTTGTTTATCTTTTTCAGGAAGAATCTTCCGGTATCAGACAGCGTTTCCTGGAAATTCCACCCTTTTCTGGCTCTGTTGTTTTCAAATTCCGCCTGTAATTTATCTTTTCCAGTAGCCTAAGCCCAGAAGATGGTGTTCCCAGTATGTTTGGTGAAAAAATCAAGGAACAACCAGATACCGTTGACCACAAACTGCCCAACAATCAGACCAATAAAAAATGGTTTTCCCTGCTCATAAACTCTGGCTCCACCATATTTTAAAATCAGTATCTTAAGTAACCAGGCAATGAAGATAGAAAACCAGAGCGCATTGGTCATCATGATAGTGGAAAAAGCAAAACCCAGAGGATGGAAAGGAAACCAGAGAAACCGGGTACGCAAAAACTGTAGAATGATTGCCACAAACGCTCCAACGGCAGTAAATCCAAGGTAAAACCAGTTAGGGCCAGAAGGATTCTTTATTTGTTCCGCAAAGTATTTCCAGGGATATTGGGGACCGGCAACGAAGAACCAGTTATTTCCGTTGATTGCCCCGTACCGGTAACTCAGGATTATGGTTACCAGGACAGAAACCACCAGACTGAAAGTAGCTGCTAACATAATTGACCAGAAGATTAATCTGCGGCGATGCCGAAATCCTTCTATCATCTTCATCCCATTGGCTGCTGCTGCCATAACAAAAGTCCGGACATCAGAGGTATAAACGAACATCAGACCCAGGCTGGTAAGACCGGCTGGACTTATCGTGGTAGAACCAAGAAAAGAAGTCGTGATTACCGGTGCAATCACGGGAGCCCTTGTTGCTGCCAGTCCACCTTCTGCTACCACACGGGTAATACCGATGAAAATAATAAATGCCAGAGTAACGGTCAAAAAAGAAGGAATAACTGCCAGACCACTCCAGATAAGCCAGGCAAAGATAAAAAATAGACAGCCTATTGTTGCCCAGAAGACTACCGGTGACGGAAGAATTTCGTTTTCTTCTTTCCCCTTCCAGGAAGAAAAAAGCATATTTTTCAGATGGCTCCTGCTGTTCCACAAGCTGTAAACAACAATGACAATCAACGCTCCCAAAGCCTGCCAGCCAAGAATAGGACGGTCCGCATTATACGGTAAGAACTCTTTTCTCTCAAACCCTGTGATGTTGAAAATACCCTGCTCTACTGTATGGAAAAGGCAGAAAAACCAGAGACTGAACGCCAGCGGCAGATTGACAAAGTAGGTGAAACCTATCATGGGGAAACTAATACGAAAATCCAGGCCCAGGGTGCGGCGAAAAATCGGAATATTTCTGACCAGGACAATCTTAGGGAAAAGCGGGAAATAGTACTGCAAGCCGTTAAGACAACCAATGACAAAAGGAAGAAGAAAACCTAACCAGAAAAGTTTCTGGCTGAAGATATGTCCTGGACCACCGGCGACCATGGCCAGCGGCGCCCTGGTCATGGGGTAATTGAGTTTTTCTTTTTCCACCCATTGCTGACGCAAAAGTATCATAATCAGAGTCATAGCCAGAAAGACTACCAGAATTAAAGGTATCCAGTAACTCAAAGGCACCAGCCAGGCTTTCCAGGGTATAGATTCACCCCGGGGTAATCCCTCATAAAACCAGGTAACTGCCTTTTCTTCCTGGAGGATAAGGTTTTTCTTAATATGTGGCAGAAGCAGTGTATCCCAGTTGTTCTGGGGAGAAGCAAAGTATTTTGTTCCGGCAAGAAGTGGCACCAGGTACAGGGTTAAACCCATTGTGGGAATAGAAGAAGCCACCATCAACATGATACAGATTTGCACCATTTCTGGTGTTGAGAGGGCTGCCGCAGGTCTGATTTTCTTTATAAGAAGATTAACCAGAACGACCCAGAAAAGCACAAAGATGGCTGCAGGTGTGGTGAAGTCCAGAGTCATATATGAACCCTGGATAACCATCAGGTTGTAAACGTCACCAGCAGCAATAGCAGAGGAAAGAACCAAACCAAGAATCAAAGCGCGGATGGTAAAAGACTCCTGTTTTGGCCTGTCATTCATAATTCCACTCCTCTACATCAAGACCCTTCACTTCCCGGACAAAGAGACAGACACAGGATATATCCTTCTTACGATGGGATTGCAGATAATAGGTCAGGTAAAGGTCTTCCCGGGCTCTTGTCACCGCTATGTAGAACAGCCGTCGTTCTTCCTCCAGACAGTTAATATCAGTGATGGCTGCCGGCTGGGGAAAAAAAGGTAAGGCCAGTCCGATGAGGAAAACAACAGACCACTGCTGGCCGCAAGCCTGATGGATACTGGAAAGCGTGACTGCCCCGCGAGAGTTCTCCGCAGCAGCAAACAATTCCTCCTTCAGGGAAAAAGCAGCCAGAAAATCAGAAAGGGAATGAAAAGAAAGAGAAAACTCCTTGATTCTCTCTACTGCTTCCTCAGCAAGAAACATCTCACCACATGCTCTGTTCATAAGAAAGAAGTGCCGGCTATCAAGGATGGCCTCTATTATTTCCGGTATTTCTTTCCTTTGCTGAATCTCCTGTAACACATGGACCAGGGCTTCTATCCTGTCTTTCTCGCTGTCCGGCCATGGCTGTTGCCTGAGGCGATAACCAATTTCCTGAAGACTGCTTTCTCCCCGGGTAGGTCCTGCTGCCTCTGTAGCAAAGATTCTATTGAGAGCCTCCTCTGACAAAAGGTGCGCCCAGGCTAATCTATCCTCTGGATTATTCAGCACACGAAGATAGGATAGGAGATTTTTCACTCCTGAGCATTCTGCTGCACTTTCTTCACCACGTAAATAGTAAGGTATTTCTCTGCGCTGCAGTTCCGTTTTCACCTGTGAAGATTGACCCGGGAAACGAAAAAGAATACCAATTTCCTCTGGAGAAACGCCTGTCCGGATAAGCTGAGAGATTCTCTGGGTCACAAAGAGTGCTTCCTCATGCGGATTCTTACAGCAGACAACAGCAGGCTTGACTCCTGTTTTTCTCCTGGTAACCATTTTCTTAGGAAATTGGACCCGGTTGTTTCTGATGATACCCTGGGCAAGGGAAACAATTTCAGGAGTGGAACGATAATTCATCATCAGCGAAAAAATTCTTGCTCCAGGATAAAACTTTGGAAATTCCAGAATGTTGTTCATGCTGGCTCCCCGGAAGCTGAAAACACTCTGGGCATCATCTGCTGTAACCATAAGATTCCTGCTTTTCTTACTCATTTGATATAGAATTAAATTCTCCAGTTTGCTGGTATTCTGGTAATCATCCACCAGAATATACCGAAACCTTGTCTCTAAATATCTGGCTGCATCTTCTCTCCTGGTCAGCCGATGCCAGAATAAAAGTAAATCCTCAACATCAAACAGGTTTTGCGCACGCTTAATTCTCAAATAATCGCGGTAGATTCCTTCCAGAGAAGACAGGTAAGAGGAAAACTGCGGGTAATAAAGATTTACTGTCTGCCGCAACCCCTCCTGGGTGTTAACGCTCCGGCGGATTATCTCCCGCAAGGTTCTGGCTGAGGGAAAATTTTCCGTTGTGCTATAAGCCTGAATCAGAGATTGAAGCAGGAGACAAGCTTCCTCCTGGTCCAGGACAGTGAAGCTGGAAACCAGGTCTATACTTTTTCCAAGTTCCCGCAGCAGACTGACTGCCATCTGGTAAAAGCTGCCACAGAAAAGACCAGCAGGAACAAAACCAAGCAATCTAATTAACTCCCTGGTAGTAGAAACTGCTGCTCCAGGAGTGCATGTTAAAAGCATGATAGAGGAGGCAGGCACCCCGCTCTTAAGCAGATGAGCATAGCGGTGAATCACCACCAGCGTCTTACCGGAACCAGGACCACCCAGTACCAGGCATGGGCCTTCAGCCCTGGTAATTATAAACTCCTGTTCTGGACTGAGAGGAACGGAAATTTCTGTATCTGAAAAAAGGTGTGTACTCATTGCCGGCGCCCCACAGTGAGGTAAAGCACAGCCATACGAACAGCAATTCCGTTGGTAACCTGCTCCAGAATTAAAGAATTGGAGCTGTCGGCCAGAGAAGATTTTATCTCCACACCACGGTTCATTGGTCCCGGATGCATCAGGAAAAACACCTTCCTCGTTTTTCCGTAACAGGTAGAATCCAGTCCATAGAGCTTACTGTATTCCTGCAAGGAAGGAAGAAAATTTTCTCGTTGTCTTTCTTTCTGGAGCCTTAATAAATAGACTATATCTGCCTGGCGAAGAGCTTCATTTAGCTGGTAAGTAATATGGCAACCCATATCCTTAATCTCCGGTGGCACCAGAGGCGGTGGACCGCAGACTATCACATGTGTCCCCATTTTGGTAAAACCCCAGATGTTACTCCTGGCGACACGACTGTGCCGGATATCACCGATGATTGCCAAACACAGGTTATTCAGACGCCCAAATCTTTCCTTGACAGTGAACAGGTCCAGTAAAGCCTGGGTAGGATGTTCATGGCATCCATCACCGGCATTGATTACTGCAGCCTGCACACTCCGGGCAATAAGCCAGGGAGCACCGCTCACAGCATGCCGCACGATAAAACAATCAACCTTCATCGCTTCAATGTTCTTCGCAGTATCTACAATTGTTTCCCCCTTGGAAACACTGGAAGTGCTGACTTCAAAACTCAAAACATCCGCAGACAGGCGCTTGGCTGCCAGTTCAAAAGAGGTTTTGGTACGGGTACTCGGTTCAAAGAAAAGATTGACCACAGTCCGACCGCGGAGAGCAGGAACCTTTTTGATGTGACGGCTGCTTACTTCCTTAAAAGATTTTGCCGTCTCCAGGATGAAATCAATCTCTGCAGCAGATAAATCTTCCAGGCCAAGCAAATCTTTTCTGGTCCAGAACATACCTATTTGTTTCTCCCGGTTGTCTCTGCTTCCAGAAGAATAACCTGTTCTCCTCCGTCAATTTCCTTTAACTGAACCTCCACCATCTGGTTCTTTCTGGTTTTGATTTTCCGACCAACAAAGTCAGGCTGAATGGGTAGCTCCCGGTGGCCGCGGTCAATAAGCACAAGCAGTCTGATATAAGAAGGCCGACCAAAATCAATAATAGCATCCAATGCTGCCCGGATGGTACGGCCAGTATAAATAACATCATCCACCAGAAGTATCTTCTTTTTTTCCACATCAAAAATAATTTCCGTTTCCGAAACCACAGGATGACTTCCCAGAGCGCTGAAGTCATCTCTATAAAGCGTAATATCCAGAAAACCCAGGTTGATTGCCTGACTGGTACTTTTCTGCAGAAGAGACTGCAACCGTCTTGCCAGAACCGCTCCTCTGCGTTTAATACCAATGATAGCCAGATTGTTCAAACCAACCTTCCTTTCCACCTGAGCAGCAAGGCATTGCAGGGACTTATCTATTTCTCCGGCTTCCATAATTAACTTTTTCATGCGTTTATGATAGCATATTTTGGTATCCCTGAGTAAGCCAGTAAAAGGGAGAAGAAACAACAGGGGGGGACAATGAGAAAAATTCTGGTTGTGTTAGTTCTCATGACAGGGCTTGTTATGGCAGCAGTAAAACCGGCCGACTATACTGAAGTGGAAAACACCCTGAACCTTATCAAACAAGCAATGAAAGACGGTCAAGAAGATGAGCTGACACTCTATACAGCAGCCTTAGAAATTGTGAAGAAAGCTACCGTACCGGCTAGAGCAGAAGAAATTGTCACCAGAATCCTGGCTGGTTGCCGGGTAAAAAAGGCGGAGTTTAACCAGATGAGGAAGAAGTTTTCCTTCCTGGATGCTATCATCAGTTACGCTGTGGCTTCTCAGACAGGGGAAAACTGGAAGGAGGTTATCACCAAACGTGCTGAAAAAAGCTGGTCCCAGATATTCCAGGAGAAAAACCTTCTTCCCCGATTCCTCAGGGAAATGGTTCAGGCGCTGGAAAAACTCTGTCCGCAATCTGTTCAGCATTAAACTCCCCGCAGCAGCCTGTTTCCTAAAGAAGCTGGTAATCCACAGGCTAAGATTTTTTCCCTGGCCTGGTCCACAGGATAGTTCAGTCTTTCCAGAGTAAAAGTCATAGCCACATCGTCGTAAATTCCTGCGCAAGCCAGTGGTAGCCCGTCTCTGGGCTGTCCCACACTGCCAGCATTAATCAGGTATCTCCAATCAGGGTCCAGCCGAAGATTCATTTTCCCGTTGAAATCAGCCGGTATCATCTCCACAAAATTACCGTCTTTTTTCTGCCGGTAACCACAGGGGTAGTGAGTATGTCCATGAAAACAAACATAATAGTTCAGGCAGGCAAAAGCTTTTCTGGCTGCGGAGATAGAGTACACATATCCTGAAAGCAGATTATCCGGTGAACCATGGCAGACAAAAAAGTCCTTTTCTACCAGCCAGCCGGGCCATTTACTGAGAAAATCCATCCAGTCCTGATTCAGCCGCTGTCTGGTCCAGGTAATGGCTGCCCGGGCTCCAGCCCTCAGATGAGAAATATTTCCGGAAAGTAATGCTTCTTCATGATTGCCCCGCACCAGCAAAACATTCCTTTTCACAAGTAACTCTAAACATTCCCCGGGATTTGCTCCATAGCCCACCACATCACCGGGTACCACTATTACCTCAGCCCCTTTTTCTTCCAGAAAATTCAAAACTACCTGGAGGGCTTCCAGATTACCATGAATATCTGTTAGAATACCGTACTTCATAGGACAATCACCAGACATCCTGGAAAAGATAATGGCAGGCCTGAAGCAACTGGCCAACCGTGGAAAAACGTTTCCAGACAAGCGGGTGAGTAGCCCGGTGGATAATATCTTTCAAAACTTCCTGCCGCCGGTCCAGACGGGGAACAAGTAGCTCTCCTATTATTACACCTAAAGAAAAAATATCACAGCGCTGGTCACCTTCCCCGCGGGCAAGCTCCGGTGCCATATAAGGTTGTGTTCCTCCCACCAGACTGCTGTCCTTCTGCCACCAGTGCCGGCGAAGGTAACCTGCATAACCAAAGTCGATTACCTTCACCTCGGAGAAATCAAGAGAAATCAGAATATTTTCCGGCTTGATATCCCGGTGGATGATGCCGCGGGTATGAATATAACTCAAGGCCTTCCCAATTTCCAGAATAAAATAAAAACATTGTTCTAAAGTTAACTCCCTCTCCGTCATAATCTGTCGCAGGCTTTCCCCGTGGACAAACTCCATGTAGAAGAAAAGAAGATTCTCCAGACGGCCTGTCTCATAAGCACGTATAACATTAGGATGCCGCAGTTTTCTTAATAGACTGGCCTCCCACAAAAACTGTCTCTGGTATACCGGAGAATCCCGGTAAGGATGTAAAACCTTAATTGCTACAACCGAACCGAACGGAGCCGCCTGGTTACCTTTTGCCCGGTAAACAGTGGATGTAGCACCCTGCCAGATCTTTTCCTCAATGACATAAGAACCCAGCGCTACGCCAGTTAGTTTTACTTTATACTCTGCCGGGACTTTCACAATTGCCCGCCTTGATGTCATCCTGCAAAAACCAGCAAAAGAACAGAGATTTATCGCTCATTATATCATCAGTAGCAGAGACTTTCCATCTTTCCGTAAACAGCGTAAAATAAAATGAGATGAAAGACTTATCTGCCATCCGCGCTGTTATTTTTGATTTTGATGGCACGCTTGTCCGGTCTGGTATTGACTTTCAACAAATCCACTACAGGCTTGAGGCACTGGCTAAGAATCAGGGACTGAGACTACCCAGAAAATCTCTGCCAGCACTTGAAATGGTGGAATACTTAAGCGGTCTGCAACCAAAGAAATCAGGGACCGGTTTTTGTCAGGAAGCCTTGAGCTTGATAGAAAAAGAGGAACTTCTGGCAGCCAGCAAGGCAAAACCTGTAGCGGATAGTCCTGCCATCTTAGAGAAACTGAAAGAACACGGTTTCTCCATAGCCATTATTACCCGCAACTGTCGCCGGGCAGTCCTACCAGTTGTGAAAAAGTACGGGTTTGTTTGTGATGTTCTACTTACCCGTGACGATGTCAAAAAGGTTAAACCTGACCCGGAACATCTACGTCATGCCCTGCGGTGCTTAAAAATAAGACCAGAGCAGGCAATAGTTGTAGGAGACCATCCCTTTGAAATCCAGGCAGGGAAAAAACTTCGCCTCTGGACTGCAGGTTTACTGACCGGGGCAGGAAGCTGGAACACGCTTTTGCAGGCAGGGGCAGATTTTGTCTTACAAGATGTCCGGCAAATCCCTTTCCTTTTAGGGATAAAAGGGTTTCCTGCTGGTAAACTCCCTTTAGAATTTTTAGACGGACTACTGCGAAAATACATAAAAAGTACTAATGAACTGGTAGTCGGACCATCCATCGGCACCGATAGTGCCCTTATCAGACAGAACAGAAAAATTCTTTCTATCAGCAGTGACCCGGTTACGCTGGTGAACAAGGATATTGCCACCTACCTTTTAGCCATTAATATTAATGACATTGCTGTTTCTGGCGCCAGACCTGCCTGGTTGGTCACGACACTGCTTTTCCCTCCAGGTACAACTTTACCTTATATCCAGAACCTATTCGCACAAATCAGTGCCCGGTGTGATAAATGGAAGATAACCTGGATTGGTGGTCATACAGAATTTTCCTGTTCTGTAAATACCCCGGTGGTTTCTGCTACCATAGGAGGTTATCCTGTCAGTCGCTTTAGTGCTGGCAGAGTTAAAAAAGGGGACAAACTACTTCTGGTGCGTCCTGCGGGAATAGAGGCTGCGTCCATTATTGCCCGGACAAAAAGAAATGAACTGAAAAAACATTTTCCTGCCAGGCTCCTCAGACAGGCAGAAAACTGCCTGGAGAATCCCGGTCTGGTCGTGGTTAAAGAAGCTTGCTGGTTCTGGAAGAATTTCCCTGTACGCGTCATGCATGACCCTACCGAAGGCGGACTGGCTACTGCCATCAAAGAAATATCACAACTATGCGCAGCAGGCTTCAGAATCCAGGCAGAAAAAATAAGATTCTATCCTCCAGCCAAGTTACTGGCTGAGTATTATGGATTGGACCCCCTGGGGATAATTTCTTCGGGGTGTATCCTGGTTGTTCTACCCCCGGAGGAAGCGGAGAAAGCCCGGCAGCAGGCACGCCGGCGGAGGATTCCCTGCTGGGTGATTGGCGAGGCAACAGATTGTAAGGAAGGGTTAATTTTAAAAGAGGGAATGAAGGAAAGACCATTGCCTTCCTTCCCGCAGGACGAAATTACCAGGTTGCCTTGAAGGAAAAATAAGTTTCTGTGATATAATCTAAATGATGAAACAGAGAGCAAAGGTACTGGTGATTGATGACGAACCAGACACTGTTTTTTTCGTCGCCCAGACATTGACAAAAATGGATTACCAGGTTATTACTGCGGAGACAGGAGAATCCGGTTTGAAAAAATTCTGGGAGGAAAAACCTGATTTAGTAATACTGGATGTTTTGCTACCGAGCCTTGATGGCTGGGAGGTCCTGGAAAGAATCCGTTCCCAGGAATGTGGCCGTAATATTCCGGTTATTATGTTAACAGTAAAAGGTTCTAACAAGGACAAACTTCACGGCTACATTATAGGTGCAGATTACTATTTAGAAAAACCTTTCAGCATGGAGGCTCTTCTTCAGGCTATCCAGAGTGCGCAGGAAACGATTAACAAAAAGGCAAAGGAATAAGAAAGGATGGAATTAGAACCAAAAAGAATTCTGCTTGTTGAGGACGACCGGGATACCTTAACCGTCCTCAGAGAGAATCTAAAAAGGGCCGGCTACCAGGTAGTAGAAGCACAATCAGGGGAAGAAGGTCTGGTCGCTTTTAAACAGTACAAACCGGACCTGGTGATTCTGGATGTAGCCTTACCCGGAATTGATGGCTGGGAGGTTCTCCGCCGGATTAAAGCTGGTCCTATCAGTCGCAAAACACCTGTAGTCATGCTCACCGGAAAGACCGATAATGCTGACAGGATTAAAGGTTATGAAATAGGCGCTGACTTTTATATGACCAAACCTTATAATGTACAGAAACTATTGACAGTGGTACGCAGTATCGTAAGGGAACAAAAAGGAAGTTAGCTTTTCCGATGGTAGCCAACCTACCTCCTCAATTCTATCAAAAAGAAGCAGAGCTGAAAAAAGCCAGAAGCATCCAGGAAAAAATTACTATTCTGGAAGAGCTTCTGGCGATCATGCCAAAACACAAATCCTCCGAAAAACTTCAGGCTGAAATAAAAACCAAAATTTCGCGCTACAGGAAAGAACTGGAAAAGACCTCCCCTCCTGGTAAAAAAACTTTTTCTTTCCTTGTGGAAAAAGAAGGAGCCGGACAGATAGTCATCTGCGGTCCTGCTAATTCAGGAAAGTCTTCGCTTCTGGCAGCAATTACCAGAGCAACTCCTGCAGTGGCTGATTATCCTTTTACTACAACATTGCCTGTTCCTGGAATGTTACCTTATCAGGACATTTATTTTCAACTGGTTGATACCCCGGCGCTCTCCAGGGAAATCTCCGCGCCCTGGTTACGTGAAGTGCTGAGCAGGGCTGACGGCTGGCTTTTTCTGTTTGACCTTTCTTCTGATGCCCTGCTGGAAGAACTGGAAGATAGCCTGGGGACCTTAGGAAGTTTTGGTCTGCTGAAATCTTCAGAGTTTTCCTTCAGCAAACCAGTCATCTGGGTGGGTAATAAAATTGACCAACCATCAGCAATTACGGTAAGGGAAATTTTTAAGCAGCTGTACGGGGAAAGAATCACCGACTGGCTGGAAATTTCTGTTAAAGATAGGACCGGCCTGGAAAAAATCCCGGCATTGATTTTTCAGGTTTTAAGAGTTTTGCGTATTTATACCAAGGTGCCAGGTAAACCAGCGGATTTGAAAGCTCCCTTCACGCTGAGAGAACCAGCCACAGTAATTGACCTGGCTAATGCTATTCACCGCCAGTTACCAAACGCCTTTAAATACGCCAGGCTGTGGCGGGCAGGAACAGAAAACCCTGTGGTTGTGGGTAAAGATTTCCTGCTTCAGGATAAAGACATTGTAGAGATTCACACCTGAGTTTTTTGACACCAGGGTAAAATCCTGATAACATACTGGCATATCAAAATCCAAGGAGAAAAAATGACCAGAAAATATGAAGGTTGTTTTCTACTGAGGGCTGACCTTTCTGAGGAGAACCTCCAGGAAGAGTTGAAATTTATTGAAAACACGCTTCACACAGCCGGAGCGCGCATCGTCAAGCAGGAAATGTGGGGACGAAAGAATTTATGTTATCCTATCAAAAAAAGAAAAGAGGCTATCTATTACCTGTTCTACTTGGAAGCAGAACCATCTTTTCTGAGCAAGATGGAACCTGTTTTAAGAGTCAGGGAAAATATTCTCCGGTATTTATTTTTACTGCGCAAGCAGTTACCCAGGGACACCAACAGCAATGAGCAGCCCGTCACTTAACAAAGTTTTCCTGATTGGGCGACTGACCAGAGACCCGGAATTGCGTTATACGACAACAGGTCAGGCGGTCGCTACTTTCGGCCTGGCTGTGAGCCGGGAATATGTCAACCGGGAGGGAAAAAAAGAAGATGACACCTGTTTTGTCAATCTTGTCACCTGGGGAAGACAGGCAGAATTTTACGCTGAATATTTGCGCCGTGGCCAGCTGGTTTTTGTGGAAGGAAGACTTAAATACCGCTCCTGGGAAACAGTGGACAAGGAAAAGAGGACATCTCTGGAAGTATATGTGGAAAATATTCAATTTCTGGAAAAATCTACTGCCACACCTTCTACGGAAAAAGAGGAGATAACTGATGATGAAACGGAAAGCTAAAATATGTCAGTTTTGCAAGGAAAAAGTTCTGGAGATTGATTATAAGGATGTGGGAAAAATCCGTCGTTTCGTAAGCGGAAGAGGGAAAATTCTTTCTTCCAAAATGACAGGAACATGTACGCGGCACCAGCGGATGCTGTCCGCTGCCATTAAACGGGCAAGATTCGTAGGATTGCTTCCTTATATTCAAATATAGGAGAAAAAATGAAAGTGGTTTTTCTTCAGGATGTACCTGGACAGGCCGGGAAGGGAGAAATAAAGGAAGTTAAACCAGGGTACGCAAGAAATTATTTACTCCCCAGGGGGCTGGCAGCTGAAGCTACGGAATCGGTGTTGAAACAACTAAAGAAACAGGAAGAGCAAAAACGACTGCAGGCAAAAAAACGCCGTCTTCAGGCTGAAGAAATCAGGAGAAAACTGGAAAAAACATCTATCACCATCAGGGTCAGGGCCGGCCAGGATGATAAACTTTTTGGTGCTGTTACCGCTGAAGATATTGCCACTGCCATAAAAGAACAAACCGGCATAGAGATTGACCGGCACCAGATAATTCTGGACCAGGTCTTGAAAAAACTGGATATCTACCACATAGCTGTACAACTGGGGGAAAACGTAGAGGCTGAGGTAAAATTGTGGCTGGTGCGAGAAACATAACATGCACTCGAAAAGTTTGGCCGGGGAACGCATCCCCCCCCAGAACCTGGAGGCTGAACAGGCACTCCTGGGGTGCATGCTGATTGACGAAGAGGCTAAGATAAAAGCCTTTGAATCCGTACGGAAGGAATACTTCTATTCCAGAATCCATCAGGAAATCTTCCAGGCAATGATGACCATCTTTGAACGGAACCAGCCATGTGACCTTATCACCCTGACAGAACAACTGAAAAGCATTGGCCAGTTAGAAAATATTGGCGGCGTAGAGTATCTCTCCCAGTTAGTCGAGATGGTTCCCACCGCAGCCCATGTGGAGGACTACATAAGAATTGTTAAGGACAAATATGTCCTGCGCAGTTTAATTGGTGTGGCTACCTCCGTCATCACTGAAGCTTCTGAAGAACCAGAAGAAGTAGAGACCCTTCTGGACAAGGCGGAATCTCTTATTTTTGAAATTTCCCAGCACCGGATCGAAAAAGAGGCTTATCCCATTAAAGACCTGGTTCACGAAGCAGTAGAAACTATTGAGCGGCTTCATAGCGGCGACGGATTTGTTACCGGAATTCCCACCGGTTTTCGCGACCTGGACAATGCTACCACAGGGTTACAGCCTTCTGACCTGGTAATTATTGCCTCCCGTCCTTCTATGGGGAAAACCTCCCTGGCGTGTAATATTGCCCTGAATGTATCAGATGCCGGGCTGGCCAGTCTTATCTTCAGTCTGGAAATGAGTAAAGAACAGCTGGTTCAGCGACTGCTTTGTGTGGAAGCCAAGGTTGACCTCCACCAGTTACGTAAAGGTCGTCTTTCCGATGAAGACCGGGCACGTCTTTTGATGGCTGGTGCCAGACTGGAGAAAAGTAAAATCTTTATAGACGATGCCCCGGCTCTTAATGTTTTTGAACTCCGGGCCAGAGCAAGACGGTTGAAGGCTAAAGAAAATATCCAGCTGGTTATTGTAGATTACCTGCAGCTCATGAGGGGACGGGGAAGAGCGGAAAACAAACAACAGGAAGTGAGCGAAATCTCCGCTTCCCTGAAAGCTCTCGCTAAGGAACTCCGGATTCCAGTAATAGCGATTTCTCAATTAAGCCGGGAGACGGAAAAAAGAGAAGGCAAACGTCCGGAGCTATCTGATTTGCGGGAAAGCGGTGCTATTGAACAGGATGCGGACCTTGTTCTTCTTCTTTACCGGGACGAGGTTTACCATCCGGATGATATAGAAAACAGAAACAAGGCAGAAATTAACATCGCCAAACAGCGGAACGGCCCAACCAGGGTAATTACTCTGACATTTCTCAAGGAGTTTACCAGATTTGAAAACTATACCCCGCGGAAAGATATTCAGGAGTAAAAATGGAATATGTAACATTTCTTGGTTCTTTTGTTTTAAAATTTTTCCGCTACCTTGCTGACTTTCTCCGCCTCTCCACCAGCAGTATTTCCGGCATGTTTACCAGACAGAGAAGAAGAGGGGCTGTCTTTAAGTACATTGAGGAAATAGGCCTGGCTTCACTACCTCTGGCTGGTGTTATCAGTACGTTTACCGGAATGGTTCTGGTGATGGAAACAGTAAGTGAACTGAAGAAGTTCGGGGCTGGTATGTACACTGCTTCTATCGTCAGTGTTTCCATGGTCCGGGAACTCGGACCGGTGCTGGTGGGACTTATTGTTGCCGGTCGCGTTGGTGCTGCTATTGCTGCTGAATTAGGAACAATGAAGATTACAGAGCAGATAGATGCCCTGAAGATTTTAGCAGTGGACCCGGTCGTTTTCCTGGTGAGCCCTCGTCTTTTAGGTGGTCTAATTGCCCTGCCAGTTCTTTTCTTGATTACCTTTTTTCTGGCAATCGGAGGTGGCTTTCTCGTCGGTGTTCACCTGGTGGGAATTGGACCGGGGATGTATCTTTCTCAAAGCTTCAGATTTGTTGGCTTAAAAGACCTGGCTGTGGGCATGTTAAAAATAGTGGCCTTCACCTGCATTATCATTAATGTGGGTAGCCTGGAGGGATTTCGTGCCAGTGGTGGTGCAGAAGGGGTCGGCCGAGCCTGTACCTTTGCTGTGGTTTCTTCTTTCTTTCTTATTATTTTTGCCAACCTCATCATTACAGCCATCTTCTACTTTTTTTAAAATGATTGAAGTCAAAAATTTGACCGTAATTCTGGGAGAGAAAACGATTCTTAAAGATATCAGTCTCCAGGTTCTACCGGGGGAATCATTAGTTATTGCTGGACCCAGCGGCTGCGGAAAAAGCGTTTTTCTGAAAACAGTTCTGGGCTTGATGGAACCAGCAGGTGGAGAGATCTTTTTTGAAGGAAAAAATCTTGCCACTATGACCCCGGAAGAAAAATTGCACTTGCACCAGAAAATAGCTATGGTTTTCCAGAATAGCGCTCTTTTTGATTCTATGACTGTATGGGAAAATGTTGGTTTTTCCCTTCTCTACCACACCTTTCTTCCTGAAGAAAAAATTAAAGAAAGAGTGAAAGAGGCACTGCAGGCTGTAGGACTGAGAGGAATTGAAGAAAAGATGCCTGAACAGTTAAGCGGAGGTATGCGCAAAAGGGTAGCTATTGCCAGAGCCCTTATCAACCAACCAAAGGTGCTTTTCTACGATGAACCGACAACCGGTTTAGACCCGGTCACCAGCGAAAACATAACCAGACTAATGCTGGACATCCATTCCCGGTATGCCACCACCGACATCACAGTTACCCATGATGTTAAATTAGCGGCGCGGATTGCCCAACGTATTGTTCTCCTGAATAATGGTGTGATAGAAGAAACCGGGACTTTTGAAGAGTTAGCGCGTCACAGCAACAACCCGCTTATCCGCAGTTACCTGGAAGCATTTGAACAAAACTCTTAGTTCTGAAAAGGAGGAATATGAACAAAAAAGCCACCAGAGAGTTTAAAGTAGGTTTCTTCCTCAGTCTTGGTATTTTAGCCTTGCTTGTCTTTATCATAGCCACAGGAAAAGTTCGTGTAAGGGGTAGAGGATATGAACTGAGGGTTGTTTTTAGCTATGTCGGTGGTCTGGAAGAAGGTGCTCCGGTGAGAGTTAGCGGGGTTCGCGTCGGTGAGGTAAAAAGAATTGAGATGCGTTACGAGACTGCACCTGAAATTATCCTTGTTTTGAAGATGAAACCTGATGTGCGGATTGGCAGGCACAGCCGTATTACCATCAGGACCCTGGGAATTATCGGAGAAAAATATGTGGAGATTTCCCCCTGCCAGGAGAAAGAATTTGCCACTGCTGGAGAAACATTGCGGGGAATTGACCCGGTGGATTTAGACCGTTTGCTCACCACGGGTGAAGACCTGGTTCGCAACCTGAACGAAGTGGTTACTGGTGTCCAACGTATTGTGGGAAGCAGGGACGTACAGGAGAAAGTTAAAGATATCCTTGATAATACTGATGGGCTGATAGCCAGCCTGCGAAAGATAACTTCAGATGAAGAAATGATTACTCGTTTCAAACGTATACTGGCTAACACCGAGAAGGCAACTGAGAAAGCTGATTCCTTCCTGGAACAAGCAAGCCAGCTGACTTCTTCTCTGGAACAAACCAACGAGCAATTGAAAAAATTGTTAGTCAGCAGTCAGCCGAGGGTGGAGGCAGTTTTCTCCCGGATGGAAGAACTGGCTATAGCTACCACCAGCACGGTTAAGATATTCAACGAGAAATTGAAGCGGCTGGACACTCTCGCTGATTCCTTCCAGCAAACCGCAGAACAGGCTGGTAAACTTTTGCACGAACTTACTAACAGAGGCCTGGTGGCCAGGCTCCTGAAGGAAGAGACACTGATAGATGAAATTAAGACAGAAGTACAGCTACTTCAGGAAACCACAGCTGAAGTCAAAAAAGGGGCTGAACGTTTCAACGAGCTTTCAGCTGACTTCAAACAGACGGTGTGTGCCATCACAGAAGTCTCCCGGAAAGCAACCCGGCTTTTAGACCAGATCCAGAGCGGTCAGGGAACTTTAGCCAGATTACTCTCCGACAAAGAAACTTCCGATTCGGTAATCAAAATTATAGACAACATGCAGGAAATCACCGCGGGGATAAGCCAGCACGGTATTTTCTGGCGGGGTAAAAGAACAAGACAGAAATAAATGAAAGGGAAAGAAAAATTTTTCTATGTATGTACCGAATGCGGTTACCAGTCAGTGCGGTGGTTAGGAAGATGTCCCAACTGCAGCTCCTGGAACTCATTAACAGCAGAAATCCGCAAGCAACAGAATCCCGGGCTTATCAGTATTCAGCCCTGCATGCTGGATGAGATTGTCATCCAGAAGCAGCCAAGGATGGCCACAGGACTGGCTGAGTGTGACAGGGTTTTAGGGGGAGGACTGGTACCAGGAAGTCTCGTTCTTCTGGCAGGTGAACCAGGTATTGGAAAATCCACCCTTCTCATAGCCTTGATGGGAAGACTGGCCACCCAGAACAGAAAGATACTTTATGTGAGTGCCGAAGAATCTCTCAGTCAGGTGAAATTGCGCGCTGAACGACTGGGTGTTTCCTCTCCCCGCTTTTATCTGCTGGCAACCACAGAATTACCTGCAGTCAAACAGGCACTGGCTGATTTGAAACCAGAGGTTGTGGTTGTTGATTCTATCCAGACCATTTTTGATCCGGAAATTCCTACCACGCCGGGTTCAGTTACCCAGGTGCGAGAAAATGCTGCCTTTTTTATGAATGTTGCCAAACAGACAGGTGTCCCTATTTTTCTTGTAGGACATATCACCAAGGAAGGTGTTATTGCCGGTCCAAAACTTCTGGAACATATGGTGGACGTTGTTCTCTCCTTTGAAGGGGAAAATCGTTCCCAGTTAAGAATTCTCAGGGCACTCAAGAATCGGTTTGGAGCTACCACTGAGATAGGGGTCTTTACCATGGAAGAAAACGGATTGCGGGAGATTCCTGAAGCCAGTGGTATTTTTCTCCCTGACTTTCATCAGTTGTTACCAGGGGCAGTTATCTTTCCTGCCCAGGAGGGAAGCCGCACAATTTTAGTAGAAATTCAATCTCTGGTCACACCCACCTATTATGGCGTACCCAAAAGGGCTGTCACTGGTCTGGACTATAACCGTGCATGTATGGTGCTGGCTGTTTTAGAAAAAAAACTTCACTACAACTTTGGAACCTATGATGTCTATGTTAACGTTGGAGCCGGCTTGAAGGTGGAGGAAACAGGTTGTGATTTAGCTTTAGCACTTGCCTGTGTCTCTTCTTTAAAGGATATCGCTGGCCTTTCTGCCTGTGTCGCCATGGGTGAGCTGGCACTTACCGGCGAACTAAGACCTATCAGCCAAATAAACCAGAGACTTAAGGAAGCAGGTCGTCTCGGTTTCCAGAATGCCATCATACCTGCAGGAAACAGCCACGATGTTTCCAGCACCCTGCCCTTACAGGTTTATCCTGTCCGCTGGCTGAAAGAAGCCACCAGCCTGTATCTGAAAGGTTCTTGAGCTTTTTCTGAAAAAAGGATATACTATTTTAGCCGGGGGAAGGAGGAATATGGCTATTCATATAATTCGTGGTTTCTTTGTGATACTGAGTACCTTAACTGGTTACTATCTCTCGCCTGAGGTAAGAATGGCTGGTGTAATCATCGGACTGTTTGGTTCCTTAGCAGTGATTGGCCTGGAAATACTTGTGGCTAAGGTACCAGTAAAGAAAATGGTATTAGCGATTGCCGGGTTAATTGTAGGTCTTGTAACAGCCATTCTTCTTGCCAATTTCCTTCTTTTAATCCCCCTGGAAGACCCGGTAAAAGGAAACATTTTGCGTTTCTCACTTTATTTTGCCTTCTCCTACTTAGGGATTATGTATGCCATTAAAGGAGTGGAAGAATTGGGCTTTGTTCTCCCTTTCCTTCATGGAAACAAGGGAACAGAACAACAACTCCTTGTGGTGGATACCAGCGTTTTAATCGATGGCAGGGTCTATGAACTGGCTTTAAGTGGTTTCCTGGACTATACCATTGTTATCCCCAAGTTTATTATTCGGGAGATTCACAGTCTCTCAGACTGCTCCAGCGAGTTGAAGAGACAGCGTGGTCGGCGAGGTCTGGATGTTCTTAACCGTCTGCGCAAGGATGACCGTCTGGATGTGAAAATCTATGATATTGATTTCCCAGATATAGAAGCTGTAGATTCCAAGCTGGTTAAAATGGCCTCTCAATTAAAGGCAGCCATCCTCACCAATGATTTCAATCTCATGAAGGTAGCTGAGGTACAAAACATAAAAGTTTTGAACCTTAACAGCCTGGCCACTTTGATGCGACCCAGACTGATGAGTGGAGAGGAAATAAACCTGAAGATTGTTAAGGAAGGAAAGGAAGCCGGTCAGGGAGTGGGGTATCTGGAAGACGGCACTATGGTGGTTGTAGAAAATGGTGCGCTTTATATAGGCAAGGTTGTGGACATTGTTATTGACAGCGCTATCCAGACTACCACCGGCCGTATCATCTTTGCCAAACTAAAATCGGAAACCAGGTGAGAAAGTTCTGCCGCTTAAAAAGCAGAAACTTTGTCCTTTACTTCTACTGAGAGACCGGATGGTCGGTGTTGTTCTGGTGGGGGCCGGGACAGGAAAGAGGCTGGGGTATAAAAAACCCAAAGCTTTCGTCCAGGTTGCTGGCAGGCAGCTTCTTACTTATGTGCTGGAAACTTTCAGTTCCGTCCCATCCATCAGAGAAATAGTGCTGGTGGTTCCACCACCATACTTAAAGATAAGGGAAAGGATTCTCTCTCGCTGGCCTTGTGTCAGGGAGGTCGTTGGTGGTGGACAGGAGAGATATCATTCCGTATGGCAGGGGCTAAAAAATCTTTCTCCCCGGTGCGATATTGTTCTTATCCACGATGTAGCCAGACCAATGGCAGGGAAAAAATTGATAGAACAGGTTATCCGGACCACCAGGGAAAAGGGAGCTTGTGTCCCGGCTGTACCTGTAACTGATACCATAAAAAGGATACAGCACAACATCGTTAGAGCCACCATCCCCAGAGAAGGACTGGTAGCAGTCCAGACACCGCAGGGCTTTCGCAGGCAGTTGCTGGAGACAGCTTTTTCCCGGGCTAAAAAAACAGGTGTCTATGGCAGTGATGATTCTTTCCTTGTTGAACAGCTTGGTTTTCCGGTCCAGGTCATTTCAGGAGATTTGACCAACATAAAGGTGACCACCGCCCACGAGTTAGCATTAGTCAGATTTTTTTTGCGCAGATACAGGACTGCGGAAAAGAAAAGACAGAAGGAGAAAAAATGCAGGAAAAATACGGCGTGACTTATCCTGAAGGTTTTTTAGCTGCCGGGATTTCCTGCGGTATTAAAGGAAACGGGAAAAAAGACCTTGCTCTTGTTTTCTCAGAAAAAGATTGTGTTTCCGCTGGTTGCTTTACAACTAATCAGTTTAAATCCTACAGTCTCATCTGGAGTCAGAAACATATCAGGGGCCCTATCCGGGCAGTATTGGTTAATAGCGGTAATGCTAATGCCTGTAATGGTCCGGAAAACTGGACACTGACCAGAGAATTAGCGCATCAGACCGGGAAATTTTTTCATCTGCCACCTTCTTCTATTCTTCTGGCTTCTACCGGCATTATTGGCCGTAAACTACCATTAGAAAATATCCTGAGAACTTTGCCTGAATTAAAGAAAAACCTTTCTGTAGATGGTCACCTGGATGCAGCTTTAGCTATTACCACCACCGATACCCATCCCAAGGAAGACCAGAAACAGCTCCCTATTCCTGGAAGGAAAAAAAAGGTCTCCCTCGGCGGGATGGCTAAGGGAGCAGGGATGATTAATCCTCATCTGGCGACCATGCTCTGTTTTTTGACTACTGACGCTTGTATACACCAGCAAGCACTTTCCTGTGCCCTGAAAAATGCGGTGGAAGATTCCTTCAACATGATTACAGTAGATAACGACCGCAGCACCAATGATACTGTTATCCTTTTAGCCAACGGTCTGGCTGGCAACAGGACAATTCACCTGGAAACCGAAGAATATGAAATCTTTGCTCAGGGATTGAAAGACATCTGCAGGCAACTGGCAAAAGAAATTGCTTATGACGGGGAAGGAGCCAGTAAATCGCTGGAGGTACAGGTAAAGGGAGGCTTCTGCATCTCTGATGCCAGGCAGGCAGCCAAAAAAGTTGCCGGCAGTAATCTGGTAAAAGCAGCAGTTGCCGGCGGATGGCCTAACTGGGGAAGAATTCTGGCTGCTCTGGGGTCTACTAATGTGCGTCTTAAAACTTCCCGGGTAAAAATCAGCCTTTGCGGAATAGATGTCTACCATGGTCAACCGTTACTTTACCCGGAAGAAGAAATTAAAAGGCGCCTTTCCGGCCGGCAAATTACTATTGAGATTGACCTGGGTTCAGGCCAGGCACAGGCTGTAGCCTGGGGTTGTGACCTGACAGAGGAATATGTGAGAATTAACAGGGAAGAATAAATGATAGTCCCGATGCTACGTTTCTATCTTTTTTTAGTCGGGGAAGTGGAACGGACTCTGGAGCAATTGCAAAAAAAAGGTCTGGTAGAAGTGGAAAAACTACCCCGGGAGTTTGGGTTTTTACCTGACAGGTCTGCGAAGTCTGGTACGGAAACAATTCTCCAGCAGGTTGATTTTGTCAAGAAAGTTCTTGGCCCCAGGGCTACCGGCAAGGTACTTGTCCGCCACCACCAGGAGGAGGAAAAACTCGTTCAGGAGACACCGTTAGAGACAATCTTCTCCTTAGCCAGCCAGATTCAGAAAAAAATAGAAGTTTTAACCAGAAGGGAGAAACGTCTAAAACAGATGGTGGAAGAGCTGGAAACCATTGAAAAACTTGATATACCACCCGCAGAATTAAAAACACTGAAAAACTTTGCCGGGCGTTTCTTTTTCTCTCCGACAGAGAAAGCCAGCTGGCTGGTGGAGAATTACGATTGTCCGGTGCAACTTTTACAAACAAAAGCTACGCGCAGCCTGCTTCTGATTATCTTCCCGGTCCGGGAGATGGAAGAAAGAGTAAAAAAATTGCTTGCTCTTGGCCTCTCAGAAGTTTCTGTCACTCCTTACCACCGCAAACCTTCCCTCATTCTGGAGAAAGTACACTGCCTTCTGGAAAGAACAAGAAAGGAAAAAGAAGATATCTCCGGGCAACTGGAAAAGTTATCTCTCTGGCGGGAGAAGATTCTTGTCCTTTCCGACTGGTATAACAGCCGTAAGGTTCTGGGCGAGAATTTACAACTTATTTCCAGTTCCATGTTCGTAAAGGGTTTCTGCGGCTGGGTTCCACAACCAAAGCTCAAAGAATTTCAGGAAGTTTTAGAAAAATACTGCCCTGATTATTGCCTGATAACTAAACCAGCTTGCCCCCGGGAAAATCCGCCAGTAGCCCTGGTTAATCATCCGCTAGTAGAACCGTTTGAAGTGGTTACAGATACCTACGGTAAACCGTTGTATGGCACTATTGACCCCACCGGACCACTTTCCCTTTTCTTTGCTCTCTCTTTCGCCTTCTGTCTGACTGATGCGGCCTATGGTGTAATAGTAATTGCTGTCTCTCTCTTTCTCCTGAGGTATTTCTGTTTTCAGGTCCAGCCGCGTAAGTTCTTTCTCCTGATGGTCATCAGCGGTTTTTTCACTGTTTTGGTAGGAACCCTGACCGGTGGCTGGTTTGGAGATTTGCTAACCCTGGTTCCTGCCCACTGGAAAATTACTTCTTTCCTCAGGAAACTGGCCGTGGTTAACCCCCTGGGCAGCAGCAGAGAAACCTTTCTTTTTCTTGGTATCGGCCTGGTTGTGGGTTACCTTCAGATTATCTGGGGATTGTCTCTCAATATCTGGAAGTGGCGACGATACCCGCAAAATTTGATAGAACCATGGATTCTTCTTCTCATCCAGATACTGGTTCCGGTTATTGCTTTCACCATTTTCCGCGGAGATTCCTCTTCCTGGATGATAATTATTCTGGTTTCTTTTCTCTTTTTCTGTTTTCTCAGCCTTTCTCTTCTGAAAGCCCGGCAGGAAGAAAATTTTTTGCTTAAACTTTTCTGGGCTTTTTACACACCCTACAATGTAGCAGCTGGAAATCTTTTGGCTGACCCTCTCAGCTACTGCCGGCTCTTCGGACTTGGTCTGTCCACTTCGGTCCTTGCTCTGGCTGTCAACAAAATTGTTTTTCTCGCCTGGAACCTGCCTTATCTGGGCTTTCTTATAGCAATTTTTGTTTTCCTTCTCGGACACTTAAGCGTTCTTGTTATCAATCTTTTAGGAGCCTATGTTCATTCCAGCAGGTTGCAATATCTGGAATTTTTCAGTAAATTCTTTGAGGCTGGGGGTCGTCCCTTCCGGCCGTTTACTGAAATCAGAAAACATACTATCCTGCAGAAAGGAGGCTGAGCATGGTCAAGGAAAAGGTTCTGTATCCCTTACAGGAAATTGCTGGCAGATTCTGGTCAGGGTTGTCCCGGGTCATCGGCGCTCTTTTTATCTTCCTTGTTGGCTGGATAGTCGCCCGGCTGGTACGGGTTTTGCTCATCCGCTTTTTTCGTCTTCTAAAACTGGATAATCTTGTGGAGGATTCAGGGTTAAAGACACTTCTGGATAAAGGCAATGTTACCAGCTCCCCTTCAGAACTTTTAGCCACAGGTGTTTACTGGCTTGTCATGCTGGTGGTGGTATTCATTGCTATCAACTTTGCCGGTATAGAGATACCCAGCACAGTTATTGATTCTGTCCTGAGTTTTATTCCCAGGTTTATCCTGGGGTTACTTGTTTTCATCTTTGCGATGTTTTTAGGTAACATCCTGGGAGAAATAGTCCGTACCTCAGCGGCTAATGCAGGCATAGAAAAAGCTACTTTCCTCGGTCGCTTAACCCGGATAGCCATTACCACTTTTGGTATTGTGGTTGCCCTCCAAGAGATAGGTATAGCAGCAGAATTTATCGGTAATGTTTTTATTGTAGTTTTAGCTTCTTTTTGTTTTGGGGGTGCGCTTGCTTTTGCTCTGGGTGCCAAGGACCTGGTGAAAAAGTACCTGGAGGATTGGACACAGAAGAAGTCTTGAGATAATTTTTCCGTATCCCGGTTGCTTTAAAGAAAGAAATGAAGTAGAATAAAAAAACGGGCGCATAGCTCAAGGGCAGAGCACTGTGCTGATAACGCAGGGGTTCGTGGTTCGAATCCACGTGCGCCCACTTTACAACTCGCGGTAAAGTTTTTCCACCAGTTCTGGATTTTTCACCACTACTACCGGACAGATACAGCGATGGAAGATTAAACTGCCTTCATCAAAAAACCTTTCTTTCAAAGAAAGAGATTCTCTTACTTCCCCCATTACCAGAACGTCTATCCCCAATTCTTCAATCACCCTGGCTACTTCCTGATGGGGAATACCTTTCCGTAAAATTGCTTGAAAAACCAGACCTTTACTTTCTGCTGCTTTCTGAAACCGTTCCAGAAAAGACCTGGCCTGCTCCTCCAGCTCTCTTTCGTATTCTACTGCCTCCACACTAACCAGGATTTTGCTCCGGAGCAGTTCTTGAAGGGCTTTTTCATCTATTACATGGATACCGGTGAGTCTGCTTCCCAGACGGCAGGCCAGGTAAATACCAAACTTGGCTGTAGGTAATGAGGCTGACGGGTCAGCCGCTACACACACCCCAATATGTCCTAAAGGCACCGGTCTCCCCCTTGTTTTTCTTCAACCTTTACCCCTTTCCTTGAGTAACTTCAGAACAGAAAAGGACTCCCTCAGTTCTTCGTCCAGCCTGTCTCCTATAGACTTGAGATTTTCTTCCAGAGCGGGTAGATGCACTTTTTCTATCGCCCTCACCTTCCGAATGGTACGCCTGGCTTCATGAATTAACCGCAAGAGGGCAATTTTCTTCTCTGCCACCAATCCCAGCATCTGCAAAATTTCTTTAAAGGCTACAATTGCCTGGTCTACATAAAGACTGACCTGGTGAGGACTGAAATAGGGAGGGTGGTCCTGTATTTCTACCTGGATTGCCGGAGCGTCCACTCCCATCAGCCGGTGGTGGGAGATACGCACGTCACTTTTTATTCCCACAGCAAAACTCAGCTCTTCCAGCTTTTGCCGTCCCATAGTCACCAGTGCCTGGTCCACTATCTTATAAGCTGCCTCCAGAGCTCTGTCCAGTTCTTCTTCTGCCCGGGAAACAATCGCCGCCAGGCCAGTCAGCTCGTTCAAAAGTATCCTCCTTTTCTCATCAAGAAGCTGATGGCCTTCCCTGGCCAGGACTAAACTTCTCTTTACTTTTAAGAAATTAGTTCTGGTAGCCGGTAGATTACTCATTTTTCCCCTGATAATACTTCTGCAATGTTTCCTGACTGATCCTTACCAGTTCCTCCCTGGGTAGTAAAGAAAGAACCTTCCAGCCCAGGTCTAAACTTTCTTCCAGGCTCCTTTGTTCTGTCGGACTCTGACTTAAAAATTCGCGCTCAAAAGAATCCCCGAACTGGAGATAAAGACGGTCCAGAGGTGAAAGTTCTTCCTCCCCGACAATATCTGCCAGGGCACGAATTTCTTTAACATGGGCATAGCAGGAAAAAAGCTGGGAAGCCAGAGACGGATGGTCTTCCCTGGTGAGTCTCTTACCAATATTATCTTTCATCAGACGGGAAAGGGAAGGTAATCCAGCGATGGGCGGATAAATTCCCCTGTTAGCTAAATCCCTTTCCAGCACAATCTGACCCTCAGTAATAAATCCTGTTAAATCAGGCACAGGATGAGTAATATCATCATTGGGCATGGTCAGAATTGGTAGTTGCGTGATGGAACCAGTCCGACCTTTTACCATACCTGCCCTTTCATAGAGGCTGGCAAGGTCACTGTAAAGGTACCCGGGATAACCTTTCCGGGCAGGTATCTCCCCGCGGATGGTGGATAGTTCCCGTAAGGCTTCGCAGTAGTTAGCCATATCAGTCATAATCACCAGCACATGCATGTTCTTGGAGAAAGCAAGAAACTCTGCACACGTAAGAGCTACCCTGGGAGTCATTAACCTTTCAATTGATGGACTATCAGCCAGACTGAGAAAAACAGCCACTCTTTCCAGAACTCCTGATTCTTCAAAACTCCGGAGAAAAAAACGGGCAGTGTCATACTTTACTCCCATGGCTGCAAAAACCACACAGAAACGTTCCCCTGTCACATTTGCCTGTCTGGCAATCTGAGCAGCGATGGTATTGTGAGGCAATCCGCTTCCTGAAAAAATAGGTAATTTCTGACCCCGCACCAGAGTATTCATAACATCAATAGCCGTTATTCCTGTTTCAATAATTTTACTGGGATAATCCCTGGCTACAGGATTAATTGTTAGCCCGTTCACATCGTACATCTCCTCGGCTGGCATCCAGGGCAAACCATCTACAGGCTGACCAAGCCCGTTGAAGACCCGTCCCAGCATTTCTTCGCTTACTCCGATGGTCAACGGCTTTTCCTGAAAACAAACCCGGCAATTGCTCAGAGACAATCCTGTCGTTCCCCCCAATACCTGAACTACGGCATATCCCTGGCCAACTTCCAGTGTTATCCCTACCCGGGAATTTCCAGCATCATCAGCGATTTCCACCAGTTCGTTGTAACCAACCTGGTGAATATTTCTGATAATGAAGATAGGACCAACTACTTCTTCCAGCCCCACGTATTCCCTGAGTCTGTACTCTGACATTTAAAACTCCTCCCTCTGGAAGGCACCTTCAATCCTCTTCAGCAAATCTTCTATCTCTTTCAGGTTGTTTTCCGGATAGGTTGTTTTCATCCGCAGGAGTTGGTGGTAAACCGGCAGCTGCCTGATCCGGGAAACAGAAAGCCCTTCCTTTACTGCAGTTTCTGCTTTCTGGTGGAAAAAGACTATGGCTTTAAGCATCAAAAACTGTTTTCGCGGTGAAGTCCATGTATCCACCGGGTCATAAGCGTTCTGCTGCAAAAAGGCGTTTTTAAAAAGAGTGCATGTTTCCAGGACAAGTCGCTGACTGGACGGTAAAACATCAGGTCCAACAAGTTTCACTATCTGCATTAATCTTTGTTCTTTCTGCAGGAGTTCCAGAATAGTGTACCGCAATGACAACCATTCAGGACCGATTTTTTCATGATACCAGTTGCGAATGTCTTCCACATACTCTGAGTAGCTCTCCACCCAGGAGATAGAAGGATAATGCCGGGAATTTGCCAGTTCCCGGTCCAGAGCCCAGAAAGCACGGACAAATCTTTTTGTGTGGGAAGTCACCGGTTCAGAAAAATCTCCTCCTGGCGGAGAAACTGAAGCAATAATGGAAACCGAACCAAAATTTCCACTCAAAGTCTCAACCGCTCCTGCCCTTTCATAAAACTCCGCCAGTCTGGATGGCAGGTACGCAGGGAAACCCTCTTCCAGGGGCATTTCTTCTAACCGTCCGGAAAGTTCTCGCAAGGCTTCAGCCCATCTGCTGGTAGAATCAGCCATCAAAGCTACATGGTAGCCCATATCCCTGTAATATTCTGCCAGGGTAATGGCTGTATAAATACTTGCTTCCCTGGCTGCCACCGGCATATTGGAAGTATTGGCAATAAAGATTGTTCTTTCCATAAGAGGTCTGTTTTTCCTGGGGTCTATCAACTGCGGAAAGTTCAGAAGAACATCAGTCATTTCGTTACCCCTTTCCCCGCAACCAACAAAAACCACAATATCAGCATCGCTCCACTTGGCTGTCTGGTGCTGGATTACTGTCTTCCCTGTTCCGAAACCGCCAGGGACAGCCACACAACCTCCCTTGGCGAGAGGGAAAAGGGTATCAATCACCCTCTGCCCGGTCAGGAGAGGTTGGTCCGGTTCAATCTTTTTCCGGTAAGGACGTGCCTTCCTCACCGGCCAGCGCTGGTAAAGAGAAACCGGGAATTTACCCTGAGTGTTTTCTAAAACAGCAATTGTATCTTCCACGCGGTATTCTCCAGGTTCAGCTATCCAGGTAAGTTTCCCGGAGACAAAAGGTGGCACCAACACCCTGTGGGTGACCAGTTCTGTCTCCGGAACTTCACCCAGGATGGACCCTGGTGTCAGGTCCTGTCCCGTACCAGCCAGAGGTTTAAACTGCCACAAACGAGTCCTGTCCAGTGCTGGTGCCTGGATTCCCCGACTGATAGCGATACCCTGTTTTCTGTAGATAAACTCCAGTGGCCTCTGGATGCCATCGTAGATGGTACCCAGAAGACCGGGTCCCAGTTCCACTGACAGCGGTTGATTCTCAGAATAAACTGGTTCTCCCGGGCGAAGTGACGTGGTATCCTCATATACCTGAACCAGAGCATGGTCCCCCTTGAGATGAACGACCTCCCCTACAAGGTGAAAACTTCCCACTTCTACCATGTCCATCATTCTGAGCAACCTATTCCCTTCCACTTCTACCACCGGGCCATTTACCCGATAAACCCGACCAACTATACAGGGCATCTGTCTATCTCTCTTTCATCAATTCCCTCTGGATATTTTCTCTCTCTCTCTTCAACCAGGTGGAAAATCTGTAATCAAAGCTTACCCGGCCATCAGCTGATTGAATAATCAACCCGCTATCCTGGAAATCACCTGACTGAAGACGCACCTGTGTAACGCGGTTTCTGATAGCGGTACAGATTTTTTTCATCTCTTCCAGGAATTCGGAATTCATCAGTTCCCGGTCCACCCCAGAATAAACAACCACCAGCTCATCCTGGTTTATGACCCTGGCTCCTTCTCCCACGATGTCCAGAAGAAACTTCAGGTAGCCCGGACTTTTTCTAAACTCCTGTGCTAAATCCTGCACTGTTTTTATAACATCTTCCACAAAGATACCTGCCTGCTGCAGAATAATCTTTCTTTTTTCCAGCTGCAAGGAAGAGAAAAACTTCTGTCTCAAAATGGTTTGCTGTTTTTCATATTCAGTCAGAAGTTCCTGCCTGATTTTTTCTGCCACCTTCTGACCTTCCTCCTTCACATTTTCTGCTTCCTTCTGACTCCGGTCCAGAATATCTTTCGCCTGTTCTTCTGCTTCTTTCAAAATTGTCTCACAGATAAGTTCCACGTTCTGACCGGCTGTTTCCTGACTGTCATTTTTCTTCATTTTTTTCCTGTTTCAGACCGTGATACCCAGCGCCTGCTTCAAAAATTCCTCTACTGGCTTCCGCCGCTTCCTTTTTCCCCGGGAAGGAATTTCCAGTACCAGAGGGAATTCCTGCCGGTAAAGTAATTCTTCCACTTCCTTTCTCATAAAAGAGACTGCCTGCTCGGTAATCAGGATGATACCAACAGCTGGATTACTTACAGCCTCCTGCAAAGCCTCCAGAGCTTCAGACCTGGTCTTCACAGAGTGAGTCTGAATACCCACCAGCCTGAAACCGGGACTGCTTTCCGGGTCAGCGATGCAGAAGAAAGTCATTGGACCTTTCCTAAAATCATGATCGCAATAATGAGCCCGTAGATGGCGATACCTTCTGCCAGACCAACATAAATCAATGCCCTGCCAGCAAGCTCTGGTTTCTCACTCATAGCGCCTACAGCAGCAGCCCCAACATAAGCCACTGCTATACCAGCTGCCAGAGCACTCAATCCAGTTGCCAGTGCTGCGGAAAGATATGCCCAGCGGACCACACCCGGGTCTGTAAGTGTTTGTGCCCAGAGTGCCTGTAAAAAACACATCACCAGAAAAGCCGCTACCTTCACCAGTACACCTTTCTCCATTCTCTTCATACCTTCTCCTTTTTTTCATGGTAAAACCAGAGGACGATATTCCTGACCTGCAGACACAAAAAAACGGGAAAAGAATTCATAATAGTTTAACCTTAAACTCTGAATTGTCACTACCAGCCCCTCCAGAAGAACAATCAGGATATTGCCGAGTATAAGAATAATCCCGGAGACAAGATGCTGGCTTTTGCTGGAAAAACTTGCCAGCTGGAAAATGGCGAGAAAAAGACCGGCATGCGCCAGAGCAAAAGCAGCTACCCGGAGGAAAGAGACTGTATTGGCAAGATAACCCATAACTATCTCCAGAAGGTTAATAACACTTTCCATAAAAGTTTCCAGAAAACCATGCTGCTGCTGATGCCTCATCTGAAAAAAAGGACCGAGGAAAAGAAGAAAAAAGCCTCCTGCGAGAATATAAATGTAACCTGGACAGATAGCTACCTTAGCACTAACCCACCTCATCAGCACAGCAATACCTATCCAGTAAACAACACCACTCAGCAGTCCTGATTTATCAAAGATAGCCCGCAGATAATCATGGTCCCTGACAGAATTGATGATGTTGAGAATAACTCCCAGACTGACAAGCATTACTCCAAATGCCAGGCTTGCCTGGAAAAGGCTGGTAATATTCTGTAATGGCCTGGCCCAGACTGCCGGAAAAGATTCCACTCCGAAAAAACTGCCGTACAAAAAGCCAAAGACTATCCCACTTAACCCACAGTAGAAAAGCAAGGCTCCTGGCTGCTGCAAACTTTTGTTTCTGCTGCGCTGGAGGAAAAACCCTACCAGGGCAAGAAGAAATCCGTGCCCGATATCCCCGAACATTGCCCCGAACATTATAAGGAAGGCAATAGCCACAAAAACAGTCGGGTCCACCGTGCCATATCTTGGTAACCCGTATGCCTTCACCAGAAGGTCAAAAGGCTTCAACAACCGGTGGTGAGCTAAAAAGACAGGGATTTCTTCTTTTGGTACACCTGTTTTCTCTGCTGGCTTTTTTTCCAGATAAAAAACAGATGCCAGGTCCTGGACATGTTTTCTCACCTCTTCTGTTTTATCAGCTGGTACCCAACCAGCCAGTAAACACGTCCTTTCCGTCACCAGCATATTACGGCTGGTTTTCAATAAACTCTTTCTCAGGGCTATGGAAAAAGATATCTGCCCTAATTCTGCAGATGACTCTTCAGCAAGTTTTTTTACCTTCTGGTTGACCTCATCAAGCTGCTGCTGTAAAACTGCCAGCTGGTCTTTCAGCTTTTCTTCCACCGCCCCGGAAGAAAACTGTTCTTCTGCATATTCCACATTTTCCCAGCCTGTATCCTGGCAGATGTTATCTAAAAGAGCCCTGTTTCTTTTCAACCCCACCAGAAGAAAAATTATCCGGTTGTTTTCCTCCCTTACAGGTAGAAGAAGATGCGCCACTGGGGAAAGACTGCGTTCCAGTACAGGTACAGTATTTTTCTTCACTGCTCCCAGACGCACATCCAGAAAAGAATAACTTCGTTGCGGGATAATGGGCAACGGAAGGTGTTTCATTATCTGGTTAAGCATGCTCTGTCTGGTTTTTATCTGCTCCAGCAGTTCCGTCTGCTTTTCCTGAAACGACTTCAACTTCCGCTCCAGAAAAGTCAGTTTTTCTCCCACCTGCTCTGCGGTGAGAGGTACCCTGTTACTGGCTGGCACCTTACCCTGACCAAGATACTTCTCTACTTCCCGGAATCTATTCTCCAGAACCTGCCAGGCAGCCATTTCCTTCTCCACATCTACCGGAGAAAGATGCTGAAGGTCTTTTTCCAGAGACTGCCAGTTCACAGGATGAAAAATTCCCAGCTGCAAAAGACTGCTGGTGACTGCTTCCGCTTTTTCTTTGAAAACCACCAGAATGACAAGCTCCATCGGTGAAGGTGTTAACATCTTTCTTCCTTGAAGTTACTCAGTGGAAAACTATATTTTTTGTAAAGTCCTGACCCAGACCAGCAGAAAGAGCACCAGCCACAGAGACAAGAGTCCTGGTTTCCCGCTGTTTCAGGACAAGGTAACCAAGCACTGGTCCAATGGTGAAAGGAAATCCAGCCAGAATCTTCCTCACCTGGTGCAACAAAACTTCGTAAAGGAAACTTTCTATAAGATGAAAATCCTGGCGCTCAAATTTTTTCAGTTCCTGGTAGGGACCACGAGATACTGCCCTGACAATCTGTTCCGCACCGTCCACAGTGTAACTGCGACGGATATCTTCGGCCGTTATATGTCTTCCCCCAGGAATGACCCATTCCAGAAACTCCTCCAGTCCTAAAGAGTAATAAACTCGCTGTCTCAGTAACCAGTTAATATTCTCCAGGTCTATAATCAGTCCTATCAATGTACCGGCAACCAGACGGTCCCGGGAGGAGAGATTACCCACGGCAGCCAGCAACCGCCGGTAATAATCAATATCCAGAGTTGATTCCAGAACAAAAAGAGAGCCTGTTTCCTGGAAGCGTTTCCTGGCATTTCTCAAGGCTCTGTCAAAATCTGTCTCTTCCAGAAGAACAATAATCTCTTCCAGAGAACGAGCAGCCACTATCCCGGAAAAATCTATCCGGGAACAGATAGGTTGACCCAGCAGGTAATCAGACGGGTCTACTGCTGGCTTACCAAACCACAGTCTCAGTGCTGTTTTCAATTCATCCACTTCATACCGTTGCAGCAGCAGCACCAACAAATTCCTTTCCGGGCCTTCCGCAATTGACTGTATCAGCTTCCGGAAAATAGCCAGGTCAAAAATTTTTACCCGCCGTTCAAATTCCAGCAGATCCTCCTTGTTACCGGTGATTCCGGAAACAGTCTCCTTATAAACTGTGCTTCCCAGAATATCCAGTAAGGATCGAAAATCTGTCGCCTGTGTTAACCTTCTCCAGACATCCTCCTCCAGCAGCCGTGATAAAAGTGCTCTTACCCTGGCATTGACAAAAGAATATCTTGCGAGCTGGCGCATGTTATTTCCCCGGAGAAATCCATCTTGTAAAAATCTTTCCTGCCAGAACAGGAATTTCTTTTTTCCTCTTTTCTTCTCTCTGCTTGATTTCTTCCCTTACCTGCTGAAGAATTTCATCTTTTTCCCGAAGCCACTGCTGCCTTTCCCTTTCTCTTCTCTCTTCCATCTGCCTTATAGTCTGCTTCCTGGCCTCCTCCTGTAGAAGGATTACCTTTTCTCTTGCCTGCTTGATTATTTCTTCTGCCTTCTTTCTGGCTTCTTCCAGTTTCTTTCTTGCCTGCTGTTCAGCTACCAGAATTTTGGTCACACTTTCTTTCAACATTTTCAGCCTCTGTTCTTCCCTCCAATTTTAGCGGAAAACCAGTTAAAAAACAACTACCTGCCCTTTCCTTTTTCAGCAATTCTGCCAGAAACGTCGCCAGCCAGCTGTTCCCAGGCAGGGCTGGCTCCAGATGTAAATCACATGTGGCAGGATAACAAGGGGGAAGAAAAGGGAAATAGTTCTCCTCCTTCTTCCTGCCTGTGCCTGGAGTAACAAGGAGAGAAAGCCGGAACTGAAATCAACTATCGCTGGTTCTTTCTTTCCCGGGTAGCAACCCAGCAACCGTAAAAAGAAACCCGCCCAGAATCCCGCCGCGGCTAAATTAAAAATACTCCTTCTGAAACTGCCGTGACAGACAACTAAAATTTCTGCCAGACCAACAAGCACCAGCCATTGAATCAAATGGTCTTTCTGCGATGCAGTTAATATTTTCATGCCTTGAATTTTTTTATGCCTGTTGAATAAATGGCGGTTTTTCACCGGCTTGTACCATTCTTGCCACAAGCCGGTCCGCCAGGTATCTGCGCACCTTGACTGTCCGGGGCTGCCTGACAAGATTATTTTGCTCGTGAGGGTCTTCACTCAAATCATAGAGACATTCTTCCTGGTAAAAATCACTCCCGGCATCAAGCAAACCATTTTTTCCCGTAGCACTAACAGAGTACTTCCAGCGGCTGGTCCTTATTGCCCGTCCCACCTGCGATTCACTAATCTGGATGAAGACTTCCTGCGGCCAGGAGACCTGTGGAGAAAAAAGTTGCTGTAATGGTTTCCCCTGCATACTCTGAGGAACCGGGATACCGGCTGCTTGCAAAATAGTGGGGGGCAAATCAATTAAACTTACCAGATGAGTAAGTGTGCTTGCTGTTTTAAATCCAGGTCCGGAAATAATCAGGGGAATGCGGATGGAACTTTCATGACAGGACCGCTTGTACTCCGCATTTCTGGTGCGGAAATGACAGCCGTGGTCAGAAGTATAGATGAAAATGGTATTTTCCCACAGACCATGATTTTCCAAAAAATCACGTATTTTCCCCACACCTTTATCCAGAGCGTAGCAGCAACCAAGATAATCAGGAAATTCTTGTTCCCAGTCTCCTTTAAGATTCTTTAAGTCACCGGGGACTGTGTACCGGGAAAACACCTGCCGACAACCAATCGGGCCCTCAAAATGGCCATGGTCATTCTGATGGTGGGGTTCAATATAAGAGAGAAAAAGGAAGAAAGGTTTATCCTGATTCCGAGTTCTCAAATATTCCAGTGCCCAGTCTGTCAGTACATCAACCCTGTATTTACCTGGAGGGAAATCCCGCCTTCTTCCAGAACTGTCAAACACATAGCCATCATAAGCATGAGAAGTAAACTCCAGGACATCAGATGCCAGCCAGAAATCTTCATATCCCCCACGTCGATCAACAGGAACCGGCCTGGCCCGAAAATCATCCGGGCCACCTTTTTGTCCACAGGAAGCCAGGTGCCACTTGCCAAGATAAGCTGTTTCATACCCGGCTCTTCTTAAAAGTCTGGCAATAGTAACTTCAGCGGCTGGTAACCGACGATGGTTGGTAAAACAACCAGTTTCAGTAGCGTACCTTCCTGTCTGCAGACACGAACGTGCCGGCCCACATACAGGCTGACAGGTAAAAGCCTGCTGGAATAAAGTACCTTCCCGGGCTAAAAGGTCCAGGTTGGGACTTGTATTATCCGGGCAGCCGTAACAACCTAAGGTATCCCAGCGTTGCTGGTCACTCAAAATCAGCAGAATATTAGGACGGTTTTCCATTTATTCTCCTTCCACAAAAGTGGTATAATCATTTTAACAGGCGCTTGTAGCTCAACTGGATAGAGCGTTGGCCTCCGGAGCCAAAGGTTGCGAGTTCAACCCTCGCCAAGCGCACCCGGTTTGACTCCTTCATCAAAAAACCAGATTCCTTTTTTCTCTTCCTCTAAATACCGTCTGTAAATCTGGCCAACTTTTTCTTTTTCCCGGAGAAAAAATTCTACCAGACCAGGGTCTACGGAATGCCCGGCTTCTTTTTCTAAAACCCGATAACTTTCTTCTAAATTTAAAGCCTGCTTGTATATTCTTTTAGAAGAGAGCGCATCAAAAATATCCGCAATAGCAGCAATCCGACCATAAAGAGGAATTGACTGGCCAGCCAAACCCTGTGGATAACCAGAACCATCATAGCGTTCCTGATGATTTAAAGCAATCACCTCTGCTATTTTCAACACCAGAGAAGATGAACCATGTAAAATTCTGGCTCCAATTAAAGGGTGTTGCCGCACTACCTGCTTTTCTTCCTCGGTAAGGTTTCCTGCTTTCAGAAGAATATTATCAGGAATAGCAATTTTACCAATATCATGCATGGGCATAGCTGTCCGAATCAGTTCCACCTCCACATCAGGAAGCCCCAGACTTTCTGCAATAACACCAGCATATTCACTTACCCGGTGGATATGCAACCCTGTTTCTCTATCCCTGTACTCCACTGCCACCGCCAGACGAAAGATTGTCTCCAGTTGAGCATTTTTGAGAGCGAGGGTAAGCCGGGCATTCTGGACAGCGATGAGGGTCTGAAGAAGAAGAGTTTCTGCCAGCCTGGCATCATCTAAAGTAAAACGTCTGGAACTGGAAAAAACTGTCGGAGACTTATTCACAAAAAGACCTGCGATTCTGTACCCAGGATGCTTTACAGAACTTATAATCATTACGTTTTTCACTTCTTCTGACAGATGCTGTCTGCGCAGAAAAGAACTGCTGAGGATGACTGGTCCGCTTTGCCCGGAAACTAACTCAGAAACTTTCTTCAGAGGAAAAAGTGACCATAACTTGCCTGAAGAGACTAAAACCTGTGGCTCACTTCTGGCTGAAATTGCCAGTATTGCTGCTGATTCAATACCCAGCGAAATCACCAACGTTCTCAACGCAATCTCTGAGGTCGCCTCAATTGTGCCGTTTGTCTGAAAAGTAGGCAGGTTATCACTTTCTGAAAAATGGACAAATTCCTCTGGTTTTAAAAGGTGAGCAATCTCTCTTTCTGTTTCTTCTAAGACATTAAAGGCCGCCTCTTTTTTAAAAAGGGCTGTCAAACTCCCATGAAGAGAAAACACCAAGGAAGAAACGTAGCTGGTACCTGCTACCAGCAGGAAGGGCACTGTTTCTAAGAAAATTCCCCTATATTGAAGAGAGGCCCGACTACCCAGCATTATACCGGAGATTACAAGTGCAAGAAAAAGAGTACTCAGCCAGGGGTTCCTGCCGAAAAAAATGAAGCTGGTCATGATTCCGCTTAGAACCAGAAGCAAAAGTATGAGACTTTTATCCAGCCTCCAGATGTAAGCATCAGCCAGAGCTGTCCAGAGCGCTGCAGCCTGGACCATCACCCCAAACTGAATACCAAAAGGAGTAGGTACTAAATCAGCATTTTTTGCTCCCACAATGGTCTGACCTACCAGTACTATCTTGCCCTTAAACAGATTTTTGGGATAATTTCTCAGAAGAATATCCTCAAAAGAATGGAAATACTTGGCTAATTCCTGTGGTTTCAGAAAACGGATATAAAATGTTCCGGATTCATCAACAGGAATGATACCAGAAGGTCTTCGCCACGTCCTGATTAACTCCGCTCTAATTTCTCGTGCCCCGGACCAGAGTCTTACCAGTTCCAGAGATAGTTGCGGAACCCTGGTTTTATTATACTGCAACAGAAATGGAAGACGGCGGACAGTTCTGTCACTGTCAGGAAGAACATTAATATGGCCGGAGGATGTAGCTGCCTGGCTGAATAACTGGTGGCTACCCCTTAAAGAATTAGCCCTGGGAATTATTCCTTTCTTTTCTCTCAGGGATTCTGGAGAAAAAACCGGAAGCACAGTCTGGCTTCTGGAGGACAAAGCCTCAGCAAGTCTGGTATCCGTAGAAAATTTCTTTAAGTCAGGGAAGAAGATATCAAAACCAACAACTGTAGCACCTTCCTTATGGCAGAGATCAAGAAATCTGGTGAAATATTCCCTGGAAAATTCCTGACCGACTTTTCGTTGAAAATTCTCTGTGATGCCAACGATTACAAACGGAAGAAGTCTGTCCGTCGTGGGACTGGTTGTTTTTAGGCGCCAGTCATAAGTAACCAGTTCCAGTCTCTCTAAGACACCCTGCTGGAAAAGGGCGAAAACTACCACAGCCAGTACTAACCCGGCAAAAACTCTGACCCACCATTTCCTCATCTAATAATGGATCTTTAATAAACCTGCCTCGGTTTTGGGGGCTTTCTGGGAATCTTTTTCTTTCTTTTTTCCTTCTCCGGTGTGCTGGTATCCTCATCCCGCCAGATCTGACTTTCTTCCACCAGGGTCTGGCCTGGCTTGAGGGTGAAAAATTTGCCAGTAGCCCTGCGGAGACCTTTAACCATGCCTTCCACAACATCCACTACTGTGCGGTATATTTCCCCTGTCAGGGAGGCAGATACCGCAAACTTAGTACCAGCCACACCAGCAATAACTGAAGGTGTAATCACTTCAAACTGTGAGTTACCCTCATGTGTTATTTCCACATTAACCTTTTCTCCTGTCTCCGGGATATAAATCAGGCTGTAAACTCTTCCGTGGTTATCTACAAAAGAGGAAAGGATGCCGACACTACCTTCACTCACATCGGCACTGGTGCCATCAGCAAACTTCAACTGACCGGTAAATAGTTCCTTACCAAATTTCTGGGGTGAAATGCTGACACCATTCTGGGTAACCTTCTGGGTATTACCGATATCCACTGCGTAGGAAAGATAAGCGGCTACTGTTTTACTATATCTGTAGTGTCTGGGACAGGCCAGAATAATCTTCCTACTTTCTTCCTCATAGAGCGGTCTGTTAACATAAAAATCCTCATAGCTGTTTTCTCCGGAACGGTCAGCCGGACAATGAAAAACTTTCTCATTAGTGATATACACAGGGGATAAAGAACTCAGGGTATAAGGTGTATCCTTCCAGTCAGCCTGGTAACTTTCAATCGCCTGCACAAGCTGCTTCATATTGTTGATACAGCTCATGGTGCGACCCATTTCTCTGGAGCGGTTGACCAAACCTGCGAAAAGCAAAATAAAAGCCGCTACTATGAAGACTACAATCACTACCTCAATCAGACTAAACCCCTTTCTCATGGTTTTCGCCCTCCTCAGGTTTTTTGCCCCGGCTTAAACAGTTTTCCAGTTCTTTCAGGGAAAGATTAAAACTTATGTCTTTAATCTCCACATTTTGCCAGTGGGAAATTACCAGCCTGGCGGCTCTGGTGATAGCTTCCTGCTGTTCAGCAAAAGATTTCAGTTCTTCCAGAACCGGATAGAGACTATCCCCTTTCCTTAACTTAAAATTTGGTTGCCGTCCCTGTTTGAGCTCTTTCAGGATAGTAGCTATGCGGTAAGCCGGCCCGGCGACCCGGTGGGAAAGAATAATCATGCCCAGACAGGATAAAACTGCCATGCCCAGGGTCAGACTGATACTCACCGGTAAAAATCTTCTCCAGGAAAGGTGATAAATCTGGGTAACCAGTTCATTACTGGCAACAACATCCTGAAGGATACTCTCCCAGACATTGTAGAAAATTGCTACACTCCCTACAGCCATCGCCAGAGTCATAAAAATGACAATATACACGACAAACCGCAGTTGAATCTCCCTGTCAATCAGTAAGTGGAACCGACCTTTCTTCATTTTGTGTGATTATACCTTCTTTATCTTTTCCCTGTCAATACCCAAGGTCTGGGCAGAGGATATTTCAGAAAAATTTCCTCATCAGCCTTGCTATCGCCAGACAGGCAGTCAACCCTGGAGATTCTATACCAATCAGGTTAATAAAATGAGGAAACCCTCTTTCTTTCTCCTCTTTGATAATAAAATCCTGGAATGGTTCCCCTGGGCCCTGAATCTTTGGTCTCAGTCCATAGGTTTCTGGAAATATTTCTGCCTTTTCTATCCCCGGGAGAAAGTATCCCACCTGCTGCCGGAAAATCTTGTCCTTGCCAGCATCAACCCCATAGCCAGGATTCCCCTTTTCATCCGGATAGGGATTCGTTTGTTTTTCCACATACTGGATATCCGGACCAAGACGATATCCACCAGCGAGTCTTGGTGTCACGTGGATACCGAGAGAATCAGAGGAAGGTAGCGGATATATCAGGTGTTTCACCCGGGGGCAGTTATGTGCTGAGAAATAATCTCCTTTCGCCCAGTACAACCGGTAAACCAGCCCCAGCATGCGGCTAACATCATCGCAGAAGAGCCCGGCACAATTAATAACTGCACAAGCTGTGTATGTTTCCACTTTCTCCTGTAAAACACTAACCCGGTAAAGATGACCGGTCCACTCTATTCCTGTAACTCTGGAATTTAATCCCATCAGTCCACCACTCTGGCGAAATTTTTCCGCGAGAAAATCCATCACCTGGTGAGCGTTGCAAATGCCAGTCGTTGGGGTGAGCAAGCCAGAAACTGCTTTAATTTCTGGCTCTATCTGGCTGAGGTGTGTTCCGCTCAAAAGTTTTAGCCCGGGCACCCCATTTTTTTCTCCCTGTTGCTTCAGGTGATAAAGATTGCCCTCCTCTTCCGGGTTTACAGCCAGGGTAAGCTTGCCGCAGGGTAGATACATCAAACCATACTCTTTCAGCAGAGAAGTAAGCAACTGGTTCCCCTGGACACACAAACTGGCTTTTAGAGAATCAGGTGGATAGTGAATACCACTATGGAGTACTTCGCTGTTACGGGAACTGGTTTCCAGACCATAACGGCGATTTTTTTCCAGCATACCTACAGAAAAACCACTTTCTGCCAGTTCCCGACCCACTGCCAGCCCGACAATCCCGGCACCAATTACCAGTACTTCAAAGTCAACCATAGAATTTTTTTATTATACTGGCAGGCAGAAAATTTTTCTATTTTCTGTCTCCCGTGTTAAAATTTAATTTAAGGATATCATGAAAAGAAAGATTATTGACTTTCACCAGCACCTCCATTCAAAGGAGGATGTGGAAAAATTGAGAATCAATGGGGAAAAGGCTGGAGTAATCAAGACTGTTGTTTTAGGTATGCCTGAATCCCGTTTGCCTGGTAATAACAAACTGGTGCTCAAAGCAGCAAAAGACTATCCTGATTTCTTTGTCCCCTTTGCTGGTTTTGATTTTCGCACCGGTAGTACTCTGGATATAGAACATTTTAAAGAAGAAGGATTTCTGGGGCTAAAGTTTATTGCCCCCACTTTCCCCTATAATGATGCCCGGTATTTCTCTCTCTATGAGAAAGCAGCCCGGCTGAGAATGATCTGTGTTTTTCATCTTGGCATTGTTGCCAATACCTCAGCCTGGAAGGATTGTGACAGTAGTCTCATGAGGCCCATCTATCTGGACCACATCGCCCGGTGTTTCCCGGAACTAACCATTATCGGTGCTCATTTCGGGAATCCCTGGAGTGATGAGGCTGCTATGGCCTGTCGCTGGAACCCTAACCTGTCTTTTGATTTTTCCGGTTCTCTTCTGAAATACCGGAGCCCTGATTACATTGGTGGACTTCTCTGGTGGTCACCCCATTGTTCCTATCCGAGTCCTGACCGGACCTGGCCATGGCAGAAAATAGTTTTTGGCAGTGATGTTGCCCCGGAGAGTATAGCGGAAGTGGTGGCAGACTACGAAAACCTTTTTAACAACCTGCAGCTACCTTGGGAATTCCAGGAGTGGGTCTGGTGGCAGAACGCAGAAAGGATTCTTCAAGGAACATCTTTCACGGGAAAGGAGGAAATTTGACGGAAAGAGAAAGATTTCTGCAATCACTTTTGTTCGGGAAGCCTGATAAAGTCTATTTTGCTCCGGGTGGGCCACGGGAATCAACGCTGAATGTCTGGTACAGCCAGGGGCTACCAAGAAATGTTAACTGGTTTGAGTATCTTAAACACCAGATTGGTTTGCCCGCAGAACCAAAAAAGGAAGAAGTTCCTGCCTTCAGACTTTCTTTTGCTCCCCTTCCACCCTTTGAAGAAAAAATTATCCAGCACTGTGCTGGCCATTATCTGGTTCAGGATAGCAAAGGTGCTATTGTAGAAATCTCTGACCAGTACGATTTCAGTTACCTGCGTACTGCCAAGGACTTTGTCACCAGAAAATGGCATAAGTTTCCGGTGGAAAACTTCTCCGACTGGGAAAGGATGAAGAAAAGATATAACCCAGATACTGAAGACCGGTATCCCGAAGATATAGAAAAAGTAGCCAGTTGCTTAAGGAACCGGGAAACTGTCTGCGGGATTGGCATTCCAGGACCTTTCTGGACCATGAGAGACTGGTGCGGTTTGGAAGGCCTTTGTCTTCTTATGGCTACCCAGCCAGATTTTGTTGATGAGATGGCTAACTTCTGGAAAAAGTTTGTTCTTTCTGTTCTGGACAGGGTAGTTGATTTTGTTACCTTTGATTATGTCATTATCAGCGAAGATATGGCTTATAAAGAGAAAGCCATGATTTCCCCTGCCATGGTAAGAAAATTCCTTAGCCCCTCCTGGACAGCCTGGTCTCAAAGGTTGAGAGAAAGTGGTTGCCAGATTATCATGCTGGATTCAGATGGTTACATCGGACAGCTTATTCCCCTGTGGATTGAGTCCGGTATCAACGCCACTACTCCGATTGAGGTAGCAGCAGGAAATGACATTGTCGCCTTCCGTAATCAGTTTCACAAAAAGATGGCATACCAGGGTGGACTGGATAAAAGAGCAATAGCCAGGGGCGGAGAAGTGATGAAAAAGGAACTGGAAAGGGTGATCCCACCTTTATTGAAAGAGGGTGGTTATATCCCTGGCTGCGACCACGGGGTACCACCTGACATTTCCTGGCCTGATTTTTTGAATTATTGCCGCTACCTTGCCTTTCTCACTGGATGGCTGTAGAAACACGACCTGTCAGTCCAGAGGAAGCATCAGACCATCACTGGCGGCAATAACCCTGGTTCCTACTTTCTGAGAAATTTCCTCCTGTCTCTCCCAGATGCGCGCCTTCAGCACAGTCATTCCGAAATGGGTCAGAATAGCTGTTTTCGGCCGAATATTTCTAATAATTTCTTCTGCTTCAGGAAGAGATAAATGAAAAATGTGAGGGCGGGGTTGAAGCAGCACTGAATTGATAATCAGTATTTCTGTTCCCGCGTAGGCAGAAAACAACTCTGGGAAAAATCTGGTGTCAGGGAGATAGGAAATAGCAGGATAACCTTCTGTCCTCATGGTGAAACCGTAAGTTTCCACCCCATGCTGATGCTCAATAGGTACCATCAGTTCCAGTTGATTAAGTTTATATTTACCGGCGGGCTTCAGAATTTCTATCCTCTGGAGAAAAGAGCGGAGATAATTCAAAACAACAGCATCCTCTTTTAAGGCATCAGAAGGAGCCAGAAGAACCCCGCGGGGAGAAAAACCACCATTGGTCATTGCTTCAATCATAATATTGACGTCTCCGGAATGGTCAAGATGTTTATGGGAAAGGAAAATTCCATCAAGGGTTCCAGGGTCTAAGGGTGGACGACTTTTCCAGCATCTCACCAGGCAACCGGGTCCCGGGTCAACCAAAAGATTTGTTTCTGCAACAGCCACCCATAGTCCCCCGGATGCTCGTAGCTGCTTGATAACAACAAATCTGGCACCGGCCGTACCCAGGAATTTAATAAAATTCATCCCTTATCTCGCAGAAAGGCCGGTATACATTTCCTGCAGGAAAGGCAACAACTTCTGCGCCTTATCGGAATTGCGCAGTTTCTGGATGGCTTTGGCTTCAATCTGTCTGATTCTTTCCCGGGTCAACCGAAAATACTGACCAACTTCTTCTAATGTCCGTGGATAGCCTTCCTTATCCAGACCAAACCTCAAACGGATAATAGTTTCTTCCCGTTCGTCAAGAACCTCCATCGCTTTTTCCAGCATCTCCCGCAAAAGAGAATGCTTGGTATAATGCAAGGGACCGGGGTCATCGTTATCCTCAATAAAATCACCCACTGTGGTCCGTTCCTCATCACCTACCGGTAAATCCAGGGATACAGGTTCCGGACGCATGGAACGTTTAATGGCACGTACCTTATCTTCGTCAAGGTTCAACGCTTCCGCAATTTCCTGGTCGGTTGGTTCCCTATCCAGCTGTTGCGAAAGGTATCTGATAGTTTTGTTCATTTTGTTTATTTTTTCTATCATGTGAACTGGTATCCTAATTGTGGCTGAATGGTCCGCAATGGCTCTGGTGATAGCCTGTCTTATCCACCAGGTGGCATAGGTGCTGAACTTAAAACCGGTTCTGTATTTAAATTTCTCCACCGCCTTCATCAGACCGATATTTCCCTCCTGAATTAAGTCCAGGATGGAAAGTTTAGAATTGCTGTACCTTTTCGCTATGTTGATTACCAGCCTCAAATTAGCCTGGATAAGACGGCCGCGTAATTCCTGCAATTGCCTTTCGTACCGGATTAAATTTTTTCCTGAGACACTCTTCTCACGACTTATTTTCTTCTTAGTCTCTTCAATACCACGCGCAATCTCCACTTCCTCTTCATGTGTTAAAAGTGAGTAAGAACCTGCACCTTTCAGATAGGAACGGAGTGGATTCCTGGCTTCTTCCAGGTCCACCTTTTTTTCCTCAATAAAAGGAATTTCCTCCCCTTCAATCTCAATATGCCAGCTTTCCAGTTCCTCAAAAAGGTCATCAATTTCTTCTGTACTCATATCCAGGGAAATCTCGTTGATTTCCTCCCAGGAAAGATGCTTTTTCTTTTTCCCTGTTTCTATGAAATCTCTTATTTTCTTCTCCCGGTCAGACACATTAGCCATCTTCTCGCTCATAGTTCTACTCCTTTTTTCATTGCCCACAATGTCTGTTGTATCTGTTTCAATTCCTCCACACTGATTTCTTCCTCTGAGGACTTTTCCTTCAACTTTGCCAGCCTCATTCTAAGCTCCTCAGCAGACCGACACTGGCGCAGGCAGCAAACACAGTCACTGTAAATTTTTTCCTTCTTCTCACCTTCTACTTCAGTTTCTTCCACAGAGATTTCTGCCAACCATCTGCTTAATTTCTCGTCCTGGCATCTGGAGATTAATCCGGAAATAGTAATCGGCAGTCCCTCCTTTTTCAAAATCTCTCCTGAATTAAGCAACCTCTCTATGTTTTCAGTGAGGTTACCCCTTTCCTCAGATAATCGTTCCCAGTAACTTTTATCAGTCAGTGCCAGTCGTATCAATTCCTTTTCCGCCAGTTCCTGGCGGGAGTTTTTCCCAGCAGGCTGCTTTTCGGAAAAAGGCTTTGGCAGGACTTCTCTTTCCGCAATTTCTATCAACTGAGCAACTGCAGGAGATAACTGCAGTTTTTCCTCTAACCTTTTTCTGTATTCATCACGTTCCACCTCGTCCGGGATACATCTTATTAATCTCATTATCTCCCTGGCTAACCTCGCTTTTCCCCGTGGAGAATTACTCTGATAAAGACCGCTGAGTGCAGATAAACTGAAATCAAGAAAGTCCTGAGCATTCTGCATAAAGGTGGAGAAAGATTGTTCGCCATAATCTTCCAAAAACCTGTCCGGGTCAAAACCAACAGGTAAAATCCCTATCTTTACTTCAAAGCCATTGCTTAAAACAGTTTCCAGGTGTTTTAAGGTAGCCCGAACTCCTGATTCATCGGAATCAAAAAGCAAGAGCAACCGTTCTGTAAACCTTTTCAAAAGGCGCAAGTGTCCTTCCCCCAGTGCTGTTCCTAAAGGAGCTACAGCATTGCGAAAACCATGCTTGTGTAAGCGGAGAACATCAAAATATCCTTCCACAATCAAAGCATAACCTGTTTCCCGGATTCCCTCCCGTGCCCAGTTGAGCCCGTAGAGAATCCTTCTCTTGTTAAAGACAAGGTTTTCTGCAGTGTTGAGATACTTCGGTTCCTGCCTGTCGTCAACACACCTTCCACCAAAACCAAGTACCTGACCCTTCACATCATAAATAGGGAAAAGAACTCTCCGGTGGAAAACATCCCTCTTTTCTGAGCCATCTATTAAACCCGCTTTTTTAAAATGCTCTTTTTCCCATCCTTCCTTCTTTATTTTAGCCACAAGGAAATCCGGTTGCCCTGGAGCATAGCCTAACCCGTAACGTTTTATTTCTTCCTCGCCCAGATTGCGACTGGTAAGATAATCCAGCCCGTCCTTGCCTTCCGGCTGGAAAAGAACCGACTGATAAAATTTTGCTGCTAAAAGGTTAGCCTGATATATCTCGTTTTTCTCTTTATTGCCTTCAATCGTTCCTGAGGCTAAGGTTATCCCTGCCCTTTGAGCTGCCAGTTCCAGCGCTTCACCGTAAGAAACCTTTTCAATATTTTTAAGGAAAGTAATTACATTACCCCCTGCACCGCACCCAAAACAATAGAAAACCTGCTTTTCCGGACTGACAAAAAAAGAGGGAGTATCTTCCTGGTGAAAGGGACAGAGTCCTTTCAGCGACCGTCCACTTTTCTTTAACGTGACGTATTCTGCGACTATTTTTGTTAGATCTAACCTGGAAAGAATCTCCCCGGTGATGTCTAAACCTTTTTCCTCTTCCATTTTTCTTCAGTTCATTACAGGTTTTACCAGTTATACCGATATTTCTTCCACTCTGTCAAGATTTCAGGTATAATCCATAGTGTTAAATTTCGTTTCAGTTGAAATAAACACATGTTTAGACTTCTCAGGCAGTTAATCCTGGTAGGTGGAATATTTCTGGTCGGCTACCTGTTCGGTTTAAAACAGGTCCGCTTCTACCAGATTACTTCCTCTTCTATGGAGCCATTATTACAAAGGAACGACAGGATAGCCGCAGTTAAACCCGAACGGATTGAGAGAGGAACAATTGTTGTCCTGCGTGACCCCAAAGGAGGAGAAGAAATTCTTACCAAACGGGTTATCGGGCTTCCCGGTGAAAAACTATCTGTCAGAGAAGGATATGTTTATATCAACAACGAACGGCTGGACGAACCTTACATCAAGGAACCCACTGCCTATCAGATAGAACCTTTCACCATTCCAGAATCCTGCTATTTTCTCCTGGGAGATAACCGCAACAACAGTGAGGACAGCAGTATCTGGGGACCAGTGGAGAAAGAGCTTATCGTAGGTCGTGCCTTCTGTCGTTACTGGCCACTGAAAAAGTTTGGATTTTTCCTTCAGCAAAAATAAGTTACTAATTACGAAAGGGAAAAATGGAAAAGAAAAAAGTGGTTTTGTGTCAGAAAATCAGCGGTCCGGTAAAGGATTTTTCTGTTAAACCACCAGCTCCTTTTCCGGAAGAGTCTGAACTGCCTCTGATTCGCTTCTGGGATAAGGAAAATTACCTTCCGCGAGAGAATGGTTTTGCCTGGACTGGGTATGATGAAGAAGGACTGCGGTTTGCAGCTTTCTTAGAAGACAGTGAAATCATTACAAAGGTTACCTCTGACAACCAGAAAATATGGATGCTGGGTGACACTGTAGAATTTTTTATCAAACCAGGGCCACGGCAAACTGTGTATTACGAAATTCATATCTCCCCCAACGGACACATCATGGACCTGCGCATCCCCTCCAGGGAAAAATTCAGAAATAAAAAGGTTTCCTGGGAAGATGTTCTAAACTTTAACAGCCACAGTCGGTATAAAACTTTTATCCTGAAAGAAGCCTGGGCTGTAGAAATTACCATCCCCTGGTCTTCCTTTGGTTTAGAGAAGTTTAGCCTCCCGCAGACAGGCTGGCGATTTGCTGTATGCCGGTACAATTACTCTTCAGCCTGGACAGAACCTGAGCTTTCTTCTACTGCCCATTTTCCCAAAGCTGACTTTCATAGGTATGAAGACTACCACCAGCTTCTCTTCATCTGAGTCTTTCTAACGACCGATGAGCCGTTGCAGGATGTAGCCTTCTAATTCCTCGTAGTCCCTCTCCTTTATCAGCCCTGAGATTCTCTCTTCATCCAGGTTACGGGAAATCTCCAGCAAAGAGAGAAACATAGCCCGGCTATTTTTTAAGTGTTTGGTGGCTTTTTCCTCAGGCTGGGTACGCATCGCCTTAACATCCAAACCAACCCATTCCCCGTTTGTCCCGTAACCATACCTGTCCAGAACCCGGACCTGGTTGAAAGCTCTACGGATATCTACAGAACCAAAAACCTTGTCCTGGTCAAACTTCAACCCATTCTGGTCATTGAGATGAACAGAAAACAATTTTCCGAAAGAAAGAGCAAAAGCCATCTCCTCTGCAGGGTCAAGCCCGGCTAAAATGGCATGGGCACTTTCCACATTCACTCCCACGCGGCCAGGATCCAGACAGCGGCTGGCAACAGCAAGAGCATGGCCGGCTGTTGGAATGAAAGCCTGGTCCATAGGTTCATTAGGTTTTGGTTCAATGGCTATCCTGATGGAATTATCATAGTTTAACTGGGCGTTAATTGCCTCCACCAACCTGTCAATAGCCACCCTGGTATCCTTTGATTCCCGGATGTAGGTACCTTCCCTGGCCAGCCAGAGGACAATAAGATTTGTTCCCAGAGCCCGGGCGATGTCAATCGCTCGGAAACTTCTCTCCAGCGCATATTGCCGGCATTTTTCATCATTGGAAGTGTAAGCACCATCAATAGTACGGTAATCCTCCCAGAGTCGTGGAGCCACAAACTCAGCTACCAGGCCTTCTTCCTGTAAAAGGTGTGCTAAAGTTTTCGCCTCCTGTTCTATCTGCCTGGCTGAGAGATTGTTCAGGTCAGGCACAGCATCGTCATCATGAAACTGCACTCCCTCAAAACCTAACCTTCTGTACTCCTTCAATTTTCTTCCCAGCTCCACTGGCCGGCGCACAGGCGGACCGAAAGGGTCTGCCCCTTCATGAATGTTCCACGGACCAAATGAGAAACGAAATACACCTGCCATTTTTCCTCCTGGTTAATCTAATTCTCACCCGGGCAAGACATTTTCCGGGATTCAGGTTCCAGAAATACAGGCGTGGTGGAAAGCTTTATCTTTATTCCTGAAGATGAAAGAAAAATAGTTCTCGCAAACACCGTTTTTTCTCCAGTGGGGATCTCTGTAAGTAGGTAACTGCCACCTGGCAACACAAGGCTTACTTCCTTCTCCGGTTGTTTATCTCCTGGAAGATATCTTTTACCATCATCATACCAGAAAACATATACTTTGTTATTCCCTTCCCTGGTAAATTCATAGCTGTAGATACCCGTACCAGAAGCCAGTGATTTCACACTGGAAAAATGACCCAGTTTTTCCACCAGAAGAGTTAAAGCTCTGTAGGCCGGTCTTTCCTTACCAGGTCTGGCCGGAATACCCTCTGTGTCAATGAGCCCCTGAAAAGCCACTGTCCCTGCCAGACCCGGAGCAAGAGCAAACATAGGTTCATCCTTTAGATTTCCCAGATTGATACCTCGTGCCCCTTCAGCCATTGCCAGAACCGCTTTTTTCACCAGTCCTTTGGCCTGTTCTGCCCGAAACCACGTTATTACTTCCTTTCTCCGGGGATGCTTTTCCTCAGCCAGAGCCTTCAGCGTTTCCTGAATAGCAGGCTTCTGCTCCTCTCTATAAGGAGGAACGGGATTACCCCAGAAAACCAGTGGCGAAGCCGTATAGTTTACATCGCCCACCCAGATAGGTTTTTCATAGTTATATTCTTTCATCGTTTGACGAAGAAATCTTATCATCCCTGGTATTTCGCTCCAGTCGCTCAGAGAATGGAATTCCACGACATCAAAAATTTCAGGATGAGCAAGAAGTTCTTTCATCTCGGTCAGGTATTGAACTGTTATTTTCCTCCGCTTTGCTGGCATTTTGGAAAGTGTAAGTGGAATTTCCTGCAAATCAGGATGCCCTTCAAAAAGCCCGGCGAGAAAAAAACCAATTAGAATAACTTTTGCCTCAGGGTTGGCTTTCTTGACAGTGGAATAGGCTATCCTCAGTAAATTCAGGTATTCAGAAACCGTCCCCTGCCAGAAACCAGTGCCCCACTCTGATTCAATTTCCCAGTATTCCACAGAATAGAGAAGTCCGGGAACATGGTCAGGGTGGTGGAGATTGTAACGCTGTACCAGCGCGGTGAGGAAAGCTTTATAATCTTCTATGTGCTCGGGTTTCAGGGGAGAACTTCCGTGGCCTATCAGTTTCACGGGTTTGGTAGAAGCCCAGGGACTCATGCTTTTCACATAGATGTGAAAATTCTGGAAGCCAGCCTTCTGGTATTCCAGAATTAATCTATCTGTAAAATCCCAGCGATATGAATGTTTGCCCTTGACAGGGGCAGAGGGTTCAATATCCGCCCAGGAAAACCCCTGCCCCATGGCTTTAGCCCACTTAACACCAGTCCTGGCGTAAACCTCAGCCAGACCTGGAACCATATACTCCACTGCCAGGGCGAAATTTTCCCTTTCTGTTCCTGACCAGAGATACTCTGTAAGAATGAATAACACAGAAAAGTAAACAGTAACGGTGCGCATATTTTTGCCTGCTTCAATTTTATCATCTGAAAACAGCGCTGTCATTTTCTACCTGAACCCCACCACTTGTCTGAAAGGGCTGATTAAAGATAAAATACCTTTCAAACTTCTACGGGAGAAGGCAAAAATGTCTTATTCTCTTGGGATTGACTTTGGAACTAACTCTGTCAGAGCCGTTCTAGTTAACTTGAAAACAGGTGAAGAACTTGCTGCAAGTGTTGTCCCCTATCCTTCCGGGACTGATGGGGTCATCCTGGACGAAAAAAATCCGCATTTAGCCAGGCAGAATCCTGCTGACTATGTAGTCTGTCTGGAAAAGGTAATCAAAAAACTTCTCCAGCTAGCCCGGAAAAAAGAAAAAAAATTTTCACCTGGTGCAGTTGTTGGTATTGGAGTGGACACTACCGGCAGTACCCCCTTACCGGTGGATGCCAGCCTGACACCATTAGCCTTTCATCCTGAGTTTAAGAATAACAAAAATGCTTATGCCTGGTTGTGGAAGGACCACACTTCTGTGGAAGAAGCCGAAGAAATTACACAACTGGCAAGAAAAATAAGACCACAGTATTTAGCCCGCATAGGCGGAGTTTACTCTTCCGAGTGGTTCTTTTCCAAGATTTTACACCTTTCCCGGGTAGACCCCAGAGTCTTTGCCTGTAGTGCCAGTTTTGTAGAACTGGTGGATTTTATTCCGGCTCTCCTTGCAGGCAAGAAAACCCCTGCAGAAGTTATCCGCAGTATTTGTGCTGCCGGTCATAAAGCCATGTACAGTGAAGACTGGGGAGGACTACCTGATGAGGAATTCCTGTGTACTCTTTCTCCCTCTTTCCGGGGATTAAGAAACCGACTTTACCAGAAGGCTTATCCTGCAGGTCAACTGGCCGGGTTCCTCTGCCGTACCTGGGCGGAAAGGCTGAAACTTCCAGAAAACATTCCCCTCAGTGTAGGTGCCTTTGATGCGCATATGGGAGCGGTGGGTTCCGGGATTAAAGAACGGACCCTGGTGAAAATTCTGGGTACTTCTACCTGTGACTTAATGATTTTCCCTGAGAACCAGCCTTTGCCTGATATTCCAGGACTGTGCGGAATTGTCCCTGATTCTATTGTCCCTGGCTACTATGGTCTGGAAGCAGGTCAGTCAGCGGTTGGTGATATATTCTACTGGTTTGTAAAAACCTTTATGCCTGAATTTCCTGGCCGTTCTTATACTTACTTTGAAAAGCAGGCAAAGTGTCTGAAACCAGGGGAATCCGGGTTACTTGCTCTGGACTGGCACAATGGCAACAGAACAGTTCTGGTGGACCAGAAATTAACCGGGCTGATTCTTGGTTTTACCTTAAAAACAAAACCTTTTGAGGTTTACCGTGCTTTAATTGAGGCTACAGCCTTTGGTGCCCGGGTCATTATTGATAGACTGGAAGAATATGGGGTGAAAGTCTCAGAGATTATCACCGGCGGTGGAATTGCGGAAAAAAGCCCTTTCCTCATGCAGATTTATGCTGATGTCATTGGCCGGAACTTCAAAATTTCTGCCTCCTCTCAAAACTGCGCCCTTGGAGCTGCTATCTTTGGAGCAGTGGTTGCCGGGCCAGAAAAAACTGGTTTTTCTTCAGTTTCCCGGTTACAGGAAAGACTATGTCATTTCCAGCCGGTAGTTTACCAGCCTGATTCAGCCAACCACCAGATTTATAACCGCCTGTACGAACTTTACAGAAAACTCCATGATTCCTTTGGCACAAGAGACTACAGGGAAAGTCTTTACCAGGTGATGAAGGAACTTCTTTCCTTAAAGGGTAAAACTAATGAATAAGAAAAGAAAGAGCTTTCTTAAGAGGTTGCGCTTCTCCATCTGGCAGGCAAATTTATCTCTCTGGGAGAATCGTCTGGTCTATGGAACCCAGGGTAATGTCAGTGGGCTGAACAGAGAGAGAAAAGAAATTTTGATTAAGCCCAGCGGGGTACCTTACGAAAAACTCCAACCTCAACATCTCGTCAGAGTGAAACTTAACGGAGAAGTTATTATCTCCCGGTTGAAACCCTCTGTAGACACTGTCCACCATCTTTTTCTTTACAACCACCTTAAAGAAATCGGAGGTGTAGCGCATACCCACTCCTGTTTTACCACAGTATTTGCCATCCTCAAGTTAGCAGTGCCGACTTTTTCTACAGGACATGCTGATGTATTTGGCCAGGAAATCCCGGTAACTTCCTATGTGGACAACAAAGCCGATGCTATAGGAAAAACCTTTCTAAAAACTTACTATGCCACGGGCTGTCCTGCTATCATCCTCGGAAATCACGGTCTTTTCACAGTCGGTGAAACTCCGGAAAAAGCAGCCTTTTACGCCTTAATGGCGGAATACTGTGCCCAAACTTCCTTTTACGCTTTAGTCCTCAGCAGACTGCTGAAGCATAAAATTTCTCCCCTGCCATATTCAGAGATAAAGAAATGGTTTGACAGGTACCACTCATCCAGATACGGACAGAAAAGAAAGTGAGGCAAAGATGGAAAAACCGAATATCCTTCTGGTAACAACAGACCAGCAAAGATTTGACACCTGTGCACAGCAGGCTCCTTCCTTTATGAGAACACCCCATTTCAACCTTCTCTGCCGGGAAGGAGTAACTTTTACCCGTGCCTATGCCGATTGTCCTATCTGTGTCCCTGCCAGGGTAGGCATCATGACCGGCAAATACGTCTTCCACCATGGCATGTGGGGTAACGGAAAAACCAGCCAGGTCATGGGAAGAACAAGTACACTGCCTGCTTACCTCAGGGAACTGGGATACCAAACAGCAGCCATCGGGAAGATGCATTTTTCCCCTCAACGTGCCAGGCATGGATTTGACGAGATGATTCTGCCTGAAGACTATTACCGCTGGATTAGAAAAACAGGCTTCCCTTTCCAGCCCATGCGCCACGGACTGGGACAAAATGAAATGTATCCGGGTATGGCCACTGTCCCGGAATCTCTCACCCTGACTTCCTGGATAGCAGAACAATGTCTGGAATACATCCTGGAAAGACGCGACCCTACAGTACCTTTTTTCCTCTGGTGTTCCTTTACCAAACCACATCCTCCTTTTGACCCGCCGGAACCATACTACTCCATGTACCGCAACTGCCCTATCCCGGAACCAGTTTATGGTGACTGGGCTGGTCCGGAACATTGTCCGCTACCCTTCCGCCGTTTCCGCGAAGCTCTGGACTATGACATACTGCCACCGGAAATAATCAGGGAAGCAAGAGCTGCCTATTACGGTCTTATTACCCAGATAGACTATAATCTGGGACGTGTTCTATCTGCCCTCCAGGACCTTGGAATGCTGGAAAATACCTTGATCATTTATACCTCAGACCATGGCGAGTATTTAGGCGACCACCATACCTGTTCTAAAGTTTTCTTTCACGAGCCATCAGCCAGAATCCCTTTTGTTCTAAGAATGCCCAAAACCTGGACCAACCGCTGTTATGGCAGCCAGATTCATACCCTGGTGACACATGCTGATATTCTACCTACAATTGTTTCTGCTGCTGGTGGAAGTCCACCGGAAGATACTGATGGCATAGATTTAATAAAACTGGCAAGAGGACAAATAGAAAGCCGCACATACTTAGAAGCAGGAGCAGCAGGTACTAAGGGTTACACTGCTATCACCGATGGAAGATGGAAATACATTTACTACCCGGAAGGCGCAGGAGAACAACTGTTTGATTTACAATCAGACCCCCGGGAATTAAAAAATCTGGCTTTTTTAGCTGAATTTAAGGAAGAAAAGGAACGTCTGAAGAACGAACTTATCTCCAGACATAAGGCGCGTAATTCTTCCCTGGTCGCAGAAAACAATTTTGTGGCTTTACCCCCGGGGAAGGATACCACTGCTGACCACCGCAACAGTTCATGGCCAGGATTCCACACTGATTTCTACCAGATTGATGTGAGGCATTAATCAAAGTGACAGTTGAGCCAGGCGGCAATAAGCCTCAAAAAGTGCCCGGTAATAACGGAAAAATCTTTCTGGCTCAGAACTTCCCCCAACCTCAGCCAGACACCAACCGGTGAAGTTTCTTTTCTGGAGGAGGGAAAACAATCTTACCCAGGGATATTCGTTGCTCAGTTCATTGATGTGAACAATCTCTATCTTATCGCTGAGAAGGTTAAAATTCCTGTCAATACACCCATTTTCGTCCAGATCAGTTAAGTTAGAGTTCCAGCAGACACAACAGTTAGGATGATTGGCGATATCCACCATTTGCTTGATAAAAGGTGGATGTGCGGTTCCTGCCCCGTGAACCTCCAGCCGAATTTTTACCCCGTAGTCTGCAGCAAACCTGGAGACCTTACCCAGACTCAGACCAATCTGTTCTATTGTTTTTTCTTTCGGCACTCCTTCTGGAAAAGCATTTGGCCTGACCTTTACTCCTTCCGCACCTACATCTTTGGCTAAAAGAACAAATGCCTTTGTCTCCTCAATTTTTCTCTTTAATTCCTCCGGGTCTGGAGTGTGATAGTCACAGACTGAACCAAGACCTACCAGTTTCACTGCTGAATCCGCAAATTTCTTTCTCACCTTCTCCCTTTCTGCCTTACTCAGGGAAGGTTCCACCCCGTGCGCATGGGTGGTGCGCAATTCCACCCCCTTATAACCTAATTCTTTCCCTTTCTTGATAATGGTATCTAAATCCCATTCTGCTGCCAGCTGATAAGTCACCAGCCCCAGTTTCATTTTTCTCCTCTCAGTGAATTTTGTTTTCTCTCAGGTATTTCCACCTGAACTACCATAAACCTGCTGGCTTATTTTCAGGAACTCCTGGCACATAGCATCAATAGCCTCCTGCCGATGCCCAGCCCCGACCGGGTCAGAATACCACGCAGCGATGAACCCCCCTTCTGGCCGGCCAAGAAACTTTACCATCTTCCAGCAGTAAGCCCGAATTTCCTGGATACTGCCGTAAACCATTGTGTTCTGAATGTCAACCGGAGCGTAAAAAGTAATGCGTCCACCAAATCTTTTTCCCAGCAATTCCAGTCCCATATTTTCTTGCTGGTCCATACAAATCACATCCAGTCCCACCTCAATCAAATCATCCAGAATATCCATAATGTAACCACAGGAATGCAGAAAACTCACCAGACCAGCCTGGTGGCATGCCTGGTAGATGCGACGGTAACGGGGTTTCCAGAGCTCGCGCCACTTCTCCGGAGAAATCATCAGCCTGTTCTGAAGACCCCAGTCATCACAGAAGATGTACCCATCCACTCCGGCTTTAGCGTAACGATCAATCACTACCAGGTTCATCTCCACCAGAAGGTCCAGTAACTTTCCCAGATCATCTGGATGTTGGTAGATATCAGACCAGGTGTTTTCCAATCCTCTGAGAAAGTGCACCCTTTCATATATGGAAATACCACCACCTAAGAGAAACTTATCTCCTGCCTTTTCCCTGGCAGTCGCCAGATGACGGTATCTCTGTGGCTCTTTGATGTCAGGTATCCGCAACCTGTCAAAATCAGACCAGTCTTTTATGGGGAAATCCTTTACCTGACCGAGATTACTGACCCCGATATTTTCCCAGATAGCACCCCATTCATCCTTACCTGACTTTGGTCTGGCATCAGGTGAAGGGTCCAGCCCTGTCCAGGCAAAATCTGTGCCGTAAGGCTCAGGAAAGTTGTGCGCCAGCCAGGCTGGTTTCCTGAACTCCACTGTTCTTTTCACCACTTCTCTGCTGGTCATTTCCTCTCCATAAGAATTAGTTTACGACGAAAAGGATAACAGTGCAAACATCTTAGCAGTTTGAGTTTCTACCAGCGCTGGCAGAATTTCTCCAGGGCTTATGATATTCCTTGAAGAATTTACTTTTATTTAACAGACACTTAAGGGTTAATTGAGGAAGCAAACAGAGTTTTTCAGGAGGCGGAAAAACTATACCGAAAGTGACTGCGAGATGAAAACTTCAGGAGAGACTGTTAACCGGAGAAATTCATCTTCGGCCTGAATTCAGGATTTTTAACCAGCCCTTCAAAATCAGTTAAACTTGCCTGGCTATTTACCTTACGGTTGTTATTAGAAAGATAGAATGTCATAATCCGATCGCTATCAAACCATCAAAAAAAACTTAATACTTTAAATTGAGAAATAGCAACACAAGGATAAACCCGAAAGGATTGTCTTTATTTTCAGCCAGGTTAAGAGGATGTAATGCGCTATCTGGAAGAATTTTTGTGCTCATCAAAAGATAAGAGTGTGCCACCATGACCAGTTCATTGAACAGTTACTCTGGTAAAATACGACATTTTATCTTTCAAACAATAGAAATTACAGGGAATTAAAAACCCTGCTCTTGGAAACTCCTTGTGCAACAAAGGAAAAGAAAAATTGCAATACGACATTTTAACTTTCTAACTACACATACGGTTTGACAGAGAAAGTCTTCTGAGATATAAGTAACGGAAAAGGGGGCAATATGGATATTTCTTTTGAGGAATTCAAGAAAATGGATTTAAGAGTGGGGAAGGTGGTAGACGTTGAGGACCATCCAAACGCTGACAAACTCTATCTGGTGACAGTGGATTTAGGAAATGAAAAGAGAAAAATGGTGGCCGGGATTAAACCCTGGTATCAGAAAGAGGAACTGGTGGGTAAGAACGTGATTGTCCTGACCAACCTTGCTACCAAAAATATCCGCGGGGTGGAAAGTCACGGAATGATTCTCGCTTCTCTGGCAAACAATCAGCTGGCAATTTTAACCCTGGACAGGGATTTGCCACCTGGTAGCCCTGTTTCTTAAAAAATCTCCGGAAACTACCAGGCTTCAGGAAGGAGCACCTTTCCTTTTAAACATCTGGAAAGCCAGAGGTAGATATTCTATCAAATCAGAAGCGATCAAGGATATCTCACCTTTTGCTGAGACTGCTAAATCACCAGCCAGACCATGAAAGTACACTGCCCAGGAAGCGGCTTCCAGGGTCTGCATTCCCTGTGCGAGGAAACTACCTGCTATTCCGGATAGTACATCACCCGCACCAGCTGTAGCCATACCAGCATTTCCTGTAAGATTAATAGTAGCGTTATGGCCGTCTGTTACCACTGTCCGATGGCCTTTAAGGACAACAACTACCTGATATTCTTCAGCCAGTCTCCTGGCAAGATTCAGCCTATCCTTTTGCACCTCTGCTGCGGACTTACCCACTAAATATCCCATTTCCCCGGGATGTGGTGTCAAAATAACTGGTGCTTTCAGCTTTTTCATAATCTCCATTCTGGTAGAGATAATTTTTAAAGCATCTGCATCTATGACCATGGGAACCGGAATCTGCGGAATTAAAGAAGTCAGACAGTTTATCGTTTCTGGATGAAGAGAAATTCCTGGACCAATGACTGCCGCATCACTCCTTTCACGAATGAAATCAAGTGCTAATTCTGCAGCCCTGAGAGAAAAAGTTTTCTCCCCTGTTTCTGGTAAAGGTAAACTCATTGGTTCAGTTAGCTTCACTTCCAGAATATCATTTAGACTTTCTGGAATACCTACTGTCACCAGTCCGACACCACTTCTCAGCGCTGCCTGCGCTGCCAGGCATACTGCACCGGTAAAACCAGGACTCCCTCCCATGACAAAAAGATGACCGTAACTACCCTTGTGGCTTTCCGGATTCCTTTTCTCCCAGGGATAATTTCTCTTATTTTCCTGTTCCTCCATCTTATTTTTTCCTGGAATAAATCAGACAGAAAGCAACTCCTGTTTTCCTGGTATGGGAGATAGAAATACAAACTTTTTTCTTGCGTAAAGCAGATTTCAGGGAAGGACAATCTGTCTGCAGTACAGGACAGCCTGTTGTTAAAGAGTGGATATTTATCTGGTTAAGTGGCTGAAATCCTGGCTTCTGGAGAGCGTCCAGAAAAGCCTTCTTGGCTGCCAGCACCCCTGAAAGGTGAACAGCCCGGGAGAGATGATTTCCTCTGGCCAATTCCTGGCTGGTAAAAAATTTCTTCTCTTTCTTTTCTGCCAGCACTTTTCTGATAAAGGATACTTCACAGAAAGCCAGGCCAGTCCTTATCATGGGGAGGAAAAACTAACTACATTCACAACAGTTCTTCCCTTCCTCACACCAAACTGAACTACTCCCTCAGCCAGACTGTAAAGGGTAAAATCCCGTCCCCGGCCAACATTCTTACCGGGCTGAATCCGGGAGCCCTTCTGCCTCACAATAATATCTCCGGCTTTCACCTTCTGGCCAGAAAAAACCTTGGTGCCCAGTCTTTTAGGATTGGAATCCCTTCCGTTACCCTGTTTTTTGCGTGCCATGCTTATATAGTACAATAAACTATAGCCTATGTCAAAGTCAAAAAGGATGAGCTGATGCCAAACTACCCTTTACCACCGCAAGATATTCTGGAAAGAATACGGCTTGGACTGATGATTCCAGCACATCCTCTGGCTCTGAATAAATTTAGAAAACTGGATGAAAGACGGCAGAAGGTTTTGACCAGGTATTATCTGGAAGCTGGCTGTGGCGGTTTAGCAATTGGCGTGCACACCACCCAGTTTGCCATCCATAAACCAGAGGTAGGACTTTACCGGCCAGTACTGGAACTGGCGGCTTCTACCATCAGCCAGCATAACAAAAAACTCAAAAATACCGTGGTCGCCATTGCCGGAATCTGCGGGAAAACAAGACAGGCTACTGCTGAAGCCCGGCTGGCGAGAGAACTCGGCTACCACGCTGGACTTTTAAGTCCGGCTGCCTTCAGAAAGGAATCTGAAAGTCAGCTACTGGACCACTGTCAGAAAGTGGCAGAAATTATTCCCCTTTTCGGCTTCTATTTACAGCCCGCGGTTGGCGGTCGGGTACTATCATATGTATTCTGGAGAAAATTTCTGGAGATTCCCAATGTCGTGGGTATTAAAATTGCTCCTTTCAACCGGTACCAGACAGTGGATGTAGTGAGAGCCCTGGCTGATTCAGGCAGACACAGGGAAATCTGCCTTTATACCGGAAACGACGACCATATTGTACTTGACCTTCTGACCACTTATCAGTTCGGTAAAATAAAAATTCAGATAAAGGGTGGTCTTCTTGGACACTGGGCTTTCTGGACAAAAAAGGCAGTCGCAATATTTAACAGGATAAGAAAAATTAGAGAATCCGGCCAGAAGATACCACAAGAGATGCTTACTCTGGCTGCTGCTATCACCGATTGTAATAGCGCTGTCTTTGATGCTACCCATAACTTTGCTGGTTGTCTCCCTGGAATTCATCAGATTCTTTATCAGCAGGGGCTGCTCACTAATATCTATTGCCTTGACCCCAGGGAAACTCTTTCTCCTGGACAGAAAGAAGAAATTGTAAGAGTCTACCACCTTTATCGCCATCTGGCGGACGATGATTTCGTCAGGGAAAATCTTTCCCGCTGGCTAAGTTAAAAAATGAGAAGGTATATCCTCAGGCGTCTGATGCAGTTTATCCCGCTTCTCCTGGGTATGACGTTGCTTTCCTTTCTTATCATCCATCTTGCTCCTGGAGACTATTTCACCCAGCTGAAGATGAACCCGCAGATTTCACCGGAAACCATTGCTGCCATGGAAAAGAATTTTGGCCTGGACAAACCTGTTATGGTCCAGTATTTTTACTGGTTGAAGAATATCCTTACTTTAAACCTCGGTGAATCTTTTGCTTACCATGTGCCTAATGCTTTTCTGATTAGACAGCGGTTGCTAAACACCATCAGCCTTTCTGTTTTCTCCATTACTCTGACCTGGCTTGTAGCCATACCCCTGGGTATATATGCGGCGCAGAAAAATGGCCGCTGGCAGGAAACACTCTTATCCAGCTTAGCTTATGTTGGTATTTCTCTCCCTTCCTTCTTTCTGGCAATGCTTCTGGTTTTTTTTGCTGCCCGCACCCTGGTTTTACCTGTTGGTGGCACCACCAGTATCTTCTGGAAACAGGCCAGTCTCTGGCAAAAATTCATAGATTATCTCCACCATCTTTTACTGCCGGGCCTGGCTTTAACACTTGCGGGCACAGGTTCTCTTTACCGCCTGATGAAAAATAACTTTCTGGAAGCCCTGGGCAGTCCCTATATTCTGACGGCCCATGCCAAAGGACTGCCACGGTTTGTTGTTCTCTACAAGCATGCTTTAAGGAACGCCATCAATCCGATGATTACCATTTTTGGCTATGAACTTTCCAGTATCTTAAGCGGTGCTGCTTTGGTGGAAATCATAACCAACTGGCCAGGAATGGGTCGTCTCATCCTGGATGCAGTTTTGTCTCAGGATCTTTACCTGGTTATGGCTTCCCTTCTCATAGGAGGTTTTTTGCTGGTAGCTGGAAACCTCATAGCGGATATCCTTCTGGTAATTGCAGACCCACGCATTCGCCTCAAGTAGAAAGGGGAAACTTATGATAAACTTCTGGAACCGGTTAAAAAGAGCAAACAGACCAGCCTGCGTGTCTTTGGTGCTTCTTCTTCTGCTTTACTTAGCTGCTCTTCTGGCTGATTTTATTGCACCCTATCCTTATGATAGCCAGTTCCGGGAATATTCTCTTTGCCCGCCGACAAGAATCCACTTTTTTGACAGAGACGGTCGTTTCCATTGGCGACCGTTTGTTTACCGGATAGCAATTGTTAATCCAGCTTTAAAGGAATATCAGGAGGATTTCTCCACGCGCTACGAAATTATGTTTTTCCCTTCTGGTGGCCGCCGCCTCTTTGGTGTGGCGCCGGAAGGTAAGATTTTTCTTTTCGGGACAGACTTGCACGGCCGGGATGTTTTCTCTCGTGTTCTTCATGGGGCCAGAATCTCCCTTTCCATTGGTCTGATTGGTGTGTCCATCTCTTTCTTCCTTGGTCTTCTCATCGGCGGAATTTCAGGATACATAGGGGGACGTCTGGATACTGTTTTGATGCGGCTGGTAGAAATCATCATGACCTTCCCCGGGTTTTATCTTCTTCTGGCTTTACGCGCTGCGTTCAAACCAAATATTTCTTCCCTCCAGCTTTACCTGCTCATTGTCGTTATTATGAGTTTAATTGGCTGGGCTTCCCTGGCGCGGGTCATCCGGGGGATGGTTCTTTCCTTGAAAGAAGAAGAGTTTGTGATGGCCAGCCGGGCCTTAGGATTATCAAGCTTTCGTATCATTACCCGACATATACTCCCGAATACCTTTTCCTACACTATCACAGCCTTAACACTTTCCATTCCGGGCTATATCCTGGGAGAATCAACATTAAGCCTGCTTGGTTTAGGAATTCAGGAACCATACCCCAGCTGGGGCAACATGCTTTCTATTTGTGTTGGCAATCTCCGTATCTTAACAGGTGCACCCTGGATGCTGATACCTGGTGGCTGCATTTTCCTCACGGTTATCTGCTTTAACTTTTTAGGAGATGGCCTCCGGGATGTACTTGACCCTAAGAACTGGTAAGGATGTTAAATGTTAAACGTTAAAAATCTAAAGGTTTCCTTTTATCATCAGGGCAAGATCCCGGTTAATATCCTTTCTGAAGTGGAATTTGACATCCAATCCGGGGAAAGTCTTGCTCTGGTAGGAGAAAGTGGTTGCGGGAAGACTCTGACTGCCCTTTCCATTGTGAAACTCCTGCCCCGGCATGCCAGAATTGACCGGGGAGAGATAAACCTGCTGGGAGATAACCTTGTTAATCTTGCCGAAAAAGATATGCTGAATATCAGAGGCAAAAAAATAGGAATGATTTTTCAGGAACCATCTTCTTACCTTAACCCGGTGTATTCTATTGGCAACCAGATTGCAGAAGCTATCAGAGCACCACTTACAAAAAAAGAAAAAAAAGAGAAGGTATTCCAGGCTCTGACAGAGGTGGGCTTAAAACCTATGCATTACTGGCAATTCCCTCACCAGTTAAGTGGTGGGATGCAACAACGTAGCCTGATTGCCATGGCTTTAATTAACCAGCCCGCTCTTCTCATTGCAGATGAACCAACTACCTCTCTTGATGTCACCACTGCCATTCAGATTATGACTCTTATTCAAACCCTCCAGGAAAAGCATAGACTTGCCCTTCTTCTGATTACACACGATATCGCCCTGGCCTGTCATTTCGGTGACAGGCTTGCTGTTATGTACGCAGGACAGATTGTGGAAATCGGACCGGCGAAGAAAATTTTTTCCTCACCACTGCATCCTTACACAGAAAACCTCATCGGGTGCCTTCCGGAAAAGTATCAGCCGAAACAGACCATCAGTGCCATCCCGGGTTCTGTACCTGATTTCCGGAGACTACCTTCTGGTTGCTCCTATCACCCGCGTTGTAGATACAGACTGCCCGTATGTACCTGCAGCCAGCCGCCGGTATTCAGGAGAGATGATATCAAGGTAAGGTGTTTTCGCTATGGAAAAACTCTGGGAACTGAAAAAAGTTAATAAAACATACCAGCTGACAGACCCCCTGGGCGGGGCAATAAGACTGGAGGCTCTGAAGGACATTGACCTGCGTCTCTACCAGGGAGAAACCCTTGGACTGGTCGGTGAAAGTGGGAGTGGAAAAAGCACGCTCGGGAAAGTACTTTTAAGGCTTCTTCCCGTCAGTTCTGGCAGGATTTTCTTTCGCACTTTAGAGATAACACATCTTCCAGAAAGCAGGTTGCGTGGGCTGCGGAAAAACTTTCAGATAGTTTTCCAGGACCCCTACCGTTCTCTCAATCCCAGGATGAAAGCCGGTCAAATTATTATGGAGGCAGCTGCCGGTAGTTTTTCAGAAAAAAAAGAAAGGGCAAGGAAACTGCTTCTGGATGTGGGGCTGAGTACTGATGATTTTGACCGCTTGCCCCACCAGTTCAGCGGAGGACAGAGACAGCGGTTAGCGATTGCCCGAGCGCTTGGTCCAGAACCAGAATTTCTGGTATGCGACGAACCAACATCCAATCTGGACCTTTCTGTTCAGGCACAGATTCTCAATCTTTTTCTGCAACTGAAGGAGCAATACTTTTTAACTTACCTTTTCATTTCCCATAATCTAAAGGTGGTGGAATTTCTTGCTGATAGAATTGCGGTCATGTTCCGGGGAAGAATTGTGGAAATAGGAAAGTCCAGCCAGATTATCAGATCACCCGCTCATCCTTATACTATGTCTCTGGTGGCTTCTTCTCAGTACAGAGTTACCCGGTTAGCCTTGAGAACCATACCTAGCCAGGGTTGTCCTTATGCCTGTTTCTGTCCTGAGTTTGAAAATTGCTGTCTGGACTATATTCCTGCTCTGAAAGAGATAGAACCGGGACATGAAGTAGCCTGCTTAATCAGAGGGAAATAAGTATTTCAGCCAAAGTGAATTTCCACCTGGTGTTCTTTCCCATCATCCTGCAGGGGAAAGGCTTTATCCTGGATAAACTGGTTGTCCAGAAGAACAGTTTTGACTGAACTGCCCGGTCCTTTTCTGATTATATCCAGATGATAGATGCTTTTCCCGAAGCGATAATGAATCTTGTAAGAAAGCCAGTTTTCAGGGACACAGGGAACTACTTCTATCATCTGCCCTTTCCTTCTTAAACCCAAGAGTGATTCCAGTATAAGCTGGTACATCCAGCCACTAGCTCCGGTATACCAGGTCCAGCCTCCCTTTCCAGTATGAGGACTGACAGCATAAATATCCCCTGCCATGACATAGGGTTCCACAGCATAACGTTCAGCTTTTTCCGTAGTTTCACTCCGATAAATGGGATGCAGCAACCGGAAAATTTTCCAGGTATTATCAGCCTCACCAAGATGTGCCAGAGCCATAGCCACCCAGCAAGCAGCATGGTTATACTGACCACCATTTTCTCTCACACCCGGGACATAGCCCTTTATGTACCCCGGGTTCAGGTGACTTCTGTCAAAAGGTGGGAATAAAAGCCTGATAAGTCCAGCTTTCTCGTCTACAAGATATTCCTCTACTGAGGAAAGAGCAAGAATAGCCCGCTGCCTTCCTGCAGCCCTGGAAAGAACTGCCCAGCTCTGAGGTAAGGAATCTATCTGGCACTCCTCATTGACTGAAGAACCAAGGACTTGCCCGTTATCAAAATAAGCTCTCCTGTACCATTTTCCATCCCATCCATGTTTCTCAATATTTTCCTGTAAATTTCTGGCTATCTGACGGCATTCTTCGGCAAAGGATTTATCTCCCCACTCTTCAGCTACCGGAGCAAACTCCATTAACACATGGTAAAGGAAGAAACCAAGCCAGACACTCTCCCCTTTACCTTCAATTCCTACCATGTTCATTCCATCATTCCAGTCACCACTTCCCATTAAAGGCAGTCCATGTGGTCCAAACCGGCAGGCGCGACGGATAGCCAGCCGGCAATGTTCATAAAGGGAACCTGTTTCTTCTGATTGATAGGGCAAATCATAATAATCTATTTCCCCGGTTCCCAGAGGACGACCTACCAGATAGTGCACCTGGTGTCCCAGCACCTCCCTGTCCCCGGTGGTAGCTATGTACCGGCTGGTGGCTAACGGCAACCAGAGCAGGTCATCAGAAATTCTGGTGCGGACACCCCGGCTAATTCGCGGATGCCACCAGTGTTGCACATCTCCTTCCCGGAACTGCCTGGAAGCACATCGTAACAAATGACGACGTACCAGGGAAGGTGTGGCATGAACCAGAGCCATCACATCCTGTAACTGGTCCCGGAAACCGTAGGCACCTGAAGACTGATAGAAGGCACTCCGGCCAAAAAACCGACAGGCTAACGTCTGGTATAACAACCATCCATTAGCCATAATATTCAACGCTAAATCAGGTGTTTCCACCCGCACTGCACTGAGTAACTGTCTCCAGCGGTTCTGCACATCTTTCAGGACAGACCTGGCAGCAGCAACATTTCTATAACGGAGCAGGAGACTGCGCACCTGTTCCAGGTTATGCCCGCTTCCCAGAACAAAAACCAGTTCCTTGCTCTCCTGAGCCTCCAGGTCAAAGAAAACCTGCACTGCACCGCACGGGTCAAAGCCTGCTCCAGTTCTACCGGAAAGACGTTCCCGTTTCATGGCCTCCGGGGCTACAGGGGTGCCGTTTCGTCCCAAAAATTCTGTGCGGTCTCCGGTAACACTTCTTTCTAAAAACTCATGTTCCGCTTCACCTGCATCCAGGAAAACAACCCTATTAGCAAATTCTATATTGTAATGGTTTCTCGCCAGGATAGCCCCTGTTCGGGAATCCACCTCTGTAGAAACATGCATGGCTGTCTGAGAACGTAACTGTCCCAATATCCATTCCACATAGATTGTCGCCGAAAGCCTCATTGCCTGTGAGGAGTTATTATCTAGCTTCAGATAAAAAAACTTTATCGGCATATCAGGAGCAATAAACACCCACATCTGGGAATGAAGAAAGTTTTCCTGGTACTCATAAACCGTATAACCAAACCCGTGGGTAACTCTGTAGAGAAATGGTCCTCCTGCGGGAAGAGGTGTAGCTGACCAGAAGTATCCTGTTTTCTCATCCCGGAGATATACCACTTCTCCACTTACATCTGAGACCGGGTCGTTGTACCAGGGTGTAAGGCGAAACTCATGGGCATTTTCCGCCCAGGTGTAAGCAGAACCAGATTCTGAAACTACTGTCCCGAAAACCTGATTGGCAATAACATTTACCCAGGGAGCAGGAGGTAACCTTCTCCGCCAGACATGGATAACGTACTCTCTGCCATTAGCGGTGAAACCGCCATAGTCAGTAGCAAACTCTAAATCCTTCCTTCTGGATAGTCCTTCCCCTGCCTCCAGGCGCCGGCTCTTTTCCGGAATCATAAGAGGCGGAAGTTCAGCAGTAGCTCTGTAACTTATCTGGTCTGGGAGTAACCCTCTGCTATCCTGAAGAATGATTCTGGCTGCAGCCTGCATGAGAAGTCTATCCTCTTCTGTCATCTGATCAATACGGCGCACAAAAACACCACCTGGAGTATCCAGTTGAGTATTGGGGAAACCGGCTAAAATATTCATGATTAAATCATGCAGCTGCTGACGGTAACTACCAGTTTCTTCATTCCAGATAACAAGGTCAACTTTCAACCCCTTGGCCTGCCAGTAACCGTGAGCCTGCAGAATCTGTCTGATGAGTTCCACCCGTGAAGCATCGCTGATGCGCACCAGAACAATCGGTAAATCTCCTGAGATACCATACGCCCAGAGAGCAGACTGTCTGCCTCTACTCCTCAAAAGAATTCCTGCAGGAGCACGACGCTGTGGTCCGCCGTACACTATAGAACCGGCTAACCTTCCATAAAGTTGAGCATCCGCTTCTGTGGTATTTAACTGGTGCAAAACAACCTGGCTGTGGGTCCAGGCTAAACTGAAAACACGACTGGCTAAATCAGGGTCATGATAGCGTTCCAGCAACAACTCTGCTTTATCTCTCTCGGTTGCCACACCGGAAATAAAGTCAACAACCCTGGTTTCATCTGGCTCCAGGGTGAGATGACACCTGATAGCCACAATCGGGTCCAGAACCGGTCCCTGGCTGTTAGAAAGTTCCCTTTCCAGCGCCACTGGCTCTGCTGGAGTTCTCCCCCGACCTAAAAACTTCATCCTGTCCGTTTCATAGGTTACTGACCTTGCTGGTTCACCATGGATGGTCACCAGATGAAAAAACCAGAGGCCTCTTTCTTTCTCTGAACGCGGCCGCCTGGTACAGATAATCGCCTGCCTCTGCTTCAGGATTTCTGTCTGGACAAAAAGTTTACTGAAAGCAGGATGAGTGGCATCAGAAGATGCCTGGTCCAGAACTACTTCTGCATAACTGGTGAGTTCTATCGTCCGGGTAGACCAGGAACGGTTGGTGATACTGATACGGCGCAGCTCAATATCATCCTCAGGAGAAACAGCAATTTCCATATGGGTGACAAAATCACCGTCAACTCTTCTGAATTCAGCCCTCGCCTGGGAGAAAATAACTTCATATCTGCGGCCAGGCCGTAGTGCTGGCTGGTGACCTATTGACCAGAACTGACCTGTAGAGACATCTTTCACATAGAAGAAAAGACCCCAGTTATCACGGGTGTAATCCTCCCGCCATCTTGTCAGGAGTATATCCTGCCAGCGACTAAAACCTCCTCCGGCATTTGTGACCATTACGGTATAACGCCCGTTGGAGAGAAGATGGATTTCTGGCATCGGGGTATCAGGCTCAGTAAAAATTCTCATCAGTGCTGCCTGTTTTTCTGAAGTCCGACGATAACGCGGCAATTCTTCTGCTGGCCACTGGAATGGTTCCACATCAGGTACCCTTTCCTGCAGCAGGAGTTCAGCTGAACGGAAAAAAGGATTCTGCCGGAAACGCCGCACCATGGGCAGGTTTAAAAGGGTGTTAGCGATGGCAACCAGACTCATTCCCTCATGATGAGCCATAAAACACCGAACAATTGCCTTCTCCTGACCCGGTACCAGTCTTCCTGGTGTATAGTCCACGGATTCATAGAAACCAAAACGGCCCTCCATCCCTTCCTTCCTTAAACGCTGTAAATTCTGGCAGGCTCTGGCTGGTGTTACCATCAACGCTAAAGCTGAGGCATAAGGCGCCACCACCAGGTCCTCAGCTAGTCCTGCTCTCAAACCCAGACCAGGGACGCCAAAAGAATCATACTGGTAATTCCGGCTGGAATCTACCGCGTTGTAGGCAGCTTCAGAGATTCCCCAGGGCACACCCCGTTCCGCCGCATACTCTATCTGCCTCCTGACCGCAGCCTGACATGACTGGTCAAGCAAAGTCCCGCGGAAGTTTGGCATCACCAGAAGCGGCATTAAATACTCAAACATTGACCCACCCCAGGAGACCAGGACAGCATTCTCACCTTCTCCGGTGATTAAGCGATTTAGAGCAAACCAGTGCTCCTGAGGAAGCAGTCCCAGGGAGATAGCGACAAAACTGGCCAGTCTTGCCTCTGAAGCCAGAAGGTCATAATAGATGGCATCTTTTCTTCTTTCTGCCACATGGTACCCGAGTGACAATAACCGGGAGGAACGGTCATAAAGAAAATCCCAGTCCATATCAGCCATTTCCGCAAATCTCTCCGCTAAGGAGGTTAAATCCTGCAAACGTTGCTCAGCCTTACTTGCTCCTTTTTCAATCGCTGAAGAAAGTTTTTCCAGCCACTTAAGCAAATCAGAAGCTTGACTTGCTGCCGCATAATCCCTCAGGTCACTGAGATAACCTTCTAACTCTGCAGAAAGATTAGCCAGCTTCCTCAGGGGAAGATTTTCATCTACCAGCTGGCAGAGTTTTTCTAAGGTTTTTCTCACGGATTCTGCCCAGAGATTATTCTGCGGCCGTTCGGCAAGCAATCTCACCCAGGGACTGATAGTATTTAGCTCCTCCTCCAGGGATTGATAGTGTTCCCTTAACAGCCTCTGCCAGCGATTTACCTCTCTGTCTCTGGTTCTCAGTTCTCCCTCCATCACCTGGTGCATCTCTTTCACCTTTTCTAAAAGGGAAAACATACCAGTCAAAGATTTCACGGGTTGTTCCATCTGGGTTGTCAACTCTCGCCAGCCTGCCCGCATCACCCGCGAAAAAACCGGTAGCTGTCTTAACTGGTGTTTCTCGGCTTGACCGGCTACTTCCAGCAGCACATACAGAGTATCACCCAAACCAGCCAGTGACTGTTCGGCAAAAATCGGAGAATCACACATCTCCAAAAGTGCCTGGTGCAGAACAAGTAGATGTCCGGCTAAATTTCCGCTATCCACAGTGGAAATGTAAACAGGGGCAAGTGGCTCTAAGGTTTTTAAATCATACCAGTTGTAAAAATGCTTCCGGAAACGTTTCAACCGTTGAAGGGTATTCAAAGTCTGCTGCAGACGAAAAACAAAGTGGCTGCCGGTGAGATACCCTAAATCCCGGGCTGCCAGCGTAGAAAGTAAAGTCAGGCCAATGTTGGTTGGTGAAGTGCGGTAAGCGACGCGTCTGACCGGGTACTCCTGATAGTTGTCCGGTGGCAGATACCTGGTTCCGGCATTCACAAAAGTTTGAAAGAAACTCCAGGTTTTCCGGGCAACCCGCCGAAGGAAATAAATCTGTTGCTCATTTAAACCTGTCTCCCAGATCACAAGCGGCTGGCTCAACCACCAGGCAACCACAGGGGAAAACAGCCATCCCCAGATAAAAATTTCCGCAAAGAGCAAGGAAACAGAGGAAAAAACTGTCAGAGATACTAAGCTGGCTATGGAGATTAACGGAGCCACCCACATCAGTTTTAAAAATTCTGAGAGATTACTTTCTGATTTCTTCTCTGATTCAACAGAGGTCACCCATTGCAGTAGCCCACGCCTGGTAATCAAAAGACGCCAGATGGTTCTGGTGATGGCATCAAGCGAAAGAAACGCCTCGTAAGGAAGGAAAACAAGAAAGAAACAGGCCTGAATAAAATACTTGCCTGCGGAACGGAAGGCAATGCGCAAAGCAGCCAGCCAGTACATCTCTCTTGACCGTTGCAGCATCCCGCAGGCGGCATTCAGGAAAAGTGGTAAAAATATAAGTCCGGAGGTGAGAACTGTCCAGATCCAGACCGGTTTTAAAAACAGCCATCCTACCAGGACCAAAAGCAGCAAGAAAGGAGGGAAGAGACTCCTTCTTATATTATCAAAGATTTTCCACCGGCTTATGCTGTTCAGAGGATTGACCACCCATTTTTCTCTTCTTCCTGGGACCCGGGGAAAAAGCCAGGCTAAAATCTGCCAGTCTCCTCTAATCCAGCGGTGTCTTCTCTTTACATCAGCACTGTAACGAGCCGGAAAATTCTCATATACCTGGACATCGCTGATAAGACCACAACGCACATAACAGCCTTCCAGAAGGTCATGACTGAGAATTAAATTATCAGGGAAACGTTCTTTAAGTGCCCTGGTAAAAGTTTCCACATGGTAGATACCTTTACCTACAAAAGAGCCCTCCTGGAAAAGGTCCTGATAGACATCAGAGACAACTCTGGTATAGGGGTCCAGACCTGGCTCTCCGCTGAAAAACCTCGCATAGAGAGACCGATTGGCACTTGTTAGACTGGTTGCTACCCGGGGCTGCAGGATACCATATCCCTCCACCACTGTCTGTTTCTTCTCCTCATACCGGGGCTTGTTCAGAGGATGCTCCAGACACCCGACCATCTTGCGTACTGCTTCCCTGGGCAACTGACAGTCAGCGTCCAGAGTGACCACATAACGCACTTTCCTTAAAGTCTCCATTTCTCCCAGGATAAGGGTAAAAGCATCCTTTCTCCCTTCCTGGATGAGCATGTTCAACCCGAGCAGCTTGCCTCTTTTACGTTCATAACCCATCCAGCACTTTTCCTTTGGGTTCCAAGTCCGGTCGCGATGAAAAAGGAAGAAGATATCCTGTCCCTGGCTCCGGTACCGCCTGTTAAGTTTCCGAATACCCTCCTTAACCTCGTGCAAAAGAACTTCATCTTCCGGTTCCTTTTCCTGGAAGGAATCTTTAAAATCAGTAAGCAGTCCCAGATGGATATGTTCATCCCGATTAGCCAGGTACTGGACTTCAAGATTTTCTAAGAGTTGCTCCACCGTTTTGCTGTCGCTTAAGATCACCGGGAAAACTATTAGCGTCCTGCACTCCGGAGGTAATCCCCGGGAAAAATCAAGACGCGGTAAAAGCACCGGTTTGACAAAAAGTGTTGTCATCCAGTTGGTCAAGGCAACAGCAAGCTGACTGCAAACGACGAAAAGCAAAAAAAGAGTGAAAATTGCCAGCCACAGCGGGAGGTAACCAATAGCCCGCAAAATAAACAGCGACAGAGCCAATGTTATCACTCCAATGCTGCCCGCATACCAGAGAAAAACCTTTTTCTGACACCAGAGTTTTAGCCTGCGACAGAAAGTCAATGGCACGCCCAGGCCTTTTTCTAACTCAGAGATACCTGGTCCTATCAGGTAAAAACCAACATGGCTGTATTTTATATCTTCCCCATTTTGCTGCCGACAGGTTCTAGCCAGTTCAATCGCTTTCTGTGCCACCTGTTCTTCCTTCTGCCCTGAAAATTTTGCTAACTTTTCTACTGCATGACGATAACGGTCCCTGGTAGCAAAATCCATACGGGAATAAACGTCAGCCGGGTCAGTCCGAAGAATTGATTCCACTACACTGACACCTTCTACAAACTCATGCCAGTCCATCCCATCCAGAAAACGCAGACTGTTGATACTGTTACTGATGGAAACCTGGTCTGCGGCCTGGGTTTGATTTTCTAAACGCACCTGTTGTTCAATGGAAGAACCTTCAGCAGCCAGACGCTGCTCCAGCCAGGTGAGAGCAAGAACAAAGACGGCACTCTGCCCCTGAAGAAGTCTGGCATATTCAGCCACAAAGGAGGAATTTAGGACAGGATTTGCCCGCGCCATATCCGCGACAACAAGGATAAGATTATCAGGGCTTTGTTCCACTGCTTTACTCATCTGGTTTACCCAGTAGGCTGCTTCAGTACGGGCGGCGCGGCTATTGATGAGCCGGCTGGCTATCCGTCTGATGTTTTCAATCAGAGCCAGCCGCAGCATAATCGGAATGGCCCAGAGTTCACCAAGGGTGAGAAAACTTTCCGTTTGATAGCCTGCTACGAAAGTATAAAGATTTCTGTCTTCCACCCGTCCATCGCTGTGGGCAATAAGCTCGGAAGCAATCTCATAAACCCGGGGATAACCAGTCAACGGTCCTCTGGTTAAACTGGGCAGCTGCTGGCTATAAGAACGCGGGAGATGTTTTCTTGCCAGTCTAATCTGCTCCTGGATGAGGTAGAAGTTATCAATTAACCATTCAGCAGCCGGGACAAGCTCCTGCTGTTTCTCCACTGCCTGGCTGAGTTCTGTGAAAGCCTGTAAAAGAATCTCTTCGTTTTTATCTAACCTGGCAAGAAGAAGATTCTCCCCGGCTTTTATTTCTGCCGTATGCCGGCGGGCTAACTCTACTGCGTGCCGCTTCAGTTGTTCTATGCTGAGCAATTCTGCCCGCAAGGGAGCTTCCCGATTGCTACGCAGAGAACCGTTTCCCTTCCCTTTACCGGCCATCCCCGGGAGGCTACGGCGAAGTTCCTCCATATGAAAATTAACCATTCCCCTCCTCCAAAAAACTTCTTTACCACGAGAAATCAAAGCCCGGTAGGAATATCAACAAAAACTGTCTCCAGCTTCCATCTGGCAGCTACCAGTCGCAATAAAGCCTGGACACCAAGGGTTTCTGTCGCATGGTGACCCGCAAAAATAACTGCACAATTGTTGTCCTTTGCCAGGTGGTAAAAATCAGTTTCCTCCCCGGTCACATACAAATCCACTTCCTGGCTCAATGCCTGAGTAAAAGCCGCCAGCCCACCAGCACCGCTGCAGACAGCTACCCGGTTTACCTTTTTCGGTCCGAAGTCCAGCACCCGACAGTTTGTCCGGAGATATTTTTCCAGCCTGGCTACGACTTCTTTTGTAGTTGTAGCCGGTTGAAAAATACCTGTCCAGGAGATACTCTGGCCCTCATAAAGAAAATATTCCCTTTCCTTCTTAGCGCCAATAGTCTTCAACAACAGGGCATTGTTGCCTATTTTTGGATGCCTGTCTAAAGGTAGATGGCTGGCATAGAGAGATAGCTGGTTATCCAGTAGAATCTTAATTCTTTCCTTGTTTACCCCTGTCAAATAAGGAAGAATCTGCTTCCAGAAAAGCCCATGATGTACTATCAAAAAATCCGCCTTTTTTGCCAGAGCCACACGGAAGGTTTCCAGCCCCGCATCCACAGCACCCACAACTTTTCTTACAAGAGCCTTACCCTCTACCTGCAATCCATTCCAGGAAGAATCCCTGACCTCAGTTGTCTTCAGATAATTATCAATAAACTTTACCAGTGTTTCCCGTCTGACCATAACCCTCCTTGCTTGTAACCTTTTTATTATACCCTATCACAAAACAGAATACTCCTTTCTCTTTTTATTTTCTGCCTGACTTGACTGCCAGAGGTGTCAGGTGTAAAATATATCTGTATATAAACAGTGGGCCATTATGCCTGAAAAGATATTCCAGAAGGTAGAAAGAAATAATCCTGTGCCACTCTATATTCAGGTCAAGGAAGCCATCCGCAGGGCAATTGTGGAAGGAATACTCAAACCCCGTCAGTTACTACCTTCAGAAAGACAGATGTGTCATCTCTTTGGTGTCAGCCACATCAGTATCCGTCAGGCGCTGGTGGAACTAACCAGAGATGGCCTTCTCTTCCGGGTTCCCGGCAAAGGTACCTATGTGGCAGAAAAACTTTGCTCGGCTGAGAAAGGAGGTGCACCTATTGGCATAGTTATCCCCTCCACCAACGGGGGACTCTGTTCACCTTTTGTTTCTGATTTCCTTCTGGGAATCAAGAGTGTTACATGTACGTACGGACAGGACGTACTGGTCTTCACTGATACGGAGAACGGTTACCTTGAGCCCGGAAAGAAAAATTCCCTGCAGGGTGTTATCCTGACCGAGCCCACCTTTTCTGATAACAGGGTAAAAAAACTGCAAAAGATGGGTACCCCTTTCGTTGTTTTGGGCAGAACACAAGAACAAAATGTTTCTACCGTAGATGTCGACCACCAGAAAATCTTTTACCTGCTTACAGAACATCTTCTCAAGTCAGGACACAAAAAGATAGGCTTTATAAACGGTCCAAAGAGACTGACTGTCTGCCAGGACAAACTTAACGGGTATAGAATGGCTCTTCAGAAATACGGGATTGGTTATGAAAAAACCCTGGTAAAACATGGTGCTTTCTCTGAAATCAGCGGCTATGAAAATGCCAGAAAAATTTTGAAATATTCCCCTACCGCACTGGTCTGTGCCGATGATTTTATCTCCGTTGGTGCCTTGAGAGCCATCAGAGAAAAAGGATTATCTGTCCCGGAAGATATTTCTCTCTGCGGCTGTCACAATTCTTCCTTTACCCAGCACACCATCCCCAGTCTGACCACCGCAGATATTTTCCCTTCTCTTTTAGGAAGGAAAGCCGCAGAAAAACTAATCCGTCTTATCCGGGGCGAGAAAGTAGAACTAAGAACAATTATCCCGGGTAAAATTCTTATCAGAGAATCAACAAGGAGGATAAGGTGAAGACAGACAGTAAAGGTTTTACTTTGATTGAGTTATTAGTGGTAATTGCGATCATCGCCATTTTAGCCGCTTTGCTTTTGCCTGTCCTGGGCCGGGCAAGAGAAAACGCGCGACGTGGCGTCTGTACGAGTAACCTGAAACAACTGGGCACATCTTTAACTATGTATGCCCAGGATTTTGGAGGATTTTTTCCTTCCTGGCCCAACAGCCTGAATATGCTGCGTTCTCTGGCGATGCTACAGACAGAAGGGTATCTGAAATCTGCCGGAGTTTTTGTCTGCCCTTCAGCCCGCACCTACGACCATATCGGCCGCAATACCCGTATTTCCCAGAACTGTCCGGGAGGATGTCCCACCGGAAAGGATAAAAGAAACCACTGTTCTTACGCCTATGCCATCCAGCTTCAGGTCAGCAGTGACCCCTACTTCCAGAAGTTTGCCCTCTTAATAGATGAAAGCGATAAGTGGTACTACACGTTTGACAAACGTAGTTCTATCTGGAAAGCAAAGCAGGATACGACTGCCAGTGCTTACCAGCCAAGAATCACCGGTGCCTACCTGAATCATGGCTGGCAGGGAGTAAATGTGCTTTTTATGGATGGCCGGGTCCAGTGGGTAGCAGGTCCTAACATTGAACAAAGCATTGATAATCCCACCACCGGTATTGGTGTTCTTTATAACCCGTTTACCTTTGTTGAATGAGGAGGAAAAAATGGACAGAAAAAAATTATGGGTGAAAAATGGATTTACCCTGATTGAATTGTTAGTGGTAATTGCCATCATTGCCATTTTAGCTGCCATTCTTTTACCTGTGCTGGAAAGAGCCAGAGAAAATGCCAGACGTGCTGCCTGCCTTAATAACTGCAAACAGATGGGACTGGCAATTTTCCTGTATCTTCAGGACAATGATGATTATTTTCCCGTAGTAACCTGGGACCCGGCCAGGATTGGTGGCACCTACCCGAATAATACTGAATACTGGGCTCACTGGATGTTACAGATTGCTCATTATCTGGACCCGAAATTAGATCTGACAGGAAAAACCTGCCATGATTCCACTCTGCCAACTTCTATTGACAGGTTTATCCCTCAGTTTCAGTGTCCGACAAGCTGGCCAAGTACTGCCATTTCCTGGCTGGGCCACAGTTATGGCTATAATTTTACCCTTCAGTTTGGAAGGAACTGGTGGGGAACAGGTGGTACCGGTCCCAGAAGACTTGGCCGGTTACCGGAACCCAGCAGATTTTTTGTCCTCGGAGATTTCAGCCAGTACATAGTCAGGCTACCCAGAAGTTTTGCCAGTACCACGGTTGGTCGGCCGGTGGTGGACTGGTGGGCAAGACACCATTTTTACGGTGTAAACATTCTGTTTGCTGATGGCCATGCAGAATACGTGACACCACCAGTGCCCAATTCTGGCACAGATGATGGTCCCTGGAGTACTAAATTCAGAATGTGGTAGCTTTTCACCAGGTTAGCTTTAAGCAAAGAATAATGAAGAAGCAGTGTTTTTCTTACTTGCCATTTTTTCTTGGCAGTTTCCTCTGCGGAAACTGTTTCAGCGACCCGGAACACAATTTAGCCCGGCAGGACCAGGCAAAAAGAATTTATGAAGAAATTATTCTGGAAAAAGGTCTCACTCCTGAGCAACTTTTCTCCCGCTGGAAGTACCTGGCTAATGTTTACCCGGAAACTCAATGGCCAGCCTGGTCAGCAAATACTTTTCTCTCTTCCTTATTTGCATCAGGCAGGTACCTGAATTTTGCAGAGGGGTTTGCAAAATTCTGTAAGGATTATCCTGACTATGGTAGTTTGAAGGCCAGCCTGCTTTACCAGTTAGTAAGAATTGTTATTGACCGTAATTTACCTGAAGACATAAGAAAAGATTGTTTGCTGGTTTTCCTGGACAACTGTCAGCATGCTTCCTGGATGCTTTCCTTAACCCAGAATACAATTGCCAGTCTGCCTCTCTCACCAGAAGAAAAATATATTCTTGCCAGAAGGGGAGAAGAAGTCTGTGGTACCTATCCTTACAGTAGAGTATTTCTCTGGTCCTTTCTCGACTGTTACACTTCCACGGTTCCAGCAGAAAAAGCCATTCCTGAGCTGAAACGTTTTCTTGACCGTTACCAGGAACAGACCCCAGAAAGGTGGAATGCTTTAAAAAGGTTGCTTTTTTTGCAAAGCAAGTCAGGAGACGAAAATTCCAGTCAGAAATTAAAGGAAATGGAAGAGATAGAGAAGAACACTGCTCAGAAACTGAAGGAAATTCTTTCCTCCATCCACCAGTTATTTGGTGCAAAGCAGTATCAGGATGCCTTAAAAATACTTGAAGAAATCAAAAAACAACCTGCCGGAGTGACAGAACCTTTCTGGAAGGATTTTCTCAAAGAAATTCAAGGTTTATCTTCTGCCCGACAGATTCCTTTCCTCAGTTTTGCCCTGGAAGTGATGCCTTCTGGAAGAATAGCTGAAGACTATTACGCTCATATCAGTAGCTTTCTGAAAGGAAAAACAGAAAGCATTTATCTGATAAAAAAATATCTGGAAAAAAATGCTGGCGACATTCACCGCGATGGCCATAAAATCAAGCAACTGGCACAGCTACCTTTTTTAGACACCCGGCCCGGATTGATGGTGGAAGTAATGATGTTTTGTGCCAAAATGTGCAGGAGACTCAATCTGGCTGATGCTGCCAGTGATTACTTTTTCAAGGCGGGAAGGGGTAGCTGGTGTATTGATAAAGAAACTGCCATTAAAAACCTCGAGCAGGCAGTCAGGTTTTGCCCTACCTGCCAGGCTGCCACGGCAGCAGAATGGTTCCTCTCTGTGTTAAACGGGGAAACAAAGATTGTCCAGGGACCGTTACCCAGAAATTCAACACCGGAAAAATCGTTTTTGAAAACACCTTCTTGTTCTTTACCACCTTTACCAGAAACGCCTGAAACTATTATTCTTGCTGGAGAAGAAATTGCTCTGGCTAATTTTCCTGCCAGTAAGAATCTTCTGAAGGATGCTGCCTTTACCTGTTCCAGCGGCAATGGCAGCCTGGCAATAGATGGGAAAAGGGAAACATCCTGGCAACCAGAAAACCTTCCTGCAGTTTTGATGGTCAGTCTTCCCCGGGTAGCAAGTATAGAAAAACTGGTCATCATCCTGGAAGAATATACTTATTTCACCATTAGTTTTCTTGACATTTCAGGAAAGACCATCAGCCGGTATGAAAGGGACTGGAACTTCTGGGAGCAATTCCGGACAAAAAGTCTCTATCCGGGGAAAGAGGTTACCTTACAAATCAATCCTGTCCACGGGGTTGCCTGTATAAAACTGGAACTTTCTTCCAGCCTGGGTTTAAAAACAGGGGTGAAAGAACTGGAAGCGTACTCTACTGCTTTCGCCCTGGAAGGCTGCCTGGTAAAGGAAGTAAGTCTATCCCCGGGGATAAAGGGTATTTCCTTAAATTGGGAATGCGAGGAAAAAGAAAAAGAAATTATTTATACTCCTCAGATGGAGTCATTCCGCGGCTTTCCCATCATGCGCTGGCAGACACCCTGGCTGAAAAGAAAATCTGTTCTGCTGCGGCAGATTGGTGGCCAGGCAGGAATTGAATTTTGTGGTGATAATGCTTCCCTTTTAGTCTCTGGCACGGGCAAAATTAGATGGTTTCTGGATACCGGCCATTCCGGACTTATCTTGCATCCGGAAAAAGAAAAATCAGAACATCTTCTGGCAGATAATCTACCTTCTGGCAGGCACTACCTCTGGCTGGAAAATGAAATCTTCCCGGCAAAACAGGATACTTACGGGGCCGGAGACTGCGAAATACATGGAGTGAAAGTGAAGGGGAAAACACAACTTTTTGCTCTGGTGCGGTTCGGAAATGGAAAAAACTGGACCTGCTGGTTGGGTCCTGTTACCGAACCCGGTAAGGTAATAAAGATACCTTCTGCTACCACATTTCCTCTTACCGTCTGCCAGGCAAAGTTTATTCTGAAGTCTGATTCTGTCCGGGGAGAACTAAGCCCGATAGTAAAAAATATCCAGTTGCTGCCCCATTCTCAACCTGGAGAAGAACTTCCAGCCTTTAAACCATTAAAACCTCCACTTCTTTCTGAGGACCTGGAGACTGTGGCTGATGCTATCAGCCGGAGAGAAATTGTTATTGTTTATCCCAAAATGGGCACAAAAGAAGAACTGGAAATAGCCAGAGAAATTGCTGAAAAAGCCAGTGTTTACCTGGTTTCTGATGATATCGGTCTTAACCTCTATCCTGGGGTTGTTTTGGCTATTGGCACGCCACTGACACATCGTTACTGCCGTCAGCTGCTGGCAGCAAAAGGTATCTGGTCTGATGCCAATTTTCTCAATAACAAAGAAGGGGTGGTCGGCTGGTACAAAAACAGCGACGCCAGCATTCACTGGCTTTTTGTTACTGGAGAAACTCCTGAAGCTGTGGTTGCTGCCGGGAGACGACTTCTCGGAAAGATTAAATCTCCCCTGCTGTCAGATAAACCCTTCCGTCTTTTCTCCTCTGACGTTTTAGAAGTTGTTTATCCCTGGCAGTTACATCCAGAAAGAAGAAAACCTGAAATCCTATCTCTTACCCTGGGACAAAATGACACTCGTTCCCTTCAGCTTGGTATCACCGCAAACAAAAATATTGTTTCTTTATCTGCGTCCTGCAGGAAACTTGTCTCTGACCAGGGTGATTTTTCCGGTGAGGTGAAACTGCGGGCAGTTGGTTTTTATGAATGGGAACCATTTTTTGGGGACCTGAGACTACCAAATTTTCTGGTAGATTTTCCCATTTCTTTACCCGGAAAGACATCAACAGGCATCTGGCTAACAGTAAAAACAACCACGTTTACCCGACCGGGTATCTATCACGGAGAAATTGTTGTTTCCGGGCAAAACTATCAGGAATCAGTTCCTGTAAGAGTAAACGTCTTACCCATACAGTTACCTTCGTTTTCCAGAGTAAAAACAATGAGTTTTGCTGCTGTGCCCTGGTTTTTCCCTCCAGGGACAGAAGAATGGAAAAAGGCAACAAAATCTCTGGCAGAAAACGAAGCCCGGCATAGCGTAAGTGTAGTCAGTCTGCCAATGCTGCTTACCTGGGAATGTGAGGAAGGAATAGAACCGGTCAGGCAAGCAATAACCAGCGCACAAACTGCTGAATCTGAGAACTGGGCTGTCTACACCGCAGGAGGTAAAAAAGTTCCGGAAGGTAGTATTCTTACAGTGGAGTTTGCTTCACCATTAAAAATAAGACAGGCAGGACTGGCAGTCAGGGTTACTTCTCCGGAAGATTTAGTAGTGGAGGTCTGTGGAAATCAGGGAATATGGAAAAGATTAGACCTTTTACCATATCCTAAAGGAACTAACACTGAACCTTCCTGGTACGGACTTTTCTTCACCGGCCTGTCAGAGAAAGTGAAAAAAATGCGTTTTTTCCACCAGAAAGGGAAAGAACTGGAAATAGGTAAAATAGTTGCTTTTTCAGAAGAAAACCGGGAGTATCCTTTTACGGTTGATTTTTCCCTACTAAAAGAACAGATGCAAATTATAGAAGAGGTTTATAGAAAAGAGAATCTGCCACCACCTTTCTTTCTTTCTCAGTTAACACATGACACCGGAAAGATTTCTGGAGAGCTTGTTGGTGTCAGCCACTGGCATAATGGTGGATGTCAAAAAATGTTCGCTGAGCAGCTGGCTGCGTTTGTTGAAAAAACAGGAAGGCTGGAAAGATTTATTCTGAAAGTAAGTGATGAACCACGTGATATAAAAGAATGGGTAGAGTGGGCAAAACCCTATCGCTTGTCCGGACTACGCACCATGACCTGCCATTCAGGAAACTACCCGGAGATAGAGGTAGCTTCTGGTATCATGGAACCATGGTGTCCTAACTACCAGCATAATGTTCTCCGTCCATTTTTCCAGGAAAGACAGAAAGTAGGAGAAGAAGTCTGGTGGTACTGCTGTGGGGTTCCACCCACCAGAATCACAGGTCAACCTGTTGACAATCTACCCTTCTACTGGCTAACTAAGAAATGGAAATTTGATGGTGCCTTAAACTATGCTGCTTTGCATTGTAATATCCATATCCAGCCTGTCCCCTTCCGTTATGACCATGGTCTTGACCACCGGATTGCTTTTCTTCCTGATGGCACCATCCTGGATACTACACGCCGGCAGCTGGAAGCCGAAGGAATCCAGGATATGAAACTGCTGGAGCAGCTGGAGAAAAAAATTCATGATTTAAAAGAAAAAGGAGAAAAGGAAAAAGCCAGCCAGTTAAACAGTCAACTTCAACAAATACTGGAAGCAGTTGTTCCTTACAAATATGGCTATAGCCAGAAAATGGACAGCTGGAATGAAGCCCGTTCCAGACTTTATCAGTTAATCCTGGGAAACAAGGAGGATAGATGAACAGAATATTCTTCCTGCTGCTATTTTTTTTACCTTTAGTTTGTGTCTTCGCCCAGATACCTGACCTTCCCCTCCAGGTTTCTGAGAAAAGCCGCTACCATTTTTCTTTACCAGAAACCGGGGAAGGAGTTGTCCTGGAAGGTTCTCTTTTAAAGGAAAATGCCACCCTTGTTGTTTCCTGGTCTCAGGCTGGCGTACGTAGCTCATTTTCTTTACACCTTCCCAGAGAGACAAAAGAATCCTGCCTGATTTTTGATTTGGCAACTTCAGGGAAACCTTCTCTCCAGCAGAATTACTATATTAAACCAAACCCTTACTTTTATGTCGGCGAGAAAAGAAAAGGTGGCTGGTTTTACCAGTTTGTTGACAGACACGTATTCGAGGAGCAAAACCAGGTATTAGCCAAATACCATCTTTTTACCCCTGCCACAAAACATCCTTTCCAGTTAAGACTGGATGTTCATTCTGAAGGTATGGAAGTATGGCTGGACGGCAGGTTTATAAATTTTATTCCTGGACCGCCGGACAAAAATTCTACCTTGTTAGAAGTTTCCCCGGGATGTCTTATTATCGGTTTTCAGAAGAAAAAAACTATCAGACAAAATGATTTTCTTCCTTTAGAAATTGAGTATTATGGCCGGCCAGGTAGCCTGGAATTAAAGTTCCTCAATATCCAGGAAGATACCTTTTCCAGTATTCCCCTGAAGGTGGCTGCCTGGAACAAGCACATTGACGTTGGCCTCTCCCGGTGGCTGGAAGAGGGTATTGACCCGGCAGACTTCTGCGACAACTATACTACCAGAAGTGCCTTTGATGGCAATCCGGAAAGTATCATCTTCAGAATTCCAAAGCGTTTTTACCAGAAGGCTTACCTTCTTTGCCTGGTAGAGCCGAATAAGAATAAGGTACCGGCCCTGGGACTGCGGTTAACCCGTTTTGGTAACCACTACGGGGATAGCGGTGGTCGAGGTGATGCCTTTGCTGACACTGTTGTTTATCTCCCTGAGGATTCCCAGTCACCATCAGAAAATATCCGCAAAGCCGGACAGGCTACTATTATACTGGGAAAAAAGGAAGTCCAAATCCCTTTATGGCTTGTTTCTGTAGATTTACCAGCAGGTCAGATTTCTGATTTACTGGGAGACAATTTCCCCAAGTTTGGCCGGGAAGGTGATTTTCTGGATCTGGAACTTACAAAAGAGATTCGTACCGCTGTCCATTTTTTCGCTTACCAGAACTGTTCCCTTAAACCTTTAGGACTACCCAGCAGTGTACATGTTCTGGCTCTGACCCTGAAAGAAAGTCCAGTAGAAGTAAAGCTCAGGACAAAACATGGAGATTTTATCTTTGCGGATGAGAAAAAACCTTCTCTCCAGGTCATTTTGAAAAACAATCAGAAGATTCCTTTCTCCGGTTCCCTCATTCTGACTACAGAAGATTTCTATAACCAGAAGACAACCAGAAATATTCCTGTTTTTCTGCCAGCTTCCCCGGAAAAAAACGATAACATCATAGAAGTGGACTTAAGTCAGAAAAATCCTGGCTGGTTTCAGGCAAGAATAACCATTAAAAATAAAGAAGGAGAAAAAATCTGGGAAGAACCTTTTTTCTATGCCTTGCTTCCTGCCGATACCAGAAAGGCTGGTCTGGAATCACCCTTTGGGGTCTGGTGGTTTGGTAGTACTCATGGTGGTTGTGCCTCCCTTGATACTGTTGGTCCGCTTCTCCAGAAGATGGGTATACGTCACATCTGTCCTTCAGGATGGAAAAATTTTTCTGGTGAACAACTGGCTAAGTACAAACTTTCCTATTCCATGGCTCCCTGGTATGGAACCAGGAGAGAGGAAATCGTTAATACTTTTTTTACAAAACATCCTCATGTCAGATGGGCGATGATTTTCCATGAAACAGGTATTTCCGGCAGGCTGACTCAGATGTTTTATCCGGAACTTCTTAATCTACCAGCACCAGAACTTACACCTGAAGAAAACGAGAGATTCCAGAAACTCTGGCAGCAGGCATTGGAAGCAGCCAGGTTATACCGGGAAAAACTTCCTGGAGTAAAAATTACTTTTGGTAACAGTAGCTCTCCTCTGATGATCCAGTTTATGCGGGCAAAATTTCCGAAAGAGTATATTGATGCTTTTGGTATAGAAGGAGTTTCAGCCTGGAAAATGCCAGAAAGACAACCAGAATTAGGAAACTTTCAGGAAGTCTGGTGGCTTCAGGAAATGAAAAAAATTTATGGTTACCAGGACATACCTGTTTCTTCCGGTTTTGAATGGATTTGCCGCTGTACCCAACCTGGTGCACTTTCCTGGAAAGACCAGGCTGCCTATTATGTCAGAGATGCTCTCCATGCCCTGGCTTATGGTATGCCCAGTATTAATATCGGTTTACTGGAAGATGTAGCTGATTCTTATTATTACACCATCTATGGTGCCAGTGGTTTCCTTATGAGAAACCCTCTCTTATACCCCAAAATTTCTTATGTGGCGATGGCTACTTTGACCCGGGTTCTGGACCAGGCTAAATACCAGCAAGCATGGGACACAGGTTCTACCAGTCTCTATGCTTTCCAGTTCCAGCGCGGGAAAGAAACAATCCTGGCTGTCTGGACTTTAAGAGGGGAAAGGCAGGTGTTAATCAAGTCAGCAAGGCAGTGCCAGAGTACCTTCATAGACAGTATGGGAAATGTTACCCCTGTTAAAATTGATAACCAGCCAGTATCAATAAAGGTATCTGCCATGCCTGGCTATCTGATATGTCCGGAAAAGGTAGTTTCTGTTACTGCAGGTGAAAGTTTCCTGGATGATAGTCTTCCTGCAAAGGTATATATTTTAGACAGTTTTTCTTCACCAGAATCCTGGCAGCTTCTGACAGAAACGGATGAGGAACTGGAGACAAACGCCTTTGACAATCCTGCCCGGGCTGGTAAAGGTACAATTTCCGCTGTATTTGACGAGAAGAAAGGACCGGTAACAGAAGTAACTCTTCTGCCACAGCCAGAGATCCCAGCTGTCTGTCCCCGGTATCTGATTTTAAAACCAAAGAAGACTATTCTTGTACCTACTGCAGCAGATTCCTGTGGGCTCGTAATTAAGGGAAACAGTAGCTGGAGCCGGGTCATCTGGGAGTTTAAAGATGCCAAAGGAGAGCGCTGGATTTCTATCGGCTATGAACCAGACAGGTGGAATGTCTCAGACTGGGAAAGTCAAACCTATATCAACTTTGATGGCTGGTGTAATATCCGTCTGGGATTTCCTTGTCGCTACCCTGGTGGTTACCACGGCCCAAGAGATAGAAACTGGAAGTATGAAGGTGGAGACGGAATAATGGATTTCCCCCTTGTTTTGCAAAGGTTAATTCTGGAGATGAGAGACCGTCTGGTCTATGGCACTGAAATGAAAAAAGTTTCTTCTCCGTCAATCAGATTACAAAATCTCTGGGTAACTCAGAGATGATAAGGGAAAACTGCCCATGAAAGGAGAAAAGAAGTACTTTCTGACCTTTTCCCTCTATCTTTTTCTCCTTTCCCCTGGAATTGCCCGGAATAACCAGGAGAAAGAATTTATCCTTTACAACCCCTTTGATTTTCCAGTATGCGGTCAACCAGTAGTTTTACAGGTGAAGTCTGCTGCAGAAAAAACCAGCAATTTCCCTCTTAAGGAAAAAGTCAGCCTGCCTGTACAAATTGATGTTTTTTCGTCAGAGGAAACAGAAATTGTGGGCCTGGTTGATTTGAACCCCAAGGAGAGAAAAAGGGTAAAACTGCTGCCAGTCAAAAATGAGTTTTCACCTGGACCTACCCTGGCAGAAATGGAAAAAGGGAAAAAATATTTTTTCTCCAATGAGATTTTTTCCTGCTTGTTTTATCTCGGGGAACCGGATAAAGAAGGACTAGTCAAAGGAAGACTGACAGAGTTCCGTTACAGGAACGGGCAGAAGACAGGAGTCAGTTCCATAGAGGGGTTCCATTTGGGTTTTTTTCAGGGCAAACCAGATATCAGGATAATCTCTGGACCATTCAGGACGACTTTGTTAATTACTGGAAAGTCACAGCTCAGATACCAGAACGTGGAAATCATCCCGGGGACAACAAAAAGTAAAATCTCTATCTACCGGCAATCACCGATGATAGATCTGGAGACCCTTTTTGTCCCTGAGCAAAACGGCAGTCTTTATATCTGCGGAACAGGACAACTGGTGGTAGATACCACCACAGAAACCTGGCTGGTACATTCCTTAGATGTAAAAACCAGAAAACCCGTCTCTGTTGTTTTTGGCATTCCTGCCAAAAGTCAGCAAAATACAGGTTGCTGCTGGTCAGCCGTTGCAGGAAAGGTTTCTGCTTTCTCTTATGTCTGCGATGACCTGAAAAGCAGTTTTGGTGCTAAAAAAGGTGAAGCTGGTGCCTATCGTTCCGGACTGCAATGGTGGATATGGAACTTCAATGAAAAATCTAACTACATCAATCCCCACCAGTTCGGGACAGAATATACTGCTGGCAAACCTGTTTCCCTGAGAATGAGATTAACACTTTATCCACAACTACCTGAGGACGTTTCTTTCGGGGAAAAAGACTACCTGAAGTTTCAGACAGATTTTCTGGCTCCGCATTATGTTAAAGAGAGAGAAGTTTTTTCCGGCAGGGTAGCCATCACTGCTACAGACAGAAACAAAATATCAAAACTTCTCCAGGAGATGGACATTGCTATTCTAAGCGGAGATAAAATGAGTAAAAGTAGTCTCTATTGTGCTGAGAAACTGGCAAAAGCATTTCAGTCTCCTTTGCTTACCGCTAAAAACTTCAGTAATTTTCTTAACACCCAGTATCCAACCTACCAGTGTGAGAACCTTTTACTCATTCTGGTGGGTACACCTGAAGAAAATACTGTGGTAGGGGCGAATAACCCGGGATATGGCTTTGTGGACTGCTATTATCCAGGACCAGAGAAAGGTAGAATTGTTCTCATTCCTGATTTTCTAAAAACCGGGCTTCCTGTAATTTATGCTGGTGGCCAGGATATTTCCGGAGTAAAACTGGCGACGGAATATCTTATCCAGCATTTCCATTTAAAACCCATAACCTGTCCCCAGGTTCGTCTTCTCTCTCCAGAAATGAGGGTAAGACCATGGATGAGAAGGTCTAAACCTGAAAAAGTCCATATTACTGCCTGTCAGGGACAAGTAGAACCAGTTCACCTTCTTCTTTTTTTCCCGGAAAAACAAAAAATTATCCGGGTGCAGGTAACCCTTAAAAACGCAAACAATTCAAGAATAGAGTCTGAAATTTCTCATATCTACTGGACATTTCCCTTGCTGGATTCTGACGGCACTGTTTATCCTGCAGCAAGAAGTATTTACCTCATCGGGCATCCTTTACCTCACAGAGCACCAACCTATCCTCTAAATATTCCTGAAGAAAAAAGGCCTGTTTATGTCTGTCCGGAACCGAATAATGATGCCCTGTGGCCAGGAATACCTGACCAGGTCCCGGCAGAAAGTTACCTTTCCCTCTGGTTCAATTTTCTGATTCCTGATTCTGCAGTACCCGGTCTTTATCAGGGAAAGATACAGATTGACTGTGCAGATAGTTCTTTCCAGATACCTGTAGAAATGAATGTCTTACCAGTAGTTTTACCCTCTGGCTGGGTGATGGATTTGAACCTGATGTACGGACTTTATTCTTACCGGGAAAACAGTCTTGCTCTTTACCTGAATTTAAAACCTGATGAGCCCTGTTATGAAAAAGCACTCTTTCAACTGGGGAAACTTTTCTCTTCTCACGGAGTTACTGTGGCTACAGTAGCTGGAAGTGGCTGGGGTTTGTATGGTCTGGAATGTTTCCTCAAGGAGAAAGGAATGCCGTGCTGGGATTTAACCGGGATGGAAAAAGTCATTTCTGCTTATCAAAAGGCTGGCTTTTCCGGACGTTTTGAAATCGTAGGGCATCCAAATAATCTTTTGCCTGTAGCCAGAACAATGATGAAAAAACTTAATCTCACAGAGGAAGAGGCATTTAATCTTCTGGCTGATTCTCTGGCTGCTTCTTTAAAAAATAAGGATTATCGTGACCGGCTTTATGTGCGGGTGGGAGATGAACCGGCAGATATGGATGCCTGGGTGAAAGCAGCTTCTTTTTTCCGCAGAGCAGGGCTACCGGTAACAGTTTGCCATAACAGAACCAGCAGGAAGGAGATAGAGAAAATGATTGGTACCATCAATATCTGGTGCCCTAACTGGATTTTCCTGGTTACTCGTTACGGCAGGACAATGTCTGAGGAGGAACCAACCATTTTCAGTCAGAAGTTTCTTCAGGAAAGAAAAAAAGAGGGTGAGGTTGTCTGGAATTACACCTGCAAGGGTGGAGCACCTTATGCTGATTTGCGGACTACTCCCACCCAGATTCGTTTTTTTCTCTGGGACAGTTTCCTGAAAGGGTGTGACGGAGCTGTTTATTATGGTGGTGGATACTGGAGTCATATGTGGTCCGGTGGAGAGTTAGGCGGGAAAGGGGTTGTAGAACTGAGGGACCATTTTGTCTTTGATGTTTACGCTAACACTGATTATCCAGGTGGCTGGCCTGGTGGGACCACAGTTTTTTATCCTGATGCTTCTGAAAAGAGAATTATTGGTTCCCAGAGACTGGAACTTTTCCGCCAGGCACAGGAGGACATTAAACTCCTTTTCCTGGTTAAAGAGAGACTGGGACAGGAAAAACTGAAAGAAATGGTTGCACCAGTACTGGCTCCTGAAGGGGAGAGACAGAGTTTTTACAATATCACACCAGAACGTTTTCAGACAGTAAAAACTGCTCTGAGAAAAGCTCTCATGGAAAGCATTACTCATTAAAAATGGGGGGAAGATGGAAAGAAAAAGACTGCTTATCTCTCTCTGCCTGCTGGTAATAACACTTACCAGAACGGGTCTGGCTCAGGAAGTGAAAATTAACCCTGATGGTTCTGTCAATCTAAAAAACAGTCTCCTCCATATTAAAATCAGCAGCCGTCCGGGTAGCAGTCAGGGTATTCTATCCTGGTTTTTCAAATCCACAGGCTATGAAATGGTGGATGTTCTTTACGGACAGACAGATTATGTCAGAGGACATCTTCTGGGCGAGCAATGGGACCCGGTTAACTGGAAAGAGTTTCAGGGTAAAGCACCTCAGGCAGGAAGGCTTTTTATTCCCGTAGTTTATGGAACAAACCAGGATGGTTCTGGCGCGGTTTTGATTCAGGTAAGTGAAGGAGCCTATCGGCTGACAAAAAAATGGGTCCTTAGAAGAGATCTGGCTACTATTGAACTGAGCTATAAATTAGAAAACATTTGCGGGGAAGTTTCTGCTTTTTCCCTGCGACTTCACAGCGCTGCCAGCCCTGGTGCCAGAGGGAAATATCAAAAAAAGGATGACACCATTTTTCTGGAAACAGAAGCAGGGATTCTGGAACTGGATCAATCTCTAAATTTAACGCAGTACAGAGAAAAATACAAAAATGATAAATTTTTTAACGCTTCCTGGAAGGATGAGCCAGCCCGGCACTGGGTCTCAGGAAAGCTTCCAACACCTGTTTTGAAAGGAAACTGGGCTGCCTGGGTTAACCGCAGCAGTTCTGACACCCTCTGTTTTCTGGTGGAGGAAAAAACCCTTGTTGGTTTCTATAACTGTCCGGGAATCACCCTGGAACCGGTCCTGAAAACCCTGGTGCTCAAGCCTGGAGATACCTGGGAAACAAAGGTTTATTTGTCCTCCTGCACCGGTGTAAAGGAAAAGGTTTATGGAATCAATCCTTTATTTCTTGTTGTTTACCCTTTCTTTTGTGAGCAAAATCTTCTCCAGGGGAAAATCATTCCTTTCTTTACTGGTAAGTTACTTGTCGTTGAAAAAACAGGCAACAGGATTGCTGAATATAGAGCCTGTCCTGACACTACCCTGATTATTAAAACACAGGTCAACTCTGACTGGAAACTTGTGGCGGTGGATAGTGCTGGAAAAACAATAGGCCAGGTTGATTCTTCTGGAAAATTTAATCTCAGTCAAATAGAAGTCAAAACAAAGCCGGTGAATCTGCCACCGGTGAAAACCGATGTTTACCAGAGGCAGCAGCAAAAACAGATTGACCAGTTTCTTCAGGAAAGTGATTTTACCATTTACTGTTCTGCAGAGGCTTCCCCGGAGGAAAAAAAACAGGCAATTACTATTGCCAGAAAAACAGGAGCTGGGCTAGCCTGGACAAATCCCGGGGGCAAATTGTTAATTATCGGAAATCCAGAAACCAACCAGGTAGTCAAAGAAATAGGCTGGTGGAAAAACTCCGTGAGCCTTACCTGGCCAGGTAAGGGGAAGGGTGCAATTCTTTTTTATCCCCACTACGAAGATACCCAGGAATCGGTACTTCTGATTTCCGGCAGTGATGCCTCTGGAACTGTGAAAGCAGCCAGAAAATTTATCACCGACTACCTGAAAGAGAAAAAAGAACCAGAAGGATTTATTTTCTGGGTAGCCGGTGCTGACAGGAAAATCTATCCTTACAGTAGAGCCCACAAAGAAAAGAAAGAAAAAGTTTCTTTGAAGGCAGCCAGAGGTGAATACGAGGTAGAACAACTGGCCATTACTGCTTTTCAGAAAATCAAAAACCTGAAAGTAACTTTGAGCCCATTAGTCCATGAAAAAACAGGTAAAGAAATTGACAGAAGGTATAAGACAGCATTCAGAAAAAAACATGCTCCTCTATGGTTAAGGTGGGTTTACTATTATCCAGTTGAACCTGACCGCTGGGAAAAAGGGTGGACAGGATACCCTGATGTGCTTCTGGAAAGACCTGTTTCCTCCCTGGATGCCGGGCAAACCCAGGCGCTCTGGCTCACAGTAATAGTATCTGAGAATGCTGAGCCTGGCGTTTACCACTCCACCTTAACCTGCACCGGAGATGATGTCTCACAAACCATTCCACTGGAACTGACTGTTCGCAATTTCAGCATTCCTGAGAAAGGGTTGGGTGGTGACCCCTACATACACCTGAATCAGTTTCCTCCTGATGCCAGAAGGGAACTGAAGAAACAGGACATTGAATCCCTGGTAATTAATCTTGTAGAACACGGGATGAGAGTTATCCACCTGGGACCTCCTGAAATGTTTCGCTGGCATTTCAGCCCGGAAGGGAAATACAAAAACCTGGATATTGACTGGCTGGAAGTTAATGATGATGGGACTGTAGCTTTAGATACCAGTTACTTTGACTGGCTGGTGGAAACCATTGACGCGGCTGGAAAACCCTGGAATCTTCGTTATATGCTTTATGAACTTGCGCTGCTGGGGAGACAACATTCAGAATTCAAAAAAATTTTTCCTAAAAGGTTTGAGGGAAAAACATCAAGAGAAGGAGTTCACTGGATTGCTGACTACTATGCTGAGGAAATGATTGGTCTTTTCAAAAAACACCTTCTCAGAAAAGGATGGCTGGAGCGGTTTGTTCTGAAAGTAAGTGATGAACCACCTGGTTTTCAATACTGGTGGGAGAAACTGACTCCTGCAGCCAGAGCTGCTGGCATGCCTCTTATGACTGCCTTTAACAACATTGATTACCAGGAAGCAGAAAAAGGACTGGGTGTTGTTAAACTCTGGCAGATTCTTTACATGCTCCATAACAGTACATTTTTCCAGAAGGCTAAGCAGGCAGGAGATCTGGTTTCCTGGTACAACTGTGGTCCTCCACCAAAAACTGCGGTTTCTGCTCCAGCCTCAGAATGGCGCAGTTACCTCTGGCAGGCAGCTCGTTATGACCTTGATTTGATTTCCTGGTGGGGAATACAATGCTGGGAGGACCATGACGAAGTCTGGCGTTCCCGGTATAGCCACTGGAATTCCGTAATGTATCCTGTGCATCCAGAGAAACCTGCCTGGATAAAACCAGGGAAAGGATGGGTGGACACTTCGCCCGTCGATAGTATTAGATGGGAGATTATCAGGGAAGGGATGGAAGATGCCTGGTATGTAAATCTTTTAAGGAGTATGATTCTTCAGGCAAAGGAAAAAGGATGGGACAAAGAAGCAGAAAAAGCGCAAAACATTCTGGAGAATATCTGGAATGATGTTTTTCCAACCTTGAATGACTATAACATGCCGTATGAACTTATTCTGGCCTGCCGGGAAAAAGTAGCCAGTGCCATTGAACAGTTACAGGAAAAACTCAGCGCAAAATAATTTCCAAAAAAGCGGGGGAAAAATGAAGGTTGAACACACCAATGTTTCCGCTACAATTCTTGAAAGTATCAGGGAAGATATTGAATCTGTGGAAAAGTATAAGGAGGCAAGAAAACAACTGGCAGGAATTTCTCTGGTGGTAATAAGTCTGGAAAACCGGAATATCCCTGTTAACCTTCCTTCCCACAGGGTAAAGAAACCAGAACCCAAAATACCGGATTCTTTTCACAGCCGGTGCGCCCGGGAAATTACCCGACAGAGTTTCCAGTTGATAAATACTGACAGGCGAATCTGGGTGGTTGCTGGAGGTAACGAAGGCGCACTCTACGGAGTTCAGGAAGTTTTACAGTGTTTAACAGGGGTTATCTGGGCTGGTTTGGAAGACAGGGATATTCTTTTTGGCAAGAGAAAAGCCTTACCTGCTGGAGTTCAGAAACCTCTTTTCCCTTTCCGGGGACGGGATGGGGGCAGTCCCAATGGAGACAACCGCGCCTTTATCAGATGGATGAACCGCAATCGCTGGAACCTGTGGAGAAGAAATAGTGCTTACTGGATGAGTCAGAAGGAGTGTTACCGGAAGGAAATACTTCAACTCTGTGCCAGTCGGTGTATCCATCTGACACTGGGTGACCACGCCATGAAATACTTTCTGCCGGAAGAAAAGTTTCTCCAGCATCCTGACTGGTTTGGTTATAGAAACGGAAGACGTGTTCTTACAGACCAGGTAGTTATACCTGATTGTCCGCATCTGAATGCCGAGCTTCCTATCCAGCCCTGTTATTCCAACCAGGAGGCAGCGGAATTTATTACTGACCGCATGGCAGAACATATGATGAGTTTCCCCCAGGCAGAAATATTTGGTCTCTGGCCACATGATGGCGTTAATAACTGGTGTCAGTGTCCCAGGTGCGTGGAAAAAACGCCTTATGAACATCTTTACCATCTCGCCAGCCTTCTGTCTGAGAAACTGCCATCTTCTACAGTGATAGAACTGATTGCTTATTCTAATCTCCTCAATCTGCCCTGGAAGAAACTCCAGCCTAATGAGCGTTGTTTCACTATGCTTTGTCCTTACCTGAGGCCATACCAAAAGCGTATCTACCAGCCATCTGGACCAGAGCTTACCCTGGGCACACGTTATCCGGAACCTGATATCATTAATCCGGTGGATGAAAGAGAGTATGGAAAATTGTTTCGGAAATGGTCTAAAGTTGTAAAGGAAACAAACCAGGGATTGGGCATTTTTGAATACGGAGGAAGCTTCTATGATGAAACCAGACGTTTTGACCGTCCCAGGTATCTCTACCATCCCCGCGTGGAAATCCGCTTTGACGAAGTTCGCTGGTATACCCGGCATGATGTACAGGTTTTTTACCTTTGTTCTATTTTTGATGGCTGGCCTGATATTTTCCCTCAGTGGTCCCTGGGCAAAATCCTCTGGAGTTTGAAGGAAAATCCTGAAGAGCTCTCCAGACAGTACTACCAGGCACTGGCTGGAAAATCAGGTACTTTTTTAAGAGAAAAACTGAGGCAGGTGCAAAATGTACTGGGTAAGGAACATAACCCGGTAAAACAGCTGAAATTGCTTAAAGAATTCCTCCTTCAGATGCCTTACCAGAAATGGGTAAACCGTTATTTACTCTGGATAGAATACGTGCAAGCAGGGAAAAAAAGCTGGGATTATGAACTGACAGGAAATTTTACAGAGGGCGCGAAAAATGAAGAACAAATCCAGTCTTTTTTAGAAAATAACAGAAGTGAGCTTTCCAGCTATGTTGCCGTGGATGCTCTTATCCGGCTTTCCATGATTCACCAGGAAAGATTCACTAACTGGTTGAATGGTTCAAAAGGTAACCGGTATACCCTTTAATCCTAAAGTGGTTCCACCAGAAGGGTTAGTAACCCCCTGGCTTTAATCTCCCAGGTAACAGTACCGTCCGGGAAGGACTTGCTTCTACCTTTTGCGTTCTCCAGTAAATCTGTCTCCGTAACTTTCACACCTGCAGGAAAAAGTTGTCTGTTAAACCGGAGATGAAAAACAGTCTTTTTCCCAGCGACTTCATAAAACCGTATAATCAGTCCATTGTCTTCTTCCTGCTTCTTAAGAGCGGAAAAAACCACATTTTTCTCTGCCAGTTCTACGAGGAAAGAATCCGGAGGTAGAATTCCAGTGTGGCTGCTGGCTGGAAAAACCAGAAGGGGAAAATCATTAGTTTCAGCCTTCTGGAAGCAATTTTCTGGTTGAAATTTGCCTGGATGAGGAGAAAGAATAAGGGTAAAACTATGCTGCCCTATTTCCGGAAAGGGGTCCGGGTCGTAACTGCTACGAAGAAGAGAAACAGCCAGAAAATTATCTCCTGCCCGAATTCCGTGCTTGCTATCAGTATAAACGGTCAGCCCTATTTTATTCCTGCTGCCACTGGTTTTCCCGCAGATGTCTGCCCACCTCCAGGTAGGTAAGTCCATATCTTTTTCTTTTCTTTCCACCCAGCCAAAAGGAACTTCATAATGCCTGACTGATTCCTTCACTGCCACAGGGAAAATCACATTCAATTGGGGAACAAACTTTTCCTTTTCACCCCATTCTCTCCAGAAACACTGGCATTCCAGCCGAATATCACAGCTTCCACGGTCTAAGGAATAAGTCACTTTCAGGTCAGAATGTCTGATTTTTCCAGTAAAGGTGATACTCCAGCGCAAAGGACCCTGAAAAACCGAATCAGCAGAAAAACTTACACCTTCCAGGTTCTCAATCAGCGAATGGGTTCCCACCAGCCAGGCTGTCATACCCCAGCCGAGCGGAAAGCGCTCCTCTATCAGGCGGAAAAGAGCCAATAGCTGGCCAGGCTTTACCATTTCCCGCCCGTCTTTTTTCCATAACAGGCGCTTAATACCACCGGAAATGTTGTCTAACTCTAAGCGCAGAATATCGTTTTCTAAAGAGAAAACCAGGGGTTTTTCCAGACGGTAATCATACTTTTTTTTCTCCTCAGATTTAGCTTCTGGGGTTTCCCCCACAACATAGGTTCGGTAACCTAAAGGCGGCACATTTTCCGCCAGAAAAAGAAGACGCTGGTAACAGTGTCCCCAGTAATGTCCATTACCTTCTAACAGCTGAGAAATAACAATCTGGCCACGGCTATCCTTGACCGCAAAAGGATACTCGCCTGGCATATCCCAGAGAATAGCTTCTACTACTTCTGTTCGGGGAAAAGGACAGCAGTTATACACGAGAAAAACCCGGGTGGCTGCATCATCACTTCCTGGTAAGGAGATACCGCGTTGCTTCTGGAGAAAACCAGCACCAGCGCCCAGGGATAAATCAGACCTTCCACCTTTAAAACCTGAAAGTTTGACTGCTTCCCGGGTATTAATCAATTCTGTGAAACAACTCAGGGCTTTTGTTCTGACAGCGGAAGTAGCGGCAGCAATTTCCTGAAACTGACCTAACGCATATTCCCTGGTTTCAGGCTTCCCTGAACCAGGCAGAATATCATGAAACTGGTTGAAGAGATGCTTTCTCCAGGCATTCTCTAACAAATCTTCAGGATAAGAAAATTTGTGGTCCAGCCGTGAAGCCAAACAGGCACAGGTTTCCGCCTGTCTCAGATAACGTTCACCAGCTCGGTTGGCTTTTTTAATCTCTGATTGCGAGCTATAGCAACCGGTGAACATAAAATTGAGTTCCCCTCTGATGACAGGAAGTTTCTCCCGGAAGGGTTCTATGGCAGAGAAAAATCTTTTATAACTGGAGAAAATAACTGTAGGGAAAACCGGCCAGGAAGATGCCTGCTGGATATTTTCAATATCTCGCACTGTGGGACCACCGCCATGGTCACCTATACCATAAACAAAAAGAGCCACAGCCAGAGCCGTCTGCTTCAGGTTCATCAGGGCAAAATCACCAATGGCTTCCGGAGTAACCCTGTCTCCGTGTTTGATATACCAGCTATCTTTTTCAAAATATACCAGTACCTCACCGCCGTCAGGACCCACCCACCTGGCCAGTTTCGGACCCTGGGAACCACGACAGTGGTAGTAGTATTTAACACCAGCTCCTGCAAGAATAGAAGGAACAATGACAGCATGCCCGAAGGTATCAGGTTCAAAATCTAAAACCATTTCTTCCTCAGGTAAATCAAAAATTCTCTTAAAATATTTCTTCGTTAGAAGAATCTGCCTTATTTGACTCTCCCCGGAGGATAAATTTTTGTCTGCTTCTACCCAGGTAACAGAAGAAACCTCCCACCTTTTTTTCTTCACCGCTTCTTTTATCCTTTCTAACAATTCCGGATAATACTTTTCCAGAAGGTAATACACAGCAGCCTGGCTCTGGGAAAAAGTAAACTCCGGGTATCTGTCCATTAAGGTTAAAACAGTGCTGAAGGTGTCCCTGATGACTGCCAGCGTCTCATCTAACGGCCAGGTCCAGTTCATATCAATATGGGCATGACCAACTGCATGGACAGTCAATTTTTTCGCCAATGCCGCAGTATAAGACATTCTTTTTTCACATTCTTCCACCAGCTGGCCTGCAGTTCCGGCAGAAATGTTTTCTCTCTCGCTCTCCAGAATTTTCTTTACTTCAGCGACTTCCTTCCAGGCCTTCTTATCCGGATAGAGAGAAAGAAACTTCTCAGCAAAACTTAACTCGGAGTTGATACGTCGGAGAAACACAGAAATTTTTTCCTCGTTGTTTTTGTCCACGGCAATTCCCTTTTCCCGGGGTTAACTCTTCAGACAAGAGATTTCTTACTTCTGGTAAACTGAAGTTCTACCTCTGCCGGCCGCTTTTCCAGACAGGCAAGACTCAGTTCAATACACTCTTCCGCCTCATACGGGGAAACAACACCAATCGTTACTAAATCACATGGCCGGATACTATTCCAGACAAATGTCAACCCGGTAGGAGGTAGGATCCGACCCGCAGCAAGAGGTTTAATGGTCATGACTGGTTTTTTTGCCTGAAGAATAATTTTTCTTATCCAGTCTGTTTCTACCTGGCAGAGAAAACCAGCTGCATTATATGGCTGGATATAACTTTCCACATCAGCACCGCAGGCATCCGCACAAACTATTGCCTGAGGTGTATGGCTGCTCAATCCTGGAATCATTCCTGCCTGCCTGACCATCTGCAAACATAACTGCAGTTCTTCAGAAAGGCTTCTTCTGACAAGGTCTATCTGGGGGTCAGTCATACACTGGTGCGGAAAACAGAAAGTAGCCTGGTAGTTTATGGCTGTGTCTATCGCCTGCTGCCAGGTATCCAGTTTGCCCACTTCATAATGGGGAGTACAGACATAATGTATTTTTTTACCTACCCGGTCGCAGGCAATCTTAATGGCTTCTGCCAGGAGAGGACTGGCAGGACCCATAACCGCGTTAATACCGTGATGTCCAAAAACTTCAATTACTGCTGCTATTTTCTCCGGGGTAGGAAATAACTCCCTGATAAACTTATCTTTCGCGGCACTGGTGTGAGAATAACCAAGAAACCAGTTTGTACCACAAATCAGCCGGGAAAGAGTAACACCACCAACCTCTGTGGTAGGAAAACCCATCTTTTACCTCCAGTTAGAGGTAGTTTCCTTTATTACTGATATTTAAACACCTAACCATCCTTCCGTAAAGCAACCTTACCCGGAGAGGATAAGAAATACACCGGGCAGTATTCAGAACCATTCCCCTATCAACGCCTGGACTGAAGCCATAAAAAACTTATGACTTCCACAAACCGTGGATATTGCAGTATTCTCTAATGGTAATGTTTTCTGCCTGCACCTCAAACTCTGCCTCTGGTTTGTCCCCTGGCTTTAAGAATTTTCTGGCAACGAACCCGTCAGCCATTATCTCAATCCATTCAATATGGTGCTTTTCTTCCATGGGATGCGGGACAGAACCAACTTTTACTTTTATCCCGGTAGCTGTCTTCTCCAGCACAGGCACATGTTTTTCTTTCCCTGTATCTTCTGTCTTTTCCGGAAGTAATTCCATGGGTTGTCCACAGCAAACCAGCTCTCCTGCTCCCGCATGTAAAACAACCACAATGTTCCCGCATACGTTGCATCTGTAAATTTGATTTACTTTAGTCATTTTTCATCCTCTCCTCGGAAAGATATAAATGGTCAGTTTCAATCTCTACCAGAGCCTCAAATATCTCTTTTATCCGTGCGTTTTTTGCTTCTCCGGCAGCTTTTCTGTAGAATTCAATCGCCTTTGTTTCCCGCTGGTGAGATTCTTTGAGGTTCTCCCTGTTTTTTGTTGAGCAAACCTCCTTGCCTTGGGGCACGGATTCCAGCTTTAATATCTTCCTCCATATTGCTGCATGCTCAGCCTCCACCTTGCCCAGCGCCTTAAAAAGAAGTTTACCCTCGGCATCATCAGTCTTTTCTGCAGCGCAGAAATAAAACGCGGAATTGCTTACCTCCACTGAAAGAGCACGTTCAGCATTTTCTCTATCCTGCAGCTCCAGATTCACATCAAATGTCACCTCTGCCAGCGTTGCCAGCTTAATGTATCTGGAGTGGGCACCACAGAAGGGACAATTGCTGGGAGGGGTTTCCCCGATATAGGGGTCTCCGCAAATTTCGCATCTCCATAGATAAACCATTTTCTCACCTCCTTTCCTATGAAATTGAAATTCTTTTTTGTCAGGATTTTCTACTTTTGCAGTTTCTTATGGCATAACCACCAGTCAAAACATTCCCACTCACCTTTTCTGGCTTTTTCCAGCCTTTCTTTTGCTGTTCTCACATCCCTGGCCGGCGGGATTATTACATGGTCCTTTATCACCTCATTGTCAGGCCAGTTAGCCGGCATTGCCACTCCATATTTGTCAGATATCTGCATTGCCTTCACCGCCCGCAGTATTTCCTCCATATTCCTGCCGAGTTCCTGAGGATAGTAAAGGATAATCCTGATTTTACCCGCCTCATCCACTACAAAGACCGCCCGGACAGTATTGCTGCCCTTTCCCGGATGGATTAAACCCAGTGTCTCTGCCACCGCTCCGGTATCTGCAATGATAGGAAACTCAATCTCCACTCCTAACTTTTCCTTTATCCATTCTTCCCACTTTATATGGGAAAAGACCTGGTCCACACTAAGCCCAATCAGTTCACAGTTCAAATCTTTGAACTTCCCATATCTTTTCTGGAAAGCAACAAATTCCGTGGTGCATACAGGTGTAAAATCTGCCGGGTGGCTGAAAAGAACAAACCACTTCCCAGCGTAGTGGCCGGGTAAATCAATTACTCCCTGCGTGGTCTGAACCTTCATCTCCGGAAAGTCATCCCCCAGAAGCGGCATTGTCTTTGCCATTACTTTTTCTTCCATTTTCCCCCCTTTTTTGTTTAACTGATTACCGCGGTAATACTTCTGCTTTATCTCAAAACTTTCAGACCGAAACAGCCTTTCATTTTCCCATCTTTTCTTTCATGATGGAAAGACGGACAAAATGGTCCCTCTCCTCTTCTATGATTCTGCCCAGAATCTCATGCTGTATTTCAGGTACCAAAGGTTTTGTCTCCAGGTAATACGTGATAGAATCCAGCTCCCTGCTTATAGCAAAGTCCATAATTTTCATTAACCCATCCCTGTTGGTCAGTTGTTTCTCCATCGTGGAAGAAAATATCAAATTTTCTACATAGGCCTTCAGATACTGGAAGTACTCACCCGGATATGTCTCAGGAACTTGGTGTTTTCCTGTTTTCTCCAGCATTTCCGCAAAAATTTTTCCGTGTCGTACTTCTTCTTCTGCCAGAAAATTAAACAGCTTTCCCACTTCCTTCTCCCGTATTGCCCGGGCTACCGTCCGGTAGAATTTTTCTCCGTTTTCCTCGATCTTTACTGCAAACTGCAAAACATCTTGAATGTCCAGAATTGCAGGCATTGTCTTCCCCCATCTTTTTTAGGTCATGTCATCCCTTTAACCTTCCCTTTCAAACATGTTCTTTCCAGCCCCGCAGATAGGACATACCCACTTCTCAGGAAGTTTTTCAAAACTTGTACCTGGTGCCACCCCGTTTTCCGGGTCTCCCTTCTCCGGGTCGTACACATATCCGCACACTTTACAAATGTACCTATCCATTAATCACCTCCTTAAATCAAGCACTTTCCTTTCTGCATTTTTTACATACCCCGATAAGGTATATGTGGCTTTCTTCTATTAGATGTCCTTGTATCTCCCTGCGTTTCAAAATCTCACATTTATGAAACACATCATATAAAGCTCCGCACCTCCTGCACTTAAAATGTAGATGGTTCTCCCCAGCACAGTCATACCTTAATTCATCCTCTTCTGTTGTAACTATAAAAATAATTCTTTTTTCTAACAAAGTCTTTAGCGTATTATAAACCGTCGTTTTAGAAAGCGTCGGTATCTCATTTCTTAAAGCCTTGTAGATATCATCAGCAGTCGGATGAATTCTATTTTTCATCAGATATTCCAGTATTTTTATCCTCTGGTACGATGCCTGAATTCCCTTCCCTTCCAGTTTTCCTATAATCTGACCTTTGTTCATTTCAAATCCTTCATTTTTCCGTCTATGTATAAGTTTCAGCATTGAATTCAAATCATTTATTGAATCATTATAAAACACACCGGCTACCTCTGTCAAGTTGCCTGTGAATCCTGAATACGGTGGGAAAAAATTGTTGGTGTGCTTTTTATAAAAAAACCATTTCCTCCAGCCTTACCCCTCCGCTACCGGGTAGATATAACCCGGGCTCCACAGTAACAACCATACCTGGCTGTAACAGGTCTTTGCTACGACTGTTTAAGACTGGTTTTTCATGAACCTGCAGACCAAGTCCGTGACCCAGGCCGTGAACAAAATACTTGGCCAGTCCTTTCTCATGGAAATAAGAAGCAGCCAGTTGATGAATTTCCTGACCGGAAAGCCCTGTCCTGATTTTTTCCAGACACTTTTTCTGCGCTTCTGCCACAGCCTGATATAAACACTCCAGATCAGGGGATTTTTTCCCAGCAAAAACTGTTTCCGTTAAATCACTATGGTAACCCTCATATTCTACACCTAAATCAATGATGAGAGCTTCACCTTCGTTAAGTTTCCTTCTTTCTGGCCGGTGATGTGGATAAGCACTGTTCGGACCAGAGGCCACAATAGGCGGGAAACTAATACCAGTAGCCCCATAGACATAAGCCAGGTGCCTTATCTCTTCTGCCAGTTCCACCTCTTCCACTCCGGACCGTACATACCTGGTAACGATTTCCTTCAGAATCTTTCTGGCAATAACTCTGGCTTTTCGCAAAAGTTTCAGTTCCAGAGAATCCTTCACGGCACGTAGATTAAGTATGAAATCAGGCCAGGCTAAAAATGTGCAGGTAAACCGCCGCTTCCAGTGTGCCAGTCTTTCCACAGTTATTTCTGGTGCCAGATACCCCACTTTCCGGCAACAGTTCACCAGAACCCGAAATTTTTTCTCTTCAGTAATCAGTTCTACAGGAAGTTTTTTCTGATGCAGATGAGACTGGTTGCACAGGGGAGAAACAAACAGATACGCTTCTTTTCCTGTCAGAAGAAGTAGACCTTCTGTATGGGGTAGACCAACCAGCCAGGAAATGTTAGCCGAGCCACAAACCAGACAACCAGTACATCTTTTTTTTTCCAGGAATTCCCTTGTCTTCTCTATTCTAAGAAGGATTGGCTTTTCCTCACCCGGCATACAGAAATTCCAGTAAGGCCTTCTGACAGTGGAGACGATTCTCCGCCTGGTCAAAAACAATAGAATTTTGCCCGTCAATAATACTGTCGGTAACTTCCTGGCCCCGGTGCGCCGGCAGGCAGTGCATGAAAAAAACTTCTTTTTTGCCAAGAGAAAGAATACTTTCGTTTACCTGGTATTTCTGAAAAATAGCCAGCCTTTCTTTTTCTTTCCCCTCATCTCCCATGCTCACCCAGGTATCGGTATAGATAACATCTGCTCCGGAGATAATGTTTTCCGGGTCAGAACCAGTCATCAGTAATTCTGGATGTTTCATTCTTCTGCGCACTTCTTCAGAGAGGGGATACTCTTTGGGACTACACACCCGGATATAAACTCCTAAAATGTCTGCCATTAAAACCAGAGAATTACAGACATTGTTGGGATGACCGATATAAGCAAGAATTAAATTCTCCAGACTTCTTTTCTTCTCCAGGATAGTAAAGTAATCGGATAAAGCCTGACAGGGATGAGAAGAATCAGTCAGAGCATTGATTACAGGATGGTTGAACCACCGGGCATAGTTTTCCACTTCTTTCTGGGCAAATGTTCGCACCACCAACCCGTGCAGATAACGCGAGAGAACACAGGCCGTATCCTTTACGCTTTCCCCCCGGGAAATTTGAGTTGATTGTCCGGAGAGGTAAAGAGGTGTCCCGCCCAGCTCTAAAATCGCTACCTCAAAAGAAACTCTTGTGCGCGTGGAAGGTTTACAGAAAAGCAAACCAATGTGCTTTCCTTTTAAAAAAGAAAAGGAATTTTTTCCCCTCTCTTTTTTGAAGTACCTGGCTCTATCAAAAAGGGAAAGAACCTCTTCTCTGGTTAAATCAGTGACCTCTAAAAAATCTCGTTTTCTTTTAATTTCCCGCTCCTGTCCGCAAGCCAGCACCCTTACTGGAAAAACAACTGCAGACTCTCCTCCAGAATCTTCAGCCCCTGCTGGATTTCAGAACGTTTCACAGTCAGCGCTGGCATAATCCGGATAACACTTTCGTGGGTACAATTAACAAGAAGACCTTTTTCCCGGCAAATCTTCACCAGATCAGAACCAGGTCTATCCAGCTGCAGTCCCAGCATTAAACCTAAACCCCGTATCTGAGTAATCGCCGGATATTTCTTTCTTAAAAGATTTAACCTCTCTTGCAGATACTGCCCCATATTTCTTGCCCGCAGGACTAAATTTTTTTTCTCTATCAAATCAAGGACAGCCAGGCCGCTGCTACAGGCTAACGGACTGCCGCCAAAGGTGGAAGCATGAGTCCCTGGTACCATTAAATCCGCCAGGTCTCCTCTGGCAACCATGGCCGCAACAGGAAAACCACCTCCCATGGTCTTAGCCAGGGTCATAATGTCCGGAAGAAAGTCATAATGCTGGTAGGCAAACATCCTGCCTGTCCGGCCAAAACCAGTCTGGACCTCGTCCACAACCAGCAACAAACCAGATTTCTGGCACAACTTAACAAGCCCGGAGATGTAATCTTTCTCCGCCACATTAATTCCACCTTCACCCTGAATCAATTCCAGAAAAACAGCCACTGTTTCTTCGTCAATATTTTTCTCCACAGCATCCAGGTCATTAAAAGGTACCTGCACAAACCCCTCCGGCAGAGGATGAAAAGGCTGGCTGTATTTCACCTGTCCGGTCAGGGTTACTGTAGCTAAAGTTCTTCCATGAAAGGAGTTTTCCATGGAAATAATTTTGTATCGTCCTTTCTCCCGGCCATAAAGACGACAGAGTTTAATTGCTGCTTCGTTGGCTTCAGCTCCGCTGTTACAGAAGAAAACTTTACCACCAAAGGAAAGCCGGGAAATTCGCCGGGCTAACAGCGCCTGCCAGGGATGGTAGTAATTGTTGGAAACATGCATGAGAAGGCTTGCCTGTTTTTTCAAGGCTCTTACCACTTCTGCCGGACAATGTCCCAGCCCCGAAACCGCCCAACCAGGGAAGAAATCAAGATACGTTTTCCCATCCATATCTTTTACTATGCTACCCTGTCCTTTCACTAAAACAACATCATCCCGCCTGTAACAACCAACTACAAACTGCTGATAAAGACTTTTTATTTCCTCCCCGGTCATTTTTCCACTCCTTCCTCAGCAACAATCTCCGTACCAATACCCTGGTTGGTAAAAATTTCCAGCAGCAGGGAATGAGAAAGGTTCCCCCCAATGATATGAACCTTTTTTACTCCATTTTTGATAGAAGAAACCGCTGCCTTTACCTTTGGTAGCATACCTTCTTTGATAACCCCTTGCTGGACCAAAGTTTCCACCTGCTTCACCGTCAAAACAGAAATCAGTGTTTCCAGATTTTCTGGATTGCGCATCACCCCGGGCACACTGGTCAGGAAAACTAATTTTTCTGCTCCCAGAGCACAGGCAATACCGGAAGCCACCGCATCCCCGTTGATATTATACAGAAAACCATCCTGGCCATAAGCCAGAGGCGCCAGCACCACTACTGCATTTGCTGCCTTTGCTTTCAGGGAGGGTACATCTACACTTTCCATCTGCCCTACAAAACCCAGATCCACTACCTCTGCCCCTTTCTGGTAATGAATCTTTCTGGCAAGCATGAGTCGTTCTTCCGGTTCTACAGGATAACAGACGACTTTGAGTTCCTCAGCCAGGTATCTCACTAAATCATCCCGAACCCGCAGAAGAACCTTCTTCACTATCTGCAGGGTATCTTCATCAGTTACTCTCAAACCATCAACAAAAACCGGTTTCCGGCCTGATTTTTGAATTTCCTCACTGATAAAAGGTCCACCGCCGGTCACCATAATACACCGGATCCCCACCACGTGCAGGAAAGCTATGTCTGCTAAAATCCCGTTTCTCACCTCAGGCATCCTGAAGATGCCACCTCCTAATTTTATGACAAAATAGGTGTTCTGATAACGCCGGATATAGGGCATAGCCTCTACCAGAACTTCTGCCTTCTGAAAAATTTCTTCTTCCACTTTACTTCTCCCTTCGGTAGAAAAAAGAATGACACAGTTACTGAGAGATAAATTTTACCACATTCTGCAAAATGAGAAAGCCAAACGGCTGGGGACATTCTGGAGAGTATCTCAACCAGTCAGGAAAATGCTGGGCAAGGGTACATCTTTCCGGGTGGGGCATCATTCCCAGAAGCAAGCCATTACTGCTGCATATCCCGGCCACCTCTTCCACAGAACCATTAGGGTTGTAGGGATAAGTGGCTTTCTCACCTGAGGGTGTCACATAACGGAAAACAACCTGCCTTCCCTTTTCGAGTGCCTGCATAACCTTTTTATTTTCAGGTAGAAATTTCCCTTCCGCGTGCGCCACCGGTAACTGAATAATCTCCGGTAAGTTATCAGTAAAAGGACAGACACTGGCTTCTACTTTCAGGTAAACCCAGCGGCATTCAAAATGTCCGGAGTCGTTCCAGGTCAACGTCACCTGCTGGTGAGAACCAAAACCAGGAAGTAATCCTGTTTTCACCAGGACCTGAAAACCATTGCAGATACCTAACACTGGCTTTTTCTTCTCAATGAACTCGCACAGTTCATTCTTTAAACAGTAAATAAGCTGATTAGCCAGAACTTTTCCCGCAGCAATATCATCTCCATAAGAAAAACCGCCCGGGATAATCAAAGCCTGATAATCCTTCAGTTTTTTCTTCCTGGATAAAAACTGGTTTAGATGGACCCGTTCCACAATAGCTCCAGCCATCTTCATCGCCCATTCTGTCTCCCGGTCGCAGTTTGTCCCGGCCACCCTGAGAATGACAACCCTGGGTTTTACCACTTCAGCGCTCCTTTCCAGGAATCTCTTAACTCTCTTTCAGAAAGCTGAAAAAGAACTTTCCCGCAGTTTTTCACTGTAAGAAAAGGCTCCGGAACAACAGTACCTATCATCACAGCTGGCACTCCAGCCATAAGAGATTCAAATTCTTCCTGGTGCTCTTTCTCTACCTCCACAAGGAAGCGGCCCTGGCTTTCAGAAAAAAGGCAGGAACCAACCCCGCTGGCTTTACCGGCGAAGGTAGATAATTCCACTTCTGCACCCCAGGTACCACCTATCACCATCTCTGCCATAGCCACAATAAAACCACCTTCCGAACAATCATGGCAGGCTTTTACCCACTGTTTTTTTATTGCCTGATGTAACCTTCTCATCACCACTTTGGTCTCCCGGGGTCGTGGTAAAGGAACCACACCGGCTGCACAGCGGAAAAGGTGAAAATACCTGGAACCCCCGAACTCATCCAGTGTTAACCCGCAAAGGTAAAGGTGATTCCCTGGTTTTTTCAGGTCCGAGGAGCAGGTCTTCCTGACATCAGGCACTATGGAGACAGCAGAAATGAGAAGTGTCCCGGGAATGGAAAGTACAGAACCATCTTCTCTGCGAAAAACATTATTGAGGCTATCTTTGCCAGAAATAAAAGGTGCTTCATAGGCGAGAGCAAAATCCCGGCAACCTTCCACACATTTTACCAGTCTTCCCAGGGATTCACCGCCGTTAGTTTCTCCCCAGCAAAAATTGTCCAGTAAGGCTACCTTTTGAGGGTCTGCACCCACGCAGACAAGATTCCTGATGGCTTCTTCCAGACAACAACCAGCCATGGCATAAGGGTCAATCTCTCCATAAAAAGGATTAATACCGCAACTTACTGCTACCCCGCGCCAGGAATCAGGCAAAACCTTCAATACCACTGCATCAGAAGGACCTGCCTGCTCTACACCCACCAGGGGCTTGATAACAGTCTGGCCCAGGACCTCATGGTCGTACTGACGGATAACTACTTCCTTGGAAGCAATCACCGGGTCTGAAAGTAACTGCAGAAGAGTTTCTTTCCATTCCACATTTTCCGGTGCTGTCAGAACTACCTGTCTGGAAGGAAAATAAGCCTGCAATCTTCTTCTGGGGAGACCATCGTGGAGGAACCTGAGGTCCAGCTGGCCGACAATCTCACCTTCATATTTCAAAAGCAGCTGTCCTGTATCCTGAAAACAGCCGATGACTTTCGCTTCCACATCCTCACTCTGGAAAATATCAAGCAGGACACTTACTCTGGATGAAGGTACAGCCAAAACCATCCTTTCCTGAGATTCAGAAAGCCATATTTCCCACGGTTGAAGCCCCGGATACTTTAAGGGCACCTTTTCCAGCCAGACTTCAGCACCAAGCGACCTGGCCATCTCACCCACAGCAGAAGAAAGACCACCAGCACCGCAATCGGTGATTGCCCTGTAAAGCTTTTTATCCCTGGCCACGAGCAAAACATCCAGAAGTTTTTTCTCCGTAATAGGGTTACCAATCTGCACCACACTGGTGGGAATATCCTTGTTCAAACTGGCTGAAGAAAATGTTGCTCCATGGATACCATCCCGGCCAGTCCGTCCACCTGCTACGACAATCAAATCTCCTGCTTTCACTTCCTTGAAAATTCTATTTTTCGGGATGAGACCTAAGGTACCGCAGTAAACCAGACAGTTGTGTATATATCCTTTATCAAAAATAATTGCTCCGTTAGCCGTGGGAATGCCCATACGGTTCCCGTAATCTCGCACCCCGCTGACGACCCCCTTAAAAATTCTTCTGGGATGAAGTAATCCTTCCGGTAAATCCTGGTAAGGGGTGTCCAGTGGCCCGAAACAGAAAACATCTGTGTTAAGGATGGGCCTGGCACCAAGCCCCACTCCTAAAATATCTCTGATGACACCGCCTATACCGGTTCCAGCTCCACCGTAGGGCTCCAAGGCAGAAGGATGATTATGCGTTTCCACTTTAAAGGCTATCGCCCAGCCATCTGTAAAATCAACAATGCCGGCATTGTCCTGGAAAACAGACAGACACCAGCGTTTTTTCAAAGTTTCTGTCACCCTGGCTATCTCTTTTAGACAGACAACTTCCCTTTTTTTCTTTTTTCCTTCTGCTTCCTCCTCAAATTCTATCAATGCCTTGAAAGTTTTATGGACACAATGTTCTGACCAGGTTTGAGCGATGGTTTCCAGTTCGCAATCAGTGGGATTACGACCCAGACCCTGGAAATACTTTTTTATGGTCTGCATCTCCTTTAAATCAAGAGAAAGGAGATGCTGACGACTGAGCTGTATCAGTTCGTCGTCTGTGGACTGTAAAAGATTAATCTGTCGCACCTGAATTTTTTCAGCCATTTTTCCTACTTCCCCGGTCTTTTTATCAGGAAAAATTCTATTAGCTCGTTAGCGAGAAGTTTTCTCGCTACGGAAGAAAGTATGTCTTCCTCCAGTTTACCCCAGAAAAAATAACAACGGCCAGTAGAAACAACCAGAAAGTTGCTTATTCCCAGGTCCTGGATTGCTTTTCTGGCTGTTTCTGCCACCGTGTCAGTTACCCCTGGTTTGTACCAGACCTGAACTGACCAGGCTGACTGCCGGAAAGGCTCACCCAGACGATAATCCTGAGAAACAGAATCAGCGAGAAGATTCCTGGCAATCCTGATAATAGCTTCTCTCTTAATCATTCCCTCTATCCGGTAAAGACTGGAAGCAGAAACTTTATCCACACAGCTAACGCCCAGTTCTTCTACTGATTTTTTAACCTCTCCCGCATGGGCATCAAAAACCTTTGGGCGGTAAAAAACTTCTATTAACCAGACACGTTTTTTCATCTGTTATCCTTCAGGTGAAAAAGCTTATTCGACAATGATTTCCTTCCCCGTCAAAAGCCTGTAAATTTGACAATACTTTTCCTGTGTCTTCTGGACAACAGCTTGCGGTAAAGCTGGTACAGGCGGCTGCTTATTCCAGTGAATACTTTCCAGATAATCCCGTATATATTGTTTGTCCAGACTATCCTGAACTTTTCCCACCTCATACCTGGATTTTTCCCAGAAACGTGAAGAATCAGGTGTGAAAACCTCATCTATTAAGATAATTTCTTTGCCGTCCAGACCAAATTCAAACTTGCTATCAGCAATAATGATTCCGCGCAAGGAGGCATACTGACTTGCCCTCTCGTAAAGCTGAAGAGATTTTTCTCTGAGGAAGGAGGAAACTTCATAACCCACAATATCTACCATCTGGTCAAAAGAAATATTCTGGTCATGCTTTCCTTTTTCTTCTTTAGTGGCAGGCGTAAAAATAGGTTCCGGTAGTTTTTCGCTCAGTTTCAACCCTGCAGGTAATCTAATACCGCAGATGCTACCTGTCTTCTCATAATCTTTCCAGGCACTCCCTGCAAGGTACCCTCTTACCACACATTCTACAGGTATCTTCTCAGCTTTCTTGACCACCATACTTCTTCCCCGTAAGGAGGAAAAAAGCTTTAAATAATCCGGAAAATCTTCCCACTGGTCCGCTATCAGGTGATGGGAAACAACAGAACCCAACAGGTGAAACCAGAAAGCAGAGAGCTGATTAAGAACAATTCCCTTGCCCGGGATGGGGGTGGGGAGAACAAAATCAAAAGCTGAGATTCTGTCAGTAGCCACCAGAAGCAGCCGCCGGTCATCTAAAAGGTATAAGTCACGAACCTTTCCGGAATATATTTTTTCCACCGGTATCTTTGGCTCCTGGTAAGCCTTCATTTTTGCCTCCCTGTAGATAAGTAGCAGACTGTCGCTGGTTTTCCCAGACTGTTACACGGTAAATGCTCAAATTTTTTTTCTGAAAAGATTTAGCCAGGGTAAGAAAAATGTACCGCGCCAGGTTCTCAGAACTGGGATTATTCCTGCGGAAAAAAGAAATTGTGTTCAGGTCCTTGTGGTCCAGTTCTTCCAGAATCCTGGTAAGCTTTTTTCTGAGGAAATGGAAATCAACCAGCAAACCGTCTTTCCCCAGTCTTTCACCCCTCACCACAACTACCACCTTCCAGTTATGACCATGGACACCCTCACATTTTCCCCGGTAACCTACCAGGTGGTGTGCCCCACAAAACTCATCTTCAATCATGACTTCATACATTTTTTCTGCCGGGTTGAAAATGACTTTTTACCTCCTTAACGATTATCTTTTTTTCCTGCAAAAAGACCTTCAGCCGGGACTTAAGGTAACTGCTACAATCACTGAAATAAAGAAGCAATCTTCCACGACCGGCATTCACTGCTTCTGGTTCAGATTTCAGAAGCCTGCAGGTTTCCACTGCTACCTCTTCGGAAGCATCGACCAGATGTACATCAGCTCCCAGAGCCTGGCTGATAGCTTTCTTCATAAGAGGGTAATGTGTGCAGCCTAAAATGACAGTATCTACCCTTCTCTTTCTCAGATTCCGCAGATAGATACGCGCGGCTTCCCGTCCCAGTTTACTATTTCCCCATCCCTCCTCCACCAGGGGCACAAACAACGGACAGGATACAGCCCAGACCCTGACAGCAGGGTCAGCCTTTCTTAAAAGAGACTGGTAAACTCCGCTGTTAATGGTAGCCGGAGTCCCGATAACTCCCAGCCTCCCAGAACGGGTAACACTCAGCGCTTTCCGGATACTTGGCTTTACCACATCAAGAAAAGCAGTCCCCGGAAATCGTTTCTTCAGATACCCGGCTGCCAGACAGGAAGCGGTGTGACAGGCAATTACCACCAGCTTTGGGTTAAACTTCAGGAGAAACTTTGTATTTTCGGTAGAAAATTCCCGGACAACACTTTCTGACTTTGTTCCATAGGGGACCCGGGCAGTATCACCAAAATAAATAATGTCCTGCCGCGGAGACAACTTCCTCATCTGTCCTACTACAGTCAATCCCCCGATGCCAGAATCAAATACGCCGATGGGTTGTTTAATCATTGGTGGTGATAATATTTTTTCTCCGGAGATAATCCAGTATTGCCTGACCCAGCGTTTCCCCGATAGCCTGACGCACTTCTACATCCCGCAAATTGGCTTCAATGTTAGGATTGCAAATGAAACCAATTTCTGTAAGGATGGAAACCATCGGCGTATATTTCAGCACATAAAAATTTCTGGGTTTGGCACCTCTATCAGGACAGTTCAGACGCTCTGCCAGACGCTCCTGTACCAATTCTGCTAAAATCCTACTTTCATCTACCGTAGAAGTTTCATTCAAATCTTTGACAATCTGCAAAACAATGCTTTCGCTTCCTGTCTCTTCTTCTCCTTCTCCGTCTACGGCAGCTGGCAAAATACTGATTTCCTCCTTACTCCTGGGGTAAAAAGTTTCAAACCCATCCGCATCTAATCTATTCCAGCGCGAGGAATTGGTATGGATACAGAAAAAAATATCTGCCCTGCTTTCCCGTGCCTTCTGCACCCTTTCTTCCAGACTGAGAAAAACATCCTGTTCCCTGGTCATTAAAATCTTTACGTGTGGACATTTCTTCAGTTTTGCCAGAAGATAATGACGAACACGCTTGGCTACATCCAGGTTGACATCCTTCTCCTTAAGACCAAAATTACCAACTGCTCCATTATCTTTGCCTCCATGTCCCGGGTCAATCAAAATGACAAAATTTCTGCTGGAATTTCCTGGCAAAACACTGGCGGCAGGGGCTGCAGGTGAAATCTCTTTCTTGGAACTTTCAGGAGCAGCTGCCAGTGAAGTGCTGACATCCTTAGCAGCAGCTTCAGTTCCTTCTATTCTGCTGAGAATTTTTTCAAAATCAAGGAGAGGAACTAATATTTCCCCTTCCACTTCCCGGACAGGGTATTCCAGGGAATGAGCGACACCAGAAACCAGCACAGTATTAGAACCTACTCCCAGTGCTACTTCTTTTCCCCGGTAGATAAAGAAAACACGGTCCTGAATTCTTCCCCAGGAATCCTGAGCGCCAATAAGACGCAGAACCGTCCTGAGGGAAACATATTTCTGGTTTCCGCAGAGATAGGTGGATAACCTGTTTTCTTTAACCTTCTCCTGCAGGTTAATCCCGGAAACTGATGAAGAAATTAAAAAAACCATTAAACAGACTGCAAGAAACTGGACTTGTTCGTATCTGGATTTCACCACTCCCCCTCAAACTTTGGTGGAGGCGCCGGCTTTGCAGCCGGGTCCAGAAGGCCAGCGACCAGAGTCTCTACCTGCGTAGTCCGATGTTTTTTTTCTTTCCTACCCGCACTTCATCGGACAGAGTACAGGTAAGGCAGCCTTTTCATTACTGGACCGGCCTGAGGAAGGCTAACAGACCAGTCAGACCCTCATTCCGGCTCACTCGCAGGCCCTGAGGGTAGAAGCCTGCGGTGAGTGGCTGCTTTTAAGCAGCCAGACAGTTTGCCGTATTGGCAGTTGTTTTTTGCCGGATTTTAACGAGTTTCCGACAAACTCGACAGGCTGCTCTGACCCCTGTAACCCCCTGTCGAAACCTGTTTCGCCCCCTTGTAAACTTAGACGTTTGCCTTCCTTTTCCGGTTAATTTGCTAAGACCGTTTTCTTAATCCTCTTTCTATTTCCCGCTGAATTTGCTTCTTTTTAAGTGCTTCCCGTTTATCACCAGCAGTTTTCCCTCTAACAAGAGCCAGTTCTACCTTGGCCAGACCTTTATTATTAAAATACACTGAGACAGGTACAATTGTCAAACCCTTTTCTGCCACCTGTTTGCCCCATCTGTGTATCTGGCTGGCATGGAGAAGAAGTTTTCTGCGCCGGCGGACAGGCGGTTTTTCTGTGGCTGCCGGATAGGGTGCAATATACATGTTGTAGAGAAACATTTCACCATTTTCCACCCTGGCATATGATTCTTTTAGACTGGCATTTCCTTCCCGTAGTGATTTCACCTCCGGACCCAACAGAACAATACCGCTTTCCAGCTTTTCTAAAATTTCATAATCAAAAAAAACCTTTTTGTTTTCTATCCTGGTCATCGTTTCATTCTAACATAATCTAAAATTGCTTGAAAGGTTGACTTTTCCTTTTTTGTCTCTAAAATATTAAGCATGGAATTCCAAAAAATCTGGCGGAAGCTGGAGGACTTCTGGATAAGAAGAGGATGTGTACTCTGGCATCCTTATAACATTGAGGTAGGGGCTGGCACTCTCAACCCAGCTACTTTTTTCGGTATTCTGGGAGAAAAAAATTGGAAGGTAGTCTACTTAGAACCTTCAGTCAGACCAGCCGACGGTCGTTACGGGGACAACCCGGTAAGACTCTATCTCCACCATCAAATCCAGGTGATTCTTAAACCACCACCCAAGAATATTCAGGACGTTTACTTAAAAAGTCTGGCTGTTTTAGGTATCTCAGCAACGGAACACGATGTCCGCTTCATTGAAGACAACTGGGAAGCACCAACTCTGGGTGCATGGGGCGTTGGCTGGGAAGTCTGGCTGGATGGACTGGAAATCACGCAGTTCACCTATATGCAACAGGCTGGTGGGGTTGACCTTTTTCCTGTGGCCTGCGAGATTACATACGGATTGGATAGAATTGCTAATTTTCTCCAGGACAAAAAAAGTGTCTTTGATTTATCCTGGAACAGAGAAGTCACATTTGGACTGATTCACAAGCAAAAGGAAAAAGAATACTCCTGTTATGCCTTTGAGGTAGCTGATATCCCCTTCCTTTTTGACACCTTTGACAAATTTGAGCGGGAAGCAGAAAGAATTCTGGCAAAAGGATTAGTCTTTCCCGCTTACGACTATGTGTTGAAACTTTCCCACCTTTTCAACTGGCTGGATGCCAGAAAGGCGATAAGTGTCAGCGAGCGGGTGCGTTTTATCTTCCGTGTGAGAAGACTGGCTAAAAAATGTGCGGAACTTTACTTAAAAAACCCACAAAGTATAATATAACGAGATACAAGCCGGGATGGTGGAATAGGCAGACACGTACGTTTGAGGGGCGTATGGCTTCGGCCGTGGGGGTTCAAATCCCCCTCCCGGCACATTAAGCAGCACCGAAGAGAATTTGAGGGGATCCCGGGTTGTGAGGTGCGACGAAAAGGAGCACCGAACAGCCCGGGTGGCCGACCTGGAACGCAGCGGAAGGCGCCAAATCCCCCTGCCGGTATAGCAAGCAGTAGCCAGGAGAACTTGAAGGGTTACCGGTGACAGCAAAAGCAGGATTAGAAAAAAGGAAGGAAGATGGAAAAAACTCCTCTCTGGGAAGATCTGGTTATAATTGGGTCCATCTTTGTCCTCTGGCCTGCAGTATTAAACCGCGACAACCTCATCAGTCAGATGGTTTTAAGTATTGTTCTTTTTCTCCTGATTTTTATCCTTTTCCGAAGATGGGAGCGGTTCCATCGTTCTTTGCACCATGATTAGAAACGATAAAGTTCTCACTGTTTTCCTTCTGGTAGGGACCATTATACCCGCCATGGTCATGCTGACCAAAGTTTTTCCTTCTGATGTGGAGAAGGCAGAAAAATTTTTTGCGGAAGGAAACTTGAAAGAGGCAGTGAAATGCTGGGAAGAACAGGAACGGGTCCGTCCTTCTTCTGATTTATACGAAAAAATCAGCAGTTGTTACCTCCTTCTCGGGGATAAAAAACAGGCCCGGGTATGGCTGGAAAAAGGATTGATGAATTTTGCCCGGTGTGGTAATTTGATGTTTAACATGGCTCTCCTTGATTATACCGAGCAAAGGTACGAAAGTGCTCTGGCTTTAGTGGATAAACTGGTAAAGGAAAATCCTTATTTCCCTGAGGTTTACTACCTTAGGGGTTGCATTCTGCAAGCACAGGGAAAAGAAGAAGAAGCCAGAAAACAGTTTGTGGAGGAAGTTAATCATAATCCAGGGTCAAGAAGAACCTGGCAAAAACTTAAGGAGTTTAAAAATGAAAAAAAGTAGGTGGTACTTTCTTCTCCTTTTTTTCTGCCTTTTTCTATCCTGTCACTCAGTCTGCAGTCAGGATGTTGCCTCTCTGATAAAATTCTTTTCTTCCTTTCCTTCCAGGATGCCAGGAACTCCTGGACACAAGGCTGCGGCTGACTTTATAGAACAGGCTTTTCGCCGGGCCGGCCTGTCCAATGTCCACCGCGAATCTTTCACCACAGTTGTTCCCGCAGAAAAAGGCGCCTACCTGGAAACAGGCAGTAGAAAAATACCACTTTATTGCGTCTGGCCCAATCTGGTGAGAACTTCTACACTTCCCCCGGAAGGAATAACCGGACAGCTCCTGTACGGAGGAGATGGAGATTTGAAAGCCTTTCAGGGGAAGAACTTACGTAATGCTATCGCGGTCTTCAATTTTTCCTGTGGTAACCGGTGGTTAGATGCCGCTATGCTTGGTGCCAGAGCTATTATCTTTCTGGAGACAGGGCAGGTAAGTCGGGTGGAGGCAGAAAAAAAACTGGTGCTGGTCCCTATTTCTATCCCGCGGTTTTATGCTACCAGGCAACAGGCTCAGGAAATACTGAAACTGTGCAGTAGCGACACTCCAGTTAAACTTTTTGCCAGAATGACCTGGGAAAAGGTAGAGGACCAGAATATCTGCGGGACCATGGTCGGACGGGATCCAAAACTAAAAGACGATTTGATTATTCTGCATGCTTACTATGATAGCACCAGCGTGGTGCCAGCCCTGGCACCAGGAGCAGACAGTAGTTGCGGCATAGTTGCCCTTTTAACCATTCTGGAAAGTTTTGCCCAGTCCCCTGCCCGCAGAACCGTTATGTTTTTAGCCACCTCCAGTCACTTCCAGTATATGGCGGGTATGAATGCGTTTGTTCAGGATCATCTTCGCACCGCTGAGCCGTTCAAAAGTAGAATTCCCAAAAAACAATTACTGAAGCCACTTCTGATGATAGGCCTGGATTTGTCTACCGGGTCAGACCAGTTAGGAATCTGGCACAATTCTTACGAGTTCAGTTACCAGCGCTTCTTTGCTCCACTTGGTAAGAGTTTTATTGAATACGCCACCAGAGCAGCTAAAATGTTACATTTACCGCCAGAGAATATCCTGGCCAACGGTATCAGCCCGGAAAAGGGAATTCTCTGGCAAACTTTTCTTCCTGATGTCCTGCGTACGGACGGGGAACTTCCGGTCATGGCTGGTATTCCAGCAGTTACCTTCCTCACTGTAAATGATGGTCGCTGGTGGCTGGATACTCCGGTGGATACTGCAGAGAAAGTGGATTTAGAGAGTCTGCGGCGACAGACAGCTCTTCTGGTGGAAATTCTTAACCAGGCTGTTAACGACCAGGAACTGATGCCAGATACCAAGCTGGAAGTAAAAGATACCATGTACTCTTTGATTGCCAGATTAACTACCTTTGACCCCAGGAAAAGTTTTGTCCCCGACCAGCCGGTAAAAGAAGGAATTGTTTTCCCCCGGCTTTATGATATTACCCGGGGCTGGGAAATCTGGATGGGGGTCAGACCACCACTTTTGATGACCGATGAATCAGGGACAGCTACCTTTACCAATCTACCCAGAAACGCCAATGTGTGGCTGCATGGTTTTAAATTAGACGAAGAAACAGGCCGGATTGTAATGGCTCCTGACATGGGAGTTAATGGTCACCAGCAATATCCCATTTCCTTTAAGATGGATTACAAGGAAAAGAAATGGATGATAGTCCTTTTTGAATGTGAACCAGTAGACGTTTTTTCCCTGGTTGACCCCCAGTATCTAACCCAGTTAAGTAAAATTGATGTTTTTGATACCTCCAACAGCCTTCCTGATGCTTACGGTTATTACCTGCAGTATCCGGAGTATATTCCCTGGACTTGGAGTTCCTATGCGGAGATTGTATGTGTTGCCTTTGCCAAACCTGGTACCAGGATAAAGATTACCGGTGAATCAGGTCCGCTGGGGAAAAGGCTGCTTCTTCTCAACGGTCAGGAGCCAGCGAAAACTAAAGAGCAGGCTGAAGGAACAGGTTTTTTATCCAGTGAAACTCCTGCTATTTTAGATACACCCTATCAGGCAGCCAGGGATATGATTATCCTGGACAGTTACCGCAGTGAAAACTTTGAAAGATTTGGCATTCGCAATGAAAGACTGAAAAATCTTCAGAACAAAGCCAGAGAACTTTTGAAAAAAGCAGATCTGGCTCTAAAAGAACTTGACTGGTTTGGATTCTTAAAGTATTCCCGTCAGTCTCAGGCTATTGAATCCCGAGCCTACCCTGATGTAAAAAGCACCGCTAATGATGTAGTGAAAGGTATCATTTTCTACTTTATGCTGCTGCTGCCTTTTGCCTATTTTGGCGAGCGGCTATTTTTTGGATTTCCAAAAATTGAACATCGTATTGCAGGTGTCTTTGGCATATTTTTGGCAATTTACTGGATTATGCGACTGGTCCATCCCGCCTTTAAACTTACCAATGCACCAGAAGTTATTCTCTTATCCTTTATCGTATTAGCCCTTTCCTTCATTGTGCTTTCCATTGTTGCCTCCAAGTTTGAAGAACAGATGCAAAGGATGAAGAGAGAATCATCCGGTGTTTACCAGACTGATGTGGGCCGGATAACAGCAGCCGGAACTGCCTTTTCTCTTGGTGTGGCAAATATGAAGAGAAGAAAGATGAGGACCGTTTTAACTTCCATTACCCTTATCCTTTTAACCTTTACAGTGCTTTCTTTCACCTCCATAAAATCTTTCCTGCATTTTAATCGCCTCCAGCGTGCCAATACCCCGGTTTATACAGGAATCCTGCTGCGGGACAGAGCCTGGGCACCTTTACAGGAAATTGCTTTGGATTATGTCCGGAGTGAATTTTCAGAGTCAGGCGTGGTAGCCCCCAGAGCGTGGTTTGTCCTTCGGGAATTGGGCAATCGCACTTCTGTTGATGTTCGCCGGGGAGAAAAATCTTTGCTGGTCAGTGGTCTCTTAGGGCTATCTCCAGAAGAAAAGTTTATTTCCCGGATGGATAACTTTCTGTTGTGCGGTAGCTGGCTGCAACCAGGAGACCAGAATGTCTGTCTTTTACCGGCTTCCCTGGCTGCCGGATTGGGAATTACAGAAGCCAATTTTCAGAACACTTCTGTAAAAATCTATGGCCGTCAGCTTTCCGTGAAAGGTCTGTTTGATGAAAAGAAACTGAACTCCTTTAAAGACCTGGATGACGAAAGGTTAACGCCTGTTGATTTTTCCTCCCTGCCGGAAAAGGAAATAAGTAAAATAAAAATGGAGAAAACCGCCCAGGTTTACTCCAGTGAGGTGAAACTTCAGAGCTTTGTGCATACCGAGGCGGACAATGTCGTAATTTTACCTTACGAAACTGTGATGAATATGGGTGGGACACTACATGCTGTGGCTGTCCGATTCCAGAAGGAGGTAGATGTAAAAAAAGCAGTGGAGGATTTCATCTCCAAACTGGCTGTGATTCTTTTTGCCGGAATCGGTGGGAAAACCTACGTTTATACCAGTATGGGAATGACCTCTTTTTCTGGCATCGGAAATTTGATTATTCCTGTTCTTATTGCTGCTCTCATAGTCTTAAACACGATGCTTGGTTCTGTTTATGAGAGAATCAAAGAAATTGGTACTTACAGTGCTGTGGGACTGGCCCCAGTCCATATTGCTTCTCTTTTCCTGGCAGAATCACTGGTTTATGCTGTACTGGGAGCTGTGGCCGGGTACCTTCTCGGTCAGGTGGTAGCCAGAATCCTTATGGTTACTGGACTTTTACAGGGATTGGTTCTCAACTACTCTTCACTTTCTGCCGTGATAGCCACAATCGTTATCGTTATTACTGTGCTTCTTTCTACCCTTTATCCGGCGAGAAAAGCAGCCCGGATGGCTGTACCTGATGTTACCAGACGCTGGGTTCTACCGGAACCCAAAGGAGACCTGTGGCAATTTGAATTTCCCTTTACCGTAAGTGAAAATGAAGTTTTAGGCCTGGCTACCTTTCTCACGGAATATTTCAGTGCCTATCAGGATGTTTCCCTGGGCAATTTTTACACCAACGGCGCCTCCCTGACAAGAGCGCAGAATGAAAACGGCAAAGACATCTACACCATCGTTACAGATACCTGGCTGGCTCCGTTTGATTTAGGTGTCAGCCAGAAATTAAGAGTGGTGATGAAACCCCTGGGACAGTATAACTTCTACACCATTGATTTAGCAATTGAACGCAGCAGTGGTGAATCTACCGACTGGAAAAGGTTAAATCGACGCTTTTTGGACGGCATCCGGAAACAGTTTCTCATCTGGAGAACAGTCAGTCCGGAGGTGAAAAAAGAATATGAGCATCAGGGTCGGCTGGCTCTGGCAAAGAGTTGAAAAAATTTTACTTTTTAAAAAGGAAGGAAAATGGCTGAGGAAATTGCGCGGGAAATAGAATTTGAGCCTGGCATTCAGGAACCCTTCATTGATGGTTTCAATAAGAAAACTATCCTGGCAGCCCTTTTTATCGGTTTTATCATGTTACCAGGTTCCATTTACCTGGCTTTGATTACAGGTGGTGGCCTGGGAGGAGCAGCCCAGTGGGTCACAGTTATCCTGCTGGTAGAAATTGCCAAACGTTCCTTCGTGCAATTGAAAAGACAGGAAATCTATATTGTTTATATTCTGGCTGGCTCACTCATCAGTGCCGGATTGGTTCTGGGCGCAGCTGGATTAACCTTACAGGGAGGTGCGTTCAGTGACCTCATCTGGAAGCAATATCTAATCCAGTCCCCCTATGCCAAATCCTTTGGACTTTCGCAGCATATTCCCTCCTGGGCAGTACCACCGGCTGGCTCTGAAGCTCTGGTCAGACGAACCTTTTTAGCCAGAGCCTGGACTGTTCCCATTCTTCTTTTGATTGTCCATAATGTTTTATACCGCATCAATCATTTCAGCCTGGGATATGCTCTCTTCCGTATCACCAGCGATTATGAAAGACTGCCTTTCCCCATGGCACCGGTGGCTTCTGAAGGTGCTACGGCTCTGGCTGAGGTCAGCGGCAAGAAAGAGACCTGGCGCTGGAGAATTTTTTCTATTGCTGCTATGATTGGCGTCATTTTTGGCGCTTTCTATGTCGTCATTCCCACCATTACTGGACTTTTGATGACCACACCCTTGCAGTTACTACCCATCCCCTGGGTGGATTTCACCGCTCAATTAGGAACGGTTCTTCCTTCCGGTATGTTAGGGTTTGTCACTGACCTGGGTACACTCTTTGCCGGTTTTGTCCTTCCCTTCTGGGTGGTCGTGGGAACATTTTTCGGCTCTGTTTTAGCCCGCACTTTTGGTGACCCGATTTTGCATAAACTGGGAATTGTTACAGACTGGCAACCTGGAATGACAGCCATTCCTACCAATGTGGTGACCACGATGAATTTCTGGATTAACGCCATTATTTCTGGCGGGATTGTGGTGGCGATTATTGGTATCTGGAAAATGGCGGTGGCTTTTGGTTCAGCACGGAAAAGAGTCCACACACAGGTTGTGCTGCCAGAGGACAGAGGAGATTATCCACTACCTGTAGCCTTGCTCCTCTGGTTCCTTTCCACCCTGGTCTATGTCATTATCTGTCACCTTCTGGTACCGACATTCCCTGTTGTGCTCTTTATCTTCTTCGGGTTTATCCTGACTCCTTTTCTTTCCTATACTTCCGCCCGGATGTTTGGTATTACTGGTGTAGCTACAGGGATTGCTTTCCCCATGGTCAGAGAAGCCACCTTCATTCTAAGCGGTTATAAGGGTGCGGATATCTGGTTTGCTCCTGTCCCCTACTTCAATCACGGAGGAACAGCCCAGAGTTTCAAACAACTGGAACTGACCAGAACCAGATTTACTTCCTGGTATAAAGCCGAGTTTGCTTCCCTGATTATTATGCTTTTTTGCAGTTTCCTTTTCTGGTCCATTATCTGGAGAATGAATCCTATCCCTTCTTCTGCTTATCCTTTTGTACAGAAGATGTGGCCGATGAGTGCCATGTTTCAATGTCTCTGGGTTACTTCCACCCTTCCCGAAGCAGGGACTCCCTGGATGATTAAAGCCATTAAACTGAAATACATCCTTTCTTCAGGCCTGGTTTACGCTGCCATTTACACGATAAGCATCCTTTTCCGCTGGCCTACCGCTATTTTTTACGGCATTATCGGTGGGGTAGGTCAGATGCCGCATTTCAGTATCCCTATGTTTGCCGGTGCGTTGCTTGGTCGGTTCTACTTTGCTAAAAAGGTTGGTCCCAACTGGAAAAAATATACTCCTATTCTGATGGCAGGTTACGCCTGCGGGATGGGTTTGATTGGTATGTTATCCATCGCAGTCGCTTTAATTGCCAAGACAATTTACCAGCTGATATTTTGATGAAATCTGCGTAAGCGGAAACCTGGTGTTAGCATCTTCTCTGTCTGAAAAAAGTGGTGGTCACATTTGACAAATGTAGAAAAGGGAGGAATATGACTTCCAGGATTCCTTCTTTCTGTCGGTTAAGTTTTCTGTCCTTTATCTTCACTTTAATCCTGCCATTTTTTGCCTGCGGACAGATTTTCCGTGATGGTACAGGTGTTGATACTACGTTGATGACTTCTCCACCAAGGTCCATCCGCACAATGGTTGCTAACGGTGGAACCAGTGGTCGGGACGCAGATACAGCCAAAGCTTACCGGGATTTCTCCTACTACGGTGGTCCGGTTTCCCTGCAGATAAACTATCGGGTAGCAGTCCAGACTGACAGTCCTGATGGCTGGGGAGGAGCCTGTTCAGTTACAGATTTAAGGGTTCGTTGCTTTGATGCAGCTAACAACCAGATTGGGCTTTACACTTACTGCCTTTCCTGCTGTCGCAGCACAAACCACAATAACAACTACCGAACCGGCAACATTACCTATATCTTACCCCCAGGCATCAGCCGGGATTCAGAAGGTGATATCCATCTTAACCCCAATACGTGGTACACCCTTAATGTTACACCTTCCAGTGATTTGAACATCAACTGGAACCAGGTGAGCAAAATCAGGATTGAACTGACAGCTGGTGGAACTTACATGTATTCTGATACTATTGATGTTTACTGGGATGACCTGGTGCTGAGTTGTGGTGCCAATGTTTATACTGATAACATGACCTCAGCCACCTGGACTTTTGAACATGAAAATCCATATACTGATAGTATCTGGGCTGCTGGTTTTTATCCTTCTGCACCAGCAGGTCCATACTTCATCAGTCCTCTGGACCCTGACCCGAATCCAGCAATTTCTACTGTTATGGCTGGCGGACATGTACATCGTTACTATCTCATCAGAGATAGCCAGGACTGGCCTGTTTCAACAGAAGTCACTATCAGTGCTTCAGGCAGAAATTTCAGTAATAGTTCGGATGAGAATGGTCTACTTAAAATTGATTTGAATTCTGATCAACTGGGGACAGTAAACGAAACAATCAATTGTTCCATCACGGCAGTTGCTGGTGAACAACAAGAGAATCCTGTCACTTTTCAGGTTCAGATTCTGCCAAGAGATTCTACAGCCAATTTGAAATTTGGCAGTGGTATAAATGTAGGAGCAGCAATAGGAGTGGGTGCTCAGGCTGGCGAAAAAAGAGGTTTTGTTTATCAGATTCTGAATACTGATGCTTCCACCAGCAGTGACGATAAAATCGGGATTAAGAAAGCCAGAGAAATGGAAGCTGGTGTTTATGCTGGTGGTTCTGTTGGCGGCGGTGTCAAAGGTGTTTGCTATGCCGGGGCAGAAGCAGAAGCAGGAGTTTCAGCAGTTTTTTCTTCTGTGACTGATTACCTTTTCCCTGACCCTTACAGTCAAACGGAGCAGATTTTACGCGCAGGACTAATTTTAAGCACCTGTCTGGAGGTCACTCCACCTCTGCTTGGTTCTATCATCACCTGGATTGTAAATAATTACAACCCTCTCTATATCAATTACTGGCATGGAGACGAATTCGCTGCTGGTGCCAAAATTACAGGTTCAGCTTCAGCAGGTGCTGGTCTGGGCATTGGCGATGATGAAAATGTGCTTTTAGGAGTGGGAGTCGGAGCCGGAATTGAAGGAACTGCACAGATTATGGCAGAAATCGGCGCCTGGCCAGCGGAGTATGCAGTCGGGATAAAATTTTCTGGAGGTCTTGATTTGTCTGCTGGAATCGAAGCAGGTGCAGTGGGCAGTAAGGTGGGAGCAGGACTGGAAGGAAATCTGGCAGGTGAGTATGAATTAAAACTGTATTATCGCGGGACTGCAATAGACAGAGCTGAGATTTCTTTTTCCAGCACTAAGGACTGGGGTATTGGTCTTACAGGTGATATAAAGCCTGGGACCGACACCAGTACCCGCACTGTAATTATTATTAATTCTGACCAGATCAATACGATAGCAGCCACTTTCAGTGACCTGGCAAATCTTTCTCATTATGTTACCTCCCACCAGACTGCCAGTATCCTTCTGGGACCAACCCGACTTAAACAGGAAATTGTTGACCTTTTCAACCTGCTAAATTCGATACCAATTGCTTATCGGATTATTAAGGAAACCGGTACTGGTTTTCAGTTTGAACCAACTTTTGAATTGGGATTAGGAGTGGAAGTCAAAGCAGGATTCAGTATAAATATGGAAAAGTCGGTAGAATTTGTTGCTGAAGAAGGGATTTTCCTTAACAATCAAGCTTTTCCTCTTGCGACATATGAATATGACTGGCACCTGCCAGGTTTGAACAGTTTAGACTTTACTGCCATTGCTCAGGATGCCCTTAACGGAGTCATCACCGCTATGACTGCAGTTGGTGATTGGGTAAGCGATACCCTTACTGAAGTTGTAATCCCTGTTATCGAGGACGGGATAGAAACCCTGACTGAAACTGTGATAACTGCTATAGAAACAGCCTATGACCTTGGTACTGCTGTCGTGAATACTGCAGCGGATGCCTGTACAGATTTCTTTGACTATGTGGAGAGCCTCTTTGGGGGAAAAGGACAGCAGGTTACTGCCAAATCTAATGAACCGTTCAGCAGTCACCAGTTTGCCGTAAATGGTGTTTTCACTTTCCAGCCAGCAGGCTTAAAAATTAGCCAGATAAGTGCCTGCCTTACCAGACCTTTGAGACTTTCTTTCCACCAGGCAAGTATTACCATTAACCCGGGCTCCAGTACTGCGATTCTTACCATCACCTATACAGACCAGGAGATATCAGGACTGGCGGAGAATGATTTAAAAATCTTCCAGTGGAATCTAACAACAGGGAAATGGCGGTTTCTGGCTAATTCCTCTGTCAATGAAAGCAACAATCAGGTTACTGCTTCTATCACCGAACTGGGCAGCTTCTGCCTGGGTGTCAGTTTTCCCGCTGGACCAATATCGCTTCATGTCAACCCTCCGGATGCTGACCTATCATCACCAGCAGTTATTACTGTCACTTCGGAACCCATCAGATTGAATACTGGACAGGCAGTACCTGATGGCACATTAATCACTGTTTCCAGTACCAGGCGCTACGGCACCACAGAAGAACCTTTTGGCACAATTACCACAGCTGATGCTGCTGCTGATATTGATGGTATCCAGGTAGCCACGGTAAATGGTGTCATCACCTTTCAGATAAACCCACCAGACATTCCTGGAACTGGGATTATCCGAGCAAGGTCAGTTGGAGGCTTAGCCGGTGGCAAGAATTATTTCCATGTTGTTACCGGCCTTGACTCTGATAGTAACGGTTTACCTGATTACTGGGAAAAGAGCTACTTCGGGCAGACAGGACAAAACCCCGATGAAGACCCGGATAATGATGGACTGAGCAATCTTCAGGAATATCTTCTGGGCACCAATCCTCAAAATAATGATTCAGATGGGGATGGAATGAGTGATGGCTGGGAAGTGCAACACCAGTTAAATCCAAGACTGGTAAATAACAAGGAAGATGTGGACCAGGACGGGTTAAATAATGAAGATGAATTTTTAGCCGGTACTGACCCGAGAAATAGTGATTCAGATGGCGACGGAATGAGTGATGGCTGGGAAGTTAGGTTCGGGTCTGACCCGACAGTAAACGATGCTGACAGTGATTTAGATGGGGATGGTTTGAGTAATAGGGAAGAACTTACCCTTGGGACAAATCCTCTGAATGCAGACACAGATAATGATGGAATGAGTGATGGCTGGGAAGTCGGATACGGGCTAAATCCGCTGATTCAGGATGGTCACTTAGATAATGATGGGGATGGTTTTACCAACCAGGAAGAGTTTAACTGTAAGACTGCTCCAGATGATAGCAATTCCCATCCTGCATATGTAGCAGGTTGCTGGCCAATGTTTCGCTACTTGCCAACCCATACCGGTCAGCCACCTTTCTTTGGCCCTATCCAGGCAAGTGTAAAGTGGCGGTATGGCTGTGGTCGGGTTTACTCCTCACCGGCAGTTGCTCCTGACGGTACTATTTACTTCGGGGATTACGACAGTGGTGTTTTGCGGGCAGTTAAACCTGATGGAAATCTCCTCTGGGCAGCAGGTGGGTATGGTCAAATTTGTTCTTCTCCGGCAATAGGATATGATGGCACAATCTATGTGGGCAGTTACAGCGGAAATCTCCTGGCTTATTACCCGAACGGAACTTTACGCTGGGCTTATCATACAGGAGCTACCATTGATCTGGCTTCGCCAACCATTGGTCCTGAGGGGACAATTTACATTGGCAATGATGCCGGATTTTTAACTGCAGTCAATCCGGACGGAACATTGAAATGGGTATACCAGACCGGTTATCAAATCCAGACAACTCCAGCCATTGCTCCTGATGGAACTATCTACATTGGTAACCAGGGTAAAAAACTCTACGCCTTAAACCCCAATGGTACACTAAAATGGATTTTTCCTACCCAGGCAGTCTTCAGTATGTGTTCGCCAGCCATCGGGAAAGATGGTACTGTTTACATTACCACCAATGGCTCTGGTGCCTGTGCCTACGCTATCAATCCTGATGGTAGCCAAAAATGGGTTTTCAACAGTGGTTCCACCAACGGTTCCCCAGCCATTAGCGACGATGGAACCATCTATATTCCGGGATGGGATTACCTTTTTGCGGTCAATCCTGATGGGACGGAAAAAAGAAGGTTCAGTTTAAGCCGTCCATCTTCACCAGTAATTGGAGCTGATGGAATTATTTGTGTGGGAAGCACAGGCTGGCAGAAAGGTTATGGTTTTAAACCTGACGGCACAATGCTGTGGGTTATTCCTTTCGGTTATGATCACTGGCTGGTTTCCTCGCCAGCACTTTCTCCAGACGGCACAGTTTATTTTACTACGGCTTTTGGAAGCGGTGCTTATGGTTATCTTCATGCTTTTTCCGGAGTTACCTATCTGGGAGATATTAACCAGGATACCTCGGTGGACATTCAGGATGTTATCCTTGCCCTGCGTATGTGCCTGGGATTACCAGCACATATAACATCTCGCAGCTATCTACCACCTTATCCGGCTTCTGCTTTCTACCGGGCAGATTTCAATAGTGACAGAAGCCTTGACGTCTGTGATGTCATTAGCATTGTCAGAAAAGTACTGGGCTATCAGTAGAAGAGGCACCAGCCGGGACTAAAAATTATAGGTATCCAGGTAGGCAGGAACGGTTACTCGGTCTGGATTTCCCAGCACACCAGCAAGAGAGTTACTGGCAGTTTCTTCCCCGTGGACTAAAAAGATTTTCTCGGCTTTTTGCAAAAAGGTACTTATCCAGCAATAGAGGTCCTTCTGGTCGGCATGGGCTGAAAAACCGTTTATTTTCTCAATCCTGGCTTTTACCTGGTGGTACTGACCGTGAATTCTCACCTGGGTTGCTTTCTCCAGGATTTCTCTTCCGAGAGTACCTCTGGCCTGGTAACCGACAAAAAGAATGGTGTTTTCAGGCTGACTGATAGTATGCACAAGATGATGTTTTATCCGGCCCCCGGTGCACATACCAGAGCCAGCAATAATTATTGCTGATCCGGGAATTTCATTGATAGCCTTTGATTCTGCTACCGTGCGCGTTAAGTGAAGAAAAGGAAAACAGAAAAAATCATGGTTTTTCTGGAAACCATCCCGCAGAGCCCCGCAAAGAAGTTCAGGAAACTTCTCAAAAACTGCAGTGATATCTATCGCCATTGGACTATCAACATAAACCGGTAACGGAGGAAGAGACCCGGCATGAAAAAGACGATTCAACTGGTAAATTATTTCCTGGGCTCTTTCCACCGCAAAAGAAGGAATAACCACCTTGCCGCCAAGAGATACTGTCTCCTTAATTATCCTTTCCAGTTTGTCAATACTGGCTTGCCAGGGGTCGTGTAATCTGTCCCCATAAGTTGACTCCACAATAACAATATCTGCCTCCTCAGGAACTTCTGGACCGCAGAGTAAAGGTTGTTCCCAGCGACCAATATCCCCGGAAAGAACTAAATTTTTTACCTGTCCGTTGTGATGATAACGGATTTTAAGTGAAGCCGCACCCAGGATGTGGCCAGCATTGTAGAAAAAAACATCCATCTTAGAAACAGGATGAAATACCTGGTGATAAGGCACCGGTTGTAACAGAGGTAAAACGGATAAAGCTTCCTCTTCTGTAAAAAGAGGGACTTCCAGATAAGGACCGGTTCTTCCCTCCTTCCTGTGTCTTTTCTGCTTGAAAAGGGCATCTTCCTCCTGGACCCGGGCAGCATCCAGAAGCACTATCCGGGCAATTTCTGAAGTGGCTGGAGTACAGAAAATCTTCCCCTGAAAACCAGCCTTTACCAGACACGGCAGGTACCCGCAATGGTCTAAATGGGCATGGGTTAAAATTACATTCTGAATTTGCTCTGCCGGGAAAGGTAATGGTTGCCAGTTTCTTTCCAGGTATTCTCTTTCCTGATAAAGACCGCAGTCCACCAGAATGTTGCCTTGTTCTGATTCTACCAGAAACCGGGAACCAGTGACATTACCACAGGCTCCAAGAAAAGTAATCTTCATAGCAGCATCTCCAAAATTTTTTGACTTGGTAGTGGCAACATTCTACAATAAAAGGCAGTGAAAAACAAAGGAAGAATAAAATGATAAAAGGGAAAATAGTTAAGATTCGTTTCCGTCGTTACTATGCCGACCAGCGCCTGTGGGTCTTTGTCGGCAGGGTTTTAGATTTTACCGGTGACTGGCTCACAGTGGAAGGAAAGGGTATCATCGTTGTTAAGGGAGATGTCCACTCCCCTATAGCTGACGAACAGACAAGAACCATTATGATTCCCCGCGACAATATTGCCCACATCAGAATTCTTCCTGATGATTTTGACCTTGACCATCTTCAGTTTGAGGTCAAAGGAGTGCGACATTTTATCAAAGTTCAGGGTGCTCCGGATACCAGCATCGGCGAATTATGAAGATTGCTCATGTGATTACCAGACTTATCATTGGAGGAGCCCAGGAAAACACACTCTTTACTGTTAAGGGTCTGCTCCAGAAGGGACACCAGGTACATTTAATCACCGGTCCCACTAAAGGGCCGGAAGGTTGTCTGGAAAAGAGCATTGAAAATGCTGATGCTGGTTTGATTGTTATCCCGCATCTGGTAAGAGAAATTAATCCCGTAGCTGATTTTTTAGCCTTTGCGCAACTGCTACGCCTTTTCCAGAAACAACGTTACGACATCATCCATACCCATAGTGCCAAGGCAGGTATCTTAGGACGGCTGGCTGCCAGCCTTATATTTCCTCGTCCTCTGATAGTGCATACCGTTCACGGTCCTTCTTTCTATCCCTATCAATCTGCTTTGCTGCGACTTTTTTACACTCTGGCTGAGAAAATTGCCGGTTTCTGCACTGACTACTTTATCTGCGTGGGCCAGGTCATGAAAGAAACCTATCTAAAGGCAGGAATTGGACGACCCTCTCAATACCGGGTAATCTACAGTGGCTTTGATTTGGTTCCCTACCAGAAGGCTATCAAGAAACGGGAACTTATAAGAACTCGTCTGGGTGTTAAAGAAGAGGAAGCAGTTATCGGCATGATTGCCCGTCTTTTCCCGCTAAAAGGACAGGAGTACCTGCTGAGGTCTTTCGCTGAAATAGTCCGGTTTTTCCCCCGGGTAAAACTTTTGCTGGTGGGTGATGGTATTTTGCGTAAGAAACTTGAAATATTAGCCAGACAATATAAAATAGAGGATAAAGTTATTTTTGCCGGGCTGGTAAGTCCGGAAGAAATTCCAGGGTATGTTGCTGCTATGGACATTCTGGCTCATACAAGTCTCCGGGAAGGCTTACCAAAAGCTGTAGCTCAGGGTCTGGCTGGGGGAAAACCTGTTGTCGCCTTTGATGTAGACGGAGCCAGAGAACTGGTAAAAAATGGAGTAACAGGTTATCTGGTACCGGCAAAGGATATTCAGGGTCTTACCGAGCGTCTTATTTCTCTTCTGCGGCAGCCCCGGATGGCTGCAGCAATGGGAGAAAAAGGTCGGTCTCTGGTGCAGGAACTTTTCCCTGTGGAGAAAATGGTAGAAAACATAGAGAATCTTTATCTGCAGGGAAAGATAAAAAATTGTCGTAGCCAGGCAGATATGCTATAAAAATTACACCATTCGCTGGATGGTGGGAAAAAAGAGATAAAGACCGGGAACTGACGGTGGAGAAAAAGGAACTCTGTGTACCAGCAGTTTTCTCCAGTCTGGAAAAAATATCTGACTTTATCCAGCAACAGGCACATCAGTCTCGCCTGAATTTCAAAAAAACATGGGAACTGATGCTGGTGATGGATGAGCTCTGCTGCAGTATCATTTCCCATGGCCGCAGTCTTTCCGGCAAACATGTCCTCTTTCTCAGATGGGAAGAGGAACCAGAATATATCACCATTCAACTTTCTGATAATGGCATACCCTTCAATCCGCTATTACCCTATCCAGAAGAAAAAGAAGTTGTAGAAGAGACCAAAAGACTGGGAGGAATGGGACCACACCTGATTGAGAAAATGATTGACAGCGTGAGCTACCACAGGGAAAACGGGTATAATTTTCTGTGCCTTTCTAAGTTCAAAGGTAAAAGAAATCATGGCAACTGTTCCGGAAAAAAAGGAAATAAAAGAAAAAGGCAACATAAGGAGGAGGTATGAACCTTTTAAGCACATTGGAAGGCTCCCTTCTGGAAAAATTTTTCCCGGAAGGCTGGGACCTGGAAAAAATTGACCGCTGCTGCAGTTTGCCTCCAGACAAAATTACAGAAAGACAGGACTGGTGGCACAAATTGTTTGAGCCGGTACCCTGTGCTGATCTGGAAGAATTTAACGTGAAGATGGGCCACGAAATAGCACTGGAAATCTGTAAGGCTAAAGAAAAAAGGCAAAAACTCATACTTATCCTTCCTGTTGGACCTATGGGAATGTACCGCTGGGCTGTTTATTTCCTGAAGGAATGGGAGGTTGATTGCCGGCACGTTTACGGTTTCAATATGGATGAGTGGAGTGACAGTCAGGGTAATACCCTGCCACCTGATAACCCCGGGGCTTTCCAGAATGCTATGGAAAGCGCTTTCTACGGACCATTAGGGAACCTTACTGTTCCGCCACAGCAAAGATATTTTGCCACCAAAAACCTTCTGCCTGCCTATCCAGAAAAGATTACTGCTTTAAAAAAGAAGGGAGCGAAAATGGTGGTCATCTTTGGAATTGGACGGGTCTGTCATATTGCCTTCTGGGAACCACATTTTGCCGCTGAGTTCCCCAGTGAGAATATCTGGAAAAAGCAGACCCACCGGTTAGGAGCAAGGTTACATCCTCTGACCATAGAACAGAATGCTATCACCAGTTTCAAGAGTCGGACAACATTGGTACCCTGTTATGCTAACACCATCGGGCCAGGTATTTTTCTCCGGGCTGACCGCATTATTGGTGGAGCTGATGGTTCCCTCGGTCGGGGTATGATGTGGCAGGGATTGAGTCTGTGGGTAACGTTACGTTATGGTCCTTCCATCTGGATTCCCAGCAGTTTTATGCCCACATTACCGGGCAGACTTTTCTTTCTCAAGGAACTGGCAGGACCACTGGTTGCTGAATGCAACTGAAGTTTTATTTTCTTTTAATCATGAACAAGGTCTGGAAATCTCTGCTGGTGACTGCTGGCTTTATCTTCTGCCTGCAAAACTTTATTCGCGAAGGTGTTTGTCTGCCGCAACGAAGGGTAACGGAATACAGGATGCCTGGTGGCTTCGTAGTCCTGTGCGAATACGTACCAGCAGCAGAACCTGTGAATTTTGGTCTTTTGATTAAATCTGGTTCAGCCACGGAAAAAGAGTTTTTCGGAACAGGCATCAGCCATCTTCTGGAACACCTGATTTTTAAGGGCAAGGAGAAAAATTCTCTAACAGAAATCGTTGGCCAATGCGGTGGCACCTGTAATGCTTATACTTCGAGGGATTTTACTTATTTTACAGTTACTGTTCCCCGGCAAAAGTGGTCCGTTGTTTTACCCTGCCTTTTGCAGTCTGTTTTTCGCCCTGCCTTTACAGAGGAAGATTTTCAGAAAGAAAGGGAGGTAGTCCTCAGAGAGATTGCCAGAAACCAGGACCAGCCAGAGTATGTGGTTGCCAGAGAAATCTGGGAGAGTGCTTTTTTAGTTCATCCCTATCGTTTTCCTATCTCCGGGTATGTACCACTTCTGAAAAATCTAACTTATCAGGATGTTTTCCGCTATCATCAGACAGTATATGTACCGGCGAATGCAGTTTTAAGTGTCGCTGGAGAAATAAACCCTGATGAGGTTTTCAGCCTTTGCCAGAATCTCCTGCAACCGATACACCCGGGAAAACCTATTCTTCATTTCTTTCCGGCAGAACCATTACCTGTAACTTCCCGGCGCCAGGAACTTTCCTTTCCCACTGAGCTGGGGTATTTGAGTATTGCCAGTCATATTGTTGCCCTGAATCATCCTGATGCCCCGGCTTTAGATATCCTGGCTAATATTCTGGGTTCTGGCAGAAATTCGGGACTTTACCGGAACCTGGTGGAAAAGGGACTGGCTCTGTCTGTCTCTGCCTGGGCTTATACTCCGGCTCAACCAGGTCTGTTTGTCATAAGTTGCGTCTGCCAGCCGGAAAATATGGCCAGAGTGGAAAAAGTTATCCGCGAGCAACTGGAAAATCTTCCCCGTGGAGTTTCCAGGAAAGAACTCAACCGCGCAGTAAATCAACTGCGGCACGATTTACTTTTTTCCCTTCAGGAGGTGAATTTTAGGGCAGCTGATCTGGCTTACCATTACTGCCTGACAGGTAATACTCTTTATTCCCGGGATTATCTTCTCTCACTGGAGAAAACAACAGTTGCTGATTTACGCCGGGTTGCCAGTACCTATTTAAACACGCAGCATTTAATCGTGGTCAGTCTTACTGGGAAGAAGAAAACAATGGAAACACAGGGCGAGAAAACCTCCACGGTTAATCAGGTCCGTCAGAAAATCCTGCCCCAAGGATTATGTTTGCTTCTCTGTGAAGATTTCCGGCTACCTATCGTCAGTTTTTCCGTATTTTTCAAAGGAGGACTCCTCTGGGAAAAAGAAGAAACAGCAGGACTTTTCCCCATTCTGACAGCTCTTCTGAGTTCTGGCACCAGAAAACATGATGCCTACACCATCGGTGACCTGGTAGCCAGCTGGAGTGGGCGGCTGACTACCTACTCTGGAAATAACAGTTTTGGACTTACCATTTCTTTGCCAGAAAAATACTGGCGCAAGGCGCTTGCCCTTCTGGCAGAAATTGTCCGGGAACCTGCCTTCCCGGAAAAAGAACTGGAAAAAACAAAGAAGAATACGTTTACCGGGCTGGTTGCCCGGGGAGAAAACCCCCTGGCGGTAGCAGAAGACCTTTTAAGAAAGGAAATCTTCGGGAACCACCCTTATGGTTTGCCGCGGGAAGGCACCAAACAGAGTGTCAACAATATCAGCCGAAAACTTCTTCTGGAAACCTACAAGAAATTGTGGACGAAAGGCAATGTGGTGCTGACCGCCTCCGGTGCTATTAACCAGGAAGAAATTATTAAAGAGGTAGACCGCCTTTTTCCCAGACTGTCGGATTTCAGTATAGAAGAGGTAATACCCTTTAAACCTGAAGAAAAGAACATGTTGCTTAAAACAGCCCGCCTTCCCAGGAAAGAAACCACGGTGATGGTGGGTTATCCTGGCCTTTCTGTGGAGAACTCAGAAAGAGCTTACCTGGAAATTATCAGTGAATACCTTAATGACCAGGATGGACTTTTATTCCAGAGACTGAGAGAAAAAGAACCACTTGTTTATGCCTGCGGTTTCAGTTATTTTCTGGGGCTACAACCCGGTTTACTTTTTTTCTATGCCCAGTGCCATCCAGAAAAAACACACCGGGTAATGCAGGTTTTTGATGAGGTGATAGACCAGTTAGTCCAGAAATTGCTACCCCCGGACGAAATGGAGAAACTGAAGATAAAAGTTGCCGGAAACAGGATGCTTAACCGGGAAACAATTTCTGATAGAGCCAGGGAATACGGTCTTTCCGTGCTCTACGGACTGGGACTGGATTTTGAGAAAAAGATAGAACAAATTGTCTGGGAGGCAAAAGCAGAGCAGATTCAATCTTTTTGTGCCAGGTATTTTCAGAAAAAGTATCAGGTAAAAATTATTGTTGGACCTGATACTGAAAAATCATCAAGCAATTCTATCTCTTCCGGGCAGCAGTAAGAACCAGCTGTTGCAGCTCTTCCGGGACAGGACCGAAACGGTCCCTTAGTTCCTCAAGAAATACTTGTATCTGCTCTGGCTGCAGTTCAGCGATTTTGCGGTAAGCCCAGAAACGCAGCCTGGGTGAAGAAATATACTCCGCAGGGATACTGCCCTGGAAAAAAACTTCCCTGGGTTGGTCCACTTTTTGACCACACAGGGCAGCAGCAATGTTTTTCCAGAACTGGCAGTAAAGGTGGAAACCAACCTGCTGAATGAAACCATGCTGTTGATAGCCAAGGATATTGCCTGCTCCTCTGATTTCCAGGTCCCTCAAAGCCACCCGGAAACCACTGCCCGGTTGATTCAGTTCCTGCAAAGCTTTCAGCCTTGCTCTGGCTTCAGCACTCAGAACCAGATTCTCAGGAACAAGAAAATAAGCATAAGCCCGCCATTTATACCGTCCCACCCTCCCACGCAGCTGGTATAAATCAGCCAGGCCAAAACGGTGGGCATTATCCACGATTAAGGTGTTAGCCCGGGGTATATCCACTCCATTTTCCACAATGGTGGTGGCTACCAGGACATCAATTTCTCCAGCAGCAAAGTCTTCCATGACCTTTTCTATAACTTTTCCTGGCATCTGCCCATGGGCTACGGAAATTCTGGCTTCTGGTATCAACTGCTGTATGTTTTCCGCTACTTTTTCTATATCATAGACAAAATTGTGCAGGTAAAATACCTGACCCCCTCTTTCCATTTCCCTCCGGACCGCTTCTCTAATCAACCTTCTGTTCATCCGGCCGACATAAGTAACTACGGAAATACGGCCTAAAGGAGGAGTTTCTATCAAACTGATATCCCTGATTCCGGAAAGAGAGAAATAAAGTGTTCTGGGGATAGGCGTGGCTGTTAAGGTGAGTACATCAACCCGGCGGAACATGGATTTTAGATGTTCCTTATGAGTTACTCCAAAACGTTGTTCTTCATCAATAATGAGAAGACCGAGAGAACGGAAGCAAACATCACTGCTGAGGAGACGATGAGTCCCGATGATAATATCTATCTGGCCATCTTCCAGTTTTCTCAGTATTTGCCGCTGTTCTGCCTCCGGGACGAGCCGGCAGAGCATGGCTACCTGGACGGGGAAATCCGCCATTCTTTCTTTAAACGTCAGGTAGTGTTGTAAGGCCAGTACTGTGGTGGGAACCAGTACCGCCACCTGCCGCCCGGATAAAACTGCTTTGAAAGCTGCTCTCATCGCCACTTCTGTCTTTCCATAACCTGAATCCCCACAAACCAGACGGTCCATTATCCCCTCAGACATCATATCCTGTTTCACTTCTTTTATTGTCTGGCTCTGGTCTGGTGTTTCTTCAAAAAGAAAACCATCTTCAAAAGCCTTCTGCCACTCATCATCAGGGGGAAAAGCAAAACCTTTCTCTTTTTTTCTTTCCAGATAAAGGGAATATAATTCTGAGGCTAAATCGCTGATGGCTTTCTGCACCTTATCTTTGGTTTGTTTCCAGGCTCGTGTGCCCAGTCTGGAGAGCACTGGATGATTACTGCCTATGTACCTGTGGATAAAAGAAATCTGGGTAATGGGAACATAGAGCTTATCTCCACCAGCATACTCCAGCACAATGAATTCCTCTTCCTTCTCACCCACACACATTTTCTTCAGCCCCAGAAACCGTCCGATGCCCTCGTTGTAATGAACTACATAGTCACCAACCTTTAGCTCCTCCCAGCTAACCAGAGGAATATCTTCCACCTGGCGCTTCCTGGAATGCCTGCTCTGGTAACGGGAGAAAAGTTCGTCATTACTGAGAAAGGTTATCCCGATTTCTGGAAAAGAAAAGCTAAAAGAGAGGCTTCCTCTCAGGAATTCTGTTTGTTCCAGACGGATACCTTTTTCTGTAAGTATTTCTTTCAGACGCTGTTGCTGAGAGGAATTGTTAGAGAAGATAATCAGTCTTTCCTCCTTGTACCGGTCCCAGAGGAAGACTTCTCCCAGCCGAAATCTTTCCCGGGCAAAAGGTGTAACAAACTGGACAAAATTTTTGTTTATTTCCGATGTAAAGTTACTCTGGCAGATTACAGCCCTGCTTTTCAGTTGAGAAAGTTGTTCCTGATTCATTAAAGGAGTTTCGGTTTCCCTTCCTGAATGGTCGCTGCCCTGAAGCTTGCTGGATTCCACCAGAAAAATAACTCCATCATTAAACCAGGAAGTAACCGGCACCAAATCTTTAACCGGGATGTGATGCTCACTCAGAGGATAAAGAATAAGCTGAGAGACTTTCTCAAAAGAAACCTGGGTACTGGCTTGAAAACGACGGAGAGAGTGAAGTTTTTCTCCAGAAAGTTCCAGACGCAGGGGAAAAGGACTGTCCGGCGGAAATAAGTCTATAATGCCACCACGGCGAGCAAACTCACCAGGAATTTCTACTATCTCCTTCTCTTCATAACCATAACGAAAAAGCTGCTCCAGTAACTGGCTGCGGAAAACACCTACCCCGGGAGAAAGAACGATTCTTGTTTCCCTTACTTCTGCCTGTCCAGGCACCAGAGGTAAAATACCAGCCAGACAGCTGACTACAAAAAAGGGTTTCTTTTCCGTGGAAAGAGTCGCAAGTACTTTCATTCTTTCTGCCATCTCCTCAGTATAGCCACCCTGCTTTTCAGGGGAGAAATTTGGTGGCGGAAAGAAGAGAAGGTTTTTTTCGTCCAGAAATGTGGTTACGTCCTGATAAAAACGTTCTGCTTTTTGTTCATCAGCCAGAACTACAAGAAAAAATTTTCCCAGTTTACGAAAGAGATGACTGAGAATAAAAGAGAGAGCCGGCTGACAGGCACCAACACACCACTTTTCTCCTGATTGACAGACAATCTCACTCAGAGCGTGAAAGGAACTGGACTTTTCCAGAAGAGAAAGATAGTTTTTCCCCATGGTAATAGGCTTGTACCTTCAGTTGTCCTTCGATGTCAAGAAGAAAGCATCGGAAAAATAAGGATTAGGCCTTCAGGAAAAATAATTTCGCCCTTCATCCAGCATGGTGAGATAGTTTTCCAGAGGGATATAATTGGCTACAGAATTTCCTGTACCCAGACAGTACCCGCCACCTTTAAGACACACATTCAACGTTTCCCGCACCCGGCAACGCACCTGCTGAGGGCTTGCCTGGCAAAGAAAACTGACATCAATACCACCTAAGATACCTATCCGCTGGCCCCAGCGTTTCTTGGCTTCTGTGACCGGCATGATAGCATCTTCCCAGGAATGCCTGGCATCTATCTTTACCTGTGCAATTAAAACTTCCATAATATCGTCCAGTTTCCCGCAGGAATGAAGAAAATATAGTTTTCCGTACCTGTGTGCCAGTTCGGCACAACGCTGGTGCCACGGTAAGAACTTCTCTATCAAAATTCTGGGACTGATCATACAGCCTGTTTTGAAACCCATATCATCGCTACCCCAGACTACACCCAGCTTCTTGTAGGATACCATTCTGCGTGTCAAACTCAGCTGATTTTCCCCTACCCTATCAATAACTGCCTGCACTAAATCTGGCTGGTCAAAAAGAGTTAACGATAACCCCTCATAACCCATAAGCCAGGTGGTATACTCCAGAATATGTGCCGTTAAAGCATAGAAAGCCATGTTATCCGGAAGATTTTTTTCGCACCAGTCAAATTCAGAAAAGTCAGCCTTTTCCGGATCAGGCCAGGGATATTCTTCAAAATCCTTCCAGCTGGTAATTGGTCCCAGGTGCTCATCCTGCCACAGACGTTGTCCTCTATTTTTCTCATCAGCGGTGGTGTCCAGCGTGGAAATTCGTTTCAACGGCCACTGGTAGGCTTGAGGGTAAGCACGTATCATGTCATAGCCCAGAAAACGGTGAATAGCTAATCTGGCCTTCATTCTTGTTTCTAAATCAGGACTATCAATTTCTCCCGGAAGATTAAATTTACTGGCGACTGCCTTCTGTACTTCACCATCTAAAAACAGTTCAATGTAGTGAACCCGCGCTGCTTCTTTTCTCCGGCAAATCAGCTCCCGGAAAGCATCAAAATCTGGTTCTACCTTTTTCTCCAGCATCATTGCCCTCACTCAAAACTAACTACAGGTGGCCTTTCACTGCCAGAAGTGGCTTCAAAATAAGGTTTTTCCTGGTCAAAACCAAACCAGCGCACAAAAAGCATGGTAGGAAAACTTCTGGCTATTCTATTATAAAGGTTAACGCTTTCGTTATACCTTTTCCTTTCTACAGCAATACGGTTTTCTGTCCCGGCCAGTTCATCCTGAAGACGCAGAAAATTCTCATTGGCTTTCAGCTGCGGATAATTTTCTACCACCACCAGCAATCTTCCCAGGACAGCACCTAACTGGCTGGCAGCCTGGGCTTTCTCCTTTACTGTCGTCGCATTCATTAAACGGCTCCTGGCTTCAGTCACCTGAATAAAAATTTCTTTCTCGTGTTTAGCATATCCTTTCACCGTAGCCACAAGATTTGGTATTAAATCGTTACGTCGCTGGAGCACATTTTCTACCTGGGACCAGGATTCCTTAACCTTCTGATTCAAGGAAACCAGCCGGTTGTATTCATACTGGACATAACCCAGCAACAGCACTATCACCAGAACAACGACCACTACCCAGGCTATTTTTCTCGACACGCTTCCCCCTTTGCCGGACCCGTATCTATTAATGCTACCAGATTTTTCAAAAAGTTCAAATGGTCCGCGCACAGATTTTTGATGTTTACACCTTTCCCGTGAGATGGTAAAGATGGTGGTTTTTGTGTTGTTTTCAAACCTATTGCCGGAAAATATTTTTCCCAGACCCGGCAGGACTTCAATGATTCTTCCACCAGGTTCACTGGATTCTTTCCAAAAAGCAATCCCTGCTTAAAATCAAGATAGCCTTGCTTGATTTCCCGTTCCAACTGTCTTCTTAAATCACCCGGGTCTATTTTTATATCTGCCAGTACATCTTTACCATAAATAATCTGGTGGGATTCCTTGATGTCCTGCCATTCTATGGGGAAACTGTCTGTAGAGGTGCGGATAAAGTCAGGAGTAAAGAAATAAGGTCTCAACCTGTATCTGGAAGCCAGACGGATTACTTTTTTCTTAATGGAGAAAAGGTCGGTAACAGTAATTTCGGAAATAACCACCACCAGATTAATATCAGAGATGCCAGCTCTGTAATGTTGTCCGAGAAAACTTCCATAAATGATGACAGAAATAAGTCTCTCCCCGAAAACACTCTTCAGATATTCTACAAAAAATTTTAGTATCTTCCTTTCTCTTTCCCCGGTCATCATCTCTCCTTGTTACCAGCCGCCGCTGGCTCCTCCTCCACCGCTACTACCACCTCCAAAACCCCCTCTACCACTACTGAATCCTCCACTGGACCGGTGCATAGATGAACTGCCCAGCCAGATAGGCCAGTATTGTTTCCAGTACCTGCCATAAGTCTTCTTTAGTTTTTTCTGCCAGATAGAATGCAGGATTGAGGACACAGGTAACATCAGAAAGATACTTAAAAATGGTATTATCATTCCCAGAAGGACAAATATTTCGCCTGACGGATTTTTTCTCATCAGGAATAAGACAGCTGTAACATCCAGCACAGTTATCACCACTGCCTGGAAAATTAAACCGGAAAGACCAAGAACCGTAGCTCCAAAAAAAAGACAAAATGCCTGCCAGAAAGCAATAAAAGCAACAGCCGGTCTGCCAGTTTCAGGCGGCAAAATCCTTTCCACATTTTCTCCAGAAATAAATTGTCCGATGGCTTTCACTGCGCCAACCAGACCCTGGAAGTAATCACCTTTTCTAAAATTCGGCGCCATGATATTACGGATAATGGAACCACAACGGCCATCAGTCAAAACTTCTTCCAATCCATAACCCACTTCAATCCTGATTTTCCTTTCTGTCAAACTTACTAAAATAAGGACTCCGTTGTCTTTACCTTTTTTCCCTATCCCCCAGGTGTTAAAAATTTCCTGAGCATACTCCTCCAGGTTTCTTCCTTCCAGACTTTTCACCAGCACAATCACTACCTCGGCAGAAGTCTTCTGTTCCATCTGTCTGGAAATATCCTCCAGAGAAGTTTTCTCTTCCGGGGACAGAATCCCGGCATAATCATTGACCATTCCCACAGGAGAAAGACTAACTTCTGCCAGGATACATCCGGAAACAACTAATACCAGAGAAAAGAAAAGAATCTGGAAGATAAAGGAAGGAGGTCTTTCTGTTTTACTTTCCATCCCTTTTTTCCTGGCTCCTGAAAAAATCATTTAGCACCCATCCTTATCCAGATAACCTGGTGGTATTTTAACACTGGTACAGTGACCAGCAAATCTGACCCTTTTTTCTTTGTCCTTACCTTTTCCCGGCTCAGGGGGAGAGAAACGTTTCTGCTTTTCACGTTTCTGATTCTTACTTCAATGTCATGAACAGGAAACACTTCATCCAGTACCGGGATACCATATGGCACCGGTGGCCTGTTGCTGGACCAGGGCAGGTTAACCAGATGAATTGCCAGAACACCTTTCGGGTGAAGAAAAGCTGTCATTTCCACTATCTTTGGAGCCTGGAGTGTAATCCATGGTTTTCCCCTTCCTACCAGGATTTCCAGAAGTTTCCGCAGCTCTGGATGGGGCCACTGGAGAAACCCTCTGCCTGCCTCCGGAGTGAGATAAATAGCCTCGCCTTTACCATAACGATGCCAGACAATAGCAGGACTATCAGCTGGTATCTTTCTTATCTCTTTCTGAGGATAAAGGTCAAAAACCCGGCTGGCAAAAACCGTACTGGCAATAACCTTACTGTCAGCAGCCACCTTTACTCTGGTATAGTTGGCACCAAAGAAAACCACAGGGGAAACTTTTTTCTCCAGGTGTGCATCCTCAACTCTGATTAGGGGCCGCTGGTGGGGAATGTTATCCCGGTCATAGATTGTCTTTCCCCATGGACCAGGAGTCAGGTTCACACTGCCCAGGTAACTCACACCAAAAACATCACTCAGAAGAAAATCCTTCCTTCTCTGTCCTTCCTGGTCGTACAGACCGGTTTCAAATGAAGCAATCACCACGCCCCCCGAATGCACAAAACGACGTATGGTCTCACCCTGGCTCTCAGATAAACAGGCGGAATTGGGCAGCACCAGCACCCGATAACGTTTGAGGTAGTCCAGATCAGTCAGCTGTGTATCCAGGATTAAATCAGTAAGAAAATGTCCCTCCACACAAACATCGTAAAGACCATAAACCTCACTGTAATAAACATTGGGATGATTACGACCGTAGAAATCACGCGTCATTTGAGAATAATGGACAGCACAATAGGTGACCGGCTCACCACCAAAATAAGGCCTCCTTCTTTTCCACTCCTTCATCACTCTGCCATCAGGTTTTCCCTGTCGGGTTAAAACATTAATCAGGGCTGTCCACGGAACCCCTCCCAGGGACAATGTCCAGAAACCATGAAGGAGGGAATGAGTTCGGTCATTCTCCAGTTCCGGATAAACAACACTCCGCCATAATGTTCCCCCTGGTTCCCAGACATCAAACCGCTGCGGACACTGCGCTTTCACAATCCGGGCATTAAAACCAGTGGTATGTAGCCTGTTCATTACCGCGGAGTTTTCATTACCACCTCCACCAGGAAATTTCATCACATCTAAGGAAACACCATTTTTCCAAGAGGTACCTTCTTCTGGAGAAGGAGAGTTCACAGAAGGTCTGTTGTAGTGATTCATCATGATAATAGCTGGCGGCCATCTGGTAGTAAGATTCTGGTATAAACGGGTGACAAACTCATCAAAAAGCCTGTACCGCCAGCGGACCCATTCCCGGAAGACAGGGTCATCCCAGTCTACTTTCTGCGGAATTTCGTGCCCGGAATGATAACGGAACTTCTGAGAGCACCAGTGACAGTAACAACTGGGATGTTCTCTACTTCCAGGCCAGGCACCATCATACCACAATCCATCAAAACCTAACTCCAGAATTTCTGCTGAGTAACTCAAGACGAAATCCTGGTAAGGAGAAGAAAAAAGACAGAAGTTTGTTTCCTCAGGAACAATTCTGCCATCAGGTAACTTCATCATCACCTGCCACTCCGGGTGGAGTTTTGCCAGCGGCACATTCTGCCGCATGTTATACCAGGAAAGAACCATGATATCTTTTTTGTGAGCCAGACGAATTAGTTCCGGAATAAAGTCCGGGTCCATCTCTGGATGGGCAACTGCCACCTTGCTGGGATAGGCTGCCCACCCGTCCTGATGCATCCCGCTGGCAACGAGAACTTCCACCCCGGAAGAAGACATAAGGTTAATAATTTCTCTGGGATTACCCACATGTGGCCGAAATTCAAAACGAGCCAGGCGCCTGTCAAATGGTAAAGGTGACTTCATTTCTTCCTCCAGGTTATACCTGCTCATAAATCCCTGAACATCCTTGGGTCCTGGGCTTTGGAGATAGCTGTATCATAATCAATCAAACCCGCCTCGTACAACTCTCTCAGGGAAAGGTCCATGGTTTTCATCTGGAACTCTCCTCCTGTCTGCAGGTGGGTAATAATCTGCTCTAATTTATTATCCCTGATACATCTTCTGATGGCCCCGGTGGCAACAAGGATTTCTGTCGCCAGAACACGTCCGTTACCATCCATCCGGGGTAAAAGCAGCTGCGCTACTACAGCTTCCAGACAATCTGCCAGTTGTGTCCTGATTTGTGGCTGCTGGTAAGGAGGAAAGACATCTATAATGCGACTGATGGTATGAATGGCGTTGGCGGTATGAATAGTACCCATGACCAGATGACCGGTTTCAGCTGCTGTCATGGCAATAGCAAAAGTATCCAAATCCCTCATTTCTCCAATACAGATTACATTGGGGTCCTGCCGCAGAGCGTTTCTTAAGGCAGAAGCAAATGACCGGGTATCACTGGTGGGGTCAGTACCTATCTCCCTTTGCACCACAATACTTTTCTTATGCTCGTGCAGATATTCAATCGGGTCTTCAATAGTGATAATCCGGCTGCGTTTGTGCTGGTTAATATAATCAATCATCGCCGCCAGAGTCGTGGTTTTTCCCATCCCTGCTGCTCCAGCAACCAGAACCAGTCCTTTGGGTCTCAGCGCCAGTTCTTTCACTACTTCCGGCAGCCCCAGTTCCTCCAGGGTTCTTATCCTGGAAGGGATAATTCTCAAAGCGCATTCCACTGCACCTTTGGCATGGTAAGCATTCACCCGACAACGACCAATCTCCGGTAAGTCCACAGAAAGGTCTATTTCCCTTTCCTTTTCTAAACGTTCTCTCTGGGCAGGAGAAAGCAGGCTACAGGTAAGCCTGTGAGTCATTTCCGGAGTTAACCCCGGGTAATCCATGAAAACAATCTCTCCATTCACCCTGATAGATGGTGGCACTCCCACTACCAGGTGAAGGTCAGAAGCCTGTTGTTTTATTGCCTGGGAAAGTAGAGAAATCATATCCATCAGAGATTTTCCTCCCTAAGCCTTCTGATAAGGTCTACCAGCCACAGTAGTATCTGGCGCAGGGACCTTCTGACTTGCGGCAACCTGTAGACTACCCTGGCCAGAAAGGGACCTGTTTTATTATAAAGAAAAACAACCAGCCTGCCTGCTGGATGACATAAGAGATACCTATCCCGCCACCACCTCAGGGTAGCCAGCGCCTCTGTCTCATCCAGACAGACTGTTGCCACAAAACAACCCAGACCCTGGGCATTGTTAAACATTTCCTGGGCTTCAGGAAAAGACGGCCGCAGTCTCAGAGCCTGTTCACAGCAGAATCTTACCCGGGAACGTAAATGTAATTTCTGGTAAGCACTGGCTAAAAGAAACCAGAGATACGCATTATCCGTACAAATTGTTACTGCCTGATGGAGAAAACGTACAGCTAAAGAAGACCTGCCCGCTCGCAGGTAAAGACGACCTGCTTCCATTAAAACTCGCCAGTCCTGACAGTCCTTTGTCACCACCTGTTCCATGCAGGTCTGGGCAGTTTTCTCCCGGTTAAGAGACAGAAGAACGTAGGCTCTTGCCAGCCACACAAACCCGGTTTCACTTTTATAGTTAAAGGAGGCGTCAGAATACGCTAAAGCCTTATCCTTTTCACCCTTTTCCACCAGAACAATACTCTTCAGGGCAAGTAAGTCAGCGGCCTGGGGATGGTAGGTAAGAGCATTGTTAACCCAGGTTTCTGCCTCTTCCCATTCTTCCATCTGGAGAAGACATTTCACCTGTCCTGCCCAGGCAGGTACCAGTCCTCTGTCATACTGCAGAGCCCTGGCATAACTGCGGAGAGCCTGTTCGTAGAAACCTTCGTAGTAGCGCCGTTCACCTTCGCTGAGGTGATAACTGGATTCCCGCTGACTTTCAGCCGGACTCACCTTCACTTCTCTGGCAGAAATTTCCAGCCAGGAGAAACGACCTTTTTCCCCGTTCATAAAAAGTACCTCTGGTTCCACTTAGACCAGCTCACTATTGCCTGCCCTAAAATATTTTTCCTGGCTACCACAATTGCCAGACTTGTTATCTTTCCCCGGTACCGGTAGGGAAGGAAAACAAGATATGAATCCTGGTTGAGTTTTTGTGGTGGAGTTTCTGACCAGGAAACATTATGAAGTGGAAAATTATTCAGCAGAGAATTGTTCACCAGAGGTAAACCATCTTTCACTGTAAAAAAATCACCAGGGCCAGCTATCACTTTTTCCAGATAGAAACCAGAAGGCATGTAAACCGGTACACTGCCTTCTGTTTTTTCCAGCAAAGCTCCTGAAAAGTGGAAGTAAATAACCTGACCCGGGCAGGGAGCTTTTTTCCGGTAAGCACGTCGGTAGATTAAGACATAGTCTCCTGCCTGCAAGGATGGAGAATAAAGAGCATCACCAACCCTGAAAAGGAGAAAATAATTGCTGGTAAACTGTACGGTGAAAACATAAAGCAGCCAGACACAGATAGCCACTCCCAGCGATGCTGCCAGCCGTTTCCAGAAATGCTGCATGACAGGTAAATTTCTCAGACAGTCAAAAACAGCATAACAGTGCAGGAAAAAAACCGCAGAGTAAAGGAAGGAGGATAACCGGCTTCCATAAAAAAGTAGCACCAGAATCAATGAAAAAAACCAGAAGGAAAAAATCACTATCGCCTGTGAGTTTTTTCCTCTCTGCACCTGACCCAGCCCGGGTAAAAAAAGTGAACCCAGACCGGCTAAAATTACGGCTAATTCCTGGTTGTACACAGGGCTTATCCTCATTTTCTCCAGAAGCTTAAAAAAACCCTGATGAAAGGAGTATCTACTCCTGGACTGCCAGAGAAGAAATCTTCGCCAGGCAGGACTTAATCCAGAACGAGGTGGATACGTGGGCAGTAATCTTTCTTCTTCTAAAACCCGGTGGCACCTCAGACATTCCAGGCAACCGTCAGGATTAGAATAGCCGCAGTTAGGACATTCCATAGACAGAAATGTTAGCTCCCATCATCAACTTATCTCTTTCTCTTCAGTTCATCAGTTATTTCCACCTGGACATCAGGTTCATAATATTCGGAAGTATATTTCAAGTTTTTAACCGGGCCTATCAGCTGCTGGAAAAGATCAGCATAATGAAGGCAACTTTTTCCTTTTACTCCTTTTATGTGAACTACAGTCTGGCCGTTCGGTTTTATCTGGATTTCTATCTCCTGCCGTCTCATGGTAAGGTCTCAGAAAAGAAAACCTTTTCTTACCCCCATTTTCTTACTGTCAACCTGATACTTCTGTCTGGTGCTACTGCTTCCTCCACCATTTGAAATCCCCTCTTTTTCAACTCACCAATAACTTTCTCTCTCACATACTCCTGGATAAGCCGCTGACTGATCTGCCGGCCAAGACGGAGTAGTTGATTTCTGCTCAACCCTTCTCCGCATACCTGTACCCCGCAACGACCACGAATATCCTTATAAAAAGTAACAACTATGCCTTCTTTTTCAAAGGTTAATTCCTGTTCCCGGGAAAGGGTATCACCGATGATACTTGCTCCTTCTACCTCCACCTCTACCCTTTCTACTTTCTTTTCCTCCTGACTGGATAGCTCTTCCCTCTGGGTAAAACCAAGGGCTGTGGCAGCGGCTATTGCTGCTGCCTGCACTGCTGGCCAGCCAGCACTCATCAGGACAGGAACCACCACAAAAATCGCACTCATAACTCTATCCTCCTTCCTGCCGGTATTTCTTCCACCTCGCCAATAGAAGAAGCGGCACGCGCACGACTTCCAGCCCAGGCTCTTAACTGCTCAATATTCTCCTTCATGGTGACTGATAAGGGACGTGTCTGCCTGATACTGGTAAGAATATCCTCGGTGGTCAACTCTCTTCCTGCCTGGAAGACATCAAAAAGCGCTGAGATGATTGCCTGTTCAATCTCCGCGCCGCTGAAACCTGCCGCTTCTCTGGCTAAAACTTCTAAATCAAATTTTTCCGGGTCCCTCTTTCTCTTATTCAGATGAATGGAAAAAATTTCTCTCCTCTCCTCCATTTTTGGCAAATCAACAAAAAAAATTTCGTCAAAACGGCCTTTTCTTAAAAGTTCCGGGGGTAGATTTTCAATACTGTTTGCTGTGGCAATAACAAATACAGCTGAGTTTTTCTCCTGCAGCCAGGTAATAAACTGACCAAGTACACGGGAAGTAGTACCCGCATCAGAAAAGCTGGAACTCTGGCTGCCAGAAAAAGCCTTTTCTATCTCATCAATCCAGAGAATATCTGGCGCTATAGATTCGGAAATCTTAATCGCCTGTCTCATATTCTCTTCTGAAGAACCGACCAGACTGCTAAAAATCCGGCCAACATCCAGTCTTAGTAAGGGTAATTTCCAGAGACTGGCTACTGCCTTGGCGCAAAGGCTCTTCCCGCAACCCTGAACCCCTAAAAGCAAAATACCCTTCGGGGGTGGAAGTCCGAAATCCTTTGCCTGAGGAGAAAAAGCCAGCTGTCTTTTCCTCAGCCAGTCCTTCAAAACATCAAGACCACCAACATTCTCCAATTGCTCCTGGCTTTCAAAATACTCCAGAAGACCGCTTTTTCTGATAATCTGTTTTTTCTCAGAAAGAATAATAGCCACCTCTTCCGGACTGAGTCGGCTGTTCATCACCAGAGCTTTGGCTAAGACATTTTCTGCCTCCTCCAGCGTCAAACCCAGAAGGGCAGATAAAATTTTTTCTTTTGTCTCCGGTGTCAGGGTAATCTTTACCTGAGGATTATTCTTTACCTGTTCCACCATAGAAGAAAGAAGACATTCCAGCTCAGACCGGCCAGGTAAATCAAAATCAATCACCGTGACACCTTTTTGCAGTTCTGGTGGTATTTTCAGAATGGGAGAAAGAAGTATAAGGGTTTTATGGCTTTTGGTTAAAAGATAACCCAGACTTCTTAATTTGCGCACCACAACCGGGTCGGTAAAAAAAGGATGCAAATCCTTGAAAACAAAGATGGCTGGTTCCACCTGCCTGGCTACTGTATCCAGAGCAGTTAACGGGTCTCTGGTGGATTCTGAAACCTTTTCGCTTTGCGCCGGCGTACCAGAAGGCAGTAACCCTCTTTCTACAGTCCAGAAGAACACCTTTTTCCCGCGCTGGCGTCCGATGCCTGTTATGGTTTCTCCTACCCTTTCCTCTTCCCAGGAGACAATGTAGATGATAGGGTAACGAGCCCTGATGAGAACATCTATCTCCCTGACTGTTTCACCCATGTGTATAATATACCTGTGGCAGAACATTAATGTCAACATGGACAGAAACACAAAGAGAAAAAAATTAGTGGTCCTTACAGGCCTGGCACTGGGTAGTTTCCTCCTACTTCTTTCCTGGTGGAGTTACTCTCTTTTCCGTCCCGGAATAAAGGTAGTGGTTAAACCGGGTCCTATTGTCTGTCTGGGAGATAGCCTTACTGCCGGGGAAGGAGTAACACCCGGGGAAGACTATCCCGCGGTACTGGGAAGAATCCTCAACCGGGAAGTGATTAATGCCGGTGTCAGCGGTGATACTACCAGGGATGCTTTAGTCAGACTGGAAAAAGATGTCCTTTCTAAAAACCCCTCCCTGGTTATTGTCGCCCTGGGAGCCAATGACTATTTTCAGGGTCTGCCCAAACAGGAGACCATAGCTAACCTGAGGAAAATAATTGAAGCTATCCAGAAAACACGGGCTTCTGTTGTCCTGGTAGAAACCAGGGTACACCTGATTGATCCTTACCTGAAACTTTTCCGGAAACTTGCCAGAGAAAAAAAAGTTTTGCTTATCCCGGATATTCTTAAAGGTATTTTCACTGACCCTGCCCTGAAGAGTGACCAGCTGCATCCCAATGCGAAAGGTTATGCTCTCATGGCTGAACGGATTGCCAGAACATTAAAACCATATCTGCCCAACCAGTAAACAATTCCTGACTTTTCCCCGTTTAATGACAATGATATAATTTTCAAGGCACAATTCCTGAAAGTTTGACCGAGAAGGTAGACAATGCTTCCTTCTTTGATTGCTGTAGTTGACGATGAGAATGATATTCTGGAGCTGGTAACTTTACACTTAAAAAAAGCGGGTTACCGGGTGAAAGGATTTTCTAATGGCAATAACTTCCTGAGATTTATCTCTCAGGAAATACCTGACCTGATAATACTTGATTTAATGTTACCTGATATGGACGGACTTCAACTTTGCACCTTGCTGAAACGGGAACCAAAATGGAATTCCATTCCTGTGATTATGCTTACGGCTAAGACAGAGGAAACCGATAGAATTGTGGGTCTGGAAATGGGAGCAGATGATTATGTTACCAAACCATTTTCGCCCAAAGAACTGGTCGCCAGGGTAAAGGCTGTATTAAGGAGAAAAGAAGGAACTTACCCGGGTTCTCCCTCTTTAATGAAGGTGGGAACTGATCTTGTTATTGATAGAGAAAAATACCAGGTAATGGTTGGTGATAAGAAGATTAACCTGACATTATCAGAATTCCGTATCTTAGACCTTCTTTGTTCCCGTAAAGGACGGGTATACAGCAGGGAAGAAATTCTTAACCATCTCTGGAAAAATGAAAAAATCGTGATTGACCGCACGGTGGATGTCCATATCCGTAATTTAAGGGAGAAACTTGGTAAAGCGGCGCGGTACCTGGTGAATGTAAGGGGAGTCGGATATAAAATAGAAGAATGAAAAAAACATCCCTCTTCTTCCGCTTTTTCTTTTATTACCTTCTGATAACCGTTATCCTCAGTCTTTTCCACCTGCTTGTTATTTTTCATCTGGTGCGCTATTTTCATCAGCAGTATCTCTCCCAGACTTTATTGGATTTCAATCGTATCCTGGAGCTTTCTGTAGAAAAGTATTTAACCCAGCATAATTACCCTGGTCTGGATACCTTTGCTAAATCTCTCTATTCACGGACAGGTCCGAGGATTACTGTAATTCTTCCTGATGGTAGGGTAGCTGCTGATTCAGATACTCCGGTTGCTGCCCTTGATAATCACAGTACCAGACCGGAGATAGTTGAAGCCATGAGCGGTCGCACCGGACAATCTTTCAGATACAGCACCACAAGAGGAGAATATCTCCTCTATGTTGCCACTCCACTCAAGAGAAAGGGAACTATCCTGGGAGTAATCAGAACCAGTAAATACCTCCGTGAAATTAACCGCACCAGGCAAACTTTTATCTCTTACCTTCTACCCGGCCTTCTTCTGTCAGCAGTGGTTGCCCTGATACTTGCTTTTTTCCTTGGTCGGAGATTTACAAAGCCGTTTCTGTTAATAAAACAGTCTTTTGCCAGACTATCCTCTGGAGATTTCCAGGTCAGGATAGCCTATCCCCAGCAGGATGAAATAGGGGAACTGGCTGACCATTTCAATGAGATGGCTGAGAAAATTAAGAATTTGTTTACTGAGTTAACCAGGCAGAAGGAAAAAATTGATGTCCTTGTTCACTCTCTCCCGGATGGGCTGTGTGTCTGCGATGCCAGCCAGCGGATAACAATGCACAACAAAGCTTGGTCCAGTATTGTTCACCAGGAGTCTGCCATTGGTAGATACCCCTGGGAAATACTTAGAGACGCTACTTTTAAGGAAATACTTGATAAATCTTTGGAACAGAAAAAACCTTTCTTCAAAGAATTCTTCCTGGATGGTCATGATTATTATTGTACCATCACACCTGTTCAGGAAACTGCTGAAATACTTATTATTCTTCACGATGTCACTGAATTAAAAGAACTTGACCGCAAAAAAAGAGACTTTGTTACTAATGTTTCCCACGAACTGCGCACTCCTCTTACAGCGATAAAAGGCTATCTGGAAACTATAGACGTAGCCAGCGAAGAAAACCGTCATTACCTCCAGATTATCAAACGGAATACAGAACGTTTAATTGCCATTGTTAATGATCTGGTAACACTTTCCCAGCTGGAGGAACCTGGCCAGCAGATTCTTCACGAACAGGTGGACCTGCAGAGTCTGGTAAACGATACAGTGAAACTATTTGCACAGCAAATTAAGAGAAAAAATCTCTTCCTCAGAGTAGAAACAGAACCCTCGCTTTTCATTGAAGGTGATTATTTTAAACTGGAGCAGATGCTCATTAACCTGATTGACAATGCTATTAAATATACGGAAACCGGTGGCATAGTTGTAGAAGTCAAAAGGGTTAATAAAAGCGTCAAAATTGTAGTGAAGGACACCGGCACAGGGATACCAAAGGAACACCTTGGTCGAATCTTTGAACGCTTCTATGTGGTAGATAAGGCACGGTCCCGGTTAACCGGCGGAACAGGCCTTGGGCTTTCCATTGTGAAACACATTGTCTTAGCACATAAAGGCAATATCACAGTTCATAGCATCCCTGATAAAGGCACAGAATTCATCATTACCCTACCAGTTTTGCTTACCGAACGCTAACACTTTTTTTATCTTTCCTTTATTTTTGCCTCCTACAATAGTTGCCGTAAAGCGCGCACTTTTGTTCAACCGCGCGGAAAGGAGGAAAAATGGGAAAGACAGCAGCGGCAGTAAGAGCAGTCGCAGTAGCCATCTGCTTGCTGTGGGCAGTAACAAAACTCCAGGCAGGCGAGATGGACATTTTGTTGAGGAAGCTGGTGGAGAAGGGGATACTCACGGAGGGTGAGGCTGTACAGGTTCTGGCAGAAACACAGACAGAAATGAAAAAGGAAGTAGCAAAAGGATTAGCAGAAGGGTTGCCAAAATTTATCCAGCAGACAAAGTTCTCTGGTGACCTTAGAGTCCGCTACCAGTGGGAGGAAACTTCCAATGCAACAAAGGAAGACCGGCAACGTGGCAGGTTCAGACTGCGCTTTGGTTTTGATACCAGGGTGAATGATAAAACAAAAGCCGGTGTTCGTCTGGCAACTGGGGCAAAAGAACCAACCTCTACCAACCAGACTTTTGAGGATGACTTTGTGGGCAAGCCAATTGCTGTGGACCGGGCGTACATTAACTATCAACCCACACCTACACTTACCCTGGCTGGCGGCAAACTTTCTAATCCTTACTTTACAACAGATTTACTCTGGGATAGCGATATCAATCCGGAAGGTGCCTATCTTTCCTATGCCCCTACCTTCACAACAGTTTCACCGTTTGCAACCCTGGGATTTTTCTCCTTAGATGAAAGCAAAAGCTGGAGTGCTGACCCCTGCTTAATAAGTGCCCAGATAGGAATGAAAACAAAAATTGCTGGACATCCCTTCCAGCTGACTTTTGGATACAATAACTTCCTGGGATTGAAAGGGAAAAAACCAGCAGATGTTAGCCCCAACTACAACAAAAAGGGAAACAGTTTATCCGCTGACGACCGCTGGATTTATGACTATCGGGTTTTAGCAGCAGATATGGAGTATTCTCCGGTAGAGTTCCAGATTGCTAACCAGTCTCTACCCCTGAAACTATATGGACAGTATTTAATGAACATTTATCCTGGAGTACCTGCGAAGCAGAAAACCGGGTGGCTGGCAGGCTTTTCTCTTGGAAAAAGCAAGGATAAAGGGGACTGGGAATTTGGATACAACTACCGTAAATTAGGAGCAGATGCTACTCTGGACATACTTACTGATTCTGATTTCCACGGAGGCGGGACAAATGCCCGGGGTCACAAATTTACAGTTAGTTATGCTGCAGCCAAAAATACCGTCTTTGGTCTCACCTACTTTGATACAGGCAGTCTTACCGGTGCCAGAAAAGATGTCAAAATGCTTCAGGCTGACTGCGTGGTCAAGTGGTAAGAAAAAGCAACGTCTTAACCAGAGGCTAACTTTTTCTTAATTCTATCTTAACAATGGACACTTACAATGCAGGCAAAAAGAGGAGGACTTATATGAAAAAGCATACGTTCTGGAAAGCCGCAGCCGTTTTGTTAACAGCAGCAGGGATTTTGTTCACAGCAGCAACAACAGTTGCTTCAGCAGAAGGCAAACTGGTAATTCAGGGTTCCACCACAGTGTTGCCTATTGCGCAAAAGGCTGCTGAAATTTTTATGAAAAAAAATCCCCATGTCAATATTACTGTTCGGGGTGGCGGCTCAGGAATTGGTATTACCTCTCTTCTTGATGGAACCTGCGACATTGCCAATTCCTCCCGTGCTGTGAAAATTACAGAGATACAGAAGGCTCAGGCAAAAGGTTTAGATTTGAAACCGCATGTCATTGCTAAAGACGGTATAGCCGTCATAGTTCATCCCGGCAACAGGGTCAGTGGCCTTAACAGAAAACAGATTGCGGATATCTATACCGGCAAGATTAACTCCTGGTCACAGGTTGGCGGTGAAAACATAAAGATTGTGGTGGTTTCAAGGGATTCAGCCAGTGGAACTTTTGAGGCTTTCGGGGAACTGGCTTTAGGTGGAGCTAAAGTGAGACCTGATGCTCTCCTTCAGGCAAGCAATCAGGCTGTCGCTTCCGTGGTAGCCAGGACACCAGGAGCGATTGGTTACGTTGGCCTGGGATACCTCAGCGACGCTGTGAAAGCCATCACAGTTGACGGTGTAGAAGTTACACAGGCAAATGTCCTGAGCGGGAAATATCCCTTATCACGTCCCCTTTTCATGTATACCAGTGGCACACCATCTGGAGATGTCAAAAATTTTCTTGATTTTGTTATGGGTATTGAAGGTCAGAAAATTGTTCGGGAAGAAGGTTTCATACCTCTGAAATGACCTATAGAAAGGATAGACGCAACTTCAGAGAAAACTTATACCGGCAGCTCTTCGCTATTTTATCTTTTGCTTCCCTGGCTTTTCTTCTGGGAATTACATTAACCCTCTTCCGCGAAGGGCTGCCGATTTTCCAGCATGTGAGCCTTCCTTCCTTTCTTTTCGGTAAGTACTGGTATCCAACACATGAACCACCTGAATTTGGCGTTTTACCGCTGATTCTGGCTTCAGCAATGGTAACCTCAGGTGCCATGCTGGTATGTATACCGCTGGGACTGGGGACCGCCCTTTACATCAACGAACTGGCTGGCGAAAAACAGCGGGCTGTTTTAAAGCCGCTGGTAGAAATTTTAGCCAGTATTCCTTCCGTGGTATACGGTTTTTTTGGTATGGCAATCTTTGCCCCCTTTCTTCAGAACCTTCTCCATCTACCCACTGGACTATGCGCCCTGACAGCAAGTATCATCTTAGGTGTAATGGCAGTTCCCTGTGTCTGTAGTATTGCTGAAGATGCTCTCAGCTTTGTTCCCAGAAGTTTTAGAGAAGCATCGTATGCCCTGGGTGCTAACCGCTGGCAAACATTGGTAAAAGTGGTTGTACCTGCAGCTGGTTCTGGTATCTTCACTGCGTTTCTCATGGGTACAGGACGGGTAATTGGGGAAACTATGACCGTTCTTATGGTAGCCGGAGGAGCAGCTGTTATCCCCCGTTCTTTTCTCCAGCCGGTCAGACCGATGAGCGCAGCTATTGCTGCTGAAATGGGAGAAGCGCCAGTCGGAAGCAGTCATTATCATGCCCTTTTTGCTATCGGGCTGATTTTGTTTTTAATAACATTAGGTTTTAGCATCCTGGCGGAATTGCTGAGCAGAAAGTTCAGAGCAAAACTGGGTGGCTCCCTGTGAAAGGCAAACTTAGTCAAGCACTGGGTTTCACACTTCTGGCTCTGTGTACTTTATGTACTCTCTTTTTTCTCGGCACAATAATTTTCTTTATTACTATCAGGGGCTGGTCAGCGTTATCCTGGGAGTTCATTACCAAGGGACCGCGTGAGGGAATGACTGCTGGGGGTGTTGCTCCAGCTATAGTGGGAACATTTTATCTTACTTTTGGAGCTATAGTTATCGCACTTCCACTGGGCCTGGCATCTGCTATCTACTTATGTGAGTATAGTCCAAAGAACCTTACCGTGAACCTGGTACGAATAAGCATTAATAATCTGGCTGGTGTTCCCTCCGTTGTGTATGGCCTTTTTGGACTGACCGTTTTTGTAAAAATGCTTCGTTTCGGAGTTTCTATCCTTTCCGGCTCACTCACCCTGGCACTGATGGTTTTACCTTTAATCATATCTGCAACCCAGGAAGCACTCCTGGCTGTTCCACAATCTTTGCGTGAAGCTTCTCTGTCTCTTGGAGCCACCCACTGGCAGACAATACGCAGAGTAGTCTTGCCAGCGGCTTTCCCTGGAATCTTTACCGGCATTATTCTGTCTATCGGACGGATAGCCGGGGAAACAGCCCCCATCCTTTTTACCGCTGCCACTTTTTATATGCGTGGTTTCCCTAAGAGTATTTTTTCAGAAACACTGGCTCTTCCTTACCATATCTATGCGTTGATGACTGAGGGGATACACCCGGAAAAACAAACCGTGATAGCCTACGGTTGCACTTTGATTCTTCTCTTCCAGGTATTATTAATTTCCGCAATAGCCATCATCCTGCGGCAGAAACAAAGGAGTGAAGGTGTCGCCTGAACCAAAAATTAAAACAGTTGCTGTCTCTTTTTACTATGGTCCCAAGAAAGTCTTAAACAATATAAATCTGGAGATCTGGGGAAAGTCTGTTACTGCTATTATTGGACCATCTGGCTGCGGCAAATCTACGTTCATCCGGTTATTGAATCGCATGAATGACCTGGTACCTCACTCAAGACTTGAGGGAAATATTTTCCTGGAGGGGAAAGATATTAATGCTGCTGGAACCGATGTCTCGGAAATAAGAAGAAAGGTTGGTATGGTCTTTCAAAAACCTAATCCTTTTCCCAAGAGCATACTCCACAATTTATCCTATGGCTTAGAAATAAGAGAAATACGGGATAAAGAATATATCTACCGGCAGGTGGAAACAGCATTAAAAAAAGCAGCGCTCTGGGAAGAGGTGAAGAACCGGCTTCATGAAAATGCATTGCATCTCTCCGGCGGACAACAACAGCGGTTGTGCATTGCCCGATGTCTGGTGGTGGAACCGGAGGTAATTTTATTTGATGAACCCTGCGCCTCGCTGGACCCTATTTCTACCCAGAGGATTGAAGAGCTGATAACCGAGCTGAAAAAAGACTACACCATAGTTATTGTCACGCACAACATGCAGCAGGCTGCCCGGGTTTCTGATTATACTGCTTTTTTCTACCTTGGTGAATTGATAGAATACGGGAAGACCGAAAGAATTTTTACCGCACCCAGCAATAAGCAAACAGAAGATTATTTATCCGGGAAGTTTGGATAGGGGGAAACATGATTGAAGAAAAAGTTTTAGAATTGAAACGTAAATTAGTAGAAAATGCTACCCTGGTGGAAGGCATGATCAGTAAAAGCATTGAGGGCCTTACCCGGGCTGATAGAGAAAGCTTGAAAAAGGTTATCAGTGAAGACGAAAAAACAGCCAATAGTTTAGAAATCGAACTGGAAGAAATGTGTACTGCCATCATCGCTCAGTATCAACCTATGACCAGGCACCTGCGGACTGTTCTGATGGCTGTAAAAATGACTAATGACTTAGAACGCATGGCGGACCACGCTGTCAATATCTCAGAAAGTGCCCTGTCTATTATTGAGCAGCCCCCCATTAAACCATTTATTGATATGCCTCAACTGGGCAAACTGGTAATGAATATGGTCACGCAGGCAGTCAACTCTTTTATTCACGAGGATACTGCTCTGGCAAAAACTGTCTGTGGACTGGATAGCAACGTAGATGCATATAATGAGCGCATTCTTAGAGAATTGATTGAGCTTATGACCACAAATCCCTCTACTGTAGAACGCGCTATTCATATTCTAAGAATCTCTAACAATTTAGAGCGCATTGCCGACTTATCTACCAATATCTGTGAGGAAGTAATTTTTATGGTGGAAGGCAGGGTCATTAAACATCACCACGACCAAACCACCTGAAAATTTTGTAATTCATTAGAGACTTATTAAGATACCTGTTATCAGCTAAACTTCTGGAACAAAATGCCTTGGCTCCCTTACCAGGGTAACAAAACCCGACGTTGCTACTAAAGCCAGAACTGCACCGATGGTAAACGTTGTCCGGTAGTTATCAGTAACATCAATCAGACGTCCAGCTAAAGAAACCAGGGCAAGATTAAAAGGCAACGGCACCAGGGAACTGATAGAAAAAAGTTTAGAAGGTGGTATCTGCGGACATAACTCCATTCCCATATTGTTAAGAAGCATAATGGCTAATTGCTGACAGAGAGAGAAAGGAAGGTAGACTGTCAGGATAAAAAAAGGTTTATGCCAGAGCAAACAAACGAGGTACCCGGCTAAAACACCCGCGGAGAGAATAATACCCACCATTCTGTAGCCAAACCTATCACCTATCCTGCCTGCAGGCACACAGAAAAGGAGACCGGAAAGAAGCCACATTTTAGGGAAGAGGTCAAGTATCCTTTCTGAAACCAGCAATTTCTCCCTGGCATAGGGAATAAGATAAGACATACCCAGGTTTCCCGCTACCACCAGAACAGTGTAGAAGAAAATAAAAATAGCATAATGTTGATCCTTTAAAATCCGCAAAAGGATATACCCCACCTCCTGAAAAAAGGATTCTCTGGTTATATGTTGCCTGTGGACAGGATTAAAATGGTCCCTGAGGAATAAAACCGTCAGGGTGGAGAGACTAAAAAGAATTCCCGCTATCAGAAAGCGCAGATGGTAGCCAGTCACTAAATCCAGATGAGAAAAAAGATAGGTGGAAAGAAAAGAAAAAACTAATCCTGTCCCGCCAAGAATCATATAAATGGCACTGAAAAGAAAACCCCTTCTTTTTTTCGGTGCGTTATCCGCACACACTTCCACATAAAGCGGTGTTCCCAGAGAGATTAAAGCGGAAAAAACAAACATACAGCCAGAGAAAAAACCGACCAGCAGCCAGCGGGGTAAAGGAGGAGACCAAAACAGACAGATACCTCCTGCCAGAACATAGGTGAGCCCACCAGCAGCATGAAACCACACCACATACTTTTTTCTGTTGGTCCCACCAAAATAATGAGAACTGACCACCTGAAGAAAAATAGTAAGAGCAAAAGAAGACTGGACCAGGCCGATAAGAAGTTTTGGGGCCTGTACCAGTGCTAAATAGGCTGGAACGGTGACACTATAGATGGCAAATCCAAAACCGACTGCCCAGATCAGTTCAAAAAGTAAAATAGCAACCAGGTTATGGGGAAAATCACGTTCCACCAGACTTTCATATTGTTGTTGCATTTTTAGCTTTCCAGACGAAAAAGAAAGGCCTGTCCCTGTTTAAGTTCAACTGCAGAAACTATCTTGTTCTCAGTTAAACTGAGAATCTTGCCCTGATGAAAAATCTCCAGGGGTAGATAAAAATCCTTTTTTTCGAAATTAGCAACAAGTAAGTACCAGAAACCGTCAGCTCCTAACACCTTTATTTTTCTTATCCCTTCCGGTAAATTCCTTCCCGCAGAGATACCTTTTTTAGCCATCCTGGCAGTCTGCTGGTGAGAAATACCTACCTGAATTAGTACCCCCAGGTCATAAAGTAAGGTTCCTTCATCCACAGAAGTTGTTTCTAACCAGCAGGGATAACAAATCTCATCCACAGCCAGTCCGGTCTCTATGACTTGCGCTTCGTACTGTCCCAGAAGTAAACCCGCCTGACGCTGACCAGATTGATATAGATAAAGAGATTGCCCTCCATAAATCAAAAAGAGAGACAGTCTGTCATCTATGTTTAACCAGGAGGAGTTAAAATTCACTATTTTTCTTTCTCCTGTCCCACTATAAACTTCATACTTTCCGCTTTCCGCATAATACAGCCGTCTTCCCCGGTTGAAAATGTCATTCGGAACATTAAGCAGTAAACCCTGGACGAGACTGAAGTATTCCCGGCTACAGGAAACCTGCCTTTGCATCACCAGAAGACTGCAGTCATCCGGTAAAGCAGCTACTACCAGATAGCCACTGCTTACTGGCCTATCCTGCTGGCCTTCCCCAGGAAAAGAGGAAGCCAGAGTTGTGGTATGTCCGGTGACAAGAAAACCTCCGGGGAAAAGGTGTTCCTGGTGTTGCTGGACCTGCTGGCTGTGGTAACGAGCCAGACTGAAAACTCTTCCGGCAAGATTTTCCCGCCACTCCGCCAGATTACTCCCATCTACAGGAAGACAGAGAATCTGCGGAGGCTGGGCAGCCTGCCAGCAAAAAGAGACTACTCTCTTTTCTCCTTTCTGGAAACAGGCGCCGTGGTAGCTATCAAACCATTCCCGGAGACTCTCTATTTTTCTTTTCCCTTCTATCCTCAGGTGACGACGCCAGTAAGCAGCCATAGAAAGACTGACCGCTCTATCTGCTTCCAGTCTGGTGTAATACAGAGGAGAAACTGCTTCCAGGCCCCGGCATCTTTTTTTCAGAAAGGAGCCATCCCCGTTTGCCTGCACTTCATCTTTAACAATCTTCAACCAGTTTGCTTCCAGAAGGCCAGCCTGGCTATCATTTAGGTAATCCTGTGCGAGAAGCCAGGTCGGAATACAGTAATCCTGACAGTAGCAATAACGAATTCTGGTATCCCCGCCTATCCGGAGAAGACGACCATCAGGAAAGGTAAAAGTCTTTACCAGGCACCATAACTCAGGAACATGCCTGTAGAGAGCCACTGGAGCATCCCACCCTGCTAAACGGCAGGAAAAATGCAGTAAGGCTACCTGGGAAAGACAGATAACCATATAACCTACATTCAAATAACCATGGTGGTTACAGGCATAACTTTCAAAGAAATTAGCCCCCACAAACCAGTCTTTCACTTTTCTACCTTCAACTTCTTCTTCGGAACTGGCATCCTGCGGTAAAGATATACCATTAATTAAAAAACAGGTCCCCTTCTCCCGATACTGACTGGCTGCGGGATGGTCCGGATAAAGACGGGCTACCCGGTGAAGAAAGCAGCCATTCCAGAGGTTGCTTTCCGGTCTATTGTTTTCCACCAGACCGGCTTTGATTTCGTAATGGTGCAAAAGCCAGTCAGCTTCAGACAGCAGCACCTTGCGCAGTAGAAGTCTGTCTGATTCAGTGAGGTAATCCTTCAGAATTTCCAGTCCAGGCATCATCCTTTCCAGACCAAGAACACTGATCCAGGTATGCCCCCACTTTCTACCATCCAGACAGTGGTAATCACCTTCCAGATGACTGGATAAAGAAAAACGTAACATCCTTAATGCCTTTTCCCGCAACTCTTCCCGTGAAAAACCTCCTGCTTCCTCTTCTCCATCAGGGTCAGCTGCCACCACAGCATAGGCAACCATGGCTTTCTGGTTGGTCTGAACTCCCCAGCCATCATAACCTGTTCCATAACAGAGAAGGTCAGGGCGGCCCGGCGGAGAATAAAGATATTTTTCCGCAGAAGAAAACCACTTCCCCAGTAGCAGGAGATAATCTCGCACTGAAATATCCATCTTCATTCTTCTCCTTTTTTGTTTCTGTGCCGGTTATAAAAAATAAGCCTTTGACACTGCATAATTATGCCAGTATAATCTATGGCAGCAGGTTGCTTCAAGGATTGAAGCTTTCTGCTTGGTAATACCAGGAGGGATGATGGCAGTTAAAACACCGAGGATAAAAGACAAAGAGATTAAAAGAAAATGGTATCTTGTTGATGCGGAAAATTGTATCTTAGGAAGACTGGCCAGTAGAATAGCCTGTCTGCTTATGGGAAAGAATAAAGCTACCTGGTCCCCCCACCAGGATACAGGTGATTTTGTAGTGGTGATTAACGCCGAGAAGATAAGGGTGACAGGACAAAAACTGGCAGACAAAAAGTATTACCGCCACAGTGGTTATTTAGGAGGATTAAAAGAAGTTTCTCTTTTTACGATGCTGCAGAAAAAGCCAGAGAAAGTAATTGAACTGGCAGTCAAAGGAATGCTTCCGAAAAACGCTCTCGGCAGGCGGATGATAAAAAAATTAAAGGTATATCGCGGAAACCAGTATCCGCACCAGGCACAAAATCCCGAGCCATTAAAAACATGGGGTAGAAAATGAAAAAAATTTATATTATTGATGTCACCAATCGTGACGGCGTGCAGACAGCACATCTGGGACTGGCCAAGTTAGAAAAGACAATGATTAATTATTATCTTAATAAAATGGGTATCTTCCAGAGTGAATTTGGCTTCCCTGTAACCCGACATGAAATCAATTACCTCAATGCCAATTTACAACTGGCGAAAAAGAAGGTTCTTTACCCTATCCGGTTGAGCGGCTGGCTGAGGGCAATACCTCAGGATGTGGAACAATCATTTAAAAATGTTCCGGGGCTGGAGCATGTTAATCTTTCCATTTCCACATCCAGACAGATGATTACAGGAAAATTTCAGGGTAAAATGGATTTCCGCCAGGTAATCAGGGAAATGACAGAAGCAGTTGACCTCTGCCGGGAAAAGGGGGCGAAAACAATCGGGGTCAACGCCGAAGATGCTTCCCGGACGGATCTGGAACAACTGATAGACTTTGCTGGCGCGGCAAAGGAACATCAGGCTGATAGAATCCGCTACTGTGATACGCTGGGTTATGACACCCCCTTTACTATCTATGAGCGCGTCTACAGACTGGCTAAAGAAGTCCAGATTCCGATTGAGTTACACTGTCACAACGACCTGGGTATGGCAGTGGCTGTTTCTCTGGCTGGAGCAAAAGCAGCCCTTGACGCCGGAGTAGACGCCTATATCAATACTACTATTAACGGAATGGGAGAAAGAGCTGGCAACGCTGATTTGGTTTCTGTGATTTTAGCTGTAAAATATGGAGCCGGAATGGCTGGTACCTACCAGCTGGACGAGCGCATTAACCTACAAATGGCCTGGAAACTGGCACACTACGCTTCTTATGCCTTCAAGGTTCCTATCCCCATTAACCAGGTGGGAGTCGGACAGAATGCATTTGCCCACGCTTCAGGTATTCACGTAGATGGCGCTTTGAAAGATAGACGTAATTATGAACTTTATGACTTTGAGGAACTGGGCCGGGGAGAAGTGGAAATAGTAGAAACAGGCCGAAAGATTCTTCTGGGAGAGTACAGTGGTATAAAGGGTCTGCGCAATGTATACGGAAAGTTGCAGGTGCGCTTCCATGATGATGAAGAAGCAAGAGAAATACTGGAACTGGCACGTTATGCTAATGTGCATAAACAAAAACCGCTGGTAGACGATGAACTTCTTTTTATTGCCAAACATCCAGAAGAAGTGAAACTTTTGTTGACAGTCACACCATAAAAATATTTTCAGAAAGAACTTACTTCCATGGGACAAACAATAGCCGAAAAGATACTCTCCGCCCATGCCGGGATAAAAGCAGAACCAGCAAAAATTGTTCTCGCCCAGGTGGACTTCCTGATGGCCCAGGACGGAACTGCTCCTTTGGTCATCAAGGCTTTTGAAAATCTACGTGCTGATAAAGTAGCTAATCCTTCCAGGGTGGCTTTTGTTATTGACCATAACAGCCCTAGTCCCAATCAGGGTGTTTCTGCTCTCCATTCTCTTATCCGTAATTTTGCTGCTTGCTGGGGGCTACACCTTTTTGACATTGGAGAGGGTATCTGCCATGTTTTGGTTCCGGAAAAAGGTTTTGTTTCTTGCGGCCACCTTGTCCTTGGTGCTGATAGCCACACGCCAACCTACGGAGCAGTTAACGCCATGGCTTGCGGGGTGGGTTCCACTGATCTGGCTATAGCTCTTATGACTGGCTGCCTGTGGTTTAAAGTACCGCCTACTATTAATGTTGTCTGTCACAATTCCTTGCCAGATGGTGTTTTCGCCAAGGATTTAGCCCTGGCTCTTGTCAAGCAGTTAACAGCCGAGGGTGCCATTTACCGCGCTCTGGAAATCAGGGGTCAGGCTATTAAAGAACTTTCTATGGATAGCCGTTTCACCATCTGTAACCTCACCACAGAAGTAGGTGCCAAATGCGGGATCATGGAAGCTGACGATACTACACTGGAATGGTTGAAGCAGCATCATGTCACTGAAGCCATCCCTGTAACGGCTGATTTTGATGCTACCTACGAGAAAACAATAGACATTGACGCCAGTACCCTTGTCCCGCAGATAGCCCGACCTCATGCTGTGGACAATGTCTGTGATATTGACGAGGTGGCTGGGACTCCAATCCAGCAAGCTTTTATCGGGACCTGTACCAATGGCCGGCTGGAAGACTTTGCTATTGCTGCTAAAATCTTAAAAAAACAGAAGGTTTCCCCAAAGGTACGACTCATCTGTACTCCTGGTTCCAGAGCGATTCTCTTAGAATGTCTGCGTAGAGGTTATCTGGAAGTACTCATTTCTGCCGGTGCCTGTGTTACCAATCCAGGCTGCGGACCATGCGTTGGCACCCACCAGGGAATTCCTTCTGATGGGGAAACAGTGATTTCCACTGCCAACAGAAATTTTAAAGGAAGGATGGGTAATCAGAACGCTTCTATCTACCTGGCTTCTCCGGCTACAGTAGCCGCATCAGCCATAACGGGTGTTATTACTGATCCCCGCAACTACTTATAACCAGGCTTTTAGTTGCTGTCAGGATACAGACAAAAGGAGTTTATGGACTTGCTGGAGTTACCTGTCTGGCGACTCAGGGAATTACTGCACAAAAAAGAAATTTCCTGCCAGGAACTTGTCTCTTATTATCTTGACCGTATCAGCCAGAAGGATTCAATCCTGCACAGTTATCTCCATGTTAATGAAAGGGCTTTAGAGGAAGCCAGAGCAATTGATGAAAAATCAATCTCGCCAGAAAAACATAGATTGGTACTGGAAGGTATTCCCATTGCTATCAAAGATAATATCTGTGTCCAGAACCAGCCTGCTACCTGTGCTTCCCGGATACTGGAAAACTTTATACCTCCCTATGAAGCCACTGTGATTAAACGTTTGCGAGATTCCGGGGCTATTATCCTGGGAAAAACAAACATGGATGAGTTTGCTTTCGGCTCTTCTACAGAGAATTCTGCTTTTGGACCGACCAGAAACCCTTATGACCAGGAAAGAGTCCCGGGTGGTTCCAGTGGTGGGTCAGCAGCTGCAGTAGCTGCAAATCTATGTGCTGCTGCTTTAGGCTCTGATACAGGTGGTTCTATCAGGCAGCCAGCTGCTTTTTGCGGTGTGGTAGGTCTGAAACCGACCTATGGACGTGTCTCCAGGTTTGGACTGGTAGCCTTCGCTTCTTCCCTGGACCAGATAGGACCTTTAACCCGGGACGTTCGTGATGCTTCACTTTTACTTTCTGTCATCGCTGGAGCTGACCGGTATGATTCTACATCTGTACAGGAACCAGTTTTTGATTATTTTGATGGCACTGTCCGGGATTTATCCGGGTTACACTTTGGTCTACCCCGGGAATACTTGACTGGAGAGGTAAATCCCTGTATAAAGGAAAGTATCAACCGTGTGGGGAAAAAAATTGAAGAACTGGGTGGCTGTTTGGAGGAAGTCTCTCTACCTCACACCCGGGCTGGTATTGCCACCTATTACATTATAGCCACAGCTGAAGCCAGTGCAAATCTGGCACGTTTTGACGGCATAAAGTACGGCTATCGCACCAGCCATTATAAAAATCTGGGCGAACTGTATATGTACAGCAGAGGGGAAGGTTTTGGCCAGGAGGTAAAAAGAAGAATAATTCTGGGTACCTATGTCCTTTCTGCCGGCTACTACCAGGCATATTATCTTAAGGGCCAGCGTGTCCGCACCTTGATACGAAAAGACTTTTCCGAGGTGTTTGAGAAGGTTCATCTTTTGTTGACACCCACAACCCCGGAGTTACCCTTCAGGATAGGTGAGAAAAGCAGTGACCCATTGAAAATGTACCTGTCTGATATCTTTACTGTAAACGTCAATCTGGCTGGACTTCCGGCGATAAGTATGCCAGCAGGAAAATCTCCGGAAGGCCTACCGATAGGTTTCCAGATTATTGGACCGGCTTTTCAGGAAAAACTGGTTTTGCAAGCAGCTGGTGCCTTAGAGCAGGCTCTCAGATAACTGGAGGTCAACTATGGATAGATTTGTCACCAGACGTTCCTTAATCACAGGGTTTATTCTTTCGGTTCTGGTAGCATTCATTGCCCACTATTCCGCTGATGTTGTGCACAGTTCTTTTATGGCAATTGACCATATGCCTGCTGGTGCCACCTTTGTATTTTTTGTTCTGGTCTTCCTTATCAACACAATCTGGAAAAGAATCCAGCCGGAAAAAGCCTTCCAGGCAGGAGAACTTCTTCTCATTTATACTATGATGCTGGCGGCTTCCTCTGTCACAGAAATGGGATTCGGTAGTCAAATCTTGCCCATGATTGCTGCTCCTTATTACTTTGGTTCTGCAGAAAATCGCTGGGATGAATTCATTTTTCCCCATCTTAAAAAAACATTAGTGCCTCAGGACCAGACAGCGATTAAATATTTCTTTGAAGGGTTACCGAAAGGCCAGGCTATCCCCTGGAAAGCCTGGCTGCAGCCACTGAGTCTGTGGCTTCCTTTTATCTTTGTTCTTTACTTTGTCATGGTCTGCGTGATGGTCATTTTGCGTAAACAATGGATGGAAAGAGAAAAACTGGTCTATCCGCTCACTATTCTTCCTGTAGAAATGGTCAGGGAAACACCTTCCTCCAGGAAACGTTTTGTACCAGCTTTCTTCAAAAATCCATTGATGTGGTTAGGATTTGGCCTTGCCTTCCTGATTGGTACACTTACTGCTTTGCACAACTATGCGGAAATTATCCCCCTGATAAAACTGGAACAGTCTATTCCCATCTTCCGCCGCACTTCCAATCTCGTTTTTCGTATCAGTTTTCCGGTAATGGGTTTTATCTACTTTGTCAACCTGGAAATCTCTTTTTCTCTCTGGTTCTTCAATCTTCTTTTTAAGGTCGTCCGGGGCATTTTCAATGTTACCGGCATCACCAGTACAGAAAATGTTGGTATCTATGGCTGTGCTGGAGACCCCATTTCTGCGCATCTGGGAATGGGTGCCATGGTGGTTATGGTTTTTTATGCTCTCTGGCTATCCAGAAGTCATCTGCGCAGTGTCTGGCAGGGAGCAATTGGCCAGCCTGTGGATGACAGCAAAGAAATACTTTCCTATCGTCAGGCTTTCTGGGGAATGATTCTGGGTTTTCTTTTTATGGCTGGCTGGCTGGTTTATTCAGGGATGTCCTGGTTGGTAGCTGTTTGTTTCTTGCTTACCGCCTTTGTTATCTGGTTTGTCCTTACCCGGGTTGTTTGTGAAGGTGGTATCCCTACAATGGTTGCCACCACCATTGCCTCCACGCAGGTTATTTCTGCCTGGGGTTCTAAAAACCTTCTGCCGGCCACACTGGTAGCATTAGGATTAACCTATGTCTATTCTTCAGATTTGCGCACTTTTCCCATTGCTGCTTCCGCTATGGGTTTAAAAATTACAGAACCAGCCAGAAACAACCGCAGACTTATTTTCTGGGCAATCATGGGCGCCATTATTATAAATATTGTCGCCACTTTATGGTTGCAACTTCGCCTGGCGTACAAATACGGTGGCATCAACCTGAACTCCTGGTACTTTATTGGTGGACCCCAGGCTCCTTACAAATACATTACTGACCACTTACGCAATCCTTCCAGCCCTAATATGATTGGGTGGTTGTGCCGGAGCATTGGCGCAGTGTTAATGGCAGCTTTGATGTTTCTCAGACAGAAATTCCTCTGGTGGCCACTTCATCCTATTGGATTTGTGATTGGTCCGGTCTGGCTTCTGGACCAGTTATGGTTTTCCATTTTTATCGTCTGGCTGATAAAAAAACTTGTCCTCCGTTATGGTGGAGCCCAGGTTTATGACAAATTAAAGTATTTCTTCCTCGGATTACCCCTTGGCCTTTACACCTGCGCTGGTGTCTGGTTTGTGATAGACCTTTTCACTGGAAAGAAAGGTAACTCCATCTTCTGGATTTAACCATGAAAAAGGTAATTTCTCATCTTCTACCAGCACGCCGGTTACAGCGGATAATTTCCTGTTTCCCCGGAAACCAGATAGCTGTAATTGGTGATATTATGCTGGACCTGTATGTCAGGGGAGAAGTTAAGAGAATCTCACCGGAAGCTCCAGTTCCGGTGGTGGAAGTAACAGAGGAACAGTCCAGGTTGGGCGGCGCAGGAAATGTAGCTGCCAACATCCGTTCCCTGGGAGGACAGGCACTGATAACAGGAGTTATTGGTAATGACGAAAACGGCCGCTGTCTGAAAAACCTCATCTCTGCTTATGGTCTGATCAACGGCTGTTTCTCTGGCAGGCAGCCAACTATTACCAAGACCAGGGTGGTGGCCAGAACCCAGCAACTGGTCAGGATTGACAGGGAACAGAAACAGCCGGTTCACCTTTCCAGGGAAAGACAGAAATTTCTGCTGGAATTTTTAAGAAACAATCAGGCTGTCATTATCTCTGATTACGGAAAAGGATTTGTTACTCCGGGATTGATTGAACTGCTGAAAAAATATTGCCACCGGGAGAAAAAAATACTGACTGTGGACCCAAAAATAGAGCACTTTTCTTACTATCGTCAGGTAACCTGCTTAACTCCCAATAAAGCTGAAGCCAGTGCTGGATTGCACACCCAGGAACCAGAAAATATGCCTGGACTTATTAACCTGGGAGAACGTATTGTCAAAAAACTTCGTTGCCAGCATCTTTTAATTACCCTTGGTCGTGATGGTATGCTTCTTTTCACCGGAGAAAGACATATCTGGCACATCCCTGCAGCAGCACTTGACGTTTATGATGTTACCGGTGCCGGAGATACGGTAGTTGCCACTCTGACCCTGGCTTTAGTCTCTGGTGCTAACATCCTGGAAGCGGCAATTATCGCTAATTTAGCAGCGGGAATAGCGGTGGGCCGTTTTGGAACAGCTACTGTCACCGCTAAGGAGTTGCTGGCTTTCCACCAGAACCAGGCTCAGCATCTAACGATAGAAAAACTCAGATAATTTATCAAAGAGTGCTATGGCTGAAAAAGTTATAGGAATAATCCCGGCCAGACTTGGCTCGGAAAGAATGCCAGGAAAAGTTCTTTATACTGTCCGGGGAAAAACTCTTTTGCAGCACACCTATGAACATGCCTGCCGGATAAAATCCTTATCTGCAGTCTACATAGCTACAGACAGTGAGAGAATCGCTTCTGTGGCTTCTCAATTTGGCGCAAAAATAGTAATGACTTCTGCGGACTGCCGCACAGGCAGTGACCGTGTGGCAGAGGCAGCCAAAAACCTTCCTGGAGAAATAATTGTCAATATTCAGGCTGATGAACCTTTTCTTCCGGCAGAGGCTGTGGAAAAACCGCTTTCTGCGATGAGAAGAGATTCCTCCATTCAGTGCGCTACAGCGGCTACCAGAATCAGGAAAAAAGAAGAACTCTATGATGCTAATGTGGTCAAGGTAGTCTGTACGGTGTCAGGTGATGCCTTATATTTTTCTCGCTCCCTGATTCCTTTTCCCCGTATCTTCTTCCAGGAAGAAAATCTTGCCCGGACCCGCAGGGTTGTCTTCTACAAACATATCGGTGTTTATCTTTTCCGGCGCCGGATGCTTTACACCTTTGCCCGTCTGGTTTCTACTCCTCTGGAGAAAACGGAAAAACTGGAACAGTTACGACTTCTGGAAAATAACTTTCGGATGAGAGTTGTTCTTATCAAAAAAGATTCTCCCTGTGTGGATACCATCTCTGACTTAGAAAAACTGGAGAAAAATAAAGGCGATGGAGTTTAAACCTGATTTTCAACACCTACAACCTTATTACCAGGCTTTCTGGAACTGTAAAGTCCTGGATAGAATTGCGCTTTCTGTCACCGCCCCAAAGCAACCTGAAAGCAGGTCTGCTTTCCCCTGGGGTGAGCCCGGGACTGTTTTTTCCCGGGAGACAGAAGAAATTCTGGACATTTTTGAAGATTGGGCCAGAAACACGTTTTTCGGTGGGCTGGCTGCTCCCTGTTTTTATCCCAATTTGGGTCCTGACGTTTTTTCTGGATTTTTGGGAGTTAACCTGAATTTTTCTGCAGCTTCCCCTGGTACTTCCTGGTCCAGCTGGCAAAGAAAAAAATTATTTACTTACGAAGACGTGGAAGAACTGGTTATCAGGCAGGAAAATCCTTATTATCAAAAGGTAATGTGTCTGACCAGAAAAGCTAAGGAAAGAGCTTGTGGTCGTTACCTGGTAGGTATTACTGACCTGCACGGCGGGTTTGATGCTCTTTCGGTCCTGCGGGGAGGTCCGCAGATTGCCTGTCTTGACCTGCTGGAAAATCCAGAAGGTGTAAAAAAAGCGATGGAAAAACTTTTTTCTGTCTGGAAAAAAATTTATGATGATTATTATGCTGTCATCCAGAACATGCAGAAAGGCACCTGTACCTGGATTGGAATCTATGCCCCTGGTAAGATGTATCCTGTGCAAAATGATTTTTCCTGCCTGGTTTCCCCCGGGATGTACCGGGAATTTTTCTTACCGGAGCTGATGGAAGAAATCAACTACCTGGATTATTCTATCTACCACCTTGATGGGGTGGAGGCTTTACCACACCTTGATATTTTACTGGACATTCCGAAACTTAATGCTATCCAGTGGGTCCCGGGAGCCAGATACCGTAACGAAAGTATTGCCATCTGGTTGCCCCTCTACCGGAAAATTCAGAAAAAGAAAAAAGCCATAGTGGTTTATCCCAGGCCCGAAGAAATTCCGTTAGTTCTAAAAAATCTTAAGCCTGAGGGTCTTCTCATCAGTCTTAGCTGCTCCAGCGAAAAACAGGCAAGGAAAGTTGCCAGCAGCCTGGGGTGGGACAATGGGTAGAAAAAATTCTCTTCAGAATACCTTCTTTAAAGTGGAGTGTGAACCCGGGGAGAGAGAAAAAATTTCCCTTCTCTATAAAGGAAAAACATTTTCTCTCGGTAGGCTGGTATATCATTTTAAGTACTGGCAACGTATTGGTGGCCCTGCTACAGAGATACTCCTCAGGACTAAAGCTCACATCAGTCAGGCAAGCTTAACCAGAGAAGAAAAAGTTAGTAACCTCGGTTTTTTCAGGATAAGATACGATTTTTCCAGTCAGCACTTTTTAAGGATGGAATACGTTTTTTTTCCTGCCAGAACCCTGAGTATAGGTTTTTATGCCTGGGGATTAGAGCCACCAGGTCAGATACTGCGCCTGCGACTTCTTCCCGGGGTTTATTCTGGTTTCACTCTGCAGCCTGGACTGACAGTGGCCTTTCGCTTTTCTTACGAAGAAAATAAAGGTATTTATCAAACAGCCCTGGCGATAGATCAGAAACCCTGGCCCTATGGTACTACCCGGACTGCTTACCAGTATCTCTGTGTCTCTTTTCCACCGGCTTATAAAAATGGCTTGTTCCAGCTGCAGAAAGATGAAAGTGTCACCGGTCATCTTCTGGTAAGTTTAACAGAACATGACATCTGGAATCCCATCTTGAAAGAAAAGGAAAAGTTACCGGAAAACAGGTTTCTGCCACCCCGTTACCCTTACTCTCTTTATCTTTCCCACTTTAATCGTTTTGCTCGCCAGAATCGTCTGTGGGTAAACCTGAGACCGGATATGGGTCTTTACCATGTAGGTTTTTATGGCCATCTTACCAGAGCCAAAAGAGGTGGACCTTATGGCTATGCCTGGAAGGGTAAGGCTCTCCGGTATAAAGAACTTGCTGATTTTCTCTCTAAAAAAATTGCGGGACTGGGACACTTCCAGGAACATTCCCGACAACTGGAAATTGCCTGGGGCAACGCAACCAATTCCATGGTGGCTTATGCTCTTTTTCATCTTGGCCAGCCATGGTCCCTTGCCAGAGCCAGAAAAATCACCCGTGCGATTTTGAAATTTGGTTTTCTCGTCCCTGAAGGACCATTGTCTGGAGCCTGGTATGGTGCATATAATCTGGACCGGAAGCGCTTTCAGGACCACTATGGCGGCAAGCAAATCTTCCTTCCTGACCAGGGAATAGTTAACCATTTCCTGGCCAGATGCGTTCTTGATGGTTTCCTTCCTGCCTACCCGGTGAAAGAAGCACTGGAAAGAAATTGCGAATTTCTAAGAAAAATGGAAAAAAAGTTTGGGTGGTTTCCTAATGCCCTGAGTCCTGATGGCCAGATAGGTTATTCCCGGGAAGGAGTTTTTTATGACCGGCCATTAGCTCCTGGAATTGCCCTCACAGCTCAGAGCTTTCTCCTGCTGGCCAGACTTTCCGGAAGAGTAAAGCATCTCCAGACCGCAGAAAGAATTATGCAGGAACATCTTTTCCCCTTACTGGAACGTTATGAATTTGGCTGCCTGGAATATGACCATGCTGGATATGATAGCAGTGGTGCCTGCCTGCTACTTGTTTGTCTGGCAGAATATCTTGACTATGCCAGAGGAAAGCTGAAAGAAAAGATTAAATACTGGCAGGAAAGAATTTTCTGGCACCTGCTGAGTTTCCGGCAGGAATATGATTTTTTTCCGTATCTGCATTCCTGCAACGCTACCGGCTGGGGCGGGATTTCCGTCAACAAGTTCGGATTTCTGCATGGTTTCACACCGGGTAGCTGTCAGGGAGAATATGCCTTACACCTGCGCTATGATTACGGTTACGCCCTGCTAAAGACAGGGCAGAGCAATCCTGTTTTACCAGGCCATTCTGCCCTCTTAAACTACCTGAATCATATGACCTACCATCAGTTTATCAACCCGCACCTGCAATTAGCCTTTGGTGGATTAACAGAACATGTGGCGATGAGAACATATGTCCAGGATACGACACACATCCTGCATTCTACACCCCTGGCTATGATTCTGCTTTGCAGACAGAAAAATATGTTTCTACCTGCATCTTTTTCCGGCGAAAAGGTGAAATGATTAACGCCATAAGGAAGGAAGAAAACCAGGATTTTAAAAGTTAAACACCGAAAATAGCCAAATTTATCTAAGGGCGGAAGAAACAATGAAGTGGGCTGTCGGGAAGTTAAAAAATTTTCCCCTTCCACCCCAGGATTGAGGAAAAGAAAAATGCCAGAATTACCGGAAGTGGAAACAATAGTAAGAAATTTACGCAAACTTGTCAGCGGTCGGACCATTACCGGTGTCTGGACAGATCTTGGCCCCAAAATAAAAGTTTGTCTTCCAGGGGAAAAACAGAAAAATTTCTCTTCCCTGATAAAGGGCTGTCAGATAAAAAATATTCAGCGCAAAGGTAAATGGATCCTCATAAGTCTTTCGAGGGGATTAACATTGCTGGTGCACCTGAGAATGACGGGTCATTTTTTGCTGGGAAGATGGAGTTACCGGAAAAACCGCTGGCAAACAGAAATTCCTGTTCCTGAAATGCTGGAGACAGCCAATAGCCATCTTCACCTTCTATTTTTTCTTGATAATGGGAAGCAACTGGCTCTTTCTGACATCCGTAAATTCGCTGAAGTTCAACTTCACTTTACTGCCAGTATTTTCCGCTGTCCTTTTCTGACCAGGCTGGGACCAGATGTCTACCCGCATCTTACTTTTCCAGACTTCCAGAAAAGGTTACACAACTGCAGGGGAAATATCAAAAGTGCGCTCCTCAATCAAAAAGTTGTTGCTGGTCTGGGCAACATCTACTCTGATGAGATTCTTCATGCCAGCAAGATTCATCCCTTTACACCGGTTAAAAATCTTTCCCGGGAAAAATTAAGACTCCTCTTCAGAAAGATGAAAGAAACACTTTCTTGCGCCATTGCCTCTGGAGGAACATCCATTTCTGACTACCGCAAACTTGATGGTGACAGGGGAAATTTCCAGAATTGTTTAAAAGTTTATGGAAGACAGGCAAACCCCTGCTTTCGCTGTGGCACGTTTATCCAGAGAAAAAAATTTGGCTCCCGTTCAACATATTTCTGCCCTGTCTGTCAGATTTTTCAGGGTTAGGAAACTACCTTTCCCTTATAGGAGTGTGTTATCATTAAACAGTACAAGGAGGCGCAGATGAACAGAAAATTACAGTGGGGAGTGATTGGGGCCGGTGGTATTGCTTATCGCCGTACCATTCCCGAAGGAATTTTACCAGCGAGAAACGCCAGGCTGGTGGCATTAATGGACGTAATCAAGCCTGTAGCGGAAAAACTGGGAAAGGAATTTCAGGTGCCCTGGTACACCGACGAAAAAACCCTGCTGGCTGATAAATCTGTAGAAGCAGTTTACATCGCCACTCCTGCCTATCTTCATTACCAGCAGGCTTTGATGTGTTTAGAGGCAGGTAAGCATATCCTGCTGGAAAAACCTATGGCTTTAAAGCTGGAAGAATGCAGAAAGATTATCTCCTTAGCGCAGAAGAAAAAACTGAAAGTAGGAGTTGACTTCATGATGCGCTTTCATACCCTCAACCAGAAAATAAGAGAAATGGTAAGTGCTGGCCAACTGGGCCAGCCTGTACTTGCCAGAGCACAGCTTTCCTGCTGGTATCCCCCTATCAAAAATGCCTGGAGACAAAAACCTGAGTATGGTGGCGGTGGTTCCTTGATTGATATGGGCTGCCACTGTATTGACCTTCTGGAATATATTTTAGGAACACGGGTGAAAGAAATATCCTGCTTCCTTGGTCGTCTTGTACACAAATATCCGGTAGAAGATACCGCAGTAATGACTGTTCGTTTTAGCAGCGGTGCTATTGGCATTGTAGATACCTGTTTTAACATTCCAGATAATTCTTCCCAGAATATTCTTGAAGTTTACGGCAGCAGAGGGAGTATTCTGGCAAAAGGTACCATAGGCCAGACACCAGGAGGCCAGGCTAGAGCTTACCTGGAGAAAAATGCCCGCGGTTATGATGCCCGGCAGCAAAGAACAGTTTCTTCCTGCAGGGAAATCAAGGTAAAACCATTTAATACCTACCGGGCGCAGATTGAAAATTTTTCCCGGGCAGTTATAGAAAATAGCAGGGAACCTATACCCGGCGAGGATGGACTCTGGAACCAGAAGATTATTCTGACTGCCTATAAGGCTGCTGGTTTGAGCAAAACTTTGCAGATGAAGTAAATAGCTGACTAATCCTTGCCCAGCAGGACACTTTCTACAACCGAGAGAAAAGTTTTCATCTCACATGGTTTGGCCAGGTAGTAATCCGCACCGTAGCGGTAACCCTTTAACCTGTCAGCATCCTCATCTTTTGCGGTTAAAACTACCACCGGAATCTTACGGCTGAAGGGACCGCTCTTCACTTTCCGGAGAAACTCCAAACCACTCATCCCTGGTAAAATAAGGTCCAGAACGACTAAATCCGGCATCCATTCCCGAAAGAGAGAAAGCCCCTTTTCTGCATCAGAGGCTTCAATAGTAGCATAACCGGCTCTTTTCAAATGGGCTACCAGTAAAGTCCTGGTATCAGCATCATCTTCCACCACCAGAACCTTTTTCCCCAGAATTTCAGGATTCTCGGCAAAAGACATTTTTCCCCCGCTTATTTTTTAGCATATTTTCCGCTGTCAGGAAAGTACAAGACCAGCACCTTTGACTTTTTAATAAGAGAGAGTTATCCTAATCTGGAGGATACCAAATGGCAGAAAACGAAAAAGAAAGGACCTGTTTCCAGAAGTCTGTTCTCATTGTGGAAGACGATGACCTTACCCGGAAACTGCTGGTGATAGAATTCAAGCGCCGTGGCCATAAAGTCCTGGAGTTTGCTGATGCTGCCTCCGCTATCCAGGCTGTGGAAAAGGATAAACCCAGGATAGATGCTGCCATAGTAGACTTGATGAACATGGGCTACGGAGGTAATCTGGGAGATTACTTACGAAGCTATCAGGAATATCGTTGCACCATGCTTGTTTATTATACAGCCCTTACCCGGCAGCAGTTCAATACCAAAATATTAAAGACTCCCAATACCTATTACATCCAGAAGCTTCCCGGAAGCATTAGCCTGCTTATCAATCGGGTAGAAGGAACTCTGTAATCTGGAGGTTTACTTTCCGGGCTACTTTTCATTATGATAAAAATAGGAGGAGCCAAGAATGCCAAACTACTTTGATGTCCGTCAGGTAACGGACAATTTTATTGATTCCTGGGCTCACCGGGTGAAACCTTCTCTCACCTTTAAAGGTAAGAATGCAGAAGATGTGGACATCTGGAAAAAGAAACTCATACGGAAGATTAAACAGCTGCTTGGTGAGTTTCCCAGACCGGCTGAGCTTTCTCCAGAACTTCTTTCCGTGGAGGAAACAGAAAAATTTACCAGGGAAAAATGGTTGATACAGACAGAACAGGATTGCTGGATGCCTGTGTACCTGCTCATCCCTAAAGAAAGAAAGGGCAGACTTCCCGCCATCGTCTGCTGCCACGGTCATGGTACCTACGGAAAGGATCCGGTAGCAGGTGTTCATTTTAATAATCCAGAAATTCAAAATACCATTCGCCGGCATAACTACGATTATGGCCGGCAGATGGCAGAGGAAGGCTATGTCACCATCTGTCCTGACTGGCGTAGTTTTGGAGAAAGAGTTGGTTACAATGATAACCTTTTCGGAGGAAGGGATAAATGTAACATCCATTTCCTGCAACACCTGATTTTAGGCCGAACACTTTTAGGTGCTAACATTTTTGACGGGATGCGAGCGATAGACTTTCTTCTCACCAAGGATTTTGTTGACCCGGCAAGAATTGGCTGTATGGGGCTTTCCCAGGGTGGTACCATGACTACCTACCTGACACTTCTTGATGAGCGGATTTCTTGTGCAGATATTATCTGCTATGCTACCTCCACCCTGCACTATGCCATCCATCGTCCTAACTTCTGTGGTAGTCAACTGGTACCGTTTCTTTACCGTTACGCTGATGTGGGTGATGTTATAGCAGCAATCTGTCCCAGACCGCTTCTGATTGAATCAGGTGCCAGTGACACCTGCTTTTCCCTTGATTCAGCTAAAGTCGCCCACGAGAAGATAACAAGAGTGTATGAGGCAGCCGGCGCAACAGACAGACTCTGGATAGAAATTTTCCCCGGGGAACATGCTTTTTCCGGAAGAAAGGCTTTTGCCTTCTTTAAAATCTTTCTGAAGAAAAATAACCACGGGTGAAACTTGACAGGCGGAAAGGCCAATAGGGCTAAGAGCAAGAAACTGCTGGTTGTTGCCGGATGTAGTGTTTGCCTGATTTTAAGTGTTTACCTGGTCTTCAACAGACTTGCGGGTGAGCATCTGAGAATGCTTACCCGGCAACATTTCACCCCGGAGAAAGGATTTTCTGTAGAAAGTGCTGATGTCCATAACTTCAAACTCAGACTGAAAAAAGTAGAAGTAGTCAATCCCCCTCTGAATCTGCAGTTGATACTCAGAGATTTTACTGTTCGGCCAGCCTTTTTTCCGGTCCGGCCCGGGCCAGGACTGGCTTTCGCCTTTTCTGGGCCAGGAGAGATTACAAGCGGGAAAACAAGCCAGCCACTCACTGTTTCCGGTTCTATCACCGGAAATGTGAAAACAGGCCAGCTTACTATCAAGGAAACAAAGATTCATCTGGAAAGTCTTGGTCTGGCTGAAGTAACCGGCAACTTAGAAGACTGGGGGAAGAAAAATATCTCTCTGGAGGCGACGCTTAAAAAAGTATCCCTGAGGAAGCTGGCAGAATTTTTCCAGACTCAGCTTCCAGTAGAAGGACTGTTAGACGGGAAAGCTAACCTCGTAATATCTGGTGAAGATAAACTTCAAAAAATTGATTTCCGTTTTAACCTGTTAAGCCTTCATGCCCGGGATAACCAGGAGATGTTTCAGGGCAAAATTAATGGTACTTATGATTTAACTGTGAACAAAGGTGAACTTTCAGGACTGATAGAAAAACCTGGTGGAGGGCGTCTCCACTTTTCTGGCAGCATAGAAGGAGAAAATTTTTCCTTTCATTTTTCCTCTGATGGTTTAAAGTTAGAAGAAATACTGCCTCTCCTGCCTGAAGAGTGGAAGAAGAAACTAAACCTTTCTGGTTCCCAGGGTTCACTGGAGATGAAGGATTTCGTGGTCTACGGTGCAAAAAAAAACTCCTTGTAGAAGGAAGGGTTAAACTTACCAGTCATCTTTTTATCTTTCAGGATGGTCAGGCAGAAAAATTTATCTTTTCCGGAGATTTCCCGGAAAGCGGTTTTTTTTCCTGTGAAAAACTCAAACTTTTCAACCTCAACCTCACAGACATTTCCGGCCAGTTTCAGCTCACCGGAGATACCTATCACGGAAGAATTACATTTAATTTCTGTGGAACAACTGGAGATTTCAGATTCCACCTTGGTAGAAATTTCTTTACTCCTGAAATTTCTTTTGAAGGTCTCCTTCCAGCACTTGATTTGAAAAAATTTTCCTCGCAATTGAGTGAACAGATTCTCGTCTCCGGGATAGTAAAACTTTCTCTCCAGGGGCAACTCTCCGGTCACGACTACCAGGTGATTTTAGACTTCCAATCACAGCCTAAACTGGGTGTGAAGCAAACATTGAATTTTGGTGCGGTAAAAGCCCTGGCTGCTCTCGGAGGAGGTGGAACTATCAGGGCAATTGCCAGTGCAGACTTCCATTACCAGAAAATCGCTGGCACTATCAGCCTGAAAAAAGGATACCTGACAGTAAATGGTCTGGCTGGCAGTTACCAGCATTATCAGTACCTGGTGCGGAGTGCCCGTTTTGGTCAGGGAATAAATGTGCTAGTTGACCCCCAGATGAATACCATTAGACTGCCATATCTGCTGGCCAGGATCCAGGACGCCATAGGCCATCAGGGTAAGGTAGAATGGAAATAAACTTAAAGATAAAAACTCAGCATCTGCAGATTCCGTTCTGTAGCACCACAGTTAGCAGCCACAACCGCAAAAGCTTTTTCCCCGAGCTGGCGGGCTCTTATCGGGTCGTTCAGCAGCTGTGCTATTTCCTTCGTTAACTGCTCATAATCACAAACTTCAATTCCTCCACCAGCAGATTTTATCCTGTGCCATTCCTCAAAAAAATGCCAGTTAAACTTGCCAAAGATAACCGGTTTGCGAAAAGCAGCTGGTTCAATGGGATTCTGTCCACCCCAGGGTACCAAGCTCCCACCCACAAAAGCCACCTCACAGATACTGTAAAAATTATTCAGTTCACCGTAAGTATCAACCACCCACAGTGACCTTTCTTTCCCTGCCGGGAAACTGCTCCGGCGACAGTAAGCAAGACCGGATTCGTTAAGAAAACTGAAAATACCGGTCCGGTCCAGAAATCTGGGGACAATCACCACCAGTATATCAGGAAAAAGAGAGAGCAAATTTTTTGCTACAGTTACTATCTCCTTTTCCTCTCCTGGATGAAGAGAACCAAAAACTACCACCCGGCGTTTTTCAGGAATCTGGTACATCTTTCTCACATCCTTGCTGTTGACTTTTAAACTTAGAGCATAAGCCTGGTCAAATTTAATACTTCCCACCACCCTGATGACCTCTGCTTTCGCTCCGAGAAAAACCAACCTTCTGGCTTCCTCTTCTGTCCTCATCGCCACTTCTGTTACCAGGGGCAGGACCCTTCTGAGAAAAAAACGAAACCGGCGATACCAGCGGAAAGAACGCGGGGAAAGACGACCGTTGATGATGACCACCGGGATTTTCTTTTTCCTGCACAGTCTGATGAGGTTTGGCCAGATTTCTGTTTCTACCAGGACTACCAGCCGCGGTCTTAACAGCGAGATAGTCCGCGCTACTATGGGGGAAAAATCCAGTGGAAAGAAAAGACAGGCAATATCTGGAAATTGACTGGCAGCCAGGGTCCGACCACTTTTGGTGGTTACCGTCAGAACTAAAGCTTGACCTGGATACCGTTGCTGAAGTATCTTAATTAACGGACTAATGGCAAGTAATTCGCCCACAGAAACTGTTTGCAACCAGATGGGGCGGGTTTTTTTGATTTTTCTTTTGAGTTTTGTATTATAGAAACCAAAACGTTCGCGCCAGTCACCAAGGAACTGCTTCTCGGGTCGTATCCGGCGCCAGAGATACGGAAAACAAAAAAGAAGGTAGAGAAGAAAAAGCAGGTCATAAACAAGAAAAAAAATCATAACTTGATGATACCGTTTTTCAGCCAGAATGAAAAGCCACAGAGGAAAAACTGAAAGGAGAGGAGAAGAAATGAACAACAAAATCGTTGTGGGACTGCAGATGTATACGCTGAGAGACTTTTGCCGAACACCGGATGACGTGGCTAAAACACTGGACAGAGTGAGAGAAACAGGTTACCGGGTCATCCAGGCTTCCGGTATGGTCAAGATGGAGGCAGAAAGCTTAAAAAAACTTTTAACGGAAAGAGGACTTACTGTCTGCTCTACCCATACCAGCTATCAGGAGATCATTAAGGAAACTGAAAGGGTTATTGCAGAACATCAAATCCTCGGTTGCCAGGCTATTATGTGTCCAGGACTACCTGGAGAATTACATAATGACAGTGGTTACCGGCAGGTAGCTGCCTGTTTCTCTCAAATTTTACCCAGGATTCAAAAGGCGGGACTGCGGCTGGGTTATCACAATCATGCGGTAGAACTGGAACGTTACAGGGGGAAAACCGGTCTGGAGATTCTTCTGGAAAACTGTCCCCAACTGGAAGCAGAAATAGATACTTACTGGATTCAATATGGAGGAGGAGACCCGGCTTTCTGGATTGAAAAGTATGCTGCCCGGGTAAGTGAAGTCCATGTGAAAGACATGGGCATCATTAAAGGTAAACAGGTGATGCCACCCATTGGAACAGGGAATCTTAACTGGAAACGGATTTTGCAGGCATGTAAAAAAGCCAGCGTTGATTACTGTCTGGTGGAGATGGATACCACAACTGTAGAACCGTTTGAGGCTATACGCATCAGCCTGGAAAACCTGGTAGCTTCAGGTCTGAAGGTAATGTAAGAAACTTTTTTGCCAGGAGGTGAAGATGAAACCGAAGTGGCTGGTACAAGGATTTTTTATGCTTCTTTTAGCGGCACCAACTTTTTGCCAGGAAGTCCCTCCAGCTCGTCCAGGACCGGGAATGAGAATGGGTGCAGGTATGGGGCCAGAAATAGGTAGAGGTCCGGTGATGCCAGTACAGATTATCCCTACACCTGATGGGGGAGTGATTGTTTTCTCCGGTTGCCAGTTAATCAAGTATGATAAGGATTTGAATTTGATTAAAAAGGTGACAATACCCTTACCTGATGAACCTGCGCCTATAGTTTCACCGGATGGCAGAGAGAAAGGTAGCAACAACCGGTAAAGGAAAAACATAAAAATTCAGGGTGGAAAAATGTTTCCGCTGGAAAGAAGTCTTGTTCTTGTTTTTAGCGAAAGCAAAGAAATCTCTTACATCTTTGCGGTCAAAGAAGCCAGACGTTTACTGGAAAGATTATCTCTCAGTGTTTCCCTCCAGAGAATGCGGCCAGCAAAAACTCATTTTTTTCTTGCCCTTGTCCGGTCAGGTAAAAAAGCCAGTTTTTGTGGTTCTGAAGAAAGCAGAACGCGGGAAGACGGTTATGTCTTGAAGGTTGCTCCTCACCAGATAACCATAACTGCCAGAAAAGCCCGAGGCATTCTTAACGGAGTTTACGATTTGATGGAGCGATTGGGTTTTCTTTTCCTTTATCCTGGTCTGGAGGGGGAACGTCCTCCGGCTACCGGAAAAAATCTTACCCTGCCAGAGGGAATCTTCATCTGTCAACCAAGATTTGCTTACCGTGGTATTTATGCTCACAGTCTTTCCCGGACGAATGCTGAGGAATGGCTCCGCTTTTTTGCCAAATTGAGGCTTAATGCTGTTGGTGTTGGAGAAAAATATCTAAGCCTGGCTGAGAGTTTAGGCTTCCGCTGTGAAACTGGAGGCCACGGTCTTTCTGAACTTATTCCCCGCAGACTTTTTTCCAGCAACCCTGAACTTTTTCGGATGTCTCAACCAGAAGATTTCTTCGGAAAAAGGCAACCGGATTACAATGCCTGTCTGACCCATCCTGAAACTGCTAAAATCATCAGGGAATCTTACAGGAAAAAAATCAGGAGGTTTCCTGAAATTTATGCCTTCCACGCCTGGCCGGAAGATTTGCCTGGTGGGGGCTGGTGTTACTGTAGCAGGTGCCGGGCACTTTCTCCTTCTGACCAGGCACTTTTAGCAACCAGGTATCTGTGCGAGGCTGTAGAAAAAGAAAAGTTAGGACTCAGAGTTCCGATGTTAGTTTATCACGATACTCTGCCCCCTCCTATTCTGTTAAAACCTCATCCGAAAAGTTTTCTGCTTTTTGCTCCACGGGAACGTTGTTATGGGCATGCTCTCAGTGACCCTGGATGCCACAGAAATGCCTTTTATCTGGATTCTTTAAAATCATGGTCAGAACTTTATCAGGGTATCAGTGACAGTCATACCTTTGAATACTACCTTGACCAGGTACTTTTCCGGGGTATGTATCCCTTTCTTCCAGATGTTATCCTGAAGGATATGAAAACTTACGAATCCCTCGGCATCAAAAGCCATATGGTTTTACAGGTGGGCGGAGTATCTCCTGCACCGGACTATAATCTCTTGCTTTTCGCCAGGGCATGCTGGCAGACCAGCTTAACTTTTCGTGATTTCCAGAAATATCTCGCCGGCTGCCTTTTTCCAGAAAAACAACAGCCTTATCAGGAATTTTTACAGGAAATGGCTCACGCCTTCCAGCAGGCAATGAGAGTTTGCGGGTATGCACCTTCCGTATATTTTGATTACCGCTGGTTGCCAGAAGCAACAAACAACTTTGCTCGCAAAATGCCCCGCTTCTATCAGCTGGCAGGAGAAAAACTTTTAAAAGCCAAAACTAAAATAGAAGACCTTTCTTCTACCGGGCAATCCTTCCTCCAGAAAGAAACTGCCCGGCTGGAGTATGAAGCTGCGGAATTGAAAGTGATGGCCTGCCAGCAGCAAGCATCTACCTTCCTCGGTCATTATTACCAGACAGGTGCCAAACAGTTTCTGAAAAAAGCGCTCTCCTTCTTTCAGAAAGCTATCAAGGCTACCCATTCCAGCCGGCAGAAAGCACTGCGTGCCAAACTGCCCGTAGATTATTACTTTTACCAGTGCAGCCACTGGCTGGAAAAGGAATTCAGGGAAAAAATTAGAATTTTGAAGAAAGGATTGTAAAACCTTTGTTTCTTATCCTTTCTCCATAGCTGCTGGCTGGGTGTTAATCTGGCGGATAAGTCGGGCTGGAAATTTCTCCTTTCTCTGGTAAGTGTAAAGCCCATTCTGTTCCTGCTCCACATCATAAAGCTGCGTATAACAGAATCCGCAGATTCCTGGATGAAAAAGAAGCACTTCGGTCAGACCCCGGTAACGGGAGACAAACTCCTGTTTACTTCTTACCTTTTTGCCATAACCCCAGCCTTCAGTTTTTCCTTCTTCATTCCACCAGGTGCCACCGTACTCACTAACCCAGTAAGGCTGTCCCTGATATGGGGCATCACAATCAGGACAATTCCTCCAGACAGCCTTCCGGTTTTGCCGCAAAGGTTGAAAGATTCTGCTAAACTCTGCTACTGACTGGGTGTAGTTGTGACAATCATAAAGGTCAGTCTCCACATGGACATAACCACTGGTGTCAATAACCGGTCTGGTAAAATCCATCTTTTTTGTCAACCGGTATAAAGAGCCTGTTATTTCTGGATTCTGTCTCCTTGAGGTCTCATTAAGCGGACACCAGCCAATAACAGCAGGATGGTTAAAATCACGGTTTATTACCTCTGCCCACTCTGAGGAAAAAACAGGGTAAGTTTTTTCCTGATATGGCAGACCTATACCCCAGCTGGCATATTCTCCCCAGACAAGATACCCCAGCCTGTCAGCCCAGTGTAAAAAAACAGGTTCAAAAACCTTCTGGTGAAGTCTGGCACCTGTAAAACCCATAGCCTGAGCCAGAAGAATATCTTTTTTTAGAACTTCTTCTGAAGCTGCGGTGTAGATACCATCAGGGTAGTATCCCTGGTCCAGAACAAACCGCATAAAAAAAGGCCGTCCATTCAAAAAAAGGCGGGAACCGGAAACATAAATCTTCCTGAATCCACACCAAGATTCTACCTTATCCAGGAGTTTCCCCTTCCGCAGAAGACAGAAAACTATCCGATAAAGAGAAGGATGCCCAACATCCCATAAAACTGGATTCTTAATGGGCAACAAAACCCGGGTAAATCCACAGACAGAAACGGTCTTTTCAGCAACCAGCTGTTCCTGGTGGAAAACTTCAATTTGCACCTGGCAATCCCCAGCTACTTCCATCCAGATAACAACAATTTCGTTATCTACATCCGGAAAAAAACGGAATGACTTCAAGTAGCTGGAACCTGTTGCCTCTAACCACACAGTCTGCCAGATTCCAGTGACCCGGGTATAGTGGCACCCGTAAGATTGGTAACGAGCAGACTGCTTACCACAGGGCTGCTGCCCGCTGCGGTTTTCATCATAACAGCGGACAGTAAGGATATTTTCACCTCTGCCGAGAAAATCTGTAATCTCAAAAGAAAATGGAGTATAACCACCCAGATGCCTGCCTAAATAAACTTCATTAAGCCAGACATCAGTCTGGTAATCTGCTGCCCCAAAATGGAGAAAGATTCTTTTCTTCCGCCATGGTTCAGGAACAATAAACTTGCGCCTGTACCAGACGCAGACTAAAAAATCCCTAATCCCTATACCGGAAAGGGAACTTTCCGGACAGAAAGGTACAAGGATTTCTTCCGGGAAATTTGTCTCTCTTGCAAAAAAGTGCTTCTGCAGTCCTTCATTCCCGTAATCAAACTTAAACTGCCAGAGCCCGTTAAGGTTAATCCAATCCTGCCGAAAAAAGTCAGGTCTGGGATGTTCTGGTCT
>CAZYCA010000043.1:0-11694 GCA_964645405.1 uncultured bacterium | reverse complement strand
CTATTTGTGCAGACTTAGCAAAAATATTGTTTGCTATGTACCGGGATGGTTCTGCTTTTGACCCGGCCCGGTACCATTAACTTTTTTACTGAAAGTAAGGAGTTCAGGTGATAACCAGTGTCTTTCAAAGAGCGCCCCTTTTAACCACCGGTAGGTGGCACAGAGGGGATTTTTTTGCCTTTAATCTTTCTCCTGTTTCCCTCTTGACTTCTCATTGGAAATCTCCATGTTCTTGTGTTGTTTCATCGCTAAGTTTATTATACATTTTTTCCGAGGGAAAGTTTTTGACAGGATTTTCAAACTGTGTTTGAATAGCGCTCACAAAAATCTGGAGGGAAACTGATGGAAGAGAAAACCTATCTATTGCTGGCCCGTACCAGCACTGATGTACAGTGGCGAAAATATTTAACAGGACAGAAATTTCAAGGTATACCCGGAATAGAACTGGACAAATACGGACGGCTCTGGGCTACCTGGTACGCTGGTGGAAAAACAGAAGGACCAGAAAATTTTGTTCTTCTGGTAAATAGTAAAGATGGTCTTTCCTGGAGCCAGCCTTTAGCTGTGGTTGACCCGCCAGGCAATATCCGGGCTTTCGACCCCTGTCTCTGGCAGGACCCTTCGGGAAGACTATGGTGGTTCTGGGCTCAGTCTTACAGTGAGAAAGATGGTGAAATTTTTGATGGCAGGGGAGGGGTCTGGGCTACCTGGCTGGAAAATGAAGACCCGGAAAATCTATCCTTTGCCCCACCCAGAAGAATTGCCAATGGCGTTATGCTGAACAAGCCGATAGTTGTTTCCAGCGGAGAATGGTTTTTGCCAACAGCTGTCTGGGAATACTGGCGGGTGAAACTGGAATGCCTGGCAGGAGAAAGGTTTTCCAATGTTACCGTTTCTTCTGATTCCGGCAGGAGCTTTTTCCGAAGAGGTAGTGTGGATGTCCCGGAAAGGTGTTTTGATGAGCATATGTTTGTGGAATTAAAAGACGGTCGCCTGTGGTGTCTGGTAAGAACTCTTTACGGTATCGGCCAGAGTTTTTCCTCTGATGGTGGTTATCACTGGACACCAGGAGAAGATTCCGGACTGGGTGGTCCCAACTCCCGGTTTCATATCAGGAGGTTAAGTTCTGGCAACCTTCTGCTTATTAATCATGCTGACATCTCTCCAGAAGAAGCTTTCCACTCTTTCCAGCAGAAGAATTGCTGGCGGAAACGTTCCCATCTTAAGGCGTTTATTTCCCTGGATGAAGGAAAAAGCTGGCAGGGTGGTTTACTTCTGGATGAGAGGGAGAAGGTTTCTTACCCTGATGCTACAGAGACAAAAGATGCTTTTATTTATGCTATCCACGATTATGACCGGACAGGTTGCGGGGAGATATTACTCAGTGGTTTTCGAGAAAAGGATATTCTAACAGGAGAACTAATTTCTCCTGATTCTTTCCTGAGAAGGGCAATCAGTCGTCTCCGGTAGAACATAAAAAAGAAAGAAGGTTCTGCCCTGTTTTTCATCAGAAGGAAACAGAAATTACTCTTCTTGCAGGAAGGATTTCTTATCAGGCAGACACGCGAAAGTTTTTTTACTCAGTGAATTCAGCTTGGCTTTCGCGGACTTTCATCTGGTTGTCTCATTTCCAATCTGGGCAGATTAAGATTGCGGTTGATTGCCATAGCCCTCAGGACGAAGACCACGGCGATTGCAGTGGGAGCGGAAATGGCAAAATTAATCCTGTACCGGTCCAGCAGTACAGAAACCAGTCCACCAGCCATAGCCGCGGTAGCATAAATTTCTTTCTGTAAAATCATGGGTATTTCCCCACAGAGAAGGTCCCGCACAAAGTCCACCGGCGGCTCCCGTCATGATTGCGATGACCAGCACCAGAATGATGGGGAGTCCCTTCTGATTGGCTACTGCAGCACCAGTAATACTGAAAACAGCCAGTCCGAAAGCGTCAGCAATTAAGATTGCTCTGGTCGGCGGTTTCTTCTGGTGAAGAAAAACAGGGGAAAAGGCGGCACTGGCAGGAATTACCCACAGATAGATAGGTTTTTGCAGCCGGAATACGGGTTCTCCTAACAGCATGTCACGTAACGTTCCCCCACCAATAGCTGTAACGGTAGCCACCACTACGGCACCAAAAATATCCAGTTTTTTGCGGCCAGCAGTAAGCATGCCACTGATGGCAAAGACTGCTACTCCGAAAAGGTCAAGGAAGGATAAAATCCCACAATATTCCATTTTTTGCCACGTGTAAGGTTGTGTTGGCAATATATTTTAGCACAGGTATGTTGCCTGAAGTCATTTGTTGGGTTATCCTGATACCATATGAATTACCTTACTGATTTTCGAGACCAGACACAGGCTGAAATTCTACTGGAAAGGATAAGACAGTTATCCCGGGGGCTGCCACAGATTAATCTTATGGAGGTCTGCGGTACCCATACCATGGCCATCAGTCGCTTTGGTCTGAGGAAACTTCTTCCTGATAATATACGTCTTGTCTCCGGACCTGGTTGTCCGGTCTGTGTAACTCCGGAGTGTTATCTTGACCAGGCAATTATTCTGGCGGAAAAGAAAAACGTTTGTCTTACTACCTTCGGGGATATGATGCGGGTTCCAGCCAGTCATTCCAGTCTGGAAGAAAGTTTAACCAGGGGAAGTCGCATCATAGTAGTTTATTCCCCTCTGGAAGCACTGGAACTGGCAAGGAGAAGTAAGCAGGAAGTAGTTTTTCTGGCTATCGGATTTGAAACCACTGCTCCGGCTGTTGCTTCGGTGATTCTTCTGGCAACCAGAAAAAAAGTGAAAAATTTTTCTGTACTGGTAGGCCATAAACTTATTCCTCCTGCCATGGATGCTCTTTTGTGTGATGGACAGGTAAAAATTGATGGCTTTATCTGCCCTGGCCATGTCAGCGCCATTATCGGTACCAAATCCTATCAGTTTATTCCAGAAAAATACGGTCTTCCCTGTGTCATTGCTGGCTTTGAGTTGATAGACATTCTCCAGTCTATTGTGATGTTACTGGAACAGATTCAAAAGAAGGATGCCTGTGTCCAGATTCAGTACAGCCGTTGCGTCAGGCCTGAAGGAAACGAGAAAGCCTGGCGGCTGGTCAACCTGATTTTTGAAACAGGCAGGACACTCTGGCGTGGACTGGGCACTCTTGATGACAGTGGTCTTTACCTGCGGAAAGATTACTCTCTGTGGGATGCTTGCTGGAAATTTGATTTACCGGAGATGGAAACTTCCGTAAGAAGCAGTTGCCGTTGCGGAGATGTCTTGAAAGGTTTGATTACACCGCAGCAGTGCCCTCTTTTTAAGAAAAGTTGTTCTCCTTCCAGACCAAAGGGTCCCTGTATGGTTTCTTCAGAGGGAACCTGTGCTGCCTATTACAGGTATGAGGTTTAACTGGAAAAATCAATGCGGAAAGATATTATCACTCTGGCACACGGTAGCGGCGGAAAGGTAATGCAACAACTTATCCAGGAAATTTTCCTGAAATATTTCACCCATCCTGCCTTAACTGCTTTGACTGATGCCGCCATATTGAAGGTAGAGGGAAAAAATTTGTGTTTTTCCACAGATGCCTTTGTGGTGAAGCCCCTTTTCTTTCCTGGTGGAGACATCGGCAAACTTGCTTTTTGCGGGACGGTTAATGATTTGGCTGTTTCCGGGGCGCAACCTCTTTTTATCTCCTGTGCTTTTATTTTAGAAGAAGGGCTGGAACTCTCTGTGCTGGAAAAAATACTTGTCTCCATGAAGACCGTTTCCAGTAAAACTGGTATCCCTGTGGTTACCGGTGACACCAAGGTAGTAGAAAAAGGGAAAGTAGATGGCCTTTTCATTACCACTTCCGGTGTTGGTATCAGGTTGCCCGGGGTGAAGCTGGAACGAAAAGATATTCAGCCGGGTGATAAAATTTTAGTTACCGGTCCAGTTGGAGACCATGAAATAGCAATTCTGCTGGCCAGAGGTGACTTCCAGTTAGAAACCAGTTTAACCAGTGATTGTGCTCCTTTACATACGTTGACCGGAGAGATGCTCAGGATGGAACCTTCTCTTCGGTTCTTGCGGGACCCAACCAGAGGCGGTCTGGCAGCTGTACTTAATGAAATAGTCTCTGGATTAAATTGCGGTTTTCTGGTGGACGAAAGGTTGATTCCTGTGAGGAAGGAAGTAACTGCCTGTTGTGAGATTCTTGGTCTGGACCCTCTTGTGCTGGCCAGTGAAGGAAGGGTGGTGGCTATTGTCCCGAAAGAAAAAGCCCGGGCTCTTCTGTCAAAAATACTAAAACATCCTCTGGGAAAAGGTGCTAAAATTATCGGGGAAGTGATTCCTGATTATCCCGGACGGGTAGTTCTGAAAACAATAACCGGTTGTCTCAGGCTGGTGGAAATGCCGGTGGGTATTTCCCGGCCAAGAATTTGTTAGGAGGATTGATGAAAATTATTACTCTGGTAGTCGGCGAAATGGAAACGAACTGCTACCTAATTGGTTGTGAAAAAACAAAGGAAGCTTTGATTATTGACCCTGGCAGTCATCCCCGGCTTATTCTTGGTACTCTGGAGAAAAATAACTGGCAGGCAAAGTTGATTATTCTTACTCATGGTCATGGTGACCATATGCTGGGCAGTAAGGAATTTAACTTACCGCTGGCGATTCACCGGGATGATGAGGAAAGTCTGACTGACCCCTGGAAAAATCTCTCTGCTGTTTTCGGCAGCCCTTTTGTTCTGAGGGCACCGGAGAGAATTCTGGTGGAGGGAGACATCATAGAAGTAGGAGAGATAAAACTAAGAGTCATCCATACACCGGGGCACACTCCTGGTAGCATCTGTCTTTTGTCTGAGAGCCAGGATTTAGTTTTTACCGGTGATACCCTTTTTGCTGATGGTGTGGGAAGGACAGATTTACCAGGTGGCTCAGAAAAGAAATTATGGCAGTCTATCCAGGAAAAACTTTTCATTTTGCCTGAAACAATCAGGATTTATCCCGGGCATGGTGCAACCTCCTGTCTTTCCCGGGTGAAAGCTAACCTCGGGTGTTGAATTACCCGGAAAGAACCGGACCTGAAACATGGGGCAGGCAGGCTTGATGAGGGCGACCAGGAATCAGACGCTTCCCATCAGTAAATCCTTCAGGCCTGCCCTTTAAAGTCTCTATCAGTTTTTTTCGCCAGAAAACTACCCTTTCCTGAAAACGTGAATCTGTAGCCAGATCGTGGATTTCTCCAGGGTCCTGCGTGAGGTCAAATAGCTGTTCTTTTCCTGTAGCCGGGAACCAGCAATATTTTTCCTTTCCATCAGTAAGAAAATGGTTGGCTTGGTGGTAACTGTAACAGCTGGCATGTTCCCCGTGAAGATACTCCCTCTCCAGTTTCTTTTTTTCTCCGCGCAGAATCGGGATAAGGCTTTGACCTTCTACAGTTTCAGGAACTGGCACTTCTGCCAGCTGTAAAACTGTCGGCATAATATCTTCCAGGCACACAGGATAGAAAACTTGCTGGCCCGATTCTATCTCTGGACCACAGATAAGGAAAGGTATTCTGACTGAACCTTCATAAGGATAACACTTCCGGAAAAGGTAATGGTCACCTAACATTTCGCCATGGTCCGAAGTAAAAAGGAGATAGGTATTCTGCCTGATTTCCCCTTTCAGCGCATCATAAAGTCTGTAGATCTGGTCATCAATATGGTTTATCAAGCCATAGTAACCAGCACGGGCTGAGATTAGAGCCTCGCCGGTGAGATTCACGCGGTCAGCTGCGACGTGGCTTCCTTTACCATTTTTCTCTGGTGGACTGGCCCATTCACCTAAATACGGCAGGGGTATTTTACAGCGGAGATACCTTTCCAGATAAAAGGCCGGTGGGGTGAGGGGAGGATGAGGAGCAATAAAGGAAATTACCAGAAAAAACGGGCAGGAGGGATCCCGACGTTCCAGAAAGTGCAGAGCTTCAGTTATAGTCCAGGTTGTGGGATGAAATTTTTCGTCCAGATGCCATGGTCGTGCGGTCCATCCATTGGCAGAAATACCATGGCCGTAGCAGTCATCACGGGTGAGATGCTGACTGCTTAAAAAAGAAAAATAATCTTCCTGCCAGATGACCATTTCGTCAAATCCATACCTTTTACGACGGGGCCACAGATGCATGTTTCTGCCCACCAGAAAAGTCTGGTACCCGGCTGTCTTCAAAACTTCTGGCAGGGTTGCTGGTGCTTGCCATTCCAGTCCATCGTGATATCCAACCAGACCGTGAGTGGCAGGATACTGACCGACCATCAGGGAGCGTCTGGCCGGGATACAACTCGGACAGGTAGTGTATGCTCTGGCAAAATGGACACCCTGACCACCAATGTAATCAATGTTGGGGGTAAGCAGCACAGGGTGATTCTCTAAGGAAAGGCAGTCGCCACGGTGCTGGTCAGTCATAATCAGAATAAAATTTGGTTTCTTCCTGGCCATAATTTTCTCCTTAAAGATAAAAAGTTTAACGGGAGCGCATCACCAGTAAATCTTTCTCCTTAATTTCCGCTGCCCGCCTTTTAATATCTTCAAAGTCCATGCCCACTCCAAAGTTTCTCCCGTTCAATTCTGGACAGGCAATCCTTATCAACTCCATTGTCGCTCTGGCACATTCTTCTGGTTGCCTGTACCTTCCTTCCTGAAAAGCCTGCCCGGTGGATGGTATCCATTTTCTTCCAGCTTCAGTTTTCACCTGCCATTCAGTCATTTGCGTACGCACCAGCCCGGGTCCCATACCAAAAACAAGAACGTGGCTACCAGTTTTTTCCAGTTCCCGGGCTAAAGTGTCTGTTAACCGCATTACCGCTGCTTTGGAACAGCCGTATCCAGAACCCCCTGGAAGAGGAACTGTTGCGCCCCCACCATTCATGTTAATGATAATACCTTCGTCTTGAGCCATCATGTAGGGTAAAACTGCCTGACAGCAAAGCATCACTCCCCGCAGGTTAACTGTCACATCATGCCACCAGAGTTCCGGGTCAACTTCCCAGAGTCCGCCGATTGCCTGGAAACTACCGGCATTGTTAAAGAGAATATCTATCCGGCCAAACTTTTTGATGGTTTTTTCTACCATCTTTTTTACCTGCTTTGGCCTGGTTACATCAACTGCCAGTGCCAGTGCCCTGTGTCCTTCTTCCCTGATTAATTTTGCTGTCTTTTCAACCTCTTCTTTGTGTCGGGAGCAACAAACAACATTACATCCCTGGTGGCCAAATTCCAGAGCCAGAGCCTGACCGATACCTCTACCTGCTCCTGTGACAATTGCGGTTTTTCCCTTCAGTTCCATTTGTCTCTCCCTGGTTAAAAAAAGTGTTTTTGTACACCTGGTCAACTATCCTCAAGGCCGCTATCAAATCAGAAATTGTAGCGACCGGTTTTTCTTTTTTCAAAAAGGAATTCAGCGCTTTTTCCACAAAAAGGATTCTCAGATTATCTACCGGTAGAAACTCCTGAGATTCGCTGCCTGAATAGTCCTTCCAGTGAAGAATATTTTTATTCCATGTTATTTTCCTCTGCTCCGTAAATATAACAAAGTTATCCTGGTCAAGCGTTTCCCCCTCTGGTGAAAGATAACCGGTTTCTATTTCACCGATAGTGGACTTATCAGTCTTCAGCAAAACGAGAGAATAGTCTTCTACTTCCTCGCGGAACCTTTTTCTGGAAACAAAACCTTTGACTTCCACAATTTCTTCCTCTGTTAAATAGCGGAAAAGGTCAAAATAATGAACAGAAAGGTTAATGGTGCTGCCACCACCTGCTTCTTTTTTCAAAAGATTCCAGGAGCAATTCCACTTTCTGTACCTCACTGGAGGGCCAGTAATATAGCGAAACTTTAGACTAATCCATTCTCCTAACAACCCTTTTTTCTTCCACTGGACAAGGCATCTGACAAAAGGGCTGAGCCGGTAAACAAAAGGGATACAATGGTAAAGGTTGCAGGTCTTAATTTTTTCCAGAATCGGCAAAAGTGTAGCTATGTCACATGCTCCTGGTTTTTCCACACAAAAGGGGATTTGTTTCTGGATGGCTGCTTCCATTATTTCAGGCATCTGTCTGTGAGTTCCAAGAATGAAAAGAAAATCAATCTTTTCTCTGTCCAGCATCTTGCGGTAGTCAGAGTAAGAACGACAGCCAAAATCTTTTGCTATCTTTTCGCCTGGTTTTCCCTGCCTGTCAGAAACAGCCACCAGTTCAGCAAAAGAAAGTCTTTTTATACCTTTCACATATTCCAGACTGTGCCAGTGACTGACTTCGGTGATAGCCAGTTTCATGTTTCTCTCAACTTAAAGGAAGATTGTCTTTCATTAAAGTTTGTTATATTATACCACCTGAAAGTCAGACCAACCTGAAGGAGGAAAATGGAAAGGACCCGGAAAATTGTAGCAGCAGGATTGTTTGTTGTCTTCACAGGTTGTGCGATTGTGAAAACTGAAGTAAAGGGAGGAGGCACGGAAAAAATTAAGGCTGTCTATCGTTGTGAAGACGGCAAAAAAATTCATGTGACTTTCGTTAAGAATCCCTCCCAGGTGATTTTAGTTTTTGGGCCAGAACGTGTTTTACACCTGAAACAGGCGCTTTCCGCTTCAGGTGCCAGGTACAGCGATGGCATAAATGAGTTCTGGGTCAAAGGGAATAAGGCTACCCTGACAATTTCCGGGAAAACTGTTAACTGTGAGGTGATAGAAGAAAAGCCTGAGTGAAAATGAAGAAAATGGCTGTAGCTTAAATTGCCAATTCGACACCAGGGACCTGGTAATCAGGTCAGCCCGGAAAGTTTATGGAAGGAGAAAAAATGGAAAGGCTCACTCTTTTCAATGTTAATGGTGAAATTGGAGAAGGGGCATACGAACAGGCAGATTTCCCAGATTTGAATTCCCTTGTCAGGCATCTTGATTATCTGGGGGTGGAAAGGTCTCTTGTCTGTCATGTGGCTGCTATAGACATTAATCCTGCCTATGGTAATTTGAAACTCATGAAAGAAATGGAAAACTTCCCCCAGAAAGAACGTTTCTTCCCCTGCTGGGTCATTACCCCGGGCTGTTTTTTTGAGAAGGACACCCTTTCCCTTCTGCACAGATATTTAGCAAGTGGCCAGGTCCGGGCTTTAAGAATAGTTCCTTCTGTCTCGCGCTTTCCTGTAAGGCAGCTGGAAAGACTTCTCCTGCAGCTGGTATCTTATAAACCAGTTGTTTTCTGGGATTGCTGCCATGGTCATGATGAACTTGCTTTCCGAGATTTTGAATATCTGGCTGGCAGGTTTCCGGAACTTTCCTTTGTTGTCACCCAGAAGATGTGGGGCGGATTCAGTAGTGTCCTTGACCTACTCTGGCGCTGTCCCAATACCTATGTAGATACTTCCTGGCTCCACATGAATGAAGGAATTGAACTTTTAGTGGAAGAGTTTGGAGCGCAGAGAGTACTTTTCGGGCTGGGTTACAAAAGCCATTACGGAGCAGCCATTGCTGCCCTTGTTTTTGCCTGTATCTCTGAAGGTCAAAAACAACAGATTGCTCATGAAAATGTAGAAAATCTTTTGGGGATACCACCGGCGAAGAAAATAAGATGCGGGTCTTCCGCTTTGCTGGAGACAAAACCGCTCTGGAGAAAGTTTTGCTCAGGATTGGGAATTAGTGGTGTGGAAGTTATTGATGCTCATGCTCACACACCACCTTTTACCCGGGGCTGGATTCAGCGTCAGAGCGATATCAGAACCGGTCTACAAAAGATGATTGCTAAGATGGACAGGCTTGGTGTCAGCCGCCTGCTGGTCACTCCGGAAATGGCTCTCTTTGGGGATTGTCTTTCCGGAAATAGAGAAGGCCAGACGATGATGCAGGAATTTTCTGACCGTTTTTCCGGGTATCTGGTTTTCCATCCTCTTTACAGTGACAGACTAATCAATCACCTGGACACTTTTTTTAAATCTAAATTTTTTGTTGGCTTTAAAATTTTACCGTCATACTGGGGAGTACCGGTTTCTGATCGCAGGTATTTACCTTTGTGGGAATATGCCCAGCGTTTTTGCCGTCCTATCCTTATCCATACCTGGGACGATGTAGACCAGTTGAAAGATATTGTGCCACGTTATGGTGATGTTTCTTTCCTTCTTGGTCATTCCGGTGGAGGCACAAAGGGAAGACAGCAGGCAGAAGAACTGGCTCTCAGTTTTCCCAATGTTTACCTGGAATTTTGCGGGAGTTTCTGCACAAGACGTCCTTTTGAAACCAGTCTTCGTCTGGTAGGTGCTGACAGGCTAGTTTATGGTTCTGATGCTGCTGCGCATGAAATGGCATGGGAGTTAGGTCGCTATCTTTCGTTGCCTCTTCCTGATGATAATTTGCTACCCGGGCTGGCTGCCAACATCAAAAGAATTTTAAGCAGGATACAGCCAGTTTGAAGCATTTTATCAAAGATATCATCGCTTTGCCGGCATTTGAGTGAAAAAGGTAGAGGCAAGTAAAATAGGAGAAGTTTCCTCCCTCTTGATGAGGCGAGGGGGTGAAGGTAAGAAAAGAAGATAGGGGAGAGGGTAAAAAAATGGTTAGCCGGTGTTATTGGCGGAATCGTAAAAAGGGCAGGAGGAAAAATGGCTACCTATGAAATAGAAAAATTTGGAGCTACAGGAGATGGTTACACGTCTGCTACTTCCAGCATCCAGAAAGCCATAGATACCTGCTGGGAAAAAGGTGGAGGCCAGGTTGTCTGTGGTAGTGGTATTTTTCGCACTGGTTCTCTGGTTCTGAAAAGTAATGTGGAGCTGAGACTGGAACCAGGGAGCCGTCTGGTAGGAAGTGAATATTTAAAAGATTACCAGGATTTGGAGGCAGCTGATTTCTACGCGGGAAAATCTCCTGAGAAGAGTAGAAATGCTCTTATTCTGGCAGTGGAGGCAGAAAACATTGCCTTAACAGGTCAGGGTGAAATCAACGGTTCAGGGATGGCTTTTTACGATTTGAAAACTGCTGATGAACATGGCAAACTCGCAAAACCACCAACACCCCGACCAAGAATAATCATGTTCTACCGCTGTCGTAATGTTCTTATCAAAGACCTCACTTTCCGGGATGCTTCCTGCTGGACTATCTGGCTGATGAGATGTGAAAATGTGCATATTCACCGGTTGAAAATTTTCAGCAACCGGAGGATGAGAAATATCGATGGCATAGATATTGACGCCTGCCGTCAGGTAACGGTTAGTGATTGCCTTATGGATACAGAGGATGATTGTATTGCTGTTCGCTCTATCCAGCAGTTATATGACAGCCCGGCTATCTGCGAAGATGTGGTTATTACCAACTGTATTTTCAGAACCCAGTGCAACGGTATTAGAGTTGGTTGCCCTGGTGATGGGGAAATCAGAAACTGTGTTTTCAGTAACCTGATTATTTCTGATAGCACCAACGGACTCCTTATTCAGAATCCAGCGTATTATTTGCCACCGGGAAGTTCCGGCAGTGCTGATATCCATGATCTTGTTTTTTCTGACATATCCATTACCTGCCGGAAGCACCCGCTTGCAATCACTGTTGATTCAGGGATTAAGTTGAAAAGATTATCTGATATAACCTTCAATAATATCAAAGTAGTCAGTAGTGGCGGGCCGATTCTTCTTCAGGGCAGTCCCGAAACAATCCTCCGCAATATCAGGTTGCAGGATATAGAGATGAA
>CAZYCA010000042.1:0-338873 GCA_964645405.1 uncultured bacterium | reverse complement strand
TGGCGTACCCAAAGATTATTTTCACCTTTACCTGAAAGAGATACAGTGGCGGTTTAATCATCGGGACGAAAATCTCGTGCCGCTGTTAAGAAAACTCCTTAACCAGAAAATTTCAAAGAACAATCTGGTGCAACTTTAATTACCAGCTACCAAAAAGAAAATCCCAGCCAGCAGTTTAACTTTGGAAATGGAAAAACAGGACGAGAACGACATAAATGTAGAATATCAGAAGACAGGCGGAAGTTCTACTGAAGTCTACCAGATAAAATCATCCGGCTAAGATATCTGGAAAGGAAAAATGGTTTCTTTGCTCCGTCAGGGGTGGGTGAGGGGATTTGAACCCCCGGCATCCAGAGCCACAGTCTGGCGCTCTATCCGCTGAGCTACACCCACCAGGGAATCAAAACTTCAAGGCTACGTTTGACTATTAATTATAAACCAACTGCTATCTTTTGTGAAAACGCAGAAAGGTTAAATCCTGCCCCTTTTCAGTGTTTTCTTCAGTGGAACAAGTTTAAGAGCATTCCTGTGATAAATTTTTGCCAGAACTTCCCCGGGTAGAGACAGGGAATTGAGTAATTCCTGGTGTCTGTTGTCAAAGTAATCCCGTCCGTAAAGAATTCTGTCCTGAAACTCCAGCAAAAAATCTCTGGCAAAATCCAGATCACGATGCAGAGCATTCCAGCCAGAGCCTGCGGAAAGGTCACAGTAAAGGTTACGATACTTTCTTAACAGCAGAGGAAGTTTCCCACCTTCGATTACTTTACCCTGAGGATAGTATTCCTTGCTCCATTTATCATCAGCGGATATATGTGCCCAGAACCCGGGACCATGACCTATAAAGATGGTCTCCGGGCAGATTTTTAAGGCTCTTTCCAGGGCTTCTATACCTCCACCATACCACCAGTCAGGTCGGGGATAACGAGTTTTTGTTTCCAGGGCATAGTCCAGGTGTAGCACTACCGGAATTTTTCTTTCCCCGCAAAACCGGTACATCCTTATAGCATCCCAGTTGTCATACATCATGCGCAGTTTAAGTTCCCCATAAACTCGCACACCATAGATTTCCACTGCAGCCTGCATCCGGTCTAATGCCTCAGGCCGTCTCGGGTCTGGAGCATAACCAAGAATAAACTTTTCCGGTTTTCTTTCGCTGTAAGAAAGGCAACGGCTGAAAGGAATCGGACCGCCGCTATCTCCCAGCCATCCGCTACAGTTAGCATATTCGTCCCTGGGACATTCCCAGCTTAGCAGCCAGGTTTTCTCAATTCCGAACTGGTTCATATTGTCAAGAAATCTTTTTAGATTGTAACCGTGCCAGTCAGGATGGTTATGAATGTCAATGATGCGCATTTTTCTCCTTTCTTTTATGCTCGTCAGATTTTATTCCCACGCGCCTGGCGCGATTTGAACGCGCGGCCTCTGGGTTCGAAGCCCATTGCTCTGTCCAGCTGAGCTACAGGCGCTTGAGGTAGTAGAAGGCTACTCCTTCAAACAAAAGGTATTTCTGCCCGGACTTCATGCAAAAACTTCTCCAGGACCTTCCCTTCTTCTATTCCCAGCCGGTCAAACCTTAAACCAGAAAAATAGAGTTTCTTTTCCAGTACGCAATATCTTACAGTACAGACAGCAGAAAAAAACCGCCGCGTTTTTCTCACCATCAACCAGGTATCTAATGTGTATTGCTTTTCCACCGGTAAAGGTACTTCTGTTGCCACTTTAACGCCGTAACGGCAGATATCATAAACAAAAGCTTCCACAGTTTTAATCCGGAACAAAGCTTTCTCTTTAATTTCCACAGGAAATGGCGGTACGCTCAACCTTGGTTCCTGTCTTTTGTTGAGGATAATTCCTGCTTCTCTGAGAACCAGAATCCTGCCTTCACCATGAGGACAGATTTTGCCATGAAAATAATAACTCTGGTCATTGTAAACAAAAATTACCTGACCCGGACCACCGGTGGCAGCTTTCTGGAAGGGATGGTCGCGTTCAATTACCTGGAGATAAAGTTCTCCCTTGCTCCCGATTTCGTCAAGTACAGCCCGATGGCTGCGGTTACCAACTACAACAGTAAATTCCTTAACCTTTTTCCACTCAATGTCCACGTTATTATTATACCCCAGTCTTTATCCGGAGGAAACAGAACAAAAAATCTTCCTCTTGTCCAGGGAAAAGTGTATAATTCATGAAAGAAGGAGGGCCGATGAAAGAAGCGAAAAAGAGGAAAAGTCCCTTTGTTGTCTTTACCAAGCATTTCCAGCCGTTATCACTGAAAGAGTTAGCTCAAGCCCTTTGCAGTGTTGACGCTGATGGGGCGGATTTGTGTGTCAGGCCAGGTTATCCTGTTAATCCTGAGAATGTGGAAAAGAAACTTCCCTTAGCCTGTAAGATTTTTGCTGAGTATGGTCTGATGGTCGGTCTGGTTACCACGCCTGGTGATTTCACCGAGCCAGAAAAACCAGAAACAGAAAGATTACTGGCAGCCTGCGGCCAGGAAAAAATCAAACTTATTAAACTGGGCTACTGGTTTATGGAGAAAGATGGCTACTGGAAGACAGTGGATCGGATTAGAAAAAAACTGGCTGTTTTTTCTAAACTGGCAGAAAAGTATCAGGTGAAGGTGATGATTCACAACCATTCCGGGCAAACTATGGGTTTGAATTCCTGTGCCGTGATGAATCTGGTTAAAGATTTTGACCCGGAATACATCGGGGTGTTTGCAGACACAGGCCATTTAATGCTGGTCGGTGAGCCGTTTGCTATGGCTGTGGACATTATTGGTGATTACTGGAGTGCTCTGGCGCTGAAGGATGTCATCAGACAGAAAGTTTTAAACCAGGGAAGGGAAGAGTGGCAGCTACGGGTAGTGGGGCTGGGTCAGGGTTATGTTGACTGGCAGGCTGTAGTGAGAATGGTCAAAGAAAAAAATTTTGCAGGTCCGATTTCTTTCCACAGTGAATACGCAGGACTGGAGGTACAGTCACTTACTGACCAGACAAGAATGGACATCCGGTTTTTCCGCAAGATGCTGGAGCAATTTTCCCGGTCTTCTTAATGGCTGGAGATTTTTACATTAGGGCATTTAAAGGAATAAAGCCGTGCCTTTCGCAGGTAAAAATTCAGTCTGATACGACCGGTGTGCCGCACAAAGCTACCCCTTTCCTTTCCAAATACAACCGGGGCTCTCAGGTGGTTACCGGTAATCACCTGACAATCCTTTCGGGAAGTACCCTGCAATGGCTTTCCTGTATCTGCATCTACTATCTCTACCTGGACCTGTCCAGATGTTGCATCCACATTCAAAAAAAGCCAGGTTGCCCAGTTCACCTGTAACGGTACGGTAGTTAACACCGCCTCGTCAGAACCTGCCTGCCAGCAGGCAAAACCATCTCTCCTTAAAGTTGCAGTGCCCATGCCAGCATAACCAGCCTGCCAGTGTTCTGTATTCTTTCCCCCAAACCAGAAACGCATCCTCTCACCTTCCGGATAGGGAACACCTGGACAAACTGTCACATGAGATTGGTCCCAGGAACCCGGTTGTCCTCTGGCCAAGATAGGTGTTTTCCTGTCTACTCGCTGCCACACCAGACCATCTCTGGAGAAACAAAGGAACACCTCTAATGGACCAAAGGTCATGGTTCTATCAGGATAGAAAAGAAGAACCAGCCCGACGTAAGCATTGCCGTAGGGAATAATGTACATCAGGTAAAGTTCTGCATTTTCAGGGTCATTTTCATCAGCCTCCAGAACTGTCACCATGGGAGTCCAGTGAATCAGGTCACGGCTGCGTGCCAGAGCAATATGCCTTTTTTTTCGCAGCTGGTGCATACCTTTCAGCTGCAGCCGGGTAAGAACCTGAAAGTGCTGGTAGGAACGTGTTGTACACAGGTAGCACTGTTGATGGGGGTCCCACATGAGACAGTGAGCGTCGCCATCAAGGGGTAAAACCGGTGGGAAATGAGGCTGCCATCTGAATCCGTCCTCGCTGAGCAAAAAGGTAATACCTGAAGGATAGATTGGGTCATCAAAATGGGAGTAAACCGTCGCAATGAGTGAAGCCTGGATACCGGCAACATGGTTGGGAACAACACCACTTAAATGATTTGTTTTGATGGGCGGGACACAGATGGGAATAAGATTATTCTTGAGTGATGAACCAAAGGGCACCAGCCCAACGAATGGCTTTTCCCAGTGTAAACCATTTTTACTGATGGCATATCCTACGTCAGAGGCTGTGGAAAGACGGCTATGAATGCGGTACCAGCAATGGAAAAGTTCCTGTTCCAGGTCATAAAGAATACTTCCATCAAGCGGGTCCTGTTGAACCGGGCTGGGATTTTTACCGTCACCACCTTCCCATAACTGCTCTGGCACCAGCACCGGCTCTGGATGTTTGTCCATCTGACAGACGGAAAATTTTGCGTTCTCACTTTTCTCTATGAGATTGGTATCAGCCATCAAAAAAAGGTCCTCTTCCACCCAGGAAAATTCCCTAATATTCATTTTCCTCCTTTTGTCAGTGTAAAGATAGCTGTTTGATTGCCTCTTCAATCACTTCCTGGACAAGCAAAGCTTCTTCCCCTGTCACCCGTGGTTTTGTTCCTTTTCTCACGGCCTCAATCATATCCTGATGTTCAGCTCTAATCCTTTCGTTTCTTACCGGGTCAAAAGTCAGCACACGGTAGCCATCCTTTTTCCAGTCAAAAATTTTCATGGTATCAGTTTGCAAATCAAGTTCCACCGTCAGTTCTTCTCCAATGACTTCCAAAATTCTCCTTTGTGGATGCTGGATGTAGTCCAGGTGAACAGAAACAATTGCTCCGCTCTGGTATCTTAAAACTGTCACGGCTAAAGTGGGAAACTGCTGCAGAAGTTTCCTCTTCCCAAGATTATGGCCCACGCAGTAGATGTCTTTCACCGACCCGAAAATAGCTCTGAGAAAATCAAATTCGTGACTGTAGTCCAGAAGCAGGGAACCAATTTGTTCCTTCCGAGTGTCGGTGGTAGCACAAAGAAGCGTATTGTAACTGCCAACCATGGCTCTACCCCCTAATAGCCTACCCATCTGGCCACTGGCTACCAGATTTTCCAGATACTGAAAGGAGGGACGATACCTTTCGCTGAAACCCACAGCGAGAACTTTTTCTTTTTCTTTAGCTGTTTCCACCAGGAGACGTCCATGTTCTACTGAATCTGCGAGAGGTTTTTCACACAGAACATGAACACCGGATTTCAGACACTGGATGCCGACTGTGTGGTGAAACTGATTGGGAACGGAAACTATGGCTATTTCCGGTTTCCAGGTCAATGCGGATTCCAAGTTATCAAAAATTACTATCTGGTCACCAATTGCCTGTATTTCCGGGAAAATTTCCCTCCTTATCTCACAGGCAGCAATCTCTACACCATGCCTTTCTGTAAGAACTCGCAGATGTCTTTTTCCGATAGAACCACAGCCAACAACCAGTATTTTCATTTTCTCCGGCATAGTCTCCATCCTTTTATTTAAAACGGGTAAAGCCTCCATCCACTATCAGGTTATGACCTGTTACATAACCTGAGGCATCAGAAGCCAGAAATACAACGGCTCCTTTCAAATCAACTCCATCTTTTCCCATCCGTCCAAGCATAGTTCTGGCACTGTAAGCTCTGATAAACGATGCGGGCTGATTCCGCTGGAATCCTCCCGGGGAGATGGCATTCACTCTCACGTTATACTGACCAAGACAGGCAGCGGCGTCATAGGTTAATCCCAGAATACCAGCCTTAGCCGCAGTGTAGCCAATGGGATTTTTCATATCTGTACCTGCATAGACACTTCTATCCCGGCCCACCAGAGAAGTAACAGAAGCAATGTTAATTATACTGCCGGAACATTGCCTGATCATAATTCTGGCTGCTTCCCTTAAGCACAAGAAAGTACCGGTCAGATTTATTTGCAGAAAACTGTTCCACACATTCAGTGGTTCATCTTCCAGTTTTCCGGTAGAGCCAGGAACATGCCCCCCGGCATTATTCACCAGAACATCCAGGTGTCCATAACGTTCAAAGACTTCCTGAAAAACAGCCTTCACGGCTTCTTCGCTTGTTATGTCCAGAGCAAAGCCTGAAACTTCCACCTTTAACTCTTTACTCAGTTCTTCTGCCTTTTTCCTTGCTTTTTCTTTCTGTCTGGAGGTGATAATGACAGTAGCACCAGCCTGTCCTAAAGCCACCGCAGCGTCCAGCCCCAGATTCTGACAGCCACCTGTAACCAGTGCCACTTTTCCCCTCAGGCTGAATAGTTCTGCAACAGTAGGTTGAGCTCTCATTCTTCCCCCTTGCTTTTTTTCACAGAAAATGTATACTTATCTGGTGCAAATGTCAAGCGCACAAGGAAAACACAGGAGGGGAGAATGAGAAAAAAAATGCTCTGGGGCTTGGTATTTTTATTCCTCAGTGAGTTTCTACTGGCTAACAGTGAGGAAGGTTTAACACCGTTGGTCATCAGGGGTGATAACACAGTTATAATTGACTGTGGTGACCCTTATGCCAGTGCTTACCTGCAGTATTTCCTTTTGAAATATGTAGCTAAAGACAAAGACGCTGAAAATTACATCCTTGACGCGAAACCAGCTCCTGACAGGGCAGCAGTATCTTCCTTTCCGGTTGTTGGTGATGTGAAAAAAGTGTCTCCTGAGAAGGTTCTCATCCTGCTTGGTCCGGTAGATGGTATTCCCGCAAATTTTCTTACAGAGGCGGACAGAACCAGATTGAAAAACTCCCGTCGCAACTCTATTCTCCTGGTAAGAACCGGTAATAACATCGTCTTAACTAAAAGAGACCCGGATATGTGGAATCTCAATCATATTCGTGTGTTTCTGGATAAATGTGCCGGTATCAGAATGTATGCTCCTGCTGGTTCTGACGGTCTGGAATGGGTTTCTTTTCCTGTGGAGAATTCTTTCACTGTGGGTAAGCTGGAGCATTACCAGCAACCATATTTTGTTAAAGCCACCTTCAGTTCTACCGAAAAAACGCTTCTCTGGAGCCGGATAAACTGTATGGTCACAGAAGGTATTGAACTCAGGGCAAGCCACACTATTATCCGTTACTTCCCACCAGAAAAATATTATGAGAAGTACCCCCAGCTTTACCCCATGAATAGAGCAGGCCAGAGGCCAAAACCTTCAGGCTACACCTGGAACCCGTGTCTGGCAGATTCTGACCTGGCAGCAAAAATCGCTCTGGAAGAACTCAGAAATATGAACCCAAAGGGTTATGCTTCCTTTGGTATTATGGACTGTGCCTATGACTGTCAGTGTCCGGTGTGTCAGGATTCCTTGAGGAAACACCAGGGTAATGCCGGATACCTCTGGTTTACCTTTTTGAACAAGGTAGCCAGAGAAGCGGCGAAAGAATTTCCAGGGCTTTACCTGACTACTTATGCGTATAGCAATGTGGGTGCGCCTGGGGATATGAAGCTGGAACCAAACATCATTGTAGACAACGTAATTAAAAGCTACCGTTATACTGAACCAGCCTACCGGGAAGGAATGGAAAAAGAGATTTTATCTTTTGCTGAACTGGGAGCTGGCTGGGTAACTCACGACTGGAATTTTCAGGGTATCACCCCGAGAATATACACCAGAAGCCTGGCGGCTTTACTCCAGTGGGGTGTGCGAAACGGAATGAAAGGCATCCTTGCAGAATGGACTCCTGAAGATTCCTGGTATCTGGCTGGCGTGCATTACTGGGTATTACGGCAGTTAATCAGTGACCCCTTCCAGGACCCGGATGTTTTCTGGAGGCAGTATTGCCAGGATATGTTTGGCCCAGCCTGGGAACGGATGTATCGTTTTTATGATTTGTTTCAGCAGAAACATATTGTGGGCGACGCTTTCTATGTAAGGGCTGACTGGCCCAGGCAGGAAGTTCAGGGATTTGACGAAGAAGATATTCAAATGCAGAGGAAATGGTTACAGGAGGCGATTAATCTGACGAAAGATGACCCGCTTATCCAGAAGCGCTTAAAAGCAATAGAACGTTATTTTCATGCTCATGAACTGCTGGTTAAAGCAGTTAGTCTGCCAGGCAGACTTTACCACAGATATACTGTCCTGGAGAAAAAAACTGGTATCAACAGGGACGCATTAGCTTTCTATGTAAACGATGATGGTTCCAGACTGATGGAATTTGAAAGATATTACGACACAATTGAGAACCCGCAGGACCGGTACTCAGGTGTACGTTTTTCTTATCGGAACAACTATTCCCGTGCCCTGGGTACAATTGTTAACGCGGTCAGGGAAAAGGCACTGGGCAAGGTTAACTTAGAAAGAATAAACAAATCCACCATAGGTGAGATTTATCAAAGCATCAGTAAAATTTTTCGTGAAAACCTGCCTTCTTCTTACAACCAGAAACGTTGCCAGGAAATAGAAAAGCTGATGAAAAAAATTGTCCTTGTTCCCGGAGAGACAAAAATGCCTGTTATTGATGGAGATATTTCTGACCCTGTCTGGAGTAAGGCTGCGGTTCTGGATGGCTTCACCCTGGCTGATATTTTTCTTCCCAGTCAGGAAGGTAACCACACTGAAGGAAAAATTATGAGAGTGAATAATCATCTGGTTTTAAGCCTGGTTTGCCAGCAGCCAGGTGGTATCTGGGCGGCTACTCCACCGGAAGTACAGACTGGCACCAGTCTCTGGCGGGAATCCAGCTGCGAAATATTTTTCTCTCCCTATCCTGTCACCGACGAAAAAGATTATTGTCAGTATGTTGTCAATAGTCTGGGAGCATATCGGGGCTGGGGCAAAGCCAAGGATAACAGGCAGGGTGTGCAGTGTGCTGTGAAACTGGCTCCTGACAGGAAAACCTATATTATAGAGGTAGCGTTGCCTCTTGCAGTGGAAGGTCTTTATGATTACTCCAGACTTCAGGTTTTAAGTTTCAATATTATGAGGAATCCCTATACTGCCAATACCTTCAATCCCAGGGAGAGAATTGGATGGGCACCTATATTTTTGACAGCACATCTGCCGGAATCACGTGGACTGCTTCTTCTGGAAGCACCATAAAACAGTTTCTTTACTTTCTACGGCTGCTGGTAAACAATCCTTGGACCCCAGATAAAATAAAGGCAGCCGGGGTGATTACCCCCACCAATGTTACCGCCAATATCGGCGATAGGTGCCAGAGTGCTGACCTTAGCTTCCACGTTTTTGCCGTCAGCTGACCTGATGCGGTAGACGCGGGCAATTCCCAGCCAGGTAGGACTTTTCCTCACGGCCTGCTTACTGGCAGCTGTTTTAGATAAGTCAAAAGCCATTTCTACCTGCCAGCCTTTTTCTGTACGGTTGACACTGGCTTCAGTAACGTTGCGGCTATCCTGAATGGCATTATTGATATTGACCCTGGCTACATGGCTGCCATGGCCCGGGTGGTGAAAGTTCACCGAGATAGTATCATCCTGCAACATCTTAGGATAGGCACCGGAATCTGTGTTGATGCCGGTAACCTGGCCACCAAGAACCGCCGTTTCAGCCTGGCAATCAAAGGAAAGAAAAAGTTTTTTACCGTCTTCCACTGCCCAGACAGTCGTGACAAACGGACTGCGGTCATCCAGAGAAAAACTTTCAAAAAAGGCACCGCGGTAGGCTGGCTCGCCCCATTCCTCTGGAGTGATAACCCCGTCCAGAACAGGTGGCTTCTGCACCTGTCTTACCAGAAGATACCCTGTCCTCACCAGTGTTTTCAACTGTTTTAGAAGTTCAGGAGAAATAGTTTTATATTTTTCTGTCAGGAGTGAGTTAATTCTGTTTTCCATTTCTTCTGAGGAAACTGGTTTTGTGGGGTCAATCACCTGGCTGACAAGTTGTTCTATGAGTTGATGAATAATTTTAATTGTGCCACCGCTGCGGTCGAAATAGGAGCGCATCTCAGAATATTCCATAGGGTAAAGGGCATTTTTCAGAGCCATTACCCTGTCATATGTCTTCCGCAGGGAATCCAGAGCAAACCATTTTTCCAGTAAAGGAAAGGCTGTTTCAGGCACGTTTTGCTGGTCAGATAAATTATCCATTTTCTGGCTGAGACTGTACCGGTGGGACAAAAGTCGGGTAAGAGAAAAGGTAGTTTTAAAGAAGTTAATCCTTTCTGAAACAGAAGGCCTATCAGGTTCTGGCGGTGCTTTAGCAGCTATTTTTTCTGCTTTTTCCAGTAAGGACCAGGCATAATCGCATTTTTCCGGAGAAAAAATTTCTAACTGTCTGGCATCATTGAGCCAGCGATAATTACTCCTGGTGCTGGGGATAGTCTGGGTACACCAGACTTCTTCCAGGTAGCTGAAATACTGCTTCATTACCTCAGATGCTGGACCAAACATATGGCGATAGTATTCCTCCAGAAGTGCCTGGTAGTCCTGTTTGTTGTTCCACAGCATTGTAGCAATCAGCCAGTATTTGGGACCATCCAGTCCCCAGTTAGGGTAGTCTTCTGCCACAAAACCATCACAACCAACACCGTATCTTTTTTTGATGTTTTCTATCAGGTAGCGGTGATAGATGCGGGGAATGATGAAACCGCGACCGTAAACATACTCGTAAATACCCATACGGCTGGCAAGACGGCTCCATTTCTTCACTAAATCATGAAACTCGGCAACTTCGCTGGAATCAAAAAGTTGGGCACTATCCCTGGTGAGATAAGGGACAATCATAGGATGAAGCTTCAAAACACCCTCTGGAAGAAGGGAAAGGGTAGCGTAAGCCAGACAGCCCAGCCTTTTTTCCGGATATACTTTAGCCACCTCCTCAGCAATCCTGTTGTAGAAAGAAAAGAAAGAATAAGCAATGCGTTGACTTCTGTCGGTTAAACTGGCTGGAGCCATTGCCTGGCACCTGGCACATTCACAATAGCGATTGGAATCGTTCATTCCGATACTGAAGGTGCCTTCTTCGGGATTGTTCTGGAAATGTTCTATGGCAGTCTCTACCACCAGTTTTACCACCTCGGGGTTGGAAATACACGGTTGAAAATCATGCCGTCTGAAGGCAGGGGGAATAAAACGCTGACCATTAATTTCAGGAAAATATTCCGGGTGTGTTGCCGCATACTTTTCAGGGGGAATAATACTTACCAGGGCATGAGAATATTTGTCTCTCTGCCTCATGCGAAAAGAGTGCCGTGGCAGGTGTCTCATCCATCTCATCCGGTAAGAAGGTTCCACAACCAGATTTAAATCTCCCGGGACACTTACCTCTTTCATTCTGGGAATATAATCAAAAAGACCAATCATGCCATCTTCTTTCGGCATCCAGAATCGTGGTTCAGGTCCGTACCACCGGCATCCGGCAAATCGCTCCAGTAGTTCATAAGGGGCAAAGTGCGTACCCCAGATAAACTTTCCACAGATATAAAGGTCTCTTCCGATAGCTCTGATGATGAAACCGTCATCATCTATTTTTTTCAAATCAGCACCTAAGACTTCTTCAACAGAAGGCTGGTGTCCCATCCAGATGCGGAAATCATAAAGACTGTTAAGGTCCTTATCTTTCAACGTACCAGCCCTGATAATAGGTACTTCCAGTCCTGTGATTAATTTCAGATAACGCTGGAGAATACTGTGGCCGCCCCAGAAAGGAAACCTGTATTTAGGGTCCTGGTCAGGAATGACAATAGCACTTTTCACTCCCGGCGCGGCTAAAACAAAGGAGGGGTTTTCTGCCTTCAATCCCTTGCTGAAAATCAGGAAAAGCAGGGCAAAAGCGAAAATTTTCTTTACCATATCTTCTCCCTAAGTTTTTAAAGGAATTTCTGGTGGTTTTTCAGCCAACCGCAGTAAGTCTTCCAGACTGGCTTCAGCAAGTGCTTCCACGGTATCAGCAGCCCCATAATAAATCCTGACCATCCCATTGTCTTCTAAGATTAAACCTCCCGGAAAGATGACAAAATCCCGGTAACCTCTGGCTTCATATTCTATCTCTGGTTCCGGGACAAGCAACGGTTCAGGCAGCAAACCGATTACTTTCCATGGTTGCTCCAGGTCAAGCAAAGCCAGTCCAGCACAATAGCGCTTGTTCCAGTTTCCTTCCCAGCCCCATCTGCGTGTGGAATCAATATCCACTCCATGAAAAACTGTCAGCCATCCTTTTTCCGTTTTGACCGGGGGCGCACCGGGACCAATCTTGTTGTTTACCCATGGCACCTGATAGGTAGCCAGTACCACCTTACTTTCTCCCCAGAATTTTCCGTCAGGGGAGGTGGATAACCACATGTCAAACCTGTCTCCTGGCCGGAGATATCCAGCAAAAGGTCTTTCCAGCCTTACTATCTTTCCTCCAATCCTTTCCGGGAAAATCACCATGTTTCTGTTGTCAGGAACAGAGACATTTAAAACTTCCCACTTTTCAAAGTCATCAGTTACTGCCACACCTCCACAGGTGCCGTGGTTACTTATGGCAAAGGTTAGGTAAACTCTACCTTCCACAACGGTCATCCTTGGGTCATAAGCCCGAGCCAGGGGATGGTCAGGGTCTTCATTCAAAGGATTTTTCTCTGCCTGCCAGGTGTATCCATCCTTGCTGAAGGCTAACCCTAAGTTTCTCCCGGTAATCTTTTTGTCCTGGCCATAGTCATTCCGGAACATCATTACATAACGACCCTGGTATTTGATGACACCAGCATTGAAGACCAGAAGACTGCGATAGGGTAGGTCTTTTGCGGAAAGAACTGGATTGCCTGGGTACCTTTTAATACAGGGGTGAGTCTTCCATTTAATCTTCATTTTTTCCTCCTGCTTCAGTAAAAATAAGCCAGCCCCTGGACTGGTAGCTGGCATGAGCTCCAGTGGAAGGAAACCAGGTTACACTACTCTGACCACCAGTGCCAGTGTTTCTCACCAGATTAAGCCTTAAAAATCTATACCGGCCGGGTCCGAAATTAAGTTTTGACCAGCTAATTTTTAATTCTGCCTGCCAGCTGTCCTCATTAGATTTAGTCGCTGACTCTACCAGTGCCTGCTGGTCCCTCTCCCAGGTTCCCCCACCCCGGGCAATGATAATCTGCATCAGCCTGACTTTCTCTGGACCTTCCTCGGCATACCGGAAAGGATCAGCCAGTTGAGCCTGGGAGGCATCTGGATTAAGAAAGATCTCCATACTGGGATATCTCCAGGCAGGTGCTCCCTGACCCCGGCAGAGGGGAAAGTCTTTTATTCCTGGTTGGAGACAGCGAAAAGCAACATAAAGAAAGTTATCATCCCAGAGAAAACTGTAAGAAGTTTTCACATCAGCTGGCTGGCCGCTTTTCCAGGCAAACCAGGGGGTGTCATCCTGCCAGATCCAGCAGGCATCATTAAGTTCGCCATCAATTTTAGGGGGTTTATTCACCTGCCAGGCAGGGGCAATTCTTTCCCCCATGCTTATCAGTTCCTTCAGTCGTTTTTGACTGACCTCATCCTGGAAGTTTTTTCCAGTTTCAGAAATGATGACTCCGGCTATCTTCCTTAAACTTTTTACATCTTTCTCCCCGGACTGTAATATATCCAGGATTTTTTTCCAGACTAAATCAGAGACAATCTTCACACAAATCTCAGTGCTGGTTTTTATTTCCACTCCACCCATGAACTTCGTGGCATCAGATTTTTGAATCTCTTCGCTATACTGCTTCACATCTTTTTTCGGTGCCAGATTGTCAGCTTTCAGAAGAGCTTCCAGAAGTGTTCTCCCGTCTTTCCCTGTTTCTAACATCTGCTGGACCTTTTTATAAGCGTGGTACTTTTTGACACTGAGGTCTGTAATCTTAAAAGTGGAGGCAAAGTATTCAATTCTGTCTTTCACCTCCCTTGTTTTCGCCAGTTTCCTGGCTGCTTCAATTTTTTGCCAGCAGACTGCTACGTCCTCAGGTGTAAATATCTCCAGTTGCTTATCATCCCCGTACAAGGCAAGTTTTCCTAAAGATGTTGTGGCTTTCATGCCGTTTCTGTTCCAGGTATTTTCCAGATACCGGAAGTAACTTTCCATTGGTGCGGCTGCTTCCTCGAAAACTGCCTGACACCACTGCCTTAATAGCTTGTCCGGGTTCTGTCGTGGATTCCAGATGATTTTCTCTGTTATCCAGGATTTTGGTCCATCCAGGCCATTGTTAGCATAAACTTCAGCGTAGAATCCGCTGCCCGGGCACTTTTCTGCTACAAATCTTAAGTATTCTGTGAGATTTTTAGTGTACAGACGGGGAATACTGTACGGAGAACCATAAAGGTATTCGTAGACACCAATTCTTTCCACCTTCTCCAGCCAGGCTCTGGTAAGTGCCAGGTCCAGCTTTTTGGCTTCCGGGTTATACCAGTTCGCCCGGCTGTAGCAAAGGTAGGGAATAATATTCCGCTCCACCCTGAAATTTGGTGGAAATTCAGCCCCAGCATAACCTAAGACGCCAATAAACTTCCCGGGATGGCTTTCTTTAAGGGCAGCCGCCACCTGGTTGAGGAAACGATAGTAGTAACCGCTCTTAGGGGCGCGTCTTCCCAGAATTTCCTGAGAAGGACTATCCTGAGCCTTACAGTTTTCACATTCACACCAGCCGCCATCTGTCATTCCTAAACTTATCGTTTCTGCTTCCGGATGGCTGTCAAAAAACTTACGACATTTTTCCGTAACAATTCTGACTACTTCCGGGTTGGAAAGACATGGATTTGGTCCAGCAGAAGAAGAAACAATCTGGCGCCTGCCATTACGATAGGCAAAATACTCTGGATGGCTGTGGCCGAATTCCTCCACTGTGATAAAAGTGTGCAGGTTGTGGTGGAAAGAATAACGACCATGACCACTTTGAATCCTCCAGGGCATTTCTGGTAAGGAACGAGTACCCCGGTTGGTATTAAGCGCACTGAAAGCCCTGGATTTAAATGCTGGCTGTTCCAGCCTGGTGCCAACCGGGATAATTACTTGCTTATGTTTTGGTATCACCAGCCCGCAATCAGCAGGAAAATAGGAATCAATCCCTAAATATACTCTGAGAAAATCGCCTACTGCCCACAAACACGACTGGTCTGTTGCGCCAGCAAGGAAAATCTTGTCCGGTTTGACGTCTATAATATAACCATCCCTGTCCAGGCTTTCCAGTTTTTTCCCCAGGAACGAAAGAGTATAGCTGGTCCGACCAAGAAAAATGGTGGGTATATTTCCTTTCTGGTAATCTTTTTCTGCCAGCAGTGGTAGCCTTTTCCCGGTAGAACGATATACCATTTCCTGAAGAAGTTCAGCTGGTTTTCTGGTAGCAGTAGAATCAGCTACAACCACCACAGCACATCTTTCTCCGTCCACCAGGGGGAAACCAGAAGCTCCTGCCAGAATTGTCAGTAAAAGAAAAACAAGAACAGTAGTCCGGAACATGAAGGACCTCCACTTTTACTTTGCATTATACTCTGTAGAATTCAAAAGTTCAAGGTAGTATCCTTGACACTGAAAAGGCTTTATGTTAATATGCATACAATTATGAAAAGGCAGACAAGGAAGTTGGTTGACCGTGTACATAGCTTTCTATTAAAAAGCAAAGGTCCTTTAACAGAAAAAATTCTGGCTTCAAAATTCCGGGTCAGTCGTACACCTGTCCGGGAAGTGATTAAACATCTGGAGATGGAGGGAATTATAGTTTCTGGTAGGAACAGGGGTATTACCTTCCGTCCGTGGCAGATAGAAGAAATATGGCATCTATATGAAATCAGGGCTCTCTTAGAAGGTTATGCCGCGTCCCGGGCTGTTAAACATATGACAGAAAGAGATTTTAGAACTCTTTACCGGTTGAGCCGGCTTTACCAGAAAGCCAGGCAGAAAGGAAAGAATCAGCAAGCCTTTGCCCTGGACCAACGTTTTCATGAGAAGATACTTCTAAAAGCAGAAAACCGTTACCTTTTTTCGCTGATGCAAAAAATTCGCCTGATTTACTCTTCCATGTATCTGCGAAACCGTTATTATCCCTCTCCTTCAGATGTCAATCCTTACACCCATGAAAAAATCACAGAAGCTCTGGCGAGAAAAAACAGCCGTCTGGCTGGTTCCTTAATGAAGAAACATATACTCTGGTCAGGCAAAACCATTTTGCAATGGCTGAGAAAGGACAAGAGCAGTTTCTGTTTGTAAGATGAGGACAGGACTTTTCCCTTCTCTGTTTCTCTTCTTTGCTTTCGGGATAAATTTTTCTACTGTAACTCTGGCTGGTGATTATTTCCCTCTGGTGGACAGGAAACAGCAGGCTGTGGTTGTGGGAAGAAGTTTATTTCTCAGGCAGGCAGTGGAAAAGTGTACTGGAATAAGACTGAAGGAGATAGGGGAGAACAATTATGTACCGGGAAAAGATGACTATCCAGTTTACATCGGAGAAACAAAAAAAGCCAAACAACTGCTTAGCCAGGAGATTAGCCAGTTAGATAGCGAAGGTTACATTTTTCTTGTGCAACCAGACTTGGTGATAATCTATGCCGCAGCTGCTAAAACTGATACGGGCCACCCTCAAATGTGGGCAGAAGCCAATTTCTGCAGGGATTTTTTTGGGGTAGACCAGTACTTTCCTGGTCCTCTGGGCGAAGAATATCCCAAACTGGAAAAAATTCTCATTCCCTGCGGGAAATGGGTAGAAAATCCAGTTTTTAAACACCGGCACTGGAGCGGTTACTGCGGAAAGGCTGGACCGGCGTGGAGGGTAAGGGCTTCCGGAGGCGGCGGTCGCTTCCTCTTTCATCATAATCTGCACCGGATTGTTGACCCTGTTAAGTATGCTAATCATCCGGAGTATTTTCCTGTAATTTCAGAAGAAGAAAGGAAACGTAACCCGGTTTACAAAAACCTTAAACCCGGTGAAAGATTTGTCCCGGCAGCAGGACAGACTGCTTACTGGCAGCCATGTGTGAGCAATCCTGAGGTGGTAGCTCTTACTGTGGAAAGTATCTCCCGTTTTTTGGAACAAAATCCAGGTAGAGAATCCTTCAGTTTGGGCATCAATGATAGTGGTGGGTTCTGTCAGTGTCAGGAATGCCTGAAGATTTCTCCACCAGGACTGCCACCATCTTCCAGACAGGCCAATGCCTACCGGATGTATAGATTTTATCAGCAAGTAGCAGAAAAGGTGGCTGAGAAATATCCCCGGGTGAGACTTGGTTTTCTCGCTTACAGTGATTTGAATACCTGGTATCCGGAAAAACTTCATCTTCTTCTCATGCCTTACTTTACACAGTCTCTGGCTGATGCTTTTGATTCAGGCTACCGGGAAAAGAACCTTTCTACCATCAAACGTATTTCCAGTTTTGCCACGCATTTTGGTCTTTACGAGTATCTTTACGGTGATGGGTTTTTCATCCCCAGAATTTACCTGCACTATCTGGCAGAGGGGTTACGGTTTGCTGCCAGATGCGGGGCTGATGGTTTTTATGCAGAAGCCTATCCCAACTGGGGGCTGGATGGTCCAAAACTCTATATTCTGGAGAAACTTCTATGGAATCCGGAATTAGACGTAAACAAACTTAGCCAGCAGTGGTGCCAGGGATTATTTGGTGAAGCTGGTCCTCTGATGAAAGAATACTTTGACTTTCTGGAAAAAGCCTGGTGCCAGCAGAAACCTTCCGGTTCCTGCCGGGGGATGTACCGGCTGCTTGGTTCCAGATATAAAAAAGAGCAGTTTACCGAGATTTTCCCGCCAGAAGTATGCGAGCAGGCATGGCGTCTTCTTCTGAAGGCAGAGGAGGAAGCCAGAAAGAGAAACCTTCCAGAAATAGTTAAACAGCGTCTGGCTTACTTCAAGGATAGTTTTGGGGCTACCAGACTGGCAAGCCAGCGTTTTCATTCTGCCTGCCAGTTGCAGGAGATGAGGCAGCAAGAAATTCAGGAGAAAAGAAATTTCCCTCTGGAAAAATGGTTGATGTGCCTTCAGGAATGGGCAAAATTTCCTGGTCTGGACAGTTACATGTCAGAGTTAAGAAGCTCTGCGCCAGGTTCTTTCCAGGTCTTCTGCCAGGAAAAAGTTACTGGAAACAATTTATCTTTTGCGGAATGGGATAGCCAGCCAGAAGTTTTGTGGTATCTGGCAGAGCGGTTTCTTTCACAGGTAACTGCCAGCAGAAAGTTTCAAAAAAGCAGTGAGTTGGCAGCAGAATTGTTGTCCATATTAGAATTAACCAGCCAGCAACTGGCACAGCAGGGTATTTTCTGTCCGGAAACTGTTTCTTTCTTAAGAACTCTTCTTCTTTCCTTGAGTCTGGACGCTACCAGATTTTCGGAAGAACCTGTCATTGACGGAGAAATAGAACCATCTTGGGGCAAACCTTCTTTTTCCGGTCATCTTTTCCTTTACCCTTACGAAAATGTTTCTGCTCCGGAGAAAACTGATATCTGGCTGGGAATCTACCAGGGAAAGCTTTATGTTGCCTTATATTGTTATCAAGAATCTGGTTCAGTCCTGAACAATATTGCTGCACGTGATGCTGTCAGTCTTACAGAGAAGAAAACTGTGGACGGGGGTCCACCCTTTCCCTATTTAACCAATGTTGATGCGATAGGCTTGATTCTACCTGACTATGTCGCAATTGTTACTTCAGCCGGTGGCGTTTTTGATGCTAAAGTTACCCCTTCTGGCTACCAGCCGGAAACCTGGAATGGAACCACGGCTGGCGTGAAGAAAACTTCCCTGGGCTGGTGTGCAGAGATGAAAATAGAACTGCCAGAGAAAGAATTTCCTCGTGTGGCTGAAGGAATGGTTACCGGGTACAACTTCTTCCGCGTCGTAAAAAACAGGCGCTCTGCCTGGGTGGCTGCCAGTTCGAACCTCTGGTTTATCTCACCCCGGAGAGCCGGTATTGTGTTTTTTCCTTAATAAGGCCAGAGGGCTGTGTTAGGACCCCATCTGCTGATATCACTCAGCATTTCCGCGTGGCCATCAAGGAAAAGCATCTCTGTCAACCGGGGTGCATTAGGTGGATGAACTTTTACCCTGGCAGAGCCATGATGAAGCAGGGAATTATCATAATTGGCTGGCCCGGCAATCAAGGGGACAAGCCCGTGATTTTTTGATTTCTTAGCACAAAACCTGATGTCAGTTCTCCCCCAGTACCACCACGGATAACCATAATTACCCAGTGCTGGTCGCGGAGGATATGGTGACCTTCTTCTGGCAAGCGCTGCAGCAGTCGGACAGACCCAGTAATCTTCTACCAGAGCCATTACCCAGGAAGGAGGTGTAGTAGCATAGTTTTCTCCGATATTAGTATCCTTGGAGCCAAGGTAGGGTTTCAGTTTATGTTGCCAGTGTTCACACAAAGGTCTTCCACCAGCCCCGGGTGGTGAAGGTAAATCTGAACGAACAACTTTATACTCAGGCCAGACATAACCGTCAGAATCATCAATATACATCAACCAGGCAATACCAAGCTGTTTTAGATTGGCAAGACAGACACCCTGTCTGGCACTTTCCCTGGCTCTTTCCAGGACAGGCAAAAGCATCGCTGCCAGAATCGCAATAATAGCTATTACCACCAGAAGTTCTATGAGAGTAAAACCTTTCCTTTCCATTCTAACCTCCTGGTTTCAGATACCGCTATATTCAGGATTGACAAAATCCATGTAATTAGGAATTCCCTTATATCCTTTAGCATCCGGAAAAGCAGAGACAGAGCCTGTTCTGGCTGCTGGAATCCAGTGGGCTGAACCATCCACAAAAAGGATATTCAACCCGGCCACCCCGTGGTTATTGGCAGCTGTCAACTCCCGACCATCAGGGATACCGTTGCCGTTAGTATCGTTTGTTGACCAGAACCTGCCGTAGATCGGGTTGCTGCTGGGATAAGGAGAAAAGTATCTAAACGTTACTGTGTTAGAAAGAATCTGCTTGTCCGCTACAATACCGGAATCAGGGTCCACTGACTGGTTCAGGCAATCGCATGCCCCAGAGAGGGAAACTCCTGGAACATAGTGTGCAGGAAAAACAGCATAGGCATAGGAGCACTCGTTATCAGTAATATCATTATCAGGGCTGGCTGTATCCCGGCGCTGGCTGGGACAGATGAGAACCTTGGTTGATTTCAAATATTCTCCATACCCCTGTTTGTAGTTGGGATGGGCTTCAGGTACGTTGAGAAGGTACATGAAGGCTCTGGTGGAACTACTAACCCAGTGGGAATTCTGGTAGGCTCTGGCGGCAAAAGGGTATTGACCCTGGTTGTCCTGGGCAAACATTTTCAACGCCAGGCCAATCTGTTTCAGGTTGTTAATACAGGTGGCTCTTCTGGCATTTTCTCTGGCTTTACCCAGGACCGGTAAAAGCATTGCTGCCAGGATAGCAATAATAGCAATCACAACTAAAAGTTCTATCAGTGTGAACCCTTTTTCTCTCATTTGCATATTTCCCCCTTTTGATTTGTATACATTTTACCTTACCTGATTTTCCCTGTCAAGTGCAGTAAAATTCAGTCCACTATCTTTTTACCACCAGTCAAAGCTTTGATAATCTTTTCCATTGTTTCAGCCGTATTGTCGTAAAGTGTCATAGGGTCACCAGAAATATTCTCCGCGACAAACTTTTTTATCTCCTCCAGCCTGCTTCTGGAGACAGTAGTCGCAGCATTAAGTTCCACCAGGTACTCTGTCAGCCGAAAGGTTCTGGAAAAAAGATTTATTCTCTTTTTCTGTTCTTCAGTCACTGTCAGGGAGGTGGCATAATCCAGGAGCTTCCGGCATTTTTTAATTTCCTCACGGTCCTGCTCATCTGTAAGAAGTTGCCTTGACCACTGGAAGAGTTTACGTTCCGGACCTTTTTTGTTATCCAGGGTTATCCACAGGTTTTCCAGACGGGTGAAATACTCTTCCATCGGCTGGGCTGCTGGGCCAAACATATCAGCACAGAACTGTTTCAAAAGGATTTTCACATCAACTGCAGGGTCCTGCCAGAGTCGGGCTAAAATATAATATTTGGGGCCATCCAGACCCCAATTAGGCCCAGTTTCAGCATACATAAAGATTCGTTTTATCTTTTTCTCCTGAGACCTTTTCTGTATATACTGCAGAAATTGCGACCAGTAAGTGGAGTAGATACGGGGAAGAACAAAACCATTACCATGATACCAGTCGTGATTACCATAATTGGAGGCAATATTTAACCATTTATCCAGGGGAGTTAAACCATCCTCTTCCGGTTTCAAAATTCCATCCGCTTCCAGTTCTGCAATGTGAAAGTTGGTAACGGGAATAATGTTGGGTCTTAAAGTAAACGGTGGGGGGAAACGGGTAATTCCATAAGCCAGACCAATAATGTACTTACCAGGAAATTCTTTCTCCATCCATTCGCCCAGTTTATTCATAAACTGCCAGTAAAGAAAAGAGTGTGCTTTTTCCCGGTAAGTCTTATCATCATCTTTCCCTTTAAACGTTTCATAAAATGCAGTACAGGCAGGACACTCACAGATAGAATGGCTATCGTTTATACTGAAAGTTAGATAGTCTTCCTGGGGATGTTTCCGGAAATGACGGCTAACTGTTTCTCTGGCTGCTTCCAGTGTCTGAGGAGAAGAAAAACATGGTTGCCAGTTCTGGTCATTATTATTCCGGGGAATATAGCGCTTGCCGGAAATAACAGGATAAATCTCTGGATACTTCTCCGCATACCTTTCAGGAGGAAAAACTAAAAACATATTGTGTTGATGTGAACCCATCATTATCCGGCGGTAACCAGCTACCAGGGTTGGCCAGTCTCCTGTACCCCTGACATTAAAAATGGCTGGACTGAGAACAGCCCAGTGAACAAAGGGATTCTCCAATATTTCAAGATTTCCAAGAGTCAGTTTTGGGTTTTCCGGTAGAGATGTAAAAAGGTCAGTTGGTAAGTAAAATCTGACTCCAGCAACCCTGTCCAGAAAACGCACTGCAGCAAAGAGTGTTCCCCGGGATTGTCCACCACAGAGGATAATTACATTTCCTTTGCGTTTGATAAGAAAACCATCGCGCCACAAATCCTTTACTTCCTCCTCCTCCACCCAGCGGGTCTTACCCAGTGCTATTATTACCTTACTGTCCCTTTCAGAAATCTTTTCCTCAGCGACAATCTCAAAACCAGAATTTTCCCGGGAGGCACCACGTAACCAGGTCTGTAAAAGAGTGGCTGCTTTCCTGGTCCAGTCTTCTATCACACCGGAATGAAGAACAATTACAGTGTTTGCTGGTTCCAGAGAGAGGGGAATCCTGGAAGAAGCAATGTCGTACCTGAATGGCTCTTTCCTGACTGCAGGAATCTGTTCTGGAGGTGGTTCTTTTGATAGGTACTCAGGACGAACTGTGTTAGAAATTCTTATCTCATCTATCCAGCCCTGGTAACCTTCCCTGCCAATATACCAGGGAGCGATGGCTCCTATAACCAGCCCCATAGTTTGTGTTTCATAAACAATTGGACCGCAGAAAGCACTTTTCCCGGAATCAATCCGGCGCCCGTCAAGGTAAAGTCTGACCTCGCCCTCACGGCTTCTATCTAAAACTGTAGCCACATGGTGCCACTGCCCATCAAAAAGAATATCTGACAGGTCTCCGGAAGATACTACTACCATTTTCACTCCATCCCCAAAACCAGCCACCAGGTACTTTCCTTCACTGATTCTCAACCAGTAAATCCTTTCGTTGGACCATCCGCCAGAAATAATGGTCGCATGGGTTGGCTGCTGCTTTTCTGGCTTAATCCAGGCTTCCACTGTCCAGCTGTTCTTGCCAACACAAAGAGAACCGGTGGATTCAAACACTATCCCTGCTTTACCATTAAAATAGCCTGCCTGTCCAAATTTTCCCTCTGACCAGGTTACTCCCTTTTCTGTGCCGTTATTTTCACAGCCACTGCTATCCCGGCTGTTACCATCCAGATGAAGCAAAACAACTGTCTTTTCATCAGGTGTGTAGACATCGACCGGTAAACACCAGAGACACCCGGCAAAAGTACCCATCATTACTGCCATATTTAAAAAATGTCTCCTGCCCATTTCTCTCCTTTTTCAGGAAATATAAAAGTAGTTTCATGATTTGTATACATATTAACACCTTTTTATTTTTGTGTCAAGTAAACAAGCTTTCCCGGAATATTCCAGTAATTGTGCCAGATCTAATCCTGTATGTCTGTGCTAAGAGATTGACACCGGGACGCTTCAGGACTTAGACTATGAATGAAAATCACGCAGGGGGCAGGGATGAAAATATTTCTTTCCGCAGCTGTTTTTTCAGGAGTTTGCTTTGTTCTCCTGGCTGGTGAAGTCATCACTACCAGCCAGGCTATTCAATATGTGGGTACAAACCAGACAGTCTCCGGCAGGGTGGTCAGTGTCAGGTATGCAGCGGGGAGCAAAGGTAAGCCCACTTTTCTCAATCTGGATAAACCTTATCCGGAGCAAATTTTTACTGTAGTCATCTGGGGTTCTGACAGGTCAAAATTTCCTGAACCTCCGGAAAAACTTTACCAAGGTAAGAAAATTCGTGTAACCGGTTTAATAAAAGTATACAGGGGAATTCCGGAAATTACTATCAGTTCGCCCGAGCAAATTGAGGTGGAAGAAACTTCTGGCACCAGGTGAGAACCGTTATGGAAAACATCACTCCGATGTTAAAGCAGTATCAGGATATCAAAGCAAAATATCCTGACTGTATCCTTTTTTTCCGTTTAGGTGATTTTTATGAGATGTTTTTTGAGGACGCCCGGGTGGCTTCAGGAATTCTGGATTTAGTTTTAACTTCAAGGAATGCCGGCTCAGCCGGAAAGGTTCCCATGTGCGGTGTGCCTTATCATGCTGCCAATGCCTACATCGCTCGTTTGATTAAGGCTGGTAAGAAAGTGGCAATCTGTGAACAGCTGGAAGACCCGGCAAAAACAAAAGGATTGGTCAAACGCGATGTCATCAGGGTGATAACTTCAGGCACTTTCATTGATGATAGTAGTTTCCTTTCCCGTTATCTTCTGGCTATAAATCCTGGTGAGAAAAACATTGGTCTGGCTTTTACTTCTCTGACTGAAGGAACAATTGAGGTGGGCGAATATAATGGCTCGGAAGCTGTGTTTGATATCCTGTCTCGTTACCCAGTTTTTGAGTGTATCTATCCGGTAAGCAAAGAAGAAAAAGTGAAATGTCTTTTGCAGAGCTGGCTGGCAGGGAATCGTTTTCTGACAGAAACAGGTTGTCCGGACTACTTCTTTAATCCGGAAATGGCTGCCACCAGTCTGAAGGAACATTTCCAGGTACACTCCCTGGATGGTTTTGGCCTGGGACAGAAATTACTGGCCGTTGGCTGTGCCGGTGCTCTTCTGGAGTATTTGAAGCAGATGAATCAGCAGCCAATGTTACATGTGGACCGGTTGCGGTTGCACCTTCAGGATGAGTACCTTTACATCTCACCGGCTGCCTGTCAGGGGTTAGAACTGGAACAGTTGGTGGAAGTAATGGATTACACACTCACCCCTATGGGGAAAAGACTTCTCCGGCACTGGGTTTACCATCCCCTGAAAGACAAAGCATCTATTCTGCAGAGACAGGACGCTATCAAGATACTGTTAACACACAGGGAACAGAGAAAAGAGTTAGAAAAACTGCTGGCTCATTCTCCAGATGTGGAAAAAAGTCTTTCCCGTGTAAGCTGTGGCTCCTGGTCAGTCAGGGACCTTCTGGCACTGAGGAATATGCTCTGTCGGACCCCGGCGCTACAGGAAATTCTTACTCCTCTGGCTAAACAGCAGTCATTGTTCCTGGTGGAAGACGTGCCGGTAGTTAGGGAATTGCTGGAAAAGGGAATTGATTCTGAGGTACCTACCTCTCAACCAGAGGGAAAAATTATCAGGCATGGTTTTGACGAAAAAATTGATTACTGGCGCAACATCCGGGAAAACGGCCGTGACTGGCTGAAGAAGCTGCAGGCAAGAGAAATTCAGCGTACCGGGATTACCTCCTTAAAAGTTGGCTACAACCAGGTTTTTGGCTATTTCTTAGAAGTCAGTAAAGCTAATTTGCACCTGGTGCCCCCGGATTATATCCGCAAGCAAACACTGGTCAACGGGGAAAGGTTTGTTACCCCGGAGTTAAAAGAGTTTGAAGAAAAGATGGTGGTGGCAGAGGAAGAATTGTTGCGGCGGGAAAAGGAATTATTGGAACAGATTACCAGGAGCATTCTTTCTCATTGTGCTGCCCTCCATAACTGGATTAATTCCTTAGCCCGTCTGGATGTTTTGCTCTCCCTGAGTAATCTGGCTGAAAAGTCTGACTATGTCTGTCCTGAGATAACTGAGACAGGTGAGATTATCATTAAGCAGGGGCGGCATCCGGTGGTAGAAAAGGCATGCCCGGAGCCTTTTGTCCCCAATGATACTCTGCTGGATTGTCAGGATAATCACCTTCTGGTGATTACCGGTCCCAATATGTCTGGCAAGTCAACCTATATCCGGCAGGTGGCAATCCTGGTCATTATGGCTCAGATGGGCAGTTACCTGCCAGCCAGAGAAGCCAGAATCGGTCTGGTAGACAGGATTTTTACCAGAATTGGTGCCCGGGATGAAATAACCCGGGGTCAGAGTACTTTTATGGTGGAGATGACAGAAACAGCAAGTATTCTTAATAACCTTACCCCTGCCAGTCTGGTAGTTCTGGATGAAATTGGACGTGGCACAAGTACCGCGGATGGCTTCAGTCTGGCCTGGGCAGTGGCAGAGTATCTTCAGTCTTTCAAAGTGCGGACACTTTTTGCCACACATTTCCACGAATTAACAGCACTGGCGGAATATTTCCAGGGGGTAAAGAATTATAATGTGGCAGTTCAGGAGCAGGGCCATGAGATTGTTTTTCTTCACAAAATCCAACCAGGTGGAAGTGACGAAAGTTATGGTCTCTATGTAGCGCAACTGGCAGGACTGCCGAAGGTTGTCATCAGGAGAGCCCAGCAGCTTCTTCAGGAACTGGAAATCAAAAATATGCTGAAGGAGAAACTGGTGCGCACGACTGTCAACTCAGAGCCAGATCTTTTTGCTGAGGATAACGATAATCCAGTGGCAGCAGTGAGCAGAGAAGTAGATATGGTGAGGGAAGTTATAGAACAACTGGAAGGTCTGGATATCAATACCTTAACTCCCCTGGAGGCTCTCAACCTCATCTCTCGCCTGCAGAAGAAACTCCATTCTAACCATTCCAGTCAGAAGTAGAAACTGTCAATCCTTTTTTCTGCGGAAAATCTCCGTGACCTTTTTTTTCAGGGTGTCCATGGTACTTACAATTTTGCTGGAAAATTTTTCCTTAAAATTCTTCTGTAGCGCTGCACCGATAGCATTTTTTAAGTCGGTTCTCAGTTCCTCAAAAGGGCCGCGCACTTCAAAATCAAGTTTAATGGTAGCAGTCTCGTCCTGCAGAACCCTGGCCAGCGCAGCAGCGGGCAAGCCAAGAAAAAGTTTACCTGCCAGTCCGCCCTTACTTTTCAGTTGTAGCCCTGTTATTTCTACATGGTTGATATTTTCCAGGTAACTGCCCCAGCAGGTAAAATGGGAACGCACCACAGCAAAACCAGAAGCCGGTGTGACAGGAGCCTGAGGAAAAAGATACACAAAGTCTTCCAGAAAAAGACCCTGGATATCAGCATCCGCAGTAAAGGAAACCGGGCTGACACCGAGGGTAACTTCTCCCCTGGAGGAAATCTGTCCCCGGTGGGCAGCCCTGAGGATTCCCTGGAGAGAAAAAGGACTGCGGACGGAGTGATGGTTAGGCAGGACAATTCTGGAAAGTTCCGCCTGGACTGCATCCAGAGTGAAGACTGGCTGTCCAGGATTAATGGCAGGGCTGATGAATTGTAGCTGGGCATTTTTCACGCTGAGGCGTTCTATGCTTAAAGAGACAGCAGGTTCTGAAGAGGGAGTTTTTGTTTTTACCAGACGCATCAGCTCACTGGCAAGATTAAGCCTGCCATCAGGTCTCTGGTAACAGATGAGTACCGGTTCTGAAATCAGGACTTCCGTAACCAGGAACTGATGTTTCAAAAGCAACATGGGGGCTACCTTCAGATAAACAGTTTCTACAGTCAGCATAGGCTGGCTGCCAAATCCTGGTGGTGAAGAAATATTGAGGTGACGAAGTGTTACAGTGCGGGCAGGGATAGAAACTTCAAAATCTTCCACAGAAATTCTTCCTTCAAAAAGCGGAGCAATGATTTCCTGGAATTTGCGACGGGCAACCGGCGCCAGTACTCCCCTGTCAGCAGCCTGAGAAACTGTTACAAGAAGAAAAAACCAGACGATTATTCTTGTTTTCATGCAAGAATGGATTATATAGGTAAAACTCTTTTCTGACAAGTATTTTTGTGCTGTTTTTGCTACCGGTCTGAAAAGATGATATTCTCAAAAAAGGAAACCATGGGCAGAGTAAAAATTCTTCCGGAAGAAGTAGTCAGCAAGATTGCAGCTGGAGAAGTGATTGAACGCCCTGCCTCTGTTGTCAAGGAACTGGTGGAAAATTCCCTGGATGCTGAGGCCGGGAAAATAAATATCGCCCTGAAAAAGGCTGGAAAAAGTTTAATCTGTGTTAAAGATGATGGAACAGGTATTCATCCAGATGACCTGGAAATAATTTTTTCCCGGCACGCCACCAGCAAAATTTTTCGGCCAGCAGATTTAAATTTTATCACATCTCTTGGTTTTCGTGGTGAGGCTTTATACAGTATTGCTGCAGTTTCCGATGTACTGGTACGCAGTTGCAGCAAACAGTTTCCGGCAGGTAAGGAGATTCACCTGCGGGCTGGTGTGAAGGTAGGGGAAAAAACCTTTGGCGGACCTTCTGGTACAGAAGTAGAGGTGAGGGAGTTATTTTACAACGTTCCTGTCAGAAGGAAGTTTTTAAAGAAAGATGAAGTAGAATTCAGTCAGGTTGTCTCTACTGTTTTACCTTACACACTGATTCACCCGGATATCAGTTTCGTTCTCACGCATAATGACCATACTGTTTTCCATTTACCAGCACGCAAGGATTTCAGGGAAAGAATTGAAGAAGCATTAAACCTGAAGAGAAAACATCTTCTCACAGAAGATTTTGATTTTCCTGAGGATGGTTTTCGTTTTCAGCTTATTCTGGGTGACATTAACATACGCAGGGTGAGAAAAGATTTGCAGTTTGTCTTTGTGAACAAGAGGCCTGTCTATAACCGGAGTATCAGTGCCCTTTTAAATGAGGTTTTCAGCACAATTTTTCCGCCGGAAGTAAAGGGTTTTTTCTTTGTCTCTATTTTTCTACCACCGGAAAACGTGGATGTGAATATCCATCCTACCAAAAGAGAGGTTAAGCTGGCTAATGAACAGATAGTTTTATCCCGTTTGCAAGAAGCCGCAGAAAACTTATTACTGACTCAGGGAAAAATGAGACAGGTAGAAGTTTCTTTCCCGCCGGTAAGAGAGACAGCAGGGAAGATTTCAGAAGAAGAACAGAAAACAGACATTTTTCAGTCCTCACCGGTGAATGAGGAGGTAAAATCTATTGCGGAACCAGCGGAACCATTTGATTCTAAAAATTTACGGGAAAAACTCACCCGGGGAAGGTATGTAGGCAGTTTTGCAGGAAAATATCTTCTTTTTGAAGCAACTGGTTCTCTCATTGTTGTTGACCAGCATGCTGCGCACGAACGTATTGTTTATGAACAGTTACTGACGCAGTTTGAGCAGGGCAGGGTGGAAGTCCAGAATTTGCTGACACCTCTGGTAATGGAACTGTCCCCTCAGGAGATGTTATCCTGGTCAGAAGGACAACAGCAGCTGGAAGAAATAGGTTTTGCCACGACGCAGTTTGACCGGCAGGCTATTGCTGTTCATTCCTACCCTGTTGTTCTTTCCTTTCCTGACGTGTCGCTGAGAAACATTCTGGCAGGAGGTGATTTAAGAAAGGATGATAAACAAATGCTTGCCTGTCGTGCCTGTCGGCAGGCAGTAATGGCTGGCAGGACACTTTCGGAAGAGGAAGCAGTCAGCCTGAAAAACGATTTATTAAGGTGTCAGGACCCTTACACCTGTCCCCATGGTCGTCCAACCTGCGTGGAAATCAAAGAAGATTTCATGGACCAGCAGTTTTTGAGAAGAAAATAATTCAAAAGTTAAGTTTCTCAGCATACTGGCCAATGAGGGGCAATTTCTCAGTCTTGCCGGAAAGTGCATTGACAATACCGATGATAGAGAGAACCAGCAGCAGCAACCAACCAATCTGGATGGTAAGCATTCCGACAACCGGAAGCCAGGCAAGGACACCACTGGCAGCTGCCCAGATAAAGCTAACAATAAAAAGAACTATCCCCTGTTTAACATGAAATTTACAGTAAGGATTTTCCTTCTGGGAAAGGAGGGGCACAAGAAAAAGTACTGACACATAAGACATCCAGGCTACAGGTTTTCCTTCCTTTATGTCTTTTTCTTCCATGTCTTCTCCTTTCAGTATTAATGCACGCTTACCCAGGCCTGATAAAAGGGTAGTTGAGAACGCAAAGATTCATTTTCTTCCAGTATATCATTTAAACTCCAGAAAAGACAACCCTCATAGCCTGCTTCCCAGGCTGCCTGCAGTTGAGAAACAACTGTGGAAGGCGAACATTCTCCGATTAACACCGGTAAAGCAGGAAGAAAAACCTGTTTTCTCCTGTCTATCCGGGGTAAGTTTTCACTGGAAGAGAAATGGTGAAACTGCAAGAAATCAACAGGTAAATATTTCCATCTGGAGAAGCTTTCTATGTTCTTGCCGCCAATGGTCACAGCAGCCTTTGGTGCTAATTTTTTAAGAAAGGAAACTGTTTCTGTCAGAAAACAATCAATGTCTGCTTCACTTACCAGGACAATATTGTCAGGTTCATTAAAAATATCCCACGCCAGAATCCCGGGATGCTGCCCGAACCTGTGGAAAAAAGGAGCTAAAACTGCGAGAAGTTTCCTTCTCCGGATAGGGTCCTCAAGGAAAGAGGGATATTCACCAACCTTGATTCCATTTTCGCTTTCCCTGCCGTCAGCAATGGTATAGTCAAAGAGGACCGGGATGAGCTTCAGACCGGTAGAGCTGGCGACATCTAAAAGTGTTTGAAAGTCAGTCATAACATAGTTATCCAGGGCAACTGGTTCTCCTTGAAGATTAAAAAAGAAGCCACTACGTAAATCGCAGAAAATAAACACCCTGACTACCTTTACCTGATGTTTAGCCAGAAGAGAAAAATCCTCAAACAGCCGGCTGCGATTGGTAGCAAAACCTCCATGTTTCCCGTTCCAGGGATGGCGACCTACATCCCAGCCGTAGTTAATCCAGGGTAGGTTAACCCCGCAGAAACTGGTAAACTTGTCTTTTCTCAGGCAGATTGTTTCTACCGGGTCCTGAAGAGAAACAGCCAGGTGAAGAATGTGGTTTTGTTTGCCAAAAGCCAGAAAGTGATAATGTCGGTCAATAGATATATGTCTGAGTAAATCCCCGGTTTCAGCCAGATATATGCTGATACCATCCGGGTCTCCCCCGTGGTACATTACAGCCAGAAGTTTACTATCAGCAGACCACGCCAGACCCTTTAAATCATTATTAGTCTTCTGAGCTTTAATGCGGAGAAGTAAAGTGTTATCACTGTTGTTAAAAATTCCTATCACGCCTTCATTCACAGGTTCCAGTTCTCTGGCATAAAACTGGCCATCAGGAGAAAAAGCGACTTTCCCGGGCAGGACGCTGCCTTCTGGGGAAAAGACAGCATCATTTCTCTCAAGAAAAATCGCAGTCTCTTCCCGTGCCGGCCGGGACAGGTTCAAATTTACACAGCCGGTAAGAGTAAAGAGCAAGAAACATAACACTACCAGGAGATATTTTTTCTTCATTTTTTTTACAGTCCTAACTTTCTCAGCTGTGCGAGAAGGTAATCACGGTGTTGCAGAAGTTTTTCCGGGAGATGGTCATAGTAGTGAGGGTGGACAAAAACGTCAGGCACAGGTGAAAGGGTATTCTTAAACTGTCTTGCATAGTTTTTTTCAATTGCCGTAAGGATGGCAATATCTTCCATACCATCACGCAGTATTTTCAGCCGCAGTGATGGTAAAACCTGTCCTTCCGGGGTAACTGGCGGGTAAACAAGAAAGCCATTCCCGTGGTGGATACCACCATAAGGATATTTGTAAGGCTGGACGTTAAGACTTCCAGTCTGCCAGAAATCTTTGAGGGTATTCCATTCCCGGTTACCAGCCCAGATGAAAACACCCTTTGCACGGAAGTACCAGGACATCCACAGAGCAATCCTGTGTTCTAAGGCAGGGTTATCAATCAGCATATTAGGGGCCTGTACCAGTGGTGCCCGCATTTGAAAATTGATGGGCAAATGGCAGTAATAATGCCACAAAAGCGGTTTTTCCGGTAATTCAAAGTTACTCGGGTCATACCGGCTGCTGGACAGGTCTGTGAGCCAGATGTCACAACCTTTTTCCATCTGAGGATGATACTCAGAAGCCAGAAAGATGCGCAGTCCAGGGAACTGGCGGCGGAAATTCTCTGCAAAGGGAATGTTCTTGTTGACAAATGTTTCTTCAGAAGGTTCATCAACATTGCTGTAAACCAGAAAGTAAGAAAGCCAGTTTCTCTCTTTCAAGAAATCATAAAGTGCCTGGTCAACCCTGTGTATCTGGAAGTACCGCTGTCCTTTAGACATCAGGAAACGGATGAACTGTTCAAACTTTTGCGGTTCTACCCAGAGACTGGCAAGGTATTCCTGACAGAAGACTTGCAGATGGTGTTCCAGCGCAAGACTGCACATCTCCTGAAATTGAACTTCCGAGAGTCTTTCCCGGGAGAACCAGGCTACCAGAGGGAAATCCTTGGGTTGTATCCTTAGCTTTACTACTTCCACAGGTACGGAAAACCTTACCGGTTGTCCCCGGTCTCCAGAGACCCGTATATCGCAGGTGAGCCGTTGTCTTGTTTCTCCAGTCGGGATTTTTAACTCTATGAGGAAGACACCTGCCTGTGTACCGGAAAGTTCGCAGGAGTTTTCTAACAGAAGAGGGTCAGGCCATTGCTGGCTCTGGAACCGGGGATAAGGGGGGTTGTCCAGGGTAACGAATATCTCTCTGAAGATAGAGACAGGCACACCAGCAGTGGCTACCACCCGGTATCTGGCCTGCTGAGCACCTGTACGCGGAAGGATAACCACCTGAAAACTAACGGTAGAATCAGGTACAGCCCAGAGTCTGGCAGTCTGGTGGACTTTTCCAGGTCCTAAAACCATACCGCGGAACCAGTACTTATTTGGCCAGAGTTTAACCAGATTATGGGTGACACCTGCCAGAAATTCTGCCTCAGGGTAACTTTCAAAATAGGAGGTGAAACGAGCCAGCTGGTCACTGAAAGCCAGACCCCAGGGGTCAACTGTGCTGGCTAAAGACTGTTCTTCCTCAGGAAGTTTTTTAATATCCACGGCTACTACAGTGAGACTGAACAAAAAGAAAATCAGGCACAATCTTCTCATGCATTTATTTTATCATTTTTTCAGAATCTGAGGTAAGTTTTGCAGCCAGCGGTGGTGATGAAGCAAGAAAAGACTGTTTTCCTGTCCGGCTTCATCAAAGGAGGTTAAATCCAGATAAATCCTTCCTCTGCCCACAGGAAGAAGACAGCCTTCCTTTTTTAACCTGGAGTAAAGATTTCTTATCCCGGTTACCTGTTCTAAGGCAGGAAGAATATTGGCACTAAAACCACGTGGTAATTTACCTCCGGCAGCGGCGTCCACTGACGGGTCATCTTTAGTCTCTCGCAGTGTTTCCAGAGGAAGTTGACTCACAGGGTCAATACCCAGGTCTTCTCCGAGAAGGATTACTGTGTGGCCGGTGGAAAGATGTTTCTTTAAAGCAGCGGTTTTTTCCAGCCAGTCGGTTTCCAGAAGAAGTTGCATAATGCGGTGCCTGCTGATATCACTTTCCAGACAGTAGTAACTCAGAGCGACCTTATCACGGGTAGCACCTTTGAGATAAAGGTCTTTCAATGTTTCCAGAAGATGGCAGAATTCCGTATCGCTTATGTCAATACGGCTGGGCTCGGCTGAAGGATAAAAAATGTCATTAACAGCAGGGTACTGGCGGGAATGAATACGGGGGAAAAGCCTTCTCTGCAGCCCCGAAACAACATCAGTGATTTTAAGTGTCCAGGTGCCCTCAGGACTATCAAGAGGAAGTGGCAGCAGAATGACTTTTTTCCCTTTCACACTTAGACGACGGCACATTTCCGGAAGAATCTGGCCATCTGGTCCTTCAATGTCCACATGAACAGGCCTGGCATCAGAAGCAAGGTTTCCTTTCTCATCAGTTACTTCTACAGTTATCTTCAGATAATCCTTTCCGGCCAGGAGGACAGGTTTCTCCAGATTGGCTTTCAGGGGCATCGTTTTGAAAGGGATAAAGGCAAAGAATGCTACCTCAGCTGGTTCCAGTTTTACCGGGAAGCAAAAACCTGAAGGCAGAGTTGCCCGGACAGACTTAGTGAAAGCAAAAGGGTCTGTTTCTTCAGTGGTAAGTCTGGCAGAACGTTCCTTTAACGGCAGGCGCTGGTTATTGAGGATGTCTATCACCTGTTCTACCCTGTCCCGCAAAACTATTTCTGCTGTTGTTGTTGGGCTGGTCCTGTCACTGAAGATAGCCAGCACCCTGACCGGACTATCTTTCAGCCGGTAATGATACAGAACCCAGTCATGTACAGCCTGTCCGTATAAAAGCGGGTTCTCCACCCGGAGAAAGGGACTGATGCCCTGAAGTTGCACCAGATTGTCAAAAAGTTGTCTCAGGCTTTCTGCCTGGAAGGGACTGAATTCATACTGAGAAAAATGGTCAAAAGTAGCCATGTTAAGGTGGATAGCTCTACCCTGGCCATAAGGATGAAGAATTATTGCCGGGTTACCGTCGTATAATTTTAAAGGAACCTGGCTATCCGGGGCTAAACCAAGAATCTTCTGATGTCCAAAGCTCCAGAGATAGCAGGGTTCTGATCCTGGTCTGGGAGAGAAACGCCAGTTGGTGGAAATGCAACTGGCAAGGTTAAGAACACAACGTTGGCCGATAAGTTTTGTATCAGTGGTAAAACCACAGACTTCGTTCAAAGGGAATCCTGGAACAACCTGGTGTGGACGACCATAGCCGTTATGAGTTGCCAGAACAGGCATGGTAATAAGTAATCCACCTGATTGGACAAAATCTCGCAGCTTAAAAGCAGCAGTTTCCGGCATGGTCTCTACCCAGGGAACAACAATCACCCGGCAATGCGGAATTTGTTCTTCCGTAATAAAACGGGCAACATAACCGGAAGCATTAAGGACATTGTAGATTTGAAACTCAGGGCCACCCAGCCAGCCGGTACCGGTCGGTTTGAACCCGAGCTGACCCATATTGCAGGCTTCCGGGCCAGGAGAACGGAGAAAAAAATTGGGTCGGCTGTGCACTGTTTGCCAGTCCAGATCAGGGTGGTAGATTCCGACATCAAAGTCTTCTACAGGGTAGCAATTCAGGAAAAACTGTTCTCTGGGTCTGAGTTTTGCCAGAAGTCTTTTCAGCATGATAGTGGAACGGGAATGAGTCAAATCACAATGGAACTGGGAACCCCAGTTGGAAATGAAAGTAGACAAAGCAGCCAGACTGTGATTCCAGAATTGTCCCCAGACACGTCTGTCTTCATCAAATCCCCAGTGAAAACTGAACAAGGGGGTGGAACCATTTTTTGACCTGGCCAGGGCTTTATCGTGCCAGGGAGCAAGAACGCTGGCGTGGTAGACAGGATGAACCATGGTCATGGGTATGGGACTGAAAAGATTGAAGGTTAGAGAAAAACTCATTCCCCAGTCAGAAACAGGGTTCAACTGCTGCAAATTTTCAGTAATGGTTTGGGCTACTTTTCTGGTGTACCAGAAGAAAAATCCATGGGTATCCAGGACTGGAGCAATATTTTCCGGGACACTGCTGGGTGGCTTGACAAATAACCAGCCAGAAGGATATCCGTACACCGGGTTAAACCGCACCTCAGAGAAGTCCTTATACTGGGTTTGCCACTCGGTATTCAGTCTGGTAATATCGGTATATTTTTCTCTTAGATACAACTGAAAAAACTTATGTGCCCCTTCAGGAATATCTTTTTCTTCCAGCCAGGTTCTACCGAAAGGATTGTTACTCCAGTGATAGTAGAAACCTGTTTCTTCTCCAAAATCCTGAATGACGAAAGCAGCTGTTTTGTGGGTGCGGTGGAAAGCATTTTCGGCAGTTTCCTTCAAGTGGGAAAAGTCCGGGGTCTTGAAGTCGTTAGTGAATTTTTCCATCATGGTGGCTGACCACTGGTACCAGGCACGCATGTTAAATCTGGAATAATATGGTTCCTGCCAGGTATGCCCGCCGTTATAACCGACACTTTTATGATATCTAACAAAAAGTGGCATCATGCCGGCAGGAACTCCGGAGGTGCCAGCCCAGTAGTTACTGAAAAGAAATTTTTCTCTCATGGTCCAGGGCTGGTAACGCCAGAACCAGCAGTCTTTCTCTGCCCATTTTTTCCCGGCATTATCAACCAGGAGGAAGACAGTGCGAAATGCCCAGCCTTCTGTACCGTAGTCCGGCATTTTCCAGGTGAAAGTCAGAGTATTTTTTGTCTCAGGAAAAACAGCCACCGGTTGTTCCTGATAGGCGACCAGGCGGCCAAATGGGTTGAGAATAAACCAGTGGGCTTTCAGAAGATGGTCCTTCTGAGACAGGATTGTGGAGCTGAAGGTTATCTCCTGGTCAGGACTGATTCCATACTGGTCTGGTGTAAGTTCTACTGAGACAGCACCATTGATTTTTATCAGGTTGTAAGCCCGGCTTACTTCTTCCCCGGAATAGGCAGTTACCTTCACCAGATATGTCCCTGTAGGTGCCCAGGCTGGTACCGTGAAGGGAAGAGAGATTTTTTTCGTTTGTGGCTTTACCAGTAACGATTGACTGATAAGATTTTCTCCACGAATATCCTGGAGGAAAAAAATAGCTCTTAAGGGTTTAGAAAAATTGCCAGAAATCTCCACTTCTATCTGCATTCCACTACCAGCAGAAACTGTTCTGGCAGAAGGTATGACACGCAACTGACAGAGCCAGGGTGAATTTTTCCAGAGCCGTCCTGTTTGTTCCCAGAAGTGAGCCCAGAGCAGGTCGCTATCAAAACCTGTTTCCCTGTCAAGTGGATGCTGGCAGGGAATTAAGGGGGAAAAAGAACATCCCCAGACAAAACCTTTTTCCACTTTCAGCAGACCCCAGATAGCGTAGCGGTCAGGACGGGTCTGGATGAAAGGTATTACTTCCTTTTTGAATTCCACCGGGCTGTGCCTGAGATTCTTTAGCATGTCTTCAACTGGTAAACTTCTGAAAACAGGGTAATCAGGTTCAAGGATTTCCAATGACTGCTCTTTTTGTTTGCCGGCGGCTGACTTTCTGGAGACAAACGGGCAGAGTCTGGAGAGCAAACCCTCTTCTACCGTGGCCCCCCCCAGCCACACAAGGGTGCCGCCACTGCTTACATAGTCTAACAGGAGTTTTTCTATCTCCGGTGGAAACTTCCTGCTTTCCATGATGATGAAATCAAACTGTCTTCTTAAGAGATAGTTTTTCAGTCGTTCTGTTCTTTCTTTCAGCTTTGCAGGAAAGGAAGCATCATCCCAGAGGATTCCATCAGTGATAGCAGCTGATTCATCATCACCAGAAAGTTCCGGGTTGCAATCTCTCTGGTAGATGAAGCGGAGATTGGTATGTCTTTCTAAGAAATTGAGAACATAATAATGCTGGTGCATAGCGCCTTTTGCCAGATAAAGCACTCTGATTCTATCGCGGAAGGATTCAGTGACAGTTAGGGTTTTTGCAGCAAGCATTGTGGCTGAAGGCTGGCTGCTGACGCCAACGGAAAAAACAAAAAGGCAGGCGGTGAAAAGAATGCTTTTCCCTATCTGCAGAAAAGTGCCTGCAGGAGAAAATTTTTTGAAAATATCAGCTTGCGTACAGGTCATTGATTCTCCTCTGTTAAAAGTTTCCATCTCGGACTTCAAAATGAGTGGGTTTATTATAGACTCTGCCGCCAGAGGAAATCCAGGCAGCTATCCAGTAAATCATCTTTTCCACTGTTACCTGTGGTAATCCAAATAAGGAGATAGCCCTGCTGGCATCAGCAAGTAAGGCTGTTTCTGCCTCTTTACCTTGAAAAACTGGTTTTTTCCCCAAAAGCTCTCCAAAACGTTTTGCTGCCTGGCGCACAGAGACTATTTCCGGACCTGTGAGATTAATAATCTTCAGCGGTGATTGACAAAGACGCAGGCACTGGACAGTTGCTCTGTTGGCATCACCCTGCCAGATAACATTAAAATAACCTGTGGTCAGAGGAATAGCCTGGCCTTCTTTAACCTTCAATGCTATATCTACCAGCACTCCATAACGTAATTCCACAGCATAATTAAGCCGGATAAGGCAGCCAGCCAGTCCGTACTTGCAGGAAAAATACTGGAAAATTCTTTCTCTTCCGAGGCAGGACTGGGCATATTCACCAACAGGTCCTACCGGGTCAGTTTCCTTACAGCCACCAGAAGAGACAGGAACCAGCGGGTAGACATTACCTGTGGAGAAGGCAACTATTCTGGAGTTACGGAAATGACTGGCTACCAGAGCTGGCAGATAAACATTCATAGCCCAGCTCAGGGGTTGATTTTCAGTTGTTCCGAATTTCATACCGGCCAAGTAAATAATATTTTCCACCCGGGGTAGCTTTTTTACCTGTTCTTCTTCCAGAAGGTCACAGGTAATAATTTCCACCCCTGATTGGTGTAAGAAATCCCTTATGGCAGGCTGGCTGAACCGGGCCACACCGATAATTCTTTTTCTACAACCAGCTATCTGGCAGGATTTTACAAGAAGTTTCGCCAGGGAAGGGCCAATCTTTCCACTGACTCCTAAAAGAAGAATATCCCCGGAAATCTCAGAGATTACTTTGATGACCTTTTCATCCGGCTCACTGAGAAGTTCTTCCAGCTGGGCTTCTGTCTCAATTTTTTCCAGCATAATTTATTTCAGTATTTCTATAGCCCGGCGCATTGTATGTTCCACGTCTTTTGATTTTTCTTTACTCAGGGCTTCTTCCAGGAAAGGCAGAGCCTTAGGCTCACCGATCCGGGCAAGACTGTCGGCTGCTTTTTTCCGGACCGGCCATTCCGGGTCATTTAGAGCCTGGATAAGGGTATCCACACTTTTTTTCTCACCAATACGTCCCAGGGCTTCCATGACAGCTTCCCGGACTTCAGGGTTGCTGTCAGAAGCAAAACTCATTAGTGTTTCTACAGCAGCTGGATTACGCAAAAGCCCGAGAGCATAGATTGAAGCCCAGCGGCATTCTGGTGAGGAAGTATTCTTCAAGGTCTTAAGAAGTGGTTCAAAAGCCAGCTGGCCAATCGCAGCTAAAGCCTCGCTGGCTTTCAGTCTTACTCCTGCTTTACGGTCGCCAAGGGCTTTTATCAGGTGAGGAATGGCTGCTGGCTCTGCTAATTTTCCTGCGGCTTCTGCTGCTACACCACGGATAGCTTCTTCTCTGTCTGAAAGGGCATCAATAATGGCAGAGATAGCACCAGGTCCACCAATGCGGCCTAATGCTTCCAGGACCTGGAAACGAACTTTTTGTTCCGTGTCATGGGCGGCTGCCAGCAAATATTTTAGAGCCTCTGGTCCGCCAATCCGACCGAGTGCTTCCGCAGCCTTTACCCTCACGGAAAAATCGCTATCCTGAAGGCACTGGCCAATGGCGTCCAGGGCTTTTTTTTCTTTCAGCCTGCCAAGTTCTTCGGCTGCCTTTTTGCGGATATAAGGGTCTTTTTTATACCCGAGGGCTCTCATAAGTCCGCTGACATCTTTTGTGGCAATAAGTTTGTCTATGTCCGGTTTACCCCATCCCCAGAATGGCATGGTAACCTCCTGTAAAATTACCTTTATATATTTTGGCATCAGAAGGGTGTTTCAGGCAAGAAAGCACCTTGACAGACAGAAAACGAAAGGAGAAAATTGTGGGCAGACTTTTAATTCATAAAAAAAAGGTAAAAATGACAGATTACACTCTGGGCGTAAACACCTATTTTATGACTACCAGATGGCCTTCCCCTTCTGAAAAATTCAGGCTTGTCAGGGAAAAACTCGGTCTTGATTGCCTGCAGTACTCTCTGGATAATTTCCAGGTTGATTGGCCGCAGGTATACCGCCGGAAGCAAATTCAGGAAATCAGGAAGGCTGCGGAAAGATACAGGGTTAACATTCATAGCGTTTTTACCGGTTCTGGCCATCATGATAACAGTTTTCTTTATCATCCGGATAAGGAATGGCGGCAGTATTCTCTGAAATGGTTTAAAGCCGCGGTTTGTTTTGCCAGGGAAATTGGAGCGTCTGGGGCAGGGGGATTTACCGGTGCTCTGTCTTTAAGCGAGAGTAAGGATTTAGCAGTAAGAAAAAAAAGAATGCAAGAAGCCATGGATCTTTGGTGCCAGCTTTCAGAAGAAGCAGCCAAACAAAGACTGGAATTTCTGCTGATAGAACCAATGTCTGTGAGAAGGGAGCCTCCCTGTACCATCAGGGAAAGCCTGGAAATGATGGAAAGATTGAACGAGAAAGCCTGCCTGCCGGTTCGCCTCTGTCTTGATGTTGGGCATCATCTTGCCAGAACAGGTAAAGAGAGAAGAGAAAAAAATCCTTATGAGTGGTTAAGGTATTGTTCCTGCTGGGCAAAGGCTGTCCATTTGCACCAGACTGATGGGATTACCAGCCGGCACTGGCCCTTTACCTTTAGTTATAACCGCCGCGGAAAAATCCGTGCAGATAAAGTTTTAAGAGCAATTGAAGACAGCGGTGTCCCGCAGATGACACTTCTGGTGGAGATTTTCGTTCCTGTTTTTGAGCCCGGGGATGATAGGGCTTTAGAGCAGGTAAGATTAAGCGTAAATTACTGGAAGAAGGCTTTAAGAAGAAGGGTGAAAACTTATCGCCAGGCAACTGTCAGGAAAGAAGGAAAGGAGTAACAGAATGGAGAAAAAAGTAAGGGTGGCTGTGGTAGGAGCAGGAGGGGCAGGTTCCGGAATAATACGGACAGTACAAAACAGCGAAGAAACAGAACTGGTGGCTGTAGCTGAAGTTTCAGAGGAGAGAAGGCAAAAGCTTAAACACCAGATTTCTGTTCCTGTGTACCAGGACTATCTCCAGCTTCTTGCCAGCGAGGAACCTGACCTGGTCGTCAATTCCACTCCCAACTTTGTCCATGCGCAGGTGGCAGTTTCCTGTCTGGAAAAAGGCAAACATGTTTTTTCGGAAAAACCAATGGGTATGAATAAAGAAGAAGTACTTAGCATTCTTAAGGCTGAGAAGAAAACAGGTAAGATTTTTCAGGTGAACTTTGAAATGCGGTATTCCTTGATGTCCAGAAGAATTAAGGAAATTATTGAATCCGGGGAACTGGGTGAGGTGATGAATATCCATTTTGTTCATAACTGTGGTGGGACAGGATTTGTGAAAAAACAAGGAGACTGGCGGGCTGACCCGGACAAGGTGGGCGGCTATTTTATAGAAGAAGGATGTCATCGTCTGGACCTTTTCCGCTATTACATGAACTGTGAGGTAGAATCAGTTCTGGCTGTGCCGGCTCCCAATCTGAGAGGCCCGGATGGCTGGCATCGTGGTTACCGGGAACCAGCCTGTACTCTCTGTTTTTTCCCGGGAGGAAAGCTGGCTCAGTTAACTACCATTCAACATCTTGGAGTCTACCCGGTAGAGGTTCCAGGCACAGAACCTGATTTGGGTCATGAGTACGGGATAAAGATAGTGGGTTCCGAAGGTGGTTTAAGAGCAGACTTCTGGCGGGCTTTCATCCAGGTAATCTACTTTGCTGGAAAAAGCGGGAATACCAGGTTAAAACGGACAGAATCCTATCAGGGCCTGCCCAATTATCTTCTCCACCATGATACACCTGGTTTTTTCCTTGATTTTGTGAGAAGGTTAAAAGAAAATAAGCCACCACTTATGAGTGCTGCTGACAGCGCTAAGTCTATGGCAGTAGTCTTTGCCTGTGAAACTTCTCTCCGTACTGGAGAAAAAGTTCCCGTGGATTACAGTTTTCTTTCGAATTAAACAATTAGTGATACTTTGCTTTGAGACTTTTTCCCAGTCTGGCACTCCGGCAGGCCAGGTCCAGAATATGGATTGGCCGTCTTGACCACTCTGGTGTGATAACCAGCGGTTCATCCTTGGTTAGATGGCTGGCAATATTCTGGTAATAGCGCCAGTGTTCCGAAGGGGGATTGGGTCCTCTGGTAATGCAAGTTTCTGCTCCCCGGTGAGTAATAATCTCATATTCTCCACCACTCATAATATAGGTACCTTTAGTACCAGTAATTTCCAGCTGTCCTTTTTTAGGGTTGGAATCCAGTTGACTGATCATCAGTGTTAACCAGGCTCCACTGGCAAACCTGACGACCGCAAAACCTTCATCTTCAATAGTGTCCTTACCCCAGGAAGTAAAATTTGCCCAGTAACCAGTTCTGTCAAAACCGGTGACTTCTTTAATCTCGGACTGAATAATCTGCAGGCTGTATTCCAGAAGGTGGACACCCCAGTCGTAAAGGATGCCACCAGAAATAGTTCTGGAGGAACGCCACCAGTCTTTAGGCTGGCTGTATCCTCCCATATGAGCCTCAATACGGAAGACTTCACCGATGACACCGGACTTAATTCTTCTCACCGCTTCCATAATACACCCATCCCAGTGTCGGTTGTGGAAAGTAGAAAGAAGCAGATTCTTGCGGTGAGCTGTTTCTATCATCGCATCGCACTCTGCTGTTGTAATAGCCATAGGTTTTTCCACTACTACATGCCTGCCAGCCTTCAAACACTGTAGTGCCAGTCGTGCATGAGTGTTATGTGGGGTAATAATAATCACCAGGTTTGCTGAAGACTTTTTCAGCAGCAAACTGGTTGAAGAATAAGTTTCAATTCCAGGAAAATCTTTCCTGGCCTGTTCCAGTCGCTGAGCATCAATCTCAGCCACTGCCACAGGTTTCATTCCTGCCTGCCTGCAGAGCTCCAGATGATATTTCCCCATATGGAAAGCCCCACCGTAACCGATAGTAGCCACCTTTATGTCTTCGGGAGCTGTCAATTTTGCCATTTTCCCTCCTGTTTTTTAACAAAGTTTATAGTTTTTACCACCAAAACAGTACTTTGTCAAAGCAGCGTATCTGTGTTATATTTCTGTTTTAAAAAGGAAGATTTATGACATGCCGGGAAAGACTTCTCCGTGTTTTCAAAAGGCAGGAAACTGACCGCATGCCCATCAGGCTCTGGGGAGTGGACCCTTTAAATCCACGGGATGACTGGAAGGTTTTATACCAGTTAATAGAAAAATATGAACTGGAAATAATCCGGGACTGGACCCCGGGCTCTGACGAATGGCCGCCATCTTCAGTGAAAAGAAGGATAGAAAAAGGACCGGTGAGAAACGGCCAGCAGGAAGTGAAAATAATCTGGGAGACACCTCAAGGTCCGCTAACAGAAATTTTTTGCTCTTTCCTTGATGGATCTCCGGGGCGGTGTGTGAAATATTTGATTGAAACTCCCGAGGATGCAGAAAAATATCTTTCCCTTCCCTCCCGGACACAGTTACCGAAGTTAGATTCTTACTGGGAACTGAAGAGAAAAACTGGAGAAAGGGCTCTTTTAATGGTAGGAATTGATGAGGCTATGTACTCCATTCAGAGATTGATGGGCTCAGAAACGTTTGGTTACTGGCTTTATGACTACCGCCAGTTGCTGCATCTGATGATTAGTCGTTCTTTCCAGTTTCTGGAAAGACTGGTAAAACACTATTTAAGTAATAATCTGGGTGACGCTTACGGCTGGGTTGGTCCGGAGTTATGTATACCACCACTGGCTTCAGTGAGGGATTTTCAGGAGTTTGTGGTCGCCTATGACAGAAGGATAGCGGAGTTAATTCACCAGGCAGGGAAGGTAGTCTGGGTGCACTGTCACGGAGATATGTCTGAAGTTCTGGAAGGGTTTATAGATTTGGGAGTTGATTGTCTTAATCCCATTGAACCTCCCCCGGTAAGCAAGATTACACTGAGCCAGGCTAAAGCCAGATGTGCTGGCAGAATGACATTGGAGGGCAATGTGGAAGATGGAGCTTTTGATTGTCTGAAACCAGAAGAAATGAAAAAACTGGTGGAAGATACTGTCAGGCAGGGCAAACCCGGTGGTAACTTTATTCTCTGTCCAACATCTTCTCCTACGACCTGGTCCAGACTACCGGAGCATGTGGAGACTAACTACAGAATTTTTGTGGAGACTGCTGTTTCCATGAGAAACTATTGACCTCACTTATAGATTCTTATTTCTTCCAGTTTTTTTCTCCGCACGACAGTATTTTCTTTTTCCCGGGCATAGCCGACGCTTATCATTATGGGCACATGCTCACTCTGCTTTAGCCCCAGTACCTTTTTTACAGCCTTTTCGTTAAACCATCCCAGCCAGCAAGTGCCCAGTCCTTCCTCAGTAGCAGCAAGGACAAAATGCTGGCAGGCAATAGCCACATCTATCAGGTAGTACGGTGTTTTTTTTAAAAAGCCTGCTACTTTTGGCAAAACTTTAGATGCTTTTGCCACCACTACCACCAGAACCGGAGCAGCCAGAGCAAACTGATTCAGGGAATAGATACCTGAAAAAGCAGCCTTACCCAGTTTTTGTCGTAAGGAAGGACTTTCCACAGCGATAAAGTACCAGGGTTGCTGATTACAGGCTGAGGGCGCTAATCTGGTTGCTTCAAAGCAATATTCCAGAAGTTGTCTTGGTACAGGTGTGCTGAGATAGTTTCTGACACTACGTCTTTCTTTGACCAGAGTAAGGAAGCTCATTTTTCTCCTTTGTTTTGTCTTTTCTTCCTGATAGTGTTATACTGACTAACCCAGAAAGGAAAAATGGTCAAGTTATCTGTTTGTGTGGAGGCATTCTGGAAAGGGATGTCCCTTGCAGAAAAAATCAGGCAGGTGAAAAAACTCGGGTTTGCTGCGTTTGAATTCTGGTCCTGGCAGAATAAGAACCTTCAGGAGATAAGCGCAGCACAGGAAGAAACAAGTCTTGCCCTGGCTGCTATGTGTATGGAGCCAAACTTTGCTCTTACCACGGAAGGTAACGAGAAATTGCTGGTGGAAGGAGTGGCAAACTCCGCCTCTATCGCTAAGAAACTTGGATGTTCCACTTTGATTGTGACTACTGGAAATGTAGTAGCCGGGGAAAGCTTTGAACAGACAAGAAGACGGGTAGTGCGGAAACTGCGGGCAATGTCTGCGGTGGCTGCTGGTAACGGTATTACTTTAGTTCTGGAACCTCTGAACCCGGTGGTTAACCATCCTGGCTACTGGTTAACCAGGGTGGGTGAGGCGGTGGATATCGTGGAAGAAGTTAATTCCCCTGCTTTGAAGATACTTTTTGATATCTACCATCAACAAGTCACAGAGGGTAACATTCTAACAAAGATTGAGAGGTATTTGCCTTTCATCGGGCATTTCCATGCTGCCGGGGTACCGGGCAGAGGTGAACTTGTCGGAGGAGAACTTGACTACCGGGCTATTTTTTCTGTAATTAACCGGTTGCCATACACAGGTTATCTCGGGCTGGAGTTTTTCCCTGCCGGCAGTGATGAGGATGCTCTCAGGCAGGCAATTTCCTTACTCTGATATTTCTCTGCTTCAAACATGGTCACGGAAATTTCTTTCTGGGGGTGGCTACTTTTGTTGATAAGCGGGCTTCTCATTGGTCTTTCCAAGACTGGTATCCCGGGAGCAGGTTTTGCTGCTATCCCTTTAGTCGCTATGGTTATTCCTGCAAGGGCTTCCACCGGTGTAGTTCTTCCGATGCTCATTTTTGGAGATTTCTTTGCTGTGATTTACTATCGCCGGAAAGCATCATGGGTTCATCTAATCAGACTTTTACCCTGGGCAGCTACCGGGATTATCCTGGGCTATATGATTTTGCGTCTGGCACCAGGCGGTCGTATCTGGCTGGACGACCTGCGGTTATCAAGGGTAATCGGGACAGTGATTCTGGTACTCCTTTTTCTCAACTGGTGGTACCAGAAAAGCCAGACGGAAGAAACCAGGGTTCCTGATTACTGGTGGTTTGCGGCTGGAGTGGGGTTGCTTGCGGGTATCACCACAATGATGGCTAATGCAGCCGGTCCTATCCTGATTATTTATCTCCTGGCGATGAGACTTCCCAAGGTAGAGTTTGTTGGGACTGCTGCCTGGTACTTTTTTCTTCTGAACTGGTTCAAGGTTCCTTTCAGTACCAACCTTGGTTTCATTACCGTAGAATCTTTGAAGCTTAATCTTTTGGTTTTACCTGCTATTACCCTGGGAGCATTTTCAGGAATTTTTGTCCTGAGAAAAATCCCGGAGAAAACATTTACCCTTGTTATCCAGATAGTGGCAGCAGCTGCTTCTTTGAAACTGATTTTTTAATCAGCTGGAGGTAAAGAATGGTAAAGGTAGCTGTTATTGGAACAGGAAGTCGTGGTTTTTACGGTTTTGTCTTACCGCTCAGCCAGAAAAGAGATGTGCAACTGGTGGCGCTTTGTGACGTTAATCCAGCCCGTTGTCAGGTAGTAGCAGGTTTTCTTAAGGAGAAAACCGGGTGTCTGGTACCTCAGTATAAGGACTACCATCAGATACTGACAGAAGATATTGACCTGGCTATAGTAACCACACCTGATTTTACCCATGCAGAAATTGCTGTCAGTCTGATGAAAGCAGGGAAAGATGTGTTTGTGGACAAACCTCTGGCTACAAAAACAGAGGACTGTCTTAAAGTTTATCAAACCATGAAGGAGACAGGTCGTCGGTTGTTTCTTGGTTTCAATTTGCGGTATGACCCGGTCTGTCGCCGCCTCAAGGAAATTCTGGACAGCGGAGCAGTTGGGCGGATAGTCAACATTACCAACGCGGACTTTTACGAAGGTGGGAAGACATATATGGGACGCTGGAACCGCTTTTATAAATACAGCGGTGGTCTTTTCTGTCATAAGGGCTGTCATGATTTTGACATCATTAACTGGTATTTGAATATGGCCAGACCGTTAAGGGTGGTAGCCATGGCTGGAGTGGATATTTTCCAGCCGCAGGGCATACCCTTTGCTCCTGACGGGAAGAAAATAGGTCCTTACTGCCGGGCGTGTGAAGCCAGTTTGTTATGTCCTGATGCCAGTAAGATACAGACACCACTTTATACCGAGAAGGTGGCAGAAAATGATCACTACTACCCGGATACCTGTCTCTACCTCTCAAAAAAAGATACACATGATAACGGTTTTGTTCTTGTAGAGTACGAAAACGGAAGCCGGATTTTCCACTGGGAATGTTTTTTCACACCAGTGTCTACCAGACGTTACACCGTGGTTGGTACCCACGGGCACCTGGAGGCTGATTTAAGTGAGAACAAAATTGTACTTTATCCCAGGTGGAAAAAAGAGCAGATTACCCACATGCTCACAAGAGGAGAAGGTGGACATGGAGGGGCTGACGCTACTATGCTGGAATCATTACTTCTTTCCTGGCAGGACCCGGATTCCTTCTCTTTTCCTTCAGTCAGGGAAGGTATTTACAGTGTGGTGATTGCCCAGGCAGCAGAGAAATCCAGAAGAGAAGGAAGAATTGTCTCTACCTCGGAATTAATTGACTGGAAAATTTTGAGTGGCTGAATTTTTTACCCGAGATAAAGGTCCTGGGAAGGGAAAACCGGGTCCACAGTCAGATTCACCTTCAGCCGGCGTAAACCAACCTCATCTCCTGGCGCAGGTACATGAGTGAGATGAACCTCGCATCCAACCAGTTCACCCAGTTTAGCCATGGCTAATTCAGCTGTGGGGTTGGTGGCAGCGGAGATAGAAAGTGCAATCAATGTTTCCTCCAGGTCCAGAATTTCCTGTTTGAGGCCAAGAATGTCTTTTTTTAGATTGCGAATATGTTGAATGACATTCGGTGCCAGAAGGTGGATTTTGTCAGGTATTTCTGCCAGCTGTTTAATACCGTTAAGGATGAGACTGGATGCAGCAGTCATGAGAGAAGAATTTTTCCCGGTAACAATAGAGCCATCAGGTAGTTCTAACGCTGCACCACTGGTAATTTGTCCTGGAACTCTCTGGCTGACTTTCTGGGCGGCGATTCTGGCTGGTGTGACTACCTTTCTTCCTTCAGGGCTAACACCTGCCTCTTCCATGAGAAGGATTGCTCGCTGCACAGTCTCTTTCTTCTCCAGTCCCAGGAGTTGTTCCAGCTGATAGCGAAAGAAACGCCTGATAATTTCCTGACGGGCTGCTTCCTGGACAACCTGGTCGTCTATAATGGCAAAACCAGCCTGGTTGACCCCCATATCAGTGGGTGACTTATAAGGCATACTATCTCCCATAATCCTTTTCATAATTCTCTGGATGACAGGAAAAATCTCCACATCACGGTTATAATTAACCGCGCTTTTCTGATAGGCACTCAGGTGGTACGGGTCAATCATATTGAAATCCTGAAGGTCAGCAGTAGCTGCCTCATAAGCAATGTTGACCGGGTGTTTCAAAGGAAGATTCCATATCGGGAAGGTCTCAAATTTAGCATAGCCTGACCTGAGACCCTGACGATGGTCGTGGTATAACTGGGAAAGGCAGGTAGCCAGTTTTCCACTTCCCGGTCCTGGTCCGGTAACAACCACAATGGGTTTACTGGTTTCAATGTAGGTATTCTGACCGTAGCCAGCAGGGCTAACTATGGTATCTACATCTGTGGGATAACCCTGTGTTGCGCGGTGAAGATAAACCCTGATATTTCTATTTTCCAGCTTCGTCTTAAAACCTAAAGCCTGTGGCTGGTTGTCAAATCTGGTAATGACCACAGCCAGGACACCAAGTCCATTTTCCCTTAAATCATCTATGAGTTTCAAGGTATCCACAGCATAGGTTATCCCAAAATCTCCCCTGATTCTTCCCCTTTCAATGTCACCAGCATAGATACACAAAAGGATATCAATCTTATCCTTCAGGGAGCGGAGCAACTCTATCTTGATATTCGGATTGTAACCAGGTAGCACCCGGGCAGCATGATAGTCATGCAAAATCTTGCCGCCAAATTCCAGGTAGAGTTTTCCGGAGAACATTTTAATTCGTTCTAAAATAGCCTTTTCCTGCTGTTGAAGATAGAATTGATTATCAAATCCTATTAACTTTTTCATCTCTTGCTCCTTCGTGGGTAAAACGCAGTCTGAGACCAAGCAAATCTCATTTCTTCAGGAGTTTGTCTATCTCTTGCACAAACCCTTCCACCTGTTCAAAGAAGTGATTGTTACGGATATCTTTTTCTCTTATACTCAAACAAGCCAGGGGTTTTTTACCGGCAACTCTTTCCATTTCCTGGAAGGTATTCTTGCTCCCGTAACCGCCAAGAGTACAGAAAAAAGCTGCCTGCCGTAATCTACCGCGGTGAAGAGTAAGAAAACTGCGCACAGGGCTGGCCATGGTGAAAGCCCAGACCGGTGTGCCGATGATTACCAGGTGATAAGCAGAGGGATTAAACTTTTGCGGCAGTATTGGGGGGCAGTATTTTCTTCTTGCCTGCCAGGCAGCAGAAAAAAAGGTTTTCCTGCCTGGCAGAACTTCCTTTATTTCCTCCAGTTCTGCAGATAGTTTTTCTGCCAGAAAACTGGCAACCTTCCTGGTATTACCTGTTCTTGAATAATAAACCACCAGAATCCGCCGCATAGTTTATAATACCATCAGACCACGCCCTGAGCCAGCATGGAATCTGCCACCTTGATGAAACCAGCAATGTTTGCTCCTACTACATAGTTTTCCGGAAATCCATAGTCAGCAGCAACCCTGATGATTGTCTCATGGATGGAATACATAATTTCCTGGAGTCTTCTGTCCACTTCTTCTCTGGGCCAGGCAAGCCGCATGGAATTCTGGCTCATTTCCAGCCCTGAGGTGGCTACCCCTCCTGCGTTGGCTGCTTTTCCCGGAGCAAAAAGTACACCTGCTTTCTGAAATTTTTCTACTGCCTCCGGTGTGCAGGGCATGTTAGCACCTTCAGCCACCAGAAGACAACCATTTTTGATGAGCTCTTCAGCTTCTTTAACATTAATTTCATTCTCTGTGGCGCAGGGGAAAGCAGCATCAGCTTTGACAGCCCATGGTTTTTTACCTTCATAATAAGGCACATTGTATTTCTCGGCGTATTCCTTAATCCGGCCGCGGCGCACATTTTTCAGTTCCATCACAAAACGTAATTTTTCTTCATTGATGCCAGCAGCATCATAAACAAAACCACTGGAATCAGAAAGAGTGATTACCCTGGCACCCAGCTGGATGAGTTTTTCCGCGGTATACTGGGCAACATTGCCTGAACCGGAAACAAGACAGGTCAGACCTGAAAAGTTCCTCTTCTTTCTCTTGAGCATTTCCCTGGCAAAATATACCAGTCCGTAACCAGTCGCCTCCGGACGGATGAGAGAACCACCCCAGTTGATTCCTTTACCAGTAAAAACTCCAGTAAATTCATTCACCAGTTTCTTATACTGGCCAAAGAGGTAACCAATTTCTCGCTCCCCAACACCAATATCTCCAGCTGGAACATCAGTATCAGGTCCAATGTGGCGGAAAAGTTCGTTCATAAAAGCCTGACAGAAACGCATTACCTCCGCGTCACTTTTCCCTTTGGGGTCAAAATCTGAACCGCCCTTGGCGCCACCCATAGAGAGGGAAGTTAAAGAGTTTTTAAAAATCTGCTCAAAAGCCAGAAACTTCACTACGCTTAAGTTCACACTGGGATGAAAACGCAAACCACCTTTATAAGGTCCAATCGCACTACTAAATTGCACCCGAAAGCCTCTATTTACCTGACAGGTGTTGTTGTCATCCAGCCAGGCAACCCGGAAAATAATTACCCGCTCAGGCTCTACCAGCCTTTCCAGAATTCTTGCTTCTCTGTACTCCGGTCTTTTTTGCAATACCGGTTCCAGGCACCGAAAAACTTCCCTGACCGCCTCGTGAAACTCTTTCTCCAGCGGATTTTTCTGAATAACCGCATTCAGTACATCTTCTACATAAGACATCTTTTTCCTCCTGTTTTTTAGCCAAATAAAATGCCACTGCTCAGCTTATGCTAAAAGCAGTGGCGTCTGTGCCTTACCCCGGATGACGACTTTGTCTCCGATTACCTGGGATGCTACCAGATATAAAAACTTTCGTCAAGTGGTACTGAGGGTGATATTAGAAGAAGAGATAGAAAAAATTTTGTGTTAAATGTAATGAGTAAGAGCTTTCATTAAATTCTGCACAACGATGTATTGCAGGGTATCAAAGCGAGGTAAAGAGTGTTGTTTTATAGAAGGACTTCAGTATAAAAGGGCGGAATCGCTAATAACAATAAATCCTGCCATAGGGCCTTTTTGAGACAGGAATTAACTTAATGAATTCTCTGTTTGTAATCTCTCTAACAGGAATATTGAAGTAGTGGCTGAAGTTTATCAGGTAAGCCAATATTTTTTCAATTTTATCCTCTTTAAAAATTCTAACTTCTTTTCCTACCGTTCCTGGATCTATTTGCCCTCTGAGAAATATCTGACCCCCATGCATTCCTGTTCCAGCAAGCTCGCCAGCAATTCGTTTTTTCTCTTCAAGGTTCAAAACGATTATAAGACCTCCCGCCATATACTCCCCAAGAAAATCTTTTGATGTTCCACCAATAACAATAACGGGATAAAAAGTTTTGTATTCCTTCATATGAATACCTACCCTATATCCAGCATTTCCTTTTATGTAAATTTCCCCTCCTCTCATGGAATGGCCTGCTATGTCACCGGAATTACCATTCACAATTATTTTCCCAGAATTCATTGTGTTTCCAACCCCGTCCTGACAGCTTCCGTTTACATAAATTATTGGACCGTCCATAAAACATCCAGTATCATTTCCTGCAACACCGTTTATTATTATCTCAATATTTTTCTCTTTCAGACCTGCTGCTGTGAATCTCTGGCCATAAACATTTTCAAGAAAGATTCTTGTGTACCCATCATTTATCAAAAGTCGTATTTTCCTGTTCAATGTACTATAATGAAGCTTTGCGGCATCAATTTTTATTTCCTTCATACCTCTATTCCTTCCCCTGCAACAATATGCTTTCTGTATTCTTCTGGAAGAACAAGGAGACCAAATTTATCGTTTATTAGCCAATTTTTAAAAGAAGATACATCCACTTTATTTTTTATCAGGCCTGAAATTATTCCTGCCCTTTCTATTTTTCCAAGGTAAATTGCTCCGACAATCTTATTTTCTTTTATAACTATTTTTCTGTAAAACTCCTTTCCAGAGTCCATTGTAGAAATTACTTCATAGCCGGCATTGGAAGAAGGATTTGTAATCCCGAAGGAAATTACAGGTATTCCGAAAAATTCAATTGAATTCATCACAAACAACCCGTCATATCTTTTGTTTGCACCAGCCATATTATAACCAGCAACTTTTCCCATTCTTGACGCCACCGGCCATATGGCAATAACTGATTTCTTATCTATAAAAAAATTATCTGCCTCGGCAACATCTCCTCCAGCAAATATAAAGGGGATATTTGTTTGCATGTATTCATTGACTATTATTCCTCTGTTTTTTATTATTCCTGTGCCCTCTATAACACTTGTTTCAGGAATTACGCCGACACATATTACTAGAGCGTTTGTCTTTATTCTTTTCCCATCTTTAAGAATTACTTCCCTCAACTCACCAGCCTCACCAGCAACTTTCTGCACTGTGTTATTCTTTATGACCTCACACCCACTGGCCCTTAATTTATCCTCAATTATTTCGGAAGTATGTAAATCAAAGGTGTTTGATAGCAACCTATCTGAAAGATCAATTATTTTTACAGAAATTCCTCTGGCGATTAAACCTTCGGTACATTTAAGTCCTATCAGTCCAGCACCAAGCACAACGATTTCCTTTATTTTCTTTCCTTCTATGAATCTTTTTAGCTTCTTCGCAGTGTCCAGTTTTGTGAAGGTAAATATTCCCTGTTTTATTTTGCTCATATCTTCTATTTCCGGTATTATAGGTCGTCCGCCTGTCCCTATAAATAGAAAATCAAAATTAAAACTTTCGTTACCTGTGTAGATAAGTTTCTCTTTTATGTCTATTTTTCTCACAGGCGTATTCAAGAAACATCTTACATTACTTTCCTTGTAAAAATTCTCTTCCCGAAAATTCAGTTGCTCTTCTTTCAATCTTCCGCCAAGATAATATGAGATTAAAGGTTTAGAATAGTTTAAGATCTCCTCATCGGAAAAAAGAAATATTTCTCCTTCCTTATCCACTCTTCTTATTCCTTCGATGCAGCTTATGCCGGCAATGGAATTTCCTATAATTACATAGCTATTTCCTGCCAATTTTTTCTCCCTTTGCATCAACAAGTACTATTGCTTCATTAGGACAGTTTTCCACACAGACAGGGAATCCACTTGTGATACACAGATCACATTTGGAGGCAATTTTTCTGTTTTGAATGTCAACCTTTATGACACCGAGGGGGCATACCATCACACACATCCAGCATCCAGCACATTTTTCGTTGTTATGTAAGACTGCCCCGGTAATCTTATCTTTGTACATGGCACCAGTTAAACAAGCCTCTATACAGGGTGCTTCCTCGCAGTGTCTGCATTGAATTGCAAAGCTGACATGTCTGTCTTCTTCAAAATAGATTCCTGATAATGGTTTTTGTTCCTTTCCTTTATATGCTTTCACTATATCTTTTGTTCCTGAGTGTTGGGTTATACAATGTACTTCGCACAACCGACAACCCATGCAATATTCTTCCCTTATTAAAAGTTTTCCTTTTACCATGCTTCTCCAACATGTTTTATGCCAAGAAATTTCAGTTCAACTTCATTTAAATCAAAGCCTCGTAACTGTTCTCTATTGCTTCTGAGGGATTCTATGGCATTTATTCCCATGCCACCCAGCATCTCTTTTATCTCCAGAGACCATGCCCTCAAGAGATTGTAGGCTCTTTCAGCGCCAATTTCGGGGTTTAGCCTTTTCGTAAGATATGGGTCCTGGGTTGCTATTCCCCAGTTACATTTTCCCGTATAGCACTTCTGGCATAGATGACAGCCCAATGAAATTAAGGCAGCAGACCCGATATAAACGGCATCGGCCCCGAGAGCAATTGCTTTTACGACATCCGAACTTTTTCTGAATCCACCTGCTGCTATTATTGAAGCCTGATTTCTTATCCCTTCTTCTCTTAATCTCTGGTCGACAGCGGCTATTGCTATTTCTACTGGGATACCGACATTGTCCCTGATAATCTTCGGTGCAGCTCCTGTTCCGCCCCTTATTCCATCAATGGCAACATAATCAGCTCCTGCTCTGATCACCCCGGTTGCAATTGGAGCAATATTGTGGACTGCTGCAATTTTAACCCCGATGATTTTTTTATAAAGAGTGACTTCTTTTAAGGCAAATACAAGTTGTTTTAAGTCCTCAATGGAATAAATATCGTGGTGTGGAGCAGGTGATAAAGCGTCTGTTCCTTCCGGTATTATTCTTGTTCTACTTATTTCTGCACTGACTTTTTCTCCGGGTAGATGTCCACCAATTCCTGGTTTTGCCCCCTGTCCTATCTTGATTTCAATTGCTGCCGCTTTTTCAAGGTAGTTAATGTCAACTCCGAATCTTCCACTGGCGACCTGAACAATACATTTGTCAGAGTAAGGGTAAAGTTGTTCTGGAAGTCCTCCTTCTCCTGTATTCCAGCAAGTTCCAAATTTTTTAGCCGCAATGGCAAGTGATTTCATCGCGTTGAGAGATATTGAGCCAAAACTCATTGCAGAAAACATTATCGGGATTTCAAGTTCAAGCTGTGGTGGAATTTCTGTTTTAAGCATTTTTTCCTCGTTCTGAGTGGTGAACCTGATGCTGTTGGGTTTTTTCCCAATGAATGTTTTGAGTTCCATTGGTTCCCGGAGCGGGTCTATGGAGGGATTTGTTACCTGTGATGCATTTAAAACAATACGGTCGAAGTAATTTTTATATTTTTTGTCACAGCCCATGCCTGTAAGTATAACTCCGCCTGTTTCTGCCTGTCTCAGGATGTCATAAACATATTCCTTCTGCCAGTTGTAATTTTCTCTAAGGGCATACATATTTTTCTTTATTGTTATGGCAGCCGTTGGACATAGCTGCTCGCAAAAATGGCATCCTGCACATTTTGAACTCTCACTTCTTATTGTATTTTCTTCCCCGTCGTATTTGTGGACATCGTTGGAACACATACGGACGCAAGCCTGACATTTGATGCATTTATCCTCGTCACGTTCAACCAGGAATTCACATATTCTTTTTATCTTTGCCATTTTACTTTGAAGATGACCGGTTTACCTGCCTCAACTTGGAAAATGTTTTTAGTTGGCCCGCCTATAATTCTGATTGCTGCTTCCTCTGAAGCAATATAGTAGAATTCATCATCCTCTCCGGCAACAAGGGGCCTTAGTTTTATTCTGTCTGTCATGCCTACCATAGATTCAGAGTTGGCGACAATAACTCCAAAGGGGCCGTTAACGAGTGCGGAAGCATAAACAATTCTCAGACTTTTAAGTATCCTCCTACAATTTTCGTCTTCTACCCTTTCAATTTGAAACCAGAAGGGAGGCGCAAGAATATCCCCGATTGTTTGAAAATCATGCTTATGTTTTCTGTAAAGCAGGTCAAAAAGATATGTAATTACCTCTGTGTCTGTAAAAAGGGTGCAGAAGTATCCAGAGTTCTCAAGATATCTTCTATTTATGCCATAACTGGAGATTTCACCGTTATGGACAACAGACCAGTCTAAAATGCCAAAAGGGTGTGCTCCACCCCACCAGGCCACTGTATTTGTTGGGAATCTGTTATGGGAAAGCCAGATGTATCCTTTATAGTCAAGAATCTTATAGAATTCTCCAATCTCATCAGGTTGTCCAACCCCTTTAAATATCCCCATGTTTTTTCCCGAAGAAAAGACAAAAGAATCTTTAATGTTTTTATTGATAAACATAACAGTCTTGATAATGAAATCTTCTTCAGTAAGAGAATAAATCTCCTTTTCCAAAGTTTTTTCCTGAACTTTTAAGAAATACCTGTGTAAGCGCGGAGTGTAAAATAAGGACCTCACTCTTTTTGTCGGTATCGGTTCCGAGTGGATAATGTGAAATTTTTGTTCCAAATAATTTTCCGTTGTCTCTATCCCCTTTGTTTCGTTGTACATAATGTGAAAGCACCAATAATCTTTGAAATCTGGATATATCCCATAAGCAGCAAACCCTGAACCAAGGCCATTTCCCCTCTCCATCATATTACAAATGGAGGTAAGTATCCTGTCACCACCTAAGGGCATTCCATTTCTTGCCATTATGCCACTTACTCCACATCCAGATGGGATTCTAAAATGCCTCTCGTCCATTCTTTATAAGATTGGTAAGTATGTTTTTATCTCATATTCGTGAACCCTTTTTCTGTATTCATCCCACTCAATCTTTTTTGCAGCCAATAAATTAGAATAGATATGTTCTCCAAGTGTTTCCTTCAGTAACTGACTTTTTTCTGCTATTTCAATTGCTTCAATTAAACTACCAGGTAACATATCCACTTCCATTTTATTTCGCTCTTGTTCTGTTAAGTGGTAGACATCAACTTCAATTGGGTCCGGAAGCGTATAATTATTTTCTATGCCTTTTAATCCTGCGGAAACCATACAGCAGAATGCAAGATAGGGATTACACGCCGGGTCCGGGGAGCGAAATTCAACTCTTGTTGATTTTTCTCTTCCAGGTTTGTACATAGGTACCCTTATTAATGTGCTCCTATTTCTTCTTGCCCAGCACATATATACAGGTGCTTCATATCCGGGGACAAGACGTTTGTATGAATTTACCCATTGATTACAAACAAGTGTTATTTCTCTGGAATGGCGTAACAATCCCGTGAGATATTTTTTGGCGGTTTCACTCAAATAAAATTTGTCATTTGCATCAAAAAAGGCATTTTTTTCGCCTTGAAACAATGATTGATGTGTATGCATTCCGCTACCGTTTACTCCAAATATTGGCTTTGGCATGAATGTCAGGTACAGTCCGTGTTTTGAAGCAATTTCCTTAGCAATCATTCTATAAAACATGACTATGTCAGCCATAGTCAAAGCATCAGTATATCTTAAATCAATTTCATGTTGGCTTGGCGCCACTTCGTGATGTGAATATTCTGCTCTTATTCCCATTTCTTCAAGTGTCAGGATAATTTCTCTTCTGACATCTGCGGCAGCGTCAAGAGTTGTTACATCAAAATATCCACCCTCATCTAATGTTTCTGTTCCTTTGTTATCCCTGAATATAAAAAATTCAAGTTCAGGCCCCACATAAAATGTGAAACCTTCTTTTTTTATACTCTGGAGTTTTTTCCTCAATATATATCTTGAATCACCTTCGTACGGACTTCTGTCCGGGTTTAAAATATCGCAGATCATTGCTGCTACTGCCTTTTCTCTTGGCCGGTAGGGCAGCATGGTAAAAGTTGATGGGTCAGGGAGAGCGACCATATCTGATTCATCTATCCGGGCAAATCCCTTTATGGAGGAGCCGTCAAATCCCATTCCCTCTTCAAGGGCGTACTCCAGTTCCTCAACAGGAATTGAAAATCCCTTCATCTGACCGGCTATATCTGAGAAGAACAACCTTATGAATTTAACATCTTTATCTTTACAAGCTTCCATAACATCCTTTTTACTTAATTCCCTATTCATCTTTCCTCCTTTTGTTTAAAAGAAAGAAGGCGCTTTCCAGTAAAGGAAAACGCCTTTGTTTCCACACCACCCTGTGTATATACTTATTAAAGTAAAATTTTATGGCTTTTGGTAACCGAGCACTGTTTCCCTATATCTTTCGGTTTTTCTTCTTACATTTTTTATAATTTTTATAACCATAACGTGGGAGATACAAAAAATTTCTCCTGCCTCTCTTAGCGTGTATCCTGCGGCGAGAAGTCTCAGGATTTCAATTTCCTTTTTGTTTAGAAGCGCAAACATTCTGTCCAGATCATAATTTTTTTCGTATACGGATAGGTCATTACCGTTTTCCAGAAATTGTTCCACTGAGATTCTATTCATTCCTTGAGCCTTTCTCATAAAGTTTTTCAAATGGAGATAGCAACCTCTTAAAATGTAGGAAATACTTCTATCTCTCAATTTGCCATTTTTCCATTCTTCCCAGACATGCAAATAGAGTTCCTGGAGCAGGTCGTTTTCATCGAAAGAAAAACCATCTCTTTTCAATTTTTTCGCCATCTTTACCAGGCTAATATTAATCCTTTCAATCAGTTCAATATATTCCATTTAGATCGTGTAATAGTTTGTTATGGGCATCCTTCTATCTTTGCCGAATGCTTTTGGGGTTATCCAGGAGGAGATTGCCTTCTTTTGTATTCACTCTTATCAACCATTCTGATAACTTTTTTTACTACTGCCCTTTCATATCCCATCCGGGCAAGATCTTCGTAGGTTTTATCTTTCTCAATGTATTCTTTAAGAATTTCATCAAGAAGTTCATAGGAAGGTAAAGTATCCATATCCTTCTGGTTTTCTCTTAATTCTGCTGTTGGTTCTCTTGTTAGAACGCTTGCAGGGATAACTGTGCCCATTGAATTTCTCCATTCTGCAATCCTGTAAACCATCGTTTTATACAAGTCCTTCAGGGGGGCAAACCCACCAGCCATATCTCCATAAAGTGTGGTGTATCCGACGCTCATTTCTGATTTATTTCCTGTCGTTAAGACAAGGTATCCGAATTTATTTGATAAAGCCATAAGTAAATTTCCTCTTATCCTTGCCTGAATGTTTTCTTCTGTGATATCAAACGATTTGTTGGAGAAAAAATCTTTCAGGGTTACGAGATAAGAACAGAAAATATTTTCGATAGGAATCTCAAGAAATTTAATCTGGAGATTCTCAGAAAGTTCTTTTGCGTCCTGGAAGGATTGTTTTGAAGAAAACCTGGACGGCATAAAGACGCCGGTAACATTCTCTTTTCCAAGAGCATCAACAGCAATGGTGGCAGCAAGAGAGGAATCAATACCCCCGCTTAAGCCAATAACGACTTTCTCAAATCCATTCTTATGCACATAGTCTCTTAATCCAGTGACCAATGCCTTATATAATTCTTCACACTCACCAACTGCTTCAATACTTTCCTTCTTGCCTTGACATATTATAATTTGTTCTTCAAACAATTTCCCTCTTTTCAGAATTTCTCCTTTTTCATTTACCATCAATGACTGACCGTCAAAAACAATTTCGTCCTGTCCCCCAACAAGATTGACATAGAACAGGCAAACATGATTTCTCCGGCAGATATTTTTGATTATCTTTTCCCTTTCCTTAATTTTTCTGAAATGATACGGTGAAGCATTTAATGTAAAAATATATCTTGCTCCTTTTTTTACCTGTTGAGATACAGGACCTTCCCTGTGCCATATATCCTCACATATATTTATGCCAAACCTGATTCCCTTAATTTCAAAAACACGCGGCCGCTGTCCCTTTTCGAAATATCTTTCCTCGTCAAAAACGCCGTAGTTTGGAAGTTGCATTTTATCGTATATGCCCACAATTGACCCCTTATAAATAGTTGCCGCTGAGTTATAGAGTTTTCTCTCCTTTTTATGTACAAAACCTATAATTACGACAGTGTCTCCAACATAGTTCTTCATCTTTTTGATTGCCTGCAAATTTTCCTCTATGAATCTGTCTTTTAAAAGTAAATCTTCTGGAGGATACCCGGTCACTGCCAGCTCCGGGAAAACAATAAAATCGCATTTCTCTTTTTTGCATTGTCCTATTGCTGATATAATCTTTTTACTATTTCCGGTAATATCACCAACTGTAAAATCCAATTGACAAAGTGCTACTCTGAGTTTTTGCATTGAAAATCCTTTCTGGGATTTTGACCATTCTTCGGTAAACTGGGACTACTCTGTCCGGAAGGAGAACTATCTCCAGGTTCACCAATTACAGCTGGCTATGCTAACATTTTACCTATTATGTGATTTCATGTCAAATCACACCTGTTGCTGTCGGAGCAAAGTGCTGCTGTCTCTGCCAGTTCTGAGGAATAGAAAAAATGTTCACACTGTCCAGGAAAAGTGGAAAACTGTTATTCAAAGACATAGAGTAGTTCAGAATAAAATTCTATTCCCATTCTATGGTGGCTGGCGGTTTTGAGGTTATGTCATAGACAACCCTATTCACTCCTCTAACCTCATTTACTATTCTTCCTGATATTCTTTCAAGAACAGGATAAGGAATTTTTACCCAGCTGGCAGTCATACCATCCACGCTCTTAATAATTCTTACGGCGACCACATTTTCGTATGTTCTCTCATCTCCCATAATTCCAACACTTTTCACTGGTAACAGCACGGCAAATGCCTGCCAGACATTGTCGTAGAGTTTTGCTTTTCTTATTTCCTCGTCTACTATGGTATCCGCATTCCTGATGATTTCAAGTCGTTCCTTATTTATCTCTCCAATAATTCTTATTGCCAGACCGGGCCCAGGGAAAGGATGTCTTTTTACTATAAAATCGGGTAGATTCAGTTTTCTTGCGACTTTTCTTACTTCATCTTTAAACAGAAATTTAAATGGTTCCACAAGCTTAAACTTCATCTTCTCAGGAAGTCCTCCCACATTATGATGAGTCTTGATTTTCGCTGATGGCCCCTCAAACGGTGATATACTTTCAATGACATCAGGATACAAAGTTCCCTGGGCAAGGTATTTTGCCCCGAATTTCTTACCCTCTCTTTCAAAAATTTCAATAAATGTCTTCCCTATAATCTTTCTTTTTTCCTCCGGGTCCGAGACGTTTTTAAGCTTTTCCAGAAAAGTTCTTGAGGCGTCAACATATTTAAAATTTAGCCTGTTTAAAAAAAATCCAATGATATCTTCCGTCTCTTTTTTTCTTAACAATCCATTATTTACAAACACGCATAATAAATTCTTTCCACAGACATTATTGATTATTATGGATAAGAGAGAAGAGTCAACCCCGCCACTTAATCCACATATTACTTTTTCGTTTCCTACCTTCTCCCTGATTTCATTTTCTATCTTTTCCAGTATTAATTCAGAGTTCCAATCTCGTTTCGCCTTACATATCCTGAAGAGAAAGTTCCTGAATATTTTTTTCCCTTCTTCGGTATGAATAACCTCCGGATGAAATTGAACTCCATAGATTTTTCCTCTCGTGTCCCTCAGCGCTGCAATCTGAAGATTTTCGGTTCTGCCAGCAACCTGAAAACTGTCAGGAAGTTTGCGTACATAATCCCAGTGACTCATCCACACTATTGTTTCCTTCTTGACTCCTTCAAATATTTTTTCTCTTGTCTCAGGGAAGAATAGAGTTTTCCCGTACTCCCTTATTTCTCCATGAGATATCTCGCCCCCAAAGATTTTTGCCAGCAGCTGCATTCCGTAACATATCCCGAGAATATAAAAATTACCATTGAGAATTCTTTTGTCCAGGGTTAATTTCTTATCCTCTATATGACCTGGACCCCCGGAGAGAATAACAATCTGAACATTTTTTTCCTTCAATTTTTCATACGTTGTCAGATAATGAAAAATTTCACAATATACCTTCAACTCCCTCACCCTTCTTGCTATCAGCTGAGTATATTGTGAGCCAAAATCAATTATGCCAACCATTTACTTTTCCTGCATTTTGTAATAATCTAAAAGATGTCTAACTTCTATTTCTTTTTCTTTCAACTTCTTGATGGCAAACAAAGTTGCTCTTGCTCCTGGCAGTGTAGTGATTAATGGTATATTCTTTTGCACTGCCAGTCTTCTTATGGAAACAATATCTTTTTTCGGTTTTTTCCCTGAGGGTGTGTTAATTATTAAGTGGATTTGATTGTTTTTTATATAATCAACAATGTTTGGTCTTTCTCCTTCATATACCTTGGGGATAATTTTGACATCAAGTTTTTTTCTTAAAAGATAATTTGCAGTTCCTTTGGTGGCGTATATTTTAAATCCCATCTGTGAAAGCCCCTTAACTATCGGATATATTGCCTTTTTATCCCTGTCTCTGACACTCACAAAAACGTTTCCCTGTCCTGGCAAAAACTGTCCTGCTGCCAGCTGACTTTTGGCATATGCCATTTCAAAAGTCTTATCAATTCCTATGACTTCGCCGGTGGATTTCATCTCCGGACCTAAAACGGCATCTACAGTATCAAACCTGTTAAAAGGAAACACTGACTCTTTGACGGCAAAATATGGCAAGTGCACCGGTTCTACAAGATTAAATTCCCGGAGCATTCTTCCTGTCATTACCTTTGTCGCTACCTTCGCCAGGGGAATTCCTGTGGTTTTGCTTACAAAGGGTATTGTCCTTGAGGCGCGCGGATTTACTTCCAGTACATAAATGATGCCATCTTTCACAGCATACTGAATATTTATAAACCCTATTATGTTTAGTGAAAGAGCAAGTTTTCTGGTTGCATTTTTTATCCCTTCAATTATTTCTTTCTTTAAACTATAGGGAGGTAAAACCATTGCGCTATCCCCTGAATGGATACCTGCTTCCTCAATATGTTCCATAATGCCACCTATCAGGCAGACTTTGCCATCGCATAAAGCATCAACATCAACTTCAATCGCGTCCTCAAGAAATTTATCTATTAAAACAGGATGTTCCGGTGAGGCTTTAATAGCTTTTTCCATATATTCGTTTAATGTCTCGTCATCATACACAATCTCCATTGCTCTTCCGCCGAGAACATAGGAGGGCCTGACTAACACAGGATATCCAATTTCCTTTGCTACTTCTTTTGCCTGCTGATAATGGAATGCCGTTGCGTTTGATGGTTGGTTCAGGTCTAATCTCTGCAATAATTCTCTGAATTTTTCTCTGTCCTCTGCAATGTCTATTCCCACGGCGTCTGTACCAAGAATGTTTACTCCCGCATTCTTGAGAGGGATAGCAAGTTTCAAGGGCGTTTGACCTCCAAGTTGAAGAATTATACCGGCAGGCTTTTCCTTTTCTATAATATTCATCACGTCTTCAAAGGTTAACGGCTCAAAATAAAGTCGTGAAGAAGTGTCATAATCAGTACTGACTGTTTCAGGATTACAATTTATCATGATACTTTCATAACCTTCTTCCTTTAAAGCCAATGATGCATGGACACAGCAGTAATCAAATTCTATGCCCTGACCTATTCTATTTGGTCCCCCACCTACTATAACGACCTTTCCCCGCATTGCTCAGTCCATCCTTATAATTTCAGGACTTTCGTACGTTGAATAGTAATAAGGTGTATTGGCCACGAATTCTCCTGCGCATGTGTCCACACATTTGTAGTCACTTTCAATTCCATATCTCTTCCTTATACTTCTGATTTCAGTTTCCTTCCTTTCTATAATTTTTCCAATATGCCTGTCTGAAAATCCCATCTCCTTTGCTTTTTTTAAAATCTGGTAATCAATTTCTTTGCCCGCAAATTTTTTGAGTTTTTTTTCAAAATCAACAATCTCTTTTATATTTGAGAGAAACCATTTATCTATTTTAGAGAGATTATGGATTTCCTCAATTGTTTTACCCCTTTTGAGGGCCGTTTTAATATAGAATACTCTGTAAGGATTTGGATATCTTAAGCCATCTGCCAGAGCCATATTCAATGTTATGTCTTCAAGGCCAGAAAAGTTTTCCTCTAAACTTCTTAATGCCTTCTGGAGTGCTTCTTTAAATGTTCTCCCGATAGCCATGACTTCTCCGACGGATTTCATTGAGGTTGTGAGAAACGGCTCGGCGGCAGGGAATTTTTCAAAATTAAACTTGGGGATTTTAACAACACAATAATCAATTGTGGGTTCAAAACAGGCAGGCGTCTTTTTGGTTATATCGTTCGGTATCTCATCAAGGGTATATCCAATCGCCAGTTTTGCGGCTATTTTCGCTATGGGAAAGCCAGTTGCTTTTGATGCCAGAGCCGAACTCCTGGAAACTCTTGGATTCATCTCAATTACAACCATATCTCCATCTTTCGGATTTATAGCGAATTGAATATTGCTTCCTCCAGTTTCAACTCCGATTTCCCTTATGATATTTATGGCAGCCTCCCTCATATCCTGATATTCCTTATCTGTTAAAGTCTGAACCGGAGCAACTGTAATACTATCACCCGTATGCACTCCCATTGGGTCGACATTTTCGATGGAGCATATTACGACGACGTTATCTTTGAGGTCCCTCATCACTTCAAGTTCGTACTCTTTCCATCCAGCAACAGATTGCTCAATTAAGATTTCACCTATCATACTTGCATTTATGCCTTTTTCCGCAAGTTCCTCAAATTCTTCAAGGTTGTATGCTACAGCACTACCTGTTCCTCCCAGTGTATATCCCGGTCTTATAACCACTGGAAAACCGATTTCTTTCACTATTTCTACCGCCTGCTGCTGGCTGCGAGCAACGCCGCTTGCTGGCACCCTCAGGCCAATTTTTTTCATTGATTTTCTGAATAGTTCCCTGTTTTCTGCCTTTTTTATAGCATGATAACTGGCCCCAATGAGTTTGACATTATATTTTTCAATTATTCCCATTTCATAAATTTCTGTTGTTACATTTAATGCCGTCTGACCGCCAACGGTTGGCAGAATGGCATCAGGTCTTTCTTTTTCAATTATTTTTGCGACGATTTCAGGGAGTAATGGCTCAAGGTAAATCTTATCTGCCATTTCAGGGTCGGTCATAATTGTAGCGGGATTAGAATTGACAAGTATTACCTGGTACCCTTCCTCTTTTAACGCCTTGCAAGCCTGGGTACCTGAATAATCAAATTCGCAGGCCTGCCCTATTACAATTGGGCCAGAACCAATTATAAGTATGCTCTGTATATCAGTTCTTTTACCCATGGCGCTATTTCCTTGCTGCCATGATGTTTCTGTAAAACTTTTCAAATAGATATTCGGCATCCCTTGGTCCAGGTGCATGTTCGGGATGGAATTGAACACTGAATAGGGGAAGCCTTTTATGTTGTATTCCCTCCAGGGTGTGGTCATTAAGATTTATGTGCGTGACTTCAATGTTCTGGTCTTTTACGGTGTTAATGTCCACGCAAAACCCATGATTCTGAACAGTTATGTAGATTTTTCCTGTTTTCAGGTCTTTTACGGGATGGTTGGCTCCGTGATGGCCGAATTTTAGTTTATATGTTTTTGCCCCAAAGACTTGTCCGAGAATCTGGTGCCCGAGACATATTCCCATAACGGGATATTTTTCTACAAGGTTGGAGACGTTTTTTATGATATAGGTAAGAGGCTGAGGGTCTCCGGGACCATTGGAAATTAGTATTCCATCAGGTTGTTCCTTTTCCATCTCCTGATAGGGCACGTTTGCTGGATAAACGACTACCTTTAAATCATATGCAGCAAGCAGTCTCAAAATATTGTATTTCACGCCGCAATCAATCACCACAACTTTATATTTCCCTTCTTTTTTCCAAACATATGGTTCTTCCTTGATAACAGATTTTACCAGGTCCTTTCCAATAATTGAAGGTGATTCCCTCACCTTCTGTAGCATCTTTTTTGGGTCTCTTTCGCCTGTAAAAATACCTCCCTTCTGTGCTCCTTTATCCCTTAAAATTTCTGTTATCTTTCTGGTATCAACATTCTGTATTCCAACTATTCCGTCTTCCTGGATTAGTTTATGGAGAGACTTTTCCGCTCTCCAGTTTGAATATATCTTACTTTTTTCCCTGACAACGAGTCCTTCAGCGTGAATTTTATATGATTCCAGATCCTGGCTGTTAGCTCCGTAGTTACCGATTAGCGGATAGGTCAGGACAACTATCTGCCCCTTATAAGATGGGTCAAAGAGTATTTCTTGATAACCGGTCATGCTTGTGTTGAAAATAAGTTCCCCATATCTTTCTCCTGTAGCTCCAAATACGTCTCCCTTATATATTGTCCCATCTTCAATAACAAGGTATCCCTTCATTTTTCAAATTGCTCCTTGCCTTTAAAGTCAATTATCTCAACAGGATAATGGCCCGTAAAACAGGAGGTGCAGAATTCCTCCGTGGGTAATGAAATTGAAGAAAGCATACCTTCCAGTGAGAGGTAATACAAACCGTCAAGTCCTATTATTTTTCTGATTTCCTCACTATTCTTATCGGAGGCAATCAATTCTTTTTTGGAAGGGAAATCAATACCAAAAAAACAAGGATGTTTTATCGGTGGACAGCTCACCGCCATGTAGACCTTTTTGGCACCAGCTTTTCTTATTTCTTTTATCCTTAAGGTGCTGGTTGTTCCCCTCACAATTGAATCCTCAACAACAAGCACATTTTTATTCCTGATAACTTCAGGGATAACATTGAGTTTGATTTTGACCCCAAGTTCTCTTGATGCTGGAAGGGGCTTGATAAAGGTTCTACCCACATAATGATTTCTTATAAAACCCATCTCCAGAGGTATTTTTAATTTCCTGGCAACTCCGAGGGCTGCAATATTGCCTGAATCAGGAACAGGTATAACAATATCACCCTTAAAAGGCAATTCTTTTCCTAATGTTTCGCCGAGTTTTTTTCTGGTAACATACACACTGCGACCAAATACTTTGCTGTCCGGTCTTGCAAAATATATAAACTCAAAAATACATCTTGAGATTTTCTTTCTCGGTAGACAATAACTTTTCAATCCCTGGTTGTTAATGAAGAGTATCTCTCCACTTTCAATCTCTCTGATATAAGTTGCCCCAACAAGGTCAAACGTACAACTTTCAGAAGAAACAATGTAGCCGTTATCCAGTTTGCCAAGGCATAATGGTCTAAACCCATTGGGGTCTTTAATGCCATATATCCCTTCTGGTGTAAAAATAACGAGTGCATAGGAACCCTGCAGTTTCTTCAAGGCATCAATCAGCTTTTCAATAAAATTTTCCTTTTTTGATTTTAAAAAAAGATGCATTATCACTTCTGTATCAAGAGTGCTCTGAAAAAGTGTTCCCTCATCTTCAAGTTCTTTTCTCAGACTGTAGCTATTTGTGAGATTTCCATTATGAGCAATGGCATATGTCTTTCCTTTATAATTGACAACGAAGGGCTGGATATTTCTTTCACTGGAGCAACCCGTTGTGGAATATCTTACATGTCCGATACCAAAAGCTCCTTTTGAATTTTCAAAATTCAGTTCAGAGAAAACTTCTTCCACAAGTCCCATCCCTTTATGTATGGAGACTTTTTTAAAGTCAGATACAACTATTCCGCAGCTCTCCTGACCTCTATGCTGGAGGGAAAAAAGAGAAAGATAAAGCACCTTCAACGCATTTCTTACATTGAAAACCCCTATAACTCCGCAACTTTCTTTCATTTATTCGTCTTCTAACAGAAGAATATTCTGTCAGTCTACGTTTCTAAGTTTCTACTTTTCTCCTTCTACCACAAGAAATCCTTAAGTATGTTTCTACTCAACTTCTGGAACTTTTTGTTTTCGCATAGGACAACGCTGTGTAAATAAACTCCCGGAAAAGGGGATGTGGTTTATCTGGTTTTGAAGAGAACTCAGGATGGAATTGAACAGCGATAAAGAACCGATGGCCTTTCAATTCCACAATTTCAGCCAGATCTTTTTCTTCCCATATTCCAGAGACGATAAGACCGTTTTGCTCCATGATTTTGCGGTAGCGGTTGTTTACCTCATACCTGTGTCTGTGGCGTTCGGAGATAGCTGTCTTCTGGTATATTTGGTAAGCCAGGGTTCCCTTCTTGATACGACAGGGGTAGGCACCTAGGCGCATGGTACCACCAAGGTTCTTCATATCTTTCTGTTCGGGAAGCAGGCAGATGACAGGATATTTGGTTTTTGGGTCACACTCCGTAGAGTGGGCTGTTTTCAGCCCGCAGACATGTCGGGCAAACTCAATGACAGCACATTGCATGCCCAGGCACAACCCGAGAAAGGGTATGTTTGCCTCCCGGGCAAACTGAATCGCCATTATCTTTCCTTCAATTCCTCTTATTCCAAACCCACCAGGCACCAGGATCCCACTGATATCTGCCAGTAAAGAGGATGCCTCTGTATGTTCACACTCCTGGGCATCTATTTTTTTGATGCGCACGGCTGCGTGTGCTGCTATGCCTGCATGAGCAATCGCTTCATAAATAGATTTGTAAGCGTCCTGTAGTTCCACATACTTACCCACCAGCGCTATGGTTACTTCCTTTTTCGGGTGGAGAGCAGGTTCCACCACATGATGTTCCCAGTACTCCAGCCTGCAGGCATGGGCGATTAGATTGAAATGAGCCAGGATAATTTCGTCCAGAACCTGGTCCCGAAACATAAGGGGTATCTGATATATACAGGCTACATCACCAGCTTCAATGACTGCCTGTTTCCGTACATTGCAGAAGAGGGAAATTTTCTCCTTTACCTCTGCGCTCAAAGGTTTTTCCGTCCGACACAAAAGGATATCAGGCTGGATTCCGATTTCCCGAAGTGTTCCGACACTATGCTGGGTTGGTTTTGTTTTTATTTCATCGGCTGCGCGGACATAAGGTACAAGGGTTAGAAGAATGTACAGACAGTTTTTCTTACCTTCTTCCAGCCCGAATTGCCGCGCTGCCTCAAGAAATGGTAAACTTTCAATGTCTCCTACGGTACCCCCAATTTCCACAATGATAATATCTGAACGGGACACATTTGCTACCCTGCGGATTCTTTCTTTAATTTCATCGGTGATATGGGGGATGACCTGAACTGTATTGCCCAGGTAGTCACCACGGCGTTCCCGGCAGATAACTTCGTAGTAAACCTGTCCGCTGGTGACATTGTGATAGCGGGTCATTCGGGCTGAAGTAAACCTTTCGTAATGACCAAGGTCAAGATCTGTCTCTGCTCCGTCTTCGGTCACATAAACCTCCCCATGCTGGTACGGGTTCATCGTGCCGGGGTCCACATTGATATACGGGTCAAACTTCATCAGCGAGACAGATAGACCGCGGGATTCAAGAATCTTACCAATGGAAGCACAGGCAAGGCCCTTGCCCAGGCTGGAAATGACTCCTCCCATAACGAAGATATACTTAGCCATGGCTGTTTAAAATATTCTCTTCTATTTTACCTCGATGCTATCCTTCAAGAATTTCCTGCATTTCTTCCCTTTGTGCCTGCATCACGTATGCAATGCCGGATACTCGCGCTGCCTCCTCGGTAAGTGCAACCAAATCACTTCTCTTAAGGGTATCCAGCCGAAAACTACGTGCACCAGCCATGAACTGAGTGAGGCCTGTGCGCAGTTTATCAACAAAGGTGTAGATGGCGACAGCACCAAGAGGAATCTCTTTCATTCTGCTCCCATATTTTTGCTGAAGTTCAGCGTAGGTGACAAAAATCTGGTCTGGTTCTTTTCCATAGCGGGCAACCGTTGGAGGCAGGGTTTCCCAGTTTTTGCTCCCACCGGAGGAACTACCGCAGACTCCTTCAATATTTGTACCGACGAAACCAGGGATCATTAACGCCCGTCCCATACATACTGCTTTGAAATAGGGGGATCCCATTGCCAGGACCTTGAAAATGTGGTCCTCTGTGGAAAACCCACCGGCCATTGCCAGGTCAGGAACCCACTGTCCCCGGCTGGCAAGTTTTTGGGCACACTCATAAGCAAGGCACTGTAGATAAAAGGTAGGTATTCCCCACTCCTCCATCATCCGCCAGGGGCTCATGCCAGTACCTCCACCAGCACCGTCAATGGTTACAAGGTCAACACGAGCTTCAGAGGACCACTTTATTGCCATGGCGAGTTCTCTTGGCCCGTACGCCCCGGTCTTGAGTGTGACCCTTTTGGCACCAATCTTTCGTCTCAGGGTCTCAACTGTTCTCAGGAATTCATCCTTATCAATGAATCCCAGCCGCGAGTGTCGCTCAAACTCTTTAATCGCACCATTAGAGAAGGCTTTCTGCACTGCTAGATTGGAGGGGCTTGGGGTAATGATGTAGCCCCGCTTCTGGAGAAGAAGTGCCTGCTCAAGGTCATTCACTTTGATTTCTCCTCCAATGCACTTGGCACCTTGTCCCCATTTCAATTCAATTGTTTCCACCCCGAGCTCATTCACAACATATCGTGGAACTTCCAGACGCATATCTTCTACATTGGCCTGGACGATGATGTCACCGTATTCCTCCTGCCACTTTTTGTATAGAAGGACACGGCGTTCCATTTCTGGAGAGCGACGTACTTTACCCTGAGAATCCACTTCCAGTCCCGGGTCAATTCCACACACGTTCTCGCCAATGACCAGTGTGATTCCGGAAATGGCAGCTCCTACGGCAAAGCTGTGCCAGTACTTCCGCGCAATGTCTGTAGAACCGAGAGCCCCGGTGAATAACGGCATGCGCATCCTGACCGGATGGGTATGCCCGTATACAGTTGTGGTATCCACCTCCGGAAAGATGGCCTTGTCAGGATTTGCCTCGTCAATCGCTTTTGCTCCCAGTGCGTATCCCATAATATTAAGGTGAGAATAATCCACGGGATATTTTTTGTCAGCCCCGGCAGTGATGTTGCCAAATGGACCGGGATATAAAACTTCTCTTCCGCGGAAAGAAGCCTTAAAAATATCGCAGTTACCGGTGCAGGTATCCATACATCGTGTACAGATACCTGAACTGGGTGCTACATCACGCGACCTGTTTCTTGTCTCCAGTACATCATTGCTACCTGGCTGCTGCAGATTCATTTCTCCTCCTTCCTTAAATGGCAGATCTTCTAAAAAGAAAAGGGCCTTTCAGGTTCCACACCTGAAAGGCCTCTTTGCCTTACGTTCGCTCCACCGCTTCTTGCTTCGTTGCTTTGTTTTTACCGGCCAAATCTGCCGGCTTCTTTACTGTAGTCTAACACAGCTGCAAAAGCCTGTCAAGGATGTTAATAGATAGTGCTAAAGACATCCCATCAGCTGTGTTTAACCAGCACGAAAAATTCTAAACTACTGTTGGAATTTCTTAATTCGTTATTCGTTGCTCTGATTTAGAACTCATTGAAGATTTCGTGGCCTGGTCGCAAAGAGCCATCAGCTTCAATAAAAGCTAAATTGCCAGGAGAACCAACCGGACCAAACTCCGGACGATGAGCATCAGCAATTAAACTGTGGTGCAAGAGATAAACTAAATAACCAATATTTCTTTTCTGTAGCTGGGTGAGGGTATATCTGATGGATTCTGCCCTGACACTATCATGCAAATCACCCCAGCAGCATTCTGTAGCCAGCAGTGGCTTACCCACTCTTATGGCGTAAGCAACATCTTCATCAAGTTTTTTTTCATAAACTTCCCGGGAAGCAGAAGGAGAATTATGTACCCAGTAAGGATGAATGCTGAGCACATCACTGAATGGTTCAACCATTTGCAGGGGAACACCAGGATGGATACCCACAGTAATAGGTGCTCTGGCACCTAACTGCTTACATTTCTGGTAAAGGTTTTTCAACCAGGCTGTCTCAGCAGAGACAATCTCAGGAATTTTTTCCCTGGGGCAGGAGTAAGAGTAAGGTTCGTTGCACAGGTCCCAGGCAAAAATTCTACTATCCTGTGCATGTCTGCCCACCAGGTACTCCAGAAAAGAATCAAACATCCCTGGTTTTTGAACCCAGCTTACTCCAGGCAGAAAGTGGTCCAGATAGATACCTCCGTAGTCCAGAACCTTATCATGCCATCGGTTAAAGAGAACAGGCATGACCACCAGATTAAACTTTTCCGCCAGGCATAATGTATTCTCAAAGTTCTGGGTGTATCCTTCCGGGTCACGCAGGAAAGCATCCCAGGACTGCCACCACCTCAGGGCATTCATCCCCGGGAAATACTTCTTGCCTCTGAAGAGTTCCAGCTCCACAGTTCGGCTATCAAAATTTCTCCAGAGTTCAAATCCGCTGGTCCCATAACTGGGCTGGTAGTTGAAACCTTTAATTTTTGTCCAGAAAGAATCAGGCAACCGTTTTTCTTCGTGTCTGCTCATCATTGTCCCCCATTGTTAACTAATCCTGCCGGAAGTCATAATAATTAATCTGACCTCTTCCTGTGACTGGTTGATAAACTCCGTCTTTAGAAAAATCTGTGTGCTGGAAGAACCATTCTCTTAGCAGGTTGTGCAACTCTCTTTCCAGTTTCCGGCTGGACAAAAGGCCGAAAAGGTTTTCCTCCTCAGCAGGGTCAGAAGCCAGATCATACAATTCATTAGGTCCATAGGGATAGCGATGAACGTATTTCCATCTTTTTGTCCTTATCATTCTCACAGGTCCATATTCATCAAAGACAACAACAAAATCATTTTCTCTGCATGTCTCTCCTTTCAGTGCCCGGACAAAACTCTTTCCGGCAAGATAAGGGGTGTCCGGAACTTTTAATCCCAGATATTCCAGAAGGGTGGGCAGAAAGTCATACTGGGATAACAGCAGCTTGTTGACCTTTCCCTCAGGGACAATGCCTGGCTGAGAAAAAATACAGGGTATCTTTATAGATTCTTCAAACATATTCAGGGGAAATGTGGCATTGCCCTTTCCGAAAACACCGTGCTGTCCCATATTCATTCCGTTGTCACTGGCAAAGACAACAAGTGTTTCTTTCCTTAAATGGTTTTCCTCAAGAAAGTTTAAAAGTTTTCCGATATTCTTATCCATTTCTTCAATGGCCGCAAAATAGCCACTCAGATAAACTCTTCTGGTTTCCTCATTCTTTACCGGGATACGTAGCTGTTTTATCCATAGAGGTCTTTTCTTCTCTTCATAGGGAACGGAATCAAAGGGGCATTCTCTGTAATAACGGTCAAATGTTTTCTTAGGATGCTGTTCTGCTGTCCAGGGAGAATGCGGTGCTGTGTAATGGACACTGAGATAAAATGGTCTGTCTTTTTCTTTTGCCAGCTTCAGAAATTTCAGGGCATTATCAGTAATAACTTCTGTGACATATCTTTTTTCCCTGTAAAGTTTCCCATTTTTTATTAAAGGCGCACCATAGTAGCTACTGCCTCCTGAGGGATGGGGTCTCCAGAATTTAAATCCTTTCTGAGGGTGATGACTATCTCCCAGGTGCCATTTCCCGCTTAGTCCGCAGAAGTAGCCATTCTGGCTGAGATAGTCCGTATAGCCAGGGATATCTTTAAGATACTGGATTAAACGATGGCTGTCAGGTTCGTATCTGGAGACTGTATTTCCTGCTGCCAGGTAATCATGGATCCCATGGGCAGAAGGAATTCTTCCTGTTAGCATGGTCGCCCGCGCGGGAGAACAGACAGGGCTTGTACAGAAAAAATTTTCAAACTTCATCCCTGTTCTGGCAAGGTAATCAATATTTGGTGTATGCACTTCCTTATTTGGGGCACAGCCCATTGCCCAGTATCCCTGGTCGTCAGAAAGAATGAGAATAACGTTTATTTTTTTCTTCATCTTTTCTTCAGCAGGGGCATAACTTTTGCCTCTGTGAATTATCTGAAAATCAGTAGTCCCTGGTCCATAATCCGGTGGAAGTTTCTGCTTTTTAGCCGACTCCACGAATAGTCTGCCTCCTGTTTTCCTTTTTCACCGGTGGTGACGACGACCCTGATGACATTGAAACCCCAGATTTCTCCATTCACAGGTTCCCTGGAAAGCCCAAAATCCCGCCAGGGGATAAAATATTCAGCAGAAAAAGATTCTTCCGTACTGAAACAGGCTGCTTTCCAGGAAGGATTAAATTCCGGTAAGGCGCCTATCAGATAGCGGTTTTTTCCATGATAGATACCACCGCTGTCGTCAATATTAAGTTCATAATAATAATCAGCCTGACAGCCCGGGTCAATAAATAGTTCAAAGCAGTTGGTTTCCCAGACCGGGGAAAGTATTTTAGGCTGTCTGGGAGCCGGTCTTCTTTCCCGGGGTGGTCTTTTCCCCTCAAAGCCAAAATAGAGTCCTGATTGGTTATAGAAAACACGAAAAGAAGAACTGGAATCTTTTTCTCCTGTGGGCGGAACCATCTGGTCAATGGGGTAGGTGACTGTTTTCTGCCATACCGGTTCATTCAGGATGCCATCCACGCAGATAGACGTTTCCATCCGGCAGGCAGCAGCAAGCGGCCGGGGTAATTCTTCTTTCTGGGTAAAGGCACCGTAATAGGCAACAGCCAGTTCGGCAAAAGGTGAAGCAGGTAATTTAATTTCTTCTACAATACTTTTTGCTTCCTGGCTCTGCTTGTTCTTTAAAGCCATCCTTAACAGGCGAAATCTCACCTCATCTGAGGCCGGTGCCTCTGGGGAATAAGAAAGGGAAGAAAGAAAATATTTCTTTGCTATGCGCGTCCGGTTATGGAAGAGATAATATGTACCAAGCGAAGCAGCAATTTCTGCCTTGAGAATAGAATCAACTGGTTTTTTAAGCCTTTTCCGGTAAAATGGCAGTGATTCCGGATAATACTGGTAATAGTACCAACAAGGTGCATAGTCTGGAGATTCTTTAGCCATTACTGGTACGGAAGTCATGAGAACCGGTTCCTTCATAACAAAAACTCCGGTGATGCCTAACCTGGGCTCTTGAAAACTATTGGAATTGTAAACAATGAGCTGGTTAGAACCAATTCTTACCAGACTGGTTACATCCAGTACCAGAGTGGGACTGTAATTTTCCGTAGTGGCAGAAACAGGATTATCCCATAGAAATGGGGGATTGTTAACCGAGAAATCATTATCAAGTTTGAAGGCAAAACACCTGGCCTGGCTGTTATAACGGGGTCTTGGTCCGCGGGCTGTTAAAACTCCATACCGGGGATAGATAATTTGGTTCGGTCCGACCAGGTGTTTTTCGGTCAGAACAGTACCATTAAACCGCAGAAAAATGTGATATTGTAACCATTCTCCCTCACCGCTGGCTTGATAACGTCCGGTAAGAGAAAGATAGACCTTTTTAGCTGGTGCAGAATGATTCAGGGTAAAAATTTTCATTTCCCCGGGGGAAAGAAAAATTTCCTGAGAATGAAGAAAGCTTGCAGAAAAAAGGAAAGTAATAAAAAATTTGCTTTTCATTTTTTCCCCAGTGTGGCATACTCTTTAACATTTGTGAGGGGATTCGTCAAGCTGGGTGGTTGCCAGAAGTGGAAAGCACACCTTACAATAGAATAAACTGGCAAGGAGGAACAGATGGCTAAAGTTGCAATGATTGGTGCAGGCAGCCTAATCTTCGGGAAGACTTTAATGGCAGATTTTTTAGCCACACCTGCTCTGGAAGGCAGTGAGTACCGGTTGATGGCTTTAACCCACAGAAGACTGGATAAGATGCATGCGTTTATCCGCAGAATGATTGAAGATAACAATGTAGAAGCAACTGTTATGGCTACCACTGACAGAAAGCAGGCTCTGGAAGGAGCGGATTATGTAGTTGTGATGATTCAGGTGGGGGGTGTTGACATCTTTCAACTGGATTATGAAATTCCTTTAAAGTACGGCGTAGACCAGTGCATTGGCGATACCATGGGTCCAGGGGGAATCTTTCGTGCTCTCCGGCACATTCCCGCTCTCCTGGATATTGCTGAAGATATGAAAAAACTTTGTCCCCAGGCCATACTTTTTAACTATGCCAATCCCATGGCGATGTGTTGCTGGGCTTTAGGCCGGGTGCCAGGGCTGAAGTTTGTGGGGCTGTGCCATGGGGTGCAGACTACTCTGGATTTGATTGCCAGTTATACCGGGGTAAAAAAAGAAGAAATTGATTATGTTGCTGCAGGAATTAATCATATGGCCTGGTTTTTAAAACTGGAAAAGGATGGACAGGACCTTTATCCTATTTTGAAGAAAAATTTCGAAAAGCCTGGCTATTATGTCAACGAAAAAGTAAGGGGAGAGGTAATGAGACATTTCGGGTATTTCATGACGGAAAGTACCGGCCACCTTTCTGAATACCTTCCCTATTTCCGGAAGAACAAGAAGGCATTGAAACTTTACTGTGATGAACCGGCTTTTGGCGGAGAATCAGGAGCCTATTACAAGTACTGCCGGCAGCTGGAGGAGAAATTTACCAGAACTGATCCTTTGTCTTTTGAATCCACCAGACTTGGTCCGCGTAGTGCTGAGTACTGTTCCCATATTATTGAAGCCCTGGAAACAGGAAGAATCTTTCGTTTCCATGGCAATGTGAGGAATAACGGTTATATTACCAATCTGCCGCCAGGCTGTTGTGTGGAGGTTCCCATCTATGCTGACCGGACAGGGTTACATCCGGTGGTGATAGGAAACCTGCCGGTACAGTGTGCGGCTCTCAATATGACCAATATTCTGGTTCAGGGACTGACCGTGGAGGCATCCTTTTCTGGGGACCCGGAACTGGTCATGCAGGCAGTAGCGTTAGACCCTCTCACCTCCGCTGTGCTCACCTTAAAGGAAATCAGGGAGATGACGGCGGAAATGCTGGAGGCTCAGAAAGATTATCTTCCTCAGTTCCAGGGAAAGAAACTTAGACCTGTACCGACTATCAGTATTCCCCAAAATGTGAAAAGGCAGAATGTCCCTCTGGACCCGGCTTTAGCCATTGCTAACCGTTTTCTGAAACTGGCGCAACTTTAATCTCTGGAAGAGGAGGGTTTATGCCGGTACGCTGGAAGAAGGCGTGGGTATCTGACGAAAGATATGAGGCAGCAGGTGTTTTTGATGTGGACAAAGATGGTGTTTTAGATATCGTTTCTGGTGCTTACTGGTATCAGGGGCCTGATTTTCGCAAGAAGCATTTTATCGGTGAGGTGAAATCTTTTGGTGAGTACTACGATGATTTTTCTGTTATTCCTGTGGATGTCAACGGTGATGGCTGGATGGACTTTATCACCGGGGGCTGGTGGGGTAAAAAACTAATCTGGAAGGAGAATCCTGGCTGTTTTGATGAAATCTGGAAAGAGCATCTTATTGCGGAAACAGGTTCCATAGAAACCACCAGAGCCTGGGACGTGGACAGAGATGGAGTTTTAGAGGTTGTCCCCAATACACCCGTGTCCAGTTGTGTGAAGATTTACCGTCTTCTACAGAGACAGGGTAATACCCCTTCTTTCCAGGAGCAGATTATTTTTCAGTTTCCTCAGGGGCAATCTCAGGGGCACGGTCTTGGTTGCGGGGATATCTCGGGAAAGGGAAGGATGGATATTGTTCTGGCTAACGGCTGGCTGGAAGCACCGGAAGATTGCTGGAAGGGAGAATGGAAGTGGCATCCAGAGTTTCAGCTGGGGAGAGCCAGTGTACCGATACTGGTGGTGGATGTAGATGGCGATGGGCTCAATGATTTGATTGTCGGCCAGGCGCATGGTTATGGTCTGGACTGGTGGCAACAATGCCGGCAGAGAAATACCTACAGCTGGAAAAGGCATCCCATAGACCCTTTCAATGCTCAGTACCACGATTTAGTCTGGGCTGATATTGATGGTGATGGTCAGGGAGAGCTCATCGCCGGAAAAAGACATCGGGCTCATTGTGGAAATGACCCTGGTGAGTATGATGATTATGGAATTTACTACTTTAAGTGGACAGGTGAGGGATTTTCCAAGCAGGTAATTTGCTACGGTAAGTTAGGTGAGACGAAAGGTTGTGGCATTCAGATGGCACTGGCTGATTTAAGGGGAACAGGAAGACTGGACCTGGTAGCACCAGGCAAAGATGGTCTTTTTGTTTTTTTCAACGAGGGTCTTTGAGAAAAAATTCAGTTTTTCGGTGGCAGGATAAGGAGACGGAAAAGAGTAAGGGAACCGGAAGTTATTTCTCCAAGCAAAAAGTCAGGAGGATAACCGGGTAAATCAGGATAGCGGTGAAAAAAAGGGTCCCGGGGAAGAAATGTCCTTATCTTTTCCGAGGGAATTAGTATGTAAGCAGGTTGAGGAGAAACAGGAATCTTTGCCCTGGCCAGGTCAAAAACATGGGTAATCCCGGGATTATTTCCCCAGGCATACCGGAAAAGGTATCCGGAAAATTCCACCACATACATTTCTCTTCCCGGAGTAAGACGCCTGACAAAATTAATATCTTCTACTATCTCCTGGAATGTTTTCTCCCAGTTTTGCTGATTTTCCTTTGTCATCTGGCTGGCATGCCGGAAAACAAAAACTGTGCTTGTCAGGACAAGAAAAAAGATTACCCAGAAAAAAAAGCAGAAAATTTTTTTCTGGTTGCGCCATCCCGCAAGAATCATGGTAGAAAGATAGACAGCAACCAGTAGTGTTACCCCGGGAAAGTAATCAGAGCAGACACCTGGAGTAAGAAAAATATTTTGGAAAAAAGTTTTCCCGTTAACCCACCGCAGAAAATAGAGACTATCCTTCATGATAACCCAGTTACCAAGCAACCAAAGCGCTGCAGCATAAAGAACAGGGGTGAGATATAAGAGTATGGTTGCCTGCCTTGCCTGGCTATCTTTTTCTTTAACCAGGGAAAAGATGATCACTGTTATCAGAACTGCTGCTACCAACAACAATCCTGCTGGATGGCAAAGGAGAGCCAATCCGGAAAAGATATTTAACAGGAGAAAATAGCGAATTTTCTTTTCCTTCATCCAGCAAACCAGACCAAAGACTGTGCCGGAACAAAGCATGAGGAAGACAGCATAATCTGTTCCTGTGGAAAACAGATGTCTGACCCAGGGATGAACAAGTAAGCCGCTGACGAAAATCCAGCGGAAGAATGGCGGGACCTTTTGTTTCTGTGCCAGTCGGTTGATAAAGAAGGCAGTAAGCCCACCAGAGAAAACAGAAATCAGATGAGCTGGTAAGAAAATCCTGAAAGGAAAATGCAGGGCAAAAAAAGTCAGGGAAAGCAACGTCATCAGGGGTGGCCACCAGAAGGAACAAATCAAACCCTGTCTTCCCCGAATCTCTTCTGCCCACAAATCAGAAGCCAGCCCGGTACGCACGATGACTTCTGGACACAAGCAGTTACTCTGAAGAAGTAAGTGCCTTGCCCAGTAAAGCAGAAAGAAACAGGCAAGTAGAAAAACAAACCGGTTTTCCCACCGAGGAAAAGAATTCATTGGACCGCCTCGCGGTTGAAGAATCCATGTCTTGTTTTTTCCCAGTGGTGGGGACGGAAAAAAAACTGCCAGTATCCCTTCCAGGAAGCCAAACTCATCAGCAGCCAGTAAGGTGGGATAAGTAATGCCTGTTTCACCAGGTGGTTATCATGGCGACGAAATACTGCCAGGGCACAGGAGTAAACAAATATGAAGTTGCCTATGAAGAGGCAAAAGGCGCTGAGGAGGAAAACCGGTCTGGGGAAAAAATAACTGAGAAGCTGACTTCTGGTTACTATCCAGAAGAAGGTGAGAAACCAGTAAACCGGGTTAATCAGAAGGCAGAATAAAAGACCACCTACAGTAAAATGGAAATGGCAGGTATTGATAAAACCTAATTCCCGGAGCAACTTGACCGGCTGACGCAGATGCACGAGATAGGTTTGCAGGTAACCCTTTACCCAGCGGGAACGTTGTCTCCACCAGTCCGAAAGATGACTGGATGCTTCCTCCCAGGTAGTGGAATCAAGAATTCTGGTGTGCCAGCCATGCCGATAAAGTCTATAACCCAGATCACAATCTTCGGCAACATTGTATGGGTCCCAGCCACCGACTTCTCTGAGAGCCTGGATACGGAAGTGGTTAGAAGTTCCCCCCAGGGGAACAGGTGCGGAAAAGTTTGCCAGTCCAGGGAGGTAAAGGTCAAACCAGAGTGAGTATTCAGAGGAAAACCAGGCAGTGAGCAGGTTCTGCCGGGAATTGTAAAAATTAAGTTTAGCCTGAAGACAACCAACGGTGGCAGGAGCCAGACTAAAGGCAGCAACGGCTTTTTTCAACTGGTCTGGCTCTGGTCTGTCCTCAGCGTCATAAATTACCAGGTATTTACCCTTTGCCTGTTTTAATCCTTCGTTACAGGCTTTGGGTTTAGTTCTTGGCCCTTTTGGTGGAAGAATAATCACCTGGTAGGCAGAACCGGGATTTATTTTTTTCACTTCCTCCACAGTCTGGTAGTCATCTTCTTCCAAAAGCAACTTGATGTCCAGACATTCTATCGGGTAATCAAGATTGTTTAAGGCAGAAGTAATATCTCTGACAAGGTTCTCTTCTCTGTAAAGGGGAACCAGAATTGTATAGATAGGTAGCTTTTCCGGTAAAAGAAGTTGTTTTTTCCCCACAGAGTTAGCCCTTTCTGAAGAAACTGGCCAGATGAGTATCACCTTATACACGGTAAAACTGAGGTAGAAAAGGGTAATGAAAAGGTTTACCATTAAAATGGTATTCAAAGGATAATGCCACAGCAAATAAACAAAAATTCCTGTTGCCGCAAAACACCACCCCTTCTGTGCTCTGGTAATTCCAGAAAAAGCACTTTCTTCAGGGGTCATCCCTGGAAGAAGAAACTCTTTAGCGGAAAAGATATCTTGTTTTCTCATGGGTTAAAAGCCAGTGGACACAACTACAGGCAAGCCGGTGACTGGTTTGCTCATCAGGGTAGCGAAAAATTATACCCGGAGAATCTTTGCCGGGAGGGCTAAAACGCGAAATAGTGAAGAAGTCAACTGCGGGTATCTCCTCCCGCAAAGCCGTTTCTTTCATTCCTAATGCCAGCTGGTAGGCATAGTTTTCTTTTTGCGGAAGCCGGGGTGGAATAATCAAAACCGGTAAGACAGAACGGCTCTTGCTTGCCTGCAGGAGAAATCTTATTCCTGTTTGTATCTCTTCTCCTTTTAAGCAGAAAATCTGCTCACCAATACCAGCAAAGAGAAGCAGCAGGTCAGGATTAAGTTTAAATGCTTCTGCTAAGCAGGGTATAGCCTGGAGAAAAGAAGGCTGGCATAACTGGTCGGAAAGAGGATAAAACTTAATACGGAAAGAAAGATGGGGACAGGCTTTTCTTATCTCCTGAGAGAAAAAATCCACCCAGGAACAAGCACCTGAATTGCTCATCATACTTCCAATAATCGCAATAGTGACGTTTTTCCTGTTTTTCTTATCTTTTGGCAGCGCTATTTTTTTACCGGAGGGAGAAAGAATTAAAACTGCTCTGTCCTTGTTCCTGTTTTCCAGATGGTCCTCCACCAGCTGCCATCCCGAGAAATCTGATTCCGGGGAGAGAAAGAAAATGCTGGTTCTGAGTAAAGGGATGTTTTCATAAAGAACGTGAAGCTGGCGCTGGCTTTCCCCGGGTAAGGGACAGTCTGGTAAAGTGAAAGTATGATTACCCTCCGGTGGCAGCAGAAAGGTCTGGCTCGCCTGTTTTAGTTTTTTACCGTCAGGCTGAAGAGCCTGCCAGGAAAGTTTCAATTCTATCTGGTTACTGGAATAACTGGCTACCCAGGGTTGAAGGATAAATGGCTTTAAGACCACCGCAGGAAGATTTTTAGTTCCCAGGGCAAAGTCAAATCTAATTGGAGCGCAGGATGGTTTCACCAGAATAGTTTGAGAACACTGGCTAATTTTCCCGTCTTTCTGTTTCCAGGATAAAGTTACTCTCAAGAGTTTGTTTTCTGGAAAAACGCGGGTGAATGTCTGTCTGGTGGTGGAGAAACCATCACTGAATTTCCACTGTCTGGAGAGTATCTGACCGGCATCGGCTAAATCAGAAAAAAGTAGTTTCATCAGAACAGGGTATCCGGTGAAAAGATAACTTTCTACTGGTTGACAGTGGAAAAAAGCAGTCTTGCCTTTTCCCCTTTCTTCTCTGTTTTGCAGGCTGGATTGCAGGCAGGGAAGATATGCCTGCTCCGGTATCACAGAAAAGTTGGTTTCCTGAGGTTTTTTCCAGCCTACCCGGGCAAGAGTGCTTCCTTCTCCTTGTTCGTGATAGTATTCAATTCTGTGAATACCTTTCTGCAGGTAAATTTTTGTCCGGTGCAGCCATTCGTTTTCGAGGGGGCGATTCACATTACCGTCCTTATTGTGGGACCCTGGCCAGGAAACGATGACTCTGCCATCAAGAAGCAGGAAGGAGGCATCATCGGAATTGATAGCCAGTCCGTATTCTCCCTCCTGGTCACAATAAAGGTAACCCTGGTAGTAGCTCAGATAGTTGCTGTTGGGACCGAAAGGATTTTCTAAATCATCAATTTTTTTTCTTTTCCCCTTGCCGTAAATCCGGGTGGAACTACGGAAAAGTTCCAGCATCTCAGGAAAAGAGCGGGGATGCGTCCGGCGATTTTTTTCTCTGGTTTCCAGAGTTAACGGCTGAAGGCGAGGTGTCCAGGATGAGAAAAGAGGCTGCGCTTGCTGGCAGCCGTAATAAAGATAGTAGTCAGTCGGGTCTGTCTCTACCTGGAAATAAATGAGAATTTCTCCTTCTGGAGAACGCTGGATAGAAAAGGGAACCAGTTTACCTGACCCGTTAACCAGTCGTAAATCAGCCAGGTCAGCTCGGGCATCATTCAACAGGGTAAAAGGAAAAACTGCTGTATCCAGATTACTGGAGAGGGCAGGACTGATAATTTTTACCTGGCTACGGAATTGCCAGTCAGGATGCCACCAGGTCGTTTCCGCGGCGCCTGATTTTCCTTTAGAAAAAAGTAAAAAAAGGAGGAGAATTTTTCCTGTATTTTTATTCATGGCACCATTTAACCTTTGCTGCGAGGTCCTCAAAGAAAGAAGGGATGCTAATGACCAGTCCTGTTTCCGTAGCAGTAGTTTCAGTTGTCTGGAGAATTTTCCCTTCCTTTGTGTCCCACCATTCTATCCTGTAACAGCCTGGTTTCAAATCAGAAATTTTCAGGCAGGCATCTTTTATCTCCCTTTTTTCCTCCACCAACCTTAAGGCAGAGGAAAAATTATACACCCAGAGAAAACATTCCTGCTGTCCTGAAAGGCACTGTGCCCCGAAACAGGAAAGCGGTGGAAGGACTTCCACAGTTTTTGCCTGCAGATTTTTCCCCCGGTAATCTTCTTCCCTCAAAAAGTTAGATAGCCCGCGGTAGTGATAGTAAAGGTCATCCTGATGGACAAGATTCCACCACCAGAACAAGGGAGTTCCGGCTAAAGGGTTCATACAGTTAGCCCATAGCCCGGTGTGCAAATCTCTGGTCATAATTTCCAGCTGGGTGCCGGCCCAGTGACCTCCATACTCAGAAATCAGGACTGGCTTCTGGTAACGTGCAAAATCCCGGTAGTACTGGGCGATAGCTTCCACCTGGGAATCAGAAAGACCTGCGACGTTGACCCAGGCATTACTGTGGATAAAGTCCATTTCCGGCAACCCGGCTAAATCATGAGCCCGGGGGTGCTGACAGTAATGAGTAGAAATAAGGTGTTTCCAGGGGTCAATTTTCCGGATATAGGTCGCCATTTCCCGGTGCCAGTTTCTAATTCTCTCCGCCTGGTAGCCACCAGTCAGGTCTATTTCGCTCCAGAGGTCCCAGGCAAAAATGGCTGGAGAATAACTCCACCTGGCTACAATATACCGCATTCTCCGGCGAAAGAATTCTTTTGCCATCTCGTCGGTAAACATTTCCCACGGATGTCTGAGAAATCCTCCACTGGCAATGTTATAGGGATTGTCAGGCCATCCCCAGCTGGTAAGCCGGGTGTGGTTGTTGATGGTAAGCAGAATTTTTATATTTTTCTTTTCTGCCTGATTAATAATGTGGTCCAGACGCCAGGCATTGGCAAGGCTGTAACGGCCGAGACCCTGAAACGGTCCTTTTTCCAGATTCCATTCCAGTTCCAGCCACCAGTAAGCCATCCACATCCGGATAAAGTTCAATCCATTTTCTTCCATCTTCTTAAAATAAGCGTCGTAAGCATATGTTTCCTGCCCGACAGGCATAGTGGGAAGGTACCTGACACCGTAGGGAGTATCCCAGGGGGAGATGATATTCAGACCAATGGGATAATAAAAACTGCCGTCATCATATTCAAAAAAACGGCTGTCCTTTTTACTGACTCTGACAAAACCTTTTTGCCTGGAAGGAATACACCGGAACCAGCCCCCAGGAAAGGTTTTTTTCTTTCCGTCATTAACAGTAAAAAAATAACGGTAAACTCCTGAGACAGTTGGGGTGAAACGTACCATCCAGCGATCATCACCTACCGGGGTAAGTTGTTCTTTACCATCAATTAAGCTGCGGCAGTATTCCTGGGTGTAAAAAGCAGGAATGATTATTCTCTGACCCGCAGGGGTGATAAAGGTGGCAGTGATATCAATACAGCCCGGGTCAAACGGATTACGATAAACTTTCGATAGCAGAAAACTGGCTTGCCACAGGCTATACTGAGGGACAATTCTCGTCCCGGGAATAAAATCATAAAGGTAAAGATTGCTCTCTTGTTTCTGTTTTCTGGTCAAACGAAAATAGTCAAGATGGAAAAACGGTGGTAAAGCTTCCGCAGATTGAAAATAAAGGCTTACCTGGATGATGCTGGTAGCTACCTGTCTGGACCAGGGTCGCTGGTGGTTTAAGGAAGTCCAGGGTGAGGAAGGGTCAAGAGGAAACCGGATAAGGTTCCAGCCAGAAACAAGTAAAGCCGGCTCTTCCAGTCTGTACCAGAAATGTTCAGCATCAGAGATAAGAAGATAACAGGAAACAGCCCGGACATGTTTCTCAGGCAGGTAAATTTCACCTTCCAGATTGTCCCACTCTGACCAGTCTTCCCATTTCTTAAAGCTGAGAGTAAGGCTTGTTTGTTTTGCGGTATTTACTTTGAGAGAATATTTTCCCTGCCGCAGGTGGCTGGTTGATAACTCCAGTGAGGCAGGTGCTGGTGTTTGCCAGTCCTGGATGTTTTCTTCAAAATCAGCCCATATTTTTCTTGAACCCGACATTTTTGTTTTATCCGGCGGAGAAACTGGAGAATAGTTTGAACGTGTAGTTTTACTGGTGGAAAAGAAAAACCAAACAAAAAAAGCGCAGAGGAATAGAAAAATCAGGGCTGGAATTTTTTTCATGTGAAAATTCTTCGTTTGCCTGACTATCTGATAAATACCAATAAAGATTATCACAGGTAAACGTGAGTTACAAACTATATATGCTGCTGACGGTGGGAAAAACACAAAAATCAGGGCTGAAAACTGATAGTTGTTAAAATAACTTTGAAAGCCCTTACTTTTCTCCCAGGTGCGTGATTGCTTCCTTTCGTAAAAAAATTCCCCTTTCCCCCCTTGCGGAAGTGGGAAAAAAAGTAAATTCTTCTTCCGGAAAAGAGGGGCTGGGAGATTTTAAAATCTTGCTTTCATCTTCAGAAAAAATCGTCCTGTAAAGATCGGGATGTTTGATTACACAGATTACAAAACCAGATTACCTGGATGATACACATACAGAACAAATAATGTCCTGTTGTTACAATAAGAATTTCCAGGTAAAACATTTACGTTTTCATCTGTGTAATCCCTGCTGAAAATCTGTGTGTTCAGGGATAATTAACATCACAGCAGGGAGAAAAAAGGGGAAAACTGAAACGAGAAACCTTACTTAATCCCATTCCGCAAGCGGTTTAACTGGTGGTACTGCCAACGGTCTGCTATTATCCATCAAAGGGATAAATACTACTGAAATTTTCAAATTATCCACGCTTCTGAAATTCAGTGCTATTTTTTTAATTCCTCTGTTTTCATTCTGGCCAGGAGGATGGGGAGACAAAGCTAAAGGTTTTGCCTCCATTAATATCAATTGAGCATGAGAAGGAGAAGTGACTTGAATTTTGCAACTTTTATTTCCCTGCCTTAAAATAGCCTGTCTTTTGTTTTCTTCTATTTCCACATCAGAGTTTGTATGCAAAAACCACCAGACTTCTCCTTTCTCTTTCAATGCGATTTCGTCCTGCAAAATCAAGTATTTATTCCTTCTATCAAGCCTGATTCCCCTTCTTACATTTTTTGCCAATCTTCTGTAAGCATCTGTCAAATCAGAAATAGCGAAAGCATAATCAGTCCGGGAAATGAATTTTGTTATTTTCGCCACTGCATCTGGTTCCTGGTCTGGTTTATCTGAAGGATTTATAACTATTGTATTATGGCCTTCAGCCCTTAATCTATAATAATTCCATCTATCTTTCCCGAAATAGCCAGGTAAATTATAGTTATCTGCTCCTGAATCTATAATCCATCTATAACCACAGGCATCAAAAACAAAGCTACCAATATCAAGGTGGGAGTGATTAAATTTATTATCACCTCCTTTAAATCCTGCGAACATCCCGTTTTTATCACTCCAGGAAGTTCTCATGGTAACAACCTCTATCTGTCTGAAATATTTATCAAGTGGTAGATTTTCCTCTTCCGGGTCAGAATAGTTTGTAAACCAGAGCAAATCTAAGGGATGATAATTGGGATATTGGAATGGGTACCAGGCAAAAACAGGTCTGTTGAATTTTTTTGATAAATAAAGCATCTGTGAGTTTCTTAACGGCCTTTCCCCGCTATCTGCAAAATTAAATGTTCTGTCAGCAGGACCTGTTACATAGAGAGGGAAAAATCCTGTTTCGGAAACTCCTTCGTAATTCCAGAAACCGAAGTCATAGTTTATGCTATTATCAAGAGAGGCAAGAAAAATAAAATTATATTCCGTGGCATAAGCCCAGTATCCTGGACCTTCCCCCCATCCGCCATCAGGAGCAAATTCTTTCATCGCCAGAGGAAGTGACTTCGTAATATTATCAAGAATTCTGGAACATATTTCCGGATACTCATCTAAAAGAGAAAGCGATGCCATACCTATCCCGCCATTACAAACCTGATTCCAGTTATGTCTTGATTTGGTCCACCAGCCATAAGGTGTTTTCCCCTGATAGCAATCCAGGGCGACCTTCAATGCTTTATTTAATAGTGCCTGGCTTATTATTTTCCTCTGTTTTTCTTCCCAGTCGTGATAACACCAGTCATAAGCAATAGCGAAAGCATGTGCCATTTCTGCTGTATCAAGGAAATGTTTCGGATTCCAGTCAGGGAAATTTGCTGCAGAATAAATTTCTTCCCATAGCCGGCTAAGATACTTCTTATCCTTTTCCATTTTATAAACGAAAGAGAGAATATAGGCGCTATGCAAAACTCTTCTGGAGACAGAAAGCAATCTTAACCCATCCGGAATTTCATATCTGGGGACAGGCAAGGCTAAGATTTTTTCTGCGTTTTCTCTAATTCTGTTGTAAATTTTCTCACAGTTTCTATCTTTCTTGGTCAGCTCCTTCAAATTTTCAACAATACTGTCATTTAAAATTAATCTTGGCCTTTCTTTTTTTAGATAATTTAGCCAGTCAAAATTTCCGCACATTGCCAGTTGCTCCAGCAAGAAGATAAAAAACATCAATTTGTTCATCTTTTCAACTGCTACTTCTGATTTCTTATTTACTTTCCAGATTTTTATACAATTATACTTTCTCCTGCTTTTACAGAAATAAATTTTTCTCCATATTCTCTGGCAAATATCTTTTCTGCTTCTGGACCAGAGCAATGGCAGGGACCAGCCTTTTCCACCTTCAGTGCTTTGAAGTTGTTAACGATATACTCAATCACTCTTGCTTCTTTTTCCAGCAGATGAAATCCGCCCATCACAAGAAATAACTGTTCTTTGGGGAAATGTTTTTTTACCAGAGCAACTATTTCCAGTATTCCAGGATGAGCACATCCAGTTATTACTGTTAAGCCATTTTTTGTTTTCAATACAACTGCCTGTTCAGGCACAGGAGAATGCTTATATTTTCCTTTTATTTCACCTGTTGTATAAACATTTTTGTTTATTTGCTGCCATTTTTTTACCTCAACAGGGTACCCGCCACAACTTATAATCGTTTCTTTTAGCTCTCCTGAAAACCCCTGACATATATAGACCGGTGTTTTCTCTTTCTTTGCTTTAAGAAGTGCTTGCAATCCGCCTGTGTGGTCCCAGTGGTCGTGTGAGATAACGACACTTTCTACATCAGCAGTGTTGATTCCCATAAAATTCATATTTCTAAGGAGCCATTCTCCGTTTTCGCCTGTATCAAAGAGTATCCTGTTAGCAACAAGAATCGAGAGCCCCCATCCGGTATGTAACGTTTCACCAGCTGCGTGTTTATCAAAAACTATTTTTATTTCCATCTGTTTCATTCTCCTTTAATTTCCCGCAGCTATTACCACAAAACTTCCTTTTCCATATCCCTTTTTTGGTTTTTCGATTTTTTTTAATTCTTCTCGCGGACGAAAAATTGTCTGGTAAAAGGTAAATTTATTAAAGTTGTGCTTCTTCAACAATCCTACAATTTCCTCTGGTGAATAGAAATTTGCCACTTTATAAAACCTGTGCCCCTGCAATTTTTTATCTTGATAGACCTTACCTGAATAATTATTTTTATCTATTATACCGATGATTAAGTTTCCGTTATCCTTAAGCACTCTCCTGGATTCTTCTATTACCTGCTCAGGATTTTCCACAAAACACATGGTGATTGCTATCAGAATAAAATCAAATTCTTTATCTCCGAACGGCAAATTTTCACCCACACCAGGATATGTTTTTATACCCCGACTTCTGGCAACTTCAAGCATCCTGGAAGATGGGTCTATTCCTGTCCTAATTCCTAATGGCTGGGCAAACCTTCCTGTCCCAACACCAATCTCAAGGCCTTTTCCTTTTACAGGAACCACTTTTCTCAATGCCTCAAGTTCAGATAAATAAGCAAACTTATTTTCTTCATACCAGTTGTCATACTCTTCCGGATAAATATCAAATACATTTACTCTCACAAACACCCCTTTTCCCGGTATATTATCTACCCCTTTTTGATATTTTACTTTCTTAGTTTATGGGACATTAAAATTACATCACCTACCCTGCATCCTATATCCCTGGCAATTACCGGACATTTTGCTACAAGGAGAAAAAATATGGGACCGGTTGCCGAAGAAAGCGATTCGTAATTTCCCTGTCCTTTACTTATGATTAAATCCGCCTTATTGAATATTTTCAAAAAATCCTTTGAGCAGAGGGAAAGAACCGTTCCAGGTAAATCTGAACCGGATGATACTACCTGCGCTGATTTGTCAATTCCGCAGAAATATGCATCCTCTGTCAGGGCATCGTTTATTGCCGGTTTTTCTTTTACCGCGTAAATGATATTTTTACCGTTATCCATATTCTTGATTTCTTCAATAAGGATGCGGTCAAATGCTGTTTCGCCTGCATTGTCAGCCAGGTAAAGAATGGTTCTGGCGTTATCAATTGCTTTTTGAAATTGCGGATAATTAAACAGAGTGTTGTTTTCAATATCAATTACTCTTTTTTCTTCAGCCAGAATTTTTTCAAGTTCTTTATCCACATCTAAGGAATTCTTTACGCCATAATCCAGAATATTACCGGCAACAGCAAGTTTTATAGCCATTAATAACCGCTGGTGGCTCTTTTCCAGTTTCCCCTTTAACCTATCGTAAATACCTAAAGCGAGATTGTTGCTTTTCTTTTTTACTTCAACGTAAGGGTCGTCTATTCCCGTATATTTCTTAACCACTCCATGAATTATTCTGGCCATTTCCGGTGGAGAAGAAGTTAAGGAAAATTCAGGTAGAATTCCGGCAACCTTATCCAGTATTTCCTTTTGTGTTTCTTCTGATGCCCCTGCCATTCGTGCTGCTTCCAGTGCCTGCCTGAAAAAACAGGGGATGCAATCCAGATAAGTTTTCATTTTTCAGTCCATTGCGTTTTACAAATTCTATAATAGGGTTGATTCATCTTATTTCCTATTCAAATTTTTTAGAAAGCAACTTTTCTGCTGGAAAAATGAAAAGAAAGAAAAAACCAACCAACATTAAAGTATATGAAAATACGCTCTTGTCAGGACTTGTTAGAAAAGATTTCCTGAGTCCATCTACTGTATAAGTAAGAGGCAATATATAAGCAAAATACTGTAACGCCACAGGCATCTTGGAAACTGGATAAATGACACCACTCAAGAATATCATTAAAAACCGTGGAAGGTTAAGCAATGTCTGAGCTTCAAAAACTTCTTTCACCATTACACACAAAAGAGCACCAAGGGAAGAAAATACAAATAGTGAAGGCAAAATTATTAAGATGAGAGAAAGAATGTTGGGATGGAGTTTAAGCACTACCACAGAAACTATTGTTACAAAAGTCGTCATCAAAAAGCCGAAAACAACACCTCCAAGAACCTTTCCCAAAAATATTCCACCTATACTTATTGGCGCTAAAAGCAATCTTTCTAAAGTTCCAAGTCTTAGTTCAAAATTTATTACCACTGCTTCGGCTGAAGTAGTGCTGAAAAGAACCGTCATTGCAATTAGTCCGGGAACCAATTCTTTAAAGTCCCCAGGATTTCTTAAGTAAAAAGCCAAAATCCAGGTAATAGGAAAGACAATGCCCCAGCTGATTGCTGGCGGCTTAAGGTAATATGTCTTTATGTCTTTTAAGGCAATATAGAAAATTCCTCTTAAATTATCGCGCCACATTTTACCTTCCTTTTTCAATCGCTAAAATTTCCGGCTCTAAACCGGTAATCTTCATAAATGCCTCTTCCAGTGTTTTTTTATCAGTTTTTGTTTTTAAATTTAACGGAGTATCAGTTACCAAAATTTTGCCTTTTACAAGAATAGCCACACGGTCGCATAAAAGGTCTGCTTCTTCTAAATAATGAGTGGTGAGAAAAATGGTTATTCCTTGGTGCCGAAGATTGGATATCAAATTACGCAGCGAGCGAGCAGCTACTACATCTAATCCGACTGTAGGCTCATCTAAAAAAAGAATTTTAGGATTATGAATCAGAGCGGCAGCAATTGTTAAAGCCCGCTTCATACCTCGGGAAAATGTGCGAAAGGGACTGTTTTTGCGCTCATAGAGCCTGAAGGTTTTTAGTAATTCTTCTGCTTTTTCTCTGCGTTCTCCTCCTGGGACACCGTAAAGTTGCGCCATAAATATCAGATTATCCATTGCAGATAATTCATCATAGAGATTGGAAATTTCTGGAACAACTCCAAGCTGTTTCTTTATCTGTAAAATTTGTGAATTGATATCAAGCCCAAAAATAGACGCATTTCCCTCTGTAGGTCTGGAAAGTCCAGTAAGCATTCTTATGGTAGAGGTTTTCCCTGCGCCATTGGGGCCTAAAAATCCAAAAACCTCACCTTCTTTAACTTCAAAACTGATATGGTCAACAGCAAGAATATCGCCGTAACGTTTGGTTAAATTTTCTACTTTAATTACTATATCACTTTTCATTTTTAAAATGTGATTCCTCGTCAGCCCATTTTACTATCTCATACCAATCTTTCATTGTTGACAATAGGCACATTTCAGAACCTTCAGATTGACGAATTTTAAGACAACTCTCACAAGCAAATATTGTACCACCATTATCAATAAACAAGCGCATTTGTTCTGTGACCTTAAACTTATCTGTATCAAGAGATTCGCATTCTACCCCTTTGGCAAGAGAAGAAATATTTTTACTTCATCTTTGTCTTTTAAAGTAAAATTTCCAAACCGAAAAGCATTATTAGTTCTCCTCTCCCCCTATAATTTTTTTTGCTATTTCGTTCATATTTGCTGTTGCTGCAAGATTTTTAAAAAGGATAAAGGGTTTCCCCGAGTCACCACTATTTACTATTTCTGTCTCCAGTGGTATCTTCCCAATGAAAGGCACTTCCATATTGTGCGCTGTTTTTTCACCACCGCCTGCTCCAAACAAATTTACCTCTTTTTTACAATGTGGACAGATAAAACCACTCATATTTTCTATAATACCTATTACAGGGACATTAAGTTTTTTTGCAAACATAATTGCTTTCGTTGAGTCCAGTGTAGCGACATCCTGAGGAGTGGTTACAATAACCACACCATCCATATCAGGTATAGATTGGCATATGCTCAGTAGTTCATCTCCTGTTCCTGGTGGAGAATCTATAATGAGATAGTCAAGTTCTCCCCACCCTACATCACCTAAAAACTGTCTTATTGCCGCTGTCTTTAGTGGTCCTCTCCATATAACTGGTTCATCTGGCCTTTCAAGTATCATAGCCATACTTATAACTTTAAGTCCACAGACACCTCCAAATGGCTCTATTTCCTTCCCATTACTTAAAAGTTTCTTACCTTCCAGTCCAAGCATCTTTGCGACATTGGGCCCATGCAGGTCAATATCAAGAAGGCCTACTTTCCTGTCCATAAGAGACAAGGCACAGGATAGATTAACTGATACGGTTGTCTTGCCTACACCACCCTTACCGCTCATAACCATTATCTTATGCTTTATTTTACTCATCCGTTCGTTTATCTTTTCCTGTTGTTCTTCAAGTTGTGTCTTCATATTGCCCCTTTGTTATTAGATTACACCATATATTTTTCATGGCTTCTGAGACAGGATCATCGGAAAACTGAACATAAGGTGTAGTCTGAACTATTGACTCAGGCACCTTTTCTGAAAAAGGGATATATCCAGCAATATCAATATTCCGCTCCTTACAGAGATGCTCTATCTTTACGGTGTTTTCCATATTAAGGTCATATTTGTTTATCACCACCTTTGTCTCAATCCCGAAGAAGGCAGCAACCTCCATTACACGTTCCATATCACTTATTCCTGAAAGTGTCGGCTCTGTTACAACAAGGGCAAGGTCAACACCGGACAAAGAGGCGATGACAGGACATCCTATACCCGGAGGTCCGTCTATGATTACATAGTCCGCCTGTTTTTCCTTTGCTAATTTATATGCTTCCTCTTTTATTTTAGTTACAAGTTTGCCTGAGTTTTCAGCCGCTATGTCCAGTCTGGCGAATACAAAGGGTCCATATTTTGTATCAGATGTAAACCATCTTCCGCTTTTCTTCTCCTTTATCTCTATCGCACCAGCAGGGCATCCGTAAAGACAGGCGCCACAACCTTCACAGGACAGCGGGTCTATAAGGAGTTTGTCAATGGAATTATTTTTATTCTTGACTGTTTTTATGGCATCAAACCTGCATACAGTCAGACATTTCCCACACCGTATACATTTTCCTTGCGTTATTTCCGCTTCATATCCACCAATAAATACTTCATCCTTTTTAATATCAGGGTGCAAAAGAATATACAGATTTGCAGCATCCACATCACAGTCAACCAGTACTTTGTTTTCGGCAAGAACAGCAAAGGATGCAGTAAGAAATGTCTTTCCTGTGCCACCCTTTCCGCTTATTACAGTCAGTATTTTCACTGGTTATTCTCTTTTGAAGTAAAAAGGAGCGGGAAGACAATATCACTGGTGCAGCAGGGTATTACTACTGCTAAAACCATATAGATTAAAATGGCGCCCAGCCGGTGTATCCAGTCTGTAACGCCAAAGGACACAAGATAAAGTATGGAGGCAATAGCGCTTACCATCACATGGAGAGAATGAGAAAAAATCACACCTTCCTGTTTTTCCAGTGTCCCTGGTGCAAAAAATCCCATAAGGATGCCAACAATGACAAAAGTTAAAATCAGCTGGGGATGCTGGACGATGCAAATATGAAGGTGCATCTGCGCCCCAAGGAGAAAGCCTGAAATGTAAGGGATGATAATATCACTGATTCCACATATGCCCACAGAGCCAAGAAAACCAATAACTGTTGCCTTTACGACCCTTTTTTCATGTTGCCAGAACATGGCGGTTGTGGCAATGGCAGAAAAGAGTAAGTGGACAGGATGAAAGATATGGAAAAGTTCCTCAGAGTAAGGTGAGACGTTTTGGATACCTAACATTTCGGTTATAATGGTGAAAAGGCCAACTAACATAAGTCCTATGCTTACACTCAATATAGAAAATGGCAGGTGATGACTTAACTCTTCCCACATATGCAAATTCTTTCTGTTCATTGACCCCTCCCTGTTAATACAGATAAACATTAGATGGAGCCTGTGTTTTTCTTACTTCTTCAGCAAGAATGACTATTTTGTTTTCTTTCATCAGACATTTCCCGTAGACCTTTACCCATTCATCCTGTTTTAATTGCTCTGCATTTTGATAAGTAACCTGTACTCCCAGTGGTGTAGCGTCAGCTGCACAACAGGTAATGAGAAACCGTACCAGCATAAATCCTTCTTTCCCGTTATTCTGCTTAAATACAAAGCCCTCTACAGATACCTCCTTACCATCAATCTCCGTGGGTTTATTTTTAGAAAAGGCAAGAAGTTGTTTTATATTCATTTTTTTATAATTGCCTTCCATCTCTAACTGTTCTTTTAGTATTGTCATCACATCCGCACCTGTAAACTCCTGACTGATGCCTCGTTTGCCCGCTGCCAGTGCCGGAAGATTGCCCGGTCTGACAATTGTTGCCAGCAGAACCGGAAAGAGAAACAGAAGGAAAGAAAGCAGGGAAATGAGGTCAATGTTTTCAGAATGTTCCTTTCTGATTTTTTTCAGTTTAACAATGAATAATACCAGAAGTATCAATGAACCAAGTACAGTAAAGGGAAAGAACTTTTTGTTAATGTATACCTGAAGTTTTCCTGTGGCTTCTATTATGAAAAGGAAGGACAGCCAGATAAATATCGTAAGTGTCTGGTAAAAGTTTTTCTTTCTTAGAAGTTCCATCTAATTCCCCCCTGTAATGTACGTGCCGATAACTCCTGAGACAAAAATAGTGATAAATAAGGTAAGCATAAGTTTCAGGACAAAGCTCTTTTTAAATGTCCCGGTATAAAGGATAGAAACAGTTATATTCATCATTGGACCGGCAACCATAAAGACAATCTTAGAAAAAGAAGGAAGGTGAACAAAGGTACCTGCGACAAAGGCATCAGCAAATGAGCAGAGGGAAAACAATATCCCCAGTAACTGCATCAAGAATACGGAAAGGAGTTTATTCCCTGCAAGTGATAAAAATGCCTGTCTGGAGATAAATGTCTGGAATATCGCTGCTGCCAGTGCTCCCAGGACAAGGTATCGCCCCATCAGCAGGAAGTCAGCTTCTGCGTGGTGAAAGACCTGTTCTGTCTTTGATAGATGAGAATGATGGATATGGTGGTCTTCTTCAGACTCTTTTAAAGACACACGATTTCTAAAAGAGAGGATAAGAGAAGCCACAACCGCTGATATGAAGGTAACTAATATTCTACCGACAACAATGCGGAGTGAGTATGAAAAGGCGATAAAGGTTGACAGTATGGTTATAGGGTTGATGATGGGGGAAGCCAGCATATAACTGAGACCACCGGAGGCAGGAACTCCTTTTTTCAGCAATCTTCTCGCCACAATGACGTTACCACAGGAGCATACAGGGAATAGAATACCGAGAAAAGAACCAGTAACTGCTGATAAAAACCTGTTCTGGGGGAATGCCTTTTGTAATTTTTCTTCGGAGACAAGGACCTCTATGGTCCCGGAGATGATAGCACCAATGAGGATAAAAGGAATTGCTTCCAGTAGTATTGCTGTGATAACTATGGTGAAGACCTGAAGTTTTGGATTTTTTAAGAGAAAACCAAGATTTCCTGAATTCCACATGTTAACAATAGCAAGAAGAAAAAAAATTCCAAAGATTAATAAAATCCTGGTTAAAGGGCTTTCCTTTTGTCTATTCATATTCCTTCCTGTTTTTCAAAATTTCGTGTGCTATCCGCGTAAAAATTTCTTTGAGGGTAGAAACATATTCCGGGAAGATACTAACCAGAGGTATTCCTCTGGAGTAGGATACAGCAATCTGTCTTTGGAACGGAATATGTAAAAGGATTGGTATCCCTTGTTTTTTAGCATAATTTTCCACTTCCTTATCCCCGATATCTGCACGGTTTATTATTATACCCGAAGGAATTCCCATTTTTTTAGTCATCCCCAGCGCTAATGCAAGGTCATTTAGCCCGAATGGTGTGGGCTCGGTTACAAGGATGCAAAAATCAGCGCCCTTTACCGCTTCAACCACTGGACAGCTTGTACCGGGGCAAGCATCTATAATATTGACTCTATCCTGACGAATATGTTTTTTTACTGCCTTTACAACAGGGACAGGGCTCGGTTCAGCCACCTTCAGTTTCCCCTGAATAAAGGAAAAGATACCTCTGGCAGTCCCTATCTCTACAGTTCCTTTTTCTTCTTCCTTCTCATATATGGCGTTTTCAGGACATACAAGCGCACAGGCACCACAACTATGACAGAGTTCATAGAAAAAAAGAACTTTACCCCGGCTCTTATTCCCTGGTTTAATGACGGATATTGCATTGTAGTGACAGGCGCTCCTGCATCTGCCACAGAAACTGCATCTTTTTATATCAATCGTTGGTTTGGGCAGACAGATCTTTATAGTTTTTTTTATCTCTGGCTTCAAAAATATGTAGCCGTTCGGTTCTTCCACATCACAGTCAAGAAACTGGGCGTTTTCTCCAATTGATAATGCCAGAGAGGTAGCCACCAGGGTTTTCCCTGTTCCTCCCTTACCACTTGCTACCGTGATTGTCATCTCATTCTCTTACCATTCTTGTCCCACACTTAGGACAGCGCATAGAAGAGCAGGGGGTTCCTGCTTGATGGGCAACCTTTTCTCCACAGGATGGGCATACGCAAAACCCACCAGGTCCTGCACCTCTGATTCCTCTTCTTCCCATTCCTCTTCCCATGCCCATTTCTCTTCCTCCAATTGGGCCCCGTCCTAATGGTCCTGTTCCGTCTCCGCCTGGCATATCAATCACCTCCTCTCATCTCTTAATTTCTTTTTCCAGGACACTTATTCTTTCCTGAATTATTTTAAGCTCTTCCTTTAAGGCTTCCTCCTCCTGTCTCAACATCTCCATTTCCCTGTCTGGAGTGAGCCAGCCCCTGGTATAGTCCCACCAGAAAGGTGCAAAACCCCACCAGCATCTTCCCCGGGCAGGAAGTCCCATAGATGCCCTCATCCAGCCAGGAAGGCCTGTCATTCTGTACCAGTTTCTCCATCCTCTTTGCCAGTACATAATTCTCACCTCCTTTCACTATTACACTCAGGGCACACTCCGTAGAACTGGATGATATGATTTTTTATTTTAAACTTATATTTTTCCGTAAGTGCTTTTTCAGTCCTTGCAATCAGTTCTTTCTCTTCATCAGTAAAGTCAGTATAGTCAATAACTTTTCTGCATTGGGTACAGAAAAGGTGATGGTGGTGAGGTGTTTTGCTTTCCGTAACTAATTCATATCTTGCCTTACCATCACCAAAATCAAACTTCTGGATGATTCCCATCCTGGTTAACAAATCAAGTGTCCTGTAGACAGTGGCAAGTCCGATGACAGGGTTGATTCTGTGGATGAGGAAATAGATATCCTCAGCGCTGGGATGGTCTATATTGTCTCTGGAAAGTATATCCAGCACTGCTTTCCTTGCCTGTGTCATTCTTATTCCCTCTGCCAGTATTGCTCTATACACCCAGGGATTTCCGTACCTCATCACTGTTGCTCCTTTTTGATAATAATTCTCATTATCATTTTACCCGGAAGAATTTCCCCTGTCAAGAGATAACAGTAAATGGTCACAAGAATAGATTCCTGTTGAGGCCCGTCCTCTGCAAGAATGTAAGTTTGTGGTATAATAGCTCAACTAAAACAGGAGGGGGAGATGAGAAAGATTTTGCTGCTTTGTTTGTTAGCAGTAGGTTTGTTAAGCGCCCAGCAACAGGCGCCAGATTTTTCTCTGCCGACACTTACCGGTAAAACTGTAAAACTGGCCGACTACAAGGGGAAGATAGTGGTGTTAAACTTCTGGGCTTCCTGGTGTCCACCCTGCCGCCTGGAAATTCCTGATTTCGTGAAGGTATATCAAACCTATAAAGGAAAGGGAGTGGAGTTTATCGGGATTGCAGTAAGCAGCGAGAAAAAGGATATCCAGAAGATAGTGGAGCAGGATAATGTGAGCTATCCGGTAGTGATAGGCACCGAGGAAGTAAAATCATTGTACGGAGGTATCCAGGCTGTTCCCACCACCTTTTTTATTAACCGGAAGGGGGAGATTGTTAAGAAGCACGTAGGAAAGATGAGTGAGGAACAACTGGTGGTAATGATTAAGGAACTTTTGAGCAAGTAATTACTCTGCGGAAAAGCTCCTGAGAACTGGAGTTTATCTAATCCGGAAAAGTACGCGGTATCTTTTACCTGCAATCTGACACTTTCAGATTTATTCAGGAAGGTCAAAGCGGAAATATCTGCGGGCATTACGGTAGCAGATATCCAGGACCATGTTACCAAGAAGTTTCTCGTCAGCAGGAACTAACCCTCTGGCTACATCCCTGCCCAGGAGATTGCAAAGGATTCTACGGAAATATTCATGGCGGCTGAAAGAAAGGAAGGACCGGGAATCTGTTAGCATACCAACAAAGCGACTGAGCAAACCTAAATTAGAAAGACATTCCAGCTGTTTTTCCATACCATCTTTCTGGTCAAGGAACCACCAGGCACTTCCCAGTTGTATCTTTCCTGGTATTTCTTCCTGGAAACAGCCTGCCACTGAGGCTAAAACCTCATTATCTTTTGGGTTAATGTTGTAAAGGATTGTCCGGGGTAAATGGTTTTCTCTATCCAGACGGTCCAGCAGACGCACCAGAGGCCGGGCTAATTCAAAATCCCCGATGGCGTCAAAACCACTGTCAGGACCAAGTCTTTCCATCATCCGGCTGTTGCAATTTCTCAGTACTCCGAGGTGATATTGCTGGGTCCATCCTTTTTCCTGGTACATGACACCCAGATGGTATAAAACAGCAGACTTAAAACAGGCAGCTTCTTCGGGAGCCGGTGTTTTTCCACTCCGCACCTTGTTAAAAATACAGGCTACTTTTTTCTCTGTATAATCTTCTGACCAGGGTCTTTCCAGAGCATGGTCAGAGAGACGACAACCTGCCTGATGAAAAGCATCTATCCTTTTTTTCAGCGCCATCAGGTATGTTGTCCAGTCTTTAACCTCCATTTCAGCACTTCCCGCAAGCTGCTGCAGCCAGAGATTAAATTTTTCTGGTTGTTCCACTGCCAGGCCCCTGTCAGGTCTAAACCCGGGAAGAATCCTGATGTTCAGATCTTTTTCCTGACTTAATCTGCGGTGGTATTCTAAACTATCCGCCGGGTCATCAGTGGTGCAGAGAACAATCACGTTCCATTGCCGGAGTAGTCCCCTGGCAGAAAATTCTTTCTGTGAGAGGAGATAATTGCAGTGGTTCCAGATACTTTCCGCAGTTTCCGGGCACAGTAACCGATCAGTAATACCAAAAGGTTTTTTCAACTCCAGATGTGTCCAGTGGTAGAGAGGATTACGCACAGTACCGGGAACAGTTTCAGCCCACTTTTGAAACTTCTCCCAATCAGAAGCTTGCCCGGTAATATAATACTCTGGCACACCATTAGTCCTCATCGCCCTCCACTTATAATGATCACCTTTCAGCCAGATTTCAGTGAGGTTTTCAAAAAAGTGGTTTTCCGCCAAAAGTTTCACTGGTAGATGACAGTGGTAATCAATGATAGGCTGATTTTCGGCATACTCGTGGTAAAGCCGGCGAGCAAATTCGCTTTCCAGACAAAAGTCTTCGTTCATAAATGGTTTTTCCGCCATAGCCTTCCTCTGTTTAATTCTTTACAGATTGTATACTGTTTCTTTTAAAAGCTGAAGATAGAAGCAATAATTTTCCAGACTGATATCTGAAGAAACTGAATGGTCAATCCGCGGTATATAACCCCCTTCTTTCATCACGGGTACTTTCTTTTTTATTTCTTGTTCTATTGCTTTCTTTCCAGAAGCCAGACTGCGCTTGTCTATCCCGCCAATCATCTTCAGACGCCTTCCAAAACGTTTTCTGAGAAAAACAGGATCCATCCCGGCTGCCACCTCGCATGGTAAAAAGCAATCAATACCTGCTTCCATTAAGTTATCAAAAAGCGGCAGCAGGCATCCATCACTGTCATAGATAACCAGAGATATCCCCTTTTTTTGGGCAGCAGAGACTACTTTCTGATAACGAGGAAAAAGAAAATTCTCCAATATTTTCGGGGAAACAAGGCAGGATGTCTTGAAGGCGATATCTTCTCCAAAACCCAGATAATCAACCTTGATACCATTTTCAGCTGTTTTCTTTATTCCTTCCAGGCAGAAGTAACTGATGCGCTCAAAAAGTTCTTCCACCAGCTCTGGTGCGTCATAAAAGAGATAACTGGCTGTTTCCACCCCGCTTATATTGCGCAGGATTCCGTAGTAACAACCACCATCCAGAAAAAGAAGGTAGTCGCGGTTTTCTCCATCCTGAACCCACTTGTGTTTCTGTGATAACCAGTCTTTAGGCCAGCGCTCCTGCAGGGAATCAGGGTTGAATCTTTCTTTCAGGATAGTTTTTAAATCTGAAGGGGATTTAACCGGAAATTCAATCCACTCAGGCATGCTGGTGTGGTCAAGGTAATCCCGGACTGTTCTACCGTACCGGTCAATTTTGATTATCTGTTTTTCATCCTGGTGCAGAAGTTTTTCCTCAAAAGGGGGGAAAATATTAGTGTTTGGTCCTGCGTACACAAAAGGCAATGGTTCCAGACCAAAGTATTCCTCCAGAGTCACATTTTCCGGTAGCCCCTGTTTTTTCCAGGTAGCCAGCGTAGTTGACCAGACTGGTTCTGGATAAAGAGGAAGATAGTCACAGGGTAAGTACTTCAGTGTGCGAATGAATCTTTCTCTGTTGTTCATATCTGGATTTCATTTGAATTTTTAACGGTTTTGATGTTATTTTAGCATACAGTTATTCTGCAAGGAAGGTGGAACAAAGATGGAGGGAAAAATGAAAGAAAAAAGAATTCCATTCTTACGGTCAGAGCAGATTGTGAAAGAGAGAGAAAAAAATGCACCCATTTTTCTCCCTGTGGGAGTTCTGGAGTGGCACGGACCGCACCTTCCACTGGGCGTAGACGGCTTGAGAGCAGAAGCCGCAGCCTTGTACCTGGCAGGGAAAATTGGTGGTGTAGTGTTGCCAGTCTTTTACCTGGGGACGGAGCGGGAACGTTCCAGTTCTATGTTAAAGAATATTGGTTTTTCGGGAGAAGAATTTGTGATGGGTATGGATTTCCCCGCTAACAGTTTAAGCAGTCTTTACTTCCGGGAGGAAACATTCGCTGTTTTCTTGAGGGATTTGCTGGAAATGATTGTCACTAAATGGCTTTTTAAAAACATAGTCATTGTCAACGGGCATGGTGGAGAAAACCATCTGTCTGTTCTTCATCGCCTGATAAGAGAATTTACCGCCAGCAAATTGTGCCGGATAATTCTTTTGATGCCCATGCTGGATTATCCTTCTTCTTCCTGGTCGCACGCTACGCTGGAGGAGACAGCCACCATGATGTTTCTCTGGCCGGAAACAGTGAACTTGAAGGTACTCCCACCAAAGAAAAAGAAACTGAAGAATCTGGAGTGGGCAATTGTTGATGACCAGACCTTCCGTGGAAAGCCACAGAGTGACTTTACCGTCAGCAAGAAAGAAGACCCCAGACTTGCCACCAGAAACGCAGGGAGAAAATTCTGGATAAAAACCATGAGGCAGCTGGCTGATTATCTGAAGAAACAACTAAAATGATAAGTGCTCTGAACCTTCAAGGAGGGAGAAATGGCCGGTCCTGGTGCTTTGTTCTTCGGGGAAGAGGAAAAAAGACAGGTTCTGGAAGTTTTAGAACATGGTTACCTTTTCCGCTACGGTACACCGGGTGATGGAAAATTCAAGGCAAAAGTATGGCAGCTGGAGCAGGCTTTTGCCCGTTATACAGGAACAAAGTACGCTCTCGCGGTAAACAGTGGTACTTCTGCTTTACTGACAGGATTGAGTGCCCTCGGTATTGGTCCGGGAGATGAAGTACTGGTTCCTGGATATACCTTCATTGCTTCTTTTTCTTCAGTTGTTCTGGCAAGAGCAATACCTGTTCCCTGTGAGATTGACGATTCATTAACCATTGACCCGGAAGATGCTGCTTTTAGAATTACTTCCCGGACGAGAGCCATTATGCCAGTACATATGCTGGGCAATCCCTGTGATATGAAACGGGTAAAGGCTGTTGCCAAAAAGTATAAGCTGGCTGTGATTGAGGATTGTGCCCAGGCCTGTGGTGGGAGCTATAGGGGAAGAAAACTTGGTTCCTGGTCAGACATAGCTGCCTTTTCCTTTAACATCTTCAAGACCATTACTGCTGGCGACGGTGGTGCCCTGACTACCAGCAAGGCTCGTTTATACAGACGCGCGTTTGCCTTTCATGACCAGGGACACCGGCCTCTCCGCCAGGGTGTAGAAATCGGGGCTAGACCCTTTTTTGGTCTTGATTTCCGGATGACAGAATTAACCGCGGCTGTTCTTGTTGCCCAGCTGGAAAAACTGGAGACTATCCTGGCTACTCTTCGGGAGAAAAAGGCTCTCCTGAAGAAACTCTTAAGCGGTAACAAGGAGTTTACTTTCAGGCGAATAAATGACGAAAAGGGAGAGTGTGCTACCATTCTTTCTGTCATCTTTCACGAGAAAGAAAAAGCAAAAAGGGTTGCGCGTATCCTGCAAACTACCACAGTGGAAAAGTCAGGCTGGCATGTTTACCGGAATATGGAACAACTTCTGCAGCAGTTGACTGTAACTGCTGAGAAATGTCCTTTCTCCTGTCCTTATTACGGCAAAAAAGTCAGGTATTACCGGGGGATGTTACCGCGGACAGAAGATATTTTAAGCCGTACGATTAATATCTCTGTGGGTGTTTCTGACCCTGGTCTGGGAGCTGGTTTTGGTATTATTGCCACCTCTGACAGGAAGGAAATTTGCCGCCGGGCAGAAGAATTTCTCTCCGCAGTGAGAAAAGCTTAAAAAACACATACCAGACGGCAAATCTGGGTGCAAAAAAGCCCCAGAATTGTTCCTATTAAAAGTCCCAGAACTGCCATCAGCACACCTACCGGGGCTGTCCCCGGACGATAGGCTTCAGCCACCACTGGTGCTGAGGCTGGACCTCCAAGGTTAGCCTGGCTGGCTGTGGCCACCAGACAGAGAGGTGCTTTGATTAATCTGGCAGTGAGCAGAAGGATACCAAAATGTAGCAGTACCCAGATAAAGCCGATAAGTACTAGAAGTGGTGCCTGGCTGATGCGGGACAGATTTCCCCTGGCACCTATGGAAGCCAGGACAAGAAAAAGCATGCTATATCCAGTACGGGAAGCACCGTAAGATTCCAGCTTTCTCATCCCTGTTTCAGAAAGAAGTATTCCCAGGACAGTAGCGAAAATAATTGTCCAGGTGAAACTGGCGATAACATTTCTTATTTCTGGTAGTCCCTGGGCGAGAGAAGAACAAATCCAGGCACCAGCCATGCCCAGAGCCCAGATGGCTGAGGAATGAGCCACATCAGGAGAAAGATTCTGTTTCTGACCGAGTGAAATCTGACGGGCTACCATATCCATCAGGTCCACCCGGGAACTATTCCAGCGGTCAAATTTTTCTTGCCAGCGGGAAAGGGCAATAAGAAAAGCCATCCAGGTATAAACCACGACTGTATCCATGATAATCATGAGGAAGAAAATGTCTTCCGGTGTTCCTACAGCCTCTTTGATAGCCAGCATGTTGGAACTACCGCCAATCCAGGAACCGGAAAGAGCCCCGAAACCCTTCCAAATATCCTGAGGTAAGTAATATCTGAAAAAAAACAAAACTGTCGGTGCGGCTACGACAATACCCAGACTGCCGGATAACATCATTACTAAAGATTGCTTGCCCAGGCGGGCAATATTTCTTAAGTCCACAGGCAGGAGTATGAGTATCAATCCAGCAGGAAGAAAAGTACTGGTGAGGAATTCGTAGACTGGATGTTGATTGGGGATGAGGCCTGAACTGGAAGCCAGCATGGGCAGGAAGTAAATCCAGAACAGTGGTGGCAGAAAAGAAAAAAGTCCGCGCATGCCTGGTAAGGAGGTGGCAGTTAAAACTACGGCTTCAACAGAAATCAAAATGGTAATAATGGCTAAAGGGTTATCCAGCATTTTATTTTCTTATCAGGGTGTAGGTGGTAGTAACAGTAAGAGTAAGGGTTTCTCCAGGGTTAAGAATTTCAGGACATCCTCCTGCTGCTTCCAGTTCCATAAAAAATGTGGGGTCGCTGTAAATGCTGTAACGGACACCAAACTCACCTGGCATCTCCTGGCAGGGTCTGTCAGCAATGTCAATATAGGCATAAGGGTAAGGAAGGTTTCTCGCCTGCCTTCTTACCCGGAGTTGTCTCTCTGGATTATAAAACTCAATCCATTCCACAGAAGTTCCAAGACCTATTTGATAACGCTGGCTGCCATCAGTTAAAGTCTTCCAGCCTTCAGGGGAAAGAGACCTCTGGTTGTTACTTGGCTGGTAAAAATCCTGAATTTCCGTCCCGGGCACAGCGGGGAAAAATGCCACGCAACCAGGTCCACTATCAAACTGGTTAAGGGTCCAGGGTGCCAGCAGAAATTCTTTTCTGCTGAGTGATTTAGGTCCGAGATACCTTATACCTTCTTCCACCGTAACAGTCAGAGAAGTAGAATTACTTTTGAGGGAAACAATCCGCTGAAAAACTGCAGGGACTCCCAGACCAGAATTGTTTACCAAATCAACTTCCCCGGCTATCTTTATCCGTGATTCAGCAGAGTCCTGGACTGTGTATCTGAGCTGTCTGAGGCTGGCTGGTACAGACCATTTTCCTGTGGTGTAAAAATAACCCTGTCTGCTCCCTTCAGGGGCAGGCCAGAGTGCATCACCTCCTGGATTGAGATATTGCTGGTGAGAACTTTGTCTGGAAAAAGCCTCAGGGTTTACACGGTTCAAGACTTCCCGGTGTAAAACTGCAAATATCCGTCCTTCCAGGTCTAATACCACCACCACACCTGCCAGTTCATCACCGAGAAAATGGTAAAAGCGGCGGTTTTTTTCTAAAAGGTAAATAAAGTCTTTGACATGCACTTTTTTCTCCGCTTTTTTATTTTATCATTTTTCCCGGGAACTGGATAATGTTGCCCGGCTGTGCTTAAATCTTAATGAAAACTGGAGGCAAAATGAAAAGAAATATTTTTTTCTTGCAGGAAAAGGGGACAACCGTGGGAAGGGAAATTGGCGCCGGACTGGTGAGTTTCATGACCATGGCTTATATCCTTTTTGTTAACCCTTCTCTTCTTTCCAGAGGAGGTATCCCTTTTCAGGCAGCGGTTCTGGCTACTGCTATTTCAGCTGCGGTAACGACCATTCTCATGGGACTTATCACAGACTTACCTTTTGCTCTGGCTGCCGGGATGGGTTACAACGCTTTCTTTGCCTATACGGTGACTGGCAGCATGGGAATTCCCTGGCAGGTTGGGCTGGGTTGTGTCTTCTGGGAGGGGGTAATTTTTTTAATCGTCATGGCTCTTCCTATCCGTGACAGTATCTTCAGGAGTATCCCTTTGAGTTTGAAACTGGCAGCCGGCGTCGGGATTGGTATCTTTATTGCCTTTATTGGTCTTTCGGAAGCAGAAATTATTGTTTCCTCTCCAGGGGTCAAGGTCTGCTTGGGTAATCTTCATTCTCCAGCAGTTCTTCTTTCTCTTGCAGGAATTATTTTAACCGGGCTACTTCTAACTTACCGGGTTAAAGGAGCACTTCTGTGGGGCATTGTGATTGTTACCATAGCCGGTGTATTTGTCCCTGGAAGCAATAACCTGCCGGTTACCAGGCTACCGGTAAAACTTTCTGATGTTTTGCAGATTCCTTCCTGGCAGGTGATGGGGCAGTCATTTCTGAAGATGGATTTGCTGGGTGCATGGAGATGGCAGTTTCTCCCTGTAATTTTCACCTTCCTTTTTTTTGACATTTTTGATACGGTAGGCAGTGTCTCCGGTCTGGCAGCAAAACTGGGTATCATTGACCGGCAGGGCAGTTTCCCAAAGGTTAACAGGGTTCTGACTGTGGATGCCCTGGGTACGGTCATCGGTGCTATTTGCGGGACAACAACCGTGACCACCTACATTGAAAGTGCTGCCGGAGTGGTGGAAGGAGGTCGTACTGGGCTGACGGCTGTGGTGGTGGGTATATGTTTTGCTCTGGCTATCTTCTTTGCTCCGCTGGCCGGTCTCATTCCTTCAGTGGCTGTGGCTCCAGCCCTGGTGCTGGTGGGACTTTTTATGATGGAACCCATAACCAGGATAGATTTTTCTGAAGTAGGGGAAGGTCTGCCAGCCTTTTTAACCATCATTATGATGCCACTTTCCTATAACATTGCCCATGGTCTGGCTGCCGGTATTGTTTCCTATACTTTTCTCAACATTTTCTCCGGGCAATTTAGAAAGGTCAGTCCCCTGTTGTGTATTCTGACGGTTCTGTTTATCCTTTACTATGGTTTTGCCAGGATGATGTGAATTTAACTGCCTTAACCGCCCCTGCCGGCACTGCCCAGCATCTGGCATTTGCGAATATACATTTGTTTAAGTGCCTCTCTGGCCGGGCCAAGATATTTCCGCGGGTCAAACTCTTTGGGATTTTCTGCCAGATACTTACGAATCATAGCCGTCATTACCAGCCGCCCATCAGAGTCAATGTTCACCTTGCAGACTGACAGACTCACTGCTTTCTTAATCTGTTCTTCCGGGACACCGGCAGTGTTTTCCAGTTTTCCTCCGTAGCGGTTAATCATTTCCACATACTCTGGCAAAACAGAGGAAGCACCGTGGAGAACAATAGGAAATCCCGGTAGTCTTCTGGCACATTCTTCCAGAATGTCAAAACGCAGAGGTGGGACTGGCTGACCGGGTTTGACCTTAAATTTGTAAGCACCATGGGATGTACCGATGGAAATGGCTAAACTGTCTACTCCGGTTCTGTTGACAAAATCCTCAACATCTTCCGGACGGGTATAGTGATGTGTCTCAGAACTTACATGTTCTTCAATCCCTGCCAGTACTCCCAGTTCTCCCTCTACGGTTACATCGTGGGCATGCGCGTATTCTACTACCTGTCTGGTAACTTTCACATTCTCTTCGTAAGGCAGGGCGGAACCATCTATCATGACATTAGAAAATCCGTTATCCACACAGCTGCGGCAAAGTTCAAAAGTATCTCCATGGTCAAGGTTAAGAGCAATGGGAATTTTACTTCCTGCTTCCCTGGCCATAGCCACAGCCCCCGGTACCATGTAACGAAGAAGTGTCTGATTGGCGTACTGTCTGGCACCTTTTGATATCTGGAGGATAACCGGGGAATTACATTCCACGCAGGCCATGATAATAGCCTGGAGTTGTTCCATATTGTTAAAGTTATACGCGGGAACGGCATATCCTTCAGCCATAGCCTTCTGAAACATTTCTCTGGTATTTACCAGACCAAGCTCTTTGTAACTGGTTGCCATAATAGCCTCCCGGGTTAGATTAGACTTGTTTCCCTGTCCTGCTATAATTAATTATAGCACAAACACAGTTGACATCAAGCGTTATTCAGAGTACAAACATAAAACCTGTCAGGAGGGATAAGACAAATAGCTATGAGTCAGGTAAAGGAAAAATTGCCCGGCGAGGTTCTGGAAAGGCTGAAAGTTCTGGGAATATCTCCAGATGAGGTTGTACTTTACACCAGGGCTGACCTGGATTTGAAGGGGAATCAAAAATGGACTCATGTTCTGGTCACAAAAAATCTTCTAATTTCTTTCCCGGAAAAAGGAGAGACAGAACCAATTGTTCTGGAAATTAGCAAGATTGATAATGCCAGGGTCAATTCCACGGTAGGTAGTGCCTTCTTACAGGTAAGGTCTGATGGTATTCATGTAGATGTTGCCCGTTTTACCAATGCAGAAAGGTTCCGTTTTGAACGATTGGTCACGGAATTAGAAAATCTGAGAAATGGCCGGCCAGTAGATAACGAACGTCTGAATGCGCCACATCCCCACGTCTGTCGCCGTTGCGGCATGATTCTGCGTCAGGAAGGAAGTGTCTGCCTCAAATGTCAGTCTCAGGGTTCTATTATGAAGCGGCTGTTTTCTCTGGTAACCCCCTATCTTTCCTGGATTGTGTTTCTTCTCCTGGCGATGACGGCTTCAGTCACTCTGGGACTGGTGCCACCCCAGTTAACCAGGATTCTGGTAGACCAGGTACTGACAACGCAGGCTCATGTGGAATGGCTTCCCTGGCTGGTTCTGGCTTTGGTAATTAACGGACTGGTAAAGGCGCAACTGGATATGGTCGTGGGCACACTCTCTACCTCTATCGGCACTTTAATTACCTTTGATTTACGGCAAAAGATGTTCAAAAAACTCCAGGAATTGTCTGTGGACTATTATGATAAGAATTCCCTTGGTGCGATTCTCAACCGTTTTTCTGCAGATGTAGAAGTTTTACATGGTTTTGTTTCCCAGTTAGGCCAGGGTTTTCTGCTCAACTGTCTTATGATTATTGGTATCGGCGCTATGCTTTTTTCTATCAATGCTCTTTTAGCTTTTTTTGTTTTAGTTCCTATCCCTTTCGTTGTCTTTGTCACCCTAAACTTCTATCGGCAAGTTTATCCGCGGCATCGTAGCGTCTGGTACAACCAGTCAAAGATGTCCAGTTTTCTCGCCAGTGTCATCTCAGGCAATAGAGTTGTGAAAGCCTTTTCTCAGGAAGAAAAAGAAATTAGACGTTTTGAACAAATGTCTCTTTCCCTTCGCGATGCCAATCGGGAGTTAAATCTTGGGGTGGCTGCCTTCAACCCGATGATGGCTTTTCTTTTCAGTCTGGGAGGTTTAATTATCTGGTACGCAGGAGGAAGACAGGTACTATCCGGGGTGCTAACTCTGGGACAGTTGATGGCATTTCTCGGCTACATCAGTATGTTTTATACCCCTCTTTCCAACATGGCTCTTCTTTCCAACTGGTTTGGCGGGTTTACCACAGCCACGACCAGGATATTTGAACTTCTCGATACAGAACCAACATTAAGAGAACCAGCCAAACCTGTGAGATTGGGGAAAGTGCGTGGTACGATAGAAATGGAAAACGTTACTTTTGGTTATGACCCCTATTTCCCGGTTTTGAAGAATGTTAGCTTGAAGGCTGAACCAGGGGAACTGGTGGGAATTGTTGGTCGTAGCGGTAGCGGTAAAACTACCCTGATTAATCTTATCTGTCGTTTTTATGACCCGCAACGCGGAATCATCAGGATAGATGGTCATGATTTGAGAACGATTTCTTCCACCGAGCTACGTCGGCATATTGGTCTGGTCCTGCAGGAACCATTTTTGTTTCGGGGAACAATTGCGGAAAACATTGCCTATGGCAGACCGGGGGCCAGTTTCCAGGAAATTATCAGGGCAGCCAAAGCAGCGGAAGCGCATGATTTTATTATGAAACTTCCTGCCGGGTATGACTATCGGCTGGGAGAAGGAGGGGCGGGACTTTCTGGTGGGGAAAGGCAAAGGCTGGGCATAGCCAGGGCATTGCTATGTGACCCTCCGATTCTTATTTTAGACGAGGCTACCTCTTCTGTGGATACGGAATCAGAGCAGAAGATTCAGGCAGCTTTAGCTATTCTTTGCAGGGGACGGACTACTGTAGCCATTGCTCACCGTCTTTCCACCCTGAGAGGAGCCAATCGGATTTATGTACTGGAGGATGGAAGGATAGTGGAGTTTGGTACGCATGAGGAGTTAATGGCCAGGCAGGGTGTTTATTACCGGCTGGTATTGATTCAAACCCAGCTGACCAGCCTGGACAGCTAAAGGGGAAAGAAAATGGAGGAGAAGAGAAGTGAGACGGAAGAAGGATGGGAGAAACAGCAGGCAGAGAAGTTTCTTGGTATCCGCATTCTAACTCCAGAAAATGCGAAAATCTTTCGGGGAACATTTAACCTGCTGCATGTCACGGTGAAAGGGGAAGGACTTTATCGGGGGGTTTTTGCTGCTCAGGCTTTCCCTGTCTCCAGTCCCCGGGGTTTTATCTTTCTTTACTATTATGACCTTCAGGACAAGCAAAGAGAAATCGGGATGATTGAAAATCTGGATGTCTTTCCTCCAGAGACAAAGGCTCTGCTTCTGGAAGCTCTGGCAAAACACTACTTTGCTTACGAGATTAAGAGTATTCGTGATATTCGGTTTGAATTCGGGATTCTGTTGTTTGATGTGGAAACCGATAAGGGTCCCAAGAGATTCTACATGAGATGGCAATACCACCGGGCAGAAGATTACGGGGAGTACGGGAAGATTCTTCTTGATGTTTTTGATGACCGTTACATAATCCCGGACCTCAGGGATTTACCACCAGTAGAGAGGGAACTTTTTAAAAGGTTTATTTACTGGTAACAAAGAAGGAGGATACGGTGTATCGCATGGGTGAGGCTGAAGTAAGAGAAGTAGCTAAAGTTATGCGCAGTGGTAGCCTTTTCCGGGTGGGGAGCCGGCTGGCTGAGGTGGACCGTTTTGAAAAAGAATGGGCACAAATGATAGGAACAAGATATGCACTTTGTTTGAACGGTGGTGGAACTGCAGGTTTAATCTGCGCTCTGGTAGGTCTGGGTATTGGTCCTGGTGATGAAGTGCTGGTACCCGGTTACACATTTATGGCAACAGCCCTGGCAGTTCTGGCTGTAGGTGCTATCCCGGTGGTCGTAGAGATAGATGAATCTTTAACCCTGGACCCGGAAGAAATAGATCGGAAGAGTACTTCCCGGACGAAAGCTGTTATCCCGGTTCATATGGTTGGTTTACCAGCAAATATGACTGCCATCAGAGCTGCTGCCAGAAAAAAAGGGTTGAAGATTGTAGAAGATGTCTGTCAGGCTGTAGGAGGGAGTTACCGCGGAAAGAGACTGGGTAGCTGGGGTGATGCCGGGGCTTTCAGTTTTAATTACTACAAAATTATCAGTTGTGGAGAAGGAGGCGCTCTGGTGACCAGCAATACCACTGTCTACCAGCGTGCTCTTGTTTTTCACGACGGTGGTGCTACGTTCCGACCGTATGCGGAAAAACTTTCCGTGCCTCTGGTGGCTGGTTTGCAGTTACGAGCCAGCGAGATTATGGGGGCTATTCTGAGAATACAGAGACGGCGCTTAGATGGAATCCTGAAGGCACTACGGAAGCAGAAAAGGATTTTTGAAAAATCTCTCAGAGGACAACAGGGTATTCGTTTGTTGCCGGTGAATGACAAAGAGGGGGAATGTGCTGTTGTGGTTGGTTTTCAGTTTGCTTCTGAAGAGCAGGCACGACGTTTTGCTAACTGGCCAGGGGTTGGAGGAAGTCTGCCGATTGATAGCGGCAAACATGTTTATAGCAACTGGGAACCACTTCTGCAAAAAAACGCTGGACCTCACCCAGGTCTTAATCCTTATTTTCTAAGAATCAATCAGTCCTTGCGCACTGATTTAAAACCGGACAGTTGTCCCCGGACTCTTGATATTTTGAAAAGAACTGTTCTTATCTCTGTTAATCCCTTCTGGACTAAAGAGCAGGTGAAAGTTAGAATTGAAGCCTGCAGGCAAGCAGGGAAAAACATATGAAGGACTTAGTGATATGGGATGCTAATATTGTTTTTGGTCGTTCCTTCTCCAGGTGCTGGGAGCCAATCACTTCTACCAGACAACTTCTTCAGGAAATGGATCGTTATGGAATAGAGAAGGTTCTCCTCTGGCATATTGCCCAGCTTGAATACTCAGCCAGTGAAGGGAATGAACTGGTGAGCAAACTGGTGAGGAAAGAGAAAAGATTGGCTGGTTGCTGGAGTCTACTGCCTCCTATCACCGGGGAGATGGAAAGCAATTTCTTAGAAAAAATGGAGGAAAACAATATCGTAGCTTTGCGCCTTTTTCCTGAACAGCATCGTTTTCTCCTGCGCCGGAGGGTTCTATCTCCTTTCTTTGACGAGGTGGTAAAAAGGAGAGTACCTGTAATACTTTCGGTGAAATGGGGTCTTTCCTGGACAACCATCTATGATTTTTTGGAAGACTACCCGGAACTTTCCTGTATTCTCTGCGACATTGGAATCTGGGGTACAAACCGTTACACCTGGCCGCTTCTTTCTTCTTTTCCCCGTGTTTTTCTGGAAAGTAGTCTTCTTTCTCTTACTGCTGGTGCGCTGGAAGCCACAGTCAGGAAATTTGGCGCTGGCAGGGTGATTTTCGGCTCAGGTTTTCCTGAACGTTATGTGGACGCTGCTATTTTGGACCTGGTACACGCACAGCTGAGCACGGAAGAGAAGAAAACAATAGCCTGGGAAAACCTGAAAAAACTTTGCTCCTGGGTGAAGCTATGAGAAAGAAAAAATCTTTACGGGAGGAATTTTACTGTGCAGGAAGGCTGAGAAGTTGTCCTGTGTATGATTTACATGGACATATGGGGCCGGTCTCTGGTATTCACCTTCCTGACTGTCAGGTTGAGGCTATGGTCAGAGGGATGAAAAAGGCCGGGGTGGCTAAACTTATTTTTTCCCATCATGCTGCTTTAATGGCTCCAGACATCGGCAACCAGGCAAGTGAAGCAGCTGTCCGCAAATACCCGGATTTTTTCCGGGCGTATCTGGCTTTTAATCCTCATTATCCGGAAATTTTTCAGCAGGAAATTTCCAGCTGGGATAACAAAATCTTTGCTGGTCTAAAGTTTCTGGCTGATTACCACCGGGTAAGTGTTGCGGACGAAAGGTATAAGATAGCCTGGGAATTTGCTGAAGTTAGAAAATTGCCTGTGCTTTTACATACCTGGGGAGGTAGCAGTTACGATGGACCTGAGCAGATACGTCAGGTAGCCAGCCGTTATCCTGATTGTCCCATGCTTTTAGGACATTCCTGTCATGGAGAGTGGAAAAAGGCTATCTCCCTGGTGAGAGAATTTCCCAACATCTATCTGGAATTGTGTGCGGTCCTGGATGAAAGAGGTATTCTGGAACAGCTGGTTGAAGCAGTTGGTTCAGAAAGGATTGTTTTCGGTACTGATTTCCCCTGGTTCAGTTATTCTTACTACATCGGTGCGGTTCTGGATGCCAGGATTACAGAGGAAGAGAGAAGACGGATTTTTTCCGAGAATGCGGAGCGAATAATGTCAGGAATTAAGAGGTAGGAAGAAGATTATGACAGTTGATATTCTAATTACAGGTGGCACAGTAATAAACGGCAGGGATTTCCACAGAAAGGCTAATGTGGGCATCAAAGGGGAAAAGATAGTCTATGTAGGTCAGGAAGAATTATCTGCCAGAAAGGTTATCCAGGCTCAAGGAAAGATTGTGGTGCCTGGTTTTATTGATACCCACAGTCATAATGACTTTATTCTCACCAGAAATAAGGTTTTTCGTGGCAAGATTACCCAGGGTATTACCACAGAAGTAATCGGTAACTGTGGTATCTCCGCTGCTCCGTACAGCAGCGAACTCCTGCCCTTTATCAGACAACAACAGGTACTGATTGGACACAAAGGAAAGGTTCAGGACTGGTGTACCTGGGAAAGGTACTTCCAGATTCTCAAAAGTTGTTTTCTGGTGACAAACATCGTTCCTCTGGTTGGTCACGGAAATCTCAAAAAGATGGCTGAATTTTCTGCCCCTGCAGGGGAAATTATCACCTTTATGAAGAAGCTGATTGTCAGTTCAATGGAAAAAGGCATTTCTGGTCTTTCCACCGGGTTGATTTACGACCCCGGTGTCTATTCTTCAACAGAAGAGATTATTGAACTGGCAAAGATTGTCAAAAACTTTGGCGGGATTTATGCCACGCATATCAGAGGGGAGGGAAGGGAAACATTACTTTCAGCCCTAAAAGAAGCGATCACCATTGGACAACAGACTTCAGTTGGTGTCCAGATTTCTCATTTGAAACTGGCCTGTCCAGCTGGTGACGGGAAAACAGAACTTGCTTTGAGAATGCTGGAGAAAGCCAGGAGTTCCGGGCTGGATATCACTTACGACCAGTACCCTTATACTGCTGCCTCAACTTCTTTGAGTGCCCTTCTGCCACCCTGGGCAAAAAAAGGGGGCTGGTCCGTCACAGAAACTTATCTGTCTGACAGAGCAAAGTTACAGCAGATAAAAAAGGACTTACGGGAAGGTTTGCCCGGGTGGGAAAACTACTCCCAATCAGTCGGCTGGCAGAGAATTATCATCAGTCAGGTGCGGCAGAAAAAAAATCGGTGGATGGAAGGACAGACAGTAGAGAAAATCTGTCAGAAGGTAAACCAGGAGCCTGTTGATTTTGTTTTGCATCTTCTTTTAGAGGAGAGAGGTTGTGTGGGTATGATTTATTATTCCATGCAGGAAAAATCAGTGGAATTTTTTCTCCGGGAGAAAATTGGTTTTATCGGTACTGATGGTTTGCCTGGACGCCGGCCTCACCCGCGGTTATGGGGTAGTTTTCCCAGATTCTTAAACCGGTATGTCCTGGGAAAAAAACTTCTAACTTTAGAAGAAGCTGTAGAAAAAATGAGCAGGCTACCGGCGAAAAAATTTAACCTGAAAGGGAGAGGGGAAATTCAGGAAGGCAACTTTGCGGACATTGTAGTTTTTGATAGTCAGAGGGTGAAAGACAGAGCCAGCTACAGAAATCCTCAGAAGTCTTCTTCTGGCATCGAATGGGTACTGGTAAACGGTCAGATTGTTCTTCAGCAAAACCGTTTTACTGGACTTACTCCAGGGAAAATCCTTTTGAGGTCTTAACATGATTACCAGCCAGGAGATAGCGAAAGCAGGAGAAAGAATCAGTCCTTTTATCTGGCGGACACCTCTGGTGGAAAGTGAAATTCTCAGTCAGAAAATCGGCAGAAGAATTTTTCTGAAACTGGAGAATCTCCAGAAAACAGGGGCTTTCAAAATAAGAGGTGTTCTGAATAAAGTTCTTCCTTTAGCCAGCAAGGAAAAAATTTCTGGTTTTGTCTGTGCCACCTCTGGCAGTCACGGACTGGCTGTGGCTCTGGCTGCTGAATTAACAGGTAAGAAGGCAGTGGTAGTTGTCCCTGAGGTGACCCCGGAAATCAAGATAAGAAGGCTGCGCCAGAAGGCAAAAGTAAAGATTTATGGCCAGAGTTATCAGGAAAGTTTTCACTATGCGCAGACACTGGCAGAAAGAGAAAAGTTGACTTTTGTTTTGGGGTTTGATGACAGAGAGGTTATCTGCGGTCAGGGAACGGTAGCTCTGGAAATCTTAGAAGATTTACCTGATGCCAGTTGCCTGGTTGTGCCCATTGGAGGGGGTGGTCTGGCAGCTGGAATATTAGCTTTTGTCAGGGGAAAATATCCCCGGGTTAAGGTAATAGGTGTTCAGTCTTCCGGGGCCGGGGCCATGTATCTTTCCTGGAAGAAAGGCTATCTTTGTGAAATTCCCCGGGTACATACAATTGCTGAAGGAATTGCTGTAAAGAAACCCGGTCAGCTGACCTTTGAAATTATCTCCCAGTTGATTGACGACATTGTTCTGGTAACAGAAAGCGAAATTAAAAGAGGGCTATTCAGTCTTCTGGAGGAAGGAAGAATTTTTGCTGAACCTGCTGGTGCTGTGAGCCTGGCAGCAGTACTGGCTGGTAAGGTAGGGTATCAGGGAAAGAAAACTGTTTGCCTTGTTACTGGAGGTAATGTAGAATTAAGCACTCTTTTTAAACTGAAAGGAGCTGGGGAATGGAAATAAAAACTGAAGAGTTAAAAGAGATAATTGAGTTGTGGAATCTTCCAGAAAATGCGCGCCAGGAAATTTTTTCTATTCTGGACAGAAACAGAAATGCCCCGAAGGCTCAGCTTTTTCGCTACTACAAAGAAAACAGCAAGGTGGAAAGGTTGGAGAAAGAATTTGCGGCAGCAAGTGGAGCAAAGTATGCTCTGGCAGTGAATTCCGGCACGTCTGCTCTGATTGCTGCGCTGGTCGCCTGTGGTGTTGGTCCGGGTGATGAAGTCATTGTTCCCGGTTATACCTTTTTTGCTTCCGCGTCAGCGGTTGTGGTGGCTAAGGCTATTCCTGTAATTGCGGAAGTTGACCAGACGCTTACCCTGGATATTTCTGACGTGGAGCGTAAAATTACTAAACAGACGAAAGCAATTTTACCTGTTCACATGCGGGGTTTACCCTGTGATATGCGTTCTTTAACAAAGCTGGCGCAAAAGTATGGCTTGAAAGTGATTGAGGATGTTGCTCAAGCAGCTGGTGGCAGGTATCAGGGTAAGTGGTTAGGTACCTGGGGAGATGCTGGTTGTTTCAGTTTTGACTATTTCAAGATTGTTGCCAGCGGTGAGGGTGGGATGATTACCACCAATGACGAGAAGGTTTACATCCGGGCCCAAAGCTATCATGATACTGCTGCCTGCTGGCGTCCGAACCGTTATGCCCGGGAACGTATGCCCGGGGAATTATTCTGCGGGGAAAATTACAGGATGAGCGAAGTACACGGAGCCATTGCCCTGGCACAACTGCGAAAGCTGGAGCATTATCTTGCCTGCTGCCGCAAAAACAAGAAGTTGCTGAAAGAAAGGCTGATTGGTCTGAAAAATCTACAGCTGGCACCAGTTCACGATGAGGAAGGTGACTGCGGTGTTAACCTGATACTTCTGGCACCTGATGGTCAGACGGCAAAAAGGGCTGTTTCTACAGTGAAAGGGACTGGTGGCATCTATGACCAGACAGTTCGGGACTGGCACATCTACCGCTACTGGGAACATATTCTGGAAAGAAAAACAGCCACGGCGGAAGGTTGTCCCTATACCTGTCCGTACTATAAAGGGAAACTTCCTGCTTATCATCCTGAGATGTGCCCGCAGACTGTTGATATTTTGAGCCGTGTAGTCTGTGTTGGTATCAGCAATGTCTGGTCTGTCGCAGATATAGATAGGCTGGCTGAAGAGATTCTTGATTTTGACAGGAAGCTATGATTAAGTTTCTGGATTTTAATGCTGGTCTTGGCGTTTTTTCCAGGCCTACCTGCTATACCAGGGCAAGCCAGCTGATTTCTTTAATGGATGAATTCCATGTGGAGAAGGCTCTGGTTTATCAAAGTTTATCCCGTGAGGTAGGACCGGTGGAAGGTAATGACTTACTCTGGCAACAAATTGGCAGGAACAAAAGGTTGCTTGCTTCCTGGGTGCTTTTACCCGGGCAAAGCGGTGAATACCGAAATTTTGAATCCTATGTCAGAGAAGGCATAGAAAAAGGAGTGCGTGCCTTTCGTGTTTTTCCTTCTATTTTCAAGATACCGTTGAGTGAATATGTGGAAAGCGGTACATTTATTTTACTGGAAAAGTTTTCTCTGCCCCTTGTAGTAACAGAAGGAAATTCGGTTGATGCTGGTGACTGGACCTCTCTTCGTTTATTGCTGAAAAGACATCAAAAACTGCCTGTGGTTTTCAGTGAGTTCAGGACACGGTACCACATCAGACTGGTTCGTCAGTTCCTGCTGGAGTTTGACAACTTCTATTTTGACCTGGGAAGTTGCTGGAACTATGCGGCTGTGGAAGAGCTGGTTGCTGTTACCGGCGGGGAAAGACTGGTCACAGGTAGTAACCTTCCTTTCTCAGACCCCGGTCAATCTTTCGGTATGGTTCTTGCTGCCAGAGTGAGTCAGTCGATACGAAAAAAGATAGCCTGGAAAAATGCCGCCAGGCTTCTAAAAGTGGAGAAAAGTGGACCAGCTTAAGAAAAGATTTCTGGAGGGCAAGCCCCTGGGTTTGCCGTTGTATGATATTCATGGACATATCGGAGGGTTTTCACGAGACTATCCGATTTTTGGCGGGCAACTGGAAGAACTGCTTCAGGAAATGAGGCGTATTGGCGTGAGAAGATGTCTGGTTTTTCCCATAGGTGTCTACGGAACAGAATTCCCTTTTCAAAATGATAAGGTTATTGCTGCCTGTAAGAAGTACCCTGACTATTTTTCAGGACTGTCTCTGGTGAACTTGAATTACTCTGAGAAAGAGATAATCAAGGAACTGGAAAGATGCCGGCAATCGGGACTGGTGGGCGCGAAATTGATAGCTGCTTACCAGGGTGCTAAAAGTGATGCTGGCCAGATAGAGGCTGTCTGTGAATATGCCCATCATTACGGACTGATTGTCTTAAACCACGGCTGGCCAGGACTGGAATTTCTGAGAAAAATTGCCTGCTCTTACCCGAAAGGGCAGTATATCTGCGGTCATCTCTGGCTGGAGGCAGCCACTGTTGTTAATGAATGTGATAATGTCTGGATGTGCACCTGTGCCTTTCTCTCTCCGGGGGCATTATCGCAGGCTGTGGCAACAATGCGGACAGACAGATTATGCTGGGGTTCAGACCTTTCTGATTTACACTGGGGATTTACCCTTGGTCCGATTCTACTTTCTTCCCTTTCCTTAGAAGTGAAAAAGAAGATTATTTCTGCCAACACCAGAAGTTTGTTCCGTAAAGCTGGACTGGAGAAATGAGAAAAATTCAGTAACCTGGTATCAGCATCACCAGGCGATTGGTCATAATGAGAAAACCGGTTACAACCAAGATTAAACCCGAGACCATTTCAATGGCGCGGGAATACCTTGATAGTTTTTTCCCCATGGTTGTGAACCACTCCAGAACTATAGCTGCTAAAAGGAAAGGAATTCCTAAACCGAGTGAATACAAAAATAGAAGAAGAAGTCCCCTACCCACAGTATTTTCTGTGGAAGCCATAATCAGGACAGAGGAAAGAATTGGGCCCACGCAGGGGGTCCAGCCTACAGCAAAGACCGACCCGACCAGGAAAGCTTTGAGAGGACTTCCACCTTTGGGTAGGGCTAATCGTTTTTCCTGATAAAGCAGTTTTATCCGGAAGATGCCAGTAAGGTGTAATCCAAAAATGATGACCAGAAAACCTCCAGCAAGCCGCAGTATAGTACGTTGCTTCAGCAAAAATTTGCCCAGGAAGGTAGCAGAGGCTCCCATAGCGGAAAAGACTGCAGTAAAACCAATGACAAAAAAGAGAGCCACCAACAATATTTTCCAGCGAGAAGAATGAAGGTCCTGTTTTTGATGGAGAGCCTGACCGGTGATAAAAGAAAGATATGCCGGGATAAGGGGAAACAGACAGGGACTTACAAAGGTAGCTATTCCGGCTATAAAAGCGAGAAATAAATTTACAGAATTCTGGTTTTCCATTGGCGATTAAACTTTATCCTTTCACCTGAGTTATGTCAAGGGAAGAAGTATTAAAACACTGTCAGAAACTGGAAAGCTGCCGGCAGCGGCCTGGAAGGATGCTTTCGGTAGTTGATTTAATAGAAAGAGGAACATTGAACCTTCATCTTGCCAGTCTGTGCCTGGAGGTTATTTCCAGTGGTGGTTCCTTTCTGGTAGGTGCCAGACCGGGTGGGGCTGGAAAAACTTCAGTGATGGTAGCTCTGGCTAATTTTTTGCCTCCTGGTATGCCTATTGTTACTACTGATTCCTTAACAAAACTTAACCCTCATCTTTATCGGAGACCGGTATGTTTCCTTTGCCCGGAAATCGGACCTGGTCCCTATTACGGATATCTCTGGGGGGAAAAACTTATTACTTTTTTCTCCCTGAAAAATTTTAATCATCTTCTCGTCAGTAATCTTCACGCTGATACTTTACAGCAAGCGAGGGAACAGATTTGTGTACTCAATGGTGTTCCCGAAGTGTTGTTTGAAGCGGTTGAGCTGCATCTATTCCTGAAATTGAAAGAAAATGGTAAAAGAGTAGTGGAATCTGCCTGGTTGAGAACAGAAAACGGTAAAATCCAGGAAATTTTAAAGATGGGGATGGTAGTGGCAGATTTGCCGGTAGAGAAACAAAAAATGGCAAGACACTCTGAATTCTTATGCAAACTGGTGGAATCAGGCAGGCGGTCTCTCCTGGAAGTAAGAAATGCAGTCTTACAATATCTGCAGAGCTGAAATTGTCTGGCTCATTTGCTTACTGAGAAAAAGTTAACCAGTCTAATCCCTGCCTGATAGGCTGCCTGCAGATAATCCCGGTGATTGTTGATATCTCCTTCTTTTTCTACTCCAGGGCAGAAAACTTCTCCCGTGTAGGTAAAGCCTGTGGTTGCGAGAAAATTCTTTATAATGGCTTTCGCATTCTGGAAAAAATCCTGGCGGTGAGAAGCTTCCACACAAAGGAAAAAAGCTGGTTTTCTCTTTTCTGCTTTAGCTGGTATCTGTTTTTTTTCTCTAACCAGCCAGTAGCACTGGAATCTGTCAATCATTACTTTTATTTGACCTGGCAAACTTCCGAAGTAGATGGGAGAACTGACAACTATAGCTTCAGCGGAAAGAACCTTCTCATACACGATGGTCATGCCGTCATCGAACCGGCACCAGAATCCTGGTTCAGGAAAACACCAGGCCTGACAGGGTTTAATTTTTAACTGGTTCAGGTACAATCTGTCTATTGTAAATTTTCCAGTAGATGCTGCCTCAATGAATTTATCCATAAGAATTGTGCTGTTACCTCTTATTCTCGGACTTACATAAATGGCAAGAAGTTTCATTCTGTCTCCTTAGTTCCACCCTTTCTTCTGCGGAAAACAATCTTAATATTTTTTCCTCAGTTCCGATAACTGGAGGAAATGGCGTCGTTCCTCCTCAATAATCTTTTCCACCTGGTTCTGCTGGCCGGGAGGAACCAGTGGTTTAGTCTCCAGATAGTACATGATGGAATCAAGTTCCCGACGTATGGCAAAATCGATAATATCAGTTATCCCGGAGCCTGCGGCGAGTTCTTTCTCGGTCTGGGAAGTAAAGATGATATTATCAGCAAAGCTTCGCAAGTAAAGAAAATATTCATCAGGATAAATTTCCTGAGGCTGGTAATTTTCCAGAGAAGCCAGCAGTTTCTCAAATGTCGTGCGATGCTGGTCTTCCTGGTCTGCGAGGTAAGTAAAAATCTCCTTCCATCTGGAATCTTCAGTTTTCTCTGCCAGCCTGCGGTAGAGCAAGGCTCCATTTTCCTCAATCCGGATGGCAAACTGGAAAACTTCACTGGCACTATACCTTACTTTTTCCACCATTTTTTTCTCCTGTTATTATTTTCCCCAAACGCCTGGTTTTATTCTTTCTGCTTTATAACCAGCCTCTGCCAGAACCTTAATCACATTTTCTTCAGCAAAATCGCCCTGCAAAGAAACGGTTTTGTTTTTGAGATTAATCCTGATGCTATTGATTCCTTCCACAGAAAGCAAAGCCTGACGGATATTTCTGGCACAATGCTGGCAGGTAATCTCCGGAACAGAAAAAACCAGTCCTTCTTCTTTCTCTTCTGTTTTCTGCCGCAACCAGGAAGCAAAAATGAGACCCAGAAGTACGATACTGCCAATCGTTTGCCAGCTGGCTGGCAGGTGATGAATGCCGTGAGAAAACAGGGAAGAACCAGGTCCAAAACGTAAGTAAAGGGTATCAATAAACAGCCCGGCGACAGTACCGACTGTAATGATACTTCCAAGATAAATCCAGAGGGCTATTTTCCCCAGGCTTCGGGTGACAAAGAAAAGGGTAACCAGGTTGGTGGCTGGTCCGACAAAAAGGAAAACCATGGCAGCTCCTGGTAGCATTCCTCTCCAGATTAGACTGGCTGCCACAGGGATAGAACCAGTAGCGCATACGTACATGGGTACACCAAGCAACAGCATAAAAGGGTAAGCCAGCCAGGGTCTCCCCAGGGATATGGAAACAAACCTTTCGGGAATGATAGTGGTAATGAGAGCGCCAAGTAAAAGGCCGGTTAAAACCCAGCGACCAACATCAGAGACCAGTTCTGAAAAGCCGTAACGGGAAGCTATCATCAGCCGCTGGAGAAAAGACTTATTAGCCGCTGGCATTTCTACTGGCTGAGCGAAAGTGACAGGCGGTGGATTATTCTTTGATATTTTAAGATAGACAAGACCGGCAAAAAGGCCTGCTATCAGAGCAGCAAAGGGTCTGATGAGAGCAAAAAGTGGTCCCAGCAAAGCATAAGTGGCTAAAATGGAATCAACTCCGGTGGTGGGGGTAGAAATCAGAAAGGAAAGAATTACACTGTTGTGAATTTTTGTCTTTTTCATATGGGCAGCCAGAGGAATTACCCCACAAGAACAAACAGGAAGGGGGACTCCCAGAATAACCGCTTTCCATACTGCTGATGGTCCTGGACGACGTAGCTGTTCAGTGAAAGCAGCAGGAATAAATGCATGCATAAGTCCGGCCAGCAGGAAACCCAGAAGAAGATAGGGGGACATTTCCCTGGTTATTTGCCAGAAAGCAAGTACTAACTGTGTAAGCCAGTTCATAAAATTATTTCTAAATTTTTTCCAGTGCTACTTTTTTTTCAGCTCATTTTATCACAGCGGTAGCTTCTGGATTAAATGGATTGGTTCTTACAGCCAGCGAAAAAAGAAACGGGTAGCTTTTCTGAAGATTTTGTAAGAAGCAAAGCCATTCCCGAACCATCAGTTTGTAAGCGCGTTCCAGGTCCCCTGAGAGATGGCTGTAGTCAGCCTCAGGCAGGTCTTTTAAAGAATCCCTCCAGTCCAGTTCATCTTCCAGGTGAAAAACCGCCCAGAGCATTTCGGTGAAGTCTTGATGTTCCAGGAGAACAGGATTTTCCAGAAGGCGGACGAGAAAATCTTTTTCCTTTTGTAGAAAGCAATGGAGTTTTTCTATATCTGCCCGGTGACTATCCAGGACAAAAGTGGTTTTCTGCACATAATATAATGCCTGCCGAAAATCCTTCATGGTCCAGGCACTTTGAACGTTGAGCTGTGTCTGCCTCTGAGCCAGACCGGTATCAAAAGCCACCAGCATTTTCAGAAGGCGCGAACCTGTCTGGCTGAAAAAAGAATTAATGACCATGTTCAGTTTTTCCATCTGGAGCGACTTCTCCCTCCTGGATAACAATCTTTCTATAATCAAAACCACGAAAAGTACTTCTACGGGCAAGAAGGCGATATCACCGAGAAGATAAATAAAAACATGGTGCCAGTCACGAAAAATAAAATAATGAAGAAGATGAAGGACAAAAGAAGTCAGGACAAGGACAATACCCAGCCCGACTTCCCAGGGAATTTTTTTCATTCTGTTCCCCTGGTGCTGCTGCTGGTGCAGCCAGCAAGTCTTTTTTGAAGAAACTTACGAAATTCAGGTGGAAATTTCACCCTGGCAGTTCCTGCTGAACAACGATGGATGCTGTCCATCAAGAAAGGCAGTCGTTCTGCGGGAATAGAAATCAGGAGTTTATCGCTTTCTATCCCGGACATTTTCCTTGCAGTGTAATCATAAAAAGAGATATTAATCTGCTGGCTAATCAAAGGATAGGTGACTGCCATCCGACATGTTGGACCACCGATTTTTATCTGTGGCATCTGGCCATCAGGAAAAATAGTTAGGGTGAGCAGACGGCAGGCAACCTCCGGATTCACCACAAAAATAATAAGCTGAGGTTCAAAATCCACTTCCTCTAAGGGATAAAGGTAAAAACAGGAATCTTTGTTATCCGGGACCTCGCCCATCTGCGCAATTAAATTTTCCAGTGCTTGATAACTGGAAAAAAGTTTTTCTCCTTCCACAACAAACTTCTTAATGAGATGAGCTGTTTTCGGTTCTTCCAGACGGATGAAACCAAGATGCCAGGCGGCACCAAAGCACGCATTATTAGAGGCAGCAAGGTGTGCCTTTTTCCCTTTTGCTACTTCCAGAATAACACGGCAGAAGCGATGCCGCGGTTCAGATGAGGGGCAGGGTTTTTGCAAACAGGAAACGGCTACTGGTTTTGTTTCCATTCCCAGAATTTCTGCCAGACTTCTACTCCACTGGTGCCATTGTTCCAGTTTCACTTTTTCCTCCTTTTGGTGGTAGATAAACAGGAAGAGAGCCAGGAAAGATAATTTCTGTCTCCAGTCTTTATAGAAAAGGCAATAATTTCCGGTACCTGATAAGAATGGATTTGCTTCAGTCTTTTCTCTAACCGGGGATAAATTTTTCTGCTGGTTTTAATAAAGCACAACCATTCCCGGCTGCGCTGAACTTTTCCTGTCCAGCGATAAAAACTTGTAATGGGTCCAGTAATCTGAACACAACCTGCCAGGCATTCCTTTACCAGAGTATCAGCCACCTTTCTTGCCTGGCTAAAACTTGCTACTGTCGTAATTACCAGAAGATAATTTTCGGGCACAGGATTTCAGTTTTTTAAACTGCGTAAAGGTGCCGGAAAACGACCACCACGACGCAAAAATTTACGCGGTGAAAGATGCCGCACAGCCATCACAGGAGCATTCCCGAACAGTCCACCAAAATCAACAGTTTCTCCTTCTCTGGCACCGGGAACCGGTATAAGTCTAACGGCTGTTGTCTTATCATTCATAATACCGATAGCCAGCTCATCTGCGATAATGGCGTTGATTATTTCCGCAGGAGTATCTCCAGGGATAGGTACCATATCCAGACCAACAGAGCAAACAGCGGTAAGAGCTTCCAGCTTGTCCAGGTTTAAAGCACCACCGGCAACAGCTTTAGCCATTCCTGAATCCTCGCTAACCGGGATAAAGGTACCGCTTAGGCCCCCGATGTTACTGCTGGCCATCGCTCCCCCCTTCTTGACAGCGTCTATCAGGAGAGCCAGAGCTGCAGTTGTGCCGTGCGCTCCTGCTGATTCCAGGCCAAAGGCTTCCAGGATCCCGGCCACGGAATCACCGGCTGCTGTAGTGGAAGCCAGGGATAAATCAACTATTCCGAAGGTAATACCGAGATTTCTGGCTAATTCACGACCTATCAGTTCACCGGCCCTTGTTATCTTAAAAACAGTCCTTTTCACTATTTCTGCCAGCTGTGTCAAATCAGCATCAGGATTTTTTTCTACCACACTTCTGACAACCCCTGGACCACTAATTCCTATGTTCAAACTGAAGTCAGGTTCACCGAGTCCGTGAAAGGCACCAGCCATAAAGGGGTTATCTTCAGGAGCATTGACATAAACAGCAAATCTGGCGCAACCGATACCATTTTTTGTTTTTCTGGCTGTTTTTAAAAGGAGTGGTCCGATGAGATTGATGGCATCCACGTTCATTCCAGAGGAAGTAGAACCCACATTGAGAAAAGCGCAGATTCTTCTGGTTTTTGCCAGTACCTCAGGTAAGCAGGAAATAAGCAGCCGTTCAGAGTTTGTCATTCCTTTTTGCACCAGGGCACCAAAACCTCCCAGAAAGTCAATCCCGGCTTCCCGGGCGGCGAGGTCAAGGGTATACGCCATCTGCAGATATTTTTCTCTGGTCGCGTGGGATTCCATAAGTAAACTGACAGGAGTTACTGCTATTCTTTTGTTAACAATAGGAATACCATACCTGGTTTCCAGTCTGGCAGTTTCGGAAAGAAGTCTGCGGCCCATGGTGACAATTCTTTTTCTCACCTTTCTGGTAAAAAGAGAAAAATTGGTGGAAACAAGGTCTTTTAGATTGATTCCCACCGTCGTGGTGCGGATGTCAAGATTCTGGTAGAGAATCATCCGCGCTGTCTCATAAACTTCTTCTACCGTAATACTCATAAGAGAGAAGAACTGGTTTTTAGATGCGGTGCATCATTTTGAAAATGTTTTCATGCTGAATCTGAATGGATAAATTCAACTTTCTGGCAAGGTTCTGAAGTCTGGTATTGATTTTTTCCAGGCTGCAGTTAGCCTTTTTTATGTCCACCAGCATCACCATAACAAAATAATTGTCCATAATTTTCTGGCTGATGTCTTCAATATTAATTCCTGCCCGATACAATACCGTGGCAATTCTGGCAACAATACCTACGCGGTCCTGGCCGATTACACTGATAAAAAGAAGTTCTTTTTCCATCACCTTTCCTGAAGGTGCTTAAAATCAAAATGGTTAAAGTGCTACCGGTTTTTTTTATGATATACAACTACTGGTGCTCTGTCAATTTGTTCCGGGTTGACAGCATCTTTTTTAAGGAGTATCTTTCATTTTTCGCCACAGGGGTCGAAAGGCAATGAACAAAAACACGTCCTGCCGCTACTGGGTTTATTTTTTTCCCGCGATGATGGACGTATCAGTAGTTGGTCTTGGTTTTTTTACCACTATGAAAGCTCTCTCCCTGGGAGCAGGTCCGGTACTTCTGGGAATGATAGGGACTGTCTGGGGTATCGGTTACAGTTTGACCAGTCTGGTTCTTACCAGAATGGCACGGGAAACAAGAGCCTTTTCTTTTATTGTCACCAGCTGTGTGTTTACTGTACTGGTGGGTGTGGCTACGGCTTTAGTTAAATCTGTTGCTCTTTTGATATTCCTTTCCTGGTGGGCAGGCTTCTGGTGTGCTTTTTTCTTTGTAGGTTTTCAATTATCCATGGCAAAACTTGCTTTGTTGCCACCGGAAAAGGCAGTGGCGGCTTATAACTTTTCCTGGAGTCTGGGACTGGCTTTTGGTGCTGTAATGGAAGGTATGCTCATCTCTCAGACAGAAGCAGTGGCTCTCTCACCGGTAATCATCGGGCCTTTGTTCATTATAGGAGGTTTATCTCTGGTTCAAAAGACAGGTAAAGGTCAGAAGCTGGCAGATAGCCAGAAGGAAGAAAGGTCAGAAGGCCGGAATGGACCTTTTGTAGTTATTGGCTGGATGGGGCTGGCTTCTGTGGCAGTTGTCGGTACAGCCTTTCGTTATCTTCTTCCGGAGATTGTTATCCACCGGCTGCAGATGGACTCCCGGGTCACGGGTTTTTATCTCTTTCTCTTTTTCCTTCTTCAATCAGTGGCTGGCTTTCTGCTTTACCGTCGCAGCCGCTGGCAATACCGTTTCTGGCACCACCCGCTGGCAGGTCTTGTGGGATTTTTCGGATGTCTTTCGTTTCTTATCACCAGCAATATAACCGGATTTGTTGCCTTTATTGTTCTTCTGGGGTTATACTCAGGTTATGGCTTTTACTACGGGGTTCTTTACTCCTTGAAAAGTCCTCTGCGGACTCGTCATATCAGTACCAACGAGGCCATTGTGGGCACCAGTAGTATCGTGGGTCCTTTCATTCTGGGTGTGGCTTTAAAAAAAGGATTATATGAATTTTTTCAGGTCTGTGCCATTATAATAATGATGGCCGGTCTGCTTCAAGTCTGGTTCTGGCTGAGGAGAAGAGGAGGCAAAAATGATTGTGGTATTGAAACCGGGCTCCAGTAAAAGACAGGTCAACGCAATTATCAGAAGAATTGAACATCTTGGTTTCAAAGCCCACCCGATTTTTGGTGTTAAACGGACTGTGATTGGTGCCATAGGTGATGACAGGGAAAAACATGTTCTCCAGTCACTTGCCGGGTTGCCCTGCGTGGAACACCTGGTGCCTATATTACAGCCGTTTAAACTGGCAAGCAGGGAATTTTGCCCTGATTCCTCAGTCCTTACGGTAGGAAAGGCTAAGTTTGGTGGACATTATTTCGGTCTCATTGCCGGACCCTGTGCGGTAGAAAATGAAAAGCAGCTGCTGGAAACCGCCCTGGAAGTAGCCAGAACTGGAGCCAGGATGTTAAGGGGAGGTGCTTTCAAACCGAGGACTTCACCATATTCTTTTCAGGGGCTGGAAGAAAAGGGGTTGAAACTTCTGGCGAAAGCCCGACAGGAGACAGGACTCCCTTTTGTTACAGAAGTGCTGAACCCGGAAGATGTTAGCTTGGTCGGTGCCTACGCTGATGTTTTACAAATAGGTGCTCGCAACTGTCAGAACTTTACCCTGCTGAAAAGGGTTGGTCAGTTTGGTAAGCCAGTATTGCTGAAAAGGGGACCAGCCATGACTATTCAGGAATTTCTCATGTCTGCCGAGTACATTCTTTCTGAAGGGTGCCGGCAGGTCTTACTCTGTGAACGGGGTATCAGAACCTTTGAAACAGCCACCCGCTATACTCTGGATATTTCCTGTGTTCCAGTAATCAAGGAATATTCTCACCTTCCTCTTATTGTTGACCCTTCCCATGCAGCAGGTCATCGGAATTATGTTATTCCACTTTCTCTGGCAGCCTCAGCTGCAGGAGCTGATGGCTTGATGGTGGAAGTCCATCCTGACCCCACAAAAGCAGTCTGCGATGGACAGCAAGCCCTGACTTTTCCAGACTTTCGCTCTCTGGTGAAAATGCTGAAGGAAGTAAGCAGAGCAGTAAACCGGAGACTATGAAAAAAGTTTTTTTTGAGCTTATCCTTGACAGAAAACAAACACCGGTATAACCTTTTGTTAAAATAGGAAAGGAGGTGAGAAGGCATGATGAGAAAAGTAAGTTTACTGCTTCTGGGGCTCTGTATTCTGGCAACAGTAACACCGGTGATGGCTCGTACTCTGGAAGAAGTAATGCTGGAAATGGAGAAGGGTGCAGCCAATTTGAAGGATGTCAAAGGAGTCCAGAAAGTCAAGTTTATGATGGAAAGGGAGATGGTAACTGTTACCAATACCTTTGTCGCCAAGACTCCAGATAAGTTCAAAGCAGAAGCCAGTATCCCTATCCCGGGCACCAAAAAGGTACAGAAGGTACTTACTGTCTGTGATGGTAAAACCATCTGGCAGGAAACAATGGCTCCCGAAGAAAGGAAGGTTATCAGGATGAAACTAACTGATGTGGCTGGGAAACTGGATGAATACCAGCAGAAGATTCTGGGAAGCGGAGCCGGAATGATTGGTGTTGACGCGCTGTTAAAACTGGCTAATGCTGACTATGACCTGAAGGTGACCGGAACCACCACCCTTGGCGGTAAAACCATGGATGTCCTGGAAGGAAAGTTGAAGACAACAGCAAAACCAGGACAGATGACCTTACCTACACCGGCGAAAATCAAATACCTGGTAGGTGCTTCTGATGGCTTTGTTTACAAGGTGGAAGGCTGGGATAAGGCAGGTAAGAACATTCTGGAAATAAGCTATGAAAACATTAAGTTTAATACCGGTGTTCCTGACAAAACTTTCAGTTACCAGCCGCCAAAGAAGGTGGAAGTGATTGATGCTGCAGAAGTAGCCCCCTATTTGATAAAGTGAGGAGACAGGACTGGGGGACCGGTTTTTTTGACCGGTCCCCCTTTTTTAAAAGTAGCAGTTATCCCTCGTTCAAACGTCTGGCTGTTCTGATGGCATCTCTTACTGCCTGGTGTGCACCCTCAGCCATTAGAATTAGCCCAACCACCGTCAGGGCTAAGGCTTTTCTGGAAGGTAACCTTTTTGTTATCGGCGGCGCTGGTTTTTCTTCTACTGGTTTCTCTTCTTTCTGGACTTCCTCCATCACTATTCCTTCTTCATTCATCTCCACCGGTTCACTTCTGGTAACACCAATAGATTGTGTCACTTTGAAAGCAGGAGTCCCTGCTCCTTTGAAAAGAAGTAAAACTCCCCAGCAAAAAAGAAAAAGCCCGGTCAGAACTATCAGGAAAAAACCTGTACCCTTGCCGAACTGCCCGTTATAAATCTGTCCCAGCCCGGGACAGATGGTGGAAAGCACTGCTGCGACCCCTGAAGATTTCTGTTCATATTTACGTCTCACCAGGCAGCGAACTTCCTCTTCTTCTATCAGGCGGGTTTTTTCTTCCTCAGTCAAGTAGGGCATAACTACCTCCTGTTTTACTCAAATTTCCAGGAAATGGTGCTGATTTCCTTCTGAATTTGGGGAATAATTTTAAAGTTTTTATTGATGGGCACAAAAACCATAAACACATCTATAGACTGGCCAGCAGTCAGGTCCTTTTGCGGTGGAACCGCGTTGACAAAGATAAAGTCCGCTCCCTTACCAAACATAGCAGCACCAGGTATAAGTCCAGCTCCATTTCCTTTACCATCATGAACATAGACCCACTTAACATATTCCTGGTCCAGTTTTTGACCAACACTTTCCGCATCCAGTTTATAAGTCAGTATTTTCCCTTCCTTGGGGATGGTATAGTACTTGTAGCGATTTTTCTCATATGCTGATTCCACTCCCCAGTTGATGGAACAATTATGAGTGTCTGGTCCAAGGTAAAAAAATCGGGAATAAATAGCCAGATAAGGACGGTCTTTATGAATTTCAGTGAAAACATCCAGTCTGTAATTGCGGTCAATATTTTCTCCCTGACCAAGTAACATAGTTGTTTTCACCATTTTTCGTTCCGGCGTATTAACCTTCAGTTCACTTTTGGCTACGTTGCGGACAATCAGGTCTTTGCCATTGGTGAAATCTTTGGCTCCAAAATACAGGATGTTGCCCCCGGAAGTGATACTTTCTGCCTGAATTAGATAGAAAATACCCTGGGTATAAAGGATGGCCCCGTCATTTTGCATATTTACTCCAAACTTCGCTGCTGGTGTTGGTTTTGTTGCTTTTGGGGATGTTGTCTTTTTTGCTGGTCCGGAAATTGCCAGACAGCTTAGCAAAATAAACTCTATTAATACTGTCTGCTTACTTATCTGCATAGTCCCCCCTTTTTTAATATCTAAATTTACTTCAGGAATTTTGTCAAATCTTCTGCCTGGTAATTTCCTGCCATGTTGCCGGTGAAACTAACCGGTAAGGATAGCCATACCTACCAGTCCAAAGATGTAACCCCAGGCAAAAGTTCTTATCCCGGGTAAGAACCTGTAAAGAAAGAAAGCAATCAGATTTAAAATCAGGAAAAAGACAAGACGGAGAAATTTCCCCGGGGTAAGAGAGGGGAATTTTATGCCGTAGATTTTTTTCTCTTTAGCCATAATTTACCTGCCGGGTGAGGACTTTTCTTTTCTACCGTACCCATCTGTGCACAATTATTTCGCGCTGCAGCATAAGTAATATACCAGCAGCAATTATCCCCAGAGCCAGTATACAGTAAAAAAAATTTTTAAGGGGAAAGGCACGGATACTTTGCACACTGGCAACGAACATAAGAAAACCACCTCCAGCCAGAATAATACCCACCAGAAGGATTAGTTCTTTCATCATCATCTCCCTGTCACCGGTACGGCCCTCATTTTATTCTAAAGTGAAAAAAGGAAATGAGCAATAAGCTGGTTCTGGGCCAGGGAAACTTATCTGTTGAATATGGCTTCAGGTAGCGGTAAAATAAGCACGGGAAAAAGGGGGAGCCATGAGGCAATTATTATCTCGCCTGATGCTTTTAAGTATTGCAGGAGTTTTGTTTTCTCAGGTTTGTTCTGAATCCGACACCCAGAACTTTCAGAATGAACTGGCAGAGAAGATGAAGCAATTGAGAGAAGTAAGACAAAAAATGTTTGCGATTGAACGGAAAGCAGCTGAGCAGGATGAAATTCTTAAGAAGATTAATCTCCAGTACGTGGAATTGCAAAAAAAGATGGGAGAACTTAACCAGCGGAGAGAACAGAGGCTGAATGTTCTGTTGAAAGACAATCCGGAGTATCAACAACTGAAATACAAACTTGAATCTCTGAGGAAAGAACTGATGCTTTCCCGTGAGAGCAAGCCGTCTCCTGCTCCTTCTAATGCTCCACCGGCAAACTAATCTGCAGAAAGTGATTCTTAAAGGTAAAAAGTTTTCTTACTTCCCTGTACTATTTCAGTCTTCCGCCAGGAAAAAAGTTCTGGAAAACTATGTGGAAAGACTTTGAACCATCTTACCGCAAGTTATCCCGGGCGCAATTTTCTGAAAAGATAGAGCAACTGACTGAAATTTTGAAAAACTGTCACCTCTGTCCCCGGAATTGTGGAGTCAACAGGCTGGCTGGTGAGCGCGGTTACTGCCAGGCCGGGGAAAAACTCCAGATTTCCAGTTACGGTGCCCACTTTGGTGAAGAAGATGTTCTGGTAGGACGGTACGGTTCAGGTACTATCTTTTTAACCTGGTGTAATCTCAGGTGCTGTTTCTGCCAGAACAGGGAGATTTCTCTTTTAGGGGATGGCGAGGTACTTTCACCAGAACAATGTGGTGCTATCATGTTGAACCTGCAAAAGCAAGGCTGTCGTAATATCAATCTGGTAACACCAACGCATTTTGCTGCCGGGCTGGTGGAATCTATTCTGCTGGCATCTCAGGCAGGACTAACTCTACCTATTGTCTGGAATTGTGGTGGATATGAAAGCGTAGAAGTTTTAAGAATTCTGGAGGGTGTTGTAGATATCTATATGCCGGACATAAAATACAGCAGACCGGAGACAGCGGAAAAATTTTCCCGGGCAAAAGACTATGGAGAAAAAAGCAGGCAAGCCGTGAAAGAAATGCACCGGCAGGTCGGAGATTTAGTTGTTTGTAATGGACTGGCAAGACGCGGACTTCTTATCAGACATCTGGTGCTTCCAGGCCATGTGGAAGAAAGTATAGAAATTCTGGAGTTTATTGCTAAAGAAATTTCTCCGCAAACCTATGTCAATGTGATGGCACAGTACCGGCCTTATGGGGAAGTACCAGCGGAAATAAACCGGCCGCTTTTTCTCTCAGAATATCAACGCGTGGTAAAGAAGGCAGTAAGTCTGGGTTTAATTAGAGGATTGAGATGCGAATCAAACCGGTTGTAGATACGTTTGTAGATATGTTTGTAGAAGTACCTTTCTTGGAGTATGATACATAAATTATAATCGGGAGGCTTCATGAAAGCAGCCGTGGTACCTGGTGACGGAACTGTTTTAGTAAAGGAAGTACCCCTGCCAGAAGCAGGACCGTATCAGTGTCTGGTCAAGATTTTAGCCTGTGCTACCTGCACAGGTACTGACCGTAAGATTGCCCACCGTCTTTTGCCCTGGTTTCAGGACTACCCAGGCATTCTTGGCCATGAAGGTTTTGGGCGGGTGGTAAGCCTGGGCAAGAAGGTTCGCTATGTAAAGGAAGGGGACTTATTCTTGAGACCAACCTCTGTTTATCCCGGAGAAAAACTGGGGGATTATTTTTCCGCCTGGGGAGGATTTGCGGAATACGGTCTGGTCACAGATGTGAAAGCTATGAAGGAAGATGATCCGCAGGCTAAAGTGCCAGGCTTGACCGTTTACCAGCAGAAAGTGCCTGCAAGTCTGGGGCTGGACCCAGCAGATGCTACCATGTTAATCACCTTGAAAGAGACAGCCAGTTTTCTTCAGAATATAGGTGCGGGCTGGCGGTCAAAAGTAGCCATCTTAGGTTCTGGGCCGGTAGCCATGGGGTTTTGCTGGTTTGCCAAGGTTTTTGGTGCCTGGCCTGTAATTGTTATCGGTCGGCGAGACGAACCGGAAGAACGAATGATAAAGGCAGGCGCTGATGCGTATATTAACAACTGCCGGCAGGATATGATTCAAAAGGTGAAGGAAATTACTAATAACCAGGGTGTAGATTTTGTAATAGATACTACCGGGGACCCTGAACTTGTTACGGAATCTTCTTCCCTTTTGTCTGTCCGGGGTAAAATTGCCCCTTACGCTAGCAGTCCTTCTTACCAGTATATTCTTGACAGAGCAAAAGGTCCTGGTTACTGGTCTTTCCAGCTGGCCGGACCAGATGAACCTTTTGCCCATCAGTTCTTGCTTGATGCCGTGAGACTTGGACTGGTAAGGCTGAAAGATTTTTATTCTCATAGAATGCCCCTGGAAAAAATCAGTGCAGGTTTCAGGATGATTGAAAGAAAAGAAGCGTTCAAAATTGTCTTTGAAATGGAGGGAAAATGAAAGCGAGAGCAGTTGTTTTTCCGAAAGCAAATGCCTTTGAGGTTCGGGAACTGGAACTGGAAGAACCGAAAGAGACTGATGTGGTGCTGAAAACGTTAGTCAGTGCCATCTCTCCGGGGACTGAAAGATGGGTTTTAAGAGGGAAACACATTGGGACTGTATTTCCCTGTTCTCCTGGCTATCAGCGCATCAGTGTGGTGGAAGAATGTGGTTCAGAAGTAAAAGGGCTGGCACCGGGAGATATAGTTTACGGGGCTGCCTGCCGGTGGAAAGGTGAAGTACGCTCTATGTGGGGAGCGCATATAGAAAGGGCTGTCGCTGACTGGAGAAATTTTACCTTTCTTTCTTTTTCCTGGCTGAGTCGTCTGGAACTGGAGACATTAGCCTTTGGAATTGTGGCAGGAGTGGCTACCAGAGGTATACGTTTTCTGGAGGTAAGGGAAGGGCATAGCGTGCTCATTATCGGTGCTGGTTTTATCGGGTTGTGTGCTGCTCAGCTGGCCGTATATATTGGTGCCAGCCCACTGCTGGTAGAAATAGATGAAAGGCGGCGACAGTTTGCAGCGTCTCTGGGTTTAAAATCTGTCAGTCCGGAGGATGTAAAGATGGAAGAAGCTATAAAAGATTTTGCAAAGTCAGGTGTGGATATGCTTTACGATACTGCAGGCAATGCAGCTGTTACTGACCGGCTGGTGGCTTTTGTCAGACCTCAGGGAAAGATATTGTTACAGGCGCAGTATTTTGATAAGGAAAAGTGTGCCCTGGATCTGGACCAGATTAAAATCAGGGAGCTGACTGTGAAGACAACCTGCGGAGTAAGAAAGGATGACCTTCAGGAGACCTTCTCTTATATCCGCCGGCGGATTTTAAACATTCCGGCAATGATTACCCATCGGTTTGACAGCGAAGAAGTTCTTAAAGGTTTCCAGGTTCTCCATACTAATCAGCCATTTAATCTGGGGATTGTCTTTCGGTGGGATAAGAGGGTGGAGTAAAAATTATGCCAGAGGGAAAAAATTACCTGAAAGCAGAGAATTGTCCGAAGAGAGCCATTCATCTTGACTTTCATACCATGCCTGGAATCCCGGATATAGGAAAGGAATTTCAGGCAGAACAATTTGCTGCCACCTTGAGTCAGGCTGGTGTGGACTATATAACTGTTTTTGCCAGGTGTAACCTTGGTTTTGCCTACTATCCTACCAGTGTTGGTACGGTTTACCCTGGACTGAAAAAAGACCTTCTCGGGGGCATGGTGAAAGCCTGTCACCGCCGGGGTATCAGGGTGGCTGCTTACATCAATGCCGGACTGGACCACGAGCATGCTCTCAGGCACAGGGAATGGGTACGGGTTAGTAAAGATGGTAGAGTATATCAACTGCAGAATATGGGACACTGGTTTCGGACGATGTGCTTAAATACCGGGTACCGGCAGCACCTTCTGAATATGTGTAAGGAAATTTTACAACGTTATCCCGTAGATGGTCTCTTCCTGGACTGTTTCAGTATTTTGCCCTGTTATGGTGTGGAATGCCTGGAAGGGATGAAAAAGGCAGGTCTTGATTATCAGGATGAAACCCAGGCGACAGAGTTTTGCTGGCAGGTAACTGAAAGTTTTGTGGAGGAAGTCAAAAAGCTGGTGAAAAAATTACGTCCTGGTATTAATCTTTACTTCAATGGTCTGCCTTACAGGTGGCAGCCAACACATCTGGAGCTGGAAATCCTGCCTACTGGAGGATGGGGTTATGAGGCTTTACCTTTCCAGGCTCGGTATGCCAGAAAACTGGGAAAACCATTTTTTGTCATGACCGGTCGTTTTCATAAATCCTGGGGTGACTTTGGCGGTTTGAGACCGGCGCAATCTTTACTCTTTGACTGTTTACTTTCTCTGGCGCATGGCGGGAGTTGCTCTGTTGGGGACCATTTACATCCCCGGGGAAAACTTGATTCCTCTGTTTATGACCTTATCAGCAGGGTTTACGGAGAAGTAAAAAAATATCAGCCCTGGACAGAAGGTGCCAGAGTAGTAACTGATTTTATTCTTCTGGAACCAGAACTGAAAAGATTTCCCGGCAACAGAAAGTCCTTTGAGCATGTATCCGGTTTTACCAGGATGTTGAGAGAACTTCATTACCATTTTGATATTGGAGATGATTTGACAGACATTTCCAGTTACCAGGGTATTATCCTTCCTGATATGGTGATTGTAGACGGAGATTTGAAGGCAAGATTAAGACAGCATCTGAAGAAGGACGGCTGGATTATCAGTTCCGGGTATTCAGGACTCAATCCTGAGAAAACTGATTTTGCATTAGAAGAGTTTGGTTTGACTTACCTCGGTCCGGAGCCTTTCCATCCAGCATTTTTCACTCCAGAAAAGGAGGTAGGAAAGGGGATTCCAGGAATGCCTGTAGCTATCTATGAACCAGGTATAGCCGTGGAAGCCAAAATAGGCACAGAAATCCTGGCTCATCTCTGGAAACCATACTTCAACTATGGGAAATGGGATTTTTTTCATGAATATCTTTACACCCCACCGGAAAAAGACACCGGCAGACCTGCCCTGAGCCGGTGCGGAAATGTTTACCATTTCAGCTTTCCTCTTGGTCTGGGTTACCACCTGAACGCTGTGCCTGCTTACCGAACTCTGCTGGACAATTTTCTGCGGAAACTCCTGCGAAAACCATTGACTAAACTGGAAAACTGCCCTTCTTTTGTCCAGGTAGGTGTCACCGAGCAACCAGGAAGGAAAATGGTACATCTGCTTACCTGGTTACCGGAACTTCGTGGTCGTAGTCTTCAGGTGGTGGAAGAAGCTATGGTGGTGCATAACATTGTTCTCTCCTTACGGACAGACGGAGTGAAAATTAAAGAGGTTTATTTATCACCAGAATACGAAGTACTCCCATTTGAAACCAGAGACGATTATGTAGTGGTCAGTCTTGATGAAGTAAAAGGCTATACCCTGATAGTTTTTGAGCAATAGTTATAGAAGAGGGGATATGTTTATTGACATTCATGTACACACGAGAACAAAACTGATACCCGGAGTGCAACAGTATGCCACTCCGGAAAAACTGATTGAGCGGTACGAAAAGATAGGGGTAGAAAAGGCAGTGATTTTGCCGGGAGGAGTAAGTCCGGAATGTGCCTCAGTCCCCCAGTCTGTTCTGGAGCTACTGGAGATTTGCAGGAAGTTTCCCGGTCGTTTCATCCCTTTCTGTAATGTTGACCCCAGAGCTCTGACTAACTCGGAAACTGCGCCCCTGGATAAGCTTCTTGGTTACTACAAACAACAGGGTTACAAAGGAGTAGGGGAGGTATCCTGTAACTTACCCTTCCTTCATCCTCTGGTACAGAATCTTTTCCGGCACGTAGAAAAAGTGGGGTTACCTTTAACCTTTCATATTGCTCCCCAGATTGGAGGGACATACGGTTTATATGATGATGCTGGCCTTCCGCAACTGGAGAGATCACTACAGCTTTTTCCGAAACTGATTTTTCTTGGCCATTCTCAACCCTTCTGGGCAGAAATTAGCCGCCTGGAAACACCGGCTGACCGCTATGGTTATCCGCAATACCCTGTGAAAGAAGAAGGGGTTGTCCCTAAACTTTTCCGGCGCTATCCCAACCTTATGGGAGATTTATCTGCAGGTAGCGGATATAATGCCTTAGCGAGGGACCCTGATTATGCCGTGAAATTTTTAACTGAATTTCAGGACAGGCTGTTTTTTGGAACCGATATCTGTGCTCCGGAAACACCCACTCCTCTGGTTGACTTTCTTCTAAAACTGAGGCAGGAAGGGAAAATCACAGAAGAAGTTTTCCAGAAAGTAGCCCGGCTGAATGCTATAAGGTTGCTGGGTCTGGAAGATTAATTTTCTTCCCTTCCTGATAGACCTGTACAGTCCAGAAACTCTTTCTCTTTATATCGTCCTGCGTCACAGTTTGCTGAAGACGACTGGGCTCCTGCCTGAACTTGACAGCAATCAAAGTTATGTTATAATATTATTATAGGATTATAGAATTATGCAGGACAACATGGAACTGGAAATTAAAATTGACAAATATAGTCCTGAGCCACTTTATCAACAGGTAAGAAAGGCTCTGGAAAAAGAAATAGCTCGTCTGATGACTACAAAACAGGAAAGGTTGCCACCTACTTCCTGGATAGCAGAAAGATTGGGGGTCAGCACCTTGACTGTGGATTTAGCGATGGAAGAGCTGGTATCCAGAGGGATTTTGTATCGGCGCCCCAGGCTAGGAACGTTTATTAGAGCCAGAGAAAGCAGGCAAAAGCTTACTATAGGGTTAATTACCTTACAGAGGTGGTACAATCCTGATCTGGGTTCTTGCGAGGAAGGCAGTCTCCTTTTCAGTGATTATGTCCATGGTGTGAAAGATGAGCTTTCTGTTATCGGTGGTGTGATGAAGTTTTGTCCTGTCCCTTTAGGAAATGGCAGTAAACCTATCCGGTTACCTGATAATGGAATGAATGGTTTTATTATCTTTGAGCAAATCTCAGCAGAAGTTTCGGGAATCCTTCGTGAGCTAAACTGCCCTTATGTTATTTTGAATCCACTTTTTGCGGTTGGTCCTGGGGAAAATACGGTGAGCGCAGACGATGAAGGGGGTATCTACAGGGCAGTGAAGCATCTTCTGGATTGCGGTTATCAAAAAGTTATCTATTGTGGAAGCGGACTGGAAGAAAGAAATCAAAGGAAGCTGGCTGGGTACAGAAAGGCTTTATTAGACAAGAAGATTATTTACCATCCTGATTTGGTATTGAGCGATTGTCCGCTCCACCAGGCAGCAGATTCTGTACTGAAAGTTCTGGAGAAAGCAGGAATTCCTTGCGGTATTCTGGTTGTTAATGACACTAAGTGCCATGTGGTTGCGGAAGCAGTGCAGAAAAAAGGCTATAAAATTCCTGAGGAAATAGGGTTGGTAAGTTTTGATGATACAATCATCGCCAGCTGTCATGTTCCAGCCCTGACTGCTGTGAGAAAACCAAGATATCAAATGGGGAAAAAATCTGTGGAAATATTAACAGGCATATGTAATGGGCAAATTAAACCACCGGTGAGTTGTGTGCTGGAAACAGCACTTATTGTTAGAGAATCCACAGCAGATATATCGGGAAAAAAGACGAAAGGAGGAAAGAAAAATGTTTATGCAAAATCATAGGAAAGGTTTTACTTTGATTGAGCTTTTAGTGGTGATAGCCATCATTGCCATTTTAGCTGCCCTACTTTTACCGGCTCTTTCCAGAGCCAGGGAAAAAGCCAGGGCAGCAATTTGTATGAATAATCTAAAGCAACTGGGGCTTGGTTTCATGCTGTACGCACAGGATTACAATGATTATTTTCCCAAACCGTGGGATGGGGTTTACACCTGGTGTACCCACATCGCCCACTATCTGGAAGCCTCAGCGAAACCTTTTGATTGTCCATCCAACCGGAATGATTCCTTAGAATACTACACTGATTACGTGGGCATGCCCAAAAGCAGAAGGCTCATTGTCAGAAACTATATGGTTAATAGATATATGTGTGAAGACGACTATGGTAACAGATACAAAATTTCCCGGGTAAAAAATCCTTCTCAGAAAATTCTGGTTTTAGATGGTACTACCTATCAGGGATGCTGGGTGGATAAGGATACCCGCTGGAAACCTTTTCATTCCGAAGGGGAAAACGTTCTTTTTGTGGACGGGCACGTGTCCTGGTGGAAGCACGATGCCATCCCGTATTTAACACCGGGGTGTTACTATTACTGGCATGTTTCCTGGTAAGTTAAGTTTTAAGAAAAAACAGGGGGGAGAAATGATTGGACATAAAGTCAATCGGGGTTTTACTTTGATTGAGCTTTTAGTGGTGATAGCCATCATTGCCATTTTAGCTGCCCTACTTTTACCGGCTCTTTCCAGAGCCAGGGAAAAAGCCAGGACTATTACCTGCTTGAACAACCTGAAGCAAATAGGGCAGCTTGTTCATATGTATGCAGTTGATTTTGGTGGCTATGTAGTGCCTACCTATCAGGACCCTGACACCTGGCACAACATTATTGCCAAATACTTTTTCCGCGGGAAAACTTTTTACAAAAAGGGGACTCTTTTTACCTGTCCTTCCAATCCAAAGTACTGGGCGGGAGGTGTGGTTTGGGCCAGTTACGTAATGAGTCGCAATTGTGCCTACGGGTATCCAAGAAATATTTACTGGACATTACATAAACTTGGCCAGGGATACGAGGATAAAATTCCCTATGTTATGGATGGGACCTGGTATCAGTTTGGCTATGATGGTTCTGACAATTACATCATGAAATACTCCAGTATCCCCCATTCCGACGGAAGCAACTATCTTTTTGTGGACGGGCATGTGGAATGGCACGTTAGACTTGCTCCAACGCCTATCAATACCTGGACCAGAAGTGATTTACCACCTACCTGGAAACTCAATCGTTTTCACAGGATAGACTGGAATTAATAAAGAGTAATTATGAAAAGCTTAATGGCTGGCTGGATAGGTCTGGCTTTACTTCTGTGTATCAGCCGTTGTTTAAAGGGTGAGGAAGGAGAGATTCTTGTTTCTGGCAGAACGATGGAAGTTGGAAAATACAAAGTTACGATAGAGCCGTCAGGAAGAATCAGGGAAGTACGCAGAGACGGTATCATCCTTCTGGAAAGACTGGGATTGTTTGCTTACCCGGTTGGTTCTGGCAGACTTTCTCAGGGAGGGAATCCACCTGAATGCATAGAAAAAGTTACCACTCCGACCAGATTCCTGCAGGAAACAGGAAAATTTATTATCAGAAGAGAAGCCATTCTGGGAAACGAGAAATTTTCTGAAGGGGTAAAGTACAGTTACAAGGCAGTATTTGACCCTGGAGGTAAAATAAATATTGCCTATGAAGTTGAATATTTAGTAAGTGAAAAGTGGCGTGCGTATGCGGGAGAATTTATTTATCGGATTCCCCTGGTGTCTATTGCCGGCAAAGGGTGGATTGCAGAAATGAGAGATGGAGCAGTTAACAGTGGAGTTAATCCTTCTCTATTTAATGAAGAAAACAGAAAAGAATGGGTCCACATTGACAATGGTGCCAGACTTTTTCTGGAAACAGGGGTTGGCCAGGTGGAGTTAATAGCAGAAGGAAAATCGTATTTAAGAGGCGGAATAGAAGGCGATGGCACAGCAATCTATGTAATTTCTTTACCGCGTGAGCCTCAACTTCCTGCGGGAACAAAACAAAGCCTTCAACTAACCATTGTGTTACCGGCAAAATAATGCAAAAAGGAGTCAAAATGAAAGAAAAAACAGTAGTCTTTTCTTGTTTTTTTCTGCTGGGTGTGGGTTTTCTCCACTGTCTGGAGATTAAATATGAAAACTTAAAAGGAGCTAAAAGAAAAACAGAAAGTATATGGGAGATGGGTTTCGGTGGGGAGAACAACTGGGCAAAGATAAAAACCGTCGTTGAGGAAATAGAAGGAATAATTTATTACTGCACAGGGAAAGAAAATGTGGAGAAGATAAGCTTGCCCTGTTTAAATGTCAGCTATGATTTGAGAGTTTATGGCCAGCTAAAAGATGAAGCAGGTCAAGCATGTACAGGATTATTAGAGAGTAGCCAGTTAGACGAAGACAGGGATGGGTATTTTTCCCCCTCAGGAACAGGGAAAGAAGCAGCTGTTATTCCAGCCAGCTATTTTGATATTGTTTTGCCACCAGGTAAAGGTTTCTATCTTTCCTTCATTTATCTGGCTAAGGATGGACATAAAAAGGCAGAAATTCCGCTGGAATCCGGCTATCTTAACAAGAATAGAACGTGCCGGCTGGCTTTCTTTAATGTGGGACCAAAAGTTTCCTGGTGGACAGCGCAGGGAGTCTACGTTATTCAGACAGCAAAGGACAAAGGAATCGTTATAGGGAGAATCACTGATAGCAAGGATGAGGAAAAAGTTTCAATTTTAGCCGGAAGTCTCAGGATAACAACAGGTAGACCTTTTAATGTGGGTAAAACAAATAAACTTATCTGGCCCGGTCATCTTTATAACACTGCGACTGATTTTGATGCCTTTGAAATCAGCCGGCTGGGCAATTTAGTTCCTCTCTTTGTTGGCACCAGTTTTGAATGGCTTCCCTTATCTTTATGGGAGAAATACCCGGAAGCAACTGAAAAAATGAAGACCAAAGCTGCTTTAGTTCAACAGGGTATAGACAATTTTCACAAGTATGGTGTTAAGGTAATTCTTGGTATTCCACCAGAAAAGTGTCTTCTGCCGTGGGAAATTATGGAAAAAGAGTTTCCTCATTTTTTGCCTGAAAAACTGACTGAAGAAGGAAAATTTATTAAGGCAAAGTTTAACGGAACGATTGATAGAGCTAATGAAGAGGCTATGAAGTTTCTGGAGAGGGAGTTTCCCCCTGTTCTGAAAAAACTTTTCCGGGATGTGGATTACGCAGACTGTCAGGGAGAAGAAAGACTGTTTCAACCTTATAACTATCTGGAGTACCCTTTCTACAGTCAGGCTGCTTTAGAAAATTATAGGAAATTTGTCAATAATCCTGCAGCCAGATTCCCCACTGCTTCCACAATTCCGGAAACAGAAAGGACCTTTAACAGACCAACTGCGCAGGACTGGAAAAACTTCTTTGCCTGGAGAACCAAAGTGCACACTGATTTTTTCCTGACCTGGGCGAAATGTGAATGGCTGGCTTTCAGTGATAATCCGCGTTATCAGGGTGCTGAAGCAGAGGATGGGGTTGGTATTGTGGAAAAACATGTGCCCCACGGGATAGATTTTGAAAGGTTGTGTGCGTCTCCTTACATTACTCTTTATGTGGCAGAATATCCTAAAAGTTCTGCTGATCCGCATTTCATTGAGTGGAACAAATACGTGCGAAAGTTTAAGAAAAAAATGTTCAACCTCTTTGATGATGTACAGTTGTTCCATGACATCTACACAAAGTATAAGGGGACATCAGAATATACCACCCAGATTAGAGAAAATATGAATAGAATCAAAAAGACGTTATTGGAGCTTTTTGTCTCTGCTGGTGTGGATATTGATACAGATGGTTATGCTTGCTGCAGTCTTTCGTCTTTTAACCTGTTGACCTATCCCTCTTATGCCAATCAGTATGGTGGAACTGTGGAAAACGAAATCTGGCCGCTGTGGCAAGCCCTTATCAGAAAATACTATGGCTACGGTTATATAAGTCTGGAAGAGGCAGAAAGAAGAATTAAAGAAGTACAACAGCAGCCACTGTCTCTCCCCCGGAAGGAAGGGAATACCAGAAAGATAGAAATTGTTTTCAGAAAGGACATTGTGATTGACGGAGAAGAAAGAGATTGGTTTTTCCCTGAAGAACAGTTTGTAGGCCAGGTGGAACAATCCTTTCTCAATCCCGGGAAATGGAAAGGAGAAAAAGATTTAAGTTGTTTTTTTTCTCTCTCTTATGATAGAGAGAATCTCTATTTTACTGCCAGGGTAAAGGATGATTTTTACTTCCCTGAGGAAAAACTTGTCTTGGGTCAGTATGGGGACGAGGTTAACCTTTATTTCAGTTTTGCTGATGTGGAGAAAGAAATACTACAGATGGGATTAAATTGCTGGCAGCTACGATTTTGCCCGGGGAAGAGAGAAGTTTTTATTAAATCAATGCCTATTCCCAAAAGCAGAGTATTTACCAGGAAGACGGAAGAGGGATATTTTGTAGAATGCAGTATCCCTTTTTCTTTTTTTAGATTTAAACCGGAAAAAGGGAAAATAGTTTTTGCTGATGTCTCTGTGATAGACGCAGATTCTCAGCAAGGAGCAAAGTCCCACCTGGTATGGCATGCTAAGTGTAAGCCCTGGTCCAACCCCCTTTGCTGGGCACAGGCCACGTGGAAGTAAGAATCCTCTAAACTTTTCCCGCAAAACCTGAATACCTTCTTACAAGTTCTCCAAAGTTGTTCTGTGATCTCTCCCGGAAAATGAGATTGAACAGCCGCAAAGATTTCGCCTGCCTGATATGTTATAATCAGAGTAAAGAAAAGTACGAAGGATTGGTGAAAAGGTGGAGAAACTTTTAGTTTAGCAGGGGGAATAATGAAAAGATGTATGGCAGTTTTTCTTCTAATCTTTTGTTTTTCCTTTTTGGAAGGTGAGGAGGCAATGAAAAAAATGGAGCTGAAAAACCTGAGCGCAAGAGGGGTTTACTGGCCCTGGGAAAGAACAAAGTACGTGGCGCAAAACTCCGGGATGGAATTCTGGAAGTTTGTGGAGGAGACCCTGAAAAAATTGAAGGAGGATTTCCACTGCAATGTGGTCTGGTTTGTAAATATTGGCATGGAAGATGCGGTGAAAGTCTGTGATGTGGCTGGAAAGTATGAAATCATGGTTCTTCCTAACATTAACCCTTTCTTAAATCTTGCTTACTACGGCGTGAAAAGCGATGAATCCATAAAACAGGCAGCCAGGGACACGTACAAACTTCTGGGCAGTAAAAAATCTCTGGGTGCTTATGTTCTTGTTGATGAACCACGAAGGGTGATGACCAGACAGATGGAGATTTTTCGCCGGGAGATGAAAAAAGTTGATGTGGAAAGAGATTGTTTAGTGGTGACGATGAACTGTGATACCCAGTCCTATGCTCATCAAACCAATTTTCCTGTTTTGTGTGTGGACATTTATCCGTTTGGTGGGGATAGGTCACCGAATATTCCCAACCCGGCTGCTGCTTCTCAACTCTACTACCGGAATACCCTGACCGCACTATTTCAGGAAGCAGTCAAGAATGGAAAGCATCTCTGGGTGATGCCAGGAGTATTTGCGGAAAACTGGGGACCATGGTGGTATGATGAAAACATGAATGTAGTCATAGAACCAGGGACATATCGGCACTGGCGGATGCCGACTGTGGAGGAGACCAGATGGCAAATATGGGAAGGTGTGAGGTCAGGTTGCCAGGGGATAGTGTTTTATGTTTTTCTGCCAGCGGTTAATGACTGGGATGGAAAAGGAGAAATCCCGGAAAAAATGGCTAAAGTTTCTGCTGATGTTAAGGAGAAAAAATGGCCGGTAACAGACAAACAGATAAAAACAGGTATGGCGGAAGCCCTTCTTTACAAGAATGGTACCCCTACACCGCAGATGAAAGAAATTGGCAGGGTCTTTGAAGTTCTTTCCCGTTGGGAAAAGATGTTTATTTCCTGGAAAAAGGCTGAATTTCCTGTAGTTTTTACTGAGGATACCTTCTGTACAGCAACCTTTGTTTCTCCCGAACAGGAGGCAAAAAGGTTGGTGGTGGTGGTCAATGATAATTTGAAAGAAAAAAAGGAAAAGGAACTTATCTTTTTACCCCATGTGAGCAAAGTTGCTGATTTAGTTTCGGGTAAAGAAATTGCTCTGAAGAAAGAAAACGGCTTTCTTAAAACTTTCTTAACACTGCAGCCAGGTTCAGGAACGATTCTGCAGGTGGAATTTCAGCAGCAACAACCAGGGTTTGTTGTTTTTGACGAAGATTTTTCCCTGGCTACTCTGGGTGTGAAACTGAACCATCTGGTAAGAAAACCTGTCCGGCGAGGTTTCGGGACCGGATGGGACTGGGTGGTGGAGAAGGAAAAGGATTCTCCACCTGATGCCAGAGGTGTCGTTACACTGGAAAACATTTCCCGTCCTTTTCCTTCCCTGACTGCTGGCTTCTCCGTTTCACCGGCAGGCCAGTTTGAGGTTTATCTTTTTCTGGAGGGTAATTTCCAGAAGCCAGAATCAGTGATTGTGGAATGGTCCGGTAACGACGGTAAACAGGGCTGGTTGATGTCCAACAATTATCATCTTCCAGTGAAAATTTTCCCAGGAATAAAGGATATAAGAATCAATCTTTCCGACGGAGTAAGTCTCAACCGCATACGTTGCTGGGCTATTCCCAAGGGCAATTAGCTGCTTTTTTTTCTGTTTTGGTAAAGAGGGTAAAATGGGGAAAAGAAGGAGGTGACGATGAAGATTTCAGCGTTACTTTTAATGCTGGCAATGCTTGTGGCCGGGTGTCAGAAGAAGGAAGGAGAGATTAAACTGCCGGAAGGACTGAAAAAAATGGGAAATAAACTGGAGCATGCAGTGCAAAAGTCCAGGGGTTCAGATGAAGTTCTGTACCTGACAAACAAGGTCAATCTTTTCAAAAGGCAGAACGGTCGTTATCCTTCTTCCCTCAACGAACTGGTGGAGCAGGGTATTATTGATAAACTACCTGCACCACCCCAGGGAACACAGTACACCTATGACCCGGGTACCGGCAAGGTTGGTTTACGTTAATCAGAGTTAGAGGTTTGTTGTAAAGAGCGCATTTATAAAGTAAAATAATTGCTAAACTGAAACGGGGAGTAGCGCAGTCCGGTTGAGCGCGTCTGGTTTGGGACCAGAAGGTCCCCGGTTCAAATCCGGGCTCCCCGATTTTCAAATTTTAGAGGGAAGGAAAGTATGGAGACCAGTATTATTGATACTACCAGACCAAGAATGACCCACCGGGAAAGATTCAGACGTCTGATGCATTTTCAAACAGTGGACAGGGGTGTTCACTGGGAGTTTGGTTATCTGGCGGAAACCATGGAAAGATGGGAATCTGAGGGTTTACCAAAAGGTTTCCGACGTGGTGAAGGCAGGTGTTCTGTGGAGGAGTACTTTGGTGTTGACCCGCACCGGTGGGTTCCTTGCGACCATGGTCTGCAGCCTCCATTTGCCGGTGAGGTGAAGATTATCAGAGAAAGTCCTGGTAAGAGAATAGAGGAACATCCTGATGGTACCATTATGGAGGTACAAACAGAAGGAATCAGAACCATTCCGCATTATATAAAAATGCCTGTTTCCAGCTGGGATGACTGGAAAAGATTTAAGGAAAGATTGAACCCGGAAAATCAAGAACGGAAACGATTTGACTACCGGTGGTTGAATGAAGAATTAAGACACTGTAACGAACCAGTGGGTATCAGCTTTGGCTCTTTCTTTGGCGTTCCCAGAAACTGGATTGGTTTTGAACAGATATCACTGATGCTTTACGATATGCCGGATTTGGTAGAAGATGTCATTGAAACCCTGACCTGTTTGTATGAAGTCAACCTCAAAAGAGCCCTGAGGGAAGTGGAAGTGGATTTTGCTGGTGGCTGGGAAGATATATGTTTCCGGAGCGGTCCCATGATCAGTCCGGATATGTTTCGTTCTCTGGTGGCACCAAGAATTAAACGGGTTTGCCAGCTTCTGCGGCAGCATGGTGTTGATGTTATCTGGACTGATTGTGACGGAAATATTAACGACCTTGTTCCTATCTGGCTGGAATGCGGTATAAACTGCATGTTTCCGGTGGAGGTTCATGCTGGCAGCGACCCGGTAGAGTTGAGAAGAAGATATGGACATAATATCCTTCTGAGAGGAGGTATCAACAAAAGAGCTTTAAGTCAGGGGAAAAGAGAAATTATTGCTGAACTGAAAAGGGTAGAAAAGGTAGTGGCTGATGGGGGTTATATTCCTGGTGTTGACCACAGGGTACCGCAGGATGTCAGTTACCAGAACTACCGGTATTATATCAGGGAAAAACTGGTAATGTTAGGCTGGTCTAAGGAAGAAAGAGAATCTGTGGAAGGACTTTCTAAAATGGCATAATGATGAGTGGACAACCTGTAGTTATCAAATTTTTTGCTCCGGTAATTGATAGCAGTATCAATGCTCTTATGGAAGCCATGGATAAAAAAATGCAACAGGGTGTTCGTTCCTTTACCATTTTAATTTCCTCACCCGGTGGTTCAGTATTCCATGGTCTTTCTGCTTACAATTATTTGAAGGGTCTGCCGGTAAGTATAACCACTCACAACTTTGGCAGTGTAGATTCCATTGGCGTTGTTCTCTTCTGCGGTGGAACAAAACGTTATTCAGTCCCTCAGGCGAGATTCCTTCTTCATGGAGTAGCAGCTGGTTTTCAGAATGAAAGACTGGAGGAAAAGCAACTGGAAGAAAGACTGAAGATGTTAAGGATAGATCTGGAAAATATAGCCAAGGTCATTGCTGCCAGTACCGGGAAAGATGTGGCTTCAGTAACGAAAGCAATGCTGGAGCGGACAACACTGAATCCAGAAGAAGCAATGGAATGGGGACTGGTTCATGCCATCCGTTCGGAACTTTTTCCAGCTGGCTGTGAGGTGATTTCCATCCATCACCAGGCGCAGAGCAGAGTCCCTATGTAATGATTCCACCTTCTTCTGATAAAAAGATACCTTTAAGCTTCATTTCCAGGCTGTGAGGATTCTCAGCGTTTTCCAGGGCTGTTTCTTCCGTGACCCAGCCGGCTTTTACTAAATCAAAAAGTGCTGTTTCAAAGTCCTGCATACCTTCATTACGACCAGCCTGTAAAGCCTTGATAATTTTCTCTTCTTTTTCTTCTAAAATGAGCCGCCGGATGATGGGATTAACAAACATAATTTCACATGCTGGTACCATGGCGACATTTTCCCGGCAGCTGGGTAAGAGAATTTGGGAAGCTACAGCCTTTAAATGCATGGCAATAGCCCTTCTCACCTGAGGTTGTTCGTTCTGGGGATAAAAATTGAGCAGCCGGGTAACAGTTTGCACGACATTAGAACTGTGCAAAGTACCGAAGACCAGATGTCCGGTCTCAGCCCCATGGAGGGCAAATTCCACTGTATCTCTGTCTCTAATTTCCCCTACAAGAATGACGTCCGGGTCTTCCCGTACAGCTGAACGAAGTGCTTCCTGAAAGGAAGTAACGTCTATACCAACCTCGCGCTGGTTGATGATAGCCTGGTCGTTATGGTAAAGAAACTCAATGGGGTCTTCAATACAAAGGATGTGGCAACGTCTTATCTGATTGATGCGGTTAATGATAGCAGCCAGAGTACTGGATTTACCGGTACCGGTCGGACCGGTGACCAGCACCAGACCATCGAGGAAATCAGCCAGCCGGCGCATGGAAGCAGGGAGGTTTAAACTTTCAAAATCAGGAATTTTCTGGGTGATACGTCTGGCAACCAGAGCAAGTGTTCCTCTTTGCTGGAAAATATTTATGCGGAATCTGCCAATCCCGGGGAAGCCACGACCCAAATCTACGTTACCTGTTGTTTCTAAGGTTTTACTTTCCTTTTCTGTCAGCAGTGCTGTTACCATTTTTTTTATAATCTCCTCGCTCATCACTGGAAAGTCAGTCTGCCGCACCAGCTGACCTTTAATCCGGAAGGCAGGGAGTGAACCAACCTGCAGGTGGATATCAGAGGCACCACATCCTTCCATAAGAGAAAGCAGATTCTCCAGTTTCAGGTTATCCATTCTTTCCTTTCAGTTGAAAACAGAAATTGTGAGATGAAAACTACGGGCAAAGATATTATAATCTATCCGGGGAGTTTTTTACACAGGAGGTGTGATGAGGCAGGGGAAAATAGTTCTGCTGCTGAATTGTTTTCTGTTACTGGTCGGGATGGGTGGTCGGCTAACTTCTTCAGATACAGGCCAGAGGCTGCAGAGAAGAAAACTGAAGGATTGGCCTCAGGTGGAATTCGGTAACGTACGGCTTCTCATCGCGCAAACAACATCTCTGGCAAATCAGGGTTTTGCTGGAGCCGGGCCAGAAGAAATGGAGAACACTTTGATGCTTTTTCCGAATCTACCCGCAGGTGTTATCTTCACCAATACCGACCAGGGTTATGGACCGGTGGTAAAAGATTTGAGAATCGTTTACTTTGATAAGGATTTCAAAGTTTTAAAATCCGAGGTAATGAAAGCCTGTACTGGCCGTTCCAGCGCCCCGGAAGGGGCAGTTTACGCTGTGGAAGGACTGGTTCCCAGGCAGAGATAAACTTTTTACAGGGGGAAAACAATGAGAACGATTCGTACAGAGAAAGCACCACCAGTTTCAGGTCCTTATGCGCAGGCTGTGGAAGCAAATGGCTTTGTTTTTGTCTCCGGCCAGCTCGGGATTGATTCGGCTTCCGGAAAGTTGGTTTCAGAAGAAATCAGCGCTCAGACTGAACAGGCTATTATCAATCTGAAAAATATCCTAAAGGCAGCAGGTAGTAGTCTGCATCTGGCAGTAAAAACCACTGTTTACCTGACAAGGGTGGAAGATTTTACTGCCATGAATGATGTTTATGCTAAATATTTTAAGAACAAACCAGCCAGGACCTGCTGTGCGGTAGCTGGACTACCAAAAGGAGCCCTGGTAGAAATAGATTGTGTGGCATTAAGGGCAGAAAAGTAGGGTAACAGGAATTTACTTTTCAAAATAATCTCTAAGTTCCTGCAGTCTTCTGGAGATAGGGATTTTTTGTGGACATTTTTTCTCACACTGGCGGCAGCCAGTACAGGAAGATGCTTTTTCTTCTGCTTTCAGCCTGAGATAGGCTTTTCGTGCTTTTTTCTCAATACCGAAAACCCGGGCAAGATTGTACTGACGGAAGAGATATGGAATTTTTACCTGATGAGGGCAGGGCAAACAGTACCCGCAACCGGTGCAGGGAAGGTTGAGTAATTTTCTTCTCTGTTTAATAAGGGCATCCATCTGGCTGATTTCTTTAGCGGTGAGAGGTTCATTGATAGTGGCAGTGGCAATATTCTGTTTGACCTGTTTTAAGGTGGACATACCGGAGCAAGCCACGTGCACATGCTTATCTGAAAGTACAAAACGAAGAGCCAGCACAGCCGGGTCAGTTTGTCCGGAAGGTAGCAGTTTCAAAAATTCAGGTTCCGGAGAAGCCAGCAGCCCTCCCCCTATCGGTCCCATTACCACCACTCCCATTCCTTTTTCCCAGGCTAATTCTATTACAGACTGGTATTGTCTGTTGATGAGGTTGTACTGGATGGTCATGGTAGAGAAATAGCCACTTTCCACAAATTTTTTCACATTTTCTGGTGTGTCATGAGAGGAAAAACCACGGTATTTAATAAGATTAAGAGCCATGGCTTTATCTGTTACTTTGAGAAAAAGGCGGTTGAAACTTTCATAATGTTTCCAGGAAAGACTGTGCGTGAGGTAAAAGTCAAGGTAGGAAGTGCGCAGTTTCTTTAAAGCATTTTCCAGAAGTTGCCAGAACTGTTTTTCAGTATAGTTGTTGTACATACCTATTTTTGTCTGTAAAACCAGATTTTTTCTGCCCATCCCGGCAATGGCACGACCAACTGCTTCCTCACTTTCCCCCTGGTGATAAAAATGATGGGTATCAAGGAAGTTGACACCGTGGTTGATAGCATACCGGATGAGACGGGCTGCCCGGTCAAAGTCTACGTGGCCATCTTTTCTGGTTGGTAATCTCATGGCACCAAAGCCCAGTGTTCCTACCCGGTACCCGGTTCTACCAAATTCCTTACGGGGGATTAATAATTTCCTTTTTTCTGCCATTCAAAGAAGTCTGATGAAGTTCAATTCATTACCGAAAATACTGCAACTGATGCACATGCCAGTAACTAAGCACAAACCTCTTTGATGCGGTTTATCTTCGTTGATAACTGAATTAATGTTGATAAAGGCAATATGGTGGTTTGTCTGGCAAACCAGTTGTTTCGGGTGTGTTTTCATATGTTATCCCTTATAATGTCATCTGGACCAGGCAGGGCTGTGTGGTTTTAATTCTTCTGGAACCAGCAGTCTTGTTTCTTCCCGTACACTGTCCAGGATAACAAGCTGTCTTTTCTCAGCGCCAGTTTTGGTGAAAACCAGATGTCTGCTATCAGGAGCCCACCTGGGACAATCCACGTTTCCGGTAGAAGGTATGACTCTGACCTCTTTTTTCATAAGGTCATAGAGAGCCAGTTTCCTCTGGGCTGATTTTTCCAGCACAAAGCAAATCAACCTTCCATCAGGGGACCAGTCAGGTGAGTAGCTCATAGCCTGGGGATAATAAAGCGGCCGGATACTCCTTCCGTGGCGGTCCATAACATAAAGATGACTCTGTCCTGTTCTGTCCGAGACAAAGACTATTTCTTCGCCGTCGGGTGAAAAACAGGGAGAAGTCTCGAGGAATCGAGAAAAGGTAAGTCTTATCTGCGCACCAGTTTCCCGGTCCACGCGGTATATTTCTGCGTTACCATCATCACAGAAAACAGCTGCCAGTTCGCTGTAGCGAGGATTAACTGCTGCCGGGCCAGCAGCCAGAGAAGAAGAAAGAAGTTGCAGCTGTCTGGTAGAAAGAGAAAAAATCCCGAATCTGAAACCCGGGTGGTCTTCCACCAGACAGACAATTCTGTCTTTATCAGGGAACCAGCGAGGAAATTTCTTAAGCTTGTCTGCGCCAGTAACCTCGTACAGATTTTCCCCATCATAGTCCACCACATAAATTTGTTCTCCACTCTGCCGGCAGCCGACAAAGCAAATTTGACTCTGGGCTATCCCGGGTTTTCCAGTAAGAGCCTGAACTATATCATCTACAATTCTGTGTGCAAGACGGTTAGTTTCCGTGGACCAGGTATAACTATTCTGGAAAAGGTTTTCCCAGCCACCTGTTTCTTCCACTTTTACAGTGAAAGAGGATTCTCGTTGCTCCAGGAGGCAGAAGAGGTCATACGTTTTTGCTTTTTGACGTTCTTTTTTAACATCTTTCACAGGATAAGAATCACTTACAGAAGCAGTGAAATAGCCGGAGTATAATAAGTCTCTGGCCATAATAGAGAGAAGTTTGGGCGTTTCTTCCTTGCTTTTACCGGTGCTGGAGAGAAAAACTTTTAAGCGCTGCGGGAATGCCTTGGAAACACTTAAGAAGGTCTTTTCTCCGGCTGAAATTGCAGTCAGGAAGAAAAAAAATTGCAGGTAAACTATCAAAGATTTCATTTGATTCCTCTGGCAGAAAATTCCACAGTGATATCCAGAAAATCTTCTCTCACCTCAGGAGGGAATGCGGGAAAAGGAGCGCTGTGTTTGACTGCTGCCAAAACAGAACGGTTAAATTCCGGCAGAGCAGAGGATTTGTCCAGTACTGGTTCTGAAATACGGCCGTCTTTTTCCAGTCTGAAAGAAACAAGTGCTGTTTCCTCTTTCAGGGAGTAAGGTCTGAGCAACCGCCAGTTTTCCTCCAGTCTTTTTTTCAGCAGCGCTAAATACCAGTCAGGAATATGACTGGAATCAGCAGTCAGCCTGGGAATACTGACTGCTGGAACCTGGGTAGTAGCCAGCCTGGGGATTTCTGGAAGTTGTGCTTGACTTCTCACAGGGACTTTTTCCGGACTGGCAGTAGCCAGTTTTGAAGCCAGTGCCTGCCGGTAAGCCTGGGGAGAAAAATTATCCCGGACAACTGGTTTCTCCTCGCCCGGACTTGTTAAAGGTTGATAACTGCTGAGCTTGTTTAAAAGTTTTTTCCGGAAATCTTCAGCAGAAAAGGCAGGTGCGGTAGCCGCCGGTATACTTTTTTCCTGTTTTCTCACTGCTGGCCTGGTAGTAGCAGAGGCGGGCTGCTGCCAGGTAATTTCTTCCATCTGCGGTAGCTGGGTGAAATGAATCAGGTAGACCGGTGTAATAACAACCGGTTTTGGCACCTGTCGGGCTGTCAGGAGTAAAAGGGTGATGGTGAAAGCATGAAGGAAAAAAGAGCCCACCAGCCCAATCCGACTACTTGTTAAATCCCGGTAAAAAATCTGGTTGTTCATTGTTTTGAAAAGAGAGGAATTTTCAGTTTCTGCCCCGGTATTATCAATGCGGAAGAAAGATTATTCAGACGCAGGAGAGTAGTTACTGTGGTTTTATATCTGTGGGCAATACTGCTGAGTGTATCACCCTTTTTTACCAGATAGAAGATAAATGCTTCTTTTTTTCTTTCTTCCGACAGATCTTCCACCGGGGTAGAGATGCTGGCACGCAGAATAGCCAGCCGGCTTTCCTGTTCTATAATATCTTCCAGCAGAGTCCTTAAGGCAGCATAAAAGGAGAGTCTTTCTTCCAGTTGCCTCCGGTATTCCTTTTCCAGATTCGCCCTTTCCTGACTGCTCAGTTTTTCCACAATTTCTTTGTACTGGCTGAGATAGGAACCTGGTTTGATTAAGTTTTCCAGAGCCTGGAGGTTTTTTTGTAATTGTGCCAGTTGACTCTCCTGATTGGTTAACTGAGCAAGCACCGAAGAGAAAATATCACGGGATTGTTTCTCTTTATCCTGCTGAACTTTCTGGATTTCCTCTGTTATCTTCTGAGACATTCCGGATTCCATCCTTACCAGTTTGCTCTGCAACAGCGCCAGGTTGCTTTCCTGCCGCACAATTTCCTCCAGAAGGGCTAAATAGTTCTGCTGGAGGTTCCGGGAAAGTTTTGCTTCTACCTCATTTATATGTTTCTTCAAATTCTCTAAAGTTCTGGTAGCATTTTCTATGAGGTTTTGTTGCTGGTAGGTTCTTTCCGCAACCCGGGTAAGTTCCTCCATAAGTAGGTTCATTTTTTTTGCTGTTATTTCTTCTACATCCTTCTGTACGAGAAACCTGTGGTCTGTTAGGCCTTTTGCTATCTCCACACGAAGCTTTTCCTGAAAATTCTGCAGTTTAAGTAAATCTGACTGGAAGCTGGCAAACTGCTGGTTGACTGTGAAGACTGTTTTATTCATTTCTTCAGCCAGGGCAAGGAGTTTCTGTTGCTGGTTTAAAAATTCCTGTAACCGGCGGTCCTGAGCCTGCAGTTGTTCCTGCGTTCTGGTAGCAAGCTGATTTGTTTCTGTCTTGAGATAATGTTCATTGAGAGCAACATTATTAATCAGTTTCTGCAGCTGGCTGTCCATATTTTCTATCTGCAGGGCTAAAAAGTTAACCTTCTGTTCTAACGCTTTCTGCTGGGTTTCTATTTCCGGGCTGATTCCTGATTCCGGTAATGGCAAAACTTCCACCAGAGGCTGAGGTAAAACGATCTGCGGTGAAAAGACAGGAGGCGGTGATTCAGGTTTTTCTATATGCTGATCAGTGGTACTTTTTTCTGGCAGTGGAGGTTCTTTTTCTGGAATGGTGCGGCAGCCACTCATCAGCATAAGAACGCCTGTGAGAAGCAAAATTATTTTTTTCATGGCTGGACAAGGAAAAGACCACAACCGCCGGTATGTTCACTGGAGTAAGCAGTGTACAGGCGGTCTTTACTCACACCTAAGATTACCATAATTTTTCTCACTGTTAAAGCCCGGTGCCAGGCAAGAGCCATGTTATACTCAGAATCTCCTTCTCTGTCTGGATAGCCTTTTATCAAAAGTTTCCTCTCTGAATTCTCACAGAGATACCGGGCCAGGCGCTTTAAGTTTTCCTGCTGTTGTCCGGAGACAAGGTAACTACCGGTAGCAAAAGGAAGGAAGGAAAAATTTTCTCCACCCAGAGTAAGAGGGCAAAGAGAAATTTTTTCTCCTGGTAATAAAGGAGGCAACTGGCCGTTGCCAACGGCAGCAGCAAATTCCTGTAGATTATTTCTGTTAGAATCTGCAGAACAGAAAACAATACCTGTAGCCGCAGGTATAAAAAGAAGGAGTATCTGTTTAACCGGAAGAAAACATTTTTTCATCTGATTACCATTCCTGCTGTAATAGCAACTTTTTTCTCTAACAATCATTGTATTTGTCTGAAGGAAAGGCGTCAACCCGGAAAAGATACCTGGCAGAAAAAGGGTTTTAGAGAAGACTTGACAGCTGGTGGCACGTTTTTTAAAATTATGCTACCATATCATGGAGCGCCCAAAATAACAGGGAGGACGAATGGGCAAAGAAAGGAGAAGATGTTTTGGTTTTACCCTGATAGAGCTTCTGGTGGTGGTAGCCATCATAGCGATTCTGTCAGGGATGCTTCTGCCGGCTCTGGGGAAAGCCAGAGAAAAAGCCAGACAATCTGTCTGTCTTTCCAACCTGAAACAACTGGCTCTGGCTTTTGAACTTTACCGGGCTGACTGGGACGACTACTATCCGATTAATCCTAACTGGAAGACACGTCTATGGACTTATGTTTCTTCCAGTATGCGTAACAGGGTTTGTTACTGTCCCAGCCGGCATGGCAAGACTATCCGTCTAACTGACTGGTATTACGGTCAGGGTTACAATGTTGGTTATGATGACCCGACGACACCAGGATTTGATTACCCTGGTTTTCACGGGATTAAGGCTTCCCGGGTGAAAGACCCTTCCCGGAAAATTCTGGTAGTGGAATGGGGCAGGTCCTCTGATGGCAGGGGTGGTTGCAATGCTGGTCCTCCGGTAGGTCCGGGTGGATTTTTTGCCGGTGGTGCTACCTGTTACTGGGCAGTTTGCCGGGTGCACAGCGGTGGTTCCAATGTACTTTTTGGGGATAACCATGTGGAATGGCTAAAGCCAGAAGGTTACCATAGTAACACCCTGGATGTTGATGCTTCCGGAAACCCCATTCCTTCTTCTCCTGTAATCTGTTCTACCTGGAGACAGTGGTGGGATACTTCATACTGAAAGCGAAAAAGAAAGAATTATTTTTACTGACTTTTTTCCTGGCGACAGGAAATCTTCTAACAGAAACAAGTCAGTTAGTTGTGACTACCAGTCTTTTGAAGGAAGTCGTGGGAGAATTAGCCGGGGAGAGAATCTCTGTGACGGCACTGGTAGCGCCGAACCTTTGTCCTGGCCATGGTGATATTGATACTGAGAAAATGGCTATTTTAGAACAGGCGGAACTATTTCTGGCACATGGGTTTGAACCGTATTTGCCCCGTGTAGAAAAAGCGATAAGAGAGGCTGAAGGGAAAAAAAGACTGGTGCAGGTCAACGGTAACTGGCAGATACCCCTGGTTCATCTGCAAGCAGCCGGAGTGGTTTGTGCGGCTCTTTGTGCGAAATTCCCCAAAGACGCAGAATTATTTCAAACCCGTCTTAATAATCTGGAGATTCGTCTTCAGTCCTTTGACCGGGAAATCAAGAAAAGAGTAAAAGAGGAAGGATGGTGGAATGCTCCGGTTTTGTGTAATATTCATCTTGCTGACTTACTCAGTTATCTGGGACTGAAGGTTGTTGGTACTTACAGGACCAGGGATGACTTCACGCCGGTTTTGATGGCAGAACTTCTCCGGAAGGGGCATAAACACAAAGTAGTAGCCGTGATTGACAATCTACAGGCAGGAGCTGATACCGGCCAGGTTCTGGCTGCTGATTTGAAGGCAAAGCATATTGTTTTTTCCAATTTTCCGCAAGGACAGAGTATAGAAAATCTACTGGAGCAAAATCTGGAGAAACTTTTCCATGCCAGAAGAAGTCGTTAACCTGAAAGATGTGGCAGTTGCGTATGATAACCGGATAATTCTGAAAGAGGTTAATCTGAAGGTGCTTTCCGGAGAAGCAATTGGTCTGTGGGGACCTAATGGAGCGGGAAAAACATCCTTACTTAAGGTTATCGGTGGACTGCTGAAAGCAGCTGCAGGAACGGTAGAACTATTTGGAGAGAAGTTATCCTGGCAGTCAGGGAACAGACTGAGAAGAAATATTGGCTATGTTCCGCAATTTCTGGAAGTAGAACCAGAAATTCCTGTGCTGGTCGAGGAAGTTGTGATGATGGGTCGCTATGGCCAGATTGGTCTTTTTCGTTTCCCTGATGCTGAGGACTACCTGGCGGTGGAGGAGGCAGCAAGGCAACTGGAAATAGAAGGATTGCTGAAGCGACCCTTTGGTCAGTTGTCCGGTGGACAAAAAAGAAGAGTTTTAATTGCCAGATCCTTAGCTCAGGGTGCCAGAGTTCTTCTTCTGGACGAGATTTTTTCCTGGCTGGATACGCGGATGAAGGAAAAACTCCTGATTTTGTGGCACCAGGTGATTAGAGGACAGAAAATAACCAGTATTCTTGTTTCTCATGAAGCAGAATTGCTTCAAAGTCTATGTACCAGGGTCATCCGTATGGAAAACGGTCAGCTGCACCAGGTATCTTAGGAATGGAACTACTTTCCTATCCTTTTTTTCAGCGGGCTTTGATGGCAGTGATACTCACCGGTATTTCCTGTGGTTTTCTTGGTGTCTGGGTTTTTCTCCTGAAAATCTCTTTTCTGACAGTGGCTATTTCCCATGCGGCTTTAGCCGGAGGGTTGCTGGCTATTTGCTCGGGCCTTCCGGTTACACCGGTGGCGATGGGTTTCAGTGTAGTTACTGCCGGGATTTTAGGACCGCTTTCTGAAAGGGGAAGAATCCATCCAGAGACATCTATCGGTGTCATTTTCTCTACCACCCTTGGTCTGGTTTTTCTGCTGATGGGAATGGTCCCGGAAGCAAGAACCCAGGGAATGAATCTTCTCTGGGGCAGTCTTCTCACAGTGGGAAAAACTGATCTGGTGGTTCTTGGTGTTATCACCGTTATCACTACGGTTTTTGCTGTTGGTTACTTCAAGGAAATTCATTCTGTACTCTTTCATCAGGAGCTGGCTAAATCTTCTGGTCTGGCTGCCAGTCTTTTCTTCTTTCTGATGCTGTTTTTCTGTGGTGTGGGTGTAAGTGCCTGTCTTAAGTCTATCGGTGGGTTACTGGTTTTTTCTCTTATTCTGAATCCGGCTGTTGCTGCCTATCAGATTACCTACAGTCTGAAAAAAATGTATGCTCTTTCCTGCCTTTTTTCCATAGCCTCAGGAGTAGTGGGACTGGCTGCGGCAACTGCTTTTAACTTGCCAGCAGGAGCCTCTGTGGTTCTTGTTTCCAGTTTGATTTTTTTTGGTTGTCTGGCTTTCTGTCCGAAGAGGAGAAGGAAAAACAATGGCTGAGAAAAAAGAATTTTTTGACCGGATGGCTGGTATCTGGGATAGAAACCTGAAAAAGGATTCTTCTAAACTTTTGCGGGTAATCAGAGAATCCCGGATATTACCGGGACAGAGAGTTCTGGATGCCGGTGCTGGAACAGGTATCCTTGTACCTTATCTTCTTAAGGCAGTTGGTTCCAGAGGCTCTATCTATGCTCTGGATTTTTCCCCGGGTATGGTAGAACAGATGAGAAAGAAAAAGTTTCCTTCCAATGTTTACGTAGTGTTTGAAGATATCCACCGGACATCTTTTTCTGACTGTTTTTTTGACCAGGTGATAGCCAATGCCAGTTTCCCTCATTTTGTTGACCAGGGTAAAGCCCTGAAGGAGATTTATCGTCTCCTGAAGCCTGGAGGGAATCTGGTAATTTCCCACCCTGCTGGCCGGGACTGGGTCAACAGACACCACCGTCAGATTTCTTCTTCCGTGGCTGAGGATGTGGTACTACCAGCTTATTCCCTTTCTGCTTTGCTTACCGGGCATGGATTTTCCCCCTGGCGGCTGATTGATGAACCTGATTTTTATCTGGTAGCTGCCAGAAGGCCAGAGTGACTGCTTCCCTTCAAAACTATTTACCATGCTGCTTATCTGTTGTAAGATAATTACCGGGGTGAAGATGTCAGAATTGGTTCGTTTCGGAGTCGCCTTGGAGCGGAAAGTACTGAAGGAGTTTGACCGTTATCTGCGGCAAAGAAAATATCCCACCCGCTCCAAGGCTATTGGTGATTTAATCCGGGCTGAACTGGTTGGAGAAAAATGGCAGAGTGACCAGGTGGTTACCGGTGTTATTGCCCTGATTTACGACCACCACCGCCGGGACCTGGTGAATCGGCTGCTGGACATCCAGCATGACGAGCATGATTTGATTATCTCCAGTCAGCATGTGCATCTTGACGATACCAACTGCCTGGAAATTATTGTGGCTAAAGGAAAAGCTCTCAGGGTGGAAAAACTGGCTTATCTTTTAAAAGGAACCAAGGGTGTAAAGTTTGGCACATTAATTAGAGCCAGTACCGGCCAGGAGCTTTAGATGGCTGAGAGTTTGCTTGCCCTTTACCTGAAGCTGAAAAGTCTCCATGGTAAACCATCCGGGCAGTGGAAACTCTGGTGTAAGAGACCAAAAACTTTCAGGGAAAAGCAACAGGTAATCATAGAGGCTGTGCTTACCCAGAGAGCGAACTGGCGTAATGTCCAGCAAGCTGTAGAAAACTTAAGAAAAGAACGTTTTCTTTCGCTCGAGAAACTGGTGGCACTGCCAGTGGATAAGTTGGCTGGTCTTATTATTCCTTCAGGCTTTTATCGTCAGAAAGCCATTCGTCTGAAATCTCTGGCCTGGCTGATTATGGAAAAGGGTGGTCTTAGCAGAATTCAGCGCTGCTGCGTGGAGGAAATCAGGAAAAATCTTCTTTCCCTTTCCGGGATTGGTCCAGAAACAGCGGATGACATTCTTCTTTATGCCCTGGAAAAACCTGTTTTTGTGATAGATGAATACACCAGAAGGCTGGCAGAAAGACTTAATTTTCCTGTAAATCTTTCCTATGACAGCCTCCAGGAATACTTTGAAGCCAGACTTCCTGAAGATTACAGAATCTATCAGGATTTTCATGCTCTTATTGTCATAGACGGGAAAGAGAGAGGTAGAAGGTGCAATTTAAAAGAGGTATAGCCACTTTTACCCTGGATACCGGAAAATGTCCGTCCTGGCTTTTCCAGCGGATGACCCGGCTGGGACGATACCTGATAGAAGTTATTGTCCAGGAGTTTGGACCTGAGGAACTTATCCAGCGGCTGGCTGACCCGGTATGGTTTCAGTCCCTGGGTACGGTTTTAGCTTTTGACTGGAATGCTTCCGGCCTGACCACCACACTGACAGCTGCTCTCAAGGAAGCAATTCGTAATCAGGAAAAGGAGTTAGGTGTTTTCATCTGCGGCGGTAAAGGAAGGAGTTCCAGAAAAACACCTGAAGAAATAAGTTTCTGGGGAGAAAAACTCGGGCTTTTAGAAAAACAGGTCAATAGTTTTATCTACAGTTCCCGTTTAACCGCCAAGGTGGACAATGCACTGGTACAGGATGGCTTTCAGATTTATCACCATACTTTTTTCTTTTCCCGCACAGGAGCCTGGAGTGTTGTTCAGCAGGGTATGAATCTCAGCAGTCAGAAGGCAAGGAGATACCACTGGTTTTCGAAAAAAATTATTGACCCTGTCTGTGAACCACATACCGGTATCATAAGCCAGGGTGTCAACCGTTTGTGTCTGAACCTGGTGGCCAGGGAAAGTGAAGCTAATCGTAATCTGAGTACCCAGCTTGTTCAGGCAGGATTTCAGGGTTTACTGAAGGACCTGCGCATTTTACGGCGACACACCAGTCCTGTTTCCAGAATGGTAGCAGCTGGTTCCAGGAAGGAAGAGGCGGTAGTCCTGGAACTTTTTCCTGTGGAATTTTACCAGCATCCAGTAATAGAAGAGGATTTCTCACATAGCCACTACTTAGAAAAAATTCTCCGGGAGCTTTGCGAGATGAAACCATCCAGTTACGAGCAACTGATTATGCTGCCAGGGGTAGGACCAGGGACAGTGCGCGGCCTGAGTCTGGTTGCCGAAGTGATTTATGGTGCAGCCCCCTCCTACCAGGACCCTGCCAGGTATTCCTTTGCTCATGGTGGTAAAGACGGTACACCATACCCGGTGGACCGGATTACTTATGACCAGACCATAGCCTTTTTCCGGAAAGTTGTGCAGAAGATGAAGATACCTCTTTCAGAAAAAAGAATGATAGAAGAAAAACTGAGGTAAGGTTTCACCTGACATTTTATGACAGGACAGGAAAGGGTAAGGCTAACTTTAAAGAGACAGAGGACAGATAGAAGTGCCTGTGATTTCTGGTCTCAAGCTCAGGTGGCTACAGAATTAAGAGAACACCTTAAGCTTAGAGACCATCTGGAATTGCTGGATTACCTTGGTGTTGACCTGCGTTATGTTTTCCCACGGTATAAGGCAGGAGAATGTCGCTGTTTTCCGGATGGGACTACAGAAGATATCTGGCATGTTCGACGGGATGGGAGATACAACGAAGTTTGCTATGCTCCTCTGAGTGGGGCGGAAACTATAAAGGATGTGGAAAAATTTACCTGGCCGGATGCTTCCTGGTACGATTATCAGGGCTTGCTTGATTCCATTTCTGCCTGTCAGAATTATGCCCTGGTTTTGTCTGCGGAAAGAACCAATCGTCCCAGTGTATTGCATCAGGGTATTTACCTCTGTGGTATGGAAAAGATTATGACTGACCTGGTGTGGAACAGTGCTCTGGTGGAGGCTATCTTTGAACAGGTTAGTAACTTTTATCTGGAAGTTTTGCGACGCAGTCTGGAGGTGGCAGGCAATCATATAGATATTGTTCTGGTGGGTGATGACTTAGGCACACAGGAATCATTATTAGTTTCTCCAAAGATTCTGAGGCGATTAGTTTTCCCGTATCTAAAACGTTATTTTTCTCTCATTCATCATTATGGGGCTAAGGTTATGTTTCATTCCTGCGGTGCGATCCGGTCGGTCATTCCGGATTTAATTGAAGCTGGTGTAGATATCCTTAATCCTGTCCAGGTCAGAGCGAAAGGTATGGTTCCGGCTGAACTGAGCAAGGAATTTGGTCGGTTTCTTTGCTTTCATGGTGGTATTGATATTCAGCAGACGCTGCCGTCTGGCACACCGGAAGATGTAAGGAGGGAAGTAAAACAGCGTTTGGAGGAATTTGCAGGTAGTGGCTACATTGTTTGTTCCACCCATAATTTTCAAAAATCAACGCCACTGGAAAATATTCTGGCGATGTACCAGGCAGCTGGAAGTCTAAAACAGTGAGGGGGAAAATGGAAAAGTTCTGGCAGAAAAACCCTTCTCTGGGCTGGCTCCTGCGGAATGCCGCCCAATGTTTTCCAGAGAAAACAGCGTTAGTTTTTCAGGAGAAAAGGTTTTCTTACCAGCAGCTGGAGATATTTTCCAGCAGATTAGCTGGCTTTTTAAAAGAAAAAGGTATCAAAGCAGGTGATGCGGTAGCAGTTTCCTGTCCGAATTCTCCAGCCTTTTTTTGCAGTTACTTCGCCATTTTGAAAATCGGGGCTACTGTTGTTCCCATTAACCTTCTTCTGAGTGCTGAGGAAGTCGGTTTCGTCCTCTCAGATTCTCAGGTAAAAGCAGCTATTTACTGGGAAGGTTGTGGAGTGGATTTATCAACTCTACAAAAGAATATTCCCTCACTTTCTCTCCTGGTGGTGGCTAATAGTTCCGGGAAAAATGGTGCTATAACTCTGGAGGAAATTTTCCAGCGTGATTTCCCACCAGTGGAAATTCCTTCTTTAGACCAGAAGGACCATGTAGCAGCTGTTATTTACACCTCAGGTACTACCGGAAAGCCCAAGGGAGCGATGTTGACCCACCGCAATCTACTTTTCAATGTCCACTCCATTATCAGTTTTCTGCCCCTTTCAGAATCAGACATTTTTCTGGCTGTTCTTCCGATGTTTCATGCTTTTGGTGCAACCTGCTGCCTGCTGGTGCCGGTGGCTCTTGGCGCTACCGTCGTAGCCTTGCCTCGGTTCCGGCCTGAGGAAGTGGCAAAAACAATTAAGAATCATCGGGTTACTGTTTTCATGGGCGTTCCCTCCATGTACACACTTTTAGCTCAGATGCCAGAAGAACAGGAAATAGATTTTTCCTCTCTTCGTTTCTGTATTTCAGGGGGAGCAGCACTGCCAGTAGAAATACTGGAGAAATTTGAGAAAAGATATGGTGTACTCATCTATGAGGGGGATGGACCCACAGAGTGTTCACCTGTGACTTCTGTCAACCCGGTCGGGGAAAAGAGAAAAATTGGTTCCATTGGTTTGCCCCTTCCTGGAGTAGAAATGAAAATTGTGGACCAGCTGGGCAGGGAATTACCCCGGGGCAGTATCGGTGAAATTGTAGTCCGGGGGGAAAATGTTATGAAAGGTTACCTTCATCAAAAAGAAGAGACAGAAAAATCATTCTTTGGTGAATGGTTTCGGACTGGAGACCTTGGCTACCAGGACCAGGATGGCTACTTTTTCATTGTGGACAGGATGAAAGATATGATTATTGTCAACGGAATGAATGTCTATCCCCGGATGATTGAAGAAGTTCTTTACCGGCACCCGGCAGTGGCTGAAGCTGCTGTTGTAGGAAAAAAGCATTTTTTGCACGGTGAAGTACCGAGGGCGGTTCTGGTGTTAAAGCAGGGTTTTAGTGTTACCAGAGAAGAAATTATCCGTTTCTGCCGTCAGCACTTAGGTCGTCATGAGATACCTGCTGTGATTGATTTTGTCAAGGAACTGCCGAAGACAGCCAGCGGAAAAATATACAAAAAGGCTCTGCAGAAAGATTCTTAATATTTCCATTCCCAGACAGCCTGGTACATCGCCATGATATTTTCCGGTGGCACATCTGGCTGGATGTTATGCACCTGACAGAAGACAAAACCACCACCGGGTGCCAGGATAGAGAGACATTCTTTTACATGCTCACGAATTTGCCGGGGTGTAGCAAAGGGCAATATTTTTTGAGTATCACACCCGCCACCCCAGAAAACCAGATCCCTGCCAAACTCTTTTTTTAGTTTAGCCAGTTCCATATTCCGGCAGGAAAACTGTACAGGATTGAGTATCTGAACCCCTATCTCTATCAAATCTCCCAAAATGTCATAAACCGAACCATCAGTATGAAGAAAAAGTCGGGCTGTAGATTTCTTCCTGATGTGCTCATAAAGAATTTTCTGGTAAGGTTTAACTGTACGGCGGTAAAGCTGGGGTGAAAGCAGCGGTGCTTCCTGCATACCCAGGTCATCATTGACATTAATCACCTGCAGGTAAGGACCGACAGCCTCATAAAAGCGGTCAAACCTTTCCAGATAAATCTGCACCAGGTTTTCTAAGATACAGTGAGCCAGAGGTGAATCAGTGGCTAAATCTACCAGAAACTGTTCAAACCCGCGCAGCAGTTGCCCCGCAGCAAAAAGATGTACAGAAAAATTTCCTAAAAAAGCATAATCCTGTGTCTGGTATAACCGGGCAACACGGCTACCCATTTGCTCATAACTTTCATCAGCAAGGCTAAAAAGGTCAAACTCCTGCAGGATTTTCTTGTTCTTTTCTATGTCGGAAATAGTTTCTGCTTTTGCCAGGGGAAAAGTGATTGTCTCAAAGTAGTGCCCACCAGGCACCCTTTTCCAGCGAACCTCTCCTGTCGGGTCAAGAATAACCTCAGAACCATCAGACTGGAGAAAAGGATTCCATTTTTGTGGTACCAGGCAGGGAAAACCGTCTGGAAGTTTGCTTTCCTTCCAGTAAATGGTTTCCGGGAAGACTGGCAGCACATCAGCCTGGATTTTTCCCAGGACACTTATTTCTACCTGAGCCAGTTGCTGGGAGGGTTCCCAGATTTTCACTGGCTGTTCAGGTAAACCCAGATACCTTTTAAGATTCCGGTAAGCAACACCAGTAATACCGGTAGAATCCATTCCTCCCAGGTCAATGGGGATTCTGTCAGGCTCCTGATGATTTAAAGCTGTGATAATCCTTTCTCTACTGGTCATTCCTGAACCCTTCCGCAAACTAAAATAAAAATAACAGAGTTTGGCAGAAAAAGCAACTTGATGTCTTTACCGAAAACAGGCTAAAATATCAATGTGGAAGAAAAAGCTGATAACAGCCAGCTTACAAGATTAATAAAACCGGATAGCTTTGTCATTTCTTCTCTCCTTTCCTTTTCCCGGACCGTCGGTGTGTTAGGAATTATTCTTGGTTCTCTTGTCCTTGTTGGCTGGAGCTATCCTTTTCCCGGGCTACAGAAAATGCTTCGTTACCTGGAGTTAATCAGGGCTGATACAGCACTGGCATTAATCTTAGGGGGAACAGCCACCTGGTTTCTTACCAGGGAAGGTAATGATAAGATAAGAAACTGGCTCATTACAATCTGCAGTATCGCTGTTTTTCTCACGGGTTTTTTCCCTCTCCTGGAAGCTGGTGGCTACGTTAATCCTTTCAATCGTTTGCTGCTGGGGCTATCAACAATTTTTGGGGAGGCAGCAAGACCGGAAAGAATGGCTATGGTTACTGCCAGTTATATTCTCCTGGTGGGAATTAGCCTTTTCCTGATAAAATCTGAGCACTGGATTACCTGCGGTCAGGTAACATCCTGGCTGGCAATTCTGGTGTCTCTGGTTAGCTTTTTAGGTTATTCAACTGGCAAAACCGGTAGCACCTTTCTTTCTGAAACCCAGCCTGATTTATTAATGACAGCTGCCTTTATCCTCCTTGCTTTCGGGATTTTGTTTGTTCGTCCGGAAAAAGGACTGATGAGAATAATTTCCAGTTTCAGTCTGGCCGGGACTTTAGCCCGCAGGCTATTACCTTTAGCCGTTATTGTTCCTGTTCTTTTGCGTTGGGTAATGGCAGGAATTAAAGGGGCTGGCTTTATTTCTCCGGAAGAGGCTTTAACTCTGATGGCTGTGACCATTATCGCAATTTTCTGTATGCTGACCTGGTGGAATATCATGGTTGTTTCCAATCTGGAAGACAAAAGGTTGAAGACAGAAAGGGAACTGGAAGAAACAAATGAAAAACTGGCTAAGCTGGTTCAAAAGCTGGAAGGAAACAACCGGCAGAATGAACTTTTAGGAGAGATGAGAGATTTACTCCAGGCTTGCTCCACAGTGGAGGAAACCGGTCCGCTTATCAGTCAATTCATGGAAAAGATTCTCCCGGGCAAGCAGGGTGCTTTGTTTCTTTTCAGCCCTTCCCGGAATGACTTAGAATCAATTGCTCACTGGGGTGGCTTCCCTGATAATGTGGAGTTTAATCTTTTCACACCTGAGGAATGCTGGGCTTTGCGGAGAGGTCAGATATATATTCTGGAAAAGGACGGTCTGGTCTGCGCTCACCTGCGCAATTTACCGGTAATGCCGTATATATGTCTTCCTTTGATTGCCAAAGGGGAAGTCCTTGGTCTTTTTCATTTACGGTCTCTTACAGAGGAAAGCATTTCTCCTCTGGAGGAAGTACAGAGCCTTATTACCACCATTGGTGGTTATCTGGCTCTGTCTCTGGCTAATATCAAACTGAGGGAAACTCTACGACGTCAATCTATCAGGGATATGCTTACCGGGCTTTACAACCGCCGTTATCTGGAGGAGACGATGGCGAGAGAAATTTTACGGGCAGCAAGGAAGCAATCCACCCTGGGAGTGGTGATGGTGGATATAGATCATTTCAAACATTTTAATGATTTGTATGGCCACGGGGCAGGGGATGAACTTCTGGCACAGCTGGGTAATTTTTTCCGGACAAAAATTAGAGGCAGTGATATTGCCTGCCGTTACGGTGGGGAAGAGTTTATTCTGGTGATGCCTGACGCTTCATTAGAGGCAGTGGTGCGTCGGGCGGAAGAACTGCGTCTGGGAGTGAAGGATTTAAAGATACATTACCAGGGTCAACTACTTGGTGCTGTTACCCTTTCCCTGGGAGTAGCAGTTTATCCTTTGCATGCAAAAACTCCTGATGATTTAATTCGCCTGGCTGACGCTGCCTTATACCGGGCAAAAAAAGAAGGAAGGGATAGAGTAATGGTAGCTTAGTTCTAAAACAGAAGGGGTATGGAAAAAATGGGAAAAAACAGTAATTTCCTGATGGGGTTAGGAGCAGCCTTTTATCCTGAGCACCACCGGGAAGAAACCTGGAAAGAATACATTCGGCTGGCTGGAGAATTAGGGTTGAAGGCTGTAAGAATCGGAGAATTTGCCTGGGATAAAATGGAACCAGAGGAAGGAAAATATGATTTCTCCTGGCTGGACAGGGTTTTCTCTCTTCTGGCTGGAGAGAACATTCAGGTTATTCTGTGTACACCGACTGCTGTACCACCTATCTGGGCCTGCGAACGTTATCCGGAAATTTTCCCGGTGCTGGAGAATAATCAGACCTTTGGTTTTGGTATCAGACGTTACACCTGTCCCACTTCCTCCTTGTACCGCCGACTTTCTGTAAACATAGTGCAGGCTCTGGCAGAACATTTTGGTAAAAACAAGCAACTTTTTGCCTGGCAGATTGATAATGAATTAGGACATCCTTTCTGTTTCTGCAGCCGTTGTCTGACTTTTTTTCGGCAATGGTGTCAGAAAAAATACAGGGATATTGATACCTTTAACCAGGCAATGGTTTTAAGTTTCTGGGGTCAAACTCTGAAAAGTTTTGAGCAGATTCAATTCCCTAACATTTCCCATCATCCAGGATTATGGCAGGCATATCACCAGTTTTTTTCTGAAGTCACCATAGATTGCTTCCGGCTGCAGGTGGAAACACTCCGCAAGTATGGAGTGACTGCACCTATCACCACCAATATGATGTTGACCTGGCACGGATATAACCATCAAGTTTTTGGTCGCTATCTTGATGTCATTGCCGGTGACCACTATGGCCTGGATAAAAGGTCTATTTTTGCTATTGGTGGTGATTTGTATGTGGACCAGTCGTTTGTCCATGCTTTTCTCCGGGGAATAAAAAACGGACAACCTCCCTGGTTTTTAGAGTTTCAGTGGGGTAGAGGGGAGGGAATGCCATTACCAGGCTCAGTTAGATGGTCAGTTTTAACGCAGGCTGGACTGGGAACAAAATTTATCAGTTTTTTCCGGTTTGATACCTGTGCTTCCGGTCAGGAACGTAACAGGGCTGGTCTGGTAGAAGTTTCACTGAAACCAGGAAGAATTTACCGGGAAGTAAAAAGACTTGTGCCAGAGCTGAATCTTCTCGGGGAAAAACTGGAATCAGCAGCACCGGTAAAGCCTGAGGTGGCTATTCTTTACACCTACCAGAATCATTGTGAGTTTGCCAGAAATCAGCATCCTGATTTTTTCTCCGGTGTCTTTGGTAATGGCTATTGTCTTCATCTAACAAGACATTTTGCTGGTCTGGTGAAACAGAATATCCTGGTAGAGGTTACTTCACCGGATTCTGATTGGGCAGAATACCCGGTTTTGATAGTGCCAGCATGCTTTATTTTGCCGGAAACTCTGGGAAAAAAAATAATCAGTTATGTAGAAAACGGTGGGACACTGGTAATGATGTCCTATTCCGGGCTGGCTGATGAGAATGGACGTATCTGGGATGTCCCCTGTCCAGCCCATCTGACAGAAGTTTTAGGTGTAGAAATCAAAGATTATGGAAGGTGGCAAAGGGAGATAGCAGGTCCTGTTTCTCTGTTTTCTGGCAAAAGAAGGTTGCCAGCTGAGATTTTGTGGCTGGAGGAGATTGATTTAATAGACACTTCTCTGGAAATTTTAGCCTGGTTTAAAAATCCTTTTTTAGGGAAAAAACCAGCCTTAACTAAAAACAGTTATGGAAAGGGGAAAGCATTTTATTTTGGTGCAGTTCTGGAGGAGAAGGGGTATGAAGTTTTTTACCGTTATCTGGCCAGAATTCTTGGGTTAAAACCTGTGCTGAGTTTACCTTCAGGAATCTATGCTACCAGGTGGCAGAAAGACAGGGAAACTTACTTGTTTTTGAATAATCCTACCAGGTTTAGAAGACTGGTAAATTTGAAAGGAGAATTTGAAGACCTTTTAACAGGCAGAAGATTAAGGAAGATTAGTCTTTCTCCTTTTGATGTTAAGGTTCTCCGTCAATTGTGAGCAAATGAAATTGAACATTGGGAAACTCGGGAACTTGACACAGAAGGTAAAGATATGGTAAGATAACTGTAAAAAAGGGGGAGAATATGAGGAAAGGGTTTACATTGATTGAGCTTTTAGTGGTGATTGCGATTATCGCTATTTTAGCAGCGCTGATTTTACCGGTTTTAGGGAAAGCCCAGGAACAGGCAAACCGTTCTGTTTGTGTTTCTAACTTAAGGCAGTTGAGCTTAGCACTACATATGTATGCCCAGGATTACAACGAATGGTTGCCGACAGCCACCGAAACATGTATGGTGGACCGCCGTACCTATCCCTGGGCACCTTATTACAGAGATTTCACCTATAACATGCCTGTCTCCTGTACCCGGTCTTTATGCTTACTGACAGGTCAGTATGACCCGGTAACACCAGCAAGAGAAGGTCCTGTTTTTGTCAAGAGTACAGAACTTTTTATCTGTCCTTCCACAGAAGACAGAGCTTCAGACACAGGAGTTCTGGACTGGGGAAGATGTTCTTACTGTTATGCTACCAACATAAGGGAAAGAGACCCGGCAGATTATGCAGTGATGGCTGACTTAAAATGGGGTCCTTACTGGCATCCGGAGATTGGAGCAGGTTTTGTGGTAGCCTTAAACCAGACTGGACCGCAGACGACCAATCATGGCCGTGGAACAGGAGGAACTTCTGGCTCTTTATCCCGGGCGAAAGGTGGTATCAATGTTCTTTATCTGGATGGTCATGTCAGTTACATTGCTCCTTCTAACCGGACACCTTTAAGATTGCTACCAGAAGGAAATAGAATGGGGGTAGAGGTCTGGACTATTCCTTTTTCCATCTCTGATGTGGCACCTAATTTTGCCAGGTGCACTTTGACAGGAAATGCAGGGACATTTGTCAACTACTTCCCCAAGTCATTATGGACAGCCTGCGGGTACTGAAGGAGGTCAGCATGGTGCGGAAAAAAGGTTTTACTTTAATTGAACTTTTAGTGGTGATTGCGATTATTGCTATTTTAGCAGCGCTTTTGTTACCAGCCTTAGCCAGGGCAAGAGAGAAAGCCCGACAGATAACATGTGCTAATAACCTGAAACAGATTTATATGGCTGTGCGGATGTATGCGAATGATTACGATGGTTTTGTCCTTCCCAGGGATGTAGGAGGAACCAGGGCACCGATTTTACTCCTTGCCTATCTTGGTAACAGGTGTGACTACTGGACCTGTCCTTCCAGTAATGAGGCCAGAACCTACTACAGTATTTACCGGACTTATATTGCAGCGAAAAACTGGACCCAGCTGGCTAATAATTTATACTGGGGAATGAACATTGGTCATGTAACACCTTTTAATTCCAACTACCTGAAAAGGTTTACCTACTTTGATGACCATTCCACGAGAAGATACATTGGTGATGCTACTTCCAGGACTGAGGGAAACGGTAATGGGGGTAACTGGATAGATGGTAACTATTATCCTTACAGTACCAGTGGCTGGTTTCCTCGTCATTCCAAGGGTTCTAACGCGCTTTACCTTGATGGTCATGCAGAATGGTTTAAACATCCCCGTTAAAAGGAGGGAGGATGAAGAGAAAAGGGTTTACACTTATTGAACTTTTAGTGGTGATTGCGATAATTGCTATTTTAGCAGCGCTTTTACTTCCAGCTTTAGCCAGGGCAAGAGAGAAAGCCAGGGCTGCTACCTGTATGAGTAATTTGAAACAGATAGGGCTGGCAATGAGGATGTATGCTCAGGATTACGAGCAGTATGTTCCTCCGTGGAGCACCGGTGCTATCACCTGGGTGCAGGCTCTTCTGCCTTACACCAGGAAAGCAGGTCTCTGGATTTGTCCCAGTGGTTTTCCTCCAGAAGTGAGAGCCATTCCTGCAGCCAATAGAATTAGCAATCCTTTTGACCCCAGCCTGCCGGGACTTTTTAACAATACCCAGAACATTGGTATCAACGGTGCTTCCTTTTACAGAACACCGAGAAAACTGACAGTTATTAGCAACCAGTCAGAACTGATATATGCTGGTGATGGTACCGGTTATAATTCCTACTACACTCCGAGTAATACCAATGGCTGGAGGTATGTTGGTGGCAAAGCTTTTTACCCTGATTCCGGTGCTTCCTGGTATGCGCGGCATAATAAAGGATTTAACTTTTTGTTTGTGGACGGTCATGTCTCCTGGCATTCTGAAGGGGAAGCACGAGGCTGGCCACAGTATGGCAGCCGGTTTTATGTGCAGTAAAAAGTAATGGCAGTTTAAATCCAGACAGGCCGCAGTAATACCCGTTAACAAAGGTTATCTAAAAAGGGGGAAGATTATGTGCCGGCGGAAAATAATCAGGTGCTGTGTTTTGTCTTTGCTAATCCTGGTAGGTTTCAATCTGGCAGCTGCGGAATTCAAACATCCTGTTTTGCGGGTACCAAAACTTACCAAACCACCGGTCATCGACGGGAAAATAGAGCCTGGTGAATGGGAAAAAGCTTCTGCTATCACAGGTTTTGCTGCTGGTGGTCCTGGTTCCACAGAAAGTCTGGTACCTGAAGTGCAGCAGGTAGTCTGGTACCTTGGTTATGATGATACTTATCTTTACCTGGCTATGCGTTCACCGCATCCCAGGGGTACCTATCCTGTCGCCAGGGTGAAAGAAGATGACAATATAGGTGTTCTTTTTGAAGACCATGTGGAAATTCAGATTTGTCCTTTTGAGAGGGACAAAGCTACCAGGCCAGGTGTTGGCTTTTTCAAGATCATGGTTAACCCTAAGGGTGCTATGATTGACCAGTATCTTTTCAATGGTACCCCGGGGACAGAAGAATTGTGGTCCACAGGCGGGGAAACAAAATGTTCTGTAACCCAGGACTACTGGGATTTAGAACTCTCTGTGGAAATTGCCAGGTTAAAAGTAACAAAATTAGAAGGCAGGAGTCTGGTGATGCAACTGGTGAGAACAGATTTTTGTGGCGGTATTTATTTTGCAGGCTGGGTTAATGCACCCTGGCTTTCCTGGGGGAGATTTGCTGAAGTGCAGTTTGAGGAAGGTAATCCGGTTTTTCAGTTTCAGCGACTGGGTGAGGTGATGGCTGGAGAGTTGAATACTCTGGTGACAATCACCGGTACCAGAGAAAATCCTGTGACAGTGGATGTGGAAGTAATGGTGGAAAACGCTGAAGGTAAGGTAATTTACCAGAATAAACAGTCAGCCACAGTTAGCCGGGGCCAGAGTAAGTCGTTAAACTGGGTAGCAAAAAACCTTCCAGTAAGTCCTGTTGATGTAAACACTAAAGCGCGCAACTATTTTGAGATTGTTGCCAGTTATAAGGAAGGCGGAAAAACGTATACCCTTTACCATAACCGTTCCCCTTTCCTCAGGTTTGATGAGGGATTCCGAAAAAAGTATCTGGAGCCCTGGCTGGCTGGCAGGCCGCAGAGCGGGGAATGGGAATACCGTTTCGCCTATCTTCCTTATTCTAATAAAGCAGAAGTTTCTGTAGATTTAGATTTCTTCGGAGTGCCGCCTGCCATTCAGAAAGCAGAAAGTTTTTCTGTGAAGGTAAGAAAGAAAGGGGCAAAGGAAGTTATCAGTCAGGGGAAAGGTCTTGTCACTAATCTAACTGGTTGTACGCTTCTTTCTCTTCCGGAACTGCCTGATGGAGAATATGAAGCTCTCATTCAACTTCTGGACAGCACCGAAAAGAAAGTCCTTTCAGAGAAGATAGCTAACTTCCAGCGCAAGCACTACGTCTGGGAACGCAATACTATCGGGTTAAGTGATGAGGTTATCCCTCCTTTTACTCCGGTAGAAGTTAAAGGAAACAATGTTTCTGTCTGGGGAAGAACCTATAGCATTGGCGGTAATGGACTTCCCCAGCAGATTACCGTAGCCCCGCCGACAGGTAATCTGGGAAAGATAGAACCGCTTCTGGCTGCACCCATCAGGCTGGAATTGCTGCAGGCAGGTAAGGTTGTTCCGTTTAAGGAATCACAGATTCAACTTTCCGGTGCTAAGCACCAGGCACAGTGTGAGGCAACAATACTGGCAGCAGGGTTATCTATTCTGGCCAACTCCAGGATGGATTACGATGGCTGGTACCAGGTTACTTTAAACCTGAAACCAGAGACATCTCTGACAGCAGAAGCACTGGACCTTGTTATTGATTTCCGGGATAGCCCCGGGGACCGCTGGAACCTGCCTTTTCCGGTAGACACCCTGTATGTTCAGAGGATGGGAGATGGAAGATATGGTAACTATTTCGGGGCTATTCCGGCTAGCCCCGGTATTCATTTTCAGAGCACCAGTCTTCTCAAGTACAGTAAGAAAACAAAAGACTGGAAATCTTTTGTGCCCATTACCTATATTGGCAATGGAGACAGAGGGCTGTGGTTTTTTGCCTGGAGCGATGCAGGCTGGGAATTAAAAGATAATCAGGCAATGCTGGTGGTGGAAAGGCTGAAGGACAGAACTGTCCGTGCGAGAATAAGGCTTCTGGCTGGTCCTGTTTCCCTTTCCGGGGAAAGGAAAATACAGTTTGCCCTGCAGGCAGCTCCGGTGAAACCCAATGATTCCCGTTACCGGACAAGACTTTCAGAAAACTTTATGGCTCATGACACCAGAGGTTACCGTTACTGGGGTGATTCTGTTGATGGCTATGCTTTACACAGGGAAGAGGATTTCCATGCTCTGAGAAAATTTCTGCTTTACGGTCCGCGGGAGCAGAAGGAGGGGCAGGAGTACCGGTGGTGGGTAGGACATTATGTCAAGCAAATTCAGGAGGGAGCCAGGATTGCTCTTTATGGTTCTACCTGGATGACAGGGATGGGACCGGAAGAGTTCAAAACTTTTGGTGGTGAATGGCTGGGTAAGAGTAACTGGAAGGCAAATCGTAACGCTGCTACTGATGCTGGCAGGTGGAACTATCAGGGGACAATTCAATGGACCACAGATGAACAGTTAACTCCTACCGGGGTCAACTGGACAAAGAGTCAGACTGATAATTTTGTCTGGTACCACAAACTTTTAATAGAAAAGTGCGGGGTAAACGGTACCTGGTGGGATAACTCTTCCATCGGGACTGTGCGTGAGTATGACCCGGAGCTGGGAAGGATGGATGAGAAGTGGAATCTGATATACAGGAGGGAATTGTGTAAACGGCTTAATGTTATGGGCTGGGAATTGATGCGGCCACCATGCTGGATTATGAATATGCATGTGGATATGCCGTGGAATCAGGTTTTCTGGATGGTGGAGAATGACTGGTATGCTGATGCAGAAGATATTACTGCTCTGGAACAGTGGACACTGGATGAGTTCCGGGCGATGACCAGAACAAAAAGCACCACTCTTATTCCGTATCCCTGGTTCCGGGGTTATGAAAGCAAGAAAGACCCGGCCCTGGACAGGAAAATTAAACGCAGTGTGGATGCTATCTGTCTTTCTCATGATATCCCCCGGTTCAGTAAAGAGCTGAAAAAGAAATTAGAGTATGTGCTTGATTATTCAGATACAGCTAAATGTCTTTTTGCTGGCTACTGGCAGACATCTGTTATGGTACAACCTGCGGGAAAAGAAATCTGTGCTTCTGTTTACCAGAATGCGGAAAGAAAAACTGCAGTTATTATTTTCTTCAATGCTTCCAGACAGGACCAGTACCTGGCCGGGACAACTTTCGATGCCACAAGACTTTTAGGGAGTAAGAGCCTTCCGGAAGTGAAAAAAATCTATGATTTAGAGACAGGACAGGCGGTGGAGACTTCTTTTGAGAATGGACTTTTCAAATTAACCAGTCCTTTCCGGATTGACTGGCATGATTACCGGATTTTAGCTGTAGAGGCGGAATAAATCAGTCTATCAGCAGTGGGATTTTACTTTTGTTAAGGAAGGAAACTGCTTTCTGAAAGGAACTTTCTGCCTGTTCAGGAGTAATCGTTTGCTCTGAATTGAGGTTTAGAGCCCGGTACTTACCACTGGCTAAGTAGTTATACTTCAAAAGTTCCACCTGAAACTTTCCCGGGATTTCCTTTATCAGATTAACCATTTTTTCCCGCTGCCCTGGCAAATCATTGAAACCGGGTACCAGCGGGATTCTGATAAGGACACCAGCACCAGCCTTTAACAGACTTTTCAGGTTTTTAAGAATAAGAGGTAGCGAGGCACCGGTGGCCTGTTTAAGAGACTTTTCCTCAGCTGTTTTTAAATCGTAAAGAAAGAGGTCTGTCCATGGTAAGACAGTCCTGAAATTTTCCCAGGGTAAATTGCCAGCTGTCTCTATGGCAGTAGGAATAGAATTTTTTTTCAATCTAATAAAAAGATTTTTCACAAAATAAGGATAAAGCAATGGCTCACCTCCGGAAACAGTTACTCCACCACCGGAAGTTTCATAGAATGGTTTATCCCGGATGACTTCCTGAAAAATTTCTTCTACTGTCTTTATTTCTCCAGACCTGATTAACGCTTCACCGGGACAGACCTCCACGCAGGCAAAGCAGTTTTTACACAGCTGCCGCTGAAAAACGATTTTTCCGTCGTGTATGCTTCTGGCACCTGAAGGGCAGAACTTAACACAGGCGGCGCAACCAAGACATTTGTTCGCATAGAACATCAGCTGGGGTTTGGCTTGCTTTCCTTCGGGATTGTGACACCACCAGCAGTTAAGATTACAGCCTTTTAAAAAAACTGTGGTTCTGATACCGGGTCCGTCATGGATACAGAAACGTTGAATATTAAAGACTGGCGCTTTCACCCGGTTTCTTCTCAGGGATTTTTTTTTAATGTCCATGTTTGGTTCTGGCGATGATATGGTCCTGCAATGGTTTCTCTATTAACCTGAAAATCTGAGAGTAACCAGCCACACGCACTGGTATGTTGCCGTATTTTTCCGGGTCTTCCTGCGCCTTTTTCAATCTTTCTGCAGTGACTACATTGATTTGTAGCTGGCCAACACCAAGAAACACTGCAGACTGCAAAAGGGAAACCAGTCTTTCTCTGCCTGAATCTCCGGCTACTACTTTTGGGTCTATATCTATGATGCAGGCTGAGGCACCTGCAGCCCGGTGATGGGGAAGTCTTGCCAGAGAATTTAACATCGCTGTAACTCCCCTGGTGTCTCTACCTTGGTGGGCAGAGAGAGAATAAGCAATAGGTTCACCACTTTTCCTGCCATCAGGGGTGGCTCCCAGGTAGCTACCAAAGTCCAGATTGCACCTGAAAGAGAAAAGATGCACAAAGAATTTGCTGCCTAACGGCGTCCGGTAAGAATCCATTAAATCAATGAAATGGCTGGCTACCTGACTGGCAATAGTATCCACCTGCGGGTTGTCATTGCCATATTTGGGAGCTCCCTTTAACAATAACTGTCTCAAGCTTTCCTGACCCTGAAAGTCCCTTCTTAAGGCTTGTAACAACTCAGAAGCCGGGATTCTTCCCTGTTCAAAAACCAGTTTTTTGACAGCCATTAAGGAATCAGCAGTATTTGCAGTTCCAAGGAAACAGACAGAATGGTAATTGTAGATAGCACCCCCATCTGTGATATCCCGTCCCCGTTTGAGGCAGTCCTCAGTCAGTAAAGACCAGCACGGCAGTGGTCCTCTTTCCCTCTGGGCTAATTCTCCCCGGCTAATCTGGTAAACAAGGTTTCGGACAAAGTATTCCACCTGGGTAAAATAAGCCTGAAGGAACTCATCATAAGACCGGTACTGGTCTAACCTTCCGGTTTTTACTCCTAACTGTTCTCCTGTTTTTGGATCCTGGCCGTCAAAAAGAGCCAGTTCTAAACATTTTGTGGAGCAAAACCAGCCAGAGACAGCATGGGGATTAGTCTTCCCCGGAATGGTCAGTTCAATACAGCCAATAGGGGCATAATCACGGGCATCTCTCAAGGCAATACCCCTGTCAGTCAGTGCCCTGATAAAACACTCATCATTAAAAAAGAAAGGTATACCTCCTCCACGGATGACCATTCTGGCGCACTGATTTAAGATATCTTCTGGCGTTTTGCGGTGAAGTCTTACAGAAACGTCGCGGACAAGACCGAAGTTTTCTGTACTTTCAAGGATAATTCTGGTCATCTCATTGCAAGCATCCTTTCCTTCAGGTGTGAGACCGCCCAGGGTAATAGCCTGGACATCATAATCCAGATACATCTTGCAGGCAAGTTCCTCCATAAGGGAAACCGCTTGTTCTCTGGTGAGACGACCAGCACGCACATCTTTCCTGTAGTAAGGATAAAGAATCTGGTCCAGACGACCAATAGAGTTAGCATTGATACCATCTTCTCCACAGGTAAGAATATGGCCAAACCAGAGAGCCTGGGTAGCTTCCCGGAAACTTCTGGCACCATTTCCCGGGACCTGGCGGCAGACTGCGGCGATTTTTTGCAGACGAGCTTTTTCTTCAGGGGAGGAAGCCTTAGCTGCCATCTCTTCTGCCAGGACTGCATAACGTTGGCCAAGGCGAATTCCTGCCTCGCATACAGAGATAGCTGCCTTCCAGAAATTTTCTTTCTGGACGAAATCAATATGAGAGGCAAAAGATTGTTTTAAGTAGTCTTCTATCTTCTTTTTTAGTCCACTGTAACCTGAGCGAAGAAGCATGGCATAGTCTCTTACAGAATGGTTCTCTACCCATCCCAGCGCCCAGTAAACCACTCCTTTACCCCAGCTGCCTCCACCTTTAATTCTTTCCCCATTGACTTCTCCCACTGCCTGCAGGGGAAATCCTTCTATCCATCTGAAAACACATTTCTTGACCTTTTGTCTTTCTTTTTCCGCAAGCCCCAGTTTTTTCAGATAAACTTCCGCCTGTGTTTTGAACCGGGGAGAACAAAAACCGAAACCAGGAAGCGGTAAATGTTCGCCTGCCAGTTGCCAGCCGGGGAAAATAGCAACAGGTGCGATTTCTACAAGCTCTTTCAAAAACGCAGCCCTGATTTGTACTACAGAAAGCCCGGGCTTCCAGGCACGCCACAGCGCCACATCACGGAGAAAAGGATTCTGGCCCGGAATAAAGGAACCGTGTCTGGACAGCACATCCTTCTTAAGAATTTCTAATCTTTTCATGGTTAAAAGCCAAATTCTGTTCTGGCAATAATAGTCTCTTTCAGTTTTCTATCCAGGCGGTTAAAGTATTCTGAGTAACCGCCCACCCGGACAATCAAATCAGCAAACTTTTCTGGTTGTTCTAATGCCTCCTGCAAAACTTTCTGGTCCACCACATTCAGCTGTATCTGCATCCCCCCAAGAGAAAAGTAAGTTTTAATTAGATTCTTTACTGCCTGTCTACCACCAGGAGAATTAAAAAGATTTTTACTTAAACGAATGTTCAACACCAGAGTACCAGCGGCTTTTTTCTGGTGGAGTTTCGCCACTGATTTCAGCATGGCAGTCGGACCCTTCTTTTCCCGGCCGAAGTAAGGTCCAATAGAATCGGCAATCGGCTGGCCTTTCCGGCGACCATCAGCAGTGGCAGGAACGTTTTCTCCAGCACCAACATAGGTGACAAAAAGCAGACATCCTGGTAAAAACCTCCCGCCTCGCCAGCAGGCTCTACTGGTTAACTGCTGGAAAACATAATCTGAAACTTCTACCGCCAGAGAGTCCACTTCATCGTCATCATTACCATACTTAGGATACTGTTTTACCTTCTGCAGTATATCCGGTCGGTTCTGAAAATCCTGTTCCAGTGTCTCCTGCAGTTGTTTTCCCGTGATATATCTTTCTTCAAAAACCAGTTTTTTTACTGCCAGAAGCGAATCAGCCACATTGGCTAACCCGCCCACATTAATCACACTCCAGTTGTATCTGGCACCACCGCTGTTGAACTCCCTGCCTGAAGCCAGACAATCATCCACCAGGAGTGTCCGGATAACCTGAGGCCGCCAGATAGCTTTCTGTTCCTGGTCATAGTTAACCCGGGAGACAAGAGTTTCCACTGCCTGTGTTATATCTTCCTTGAAGGCTGTGAGAATTTCCTGAAAGCAAGAAGCCTGTGGCAGTCTCCGCTTTAATGTTTTACTCATAATACCAGCCAGGTTCAGTCCCCCATCAAGAGAACCAACATTGGACATGCCATGGACCATTGTTTCTGTACAGCCGCCAAAAGCATAATGGTAAAGGTCCTCATGATTAATATTAAGATGATTTTCTTCGAGGGCTTGAAGATACAGTTCCTCATTGTAAACTGCCGGGTTTCCACAACCAGAACCAATTGTATCCAGGGCAGCTTCCAGGTACTTATCTGGTATATCGCTGCGCACGCGCAAGGCTAAGTTTGGTCTTCTAAACCCGGCTGCGCTCTTTAAACAGACTTCTGTAAACCTGTTATAGGCAGGTCTATTACCAGGGAGGCTACCGCCAACAACAACGTTCCAGGCAGAATTAGCATCAAAGTTTTTCCACAGGTTCTGAAGAAGAGAGATAGCCTGTTTTTCTGTAATGAAACCATTTTTCAAATCCTTCTGGTAATAAGGTCCAAGTTCTACATCCAGCCGTCCCAGACTGTCACAGCCATCAAGATAGAAAAGAAAGTTGGTAGCGACAAGAGCCTGCCGGAAATTTCTGGCTGGAGTCCAGGGTACAAGCAAATAGTCCTGGTATAAAGAAGAATTTTCAGGAAGAAGTTTTCTCAGACGCTGGTGCAAGCAGTGTATCCCTTCCAGAACATCCTGTAATCCCAGGGCTAAATCCTGGCGGCAGATATCCCCGGGCCATTTTTTTTCTATCAGTTCAATCTGTTTTTTATAGGAAGCCAGTCCCTGTCTGAGAACCCGACCATAGTTGGGGATACTATGTGTCCAGCCCCGACCGCCCACAGTAAACTCAGCAGGAATCAGCGCGAGGGAGTACAGGGGATAACTATCTAAAGCAGTCAAAAGTCTCTGCCATTGCTTTCTTTCATCTTTGCTGGGGGTAGTTTCTATCAGAGAGATAAGTCTCTGACGGTTATAGGAAAGGGAGTAAGCGTAATGGAAAGTAAGAATATTGTTTCTGGTCTGCCAGAAAGTATTGATTCCTGAAGGGTAGAGTAGTTGACCCTGATAGGCAGGCAGAAAAGCATTTTCCAGCTGCCTGCGGACTGCCAGGGATAACCTCCGGAAAGGACTCAGATGAGGTTTCTCAAAAAAACCAGCAGCAAACCATTCTCCCTGTCGGTGCAAAAACTCCACATCAATTTTTGTCTCACTCATGGTTTGATTCAGCTACTACATTGTTACGCAGAACACCAATGTCTTCAATTTCTACTTCCACAGTATCCCCTGGTTTCAAGAAAACAGGTGGTTGTCTGACAAAACCGACTCCAGCTGGAGTACCTGTCATAATAATAGTTCCAGGAAGAAGTGTCATCTGCCGGGAAAGATAACTCACCAGTCTGGGAACATTAAAAATAAGACTGGAAGTGTTTCCGTTTTGCATCAACTGTCCATTGAGAAAGAGCTTGATGTTCAGGAAGGAGGAATCTAAGTCTGTCTCTATCCAGGGTCCCACCGGTGCAAAAGTATCAAAAGATTTTCCTCTCGCCCACTGCTGGTCAATCTTTAACTGGCAGTCTCTGGCACTGACGTCATTGCCGCAGGTATAACCAAAGACATACTCCAGGGCTTTTTCCTCCGGAACATTTCTGACAGGTTTACCAATCACTACCACCAGCTCCGCTTCATAATCCACGCAGGAAGGAGCTTCCCGGGGTAAGACAATGGGGCAAAGATGACCGGTTAGACTGGTTGTTGCTTTCAAAAAAATTATGGGTGCTGGCGGCAGCGGTTTATTACTTTCCCGGGCATGGTCTGAGTAATTCAAACCTACAGCAATAATGTTTGGTGGTTGCACCGGGGGCAGGAAAGATTTCACCTGGTTCAGACTGATGGTTCTGCCTGTCTTTTTGCCGCCGGCTAATGGTGAGCCATCAAGAAGATAAATAGTCTCACCTTTCAGAATACCGTAAGTACCTTCCGGCATCTCTTCCGTGGTTATACGCAGGTATCTCATTTTTTCTTTGGAGAAAGAATGATGATTTTTAAATCATGCTTTTTTATGGGAAACTGAAGGCAGTTTTCCGCCAGTTTGACAGGTTGATTGGTTTCCCAGTCCATCGCCTCTGCTGGTTTCAAACCAAGTCTTTCGGTATTGATTCTTACCTGATTCTGGCCGCCTTCCCCGTAATCACAAAAGATAGCCACAGCTTTTTCCGGGCTGCGATGAAGAATCCAGAGTAACTGCGTCCTGTCAGGTTCTAAAACAGGATTTTCTTCCCAGTAGCGGTAAGTGGTAACAGAAGGTGTCCCGTAGCCCATTTTCCACAGCATTTCCCGGATAGAGACAAGGTATTTATCCGGTCCCCAGACATGGAGCTCATGGACCAGGGTGACAGCAGCTCTTGTTCTGGCACACCAGTCTTTTAATTCCTGGCTACCTTCTCCGTGAATCCCGCCTAACTGTACCGGGATACATCCGGTATTGAAAGGAAGATTGACTGCCCGGATATACTCTGGCGAGAATCTATCCTGAAAATCAGTCAGTCCATACTTCCATTCCCAGCCCAGAAGGGAGCCAGCAAAACTGAAGATAGGAATGAGATTAGCGTTGGTCATATGTACCATAGAAAGATTTGGTTTACCCATTTCATAAGCTAAAGTCATCGTTCTTTTCAGAAGCTGCCTGGAATGGAAGATATCCACATATGGCTGCTTTTGACCGTCTGCTCGTTGATAAACCGGTCCGTAAAATGGGTTAAAAGAGGATTGAAGATAAATGTTATCCCAGTAAATCCCATCAAACCCGTTTTCCAGAAATTTCTGGTAATAATAGAGAAGGAAATCCTGACGGGAAGGTACAGGAATGATGGTAAAGTCAGTACTGCCTTTCTTTCTGTTCTTATCAGTTGTTCTTTTCCGGAACAAACTGTAGGACCATTCGTCCTGGAAAGTACGCCATTCTGGTATCCAGGTTAAATCTCCCCGGAGATTGGTGTAGGGAATAACCCCTTTATAATTCCCTGGATTGGAGCCGCTCAGTATATGGGCTTTGTTGTAGTTAAAATCTAAGTCATGGGTTTCTGGTGACCAGCTATCTATCAGCCGCTGGAAATATTCCTTATCAACCTTACCCTCTTTGTTCGCCCGGGCTACTTTGCGGATGGTTTCAAAATCCCGGTTTTGAGGAAAATTAGCATACATCTGTCCATTCCAGTAGAAACTGGAGCCGTGCACCCTGACTGGATATTCCGAGGGCGCATTAAAGGTTGTTTTCTGCCAGGCTGGTTTTTCCGGTAAAGGTTTTGCTGGTGATGCCATGAGCCCAAAGGTAATTTCCACAGGTTTGGGGAAAACACCCGGCCGGTTAACCAGGTGCACTTTCAGGAAAACCGTGCCGGATTTTCTTTCCATCACAAGGGCAGATTTTTTATCATCAAGAATCCAGTTATAATCATTTTCCGCAAACCAGCATAATCCCCTTCTTTCCTCTCCCAGCCACACATAGGGGATGAAGGTGCCAAGCAGGAGATTCCTGGAAGCATTTTTACTTTCCCAGATAACTCCTTCGCCCTCAGGGACAGCCCCTCCATAATTGAAACGAAGACCATCGCCGCAGACATGCATCAGCCGGGCTGTTTCTGTTTTCACGGGAATTATCAGGGTGAGCCTTTCTATCGGGCTGGTCCCATGCTGTTTCAGGTGTAACCTGACTTTCATCATACCGTCATAATCAAGTTCCAGGCTTGTCGTTCCCTTAATTTCGCCACCGGAAAAATCTGCTTTCCCGCTGATTTGCTCCGGACGAATTCTGGTAAAGTGAACACCCTTACCAGTAAGAAGATGTAACTTTCCGTTTTGCACCAGTTCCAGAGTCATAGGTGCTGCCAGAAGCTGTTTACCATCTGCTTCCACCTTCTGCCATAATCCTTCTGGAGTGAAGGTATAATGGCGGAGAACCACTGAGGCTGTACTTTTTGCTTTGTCAACTTGAATCGGTGTAAAAGGAGGAATGACCTTACTACTGGTACCAATACGATTTCCTTCCCAGGGGAAATGCTCCCTTTCAAAGTATTCTACCACCGGTTCTGTGGGTAAACTGGTATCTCCGGAAAGAGAAAGCTGCACCTTATATTCCCCCCTGATACTGGCAGGTAAATCCAGAGCTGCCTCCAGGCCATAGTCCTTGAAGCTTTCAATTTTTTTCCAGGCAATTCTTTTTCCTCCTGCAGCAGGTAAGACTTCCACCAGTGCCTTCTTCACATTCTCCCTGCCAGCAAGGTTTTTGAACGATGCCTGCAGAAGCAGTTTATTCTTGCTGGGATAATAAGCCAGATTCAGGGTGACCGCTTTTATATCAGGCCTGGGAACAGGAACCCAGATTTGCTCTGGTGCCTGGGCATCCCAGAGGAAATCACGGCGATAGTAAACAGTAGAACCATCAGGTGAGGTGACATCAATTGCAGAAACAGCACTGTAAGTTGAGGGGTCAGAAACAGGAACTTCATAGACAAGCTCCTGGCTTTCACCAGGATTAAGCAGAAGTTCTGCCTTTTTTTCATAACGAGGCTGGTTAACAGGATTATGTCCGAGAACCGCCCGCAGCGAAACAGGCTGGCTGGTAGTGTTAGTTAGAGTTAGTTTAAGGGATACTTTTTTTTCTTTTTCCTTGTAAACACTGTGGTGTTTAACTACTGGTGCCAGAGGAGAAAGTTTCATCAGCGGCATGGTCTCTGGACTGGCAAAAGCCAGCACATTAATACCCAGCCGTGACTGGTCCCAGGGATTCTTAAAGTTGCGGCAGATACGAAATCCCCACCAGCCGTTGATATCTTTGATTTCAAAAGAAGATAAATCCAGGGCAATTTCTGCCTGCCAGTAACCGTCTTTGATTTGATGGGCTGATTTTTGTTTAACCCTCCATCCTGTCTGGAAAGTTCCGCTTCTGGTATCAGTCATAATATCGTAAATAGCCTGGTTGGCATTCATGATAATCTGGTAAATTTTTCCAGCTTTTAGGGTGTTACCGTCAATAGTGACATCAGGTGCAAAGAAAAATTCCAGGGTGTCATCGCCTTCCTTGAAAGAAGCATCAGTATCACCCGGTAATGGTTGGGCTTTCGTAATCAGGCCACATTCAGGGTGGTAAACAGATTTCACCGCAATATAGAGATTTTTCTCATCCCAGCCCATCCAGGCTTCTACATCCCGGAATTCTAACCGGTTTGGTCTCCTCTGAGAAATAAGGCCTTTGATTTTCATTGCCTGCCATTCATCTTCTCTTATTTCTCCATCCAGCACAGGTGGTTGCTTCAGATAAGGAATGATAAATTGTGGCCGGTACCGTGGTTTATTTAAATCTTCAGAAGAAACCAGACAGGTTAAAAAGGGAAAAAAAACTAAAACTGCAAACCGAGAAAAATTTTTCCTCATTCCTTCCTCCTGTCAGTTACAGAGTCCTATTATACCTTAATCACCACTGCCAATAAAAAATTCATTTTGTGAATAAACTCAGCCGGTAAAAGGTCTCCTGTTTTTGAATTCAGTTTCTTCTTTAAAAAAAGAGATGAAAAAAAAGATTTTGAATCCACCCGCGTCCTCTGAAAAAAGGTAGAAAAAACTTCAGGAAAAGAGGCGGGAAAAACAAATCTTTCCAGGGCAATACAATATTTGCAAAACAACAAGGGGTAATACAGATTGTCACGGCCGGAAATGGGGTGTATAATGTCCATATAAACAAGGGGGGATATGAGGAAAGGGTTTACATTGATTGAGCTTTTAGTGGTGGTTGCGATTATTGCTATTTTAGCAGCTTTGCTTTTACCAGCACTTTCTCTTGCCCGGGAAAAAGCCAGGCAGGCAAGGTGTCTTTCCAATATGAAACAATGGGGGATTATCTTTGCCATGTATGCTTCTGATTATGATGGATACATGGTCACGCCCAGGATTCCACCATCTTATATGTGGGCACAGTTCTGTAATCTCTTCACAGTCTACCACCGGGATATCAAACGTCTTTTCTCCTGTCCGTCTGAACGAAGAGAACTGAATATTTACGATGGCAGCAAGTATCATTATGGTATGAACGGTTTTATCGCTAACATTCCTGCTGGATACAAATGGGCTAAACTGGATCGTATTGACTATCCTTCCCGGACAGGCTATCTTTTTGATTCCAGAAATTATCAGAATTCCCATACCATCTCACCAGTTTTCAGGCACACCGAAGGAACCAACATTCTGTTCTGTGATTTTCACTGCGAATGGTGGCCTAAAGCACGGGTACCTGTGGGTGCCAGCGCTAATTATATGGCTTCTCCCTGGCACGGAAGTCCAACTTCTTCCTATATGATTGGTCAGTAAACGCGGGGATAAAATGGTGAACAAAAGTTTGGCTCTGGCTATTTTTCTTTTTTCAATAACTGTGGGTCTTTCTGATACTATTTTTCCTGTGCGCGAGCGACTGGATTGTCTGCCTTCTTCTGCCTTCATAGAAAACAAAGACGGGATTACTTTGCAGAAAGGCAGATTCCCTGACCAGCAGGCTATTGTCCTTGCTCCAGGAGCAAGTCTAATCTGGCATTTGCCTGAGAAGGAAAGGCTTTTTATAGATTTCTGGGTGAAACCTGTCAGCGAGAGAAGTGGCAGCAATTCTTCAGTTCTTCTTAGCAGCTTCAGGAAAGGTGATAAAAGCTACTATTTGCAAATCAGGAAAAAAACTGAAGGCAGATACATTGTTCTGGAAGAAAGCCAGAACCAGCTTGTATGTTACCCTGTTTACGGCTGGGGTAAACAACCCTGGATGAAAGAAGAACGACCACTGTGGCACTATATCTGTCTTGTTTTTGAGGGCAGGAATTTTTCCCTCTGGGTAGATGGTTTTCCTGCCAGCAGAAATGCGGTGAAATTAACTTCTGGTTCTGTCAGAGAATTTAGTTTGAAAGGTGCCGGGAACAGTTTTTCTTCTCTGGAGATAAGCGAGGACTTACCTTCTGATATTCGTCATCGCTACCGCTGCCTGTATCAGGGGCTACCTGAATTTCATCCCAACACTGTGCTGGTACCCCTGGTAAAGAAGCCGCCTACCATTGACGGTGAGATTGAACCAGGAGAATGGGATAACCTGACAAAGTTAGGCTGGTTCTGTTCTCTGCGGGGTAATGCCGGACACATAAAAGCAGAGAAAATTACCGTTTTCCTCGGTTACGATAAAAAGTATCTGTATCTACTGGTGCGTACACCTTATTCCGGAAAACTCAATTACAGAAGCTGGAAATTATTTGATATGCCGTTATGGGGTGAAGAATCCTGGGAGATTTTTATTCATCCACCTTTTACCGGAACACCTGATTTCTGTCAGCTGATAGGGAATCCTGCTTCTGACCAGGCTGATTTGAAAATGCTGGATTTAAGATGGAACGGGAGATGGGACTGGAAAGCAGTGGTTACGGAGAAAGAGTGGACAGCAGAGTTTCGGGCAGACTTTTTGGGGATTGGTACACCTGTGCCGGTGCCCGGGGATGTCTGGACCTTCAACATGGTTAATACTGATGCTGATGCGGGCTGGTGCTGGACACAACGTTATAACGATACTGGTTCTTTTGGCCGTTTGATTTTTGGTTCTGATTCCTTCAGTATTAAACCAGGACCGCTGCTTGTAGAAAAAGAAAAAATTTCTGTACCTGTGCAGGTTTCAGGAGGAGAGAAAAAAAGAGAAATAATTGTGTGCCTGGAACTTTACGGGGAAAAAGATGTACTTGCCAGAAGCGGGCAAACAAAAAGTCTGGTTGTTCCTGCAGGAAAAAAGGTAGAAGTTTTTCTTTCAGCTGGTACAGGTGGTTTATCTTCTGGCAGGGTAGTTATTGCTGTTAAAGAAAAAGGGATTAACATCTTCTATCACAGCATTCTCTTCCCTGAGTCAGAGCCCACTCTCAGGCAGGGTATGAGAGTAGAGAAGGTTGAATCAGTTAAAAAGCCACAGCAAGAAGAAAAAGCAGCAGAAGAAGCTTACAACCGGAGATGGTCAGCCCAACAACTGGGAGAAACACTTTTAGAAAGCAGCCGCTGGAAGGAAGAAAAAGCAGGATTATCAGAGAATGTTCCCCCGCCCTGGTCACCCATGGAAGTAGAAGGTCAGAAAATAAGTTGCTGGGGAAGAACATACGAGTACCAGGAGTCTCTTTTCCCTGCCACGGTAATAAGCCAGGGCAAAACATTGATAGGGAAGGCACCTTATCTGCTTCTGAAAACAAAGGGAAAGCAGTTTCTGGTTTCTAAGGCAAAGGTGGAGACAGAAAAGATAAACGCAGGGCTTGTAAGAGTAAAAACAAAATCAGAGACTGGTCCTTTCCAGGTAGAAATAATTACTGATTATGAGTTTGACGGCATGGCTAAGGCAGAGTTGAAAATAAGTTGTCCGGAAGAAAAGACTATTTTAACCGGGATAAATCTTGTTATTCCTCTTTCTTCTGATTGCTGTCATCTTTATCACTACACCTCAGGAGTTTCCGGTCATGCTCCAGCCTCAGATTCCGGGATAATTCCAGAAAAAGGTCTTTCTCTCAATTTTTTCAGAGAGATTCTCTGGTTTGGAGACACTACAGCTGGTTTTTCCTGGTTTGCGGAAAGTCTGGAAAACTGGCCTGTTAAAGATGAGGAAGAGATTGAAAAACTTGGTCCAGCTGGCGGCAAACAACGTCTTCTAACCATTAAATTAGGAGATAAACCCTTTCTTCTGGAAAGAGTACTGCGGTATGTTTTCGGTTTTGGTGCCACTCCGGTTAAACCCAGGCCAGCAGATTTCCGGCGGAAAGGTTACTGTGAGGCAGTGGACTGGCGCTGGTTCTGGGGTGATGGGCAATACTATCCTTTTTTCTCCCATCCGGAGAAAGCCAGGCAGCATGTGCAGCAGGCAAGAAGCCAGGGGAAAGAGGTGATGCCGTGTTCCTCTATTGTTTTCCATGGCCTTTACCGGTTTTACGAAAGTTATTTTGGCTTGATAGAAAATCCTGGTTTAAAGCACAGGGAAATGCTTCTTTTTGAACCAGTCTGGCGGAAAACAACAATACAGGAAGCTTTAACTTTACCTTCAGGAAGACACACAGCTGAAGGGTCATGGTACGGCAAGAAATTTCAACCCCAGGGGATAGCAAGCCTTTGTCCTGCCTCTGACTTCCAGGATTATTACCTGTGGCAACTGGCAAAACTGGTTAAAGAAACAGGACTGGGAGCCATTTATCTGGACCAGCCCCTTACCAGATGTGCCAGCAGTCACCATAGATGCGGTTACATCAATTACAAAGGAGAATGGACTGGTCGGTTACCAATTTTTGCCATGAGAAACATGATGAAAAGAATGTACAACATCTTTGTGCAACAGCACGGGTATTCTTTTATCAGATGGCATTCCTCCAACCAGATACCCATTCCCTTTATAGGTTTCATTGATATCTTCTGGGATGGAGAAAACTATGGTTCTGGTCCACAGAAGGTTTTTGAGTTTTACAGTAAACTTCTCCCGGAAGGGAAGATGCAGGCACAGCATACTGGTATTCAGTTCGGTTTTATTCCGGACCTTCTGCCTGAGTTTGAGAAACGTTATGCTCCTGCGCCTGCCTCCATTTTTGATATGGTTGGTTATTTTATGGTTCACGATTCCACAGTCTGGCCTGCCCATTGTTTGTATCCAGAACTGGTGAAATGGTTACAGGAAAAGAGATTTTCTTTTGATTTAAAAAAAATGAAGGTTGCTTACTACTGGCAGGGCGACAGTCCTGTCTCGGTGACTCCTGAGACAGTGAAGTTTATTCTTCATTATGGGCAGAGTAAAGGGCTTCTGGTTCTCTTCAATTCTGATGACTGCTGGCAGCTGGCTAAACTCAAACTGGGGAAAATTTTTCCTGGCAACGGTCAGCTGAAAGTTAGAGATGTTTTAACTGAAGAAAATCTTTCGGGTTGCACGGATAACACCTTGTTTCTCCCGGTTTGCGCAAGGGATTTAAGGATGATAGAAATTTTCAGCGATTCACCATAAACAGGAGGAACTATGCGCGGGAAAGCATTTATTCTTTACTTTACAGTTTCTACTCTCTTAATAGCAGAAGCAAACTTCAAGTTTGAATCAGGGATACTGACAGTAAAAACAGAAAGGTATGAAGTAGTCTGGAAAAACGGTAATCTGGTAAGGATGAAATCATTTCTGCCAGGGGAGAGGAACTGGTCAAAGGAAGAAGTAATGAAACCAGGTCAGTTACCGGAAGGTGTGGGCTGGCTGGAGCAAGGTGAGGAGACGACAAAAGACCAGCATCATCCCTGGACTTCCTGGAATATACCGCAAAAGTTTCCTAACCAGCATCCGGTTTTTTCAGAACCAAAAGCAGAGAGGATTCCAGATGGTATCAGGCTCATTTACCAGGGATTAAAGGATGCTCCGGAGGCAAGCCTTATCCAGGAGTTTACTGTAGAAAAGAAAAGCGGGGATTTGTGTCTGCGGCAGACAGGAAAAAATAATAAAGGTGGTGTCTTCGGGACAGCTTTTTCTGTTTTAAACCTGAGAAACGATGTTTCCTTTATTACTCCCTACTTCAGCGGTCAGAGGTGGGAACCTGATTATGGCAGGGGTAAGATTATAAGTTTAGCCAGTGGCTCAGTTTTCTGGTGTGCGGGTTTAATCATTGGTGAATTGCCAGAAAAGGGATATTTCGCTGTCTGGGCTGAAGACCCGGCGCTGAGAGGAAAGTATTTCCGACGTTATAACGGGGATGAAGGACAGGCTCTCAATTTTGAGTATCTTGGTGATGCTCCCTATGAAGAGAAAAAAGAAATAACTTCCTGTGTCTGGCATTTTAATACTTATGGGAATTCCTGGCAGGAGCCAGCGAAAAGATACAAAGAATGGATGGTTGACACTTTCAAAATGGTCCCAAGAAATAAAAGAAGTTCCTCCTGGGTAGATGAAATTGCCCTCATCTGGCCAGCAACGCCAGGAGAGGAGGAGATGAAAAAGATGGCGGAAATTATTGAGCCAAAGAAAGTTTTGATTATGAACTGGGGTTTTTTAGATAACTTTAACCGGAGAATTCCTGAATACCGGTTGCCCCCCACAGGCCAGATCAGTGAAAAACATATAAATTACATAAAACTGGCTCACTCTTACGGTTACCGTTATGGAATCTATACCAGTCTGGCACTGGTTGACCAGGAAACACATCCGACTATTATGCAGGACTATGATTTACAGTATTACTACAACGCGCCCTACCAGAAAAAGCCCGAGCCAGCAGCTAATCCTGAGGAAAGGAAAAAACACTGGCTGGTTTATATTCATCCTGGTAGCAGTAAATGGCGGGAATTTTATTCCTCGCAGATGGCAAAGTTACAGGAGATTTACGGGATTGATTACTTTTATCAGGATGTAACTGGTTGCTCCCTGGGTAGTTGTGGGCTGGTAGAGGGTAAAACTTTCAATGAGGCAGTCATCGGTGTAGAAAGAGCCATCAGGGAGAAAGTTCCCCGGGCAGCCATTGGTGGTGAGTACTGGAACATTGTCAATGCAATTACAGAGGATTTCGGTATTACTGGATACCTTGCCTGGGGAAGTCAGCAGCACAGAGAATTTATTTCCCGACCCCAGCAACCACATCCGTTACTATCCTATCTTTTCAGTGATTATTGTATCCACTGGCCTCACCATATTCCCATTCGGGATACTCTGAAGTTTCATCAGTCGCAGAATATTGAGGAAGTGATTGGTGCTGCTGCTGTCTGGACAACTTCTGCAGACGACTGCACCAGTGAAGCCAGAGTTGTGCTGGAAAGGGCAAAACTGTGGAGTGAGGGTTTTCGTCCTTATTTCCCGGAAAAGTGGCAGGCTGGCGTTGTCAGTTACCTTAGGAATCCGCAGGGCAGGGTAGTTAAGTTTTTCCGTCCTGAAGAGAGTACTTACTGTCTGGAAGAAAGCAAATCCGGGGACAAACTGAGATATGCGCGTATCACAAAAAGTTTCAGGGTAAATTTTCACCAGCCTGTTTATATTGATAACTGGCTGGCTTATGATGAGAAAGGACCGATTGGTCTTAACCCTGATGCCTGGTACTGTCTTTTCCCGGGAAGTCCACCGCAATCCACAGTCAGGATTACAAAGATTAGTGAAGGTTTATTTATCAGAGGAAGCAGACTGACTGAACGTTACTGTCTGGTACAGATTGGCGGGGAAGGAAAAGGAGAAATTTTCTGGCAGAAGAAACCAGCTGACTGGTCATTTTTTTCTGTATCCAATCCTACCGGGGCAGAAGAAGGAAAAGTAGAGATTCAGGCTCCAGGACACCTGCTTTTCGGCAGTCAGCCAGAAATGATAAATCTGGGAGAAGCACAAAATTTAAGTTTCTGGAAAGCAGGCATAGTAAGCCAGGGACAGCTTTTACGTCTGGAAAAACCTGTTAGCCGCCGTGACCTGTCGTTTGCCGGGAAGAGAGCTTCTGGTTATCAGGTTTTCCCGCCTATCGGAGGAAAAGAATCTGAATTTTCTCTGGATAATCTTATCACTCTCCCGAAGGCAAAGGGGTTACAGCTTTCCTTTAACATGGGCAGATACGGAGGGTTAGGGGACGGAGTAAACTTTGTGGTCCGGGTTAATGGTGAGGAAGTCTGGAGGTATTTCAGTGAACCAAACAAGCAGGGGTGGACACCTGGTAAAGTTGTCCTGGAGAAATTTAGCGGGCAAACAATTCTGCTCAGTCTGGCAGTAGATTGTGGACCCAGCGGCTATAATACCAGCAATGACCAGGCAGTCTGGTCTGAGGTAAAATTTATCTGTGAAGAATAAATAGACCAATGAAGGACTGGTTAAAAAAACTTCCCCACAGACGTTTCAACATTCTGACAGGGGAATGGGTACTGGTTTCACCCCACAGGATAAACCGGCCGTGGTCAGGACAGAAAGAGCAACTGTTAGAAGATATAAGACTGCGGTATGACCCGGACTGTTATCTCTGTCCCGGGAATAAAAGAGCCAGCGGACAGATTAACCCAGACTACCAGAGTACCTTTGTTTTTAAGAACGATTTTCCTGCTTTGCTGGAAACCGGTGCGGAAAAAAGCGAACTGAACTCACCTTTATTTCAGAGCTGCTCAGTCCTGGGTGAATGCCTGGTGGTTTGTTTTTCCCCGCGGCATGATTTAACCCTGGCAGAAATGAAACAGGAGGAAATAAAGGCAGTAATAGATGTGTGGGCAGAAGAGAGTAGAAAGCTGGGAGAAACTTTCCTCTGGGTACAGGTTTTTGAAAACAAGGGCAAGATGATGGGATGTTCCAATCCTCATCCCCACGGTCAAATCTGGGCTTCTAATTTTCTGCCTGCACTGATAGAGAAGGAAGACAGGAGCCAGAAAAACTATTATCTGAAGCATGGTGATAATCTTCTCCTTTCGTATGCCAGAGAAGAAGCCAGCTGCGGGGAAAGGGTGGTAGTAGCCAGCGAAGACTGGCTGGTCGTTGTCCCTTTCTGGGCTTACTGGCCCTACGAGACGCTTGTGCTGCCGAGAAAATATCTCCAGAGATTTCCGGACTTGAGTGAAAGCCAGAAGGAGAGTCTGGCAATTATTCTTAAACGGTTACTGGTACGTTATGATAACCTTTTTCAGACTTCTTTTCCCTACTCTATGGGCTGGCACGGTGCACCTTTTGAAGGAAGCAATTCCGAAGCCTGGCAGCTGCATGCCCATTTTTATCCTCCACTTTTACGTTCCGCCACAGTAAAGAAATACATGGCTGGTTACGAACTGCTGGCTGAGGTGCAGAGAGATATCACACCGGAACAGGCAGCGGAGTACCTCAGGCAACAGCCGGAAAAACATTATCGGGAGTTGTAGCCTGTTATTCTTTTAAAGCCAGTTTTACCTTGTCTTTCAAAAGGTGAGCTAAATTACTCAGGTTCTTGAACCCGGCAACGTTGCTGGCTTGCCCTAAGAGTGTTACCGCTGGAAGGATAAACTTTTTATACCAGGTAAGTCCATCCTGAAGCCATAACTTCCCAAAAGCACCTAAAACCTGAAGCAGTCTCTGGGTAGCAGAAACATAGAAAATTTTTTTCTGCAGGGGTATACCACCCAGGCAGCTAACCTGATGGCAGTAAAATCTCCACAGGCTTTCCCTCATTTCTGGCGGGTAACACCGGTAGGGGTCAAAGAGCAGGGCGGCAATATCATAGGCAGCACAACCTTTTCTCATTCCCTGGAAGTCAATTAAGTACGGTTGATTCTGATAAACTAAGATATTGGCACTCTGTAGATCCCGGTGCAACAGTACCGGTGTCTGGTTCAGAAGAAGAGTTCGCCACTGGCAGTATTCCTCAGCGACCGGTGACCACAGGTGCGGTTGGTGTAGCCACTGGCTTAAAATGTACTGCCGGAAATAGTCCCTTTCCCAGTTATATAAACCTTTTGTGAAACCATTCTGTAAGGGAATTTCTGCCAGACGAGCCTGGACCGTACCTCTGACATGAAGCAAAGCTATCTGCTGGAGGACATTTTTCAGAAGCTGGTGAGTCAGGTTAATATCGCTTATCTCCTGAAGGGAGCAATCGCCCAAGTCAGACATAAGAATTTCTCCAGTGTCCACCAGGTGAAGATATACCTCTGGGACGTTTAATCCAAGTTGTTTCAGGAAAAAGTTCAGACCGGGAAAAGTTCCATTTTCCCGACGTTTCCTGTCATAAACACACCAGACCCAGCTTTTCTCACCGACGGTAATTCTCCAGTACTGGCGGCCACTGGCCTGTTTTCGCAACAGGTATAGCTGTATATCTTTTTCCTTCACTCTCAGATACTGAAGGATGCGTTTATCAGGTTTTCTCTCAGCCAGAATGATTTCTTTTGCCCGGGGTGAACCGGTAAAAACTCCTTCGGTATAGAAAGAAGGCTGTGAGATTTTGCAGTTGTCCCAGATGACCACATTGTGCAGCTGCGTACCTGCTGCCACGGAGACATTTTTACCCAGACTCAGAGCACCACTGCACCAGACACCAGTCTTTTCCAGTTCTGCCCGCAGGAGTGCCTGTCTTTCTTGAGCTTGACGCAGAAGGTCATGGTATTTTATTCCGGAATCTGCTAATCTGGAATGAAGATGGATGTATTCAGGAAAGCTACCAGTATCAGCCCAGAATGAATTCTCCGTGGACAATCCCAGGACTTTTTTCCCTTCTTCTATGGCTTTCCGGTAAGCAGAGATGATAGAGCAGGGGTTAGTTTCTGGCAGCATCTGGAGTATCTGGCGGCGAAACAGGTGCACACCGGAGAAGGTATAATTTCCGCATCCGGCAGGCCTGTCAAAAGAAGTTATCCTGTGGTTACCAGTCATCTCCACAGTTAATGGTCCATAGCCCGGGACAAGCAGAACTGTGACATCACTATTTTCTTGTAGATGTGTCTCTATTAAGAAGGACAAATCATAATCCAGGACAACATCAGCATTGTGTACCAGAATATGCTGGGCATCTGGTGCCAGAACAAGACCATTTCTCAATCCGCCACCGGTACCAAGGAGTTTTTTCTCCCTGGAAATTTCTATCCTCTGATGATACTGGCAGGCCAGTTTCTGGCAGGCAGAACTTATTTTCTGCTGGTGGTAACAGCAGTTGATAATAATTTTTCCTGAAAGAAATTGAGACAGGTAAGAAACTGCCAGTTCCAGAACAGGTACACCGCAGACCGGAACAAGGGGTTTGGGGTGGTTGCCGATAAGTGGTTTCAACCTCTTGCCCTGACCTGCAGCCAGAATGAAACCGACAATTTTTTCTTTCATTTTTGTTCTCGGCAGTTTTCAGTTTATCATAAAGGAGAAAAGGAGTTGAACGGGAAGGAGGATTTATGGTGGTAAAGGAGAAGAGTTTCAAACAGACCCTGCAAAAAATAGCCAGGGAGGAAGGCACACCAGTTCTGGTGATAGATTTGAATCAGGTGCGAGAAAACTACCAGCGGTTTCAGAAACACCTGCCCGGGGTGCAGATTTATTATGCGGTGAAAGCCAACCCTGATTCAGAAATTATCAGAAGTCTTTACCAGTTAGGTGCCAGTTTTGATGTGGCTTCTTTACCGGAGTTTCATCTGGTAAGGGAAAACATCAAGCATCTATTGCCAGCACAGCAGCAGGAGTTTATCTGGGACAGGATAATCTATGCTCACCCGGTGAAAATGATTGAAACCCTGCATGAACTGGAACCTTACAAACCACTGGTAGTTTACGATAATCTGGACGAACTGGAAAAAATAAAAAAGCATTGTCCCAGTGCGGGTCTTATCCTCAGACTGGAGGTACCTAACGAAGGTTCTGTGGTGAATCTTTCCTCCAAGTTTGGTGCCAGTCGCCAGGATGCGGTGGACCTTATTCTCAGAGCTCTTCAGATGAATCTGGTGGTGGAAGGTTTAAGTTTTCACGTAGGTAGCCAGTGCAACAATTTCAGTAATTACCAGGAAGCTCTAAGTCTTTCAGCCTGGGTGTTTGAGCAGGCAGAAAGGAAGGGGATACGGCTGGGTAATTCCAGGACAGGCCGCCGGATTATGGACATTGGTGGTGGATTCCCTGCTGAAGAATACAATCCCCGGGTTATTCCCTTTGAAGCACTGGCAGAGAAACTGAGGGAACAGATGAAGAAACTTTTTCCTGAAGAAACAGAGTTTATTGCTGAACCTGGCAGGTTTCTGGTTGCTAATGCTGGCACTCTGGTTGTTTCTGTGATTGGCCGCGCTTTCCGGCATGGAAGGGTCTCCTACTACATTGATGACGGGTTGTATGGCACTTTTTCCGGTCAGGTTTTTGACCATCAACTTTACCGGCTGGAAGCCTTCAAAGAAGGAGTCTGTGAAGAATGCACCATTTTTGGTCCAACCTGTGATGGTTTTGATACTGTCTGGCCAAATATGAACAATCCTTCCTATCCCGGGGGCTACCTTCCCCGTATGGAACTGGGTGAGCTACTCTATGCCCGGAACATGGGTGCTTACACTCTGGCTTCTGCCAGCCGGTTTAATGGTTTTCCTCTGGCGAAGGTATCTTATCTTAACAGGTAATTTTTTTCATGCGAGGGGAGAGATTTGAACTCTCATGGGTTAACCCACTGGATCCTAAGTCCAGCGCGTCTGCCAGTTCCGCCACCCTCGCTTGTGATTGATTTTATCTTTTGTTTGTTCTTCCTTCAAATGGGGAAGCCGGGGAGAAATTTTCCGGTTGTGACATAAAATGATAAAATTGCGGAAACAGAAGGAGGAACATGGAAAGGCCAGCTAAAGCCATGATTATAGGCTGGGATGCTCCGATTATTAAGTCTGTAAAAAAGTATATCCAGGAAGGGAAAATGCCCAATCTAAAAAGACTGATTTCCACTGGTGTCTGGGCTGAGAACTGTTTAGTGCCGCATCCCACCATCACTCCTCCCAACTGGACTACTATTGCTACCGGCAGCTGGCCAGGAACACATGGTATTACCTGTTTTAACATGCACAAACCTGGTACACCACTGGACAAAACTTATCAGGCTTTTTTCTCCACAGACTGTCAGGCGGAATATATCTGGCAGGCTATAGAAAAGGCTGGCAAAAGGACGATTGTCTTTAACTATCCCGGTAGCTGGCCGAAATCTTTTCAGGCAGGAATTCAGGTAGCTGGCGCAGGTTTAAGTGTGAATGAGTGGCGAACTGATATTCGTTCTGGGGCAGCATATGATGTTACTCTGAGCGCAGATATGCTTTTCACCACCGAGGAAATACCGGAAGCAACTGTTATCTCTTTAGAACCGGCAACAGCCTGGCAGGGTGTGAAACTTTCTCCTGAAGATAAAGAAGTCAGAATAATGTTTACCCCAAAAATGGCAAGGGAAAAAATGCAGCCAGAAGAGTTTTATCTGCTGGTAGAACCTTCAAAAAGCAGGGTAAGCCTTGCCCGGGAGAAAAAGCTAAGCGAGATTCTCGTGCAGGTGCCAGTCGGTAGATGGAGTGAAAAGGTAACTTATGAGTTTCAAACAGAGACCGGGAAGAAAAAGGCAGTTTTTGTCTGTTGCCTTCTTTCTCTCAGTAAGGATGGAAGCAATTTGAAGTTTTATGTTTCCCCTCTGTGTCAGCTTGACGGCTGGGCTGACCCGCCAGAAATCTGCGGGGAACTTGCCGGGGTTTCAGGTCTTCCTCTGCCCAACAGTTTTGTGTTCCCGTTTCACTATGGCTGGTTTGATGTGGACATTCTTTCTGACCTTTATGATATGCAGAATCTCTGGTTTGCTGAGGCAGCCTATCAGTTATTAACACATCACGACTGGGACTTGTTTATCATGCATGCCCACTGCCCTGATCATGCCTATCATGCCTATATAAACCGTCTGGAGCCTGCAGTCACTAAGGATGAGAGCGTGCGCAAAAAATTTGAAGAGGCAGAGAGAAGGTTTTACGCTTCTCTGGACGCCATGCTGGGCAGGATACTCCAGGCAGGGAACGAAAAAACTCTTGTGATTATTACTTCTGACCATGGCGCAGTACCCACAGAAGGTGCTGGAGAGGAAGACTTTCATGGATTCAGTGCAGGAGAAATTTTAATTAAGGCAGGCCTGACAGTAATGAAAAAAGATGCCCAAACAGGTAAGGAAGTTGTGGACTGGGAAAAAACAAAGGCTGTTGCTCAACGTTCTGTCTACATTTATATCAATCTTCAAGGGAGAGACCCGGAAGGGATTGTCCAGCCTGGAGCCGAATATGAGAAGCTGAGGGATGAGATTATCAGTCTTCTGTATAACTACACCGATCCCAGGACAGGACGTAAACCCATTGCTTTCGCTCTAAAAAAAGAAGATGCCAGAATTCTTGGTCTTTACGGAGACTATATCGGGGATATTGTCTATGGAGTTGGTGGCTGGGTTTCCGGGGAACATGGACGGCAGCTGACCACAGCTGAATACGGAATTGGCTCTCTGAAGGGTCTTTTTGTCATGAAGGGACCAGGAGTGAAAAAGGGATATGTCCTCAACCGTAATGTCTGGCTGGTGGATATTGTTCCTACCATCTGTTACCTTTTAAACTGGCCTGTCCCGAAAGATGCAGAAGGGGCTGTACTTTACCAGGCTTTCCAGGACCACGATTTTCAGAGGAAGGAATTAGAAAAATGGCAGCAGCACTACCGCAGGGTAAAACAGGCTCTGGAAGGAGAGAAGGCTCTTACCCATGACTATTCCAGCTAAGCCAGTTCTACCCAGATTCCCTGTTTCTGCGAGTAAGCAGCAGGCACTGGAAGAGAAATTCAGAAAACTTAAGCTTCAGCTGAATGAAATCCAGGAATCATTTATGACCTCAGGCGGTCCTGGTGGCCAGAATGTTAATAAAAGAGCAACCTGTGTTTATTTAAAGCATATTCCTACGGGTCTGGCTGTCCGCTGTCAGAAACAACGTTCTCAGGGGTTGAACCGTTTTCTTGCCTGGCGGAGTCTTGTGGAAAAGATAGAAAAGTATTACCTGGGACAGAGCCAGGCGGAAAAGGAAAAGTTAGAAAAGATAAGAAGACAGAAGAAAAGACGCAGCCGCCGGCTCAGGTTGAAAGTGCTCAGGGAGAAACGTTATCGTGCGGAGAAAAAGAAACTGAGAGCCCGAGTAAGAGAGTGGGAGTAACAAAATTCATGGGTAGTAGAGTTTTATGAAGTCCAGCCCTTTCCTGAGATTTTGTTGTCTGGTAGCGACAACTGGAGCCGGTAGTTCTTCATAGACTGAAGGAAAGCTCTTCCAGTCTTTTTCTAAAAGCTCACAGAAAGAAAATGCGGGAAGACACTGCCCGGAATTCAGATGAAGAAGATTCAGCCACCTTCCGTCAAGTGCCAGGTTCCAGAGATACTTGGAGACAGGTGTGCGCGGGCGCCAGGAAGTATCAATGACATCATTACAGATACCTCTGATAAGGTGAGAACAACCATGGCAGATATCGTCAGCACCTGAAGTAAGTATTAAGTTTGTTTCCAGATTGGTTAAAAGCAGAGCAGCCACTTTGTGCCAGGAATGGCCATAAGGATGCGGCTGCAGAGAAAGAGTTTTAGCCCCGAGGTGGATGATGATGTCCACAAAATGGTGTGGTTTGATAAGGACAGAAGTTACCATTTTTTATTCCAGAAAAGATTGGTAAAATGGCTCTAATTTTACCTTCTTTCCTTCCCTGGCAGAAATAACCGCTCCCAGGCAGGCAGCCACAGTTTTGCTTCCTTCCACCGCATCCATGGAGACATCTTTATCATTCAAAATACAGTCCACCAGATACTCTACTTCCCGGGCAACATTATGGGAAGCAGTTTTTACCGGGATGGTTACAAAATCATATTCCCCTATCTTTTCGCTGTAGTCAAGGCAGCACAATTGAATAAAGGGAGAGGTATTATCAGAAATAATGGTGCCCCTGGTACCGTAAAAGACACTGCGCATAGTATAAGGTCTGATGCAGCCAATGGAACAAAAGACTTTTCCCATCACCTGGCCAGGGAACTGGTAGATGGCGACCAGAGCATCGTTAACAGGCCAGTCAGTTAAACACTTATGGTTGGCGTAAGCAAAGACTTCTACCGGGTCACCTGCAATCCAGCGGAGTAAATCAACCGCGTGACAGCCACCACCGATATAAGGTTCTCTTGGCCGACCGGGGTCTTTTCTCCAGTTATTAACACCTGGTGCTACCCGGTAATCATGGGCATATTCACTCTCTACAAAATAGAGTTCTCCTATCTGCCCGGAAGCAATAATTTTTTTGGTGAGACTGAATCCAGGAGCAAAACGGCAGACCTGGCCAATCATAAACCTGGTACCACTTTTTCTGCTTGCCTGCACTATAGCCTGGCAATCTTCCAGCGTTAAAGCAAGGGGTTTCTCGCAAAGGACATGTTTGCCAGCAGATAAAGCAGCCACACATTGTTCCCGATGATAGAAGTCAGGGCTGGCTACTGAGACAATATTTAGGTCTTGTAAAGCTATAAGCTGTTGATAATCAGTGGTAGCAAATGGTACAGCATATTGTTTCTGTACCTGCTTCAGTAACGTTTCGTTAATATCACAGATACCCGCGACTTCAGTGTAAGGATTGCTGCAATATGCCTCCAGATGAGACCTGCCCATGCGTAAGCCGATTACACCTGCTTTCAGTTTTTTCATTTTTATCTCCTTCTATTCTAATTCTGGTTTTCTTGTGCCATATGACCATGGGGTAAGAAAATTTCTGGCTTTCGGGTAACCCGGGGTTTTATCTGGCTTAAATTCCTGGAGAAGGGAAGTACTTTCTTTTACGATGAGTTCGCCTGCCTCTGGTATCAGATGGGAATAGCTGGTAAGGATAGTCTCGTAACCACCTCCAGAAGCTTCAAAGGCTGATTTGTCCGGTACATAACCGATACACCCATTAGCCAGTTCCACGACAAAGGTGAAAGGGAAATGGCTGGAGTCTTTGATTCTCAATCCCAGGCTGCAGAACAATTCAGCTGGATTGGTGATAAAGATAGCCGGACCAACCTTGATGGCCTGGATTTCCACCTCCACAGAAGGTTTCTGACGAACAATGTAGTCAGCAATAATTAACTCCTTGGCAAAAGTCCAGTCAGCAGAAGAATGAGGTTTTTGTTTTTCAATTACCTTCCAGGCAGCTTTCACTCTTTCAGGAGATACTCTCCGGCAGGGAATTTTCAAAACCTTATTTCGGAAATCAATTCTCACTTTACCTTTTGGCGGACAGGCTAACCCTTTCAGAACTTCTGCCCCTACACGTTGTCCCAGTCGGCAACTGTATCTCTCCCCGATTTCTAATTCTGACTTACTCAGGTTATCAACCTGAGTGACATCTCCACAGGCACCATTGAGAAAAACAACGTAACTTTTCTCTCCCATCACCCCGCGGATGGTTTTTTCCAGGTAAAAAACCCAGTCCGCACTGATGCCACCAGGTCCGGTGGTTCCATGGCAGGCATAATTAACGATACAGCCAAGAAATTCTTCTCTCCCGGACCAGACCCCGAGGACATTCACTTCAGGGTCAATCGGTCCAGCTGCCTGTAAAATATCAGGATTTCCCTTTCCCGGGTGAGTGTAGGTTTGACCGTTTTTCATTTTAAACCGGCGGTTGAACACACAGGAAGATTCCTGACCCTGCCAGAAAGAAAGGCAAACATCCTGCATTTTGTCCTGGCAACGGTGAACCGCTGAGACTGCTTTTTCTATTATTAGGGTGGTATAGAAAGTGTCAGGGATGATGGAATATTTTTCTATAAGTTCCTTAATTGATGGTGGTGCCTTCCGGTACTCTTCAGGATAAAGTCCAAAGACCGGTCCGCTGGAATGGGTATGGCTGGCTGCTACCAGAATTGCTTCCCGGGGGATGCCCAGCTTCCAGTGAATTCTTTTTCTTATGGCAGTAACAATTTTTCTCGGTACCACCAGAAGGTCCAGGGAAAGGAAAACAACTTCTTTTTTCCCGTCACTGAGAACTAATGCCCTGATTTTAATCGGGTCGTGAACCTGGTTGTTGTATACCTTTGTGTAACCACCGGGTCTTTCCGTACCAACCCAGGGTGTAATATCTTCTTCCCAGAATCCTGCCTTCATAATCTTGCCCCCTCTGTGAGCAAATGGTACATCATCCGGGCATTTTTCAGCATGGCATGGTTATTATTGAAGAAAACAAAAATTTCTTCTGCCTTTGTCTCTAAAAGTTTTTCCGCTAACTGCTGTAACTCTTGCTGCGTGTAATCGTAGCTATACCAGTGAACCCGGCCATGTAATCTTAAGTAAACTGTTTTAGCCGGGAAAATTTTTCCCTGGATATCAGGTGAATCAACTGAAATCAGGGTGAGAGTTCTGGAGAGTCTCATACATAAGTCAGTATCCTGAAGCAGGGAGAGATTTCTGAGTTCCAGAGCAAATTTCTTACCGAGTTTTATTTCTTCCGCAAAGCTTAAGGTTTTTTCCACTTCCTGGAAACTTGCCGGTGTCTGAAAAAGGTAAAAAGACACAGAAGTATCCAGGGGAGAAAAAAGCTGGAAAAAATCTACCCAGATTTTAAGACTTTCCTGAGAGAAACGATGTTTATGGGTAATCAGCCGGTGTACCTTTACCGCCCATTTTAGCTTTTTACCTTTTGCCGCCCAGCTTTTCACCTGAGAGGGGAACGGGAAACGGTAAAAAGAAACATTTAATTCTACGGCATTTAATCCCGAATGCTGAAGGTACCAGTCCAGATTTTTCCCTGTATTCCAGTCGTAATACCAGCCACTGGTGCCGACATAAATCTGCATAAAGTTTTTACCTCAAAAACCGTTGCCTGAGAGAATACCTTCATTCCCGCAGAATATACCAGCCACTGTTCCTGTCATGAGTGTTGCCAGAGTGGCAGCAAGGAGAGCTACCGGTCCTAACCTGGCAAGGTCATCCTTCCGGGAAGGTGCCAGAGCCGCAGTTCCACCGACAAAGATGGCAACAGAAGCCACATGTGTGAAACCACAGAGAGCGTAACTGAGAATGACGACACTGCGAGCCTGGCAGAAACCTCCGGAAGCAGCAAGACGGGCAAGTTCCTGATAAGGTACTACCTCTGTGAGAATTATCCGCTCTCCAAGAAGCTTGGCAGCTAAAGGTACATCAGCCGGATGAATACCTAAAAGCGCGGTCAACGGGTAGAAAATAATCTGCAGAATTCCGGTAAGAGAGACAGACCAGGGCAAATTCAGGAGTCTTCCTACCCAGCCTAAACTGCGGTCCGCCAGGTTTAACAACCCTAACAGGGCAATTAAAAGACAGGCGATATACGCAGCCAGACGTAACCCATCCTGGGACCCCTGTATCACTGCGGTCATAAAACCTGATGATTTCTGTTCTGTTTCTTCGGGTACACTTCCCAGGGTCAAAGGCTTTTCTGTTTCCGGTACCAGTATCTTGGAAATGACAGCAGCAGCAGGGATAGAAAGAACAGAAGCAGAAAGAAGATGACCGGCAATTGTTGGGAAAATCGGGCTTAAAAGGCTCACATACATACCCATAGTACTGGAAGCAACCGTAGCCATACCACAGGCAAGGATCATTGCCAGTTCTGACCGGGTCATACCTGCCAGGTACGGTCTTACTACCAGTGCTGATTCTACACCAACAAAGATATTGGAGGCACCGCATAACGCTTCAGCACCACTTAATACCATAAAGCGATGAAAGATTCTGGCAAAAAATCGCACGACTGGTTGAAGCAGATGAAGATGGTAAAGAAGTGCTGAAAACGCAGAAAAAAAGATCACCACCGGTAAAACCTGAAAGGCTAAGAAAAAGCCAAGAGAACCGGATTCTCCAGGACCTGCTGCCAATGCACCAAAAACGAAACGGGTTCCTTCTCTGGAAGATTCCAGGAGAGTTAGCACCACCTGGTTAAAGGCAAGAAAAACCTGGCGGGAAAAAGGAAGTAAGAATACCAGCATACCAATAAGAAGTTGCAAAACCAGTCCCCAGAAGACAGTTTTCCAGCATACCAGGCGGCGATGAGGAGAAAATATCCAGGCCAGGCCTGTAAAGGTAAACATACCCAGGAGAGAGACAATTCTCTGTCCCATCTTCTTCTGGAAAAACTGCTTTCAGTCGTGTAAAATACTTACATCTTCACTGCCGACGTAGCTCAGCGGCAGAGCAGCGGTTTCGTAAACCGCAGGTCTCGGGTTCGAATCCCGACGTCGGCTGTCTTATTCCTCCAGGTTGAGCCAGCGCAGTTGTTTTTCTGTCAGTTTTATCTCCAGTGCTTTCATCGCAATTCTGGTTTCCTCCAGAGACCTTGGTCCAATCAAAGCAAAAACCGGGAAAGGTTGACAGAGCACATAAGCCAGAGCAACGTTAATGGGCAGGACTCCTAATTCTGCAGCCATTTGTTTAGCACGTTCCTGCCTCTGGAAATTATCTGAACTGTACCAGGAGTTAACAAGAGCAGGATCAGATAAATCATCAGGTCGAGCTTTTTCAGTGAAAAATCCTCTTGCCTGGCTGGACCAGGATAGAAGTGGTATGCGTTTTTTCCTCAACCACCTGCGGGATTCAGTATCAGAAGAAGAAATACAGCCAGCCCAGACTGGATTTACCATGCGCGCCAGGGAAAAGTTATTGCTGATGACAGAAAATCCAGCCAGTCCCTTACGTTTTGCATAGGTATTGGCTCTTTCCACTCTTTTCAAGGACCAGTTGGAAGCTCCAAAAATTTTTATCCGTCCAGCCCTGACCTGCTCATTCAAAACATCAATAAATTCACCGGCTGGAACCTCAGGGTTGTCACGGTGAAGAAGATAAATATCCACATATTCCATTCCCAGTCTCTCCAGGCTTTCCAGAAGTTGAGGAGCGACATATTCAGGTCTGCAGTAGGGAGTATGGGCACCTTTGGTAATAATTACTACCTGGTCTCTTAATTGCCGGTTAGCCACCCAGCGACCCAGCACCCGTTCGCATTCTCCACCGCCATAAATGTAAGCAGTATCAAAGCAGTTTCCACCACGGCTGAAAAAGTCATCAAACATAACCGAACCAGAAGGTAGACTTGTTTGATTGTCAACTCCCATAACCAGGCGGGAGACCTTTTTTGTCAGTCCCGGGATTTCGCCATAAAGCATTTTATTTGGTTGCTTGATTCTTAAAGGCTCACGGTTGACTGTGGGAACAGGAAAATTAATTTTCTCAAAGTCATAGACTAACCTGACACTGGCTCGCCAGCGGTCAAGTGTCCTCATGTTTTGTAAGGTATCCTCGCAGGACATTGCCGGGAAAATAGCCCTTCCTTTTTCTAAGGATGCGGCAAAGGTATCTGCTTCCAGCCCGTAGAGCCACCGGTCAGTAGTAATCTCAATTGTCTCCGGAGATTTACCGGCTGGAGTGAGGATAATCGTGGTGGTGCCGCCTTCCCGGGAAGGTATCCAGGGCCAGGGGATATGTATATTCCCGGTAGAACCGTAAATGCGCACGCTGTTATCCTGAGACAGGTTAACCCCGCAGGCGACCTGTGCGAGAATATCTCCTGGAAATTTCAGTACTGCTGCTGCCCATTCATCCACACCGGTAATGCCTAAGTGTGCTACCCCGTAAACTTCACCAGGCTCACATGTTTCCTGGTTAAGAGCAACAGCAGCAATCAATCTGGACATGGAAACCGGATAACAGCCCACATCAAGAATACCTCCACCAGCCAGACTGTTTTTGAAAAGCCGGCTTTCAGGATTAAATCCTGCCTGGAAACTGAAGGTTGCCTGAATTAAACGGACTTCCCCGATAGCTTTTTCTTTTATCAGTTCCACTATTTTTGCTGTCTGCGGATGACACCGGTACATAAAGGCTTCCATGAGAAAAACCTTGTTTTCTAAGGCTGCTTCTACCACAGCCATAGCTTCAGGATAGTTTACCGTGAGTGGTTTTTCGCAGAGAATATGTTTGCCAGCACAGGCTGCCTTTATTGACCACTCAGCATGATAAGGATGAGGGGTGGCAATGTAGATAGCCTCAACCTCAGGGTCAGCCAGAAGTTTTTCATACGAATCGTATGCTCTGGGTACAGAAAACTCTTTCTGGAAACGTTCTGCCTGTTCCTTGCTGCGGCTGCCTACAGCCAGCAGTTCTCCAGTCTGAGAGTGTTGTAGACCCCGGGCGAAAACCCCGGCGATCCTGCCGGTACTCAGGATTCCCCACTTCAATTTTTTCATGACTTCCTCCTGATGGTTTTATCATTTTTTTGTTTTTCCATAAGGAATTCCACCTGTCGTTTCTTGCCTTTTCTGACACTGCAACTTTCCATGACTTTTTCTCCGGAGACAATTCTTAAATTAAGGTCAGTGGAAGAAGTAACATAGGCTTTCTTCAATCGTGTTGCTGGTGGCAGAGCTTTTAGATTGACAGAGATAGTATCAAGATTATTCGCTTCCACACGGAGTTCATCGCCGTCAATTCTAACTTTAGTAGTAGCAAAATTCTGGCTGCTGGCAGGAACCACGCCAACCCAGAAGAAATCTCCAGCCTCATCGGTTAGGAAATCAAGGTTTTGATAAAAACGGGTGCCAGTTTCTGTTTTTACATCAGAGATATTCTGGTAGTATTGGAGCCGCTCGCAGACCCAGGAGGCAGGAAAATTGAGAGCATTATGTCCTGCTGCCTGTAACCAGAATACATTCTCCTGGAAGACATAGTACTTTTTTATTTCCTCATAAAGTCTCAGTGAATGTTCTGAAGAAACAACAGTATCTTCTGTTCCGTGCCAGAGGACAAGAGGAATATACCGAAAGTTTCTGGCGTAATTGATGGCTGACCGCCTCTGATACTCAAACCAGTTTTGCTCATTCAGTTTTCCGCATTCGCTTTCTACAAAAGTAGCCAGTTTTTTATTTTCTTTTACAAAACGTACCAGGTCAGTCACAGGCTGTCCGGAAACTGCCGCAGCAAAAAGATGAGGATATTTAGCAGCCATAACAGCAGCCAGCTGTCCACCCATGGAACGGCCAGCCAGATAGATTCTACTGGTATCCACCTGATAATTAGCCTTGACCCAGGCAATAGCATCAAGGATGTCATGCTGGGCGGTCAATGCTGCCCAGGAAGTTTTGCCCTCCGTGTTCTTTCCGTGTAATTCCGGGCAGACCAGAAGCCATTTTCTCTTCTCACATTCTTCATAGTAGTTGAGAGCCCTGGCTGTGAAGCGGTTTCCATTCATATAATGAGCCACAACCAGTAACGGCACGGGCGTTTGCTGGGATGTTTCCGGGACGTAGGCGCAGGCCAGTTGCCTGCTGCCATCATAGCTACTGGTGAAGGAAAATTCAATCTCGCCCGGAAAAACAGGTTTTAGAGTAGCAATTAAAAAACAGCAACAAACGAAAATTAATTTTCTCATAGATATGCCTCTGGCAGGTGAATGCTATCACAAACAGAAAACCATTTCAAATGTTGTCGGAGCAAAATGATAATTTATTCTTCTTTGCTACCTGAGTTTGTCGCTTTTTGCGTGGATACCTGCAATTAACTGGCTGCACCTGTTATGCTTTTGGCTTTTCTGCTGGAAGAAAAGTGGTCAAAACCACCGGTTGTAAAAGGAAATTTTTCCCCGGAAGAAAGTATCATTCTTCCTGGCGGTGTCAGTTCTCCTATGCAAGTGATGGGCACGCCATCTATACTGCCGGGTACAAGAAATGCTTTTTTCTCCGGGACCGTAAAAAGGAGTTCATAATCTTCTCCCTCGTTCAGGATACGGGTGATAGCGGAATTTCCTGTGATATTGTGCCGGGATAATTCCGGAGAGGCAGGCAAATTATTAAGGTACAGAAGGAAACCGGTTCTGCTGGCAGAAGCCAGTCTGGGTAAATCAGCAGCCAGTCCATCTGAGATGTCCATCATAGCAGTTACCGGAACCAGGCGGGTTAGTTTTCTTGCCAGCTTAACCCTTGGTTCAAAGGAAAAGTGGTGACCATACCTGGAGCCGCCAAGGTAACCGGTGACAAAAATTCTATCACCGGGGCTGCCTCCGGAACGTAACACCAGTCTATTTTTTTCCACTCTTCCGATAACTGTGATATCAATAAAAAATCTGTCACTGGAGCAAAGATTTCCCCCGATAATTGATACGGGAAAATCCCGAGCCAGTTTTCTCAGGCCGCGGTAAACAGAAGTTATGACACCGGTTTTCGTTCGGGGCAGCCCCAGAGATACAGTGGCGTACAACGGCCAGCCTGCCATAGCGGCAATGTCACTTAAGTTGACAGCTAATGCTTTTCTTCCTGCCTGTTCCCAGCTGATTTCTCCGGGCAGAAAATGGGTTCCTTCCACCAGAGCATCACAGCTGATGAGAAGATAATATTTTTTCGTCCATTTCACCACAGCAGCATCGTCGCCTATACCCACTACCACACTTTTCTCATGCGGGCCTAAAATCTTTCTTATTCTGCGGAGTATTTTTTCTTCGTTCATTTCCGGTTCCAGAAACCTTGCTGCTGCAGTTCTTCCAGGAGTCCTAACTCTGCAGCCACATCCAGCACGGTTACCCTGCTGCGCAGGTATCGGGAAAGTCTCACTGCCTGAATCCCCAGCTGGTAGGGAATGCCAATCTGTTCAGGTACTACAGGGCAACCCGCTGCTGATAAAGCACTTTTTATTTCCTCGGGTGGGTGCACAGTATGACAGATTCTGTTTTTTATCTCTGGCCAGAACTCATGTAAGGCCGAACGGCAAACAGAAAGAACTTTCTGTTTCTGTTCCCATTGTTGCCTGATACTTTCCTGAGCGGAAGGGAAAAGGGAAAACACCTCTTTTAATTTTTCCTCATTTGCGGGTGAAAAACTTTTAAGTCTCACACTGACTTCTCTGGTGGAAAGCCCGGCTAACCGGTGATAGATACAGCTGGTCAGAATAATTCCCAGTCCTACCTGAAGACCATGGTAAGCAAAAACTTCTTTATTTCTGAGATGGCTGTACATATCCCAGAAGTGAGAAACCAGGTGCTCTGCTCCTGAGGCCGGAGCAGAATTTCCGACAACAAGCATGGAAAGACCACCCAGGGTTAAACTCTGCATTACCAGATCCAGGGTGGAAGGGTCCCGGTTTACCAGAGCCTTGCCGCACCTGAGATATTTTTCTTCTACTTTTTTCACCAGAATTTCCGCAAGTCCACAATAAGGCTGTCTGGAAAATAAACAGTCCATTTGCCAGTCAGCCTGGGCGCTGCTTCTTGCCAGGCTATCAGCAAAACCTGCCTGGATTAAGGGTAAAGGAGTATTTCTGACAATACAGGAATCTATAAACACTGCCAGAACCGGTCTCACCGGAAAAGCCACTTTCAGGTTATTCCGAATCAGGGCTACCACCCCTGAAGTATAGGCGTTCATTGAGGCAGCTGTAGGAACGCTTAATACGGGTATTTTCAGTAGATGCCCGGCATATTTACCAAGGTCGGTAATTGTTCCGGAACCAACTGTTACCAGCAGGCTGTGACCTTCAGCCCTTTTCAAAATCGCGGGCAGATATTCTTCCCTGGCAGTAAGGTATTTTTCTCCTTCGGGTTTAAGTATAAGAGTGGAAAGGGGAAAGAACAGGGGCAAGGTTTTTTCCAGCCTGGCACCTGCTACACGGTAAGTATTTTCATCAGCCAGAAGCAAAATCTTTTTTCCCTTCCCGCAGAACCTGATAATAAAAGCAGAGATTTCGTTTAGAGCATCCTCGGAGTGGACAATTTTTTTAATTTTTAGAGTGTGTTTTCTTCCGCAACAGGGGCAGAGAAAAGATCTCCCCAGGTAATGCATGATTTTCTCTGGCCAGTCCAGTTGTTTTTTTATACTGCCCGGCATCCTAATTCCTCCAGGGCGTCACAGATGGCAGCAATATTAGCCAGTGGTACATCCGGGGCACACTCGGCAGTTAACATCAGGCCTCCTTCTGGCAGGTAGAGACTTTTGAAGGCATGGTGAACATGCTGGCGGATTTCCTGAGGAGAAGCAAAGGGGAAAAGCTGCCTGTCCAGGTCCAGATTCACCGCTACCACACCCTGGCAGTAACGTTTTATTCCCTCCAGTGTGTTAGGCCGGTATTGTGGATTGAGGAGGCAGACTCCGCACTCCACCAGGTCCGGGATAATATCGAGGATATAGCCGTCAGTATGTAAGCCTACCAGAACACCCTGTTGTCGGCAGGGCTGAAAAAGTTGAAAGAAAGCAGGCTTGAGATACCGGCGCCAGTTTTCCGGACTTAGCGGAAGAGATTTCTGCAGTCCAAGGTCATCTCCAAAAAACATCATTTCCACTCCCAGAGATAGCCATTTGTCCACCAGTTTGCGGTTGTACTCACACACCAGGGAAATCAACTTTTGAAGCTGGGTCTGGTTGTCGGCAACGTCAAGCATAAGGTTGGTAAAACCCCGTAGATAGTAGAGACGCATATACATAGCACCATGAGGAAGTCCTCCAGCTGCAATCTTACCCTGTGATTTTGCCTGCTGGAGCTGTTTTTCCCTTTCAGCCCAGTTAATTCTTTCTCCTGTCCAGTCAAACTGCAGGGGGTCAGGAATCTGGTAGGAATCAAGTTTTGACCAGTCCTGCAACGGAGCCAGAGATTCTACTGGAGCATTAGCCAGTCCTTCCTGCAGTCCTTCCCAGGTAACACCCCAGACATCTACCCAGCGTCCCTTTTGATAGTTACGTGGAATTTTCATCCGGAGATAATCCCCCTGGTGATAATGCGGAAATAAACGAGGGTGTGCCAGAACTATCCTCTCCAGAAGTTTGCCGTATTTTAGCCAGGTTGCTGGCAATAGGGACACAAAACCTGGAATCCACTCTGGTTTGTTGAAGTTTATCGCTTTGAAAAAATTTGCTACTTCTGGTGTTTTCTCCATCTTTCTCCCTCCAAAAGGGCTGGTAGTCCGTAAATTTGAATGAAACCTCTGGCAGCAGTATGGTCAAAAATATCACCCTGGCTGTAAGTAGCCAGACTTTCGCTGTAAACTGAAAATGGTGAACGCCGGCCAGCAAGATAAACATTTCCCCGAACCAGTTTAAGTCTGACCTGGCCGGTGACATATTTCTGACTTTCTTTGATAAAACCATCCAGACACTGTCGGAAGTCTGAAAACCACTGGCCGTAGTAAACCAGCTGAGCATACCAGGGTGCCAGAGACAACTTAAAGTTAAAAAGTTCTCTGGTCATAACCAGTCTTTCCAGTTCTTTATGAGCAAGGTGCAAGATGGTGGCAGCAGGAGCTTCATAGATTTCTCTGGACTTGATACCCACCAGACGGTCCTCTATTAAATCTATTCTTCCAATGCCATGACGTCCACCAATCTCTGTCAATCTTTCAATGATTTCTCTGGGGGAAAGGAGGCGTTTATTTAAAGATACCGGTACTCCTTTTTCAAAACCGATTAAAACATATTCCCCTTCTGCCGGGGCTTTTTCCGGGGCACTGGTTATCTGAAAGACATCTTCCGGAGGCTGATTCCATGGGTCTTCCAGAACGCCGCACTCAATAGAAATTCCCCACAGGTTCCAGTCAATAGAGTAGGGTTTCTTTTTCGTGGTGGGAACAGGAATCCGGTGGCGTCTGGCGTATTCCATTTCTTCTTCCCTGCTGCGGAATTCCCATTCCCGGACAGGTGCTATTACCTTCAAATCCGGTGCGAGAAAACGAAAAGCGAGTTCAAATCTTACCTGGTCGTTACCCTTTCCTGTGCAGCCATGAGCTAAAGCATCTGCCTTTTCTTTCCTGGCAATGGCTACCTGGCCGCTGGCTATTAAGGGCCTGGAAAGGGAAGTAGCCAGGGGATATTTTTCCTGGTAGAGTGCATCTGCCTGCAGACAGGGCAGAATAAATTCATTGACAAATCTGTCCCGCAAATCTTCGCAGTAGAAAGCGCTGGCACCGGTAGCCAGTGCTTTCTGCCGCAATTTTTCCGGATTATCAGGCTGACCAATGTTGGTGGTATAAGCAATAACCTCAGCCTTAAATTTTTCCTTCAACCAGTGGATAATAACAGAAGTATCCAGACCGCCTGAATAAGCCAGAACAACCTTCATCTCTTCTCCTTTGTTAGGAAAAAGCTATGTCAGACAAAACCTTCCTGACGTAGACGTCGGAATAACTGCCATCGTCCAGTGACAACACTGCCGAAACCCAGAAACAGACAGACAAGGTTAACTACCGGTCCGATGCGTGGTATCCGGGTAAATAGGGCAAAAAGAGTTATACCAGAAAAAACAGTGATTGCCCAGGTGAACCGATTATCTTTAAGACGGACCATTATTTTTCTGGCGAGATAGAAAAAGGGGAAGCCCCGGGAAAGATAAATAACAGGTAAGAAAAAAGAGGTACCTAACAGAGCAAAAGGAGCAGCAATGATGGTAATCAGAGAAAGAACCAAAATCAAGCAGATACAAGCAGTGGTAAGAAATCCTGCTATCAGACAACGCCAGGGTTTTTCTCCTACCAGATAGGTTGTTTGCGAGAGGATGTTGGGTGTCAGCCAGACAGAAAGCAGAAAAGGTATCAGCAGACCAAAAAAGTCAAATCCTTTTTTCCCCAGCCAGAGAAGCTGTTTTAAAGGAGTGCGATAAAGGCGTGCCTTCCATTGTTCTAATGCTGGGACCTGGTAGATAACCTTCCCTTTAACAATCAAATCCGGAGGAAGCAGCAGACCTTGCCGGGTATAATAGGTGAGGTTTCCTTGGATAACTGTTTTTGGTAGAAAATGGAGGCTTTGGCAGTAAACATCAACATCATTGAAGTTTCCGCCAAGAATAACTTTGCCTGCCCAGAGAAAAGCTTTCCCTTTAACATTTCCGCCATTCCAGAAGATATCGTTTCCTACCAGTCGTAGATTTCTTTCTATGGTCACTTTTTCCGCTCGCGTCTGGCTGCTGACAATGGTAGCATCTCCTCCTATCTTTCCGGTAAGGTGGCAGTTTTGGGAGAAAAGATAAATGTCACTGGTGCACTCTCCCTGGAAATCTGCAGATAATGTTGCGGCTACCACATCCTTGGCAACTTTGCCTTTCAGATTCAATTCCTTCGTGGCTACCAGTAACTCCTTGAGAAGTTTTCCCTGAATGTCAGCAGTCTCGGTCAAAAGAACTACTTCTTCTGCAATTTCCTGCTCGGGCAATACAGAAAAGTTTTCTCCTACAAAAACACGTGCTTCTAACTCCATCAAAAAAAGAGGAAAAAATAACAGGACCAGAAGACTATATTTAGCCATTTTTGTTTATTGTTTTAAGCACAGCGATTTCGTCACAGCGTGGAAATTTAGGACAGTTGATGCAATCCAGCCATATTTTATGTGGAAGTTTACCCTTGGGGATTCGCTGGAAACCCATCTTTTCAAAAAACTGTGGTACATAGGTCAGGGCAAAAATCTTCTTCAGTCCAAGGGTTCTTGCTTCCTTTTCCACATTAGCCATCAGGATACGTCCATAACCTTTCTTCTGGTATCTTTGATTGATAGCCAGAGAACGAACTTCCCCAAGGTCTTTCCAGATAACTTTCAAGGCTACACAGCCAATAATGCGTCCATTTTTTTCTATCACCCAGAAGTCTCTCAGGTGCTCATATATCTGGTTGAAGGACAGAGGCAACATCTTTCCGTTGCTGGCAAACTCATTGACCATCCGTCTGATACCGGCAACATCTCTGATTAATGCTTTGCGAAAGATTATGTTTGCTTTCATATATTTATTATTCCACCAGGTTGACCTGACCGAGAGTAATTAGTTTTACCGCCAGGGGGTAAAGAAGATGTTCCTTTTCCTGAATGCGGCGATGTAATGTTTCAGGAGTGTCATCCGGTAAAACAGGCACCACTGCCTGCAGGATAATCCTGCCAGCATCAACCTTCTCATTGACGAAATGCACCGTGCAACCGGTGAATTTAACTCCGTAGTCTAACGCCTGTTTCCAGGCATAAAGACCCGGGAAGGCAGGCAGCAGGGAAGGGTGAATGTTGATAATGCGGCCGGGAAAAGCCTGAAGAAAGGTTTTTTTGATGACGCGCATAAAACCTGCCAGACAGACCAGCTGCACATTGTGTTTTCTAAGGCAGGCGACATACTCTTTTTCCACTTCCGGCACCAGATATGTTTTTTTGGGACCAGGCGGGAGATAAAAGGAAGGAATTCCTTCCTTTTCCGCCCGTTTCAGGGCATGGGCTTGTCTGTTGTCGCTGATGACGACACCGATTTTTGCTGGCAGGTTCTGCTCCTTGATGGCATCAATAAGAGCCTGCAGATTGGTTCCTTCACCTGAAGCCAGAACACCTATGATGAGCATTTTTCCATCTCCTTTAGTTCTTTTAAAATCTGACGCAGGAAGCCGACTATTGATTGAACCTGTTTTTTAGGATACTGCTGTCTTAATCTTCTTTTTACCCCGCGTAACCGGTAGCCTTCCTGATAAACCAGTTCCTTAATCTGGTTAATTTTAGCAACATCTCTGGTAGTATACAATCTGTGACCGCGATGGTCCCGCAAAGGTCTGAGGAAACTGAACTCCTTTTCCCAGTACCTGAGTATATGAGCCGGTACTTCTGTTAGCGTGCTGATTTCTCCAATAGTGTAAAATTTTCCTTCTGGTTCCTTCATTCGGATTTTAGTCTCCGGGTCATCAGTTTTTGTAGTTCCTTGCCAGGGGAACTGTTAAGATAGACAATGCGGTAAACTGCTCTGGTGATAGGGGCGGGTAATTTCCGGCGTACAGCAAACCGGTATAAACTGGCAACTGTAAAATAACCTTCCACGACCATCCTGCTGTGTCGAAAAAATTCTTCCTTGTTAGAGCTGACAATGGTCTGACCGAAAGTGCGGTTTCTACTGTAGGGACTGAAAGATGTGGTCAACAAATCTCCCAGTCCGGAAAGGCCATAAAATGTTTTCTCCTGTCCGCCAAGTAAAACTCCAATCTCCACCATTTCCTTCAGACAGCGGGTCAGATATGCTGCTTTTGTGTTAACCCCCAGACCCAGACCATCAATCACGCCAGCGCCAATAGCCATCACGTTTTTAAGAGCACCTCCCAGTTCCACTCCCCTTACGTCACAGCAACTGTACAACCGTAAGATGTCACTGCTCAAGGCTTTCTGGAAGTAGCTGGCTACTTTTGAATTCCTCGAAGCTACCACGGCCGCAGAAGGAAATCCTTTAGCCAGTTCCCGGGCAATACAGGGTCCGGAAAGGACAGCCAGTGGAATTTCACCCAGGACCTGCCGGACAACTTCAGACATAGTTAACCCGGTTTGTCTTTCCAGCCCTTTGGTAGCGATGAGAAGAGATTGGTCTTTTTGATAGAAATTTTTCATCCTGTTTAATGTCGTGCGGAAAAACTCAGTCGGGACAGCTATCACCAGTAGTTCACTGGTAGTTACTACCTCAGAAAGGGAAGAGGAGATTTTTAATTCCTCTGGCAGCTTGACTCCCGGCAGGAAATGAATATTTTCCCGGCGTTGCTGCAGAAAAGCAGCATATTGGGGAAAAGCTTCCCACATGGTGACTGCATGGTTGTTCTTCAAAAAAAGGAGAGAAAGACAGCTACCCCAGCCTCCTGCGCCAATAACACCTATTCTTGTTCCCATGGAAAGAGAAAAATGTGTTCACTGCGGGAAAGGAGTCTTCTAATGTTTTCTCTATGACGCCAGAGAATAACAACCGTGACGGCTGTTGCAAATGCGGTGAGCACCATGTCCTGCTGGAAGAGTTGCACCGTTACAGGCAAAAAAAGAGCAGCAATCATAGAAGCCAGAGATACATATCTTGTGAGAAGTAGAACTACCAGCCAGAATAAGAAGCAGCTTATCGCAGCAGCAGGGAACAGCCCCAGTATTACACCGAAACTGGTGGCGACACCCTTTCCCCCGCGTCCTTTCAACCAGCAAGAGAAGGTATGTCCGATTACTGTGGTCAGGCCTATACCCACTAAAGCCACTGAACTGAAAGATGTTTTAGTCTCTGCCAGCCACACTGGTAGCCATCCCTTGACAATGTCCAGAACAAGGACAATAGTGCCAGGGATGAGACCAACTACCCGGTAGACATTGGTGGCTCCGACATTGCCGCTGCCCAACTGCCTGATATCCTTTCCGGTCCAGACTTTAACCAGAAGATACCCGCTGGGGATACTTCCCACCAGGTATCCTGTGGCAAGCCACAATAGATACTTTTGCACTTTAAATTAAAGGGCCAGCAGTTCCTTCACCTTGTCCACCGCGGAGGCAGCGTCTGGTGCATAACCATCCGCACCAATCTCATCCGCATAATTCTGAGTTACAGGTGCGCCGCCAATGATAATTTTTACTTTGTCTCTTAATCCAGCGTTCTTCAGGGATTCAATCACATCCTTCATCGCTACCATGGTGGTGGTCAGAAGGGCGGAAAGTCCAATAACCTGGGCTCCTGATTGGGCAGCCTCAACAAATTTTTCCGGGGGAACATCTATACCCAAGTCTTCCACCTGCAGCCCTGCTCCTTTCCACATCATCACCACTAAATTTTTCCCTATGTCGTGTAAATCACCTTTGACTGTTCCGATCGCCACTTTCGCTAAAGGCTGGATTCCAGCCTGCACTATATAAGGTTCTAAAATCGCCATGGACTGATTCATGGCTCTGGCGGCAATCAGGACCTCAGGGACATAGAACTCATTGGCTTTAAACTTGGCTCCCACTACCTGCATACCAGCAATCAATCCTTTGTTCAGGATATCAGTCACAGGGACATTTGCCTTAATCGCAGCTTCTACTTTTTCCTTTGCCGTTTTAGCGTCTCCTCTAATAATACTGTCCTTAATCGTGTCCAGAATCTCAGCCATTGCTCCTCCTTGTTGGATGCTGAGTTATCTTAACTGAAAAGTTAAACTGGCAATATTAAAATATTTTTTAGGGCAAAAGTCAAATCCTTTTTGACGGACAGCAGGATGCGGGCTAAAATAAAACTGCCACAAGTATCTGTGGGCGGTTGACTCAGTGGTGAGAGTGCCACCCTTACAAGGTGGAAGCCGGGGGTTCGAATCCCTCACCGCCCACTGAATTTAAGCCAGCCTGGAGGGCAACGGAGATAACTGAAACCAGAAAAGGATTTTCTCATCTAAAAATTACGAAAACCAAAAGGCAGGAGGATAGCAAATGGAAACAATTATCGGAATAGACTTAGGGACGAGTAACTCTTCCGCGGCTGTTATGGAAGGGAACAAACCAGTGATTATTCCCAGTGCTGAGGGTACGACCATCGTCGGGGGAAAGGCTTTCCCTTCTTATGTTGCTTTTACCAAAGATGGTCAGCTTCTGGTAGGGGAACCTGCCAGAAGACAGGCCGCTGTTAACCCGGAAGGAACTGTGATTGCTGTGAAAAGGAAAATGGGCACTGACCATAAGTATGTTATTTTTGGTAAGACCTATACTCCCCAGCAGATTTCCGCTTTTATTTTACAGAAGATAAAAAAGGATGCAGAGACTTTTCTTGGCCGTCCTATAAAGAAAGCGGTTATTACGGTACCGGCTTACTTCAATGACAACCAGCGTCAGGCAACTAAAGATGCAGGCACTATTGCCGGGCTGGAAGTGGTACGGTTGATTAACGAGCCGACTGCAGCTGCCTTTGCCTATGGTCTGGATAAGCTGGAACAGGAGATGAGATTCATTGTTTTTGATTTCGGAGCTGGAACTCTTGATGTTACCGTCATGGAAATGATGGGGAGAGGAACATTTAAGGTTCTTTCCACCAGCGGAGATACGCAGCTTGGTGGTACGGATATGGATAATGCTTTGATAAACTACATCGCTGATGAATTCAAGAAAGACACCGGTATTGATTTACGAAATGATAAGATGGCGATGCAAAGAATCCGGGAAGCAGCAGAAAAGGCTAAGATTGAACTGTCTTCCACCGTGGAGACAGAAATTAATCTACCCTTTATCACAGCTGACCAGACAGGTCCAAAGCATCTGACCATGAAAATCAGAAGGGCAAAATTAGAAGACCTGGTATCTCCCATTATTGAGAAATGTAAACATCCTGTTGACCAGGCTTTGAGTGATGCCCGCATCACCAGAAAGGATATCAGTAGAGTAATCCTGGTTGGTGGTCCAACCAGAATGCCCATTGTACAGGAATTTGTGCGCAACTATCTGGAAACAAAGTTAGAAAGAGGGGTAGACCCTATGGAATGTGTTTCCATTGGTGCGGCTATCCAGGGAGCAATACTGGCTGGTGGGCTTAAGGACAAAGATATACTTCTCTTGGATGTGACTCCTCTTTCCCTCGGGATTGAAACCCTGGGAGGTGTTTTTACCAAGATAATTGAACGCAACACCACCATTCCCACAAGAAAGAGTCAGATTTTCACCACTGCAGCTGACAACCAGTCTGAAGTGGAGGTGCATGTGCTCCAGGGTGAAAGACCCATGGCAGCTGATAACCTCACCTTGGGAAGGTTTCATCTTACCGGTATTCCCCCGGCTCCCAGGGGAGTGCCTCAGATTGAGGTAACATTTGATATTGACCGGGATGGGATTCTTTCGGTCTCCGCTAAGGACCTGGGTACCCAGAGAGAGCAGTCCATAAAAATTACTGCTTCTAAGAAGCTGACAAAAGAAGAAATAGAGCGCATGGTCAAGCAGGCGGAAGAATTTGCTGCTGAAGATAATAAACGGCGCCAGATTGCTGAGTTTTGCAACCAGGGTGACAACCTCATCTATCAGGTAGAGAGGTTACTGAAGGAGCATGGTGGTAAGATTTCTGAAGAAGAACGGAAGGATATTGAGCAAAAGATTGCTGAGCTGAGGAAAAGTATTGATTCCAAGCAGCCGGAAGCTATCAAGAAAGCCATGGAAGATCTGGAACAGTCTTCCCATAAGTTAGCCCAGATTCTTTATCAGCAGGCAAAACAGCAAACAGGGTCTCAGCAGACAGAGCAGGCTCCGGGAGAACCGAAGAAGCAGTCCGGAGAAGAGAAAGTTGTAGATGCGGAATACAAAGAAGTGGATGACCAGAATAAATAATTCCGGTTAATGCAGTTCTATAAAGATTAAGCCCAGCGAATATGCTTCAGGCGCACCAGAGAAGCCCTTTCTGTTTCCGCAAGTTTGAAGGTAATAAATTTTATGGATTCTTCAACGTTGGGAATCAAAATATATTCCAGAGCGTTAACCCGACGCCGTGTTCTTTCAATTTCTGTGGCAAAAGCCAGAAGATGAGATTCCAGGTTTGCCAGAAGGATGAGCCTTTCTAACAAAGAAAGTCCCTCTTTTAGCAGCACAGCAAAACCAGGGTCTTCAGGAGGCAAAAAAACAGGTTTCTTTTCTGCCGTGAAAATAAGGCGGCGCACCGGTACATTAAAAACTTTTTCTCTGGTAACAGAGAACCTGACTTCTACTGCTGGTAAAATCAGCAGTCTTTCCCACTGGTCGGAAGTCATCCTGCCCCGCACAGATAGCATTTCTGCAGTAAACTGAAGAAAACTCTTTTCTATTTCCTCTCTCTGTCGCCTTACTTCAGAGAGAAGACGTCTGAATTCCATTAGCAGCTGTTCCTCTTTATCTTTCAAAAGCTTATGCCCGCGACGCGCCAGAGCCAGCCTTCTCTTCATCTTCAGCAACTCCATTCTTGTTGGACTTACCTTTATTTTCATTCTTCTTCCCCAGCTTCCACCGCGGGATTTTTGCTCCAGAATTGTTCCATAATCTCCGGTGGGATACGTTTGATATCCTGTCTGGGCAATTTTCGCAGAAGCGACCAGCCCAGGTCCAGGGTCTGGATAATGGTTCTGTTCTCGTTTTGCCCCTGGTTAATGAATTTTTCTTCAAATTCGCGGGCGAAGTTCAGATGGGCTATGTCTGATTCACTTAATGCTGCTTCTCCTAACACCATAGCCAGTTCCTCAGCTTCCTTTCCTCTGGCATAGGAGGCAAAAAGCTGGCTGGCCCAGGCAGCGTGGTCAAACCGGGTGGAACCAGTTCCTATTCCTTTGTCTCTCAATCTGGAAAGAGAAGTCAGCACATCCACTGGTGGATAGATACCTTTCAGATTGAGGCTCCGGGAAAAAATAATCTGTCCTTCAGTAATGTAACCGGTTAAATCAGGGATGGGGTGAGTTTTATCATCCTCAGGCATGGTCAGGATGGGAATCTGGGTGATAGAACCTTTGCGTCCTTTAATGCGACCAGCCCTTTCATAGATGGTAGCCAGGTCTGTATAAAGATAGGAAGGATAACCACGGCGACCGGGTATTTCATTACGAGCAGCGGAAATTTCCCGCAGTGCTTCTGCATAGTTGGTCATATCTGTGAGAATAACCAGAATGTGCATCTCCAGTTCAAAAGCCAGATACTCTGCAGCTGTAAGGGCTACCCTTGGTGTAGCAATTCTTTCAATGGCTGGTTCGTCAGCCAGGTTGATGAAGACGACACTGCGTTCCAGAGCGCCAGCTTCCCGGAATTCTCCAAGGAAAAATTCTGCCTCTTCATAAGTGATTCCCATGGAAGCAAAAACAATACCGAACTTTTCTTCTTCTCCGAGTATCCGGGCCTGTCTGGCAATCTGAGTGGCTAAAATATTGTGCGGAAGGCCAGCTCCGGAGAAAATGGGTAATTTCTGGCCCCGCACCAGACTGTTCAATCCGTCAATGACAGAGATACCTGTCTGGATAAATTCAGAAGGATAAGCTCTTCTGGTAGGGTTAATCTGGTAACCATTGATGTTGACCATACGTTCTGGAATGATTGGGGGCCCACCGTCCCTGATGCTACCCAGCCCTGTGAAGACACGTCCCAGGATATCCGGACCGACTCCAAATTCTACACCCCGGCCAAGGAAATGAATCCTTGTTCTTGTCGGGTCCAGTCCGCTGGTACCTTCAAAAACCTGGATCAAACCTGTATCACCTTCAATCTCCAGAACCTTACCTGTTCTGGTGCTCTCATCAGGCAGGATAATCTCCACCAGTTCGCCATAACTTGCCCCTTCTATTCCTTTAACGAGAAGAAGGGGACCAACAACACTGGCAATGTTCTTGTAATACCGGCTGGATGTGATAATCTCTTTCATGGGAAAAGATTTTAAAATATTTTGAGATGGTTGGCAAGATGAAAGCTTTTCTTATCAATCCTCCTGTTTATGACTTTTCAGCTTATGACCTCTGGATGAAACCGCTGGGCTTTTTGCTGGTAGCCCGGCTTCTTCTTAAGAATAACTGGAAAGTTTACTACTTTGATTTTATGGACCGGCTGCACCCGAGTGTCAGATCGCAAAGCAATCTTTTTGGCTGTGGTAAATTCCCGGCAAAAATCATAGAAAAACCAGAATGCTATGCTGCTGTTCCCCGTTACTACAAAAGGTTCGGGTTGGCCGAAGAAGTTTTTGTAGAGTATATAAAAAGTATTGACCCGCCTGATTTTATTCTTCTTTCCTCAGGTATGACCTACTGGTATCCTGGAGTCAAGGAGGTTGTCCAGTTATGCCGGAGGTATTTTCCAGGAAAGCCGATTGTTCTGGGGGGAATCTATGCTTCCTTATGCCCGCAGCATGCAGAGAAAATGGGAGCAGATTTCGTTTTTGTAGGTAAGGATTTAGTAAAGTTCAGCCAGGCACTGGCAAAACTCTCCGGGAGCCAGTTCCAGCCTTATCACTGGTATGAACTTGAGCCTGCCTGGGAACTTTATCCGAAGCTGAACTACATCTGTGTCCGGACTTCTACTGGTTGTCCTTTGTGCTGTCGTTACTGTGCCAGTCATTATTTAGAGCCGGCTGTTTATCAGAGGAAGCCGGAAAAGATGGCTGAGGAAATTACTAATCTGTGTGAAAGATTTGATATAGTTGATGTGGCTTTCTATGATGACGCCTTGCTTTTCCGTTTGGAGCAACACCTGGCACAGATTCTTAGCCGTATACACCGCAAATTACGTTTTCATTCTCCCAACGGGTTACACCTGAGATTCTTTAATCCTGAGACTGCTTTCCTCTTAAAGGAATCAGGTTTCAGGACTATCCGGCTTTCCCTGGAGAGTGTCAAGCCGGAAACAGTTGATTCCTCTCACAAGGTAGATTTCCAGAAGTTTGAGAAAGTTATGGACTGGTTGGTGAAAGCAAATTTTTCAAAAGAAGACATCGGTGTTTACATTATGGTAGGGTGGCCAGATCAGAGACCTGCAGAAATACTGGAAACTATCCGGATACTTAAAGGGTATCCCTGCCGGATTAAATTAGCAGAGTACTCACCCATTCCTTTTACATCTACCTTTCATATGTGTGAGGCTCTTTACCCTGATTTGAATCTTGAAGAACCCCTGTTCCAGAACAACTCTATTTTCCCGGTCTGGAACTTCCCCGGCAAATGGGAATTTATCCGCCAGATAAAGGAAATGGTGAAAAAGTAAATACCTTACTTTTTGCCTCAGTGTTGCCTGAAAAAGATATTTTCTGTAAAATTATTACTTTAAGGAGGGCAGAAATGATTCTGCAAGGAAGGGTTCACAAGTTTGGAGATGATATCAACACGGATTATATTATCTCCGGCAAGTATAAGTTTAAGACTCTGGATATGAACGAACTGGTCAGCCATCTGATGGAAGACCTTGACCCTGATTTCAGTCGCAAGGTTAAACCAGGTGATATTCTTGTGGCAGGAAAAAATTTTGGCTGTGGTTCCAGCCGGGAACAGGCACCACTGGTGATTAAGCATGCTGGTATACCACTGGTAATTGCCAAAAGCTTTGCCAGGATATTTTTCCGCAACGCTCTCAATATTGGACTTTTCCTTCTGGAGGCTGATACGGATGCTATCACCGACGAAGATATAGTGGAGGCAGATATTGCCAGAGGAATAATCAAAAATATTACCACAGGAGTGGAAATCTCAGCCTCCAGTTTACCGCAATTTCTGGTAGATATTGCGCAGGCAGGAGGGGTTGTCGCCTACCTGCGTAAACATGGAAGGTTTAATATTTAAAGGGAAGGATAATGGGCCAGTATACTGTGACACTTATTCCTGGTGATGGAATCGGGCCTGAGATTACAGAAGTGGCTAAACGTTGTATAGATGCGCTGAACACTGGAATTGACTGGGATATTCAACTGGCAGGAGAGGCTGCTTTAGAAAAGTACGGAACACCATTGCCGGAAGAAACAATTAATTCCATCCAGCGTAATAAAATCTGTTTAAAAGCACCACTGACCACGCCTGTTGGTACTGGTTTTAGAAGTGTTAATGTGTCGCTGAGACAGAAGTTTCATCTTTATGTTTGTCTGCGTCCTTTCAAGATTTACCAGGGAGTAAGGACAAAATTTGAAAAGGTGGATCTGGTGGTCATCAGGGAGAATATGGAAGACCTTTATGCTGGTGTGGAGTTTGCCAGGGGTAAGCCAGAAACAACGCGGTTGATTGATTTTATCCAGGAGACAACCGGCTGCCAGATTCTACCTGATTCTGGTATCAGTATTAAACCCATTTCTGTAACGAATTCTGAACGTATTCTTCGCTTTGCTTTTGAATACGCTCTAAAGAACAACCGGAGGAAAGTAACTGCTGTCCATAAGGCTAATATCATGAAATACACAGACGGGCTTTTTCTGGAGGTAGCCAGGAATTTAGCCAGTCAGTACCTCACATTGGAGTTTGAAGACCGGATTGTAGACAATATGGCAATGCAGCTGGTTCAAAAACCAGAACTTTATGATGTTATAGTCTGTCCTAACCTTTATGGTGATATCCTTTCTGATTTGTGTGCCGGTCTGGTGGGTGGGCTGGGGCTTTCCGGAGGAGCCAATATCGGTGAAGAGGTAGCCATCTTTGAAGCGACCCATGGCAGTGCACCCAAGTATAAAGGACAGAATAAAGTTAATCCCTCAGGGCTGATTCTGGCAGGTGTGCTTATGCTGGAATACCTTGGCCAGGTACAGGCGGCCAGAAGACTGGAAGATGCTTTATCTGAGGTTATCAGGGAAGGAAAATATGTGACCTATGATTTTAAAGCCCCGGGGGATTCTTCCGCCGTAGGAACACGGGAAATGGGAGAAGCCATCCTGGCGAAGCTTTAACTTCTCAAAACTTTGTTTCTGCAGGAGGAAAATGGTCAGCGTTCTGGTGGGCACACAATGGGGAGATGAAGGAAAAGGCAAGATTGTTGATTTTCTGGCTGAGGAAGTGGATATTGTTGCCAGGTATCAAGGTGGTGCTAATGCCGGACACACGGTTGTTGTGGGCAAGAACAAATATGTTTTTCATCTTGTTCCCTCTGGCATTCTTCATCCGGGAAAGATTTGTATCATTGGTAATGGAACAGTTGTAGACCCCTTTTCCCTTGTTGAGGAAATTAAGGATCTGGAGAAAAACGGGGTAGATGTGAGAAATAGACTTCTGGTGGCAGAAAATGCCCATCTTACTTTACCCTACCACAAATTACTGGAAAAACTTGAAGAAAAAAGAAAAGGAAAAAGCGCTATTGGTACCACAGGCCGGGGTATTGGAACTACCTACGCAGATAAGTATAGCCGCCTTGGTATCCGGGTGGTAGATTTTCTGGATGAATCTGTCTTTCACGAAAAATTAATGGCTGTTATGGAATTTAAGAACTTTTTGCTTCAGAACTACTACGGACAAAAACCAGTAGATACTGCCTTTATAGAAAGTGAATACGGAAAGCTCCGGGAGTTTATCCGTCCCCTGGTAACTGATACCGCCCTTTACCTTGACGAGGCTTTGAAGAAAGGGAAAAAGGTTCTGGCAGAGGGTGCTCAGGGAACATTTCTGGACATAGATTTCGGAACATATCCCTATGTTACTGCTTCCCATCCGGTAGCTGGGGGTGCCTGTACTGGTCTGGGATTGGCTCCGCACAAAATTACCAGGGTGATTGGAGTAGCCAAGGCTTATACTACCAGAGTTGGCGAAGGTCCTTTTCCTGCTGAAGTACATGGTCTTCTGGCGGATACCCTCAGGCAAACCGGGAACGAGTTTGGTGCTACCACGGGAAGGCCAAGAAGATGCGGGTGGTTTGACTGTGTTATGGTCAAATACAGTTGTAAACTCAATGGATGCCAGGAAATAGTTATCACCAAGCTTGATATTCTTTCCGGTTTAAAGAAGATAAATATTGCCACCGGTTACCGTTGTGGAGAAAAAGTTCTTACCGCTTATCCATTGCAAACAAAGGTATTTTCTGAGGTGACACCAGTTTATAAAGAAATGGATGGATGGTCTGAGGACATCTCTCACGTTAGAAGTTTCAAAAAACTGCCGGAAGCAGCCCGCCGTTATCTGGAAACAATTGAGGAACTTATAGAGACCAGGATAAGTCTTGTTTCTGTTGGTTCGGAAAGAGAAGATATCGTTGTCTGCTGAAACTGCGCTTTTCTCTGGATAGCAGGGAGAAAAGTTTTATTTGCGGACTGTTACAGGATTTATTATAATGTCTGAAGAAGAAAGGGACAGGAATGACCGGTTCAGAAATCCTGATTGAAGGGTTGAAAAGAGAAGGGGTAGAGGTAATCTTTGGTTATCCGGGTGGTTCTGTTTTGCCATTGTGCGACCATCTCTTTAATTGTGGTCTGCGTTTTATTCTCGTAAGACATGAGCAGGGTGCAGCCCATGCCGCTGATGGGTATGCCAGAGCATCCGGTAAGGTAGGGGTCTGTATGGCGACTTCAGGACCTGGTTCCACTAACCTGGTTACAGGTATCGCCACAGCCTATATGGATTCTATTCCTATTGTTGCTATCACCGGACAGGTAGCCACGCACCTTATTGGTAATGATGCCTTCCAGGAAGTGGATACTACCGGTATTACCAGACCAATAACAAAACATAACTATCTGGTGAAGAATGTGGCTGAACTGCCGAGGGTTATCAGAGAAGCGTTTCATATAGCCTCCACAGGTAGACCAGGACCGGTGCTCATAGATTTGCCGGTTGATGTTCAAAGGGCTGAAGGGAAAGCTGATTTTCCGGAAAAGGTAGAATTGAGAAGTTACCGGCCTACATATCACGGGCATCCTCTTCAATTACAAAAGGCTGCCAGACTTATCTGCCAGGCACAGCGACCGGTAATTTTAGCAGGGGGAGGAGTAATCCTGAGCAATGCCAGTGAAAGACTTCAGTCCTTTGTGGAAAAAACCGGTATTCCTGTAGCTTTTACCCTGATGGGTCTGGGAAGTCTTCCTTCTGACCACAGACTTTCCCTGGGGATGCTGGGAATGCATGGCACAAGATATGCCAATTACGCGGTGATGGAGGCTGATGTCCTTATTGCTATGGGATGCCGTTTTGATGACAGGGTTACAGGAAAACTGGATAAGTTTGCTCCCTCAGCCCAAATTATCCATATTGATATAGACCCGGCTGCTATCAGTAAAAATGTGCGGGTGGACATTCCTATTGTCGGTGATGTCAAAAATGTTCTGGGCAAACTGATAGAAATGGTGGAGCCGCTATCCCTGGAGAAGTGGCATAAAGAAATCAATCAGTGGAAAGAACGTTATCCGGTAGTTTACGAACCAGATGGATTGAAGCCACAGATGGTTATTGAAACTATTTCCCATCTTACCAGGGGCCAGGCTATCATCTGCACGGAGGTGGGTCAGAACCAGATGTGGACAGCCCAGTTTTACCGGTTTAGAAAACCCCGGACGCTTATCACCTCAGGGGGGCTGGGAACAATGGGATTTGGTTTCCCTGCTGCTATCGGGGCTCAGGTGGCTCATCCGGAAGCGACAGTGATTGACATAGCCGGAGATGGAAGCATCCAGATGAATATTCAGGAGCTGGCTACTGCGGTAAGTAATCATCTTCCTGTAAAGGTGATTGTCCTTAACAATTGCTGCCTTGGTATGGTCAGACAGTGGCAGCAGCTTTTTTATAGACGCCGCTACGCTTTTACCTGTCTTCAAGGAGCAGAGCCTGATTTTGTGAAACTGGCTGAAGCCTATGGTGCCCTGGGATTGAGAGTAAAAAGCCCTGATCAGCTGGAACCTGTTTTAAAGCAAGCCTTAGCAGAAAGGCAAAGACCTGTTCTGGTAGACTGTCAGGTAGAACGGGAAGAAAATGTTTTCCCTATGGTTCCGGCAGGTGCTTCACTGGATGAGATGATTGATGGGCTTGCTTAAAAGGCGGCATTTTGAGAGAAAAAGATGAACCTGCAGAAAGGTAAAGGTAATCAGAAGGGGCATATAATTTCCGTTACGGTGGAGAACAGATTCGGGGTCCTGGCAAGGATTGCCGGGTTGTTTTCCGCAAGAGGTTACAACATTGACAGCCTTTGTGTGGCGGAAACAGAAGACCCAACCGTTTCTATGATGACGATAGTCGTCAGGGGTGAAGAAGATGTCCTGGAACAGATATACAAGCAGCTCAACAAACTGGTTGATGTGATTAAGGTTCAGGATATCACCGGTCAGGAGTTTATTGACCGGGAACTGGCGCTGGTAAAGGTACATACAGCCAATGCCAGCAGTAGACTGGAGGTTATGCAGCTGGTTTCTATCTTCCGGGCAAGGGTTGTTGATGTAGGAAAGAAAACCTTAACGGTGGAAGTGGTTGGAAGTTCTTCCAAGGTTAAAGCTTTGCTGGAACTTTTACGCACCTTTGGCATTCAGGAAATTATCAGGACAGGACGGATTGCTATTACCCGGGAATTTGGCAAGTGAACCTTTTTTGTTCTTAACCAGGAGGGAATAGTGGCTCGCATTTACTACGATTCTGATGCTGACCTTAAAGTTTTGGAAGGGAAAAAAGTTGGTATTATCGGTTACGGGAGTCAGGGAAGGGCGCATGCCCTTAATCTCCGGGATAGCGGTCTGGAGGTTATGGTGAGCGAACTGCCAGGGACTGCCAACTGGCAGAAGGCAGAAAAGGATAAATTCCAGCCTTTGCCGGCTAATACTCTGGTCTCCCGGTGCGATGTAGTGATGATGCTGGTACAGGATAACCTTCAGCCCTCAGTTTATACTGAGCAGGTAAAGGAAAACCTGACAGAAGGCAAGGCTCTTGGTTTTGCTCACGGTTTTTCTATTCATTTTAACCAGATTGTCCCGCCTTCCACAGTAGATGTCTTTATGGTGGCTCCTAAAGGTCCCGGGGACCTGGTGCGGGAACAGTTTGTCCAGGGAAAAGGTGTACCCTGCCTTGTGGCTGTGTATCAGGATTTTACTGGAAAGGCGCTGAAAATTTCCCTGGCGTATGCCGGGGCTCTTGGTGGTACGCGTTGTGGTGTGGTGGAGACGACTTTTAAAGAGGAAACAGAAACAGACCTTTTTGGAGAGCAGGCAGTTTTGTGCGGGGGTGTTACAGAGCTGATTCGGGCGGCTTTCGATACTCTGGTAGAAGCCGGTTACCAGCCGGAGTTAGCCTACTATGAAACCTGTCACGAGTTAAAGTTAATTGTGGATTTGATAGTGGAAAGGGGAATTCAGGGTATGAGGAAGGTTATCAGTGACACGGCTGAGTATGGGGATATGACCCGTGGACCGAGGATTATCAACGCCGGGGTCCGTCAGGAAATGAAGAAGCTCTTAAAAGAAATTCAGGATGGGGAATTTGCCAGGGAATGGATAGTGGAAAATAGAGTAGGAAGACCTGTTTTTAACGCCTTAGAGAAGAAGGCAGAAGCGCATCTTATTGAAACAGTGGGAAAAAAGATGCGGGAAATGATGCCCTGGTTGAAGAAGTAAAGAAATTGCCGGGGCAACTGGCTGTCAATGCGACTTTTTATTGCTATCTGGCTTGCAGAGGAAACTAAAAGAGCTCTTGTTTCTCTTCAGGAGCAGGTTGTGGAGAAGTTCCCGGAAGGCCGGAAGCTTCCGGCTGATAACCTGCACCTGACATTAAAATTCCTCGGAGAAAGACCAGAGGACAGTTTACCGGAACTTGCCAGCTGCCTGGAGGAAGTTAGTAGAAAGTTTGCTCCCTTTGTGCTGGAAGCAAAGGGCGCTGGTGTTTTCCCGGAAAAAAGAGAAGTTAGACTATTCTGGGTGGGAGCTGATGGCAAAGGTATTCCCGGGGCAATCTACAGAAATTTAGAGGATCTTCTGGAAAACCAGGGGATAAAAAGAGAAGGCAGATTTCAGGAACACATTACCATTGTAAGATTTCGGCGACCTCCTGCCCGGGGAGAAATAGAAAAGTTTGTCAGGCAGTGGGAAGAGAAAACATTCGGGAAATCTCCAGTGACATCGCTTTCTCTGGTGGAAAGCCGTTTAACTCCTGAAGGACCTGTCTATACAACGCTCAAAAACTTTACTCTTACGGGAAAAATTTCCACTTTTGCCTCACCTGGAGGAAAACATGGACAAGGATAAAGCTCTTTCGCTGGCAATTGACCAGATTGAAAAGGAATTTGGGAAAGGTGCCATTATGCGTCTGGGAGAGAAAGCCCATATAGAAGTTGATGTGATTCCGACAGGGGCGATTTCTCTTGATTTAGCCCTGGGAGTGGGGGGCATTCCCAGAGGCAGGGTAACCGAGATTTTCGGGCAGGAGGCTTCAGGGAAGACTACTCTGGCTTTACACATACTGGCTGAAGCCCAGAAGGGGGGAGGGCAGGTAGCTTTTATAGATGCGGAACATGCTTTAGACCCTTCCTATGCCAGAAGGCTGGGAGTAAATCTGGATGACCTGTTAATCAGCCAGCCTGATACCGGGGAGCAGGCGCTGGAGATTGCAGAGGCACTTATCAGAAGCAATGCTATAGATGTAGTGGTGGTTGATTCCGTAGCAGCGCTGGTTCCACGAGCAGAGCTGGAGGGAGAAATGGGCGAATCTGTGATGGGATTGCAGGCTCGTCTGATGTCTCAGGCACTGCGCAAGTTGACAGGTTACATCAGCAAGTCAAAAACAGCGGCTATCTTTATTAACCAGGTCAGGGAGAAAATTGGTGTATTTTTCGGTAACCCGGAGACAACACCAGGGGGTAGGGCGCTTAAGTTTTATGCTTCTGTCCGGATGGAAGTCCGCCGCGTGGAGAGTATAAAGTCAGGTAATGATATTGTCGGCAGTACAGTCCGGGTTAAGGTAGTGAAGAACAAAGTAGCACCGCCTTTCCGGGAAGCAGAAATTGATATCTATTACGGACAGGGTATTTCCCGGGAGAGTTCCCTTCTTGATGCCGGGATTTCCTACGGAGTGATTGAGAAGAAGGGGTCTTACTTTAACTATGGCGATAAGGCACTGGGCCAGGGGAAAGAAGCAGCGATGAAACGGCTGAAAGAAGACGTGGAGCTGGCAGCAAAGATAGAAAAGGAAATCAGGGAAAAAGCTTTTTCTGCTTCCGCTAAAAAAGCTAATTAAAAGGAGGAGAGCATGAAGGAATTGAAAGTAGCTTTAATCGGTTATAAGTTTATGGGGAAAGCCCACTCTTTTGCCTATACCAATGTTAATCTCTTTTTTGACCTGCCAGTTAAAGTTATTAAACAGGTCATCTGTGGTCGGACGGAGAAGCCCTTACAGGTAGCCTGTGAGAAGTTTGGCTGGGCAGAGTGCGAAACAGACTGGAAAAAAGTAGTCAGAAGAAAGGATATAGATTTAATTGATGTAGTCACTCCACCTAATGCTCATAAAGAAATCGTGATTGAGGCTGCCAGGGAGGGCAAAAACATTTTTTGTGAGAAGCCGCTGGCAGCTTCTCTGGAGGATGCCTATGCCATGCTGGATGCTGTGGAAAGGTATGGAGTCAAGCACGCAATTTGTTTTAACTATCGAAAACTGCCAGCAGTAGCCTTAGCCCAGAAGTTAATCAGTCATGGGAAATTAGGGAAGATTTATCATATGAGGGCTGTCTACTTACAGGACTGGATTATTGACCCTGAGTTCCCTCTGGTCTGGAGGTTGCAACGGGATATAGCTGGTTCTGGTGCCCACGGGGACCTTAATGCTCATCTGATTGATTTAGCAAGGTTTCTGGTAGGAGAGTTTGAAGAAGTTGTTGGTATGAGCGAAACATTCATTGAAAAACGACCGCTTCTGGAAGAGAAGGGCGATTTAACAACAGGGCTGGTGGTAACAGAGAAATCGTCCCGGAAAGGCCAGGTGACGGTTGATGACGCCACCCTGTTTCTGGCACGCTTTAAGAATGGTGCCATCGGTTCTTTTGAAGCTACGCGTTTTGCTCAGGGACGCAAGAACGGACAGCGGTTTGAGATTAACGGGAGCCGGGGAAGCATTGTATTTAACCTGGAAAATCTGAACGAACTCCAGTATTATAGCCAGGATGACGAAGAAGCAACAAGAGGATTTCGTACGATTTTAGCTACTGAGGCTTCCCATCCTTATGCCGGGAACTGGTGGCCAGCGGGTCACATTATCGGCTATGGAGAATCTTTTGTGAACATGGTGGCTGATTTAGTTTCTTCTTTATCCCGGAAGGAAAATCCCAGTCCCAATTTTCATGATGGGGTAAAATGCCAGGAAGTGTTGCAGGCAGTGGAAGAATCTATCAAACAACGTACCTGGGTCAGGGTTAAATCATCTTAAACTGCGGGAAGGCGGCTGGTTTCTCTTTAATTTACTTTTGTGAGGAACAAAAATCTGCTGGGTTACGCCTTCAGGTTGCTGGGAAGGCGGGATTACAGCCGGCAGGAGCTGGCTTGTAGGCTCAGCAGCAGGGGAAGTGTTCAGCAGGCGGAAGAGGTACTGGCATATTTAGAAGAAAAAGGGCTTATCCGGGATGAACAACTGGCTTTTAGACTGGTGAAGGAAAAACTTGCTTCAGGTCACGGCTGGCTTTACATCCAGGCATTACTGGAACGAAGAGGTTTTCCTTCCTGGCTGATTAAGCAGTTAGCCGCTAAGTTTGACTACCAGCAGGAACTGGCAGCTGCCAGGGCATACTTAGCCAGAAGGTTAAAAAGAGGGAAAAAAGTCTCAGAGCTATCCCTGAGGAGCCGTGGTTTTTCTGCGGAAACATTAAGGAAATTGAGGAAGGAGATGTATGATACAGACTAGTACAGAAATAAGGAGTGCGTATTTAAAATTCTTTCAGGAACGTGGCCACCAGATAGTACCCAGCAGCAGTCTTATACCGGTGGAAGACCCGACTCTGCTTTTTACCAGTGCCGGTATGGTGCAATTTAAAAGATTCTGGGCAACCGACACGCCTTTACCTTATAAAAGGGCCACCTCCTGTCAGAAAAGTCTTCGGGCTGGAGGTAAGGACAGTGATCTGGAAATGGTGGGCCGTAGTCAGAAGCATCATACCTTTTTTGAGATGCTGGGAAATTTTTCCTTTGGTGACTACTTCAAAAAAGAGGCGATTACCTGGGCTTATGAGTTTGTTACCGGAGTTCTGGAAATACCTTTAGCGCGTGTCTGGGTTTCTTACTACCAGGAGGATGAGGAAACCAGGAACTTCTGGTTAGATTACCTGCCTGCGGAAAGGTTAGTAAAGCTTGGTGCCAGAGATAATTTCTGGGGTCCTGCTGGAGACACAGGACCATGTGGACCATGTACTGAGCTTTACTATGATTTCGGGCAAGATCATTCCTGTGGTCCCGGCTGTCAGCCGGGATGTGATTGTGGCCGCTTTCTGGAATTCTGGAACCTGGTTTTCCCTCAATATGACCAGCAGGCTGATGGTAAGAGAATTCCGCTTAAGAGGAGGGGAGTGGACACAGGCATGGGACTGGAAAGAATCTGTCGTATTCAACAAAAAGTTAGCTCTAACTACGAAACTGACATTTTCCGACCGCTTATTTCTGTTCTGGAAAAAATCTCCAATCAGAACTACCAGCATCCGGAAAAAACTGTTCCCTTTCGTATTATCTCTGACCATATCCGGGCTGCTGTCTTCCTGATAGATGAGGGTCTTGTACCGGGTAACGAGGGACGAGAATATGTCTTAAGAAATTTAATCAGAAGAGCAGCTGTTTCTGGCATGGAACTGGGATTGAATGAACCATTCCTTTCTTTGCTGGTTCCGGCAATTGTGGAAACGATGGGGTCAGTCTACCCCAGTATAAAACAGCATCAGGAACTCATCTGCCGGGTGCTGCGGGAAGAAGAAGAAAGATTTCAGTCCACGTCAGAATTTTCATCTCGCAGGTTCAGAGAATACATCAAACAGGAAGTTCTCTCTGACAGGATTATTCCTGGCTGGTTAGCGTTTAAGCTTTATGGCACGCTGGGAATCAGGCGCGACCTTCTGGCTAAACTGGCCCAGGAGGAAGGTTTAAAGGTGGACTGGGAAGGATTGGAGAAACTTCTCTCTGAGGAGAAAGAAAGGTCCCGCAGGACTTCAGCATTTGGAGAAAATGTAGAAGTGGTTTTTTCACCGGCAAAGGTCTCAGAGACACTTTTCCTTGGTTATGAAACACTCACTTTTAAATCGCATTTAGTAGGCCTCTTCCGGAAAAAAAAGGATAATCTGTTGCAGGCAGTAACGGAGGCCACAGCCTTTTATCCGGAAAAGGGTGGTCAGGTTGGAGACCAGGGATTTTTGGTCGGTGCAGGGTTTCGTTTCCGGGTAATTGATACCCAGATTGATGAAAAAGGTGTAATTTATCATCTTGGCTACCTGAAAGAAGGAAAACTTGAGGTTCTATCCCCGGGCGTGGAATTGACGGGTGAGGTTGATAAGGAAAGGAGACAGGCCACTTCAGCTAACCATACAGCAACCCATCTTCTCCATTTTGCTTTAAGACATTTGTTTGGCCCGGAAACCAGACAGGCAGGCAGTTACGTAGGACCGGACAGACTGCGTTTTGATTTCATCTGTTTTAAAGATTTAACGAAAGAGGAATTAAAGCAGGTAGAACAGCTTATCCAGGAGAAAATTTTTGCAGATACTCCTGTGAAAATAAAGGAACTGGCTCTGGAGGAGGCTATCTGTGAGGGAGCAGTAGCTCTTTTCCTTCCCCGGTACGGGGAGAAGGTCCGCACTGTATATACTGGAGATTACCATATTGAAGTCTGCGGCGGAACGCATGTGGAAACAACAGGACAGATTGGTATATTTAAAATCATCGGTTTTACCAGCATTGGAAAGAACCTGAGACGGATAGAAGCCCTGACCCGCCTGTCAGCGGTCAACTGGCTCAATCAGTGGGTGGAAGTTCTGGACAAAACTGCAGAATTGCTGGAAGCACCCAGGGAAAGGGTTTATGAACGAGTGGGGAAAATGATGGAGCAGCTGAAAGAGAAAGAGCGACAGTTGCGGCTGGCTGAAGACCTGATTATCCAGCATACTTTTCTAAAACTGGTGAAAGAAGCGGAAAAGGTTCAGCTGAAAGGGAAAGAGATAGCTCTGGTCGTCGCCCGGGTTAAAGTCTGGCAGCAAGATAGTCTCGGATTTCTGGCAGACAGAGTGGAGGCAGAGTTATCTCCGGCTGTCGTGGTGCTGGGTGCCGAGTTGAACCAGAAACTTTTTCTGGTCATCAAAATTAGTAAGGAACTGGCAGATGTAATAGCTGCCAGTTCCTTGATTAAAGTTCTTTCTGCAGTGATAAAAGGCGGAGGCGGCGGCAGCAAAACTTTTGCTAAGGGCAGGGGAGCTAAAGAGGCTGATTGGGAACTGTTGAAGAGCAAGACGAAGGAGTTTATTGAAACCTATGCAAAAGAAATACAGGGATTTCTCAGAAAAGAAATTAATGGAACTGGCAAAGCGCGGTGATACGCAGGCCAGGGAGATTTTTGTTCAGCACCATCAGGGTCTGGTAGTATCTCTGGCTAAAAAGTATGCTTTCACTCCTGATGTCATTGATGACCTTGTGGTGGAGGGTAATATGGGGCTTCTGCGGGCTTTAGAAAAGTTTAAACCTTCCCATAAGGTCAGATTTGGTACGTATGCCTATTTCTGGATTAAAAGATATATCCTGAGAGCCGTTATGAAGGAATTTGAACTGTTTAAAATTCCTGAAAAACTCAAGGAGTTTAAGGACCGGTGTGAAGAGATTAAGCAGAGATATCAGCAGACTTACGGGAGAGCTCCTACCGCTTCCGAGTTAGCTCAGGAAATGAAAATGCCGGTGGAAGTGCTTAACAAGTTTTTTCGCTACGGGCAGCACATCAGGGTTTCTACTTCCTTTCTGGATGATGATGGGGAAAGAACAGAACTGTTTGAAGTGATGGACTTTTCCTCCGGACGGGGTCTTTCTGTAGCAGAAATGCTGAGGCAGAAGGACCTTTTAGAAAGCATATTCCACCGGCTGGCGGAAAAGGAAAAAAGGGGTAAAACGGAAGTCTGGTTTAAGGTTCTGAAGCTTCATTATGGAATTGGTTATTCTCGCCCTTACAGTTACAAAGAAATAGCCTTGCAGTTTGGCATCAGCCGGCAGAGGGTTCACCAGATTATTCAAACGTGTCTGGCCAAACTGCAGAAAGAATGGAGGAAGATGAGACATGAAAAAGATAGCCCGATTCATCAGACAAGTGCCTGATTTTCCCAAACCAGGAATTCTTTTCCGGGATATTACACCACTTCTGGAGGATGCAGATGCCTTTTCTACAGCTATCAAACAGCTGATGAAAATCTGTCCTGGCCGGGTAGATAAAATAGTGGCTATTGAATCAAGGGGTTTCATCTTCGGTTCAGCTCTGGCTTATGCTCTGGGTAAAGGTTTTGTACCTGTGCGTAAGTCTGGAAAACTGCCCTGGGAGAAAATAAAAGTGAGTTATGATCTGGAATATGGCACCGATACACTGGAAATCCACCGTGATAGTCTCAGGTTAGGTGAGCAAGTGGTTCTGGTGGATGATCTGCTGGCGACAGGTGGAACTGCGGCAGCCTGTTGTAAATTGATTGAAAACTGTGGTGCAAAAGTAGCAGGTGTTGTTTTTCTTATAGAGTTGAAAGACCTTAATGGTCGGGCCAAACTTGCTGGATACCAGGTAAGTTCTCTGCTAAAACTTTGAAAAGTACCCGGTAAGTAGAGCTTACAGCAGTCCCTGTCTGAGCATTTCTTCCGCAATCTGGACAGCATTAACTGCTGCGCCTTTTCTGATGTTATCTGCTGCTACCCAGATATCCAGGGCGTGGGAAAAGGCAGGGTTGCGTCTGATTCTGCCCACAAAAACATCATCACTACCTGAAGCCCTGACCGGCAGGGGATACTCAGACTTTTCCGGTGCATCCACTACCTGAATTCCCGGCCATTTCCGTAAGATTTCTCTGGCCTGCTCTGGTGTAGCTTCCCTTTCCAGCTCCACGGTTAGACTTTCACAATGTCCATTGAAGACCGGTACCCGTACGCAGGTAGCAGAAAGGAGAAGTTCAGGCAAATCCATTATCTTGCGGGTTTCTTTAATCATCTTAACTTCTTCCGTGTAGTAACCGGGAAATTCTTCTGAGACAGTTCCAATCTGGGGCAGGATGTTAAAAGCAATGGGATGGGGATAAACTTCACTAATCAGTGAGCTGCCAGAAATGTAGGCATGAACTTGCTTGTTCAGTTCTTCCACTGCCTGTCTTCCAGTACCCGAGACTGCCTGATAAGTGGATACGATTACCCTTTTCAGACCAAACGAAAGGTGCAATGGTGCCAGCACCATCACCATCTGTATGGTGGAACAATTAGGATTGGCGATGAGGTTGTGATGATTCTTCAGTGCCTGCGGGTTTACCTCAGGAACAACCAGCGGTACGTCGGGGTCCATCCGGAAATCACTGCCGTTATCAATAACCACGGTTCCCCTGACAGAAACCTGTCTGGCAAAGGCTTTACCGGCGCCTTTTTCTCCTTCTGTGCCGGCAAAGAAAGCAATATCAATCCCCTGGAAGGAGTCAGCAGTGGTCTCTTCCACCATAAATTTCTCGCCTGAGATTATCTCCTCCCGTTTTCTCGTGGCTAAAACCTTAAGTGACTTACAGGGAAATCTCCTTTCCAGAAGAATTTCTACCATTTTCTTACCTACCATACCCACACCTACAACAGCCACAGAAAACTTCTTTTTTTCCATTGCTCCTTCCTGAGTTTTAGATTTTTACCTTTCCTCCAGCATCATTTGCGGGCAGGTAAAATGGTATAGGCAGTCCAGGCTGCCAGATATGCCTTGACCACATCAAAGGGGATAAAAGGTGCAGCTCCCATTAGAAATGCTTTTTTCCAGTTAATTCCAAGGTATACAGAAAGCCAGGTTATACCACAGCCATAGATGATGGCTATTGCCAGTGACATCGCTGAAATCTGACCGGTCAGTTTCCGGTAATAGCTGGATTTTTCTGTAAAAAAGCCTACGATAAAACTTGCGGGAACAAATCCCAGGAGATAACCAAAAGTGGGAAAAAGAAAACCGGACCTGGCAGCAGCAAACCATGGTATTCCAGCCATTCCCCCCAGAAGATAAAGCAACAGGGAAAATGCCGCCCCTCTACCCATGAGGGCCCCGGAAAGCAAAACCATATACACCTGTCCTGTGATGGGCACCGGTGTAAAAGGGAGTAAAATGCGCACCTGACCGGACAAGCCTATGATGATAGTGAAAAACACACACACCAGAATTTTTAACGTCAGGGTAGAAGTTTCTACCAGTTTAAAATATTTTACCCAGGCAGTCTGCCAGAGAGAGCTGATTTTTTCCATTTTCTCCTTTCGCCAGAGAGAATCCAGCCCTTATTCTATATCTTTTTTACGAAATCAGCAATAAGGTCACCAACTTCTGAGGTAGTTAAACCCATCTTTCCGGCTTCTAAACTTTTCAGGTATTTTTCTCCAGTAGCTTTGATAATAGCCTTTTCTATTATCTGGCTGGCTTGAACCTGGCCAAGAGTTTCCAGCATCATGGCGCCAGCGGCAATTGTTGCCAGAGGACAGGCCATATTTTTTCCAGCATATTTGGGAGCAGAACCGTGAATGGGTTCAAACATACTAACTCCCTCTGGATTGATGTTACCACCAGCAGCAATTCCTAATCCGCCCTGGGTAATAGCAGCAAGGTCTGTAATAATATCTCCAAACATGTTGTTGGTGGCGATAACATCAAACCATTCCGGATTTTTCACCATCCACATACAGGTGGCATCAACAAAGGCAAAGTCCAGTTTTATGTCCGGATATTCTTTAGCAACTTCATGTGCTGTCCGGCGCCACAGATCCCCGGCATAAGTGAGAACATTGGCTTTGTCCACCACCGTGACAGTTTTCTTGCGGGCTCTTCTTTTAGCCAGCTGGAAAGCGTACCGCAGACAGCGTTCCACCCCGTAGCGGGTATTAACTTCCAGCTGGGTGGCTACTTCTTCTTTTGTACCTTTCTTGAAAAAACCACCGATGCCACAGTAGGTTCCCTCTGTATTTTCTCTCACGACAACGTAATCTATATCTTCTGGCTTCTTATCTTTCAGGGGTGTCTCTACGCCAGGATAAAGTTTCACCGGTCTCAGGTTAATATACTGGTCCAGTTCAAAACGCATCTTCAGCAAGACACCTTTTTCCAGTATTCCTGGAGGGACTTCCGGATGTCCTACGGCTCCAAGGTAGATGGCATCCAGTTTCTTCAGGTTGTTTATATCCTGGTCTTCTACAAGTTTGCCTGTCTGAAGATAACGTTCACCAGAAAAGTCAAATTCTACTTCTTCCAGCAAAAAACCGAATCGCTGCGCAGCAACTCGCAGAACCTTCATCCCCTCCCGTATGATTTCTGGACCGATACCATCTCCAGGCACTACTCCGATTTTATATACTTTCTTTTCACCCATTCTATCAATCCTCCAGCTGTAATAAGTTCTTGCAAAAAGGCAGGATATCCCGGCCAGTGGAAACTACGGTTTTGAGTAACATCTATTATCAATCCTTTCTGGAGATATATCTGCAGGCAATCACCTTCACATATCTGGCTGGCCTGGTTTGTTTCTATTACAGGAAGCCCGATGTTAATCGCATTGCGGAAGAAAATACGGGCAAAACTACAGGCAATCACTGCGGCAAATCCAGCCTGTTTTATGGCTATGGGTGCATGTTCGCGACTTGACCCACACCCAAAATTTTCCCCGGCTACAAGAATATCTCCTGGTTTTATGATGCTGACCAGCCCGGGTCTGGTGTTTTCCAGACAGTGAACCGCCAGTTCTTTTTTGTCTGTAGTGTTCAGATAACGGGCAGGAATAATGTCATCCGTATTCACATGGTCACCAACAACCCAGGCTTTTCCTTCTATGATCATTTTAACACCTCTTCGGGATGAGCAATTTTTCCTTTTATGGCGGAAGCAGCTGCTACTGCCGGGTTGGAAAGATAAACCCGGCTTTTGGGATGACCCATTCTTCCTATAAAGTTACGGTTAGTAGTGGCGATAGCCACCTCATCTTCTCCCAGCACCCCCATATGTCCCCCCAGACACGGACCACAGGTTGGTGGGCTGATGACACAGCCAGCCTGAAGAAAGATATCAATCAATCCTTCTGCTAACGCCTGGCGGTAAATTTTTTGTGTTGCTGGAATAATAATAGTTCTGACCTCAGGGTGGACGGAGCCAAAACGGAAGATTGAGGCAGCCTGACGTAAATCAGAAATTCGGCCATTGGTACAGGAACCGATAACTACCTGGTCAATTCTCACATCACTGTACTGGTAAACACTTTTGCTGTTACCGGGTAAAGGAGGTTCTGCCACCTGTGGTTCTATCTGGCTGGTATCTATTCTCATTACTCTATCCTGGCTGTCTTCAGTGTTAGCCGTCCATTCCTCCAGATCTATTTTTCTTTCCGGGTCTATTTCCCTCAGGTAGGCTTCAGTGATTTTATCCGGGATGATAATACCGTTTTTGGCTCCAGCTTCTATGACCATGTTACACATGGTGAAACGGTCATCCACGGGAAGACAACTGATTACAGGACCGGTCAGCTCCATTGTCTGGTACCTGGCACCATCAACACCTATCCGGGCAATGGTATAAAGTATCAGGTCTTTACCACCAACCCATTTCTGTCTGTTGCCTGTAAAAATTATTTTCAAGCAGGAAGGTACCTTTAACCAGACACGTCCGCTGACCATAGCGCAGGCTACATCTGTACTGCCCACCCCTGTAGAAAAAGCTCCCAGGGCTCCATAAGTGCAGGTATGACTATCAGCCCCAATAATGAGATGCCCCGGCCAGACCAGCCCTTGTTCTGGTAAAAGAGCGTGTTCAATCCCTGCCTTTCCAATTTCGTAGAACTGCACTCTATGCTGCCGGCTAAACTGCCTCAGCCGTTTGACCAGCTCAGCACTACGGATGTCCTTACAAGGAGTAAAATGGTCTGGAACAAAGACTACTTTATCCGGGTTGAAGACTTTTCTGGCCCCTGCTTTTTCAAATTCTTCAATGGCTAACGGACCGGTGACATCATTAGCGAGTATCAAATCAACTTCTGCCTCCAGAAACTCACCTGGAGAAACTTTTTTCAGGTGAGCATGTCGGGCTAAAATTTTTTCAGTGATATTCATTCTCAGGCACCTTTCAGGTTCTTTTTAAGCATATCTTTCTTGAGTAGATACTGATTGATGGCAGTAAGATAAGCCTTGGCGCTGGCTTCCAGAATATCAGTGCTGGCACCTTTGGCTGCCACGTTTACCCCGGCAATTTCCAGGCAGACTGTTACCTCACCCTGGGCATCCTGGCCGCCGGTAATGGCTGTAATTTTGTATTCCTTAAGCCTGGTCTTAATCCCGACAATGCGGTCAATAGCCTTATATAATGCGTCCACCGGACCATCACCTTTAGCAGCATCTTCTAAGGTAGACCCGGCTTTTTTCAGGCGAACGGTAGCGCTGGGAATGGTAGAAGAGCCGGAAAGAATGTGGAAGTAATCTAACTGATAGATAGGCTCAATAGGCAATGTTTCCTCCTCCGCCACCACCATTAAGTCGGCATCTGTAATCTCTTTTTTCTTGTCTGCCAGAGCCTTAAACCTGGCAAAGATTTTTTCCAGTTGCTGGTCATTGACCTGCCAGCCAAGTTCCTGTAATCTGGAAGCCAGGGCATGACGGCCAGAGTGTTTTCCCAGAACCAGTCTACTCCCTGGCCAGCCTACCATTTCCGGTTGCATAATTTCATAGGTTTCTCTTTTTTTCAGAATTCCATCCTGATGGATTCCAGCTTCATGACGGAAAGCATTTTCTCCCACAATTGCTTTGTTGGGCTGCACAGGAATACCTGTCAGGGAAGAAACCAGGCGGCTGGTATGATATATCTCCTTTGTGTTGATTCCAGTGAAGAGCCTGTAATAATCTTTCCGCACGAGAAGATTCATAACAATTTCTTCTAAGGAAGCATTCCCTGCCCTTTCGCCAATGCCGTTGATGGTACATTCTACCTGTCTGGCTCCATTTTTCAGGGCACTCAGAGAATTGGCAACCGCCAGTCCTAAATCGTTATGACAGTGGATGCTGATGATAACTTTTTCCCTGGGAATTCTGGATACCAGATAGTTTATGAGAGAACCGAATTCTTCAGGAACAGTATAGCCTACAGTATCAGGAATATTGACAGTAGTTGCTCCTTCAGCTACTACTGCCTGTACTACCTCTAAAAGAAATTCTGGTTCTGTCCGGGTAGCATCTTCAGGTGAAAATTCAATGTCACATATATGTTTCTTCGCCCAGCGAACTTTCTCTGTGGCAATGCGGATAATTTCCGATTTTGCCTTACCCAGTTTATATTTGCGATGAATCTCCGAGGTGGCAAGGAAAAGATGAAGTCTTGCCCGGTAAGCATCTTTCAGGGACTGCAGAGCGATTTCTATATCCTTATCGTGACACCTGGCTAAAGCTGCAACAGTAGCCTTTTTTATCACGCGGCCTACCTGTCTTACTGCTTCCTCATCCCCGGGAGAGGCTGCGGGAAAGCCAGCCTCAATTATATCTACACCTAACAGTTCTAACTGTCTGGCGATTTGAACCTTCTGCTGACCGGTGAGACTGGCACCAGGAGATTGTTCTCCGTCTCTTAGCGTCGTATCAAAAACTATTACTTTTTCCATTTTGACCTCTGCAAGTGATAAGGATATCATAGATTGATTTTTCTGGCAATTTGTGGTAGCATACAACCATGCGCAGACTAATAAAAACAGGCCTGGCAGTAATTATTGTCTTAATCTTAGGGGCTGGATGTCAGCGGCAGGAACCAGAAGTGGCTTTACCTCTTTCCGAGGCAGAGATTCAGGAAGCAATCACCTACGGAAAAAGCCGCGGGCAACTGACAGCTAACGAGTTACTTCAAGACTGGACCGTAGACCTGGGATATGAACAGGGTAGAGGCAGGGCTATATTTATTACCCCTTTTGCTCGGGTTGCTCTTCTGGCCTGGCAGGCCGCAAAAACCGGCAGGGATGTAAACCGCCAGCTGGTAGAGATTGCTTTACGAGAACAGGTTCGGTTTCTCCATTTCCGGGTAAGTCTTTACGGGGATGAACCGGGATTTTGTCGGAAGGCACGTTTTGCCCTCAACTGGGATGGACAAAAAGTAGAGCCCGCCTCCGGATATGTACCTGCTTACGGTGATTTTACCCGGGATTACTATGTTGTTGCTACCGGGGATATAAAGTTTCCACGGGGTTCTATCCCTTCTGACGCAGAGGTTCGTCTGGAGGTTACGATTCCCGCGACGAAAGAAACAAAGGAAAACATAATTGTTTTTCCTTTCCATCTTGCTGCCTACCGGTGACAGAGCTTATGCACCGCTTTTTTCTCCCCCAGGGTGTTGGTGGCCAGACTGTTAGCGTTTCAGGAAAAACTGCCTGGTATCTGGCTGGTGTTCTGAGATTAACTGCCGGTCAGCAGGTAATCGGTTTTGACGGTCAGGGTACTGAGTACTTGCTGCTGATTGAAAAGATGGAGAAAGACACCGTAAAGCTGAAGCTCATTAGTAAAAAACAGGATTTCAGCCGGGAGAGTACGCGGGAAATTATACTTTTCCAGGCCATTCCCAAGGGAGAGAAAATGGATCGGATTATCCGGGAGGCAACGTTTTTGGGTGTTTCCGCGATTGTCCCGATGGAGACAGAACGGGTTGTACCCTGGTTACAAGAGGAGAAACTGGACAGACGTTTGCAGCGGTGGAACAAAATTGCCGCAGAAGCCAGTCGGCTGAGCGGTCGTACGGTTGTTCCCAGAATTTACGGAAGACTATCTCTCAAAGAAGCCCTTGCCTGGCCTGCTGACAAGAAATTCTTTTTCTGGGAGAAAGTAACAGGAGTTTTACCTGACTTATCAGATGGTAACAGAATTGCCATCTTTATAGGTCCGGAAGGTGGTTTTTCAGATAAGGAAGCAGAAATGGCTCAGGACCGGAATGCCTTTCTTTGCGGGCTGGGTCCAAGAATTTTGCCTGTGGAAACAGCAGCGGTGGTGGCTATTACCTTAGCAAGTTATGGAATTCTATCCAGATGAACTGGCTGGTAATTTTTTTTACAGGCTTTTGGCTAAATCCTTTGTCTGTGCCTTAAGATTCATCAAAAGCTCAATGTTAGACCTGGTACTCCGGCTGCGGTTGATAAGAAGCTCCATAGCCTCAATAGGATTTAACGGTGCCAGTACTCTTCTCAGCAACCAGAGAAGTTGAAGTTCATCAGGGTTAACCAGCAGTTCCTCCCGTCTTGTCCCGGAGCGGTTGATATCTATGGCAGGAAAAATTCTGCGGTCAGCCAGCTTCCGGTCCAAATTAATCTCCATGTTGCCGGTACCTTTAAATTCCTCAAAAATAACTTCATCCATTTTACTTCCTGTATCAATCAGCGCTGTTCCAATGATGGTGAGGCTTCCGCCTTCTTCAATATTACGAGCTGCTCCAAAAAATCTTTTTGGTTTATCCAGTGCTGTAGACTCCAGGCCTCCGGTCATTATCTTCCCGCTGTGAGGTACCAGTACATTATACGCTCTTGCTAAACGGGTAATGCTGTCCAGGAGAATCACGACATCTTTCTTATGCTCCACCAGTCTTTTGGCTTTTTCCAGAACGATTTCTGCCACCTGGGTATGTCTTTCAGGAGATTCATCAAAAGTAGCACTGACAACTTCGCCCTTAACTAACTTTCTCATTTCCGTAACTTCTTCTGGTCTTTCCGCTACAAGGAGAACAATCAGAAACACCTCGGGGTTGTTGGTGGCGATGGCGTTGGCAAGTTTCTGCAGGATGACAGTTTTTCCGGCCCGGGGTGGTGAGACAATTAATCCGCGCTGTCCTTTCCCGACAGGCGCAATCAAATCAATTACCCTGGTGGTTAACTCTGCAGGAACTGTCTCCAGGATAAAACGCTTGTTGGGATGAACAGGTGTTAGCTCTTCAAAGGGAATCCTTTCCTGAATCTTTTCTGGTTCTTCTCCGTTGACCATCTCCACCTTAAGTAAGGCAAAATATTTTTCATTTTCCTTAGGAGGACGTATCTGTCCGGAAACAGAGTCTCCTGTTTTTAACCCGAATCTTTTAATCTGGGAAGGTGAAACATAAATGTCATCCGGCCCGGGTAGATAGTTATAGTTAGGGGAACGGAGAAATCCAAAACCATCGGGCAATACTTCCAGAACTCCTTCACCGAAGAGAAGCCCGTTACTTTTAGCCTGGGCTTCCATAATCTTGTAAATGAGTTCCTCTTTAATCAGTCCACTAATACCGTTGACCTTCATTTCTTTGGCTAACTTTTGCAAACGCGGAATGCTTAGTTTTCTGAGATTGGCAACATTTATTTCTTTCATCTCCTCCATAGTTCCTCCATTGTCATCAATGGTGATTTCTGAATTTCAGCAGCTGATACCATTTTCTTATAATTGTTTCCACCTGGCTGCGGGTGTAGGAAATGCCACGGCTATTGTTTACAGTAAAGTCTGCCTTATTTTTTTTCTTCTCCTGAGACCACTGGGATTTCCAGCGCCTCAATATCTGGTCGGTTGTGAATTTGCCTTTCAGTCTTTGTTTGATTACTTCAGGATGAGCATAGACAGCAATCACATAATCAAAAAGTTTCTCTGCCTTTGTTTCAAAAAGAAGGGGTATCTCTGCAGCTACTATTTTACTACCACTTTTTCTATAGTCAAGCATTTTCTTCTGCAGTCTGGAGAAAACAAGTGGATGCACTATTTTTTCCAGGTACTTTCTTTTGTCCTTATCACGAAAAACTACTGCGGCTAACCTTCTTCTGTCAATCTTGCCAGCGGAATTAAAAACTTCCTGACCAAAACGCTGTCTGATTTTCTCTGTAATTTCTGGTTTCTGCAGGATTTCATGTGCCAGACGGTCACAGTTAACAACAGGTATACTCATCTCTTTTAATATCCCTGCTACAGTGCTTTTTCCCGCACCAAAAATTCCGGTAATGGCAACGGCAAGTCCTTTGAGAGAGTTTCTTACTTTTCTGCTTCTGGACCTGGTTGACACCATCTTCTTTTCTCTATCAACTCCCACCAGCTCAAGTTCCCAATTGCCAGGAGGTGAGATACTTTTTCTGAAGCTCAGTCAGCCGGTCAATCTCTATACCCATACTCTGGAGTTTCAAAGTGGCGACCGTCTGGTCTATTTCTTCAGGGACGCGATAAACATCTGGTTGCAGAGTGCGGTTTTCCTTTAAGAACTTCAGCGCCAGAAACTGGTTGGCAAAACTCATATCCATAACAGCGGCCGGGTGACCTTCAGCACATGCTAAGTTAACCAGTCTTCCTTCTCCCGCAACAAAAAGGCGGCGGCCATCAGGTAGAAGATATTCGTCCAGGTATCTGCGGACCTGGGTTTTTTTCCGGGCTTTCCGGGAAAGACTTTCCATATCTATCTCTACATTGAAATGTCCTGCATTGGCTAATATGGCTCCGTCTTTCATTAACTGCATATCCCTCCAGGATAGGACACTGGTATCGCCTGTTGCAGTAATAAAGATATCTGCCTGGGCAGCTGCTTTTTTCAGTGGCATAACACTGTAACCATCCATGGCTGCTTCCAGGGCGCGCAGGGGGTTGACCTCAGTAATAATTACTCTGGCTCCCATACCCTTCAGTCTCATGGCTATTCCCCGTCCACACCATCCGTAGCCACACACCACTGCCACCTTGCCGCAAAGAAGTATATTGGTGGCTCTAAGGATACCATCCACCGTAGACTGACCTGTACCGTAGCGGTTATCAAACAGGTGTTTGGTGTCAGCATCATTGACAGCCACAACCGGAAACTTCAGAAGTTTCCTCTTTGCCAGATTGCTCAGTCTTATCACACCTGTAGTTGTTTCTTCGGTGGCGCCAATAATCTGTCCGGCCATAGAATTTTCTTTATGAAAAGTAGCGATTAAGTCAGCCCCATCATCAACAACCAGATGTGGTCTTAATTCCAGGAGAGCCTTTATGCCGGCATAATAAGTTTTCTCATCTTCTCCCTTTTTTCCAAAAACAGGAATCTTCTCATTTTTCACAAGATGAGCAGCAACTTCATCCTGGGTACTTAAAGGGTTGGAAGCAGCAACAGCCACCCGGCCGCCAGCTTCTTTAAGAGCAACCAGAAGGTTGGCTGTCTCCGAGGTAATGTGCAGGCAGCAACAGATACGAAGTCCACGGAAGGGTTTACTTTTACTGTAGTCTTTGCGCAGGAAACTTACCACAGGCATTTCCCTTCCCGCCCATTCAGTTTTTTTCTTTCCTTCTTCTGCCAGCTTAATGTCTTTGACAAAGTATTTCATTACAGTCCTGCTCCTTTCCGGAAGGTGGTAACAGCATCAAGTTTTTCCCAGGTGAAACCTGGTTCTTCTTCCCTGCCAAAGTGTCCATAACAGGCAGTCGCCCGGTAGAAAGGCTGTAGCAGTTTCAGCCTTTCAATAATGCCAGCCGGGGAAAGGTCAAACTCTTTACGAATAATTTCCACAATCTTTTTCTCTGGCACTTTCCCTGTTCCCTCAGTATTTACCATAATGGAAACAGGCTGTCTCTGACCAATCACGTAAGCTATCTGCAGCTCACACCTTTTAGCCAGGCCAGCAGCCACAATGTTTTTTGCCAGAAACCGCGCAAAATAGGAAGCTGAACGGTCCACCTTTGTGGGGTCTTTTCCGGAGAAGCAGCCACCGCCATGGCTACCCACTCCACCGTAAGTATCCACAATTATTTTTCTCCCTGTGACCCCGGTATCAGCCTGGGGACCGCCAATGACGAAACTGCCAGTCGGGTTAATAAAAATCTTCATCCGTGGCGACCGCATCTGCTCTGGTATCACATGGAAAATAACCAGTTCTGTTAAATCAGAAACTATTTTCTTTCTGGGTACACCCGGGTCGTGCTGGGCAGAAAGGACAACGCTTTGCACGTTTACTGGTCTCTGGTTTTGGTAAAGGATTGTTACCTGGGATTTACCATCAGGACGAAGATAGCCAACTACATTACGGCGGCGAATTTCAGCCAGACGTCTCACCAGGCGGTGGGCATACATTATGGGAAGTGGCATTAACTCTGGTGTTTCGTCTGTGGCATAGCCAAACATCATGCCCTGGTCTCCCGCTCCTCCTCTGTTGACTCCCTGAGCAATTTCCGGTGCCTGTTCCTGGATGGAAGTCATAACAGCACTGGACTGGTAATGAAAGCCATAATCAGTGCTGGTATATCCTACGTCCTTGATGAGAGACCTGACCACCTCCGGGATATCCACATAGCAGGTGGTCGTAATCTCTCCAGCGACAATTACCATACCTCTGGTGGTCAGGGCTTCACAGGCCACCCGGCCGTCTTTGTCCTGGGATAACACAGCATCCAGAATACTATCAGAAATCTGGTCGCAGAGTTTGTCAGGATGTCCTTCTGTAACTGACTCTGAGGTAAACAAATATTCATCACTCATCTTTCCCCCTTATTTAGAAAGAAAATTTTTAAGTGTGACGATTTCTTTAATCTCTGTTGGGTCCACACGGTTTAAGAGAGCCAGGTAAAAACTTACCCAGTCTCCAAGGATAATTGCCCGGAGGAGTCTTTCCAGGAGACTGCTGCCGGGTACTTTTATTCTGAGGATATCTTTCTTCCTGGAGTGTATTATCCGGAACGTTATCTGTACTCTTTTCTCTATCCTATCATTTAACGGTTTCCCTGTAAAGAAAAGGACAAGAGATTTTTTTACAAACCACCGGGGAAAACGCCAGGAAACAATCTCGTTATGATTCATTTCCGGGAGAACTCCCACTGTGGAGAAAACCTTACTGTTTTCAGCCAGCTGCTGTTTCCACCGCAGAACAGCCGGAAAATGTTCCGTATCACTGTAAAGGACAGGAACATGTCCATACAATTGCCAGGCTAATTTTTGCGCAGGGTTGTTTGGTTTCTCAGGAAGGTACTGTTTCACAGAAGTGCTGATGAACTGGAGCAGATTATTCAGGGAGGGACTGTCAGCAAGCACACCGGATTTTCTGAACAATCTTAAAAGAGGAAAGAACAAAAATCCGAACGCACACCGCGGGGGCAAACCTTCGGGTATTTTTATGTTCATAACCTTATCCCTGGTCGCCAGAGATGTTAACTTGCCTCCGCTGCTGATTACTACCAGCAAACATTTCCTTTTTCTTGCTTCCTGATAGGCGCTAACTACTTCCTCGGTGTTACCGGAGTAACTGCAGCAGGCCACCAGCCAGTTCTGGTCAACCCAGGACGGGAGACCATAATTACGGTGGACAAGAATGGGTCTGTCAGAAAATTCTTCACCTATTGTCTTTAGTACTTCCAGGCTGATTGCCGACCCGCCCATACCAACAAGGCAAACTTTATCAAAAAAAAGCATAATATTTTCTGGTATTTGCAGAGAGCAAGCCTGCCGGCATTGTTCCGGAAAGTTTCTCAGAATGGCAAGCATTTGCTGCTGGTCATAACGCCAGAGGAATTTTCTTTCAACCATTCGGCACCTCATCTTCGGGAAGTACATCAGCAAGACTGGTTTTTAGACTTCTGTAAATCTCAGCGTGCGTTGGTAGTTTAGAAAGTTGCTTAGTTAAAAGCTGCAATTTCTTCCAGCAAACGCGACGAATAGTTTCCTTCACCTGCGGGATAGCACCTGGTGCCATGCTCAGCTCATCAATTCCCAGACCGACTAAAAGACATGCCAGTTCCGGTGTGGCAGCCATCTCTCCACAGAGGCTTACTCTTAAGCCAGCGGCATGTGCTGTGCTGATAACTTTTTCTATCAGGGAGATAATGGCAGGATGGCACGGCTGATAGAGATGATGGATGCGTTCATTGGTCCGGTCTACTGCCATACTGTACTGGATAAGGTCATTGGTACCGATGCTGAAAAAGTCAACAAACTTAACCAGACGGTCACAACTTAAAGCTGCCGCAGGTACTTCTATCAATACTCCCAGCGGAATGTCCGGGCGGAAAGGTTTTTTTTCTTTTTTCAGCTGGGCGCAGCAGGTCTTCATTATCTCCCGGGTTTGTTTTACCTCTTCAACTGTTGCTACCATGGGAATCATAATCCTGAGTTTACCAAAGACAGCCGCCCGCAGGATAGCTTTTATCTGGGCAATAAAAATATCCTGTCTTGCCAGACAGATTCTGATGGCGCGCCATCCCAGAAAAGGATTACCTTCTCTGGGGAATCCCAGACTAGAGGAAAATTTATCTCCTCCGAGGTCCAGAGTTCTTATTACCACTACTTTATCCCTCATCAGTTGTGCTATTTTCCTGTAAGCCTGATACTGTTCTTCTTCTGAGGGAAGGTCTCTGCGGTTAAGATAAAGATACTCAGTCCGGTAAAGGCCAATTCCTTCCGCCCCATATTTTTTTACGCTGCTGATTTCCTCAGGAAATTCAATGTTGGCTAAAAGTTTTACCCTGTGTCCATCAGTAGTTTCTGCTGGCAGATGAACCAGGGTTTTTAACTTTTCCTGGCGGCGGACCAGCCAGATGCGTTTTTTCTTATACACCTGGATTAATTGGGGTTCTGGCTGGACAATAACCAGGCCCTTTTCTCCATCAACTATGACTGTTTCTCCGCCATTCATCTCATCTAAAATTTGTCCTAATCCCACAACCGCTGGAAGCTCCAGTGCCCTGGCCAGAATAGCAGCATGGGAAGTGGGACTTCCAATCTCGGTAGCTAAGCCGATTACCTGATTACGGTCAATAGCTGCTGTCTGGGAAGGTGAAAGGTCTGTGGCTACAATAATTTGCTGGGAGCCACAGGAACTCTTTTTTTCATCCGGTTGCTCCAGATTAGCCATTATTCTTTCTACCACATCCAAAAGATCCCGTCTCCTGTCCTTGAGAAAATCTTCCGGGGCACGGTCAAAAATGATTCCCAGCTGCCGGACAACGTTTTCCAGAGCACTCTCTGCATTCAGGTTCTCCCGCCGAATAATTTCTACTGTTTTATCACGGATAATCTTGTCCTGAAGCAGAATACGGTGAATGCCAAAGACTTCACTGTATTCCGGGCCAACATTTTTAGCCACCTGTCGCTCCAGATGGGCAATCTGTTTTTCAGTTAGAGCCAGGGCTTTTTGAAATCTTAACACCTCAGCTTCCACCTCATCGGCGGAAAGGCGGTATGTGGGGACAGTCCGTGGAGAACGCCTCCATAGACAAGCCTGACCGATAGCTACACCGGGAAAGACTGGTATCCCATGGTAGGTTTTCATTTATTCCCTTAGAGTAAGGAATTCAATTTTTCTTCATCTTCCGCAATGATTTTCAGGGCTTCTGAAGGGCTGGAGGCGGTCTTCAGGCTCTGACGGAAAACCTTGTCCTTGAGTAACCTGGCTATCTTAGCTAAAGCCTTCAGATGTATCCCGGTAGCTTTTGCGGGTGCCAGTACCAGAAAAATGATATTTACAGGTTCGCCGTCAAGCGCTTCAAAACTTATCCCTTTTTGAGAGATTCCCAGGGCAGCCACCAGATTATTAATCTGGTTAGTTTTGGCATGGGGTACGGCAATCCCCTGGCCGATGCCTGTAGAACCAAGTTTCTCTCGTTCAATCAAAGCCTCAAGGATTTTCTTACGGTCTTTAATCCGACCGGCGTTCTCCAGTGCAACAAGCAATTCTTCCAGCGCAGCCTCTTTTTCCCTGTTCTTCATTCCTATAATGATTGAGTCTTCAAACAGAAAATCCACTATTTTCATATTTCCTCCCCTGAAAAGCATAGTGCAACATCGCACTACCAGTTAGTTGTTTTTCTTTTTCACTCCTGGTTTTTAGGGACACTTTACCATCCTTTCCTTGGTGGCTGATTGCACACACTAAAAAGTTGGCTTCCGGCTCCCCATTCCCTCCTTATCTTTTTCTTGGTTCTGCCAAAAACTCAGGCTGACTATTTTTATCCTCTGCTTTTTCCTCTTCTATTATCCTGCCCATCAGGGGAAAGGATTAAGGTGAAAGTTTACCCGTCCTCCCTCCCTCGACGGGGAGAAAACTCAATATTTATTTACGCTTACCGGTGTGAATGGTCAGTCATCTTATCGTGTAAACGGCTTAACTTGGTTCCGAGTTTGTCCAGTAATAGTTCTACACTGCGGTTAAGGTCAGGGTCACTTTGCTTAACAAAAATGGTCTGGTGTCCGGTGTGCATAACCAGTTCACTGACGTATTCAGAACCTTCAGTTCGCAAGTAAAAGTCAGCTGATGCTGGCGCCGGTGTCAGTCTTTCCAGACGTTCTATCTTTTGCCTGATGTGGTCTTCAAAACCAGAATCAACTTTTACCTTGAGATGAACTCTTATCTCCATAGACCTCCTTTTCTCCTTTTCTTTTGACCGTGAGAGAAGGGAAGTAAAAATGAAGTATTTCCAGGTAACCTGCTCCTGCTTCGGCCATTTTCTTTGCTCCCCACTGACACAGTCCCACCCCGTGTCCATAGCCCCGGCCCTGAAAAATAAAGTTTTGGCCTTCCTGAAGGAAAGTGAAAAATGTACTGGGCAGGGTGCTCTGATTTTGAAATGATTCTACCCCTGCCTGCTTATTAATTCGGCTACGTAGTTCCGCTGCTGATAACTGTATTTTACCAGTAGTAGAGACCACAGTCAAACTCCGCACCCGTCCTGATGTATCCATTTCGCTGACAAAAAGTTGTTTTACAGGGAATCCAAGAGCACGGGATAGATAAGACAAACTGAATACCCGTTGCCAGGCAGCATAAGGTGCATCAGAACAACAACAGCCAGTTACTGGTTGTAACCACGGCCAGGTACCAGTCCAGACGTTACCGGCAGCAGTGGTAGAACCACCACAGCAGGTATGATAGAAGACCAAAACAGGTTTTCCTTCAAAGGTAAGAACCATATCCCTTGTTTCCTCCACTGCTGTCACCACATTTTCATGTTCACATTGTCCGTAAAGCTGATGAGTCATAGTCAGGTCGTAAATACAGCCCTTTTGTCGCGCCTGTTCTTTCCTGACCAGAGCCACAGTTCTGGCACAGATGGCCTGGGCTTTCAGTGCTTCAGTTGGCCATTCTGGCCCCATCTCATTTCCTACCACACCAGTGACATATTCTTCTAAATCAAGTTGATTAATCAAGAACCAGCGCTTCCGGTCTTTCTGGGCGTAGACTACACCGCGGTATCCTGACCGGAACCCGGCAGTAACGCTTCTGGCTGAATCGCCTTCTTTTAAACAGACACGTATCTCTTCTGCTGTTGCCAGGCTGAGAGAGAAGAAAAACACACTAAGGCGTTTGATTCTTCTCGGGGTAAACCAGAACTTTAACATTGCCTTTAATCTCAATGCGATTTTCTGTCCAGTAGTAAAAAATCCTCTCACCGGAAAATGTGTTCTTTTCCCTGGTAACAACAGGGTTGCCTTCCATGATGAGCAGTTTTGTGCCATCCTGATAAGTTAGCTTCTGACAGGTCGCTTCCAGCAAAACTTTTTTCCCGCTGATATCTTTCTGGACAATATGAATGTTTCCTTGTAAAACCGCTGCTTCCATCTGCTGCAGTCCGGGGTTAATTTTTATCTCTGCCGACCCTTCCTTACCTGTTCTTATTTCAATTACCGAATCCTGGGTTTTCAGGGAGAGAGCTGGCTGGGAAAGCGTAGCTACCTTCTGGTCAGGTGTAAGTTCTGCACTTTCTCCAGAAAGTTCTACCTGCAGTTGTGGGGAGAACTGCTTCCAGGAAAAATGTTCCACCTTTTGTGAAGGAGTGTTACTGTCGCTTTCAGAAGTTTTTTCTCGCTGGCAGCCTGTCAGAAGAAACAAAACGCTGATTGTTATTATCCACACCCGTAAAACCGAAGCATTTTTGTCCATTTTTCTCCCTTGCGAAGAAGTAACTCCGCTATTTCCCGGATTACTCCTGCGCCACCGCAGGACTGGCAGATGATATCTGCTATCTGCTTGATTTCCCGGCAGGCATCAGCCGGACAGAAAGATAGTCCTGCTTTTTTCATCGGCTTAATATCAGGTAAGTCGTCACCTACATAACAGACCTGGTCCCAGGAAAAACCATTTTTTTTCAGCCATTTTTCCAGAGCCTTTTCCTTGTCTTCTACCAGGCTAATGATAGCACTTACTCCAAGCTTTTTCCATCGTTTTCGCTCTCCAGCAGTGCAATCTCTTCCGGTGAGAATGATTAATTTCCACCCTGACCGGGACATGAGTTTAAGACCCAGACCATCACGGACGTGAAAGCAACGGAGTTGCGATTTCAAAGCAGGGAAAAATCTGCCGTCAGTGAGCACCCCATCCACATCAACTGCTATCACCTTTACTTTTTCCACGGTCTTCTTAGAAATCAAACCGGAACTCCTGTTTCCCCAGTAAGTCATGTAGATGAACAATTCCTGCGGGTCTATTATTTTTATCCACAATCACCAGGCAGGTAATTTCCAGTTTCTCCATCAGGGAGAGCGCATGGGCAGCAAGCTTGTTTGCTTCAATTGTTTTAGGATTTCTGGTCATCACCTCACCAGCCTTAAGATTCTGGAGTTTTTCCTTATAACGTAAAACTAAACGCCTGACATCACCATCAGTGATAATTCCACTTAGCTGTCCCTTCTCATTCACCACCAGGGTGAAACCCAGGTTTTTATTATTAATGGCTTCTATGGCTGCCAGGAGAGGAGCATTTTCTTTGATGAGAGGAACTTGTTTGCCGGTCTGCATAACATCTTTAACGCGCAGCATAAGTCGTTTTCCCAGATTACCACCAGGATGATAAAAGGCATAGTCCTGGCGGTCAAAATCGCTTACCGCCAGAAGTGTTAATGCCAGAGCATCCCCGATTACCAGAGCACAGGTGGTACTGGATGAAGGAACCAATCCCAGAACATCTGCTTCTTGAATCTGGCCGGTGGCAATAACAAGGTCGCTTACCTGACCAAGAGTGGAGTTAGCGGAAGAGGTGACCGCTATGATATAGGCACCTATTTTTTTAAAGCTTGGAATGATACGGAGCAGTTCATCACTTTCGCCGCTGTTAGAGATAGCTAAAATAACATCGCCCTTACTCACCAGTCCAAGGTCGCCGTGGATGGCTTCCCCGGGATGAAGGAAAATAGCAGCCCTGCCTATACTGGCCATAGTTCCAGCAATCTTCCTGCCGATGATACCACTCTTACCCATACCGGTGACTACAATTTTCCCACGGCAGTTAAGCATCACATTGACAGCAGATACAAAAGACTTATCCAGACGTTCTCTTATTTGTTTTAAGCTGCGCAGCTCTATGTCAATAACCCTTCGGCCCAGAAGAAGTATTTTCTCTGTCTTCATTTTCCACTGCCTTTCTAATTTTAAGAATTTGCTGAAGCAGCGACGGCAACTCAGCGATAGGTACCATATTAGGTCCATCGGAAAGCGCCCTTCCAGGCTCCCGGTGGACTTCCAGAAAAATACCGTCGCACCCGACTGCCACGGCGGCTCTGACAAGTGGCGCAACAAATTCTCTCTGGCCCCCTGAACTGACCCCCAGTCCGCCTGGTTGTTGTACACTGTGAGTGGCATCATAGATAACCGGATACCCGAAGTTCCGCATAATGGGCAAAGCACGAAAATCTGAAACCAGCTGGTTGTATCCGAAACAGGTTCCTCTTTCTGTGATTAAAATTTGCTGATTACCAGTGGAAGAGATTTTTTCCACGACATGCCTGACATCCCAGGGAGCCAGAAACTGTCCCTTCTTTACATTTATCACCTTGCCAGTCTGTCCTGCACTCATCAAAAGGTCGGTTTGTCTGCAAAGAAATGCCGGAATCTGGATAACATCCAGAACCTTTGCTGCCTGGTCTACTTCCTGCCGGCAATGGACATCAGAAAGTACCGGTATACCCAGTTTTTCCTTCACCTGCTGAAGAATAGCCAGACCCTGTCTTATGCCCGGACCACGGTAAGAATTGAGACAACTGCGGTTGGCTTTGTCATAGGAGCTCTTAAAAATCAGCGGGATACCTTTTTCCTTGCAGATAGTGAAAAGGTCTTTAGCCAGACTGATGGTTTCTGCCTCGTCCTCTATAACACATGGGCCGGCAATTAGTATTATCCTGTGCTGACTTCCAATACTGATATTGCCCACCTGCACAGTTCTGGTTACGGAGTTCATTGTTTGGTTTTTAGATGAACATAACCGGTTCTTCTCTCATTAGCGAGGAATTTATGTATTTTTTTCCGGAGGGCGAACAACCTGCTCTATCCTGACTGACTGGATGATGTCCCCCTCTTTGAATTCCTTGAAACCGGCAATTTCCATCCCGCACTCGGTATTGGTACCTACTTCTTTTACTGTTTCTTTGAACCGTTTCAGAGTGATCAACGTTCCTTCGTGTATTATTTTCCCCTCGCGGATAACCTTTGTCCGGGAGCCCAGCTGTACTTTTCCATCAACCACCAGACATCCAGCCACCACCTTTCCTTTGGAAAGCTGGAAAACTTTTTTCACCAGAGCCTGACCGACCAGCACTTCCTTTTTCTCTGGTTCTAACAGTCCTTCCAGAAGGTTTTTAATATCTTCAGCCAGGTCGTAAATAAGCCGATAGATTTTTACTTCCACTCCTTCTTGCTTTGCCAGTCCGCTGCTTCTTTCCCCGAAAGGTACGTTAAAGCCAATTACCATTCCTTTAGAAGCTGCAGCCAGAAGAATATCTCCTTCTGTTATGGGTCCAGCGGCACAGTGAAGAAAAGTAGGTTGCACCAGGTCACTTTTTTGTTTTTCCAGCATGGTGCGGATAGCCTCTACTGAGCCAAGGCAATCAGCCTTCAGAACAATCTTCAATTCTTTTTTCGTTGATTGCTGGGTTTGCTGGTACAATTCTTCAACTGTGATACGACGTCCGGCGACAGGTGGAGAAGAACTTTTCACCGCATTTTTCTCTGCTAATTCTCGCGCCTCCTTTTCTGAAGCAACCACTGCGAACTTTGTCCCTGGTGAAACTATCTGGCTGGCTCCCAGGATTTCTACAGGAGTGGAAGGTTCAGCCTCAGAAAGACGGTTATTGGTGTCGTCAATCAAAGCGCGGATGCGGCCATAAGCCGGTCCAGCAACAAAACTTTCACCAACTCTCACTGTTCCGTTCTGAATTAAGACGGAAAGAACCGGTCCTCTGGCGTGGTCTAACTGAGATTCAATAACAATACCTTCCCCGGGACAGGCTGGGTCTGCTTTCAATTCCAGCATTTCACCTACCAGAAGAATCATATCCAGAAGTTCATTCAAACCTTCCCCGGTGAGAGCAGAAAGGTTAACAAAAACAGTATCGCCGCCCCAGTTATCAGGTACCAGACCATATTCTGCCAGTTGTTTCCTTACCTGCTGCACGTTGGCATTGGGCTTATCAATTTTATTAACCGCAACAATAATGGGAACATTGGCTGACTTAGCATGGTTGATGGCTTCCACAGTCTGAGGTTTTACTCCTTCATCCGCGGCTACCACCAGGACAACCAGGTCAGTTACCCTGGCGCCACGTGCACGCATTGCTGTGAAGGCTTCATGACCGGGGGTATCCAGGAAAACAATGGAACCCTGGGGCAGGTTAACACGGTAAGCACCAATTTTCTGGGTAATCTGTCCGAATTCTCGCTGTGCCAGACGGCTTTTCCGAATGGCATCAAGGATAGTAGTCTTCCCATGGTCCACGTGACCCATGATAGTGACGACCGGCGCCCTTGGCTTGTAAGCAACCACCTTTTTACTGACAGGTTCTACCGCTTCCTGTACAGTAACTTCCATACCCATTTTTTCCGCCACAGCGCGCACATTTTCTATACCGGGCCTGTCGTTAATGCTGGTAAGGGGAATATTCCATTGCAAAAATCTGGCTAACAGCGCTGCAGGTTTCAGATTAAACTTTGCTGCCAGCTGGCCAACACTCTCTGTGCCGGTGATTTCAATTTTCTTAAGAGGGATTTTTTTCGCGATTAGTTCTTCTTTCTGAGCTGTTACAGTCTTTTCTTCTGCGGAAAGCGTTCTAACCCCGGTGGTTTCCTGTGCTGGTGAAGTCTGAACTTTTTCTTTTACCGGGCTATGCTTTCTGGGACGTTTTTCCTCAGTGAGGGTTGTGGTAGCAGTACCTGCTTCTTTCTGGTTTTTACTTTTTTCCTGGTTGAGGTAGGTCTCAATCTGGTTCTGTTCTTCCGGGCTTAACCCGCTGAAACTTTTTTTTAATTTCCAGCCCAACCGGTGACAGATATCCAGAATTTGTTTTGACGGTATTCCTTTTAAGCGAGCAAATTCATAGATTCTCACTTCTTTTCTCCCTCAGCCTGAAGATGTTCTATTGCGCTTGTGATTAACCTGGCGGCCTGGTCTCGAGAAAGACCGGGTATTCTGGTAAGAGAATCAGCATGAGCCTCTGCCAGCTGTCGCACAGTAGTATAACCCAGTTCTGCTAAAGACCGGGCTATGTTTTCATCCACGCCTTCCAGAACACCGTAAATTGGTTTTTCGCCACTTTCATACTCTGAAAAACGAAGTACCCTGATGTTCCAACCTGTTAATTTGGAAGCCAGCCTTACATTCTGTCCTTTTTTCCCAATTGCCAGATAAAGTTGATTATCATCAACCAGCACTACTGCTTCTTTTGCCTGTTCGTTCAGGATTATTTTCCCTGCCTGAGCCGGACTGAGAGAATTCTTGATAAATGTAGCGGGGTCTATGCTCCATTTGATAATTTCTACCTTTTCACCTGCCAGCTCCTTACTGATGTTTTTAATCCGCAGGGCTTTGTCACCAATGCAGGTACCGACCGGGTCTATTTTTTCATTATGCGAGTAAACAGCGACCTTGGTGAGGTCTCCAGGAAAGCGCACCAGAGCTTTAATTTCAATTAATTTATCCTTCAGCTCCGGGACTTCCGCTTCTAAAAGACGGCGGACCAAATCCGGGTGCGTGCGGGAAACTATCACCTGATAATTACCACGGTTGGGTTTTCTTACCTCTAAAACAAAAACCTTAACATTATCCCCAACACGTAGATGGTCTCCGCTGAGGCGGTGGTGTTGCGGCAGGAGTCCTTCTGTTCTGCCAAAGGAAAGAACAACATGCCCCTCCTCAAACCGTTCCACGCGTCCACTGATGATTTCATTCTGTAATCGGGAAAACTCCTGATAGATAGCATTCTTCTCAGCTTCTCTGATTTTCTGAATGAGAATCTGTTTAGCAGCCTGGGCGGCAATCCTCTCCCAGGGGAAGCTGGGGCAAGGAAGTTGCGTTCCGGCTTCATCCAGAAATTTTATGTCCCCGGTGTCTCTGTCTATCCTGACGTAAACATTCTCAGGAAGACCTGCTTTCTTGCGGTAAACGGTGAGAAGGCCTCTCTCCAGGGAATCCAGAAGAAAACTCCGGTCAATTCCCTTTTCCTTCTCCCAGTACTCTAAGAGGTTTAAAAGTTCTTTCTTCATTTTCCTTATCCCAGCAATTATTATAAAAATTCTTGTTTCCTGTGTCAAACACTGGGACTTACAGACCGGGAAACTGGAAAACGGTTTATAATTTTGCCAGGATGCGGTGCAATCTTTCTTTCTTTGCCACCGGGCCTACCATAACCAGGCACAACTTAGCAGGCTGGAAGAATACCCTGGCAAGGTCTGAAACCTCTTCAGCCTTAACCTCATTAATTTTTTTGATAACATCTTCAGGTGTCAGAATGCGTCCCTGAATAGTCTGCTGTTCCCCAATCCACAGCATGTCTTCCAGACTTTCCTCCAGTGCCATTAAAATCTGACCTGTGAGAAACTCTCTGGCCTGAGAAAGTTCCCCGGGTTTTAAGCCTTTATCTCTCAGCATCCGCATTTCTCTGACAATTACATCTAATGTTGTTTCCATCTTATCCGGTGATACTCCACCACTGATGACAAAAGCCCCTGTATCCTGGTAGTGTTTAACATAACTTCGTATATCGTAGGAAAGGCCGAGTTTTTCCCGCACGGACTCAAAAAGACGGCTTATGGTATTGCCACCCAGTATCGTATTCAGTAAGGCAAAAGCGTATTTTTTCTCAGAGAAAACGGAGACAGCAGGACCACCGAGGCAGAAGTTTACTTGCTGGGTATCACGGTTTTCAATTTTTATTCCTGGACCGGAAAAATTCCCAGGCCAGGGATGAAACTGGTTTTTCTTTCCGGCTGTCCATCTTCCCCAGAACCTTTTTACCAGATTTTTCAAAGCACCAGCGGGGAAATTTCCACTGATGCTGATAACACTGTTGGTTGCTGTGTAAAACTTTTTCAGATAACGGAGAAGGTCATTTTTGGCAAACCTGAAAACTGTTTTCTCTGAGCCAAGCACTGGTTGTCCCAGAGGATGAGGAGAAAATAATGCTTTTTGAAAAAGCTCATGAACATATTGTGCTGGCTGGTCATGCAAAAGATGGAGTTCCTCTGCAATAACTATCTTTTCCTTTTTCATATCCTCTTCCTGGAGCAAAGGGTGGAGAATCATATCAGAAAGAACATCAAGGCTTCTTTCCAGATAGCGGCTAAGAATTTTTATCCAGTAGCAGGTAAGTTCTTCTGAAGTAAAGGCATTAAAACTACCACCAACGCCTTCTATCTCCTGTTTCAGTTGCAGGCAGCTCCTGTTCTCTGTTCCCTTAAAAAGCATATGCTCCAGAAAATGAGAAATGCCGTTTTCCCTATATGTTTCAAAGCGGCTTCCTGCTTGAAACCAGATACCTACCGCCACTGATTTTGCCTCCGGTAAAAAATGGCAGACTACTTTTAAGCCGTTATCAAAAGTAAGCATTTTGTATGACACCTTTCGCTCCCTTTATCTTCCTGACCTAAAAAATTATACAACTTCCGGTATCGCTTCCCCAAAATATTTTTAGCAAAGGGAATGGACCTGGCAGGCATTTTTCTCCCTCCCTTCTTGGAAAAGAGGGGCTGGGGGAGGTTTTGAGTTCCCTCTTGCATCTCTCTTTACAAAAGGGAGAAACTTCCGTGTAAATTCCGCCGTAATTCGCCTTTGCCAGAGGGGGAAACAAAAAGGGCAAAAGGGCAGCTGGAAAGCGGGGTTGAGAAAGGGGGAAATGAAAGATAGAGTTGCCAAAAGAGAAAGAAGGAAAAAGGGTACAGTACACAGTCTCAAGAACTGAACGCTTACCAGACATTTTTATTACCTGAGTGTAGGTCTAATGTCAAAAGCAAAACTTTTATTAGGCAGTACTATTCTGGTATTATAAATCACAAATGACAATTTCCCGTAATCAGGAACTGAGAGATTATCTTCAGAAAGGATTGGAATCTTTAGGATTTTGCACTGGTTTTGCTGAGGCAGGCACGGTTGAAAAAAACATCAGTGAATTCTGCTGTCACTGGATAGGTAAGGGCTACCATGGCAGGATGAACTGGATGCCCCGGACTTTGTCACTCCGGCTGGATATCAGGAAGTTCTATCCGCAAGCCCGGACAGTTGTGGCTCTTGCTTACCCGTACGGAAAACCAGGGAAACTGGCACCTTTTATGGCAGGCTACGGCTGGCTCCCGGACTATCATGTAGTGATAAGAGAAAAAATCAGAAACTTTCTCCACAAGCTTAAAGAAAATTATCCGGAAATTAGATTTCACGTAACAGTAGATACAGCGCCAGTTCTGGAGAAATACTGGGCTATGAAGGCAGGACTGGGTTGGATAGGGAAAAATACTCTTCTGATTACACCTGCTCATGGCTCGTGGGTTTTTCTGGCAACAATAATTTTCAATGTATCCCTGGAGCCGGATAGGCCAGGCCACAGCAGTTGCACAGACTGTCAGGAATGTATAAAGGCTTGTCCCACCGGGGCAATTGTGCAACCTTATGTTCTGGATGCCAGACGGTGTCTTGCCTATTTAACCGTGGAAAATACCAGGTTGTTGACGGCAGAGGAAAAACTTCTTCTTAAAGGAACTTTGTTTGGATGTGACCGCTGTCAGATTGCTTGTCCCTTCAATAATACTTCTACGAAGAAACTTATTTCTGCAAATGAAGTCGTTAAAGAAAATATTGTTCTTCTGGAGGAATTTATGAAACTTGACGAAGCAGGATTTAAAAGTATGTTTCATGGTACTCCAGTGGCAAGGATAGGTTTTAAAAAATTTAGAGAGCAGACAGAAACAGCCTGGAATTATTTTCAACAGAAGGGTTGGTTACAATGAAATACCTTTCGCGTGTAGTTCTTCTAATTACGACACTCACTGTTGTTTTCCTTTCGGGCTATCTGGTAGATTTTCTGATAGAAAAAACAATTATGCATCTGGTGGTGAAAAACTCACCTTTAGAGATTAAAATCAGCAAAATACATTTTTCTCTTTTGAGGCGGTCAATCAGCGCCAGCAATCTCAGGGTAATCCAGCCACAGCAGTGTGGAAATACTGATTTTGTGAATGTGCCAGTTCTGGCGATAAACTTTCATCTTCTGCCTTTCCTCAGGGGGCAGATGCGGGTGAGAAAGATAGAAGTTACTTCTCCCTGTGTCAATCTGCTGTTTCTTCCAACCGGAGAAAACACCTTATCTTATATAAAACTGAAACAAGGTCCCGGTAGAGCCTTCAATCTTTTTATTGATAATCTTGAAATTACCGGTGGCAAGTTAAATTTCATTAAAACCGGGGATACCAAAGGAAAAATTGCTATAAAAAACCTTTCTCTTTGTTTGCGCGGGTTTTCACTGCCAGAGCCCCGCAGGAGAGTTACTTTTGACCTTTTTGCAGTTTTCGAGAGTCAGGGAAGGCTATCCCCTTTAAAAGTGTACGCTACAGGCACTCCGGGCAAAGATGGTATTTGCTGGGAACTTACTGATAGTTTTTCTTTTTTCCCTTTAAGCCTGATAGGAGAGTTTTTAAAATTTAGTGGCTTTCGTCTTGCTGGAGGGAGTATGCAACTGCAGGGAAGTATTAACCTGAAGAAAGAGGTGATTACAGTAAAACAGGCTTTTGCTTTCAGTGAAGTCCAGATATCCTCGCCTCCCGGAGAGAAAACACTTTCTCCTGAATTTTTCTGGGTTATCCAACCTGAACTATTGACTTTTGATTTTTCTGTCAGGATGAAGGAAAATAAAGAAAGTGGAAAAAGCAGGTAAAAATTGTTAAGGAGGTCGGAAATGGGAAAATTAGAAAAACTTGTCCTGGTTGTCTTTGTTGTTTGTTTTACCCTTGAGTCTGCGGAAAAGAAAAGTAAAAGTAAGGTTTCTGTGAAGCAACCAGCTGACAGGCTGAGCTATGTCATAGGTCAGGATGTTGGTTCTTCCTTAAAAAAGCTGGATACCAAAATTGAGTGGGATTCTTTCCTGCGGGGAGTACGAGATGCTTTTGAAGGTAAACAGCCCCTTGTACCTGTGTCAGAAGCGACTCAGATGAAGCAGGAGCTGATGAAAAAAAAGATGGAAGCTGAATCCCAGGCGAGAGCAGCCCAGGCGGAAAAGAACATAATAGAAGGAAAGAATTTTCTGGAACAAAACGCTAAAAAAGAAGGTGTTATTACTACTCCGAGTGGCCTTCAATACCAGATAATCAAGGAAGGAGAGGGACCCAAACCTTCTCTCAAAGATAAGGTTAAGGTGCACTACAAAGGTACTCTTTTAGATGGTACCGAGTTTGATAGTTCCTACCGACGGGGACAACCAGCAGTTTTCCCGGTAACTGGCGTGATAAAGGGCTGGCAGGAGGGTTTAACTTTGATGAAGACAGGCAGTATGTACAGATTTTTCATCCCGCCAGAGCTGGCTTACGGTGAGCGTGGGGCCGGTCATCTTATTGGGCCAAATGCCGTTTTGATCTTTGAGGTTGAACTTCTGGAAATTGTGAAAGAAAAATAAATTCCGGGAAGCAATTTTTAGTTAAGAAAGGAGTTAAGCTGCCGAAAATAACCCAGGTAAAAAGAAATAATAATAAAAGCCGTGTAAACAGCCACAAGCAAATACACTGCTACCGGTAAAACTGTCAGCAATCTCTCCATTCTTGTATTTAATTCCTGTTTGGTTGTGTTCACCAGAAATGTCAGGCTTTCATCCAGCCGCCCGCTTATTTCACCTGTTTTGATAAACTCTCTTGCTGTCTGCGGCAGGTAAGGATTTCCTGCAAAGCTTTCCTGTAAAGTTTTGCCCTGGTGAAGTTTAATCTGTGCGCTGAGAAGTGATTCTTCTATCTCCTTATTGCCTGTAGCCCTGGCTGCCAGAGGAATACTTTCCATCACTCCCAGTCCAGCTGAGTAAAGACAGAGCCATGCCTGGTAAAATCGCAGTAGAGCCAGGGAAGAAAAAATTCCACCTAAAACAGGAATTCTTAACGCACTTTTGCTGAAAAATTGCTGCAGCAGTTGAATTTTATTACGCGGGATTAGTTTAAGGATGACGAAGGGACCATAAAAAAGCAATAAAAAGGGACAGACAGCAGCGAGAAATGCTCCTGCTCCTTTTAAGATTAGGAGGGGGAAAGCAGGAATGATGATAGCGGCGTGCAGCAGAATAACAGGATAAAGAAGACCGGTAATCAGCCTGGTTTTAATTCCTGTAAGAAATTCAAAGTACTCTGCCAGATTTTTCAGTACTTCAGCCAGACTTCCTGAAACTTCGCCCAGTTTTATGGCTGCCTTTTCCAGTTCTGTAATCTGGTTCCCGAAGGTCTCTGCCAGGCTGATGGAAAGGGGAATTCCCTGAGCAATTTTTTTTCTCACTGTGACAAGGTTATTCTTCCAGTGAGTTGTTGCCCTAAAGGAGAGAAAACTGTCCACAGCTGAAATGAGTGGAAGACCGGATTCTAACATCTGAGATAACTGCCGGTAAAAAAAACTCTTTTCTCTGGAATCCATAAGAGAAAATTGATTTATTTCCGCTGAAAGAAGCTTTCCGGACTTATTTCCGGTCAAAAAATTTCAGTTCTTTTAAAAGAGCGTCTACTGCCTGGTTTTCATCAGTATGAATCTCTTCCCGGTTTACAGTCTGGGTTTCAGTGATACCGCACAGAAGAAAAAGACCTTTCGGCTTGCTGTTGATAAATTCCTGGGCCTGCCTGCGGTCAGCGAAAATCTGCTCCTGTCTTTCGAGAGCGGGAATCTGTGACAGCTGCTGGAGCGGTTCAGTTCTGATAACAGCAAATTCCTTACATCCCCAGCCAGGATTCCTCTTCAGAACCACACGTTCCACCACCTGTTCGCCAGTGGTCACACCTGTGGTAATGGCTTCTTCAGGGGTGAGGCAGAGATAGAACTTGTTTCTTATCCGGTAACGTACTATTTCATCCATCACAATTATTATACCATTTTCAGTAAAAATTTACACCTGCCCCTTGTGCTCTTTTTGCTCTTCCCCTCCGGCAAAAGGGGGCACTACAGGGAGATTTACACTGAAGTTTCTCCTTTCTGAAAGGTAGATGCAAGAGGGATTTAAAAATCCACACCAATTATTCATTAAAAAAAAGAGGAATAAAAAGGGGGAGAAAATCAAATCTCTCCTGACCTGTCTCCGGGAAAGAGGGGAAGAGAAAACAGGAACGTTCAGATGTGTGAGATGTTGACTTCCTTTGCTTTTCCGGGTAATTTATACAGAGGAGAAATGGAGGCATCAGCAATTTTTCCGGCAGCTGTCAGAGCATTATTTGAGAAAAGCTGCCAGTGCCTTTTACAAAAAAAATTATGACAGAGCTATGCAGTTGTTCTCTGCGGCGCTGGTAAGTTTTCCCAGCAGCGTCACCCTTCTTTTTAATCGTGGCCTTGCCCGGTATCTTAAGGGGAGTTTTCACCAGGTTTTAACCGACTATTCAGAAGCGATGAAGTTACAGCCAGATTCATCCAGGGTGTACAACAACCGCAGGTTGTGTTACCAGGCATGGAAAGAATACCAGAAAGCAATTGACGACTTTAGTAAGGCTATAGAACTTCAGCCTGTTTTTGCCGGAGCGTACTATAACAGGGTTTCCACCTATGCTACGGTGGGAGATTATGAAAGAGCATGGGAGGACCTCAAGAAGGCTAAGGCTCTGAATTACTCCGTGAACCCTTTTTTCTGGCAGTCGGTGTTGAAAAAAGTTCCAGGGACAGGTTGATTTCATTTCAGATAAAATCCATTCTTTTCAGCTCCGGGAGGGGCATTTACCTTCTTTTCTACAACAACTGATTTTCAGGGGATATCTTTCCTTTCTCCGGGAATTACCCCCGGGTTTAAAATTTGTTTATAACCCCACTACAGGCAGGGTATCCTTTCAGAAGGAGCATCATTGAGAAAGCATAATTTGCAGAAAGTATTGACATCTCCAGCCAAAAAGAATAACTTTTATAGCAGCAATATAGCCGGAGTGGTGAAATGGCAGACGCGCCGGACTCAAAATCCGGTGGAGGCAAACTCCGTGAGGGTTCGAATCCCTCCTCCGGCAGAAAAATTTTCTGGAGGCAGAAATGATCAGGGCTGATTTAGTAGAGAAGGTATCTCAGCAGACAGGCCTGAACAAGGTAGTGGTAAAAAATATTATTGACAGTTTTCTTATTAATCTGAGACAGGCACTGGAACAGGGAGAAAGGATTGAATTAAGAAATTTTGGTGTTTTTCAGGTAAGAAGGAGAGGAGCAAAAGTAGGTCGCAATCCCAGAACCGGGGAAAGAGTGGAGATTCCAGAAAGACGGAAAATTATTTTTAAACCTTCCAAATCCTTTAAACAGCTTTAATCCGTAAGTCGTCCCGGAGTTGCTCCCGTTGAAGTCTTCATCTTGGAGGAGCAGGAACCAGAGGAATTGTCTCTGCTGGCTGTTGCGGCGCTGGCCGATAAATATAAAGGTAATAGTTTAGTTTGTTAAAACTTTGTCCGCCGTTATCCCTTTGATACAAAGCCACCACAGCATAGAAGTAAATCCCTAAACCACAAAGGACAACTGCCAGAATATAACCTACGATGGCTTTTTTCTTGTTTATTTCATCAATCATCAACCCGAGCATTAAAACCAGAAACCCAATTCCCAGCAAAATCAGAGCCTGGATATAGCCAGCTTCAAACTCCATAATTCCTCCTTGGGTTAGTTGGTGCATCCTGTGCAAGGTTTAATAATGTTATCATAACCTGCCCCGGACCACCAAAAGTAATGCTTCTTTTGCCCTGTTAGCGACAGTTTATTCTCCCAGAGCAAATCTAACAAACCGTCTGACCTTGATGTTTTCTCCAAGCCTGGCTACCTTCTGACTGATGAGGTCCTTCACTGTAATACTTTCATCCCGGATAAACTTTTGCTCCAGAAGGACATGCTGCTGCAAGAAGTCGTTAATTCTTGCCTCAGTTATTTTTTCCAGCGCATCAGGGTTTTTATCCGTATTCTGCTGCTGAATAATTTTCCTCTGTTCCTGGAGAACTTCTTCTGGCACAGCATCTTTTTCTATCCAGGAAGGATTGGTAGCGGTTATCTGCAGGCAAAGATTTTTCACCAGATCCTGGAAATCTTCTGTTCTGGCTACAAAATCAGTTTCGCAGTTAACCTCTATTAGCACGCCTATACGGCCATTGGTGTGTACGTAAGAGCCAATTTTACCCTCGCAGGCTTCCCTGTCAGACTTTTTCTTCGCTATTTCTAAACCAAGGACTTTTAAACGTTCCAGGGCTAAGTCAGCATTACCGTTAGCCTCTTCGAGTGCCTTCTTGCATTCCATAACGCTGAGGCCTGTTTTCTCTCTTAGTGCTTTTACCTGTTCCGCTGTAATTCTCATTTTTTTCTTCTCCCTCAGGATTGTTTTCTTTCTCCGGAACTATCAGCCATCTCCTGCCCATCTGTTACTTCCTGTTTAACCTGTTCTGCTATCCGGGCTTCTACCAGAACCTCGCTAATGGCTTCAGCCAGCTTACTCAGGACTAACCAGATTGATTTTTGTCCGTCATCATTGGCAGGGATGGGATAATCAGCCAGTTCTGGATTACCGTTGGTATCCACAATACCAACAATGGGAACTCCAACCTTTTTAGCCTCCTTAAGAGCATTGGCTTCCCGGCGTAAATCCACAATTACTAAAGCTCCCGGGAATGTATCAAGTTTCCTGATACCGCCAAATTTTCTTAAAAGGTTTTCTTTTTCCTTCAGAATCAAACTAGCTTCCTTCTTCGTATAGGAAGACAAACGGCCTGATGCCTCCAGGGCTTCAATTTCGTCTAATCTGCCGATTCTCTGCCGGATAACATTAAAATTGGTCAGAGTACCACCAATCCACCTGTAGTTTACATAAGGCATGCGACACTTTTCTGCTATCTCCTGGACAGCAGCCTGTGCCTGTTTTTTAGTGCCCACAAAAAGAACCTTTTTACCTTCAAGGACTACTGATTTCAGGAAGGAGGCGGCCTCTCTAATTTTTTCCGCAGTCCTTTCAATGTCTATGATGTAGATTCCCTGCCTGCGTCCATAGAGAAAAGGCTTTATCCTCGGGTCAAACTGTCTGGACGGATGTCCAAAGTATACACCGTTTTCTAAAAGCTCTTTTAATGTTATCTCCACCATTTCCTTACCTTTTGGTACCCCTGTAATTGACTCTGGCAATTTCCCTTATTTTAACCTCATCAATCTGCCACGTCAAGGATAGCGTAACATTATACACTATTCTTTTCCCCTGTCAAATACCAAAATGTTGCCTGAGAGCCAGCCAGATAAACAATGCGAAAAGCAGTAGCCAGTTGATATGCTCACGATTGCACCTGATATTTTCCCAGCTGAACTCCTGCCAGGATGTTTTTCCTGGCCGCGGCAGGAGAACAGGTGTTTTTTTTCTGTAATTTAAATACTCTTCTCCAAATTTCTCTGCAAGGTATTTCTCCTCAGCAGTGATGGTAGGAATATAGAAAAAACCGAAAAGAAAAATCCCGAGAATTATCAGGGGAAGAAAGTTAGAGGCAAGGGCAGTACCTAAAGTAATTAGAAAACTGCCAAAGTAAAGAGGATGACGGCACCAGCTGTAGGGACCGCAACGGGCAAGCATTTCATTTTTCCTGATGATACCGGCGCTGAGGGTGCGCACGACTTCTCCTGACAGAGCCAGCACCAACCCCATCAAAATTGACCTGCGGGTAGGCTGACTGAAAACTGCTACCAGCATGAGGAAAAACCATCCCGCAGTGGTGCGCAGACGTATTACCTTCATAAAGAAACCAGTTCTATGTTGCCCCATACCAGCATTTCCTTTCCTGCAATAATCACAACTCCTTCGATAAAAGGTAATGTCTTTAACTTATCCTCTACAGCCGGGAAGTCATCCTTACTGTGGACAAGGTTACCCAGATAGGTGGCAGCTGCATCAGCCAGGGAAGCTGAGCGGCAAAGTACGGTCACTGCATCAGCCTGACCAAAACTCCAGGAATGACCAACAGTGCCGCTGGAGGTGGCTAAACCACGGCTGAAATCAGCACCTGGTAGTTTCAGACCAATCTTCAGGGAAAATGGTGAATCCTTAGCGTAGATAGCTATTACCGTAGTTTTCTGGCAACGCAGGAATATATCCCCTCCATTTTCTACAATCACATTTTCTGATTCTTTTAGAAGGTAACTGCCCACCATTTCCGCTAACGTTCCTGCCACAGAAGCCATTGGACCGGTATCTGTCAGCCAGGCAGCTTCAGCCATTCTTTTCACGACTTCAGGACCATCAGTAATAACCACCGGCGAGAAGGAATAATAAAATTCAGGATGCTGACAGATATATTGTTTTAGCAAATCTCGCTGACGGAGAAGTTCTGTTCTGGCTTGCCCGGTCAGGTCCTTTTCCGCCAGAATTAATAAGTTGCTTTCTTCCTCCTCTACATGAAAAGGAATTAAATCTTTTGGGTGAACGACAGTGCGGTAGAAAAGGTCCTGTTTTTTCATTGCAGAAGCCATGTTCTGAAAGACTCTTTTGGCTTACGGCCTATGAGGAAAAATTCATCATTAACCCGCAACCGTGAAGGACTGCAACCCCCCTGACTATAGGCAGCAACAATTTCCAGAGCCAGTTTTTCCATTTTGCCCTGCACCAGACCTGAAGGATGAGACAATCCTTCCTCCTGTATCAGTATATCTTCTTCCTGTTTTAATTCTCTCAGTTTGACTGCCTCATCCTGGTTACGGGGAATAATAAGTTTACAATTTTCCCCAAGTCTGAAGTGCCTGCCTATCTGGAGTAACAGGCAATCCTGGGTGGTAAATTTTTCCCTGTGTTTCATCAAATCAGCCAGCCGCCGGCAGAACGAAGGAACGGTCAGCAGGCAGCCGCCGGCAGGACTGGTAAAATGCTGCAGTTTTTTCTCTTCTGCCAGAGCCAGCTGGATTTTTCTCCCGCGGCCCTGGATACCAAGCAACTGGTTTCTCTCCAGCCACCCGTATTGCTCGGGCTTTGTAACTGGAAGCAAAAGTGCTGAAAGTGGTCTCACCACATATCCTTCCAGCCCACTTTCCCGTTCTATCAGACGCAGTGTCGCCTGTGTCTGGGAGAAGGGGCGCTGACCCAGCACCTCACCGGTAAAGACGAAAGAAGCTTCTTCTTCCAGCATTAATTTCTTTGCCTGACGCAGCATAAAGATGTGGCAGTCCACACAGGGATTTAAATTTTTGCCGTAGCCGAAAGCAGGATTTCTGACAATGTCCAGATATTCACTATCCGCGGTAATAACTTTTAGTTTCAGGGATAAACTTTTTGCCAGATTGTTGACACGTGAAAGATTCTGTCCGGAAGCAGGCATAAAGCAGGTTACCACATGAAGTCCAATGACCTCAATATCCTGTTCCTGCATGATTTTGACAGCCAGAGCGCTGTCCAGCCCGCCAGAAATCAGTCCGATAGCTTTAGAGCATCTCATTCAGATAATCCCTGTGAGAATGACAGTAGCCTATCCCAGATTACTGCCTGCTGTCAAGGAAAAAAGTCTTAGAATTCATTATTATTTTATTGGGACTTAACGAGTTTGCGAGTTTTTCAAACGCCGGCTCTCTAACAGTATAGCTCGTTTGAATTTTCAGAAATACCTTCATCCTTGACAGAATCAGTGTATGCTGTAAAATAGGTAATGTAAATAAGTTTTAAATTATGTTCAGGCTATTCTGGTAGCCTGAGGTTGAATATAGCTCAGGTGTAGTTTTTTCTTCCGGCGAAAGCTGGAAGGGCAGGGCAGAAGTCAAAACGTGCAAAAATGGGGGATAAAAATGCAGGAATGGATTAAAAAGAGGTATATTATGATTTTAGGGGAATTTAAAAACAGAAGTTTTTCCTTTGATGAAGTTGTTAACTTTCTTTTCCAGACATTCCAGGATTCAGAAGAACAGGCAAAAAACATCCTGTCGGAAATAAAAAAGACAGGCCTTTTAGAAGTCAGCAGGGGCGAAAAGGACAAAAGAGAAAAAGTGTACAGAATAAAAAGTATTTTTGAGACTGAAAGAATGGCAGGCAATTCTCTTTCCACGAAGGGTGAACTGCTCAACCTGCTAAAACAGGCAGCAGATTTAATTAGAACAAGGGTGGACTACACCTTCATTTTATTTTTACTTTTTTACAAGGCATACTCTGACAGATGGCAGAAAGAATTTGAAAACGTTAAAAACAGGCTTTTACAGAAGGGCTGGCTGGAAAAGGAGGTAGTAAAAGAGGCATCTTCACCATCATATCATTTTTTTAACTTCTCAGAGGAATATCTCTGGGACAGGATAAGGAAAGACCCGCAGAGAATATCGGAAAAATTTTCTCTGGCAGTAAAAAAATTGGCAGAGATGAACCAATCCTATCAGGACATCTTTTCCCAGTTTGATTTCCACCACTTTACAAGCAATCCGGAAAACACCGTAATTTTAAATCAACTTGTGGAACTTTTCAGTAAAAGTTCTTTTGAAGGAATTTCAGGGGATATTTTGGGAGACGCCTATGAGTGGATTTTGAGATACTTCGCACCAGCAAAAGCAAAAGAAGGAGAGGTATATACTCCGAGAGAAGTTATAAGATTGATGATTGAGATTTTAGACCCGAAGCCACAGAAAAGTTTATATGACCCGGCATCAGGTTCTGCTGGTATGTTGATAGTTGCTTATAAATATGTGGAAGACAGATATGGAAGGGAAAAAGCTGATACATTATTTTTAAATGGACAGGAGGCAAATCTAAGAACGCTGGCTTTAGCAAAGATGAATATGCTCCTGCACGACATAAAGAATTTTTACTTTTATCCTGGAGATACATTACTTTTCCCTAAATTCAAAGAGGCAGATTCCATAAAAAAATTTGATTATGTCATTGCCAACCCGCCCTGGAATCAGGACGGTTATGATGAGGAAAATCTGAAGAAAGGTGAGTACTGGAAGGAAAGGTTTAAGTATGGATTCTCCACAAAACAATCAGCCGACTGGGTGTGGATTCAACATATGATTGCTTCAGCAAAAGAGAAAGTAGCAGTTGTCATTGATACCGGCGCTGTTTCCAGAGGGGGAAGGGAAAAATTGATAAGAGAAAAAATAGTGGAAGAGGGTTTAATAGAATCAGTGATATTGCTTCCGGAAAAACTCTTTTACAATACAGGTGCACCAGCAGTAATAATCGTTTTCAATAAGAACAGACCGCAGGATAAAAAAGGAGAAATTCTTTTAATTAACGCCAGCAAAGAATTTGAACCTGGGAAAAAGCAAAATACCCTGTCAAAAGAAAACATTAAAAAAGTTGTAGATGCTTACAGGAAGTTCAAAGATATAGAAAAGTTTGCCAGAGTAATAACCATAGAAGAAGTAAGACAGGCAGATTATAACCTGAGTCCTTCCCGATTTGTCAGTATTGCAGAAGAAGAAAATTACAGACCAATAGAAGAGATTAAAAAGGAACTGGAAAAATTAGAACAGGAAAGGAAAAAGGTAGAGGAAAAAGTCAAGATGATTATGGGGAAACTATGAACTGGGAAAGAAAAAAATTAGGGGAAGTGTGCGAGATATATCAACCACAAACAATTACCGGGAAAGAGATTTTTCCCGAAGGACGCTATAAGGTCTTTGGAGCTAACGGGTTCATTGGGTACTACCACAGGTACAACCACGAACAGTCGGAAGTCCTGGTTACGTGCAGGGGTTCTACCTGCGGAACAGTGAACATGTCCGAGCCGAAGTCATGGATTACCGGGAATGCAATGGTAGTTCATCCTAACGTGAAGACACTTCAGAAGAAGTTCTTGTTCTACGCACTGGAATCTGCTGATTTGTCCGGAGTCATTTCTGGGACAGGTCAGCCTCAGATAACCCGGTGCTCCCTTTCCCCTGTTGAAATCCCTCTTCCTCCTCTTCCCGTACAGCAAAAAATTGTGGAGGTTCTTGATACTATTCAAGAAGCGGTGGAGCTACAGCAGAAGATTATTGAGAAGACGAAGGAACTGAAAAAATCTTTAATGAATTTATTATTTCATTACGGTTTGGCAGGTTTACGGGTTAAAGAGTTAACAGGTCTGCAGGCTGCCGAGTTAACGAGTTCACAGATTGAAAAACTGGGTTTGAAATTAAAGAAAACAGAAATTGGAGAAATACCTGAGCACTGGGAAGTGGTGAGGGTAGGGGAGGTTTGCAGACTTAGAAAAGAACAGGTTATCCCAAATCCGAACGAAAAATATATAGGCTTGGAACATTTAGATGGGGGAGAGACTCGTATTTGTAGGCATGGGTTAGGTTCTGAAGTGAGAAGTCTAAAGAATAAATTCTATCGTGAGGATATACTTTACGGAAAACTACGACCTTACCTGGATAAAGCAGGAATCGCTGAGTTTGAGGGTGTATGTTCTACTGATTTGTTAGTAGTTGCTGCCGAGGCGGATAAGATTTCCCCATTCTATCTTGCGTGGCTGATGCATACCCCAAAATTTTTGTCTTTTGCCAGGGAAACAATGTCAGGGACAAATCATCCGCGTACCAGTTGGGATTCTCTGAAGGTTTTTACACTAGCCCTTCCTCCACTTTCTGAACAGAAAGAAATTGCGGAGATTTTGCAGACAATTGACCAGAAAATGGAGATTGAGAAAAGAAAAAAAGAACTTTATCAGGAGCTTTTTAAGACAATGCTTAACAAAATAATGAATCAACAAATAGATGTTAGTTTATTAGATTATTAGCGGGTTGACGAGTTAACGGATTAACGAGTTAAAAGAACTCGCTAACTCGCAAACTCGTAATAAAAAATAGGTTTTTAAAATTTAATCTAAAATGGCTAAAATAAAGGAAAAAACCAGATTGGGTCTCACTATAGGACTACAGTCGTATAGTATTGACACTTTCTATCCCTGTACGGTAGGATAGTAATATGGACATAAAAATGAAAGAGGAATTTTTGAATTACATCCGTACAGCAATTGCACAAACAAACTTTCGTTTACGTGGTTATGTGGTTAATAGTAATGGGATTTTTTACCCTCAAAGGAGTGCTTACTTTACTTTTAAAAGTTTCATTGATGACTATATCAATGGAAACACTGAACCACGATGGATTGTGATGCCTGGGTTAAGAGGTGTCGGAAAAACTACTTTGCTGGCTCAACTGTTTTTAAATGTTCTTCATTCACCGAATATCTATAAATTCTATCTTTCAATAGATGAGGTTATGAAAAGATTTAATGCTTCGTTGTGGGATGTGATGGAAGCATATGAATACCTATTAGGAATTAGATTAGAACAAATAGATAGAAAGATGTTTCTTTTTTTCGATGAAGTTCAATACGACCCAGGATGGGACTCTGCCCTGAAGACATTCTATGACAGAACGAAAAATATTTTCATTTTATGCACAGGGTCTTCGGCAATGCTGTTAAGAAAACAAATCAGTTCAGATAGTGCAAGAAGGGCACATTTTGAAGAACTCTACCCCTTGAGCTTTTCTGAATACTTAAAACTTAAATTTAAGGACAAATATTCTGTGGAAAATCCTGGATCAGACATAAGAAACGCTATTTTTAATGCGAATAATTCAAAAGATGTTTTTGAAAGTTTAAAGTCCATTGAAGCCGATGTGAAAAAGTACTGGATGAATCTGGATATTCTTGAAGTGAACCAGTTTCTAAAGTTCGGGACAATACCATTTTCCCTGGCAATCAGGGAGGAAGCAGTAATATTAAATCAACTTGACCACATACTTCAGAAGATTATTTACAACGATATCCCGATGATTTCAAATTTTGATAAGGAAACATTGAATAAGATTTACAGACTTATCTATATGCTTTCGGATAGTTCTGAAATAAGTTTAACCAATCTATCCCGATTCCTTGAGATATCAAAGGATACTGTATCCTTGATTCTTAAAACACTTGAAAATGCAGGGTTGTTGTATCGTATTGCACCTTATGGTTCCCATTATAAACAAGTAAGAAAACCTTTTAAGTACCTTTTTGCAACTCCTTCTTTTCGTTATTTGCTACTCTGCGAGAGAGAAAGCATAAGTTCTTTTGATAATTTCAAGGGGAAACTTCTGGAAGATGTGGTTGGACTGTATTTGAGAAGAATATTAAAAAACCGGAGTGACTTTTCTTTAACTTATGATTCTTCCCAGCAAGGTGCTGATTTCATATTAAAGATAAAAGGAAAAAAGATTGTAGTTGAGGTTGGATATGGTGAAAAGAGATTTAAACAGGTGGAATTCACACTAAAAAGAATAAAAGGAGATTACGGATTGCTCTTATCAGAAAGTCAAGCTTGTGAAGTTGGAGAAAATATGCTCAATGTGCCCATTCACTACTTTTTGCTTATATAAAATCAGATTTGGGAGAAATTATTGAGGGACTGGTTACCTATACTGCCCCATTAAGAAAGAAGTAAAAATAAGGTAAATGATGTTTACAAAACTGAAGGGATTGAAAAGCCATGGGATGTAAAGGCAAGTTTTCTCCGTTAAGTGAAAGGGTAAGAAAACAGGGGAGAGGGCAAAAAATAGTCTGGTAAAGTTTCCGGTAGAACTAACAGGTTCAACCAGGAGCGATTATGTATGTAAAAAGTATTAGAAGACTGACAAATGATGCGTATCATAATGCCTTTACAGGTGCCTGCTATTTTAAAAATGCTTTATATGTGGCATTCCGGCAGGGTTCTGCCCATGTTGACCCGACAGGAAAAATTGTTGTTCTGCGCAGCGGTGATGAAGGAAAACATTTTGAGATTGTTGCTTCCTTCAGAAAAGATGCTGATGCCAGGGACGCACATCTTTATTCTGATGGAGAAAAGCTCTTTGTTGTCGGTTTTGAACGTGAGGGGAAAACAGGAATCTGCTCTTCTTATACAGCATTTACTGAAGATGGAAGAGCCTGGAGTGAATGGACAAAAATGGAGACAGCGCAAAATTTTATTATGTGGAGGCCTCAATTTTACAATGGTAAGTATTATTGTGCAGGATACAACGAATTTAAACGCGGAAAAACATCAACTGTTTCCTGGTTTGAAAGTAATGATAGTATTAAATGGGAAAGGAAATATGACATTCACAAAGGGAAAGATGTTCCAACTGAATGTTCCCTTGATTTTAAAAAAGATGGTACAGCAATCATGCTGATGAGATGTGATGACAGAAGTAAAAAGCCCTATCTGTGCAGTTCAAAACCACCCTATCGGAAATGGAATAAAAAGCGTCTCCCTATCGCCCTTCATGGACCTGCGTTATGGATAGTGGATGACGAAATATGGATTTCCGGGAGATGGTATTTGCATCCTGATGTGACACATATGGGAGTCTTTCACATGAAAAAAGATGTACCTGTATTGCGACTTGTTTTACCTTCAGGCCCTGCTGGAGATATTTCTTATATGGGTGTGGCAAAATCTCCGGATAATCCTTTAAGATGCTGGCTGACCTATTATTCAGGACATACCGGCACTGATGACCCTGAGATTGAGCAGTTTTCCCATCCTGATATATATCTGGTGGAAGCAGTTTTTGATGCAAGCAGGAATGCTGGAAAAAAATGACCTTTTTGATGTTAAAGAGATTTCTCTGAAAGGAGCAGGCATACCTGACATTAAAGAAAGTGGCTATCCTGATTTTATCCGCTCAAGGAAGAGGATAATAAAAAAAGGACGAAGCAGAGGATAAAAATAGGGTAAAAAATAGTGAGTGAAGGCTTTTTTGACTGAATGCGGGAAAAAAGGAAGAAAAAATGAACAAAAGAGAAAGAGTGGAAAGGACAATGAATTTTCAGGAAACAGACAGGGTTCCCATCTATGATTTGTTAAGAAATGATGCTGCCTTTGAGTACTTCAGTGCGGAGAAGCTTCCGGCTCTGTCAAAAGACCCAGAGACACAGGAAAAACTTCTAAAAATTGTGGGAAAGGCAGTGGATAGATTCTGTGATATGACCAGAAGCGTTGGTTTTGGTCCGGTCCTGGAAGAAGACCTGGAAGATGAATTCGGGATTATCTATCATTCATCACCGGTGGAAAAAACAACATGGGTGAAAAAAAGACCATTTAACGATGAGAAAGGAGCAATTGAGTTTCTGAAAAAATGGATAATGAAAATCAGGGAAAATAGAGAAGCAATAGAAAGAAACGATGCTGAATACAGAAAAAAATACCACGAAGATTTTTTGAAAATCCAATCGCTGATTGGCGAGACAGTTAACCTTCTTGCCCAGCACGGTACAGGACTTGATGAAATCAGAAATATTCTTGGCTTTGAACTTTTTTCTTTTATCTACAGCGATGACCCCGGGATTATCTCAGAATTTCTTGATGAGTATACGGAAAAAAATATCAAGATATGCCACGCGGTTGCCGATAAAAAACTATCACCCTGCGTTTTAACCTATGGTGATATTGCCTGTAAGGAGAAACTTCTGCACAGTCCTGCTTTTTTGAGAAAAGAATTTTTTCCCAGATTGAGAAAACTCAATGAGGCATGGCATGAACATTCTTTCAAGTGTCTTTTCCATTCTGATGGGTATCTGATGGATGTAATGGATGATTTAATAGAGACAGGTATTGACGGGCTAAATCCTCTGGAGACAGTTGCCGGGATGAGTATCAGGGAAGTCAGACAGAAGTATGGATATAAGATTTTTCTTGCTGGTGGGATTGATATGAGCCAGTTGCTTGCTCTGGGAACAGCAGAACAGGTAAAAGAAGAATGTCGGAAGGCAATAAGGCAAGCTGGTCCTGGTTATTTTATTGGTTCCACAACAGAGATTGACAACAGTACAAAGCTGGAAAATATCATTGCCCTGTACGAGGTTATACATTATGAAAGGTGACTTTCAAGGCAGAAAAATTACTTCTGAAGAGAAAAAATGATTTGTTTGTGGATGTCCGGAGTATAAAAGGTATACAAGAGTGGAAAGAAAGTAGGAATAAAAATGTCATTTAGATGGCTAATTCCGCAGTGTGTAAGATTTGATGAAAAGGACATCCAAAAAATTGTAGGGGCAAGTATTCGCATTTTTCGTAATGTGGAATGGACTATTGATGGTACGGATGAATTTATGGAGTATTTAAGAAACTTTGGTTGTGAAATAAGAGGGAAAAAAGTGAAGTTTACAGACAAAGTCATAGATATTACCCTGGAGTGCATAAATAAAGAGAAGGAAAAAAATCAGCAGAATACAAGAGTGGTTGAAGCTTCTCCAGAAATTAGCTATTTTGCCTCCGGACAGGCAACTCTTTGCTGTGATGTATATTCTAAAAAATTAAGACCCGCTACCTCTAAAGATTTAGCGGATTTCAGCCGGGTGGTGAATTGCTTTGAAGGTTTAGGAAGAAGTCATCCCACTTTCATTCCGACTGATGCTGCCTTAAAAACGCGTGATGTGCACGCTTACATTACCATTATGTTAAACAGTGATAAGCCGTACCGTGTATCCTGTTATTCTCCTGAAGCACTTGATTACTTTGTGGAAGCAAATGTGATTTATTATGGTTCAAGAAAAAAAGGAATAGAAAATTTACTTTCCCCGGCAAAAATCTGGATTAATACACCATTTATGATTTCCAGAGAAAGCGTGGAAGCAGGAATGAAGTTAAGAAACCTCACAGGAAAGCCGCTAAATTATACTTCCATGCCTGTTTGTGGGATTGCTACACCTGTTACCTATGATGGTGCTTTAGCTCTGATTACTGCTGAGGTTCTGGGAATTAACGCTATCAGCCTGGCTATAGACAGTAGCCTTGCCGGCTGGCCAGTTGCTCCTTTAAGCTTTGATATGAAAAATGCTGTGCATAATCAATGGGGTCCAGAAACTTTGATCATAAGTACCGCAGGACTGCAAATTGCATCTTATCTTTTTGGTTATTCTCCAGAAGGTGCAGCGGTGGGAGATTTACTGTATACCTCTGCTAAAGAGCCAGGAACGCAGAGCATGACGGAGAAAGCATTCGGCATGGGGCTGGCTTTCATGTGTGGAATGAGGAGTTTCGGTGCTCTGGGGACATTAGCGTTTGCTGATGTCGGAAGTATTGTGCAGTTGATACTGGACATGGAGTTGATATCCGCTCTTAAAAAATGTGCTGAAGGCTTTCAAGTTAGCGAGGAAACCATCGGGGAAGAAGTGATTAAAGAAGTTGCTAAAAAAGGAGCATATTTTTTAGAGCAGGAACATACTTTAAAATACTTTCGTAAATATCAATGGTTTCCTGAACTAATGGATAGACAGATTCCACATGCATGGATAAGAAATCCAGAAGATATGCTGGAAAATGCAGAAAAGAAAGCCATTCATTTAGTTGAAACTGCTCCTAATAAGTGTCCCTTGCAGGAAAAACAGAAGGAAGAACTCCTGAAATTGCTAAGAATTGCTGATGACAAACAGGGATAGAAATCAAGAAAATGGGCTGGGAAAACATTTTTTTTCTCTGCTGGCAAAAATAAGAATTTTATTTACTTATATCAGCCCATATTTCTTTAACAAGTTCAAGATAGTATTCAAAGTTTTTCAGGGGGACATCTGGTGGGACAGTGTGGTCAACAAATGGCAGGTATCCCCCTTCTTTTAACAGATAGGGAACTTTTCTCATCACTTCTTCTTCTACTTCCTTTTTTGTCTTTCTCAGAGCTCTTTTATCTATGTTGCCCATTAAAATTAACTTTTTGCCATATTTTCTTCTGTATTCAACTGCATCTGTATTTGCGGCAACTTCAAGCGGGAACAGCATGTTAACCCCGCCTTCCAGCCATAAAGGGACTATTACATCGTTGTTTCCATCAGAATCTACCATAATTACATCTATACCATGACTTCTCAAAAATGAACATACTTTTTTATAGGCAGGAAGGCAGAACTGTGCAAATGTTTCTGGTGAAAGTAAGGGTCCCTGTTTCATTCCGAGGTCTTCCCAGATACTGGCAAAATCAAATTTGACCTCACTGACAATTTTCTCCAGAAGCTTTATTACAAACTCAGCAACATAATCTATAACTTCTTTTACCAGCGCTGGATTGTCATAAAACATTACTGATAAATTTTCCACTCCCATCCAGTTTCTAATCCATCCATAAAAAGAACCAGCAGCGATTCCAAGAGGATAATCCCTGTGCTTAATACATCTTTTCCAGTCATCATAATATTGTGGATATCTTAAAGGAGATTCTGGATTCAGTCTTTTTTTAACTTTTTCCCAGCTTTCTTCATCTTTAATGCAGAATTCAAGCCATTGACTCATGCCTATTTCTAAATTCTTCCACCTTTTCCATTTGTTCCCCAGATCATCCAGGTATACTGCTGTTTCTCTGTCTTCCTCTATTACTTTAACTTCAGGAGCAGGAATAAAACCAAAATTTACCGGTGCCATCTCAATTCTATCAAATCCAAAATAAGTATTTAAATGAACATCAGAGGGCATGCCTTCTTTTTGCCATCTTTTAATTGTCTCGTGGAAAATCCACTGGGGCCATAGAAAGGGCTTGTCAGGCTTACCAAAATAAACAACCTCCTTGAATCTTTTAAGGCAGTTCATATTTTTCTCCTGGTTAGATGTTCAGGATTAAGTATATAACTGAAGGTTTGTTTTTTCAAAACTTATAAATGGGACAGGCGCTGTGGCCGTTTTTCTTTCTGGCGGAAAACTGTCTGCAATTACCCCGGATAGGTTATAAGGAGTGAGGAGAAAAGATTTTCGTTTTGTTGTTGCCTTCAGGGTTATCTTTTTTAGTTCTTTCATATTTTTTTTCCTATTTTGTCTTCTTCTTTTCTTTCCCCTTTCGCATTTTTTTGTTTCCCCCTTTCGCAAAGGGGGATACAGGGGGATTTAATTTGCAGTTTCTCCCTTTTGTAAAGGGAGATGAAAGAGGGATTTAAAAATCCACCCCGGACCTCCTTTGAAAAGGAGGGAGGAAATAAAAACGAAAGAGAAAAGAAGAGAGTAAAAGGCAGGAAAACAAAAGGGAGTAAAAAATTAGGTTCCAGCCGGTATTTTTGGATTTGTTGAACCTGCAAATGAAGATTTTGATTCTGCCAGAAGCATCTGGAGGAAAATTGGATACAGGGGGATGATTTTTAAAAAAAAGAGGTTTTGACTTCTGGAGGCAATCCTGGTGCTGTTGAGTTTATGTCTCCAGGAAGACCGTACCGGCTGTTAAAAAATCTAAAGTGGAAAATATGGAAAGCGGTTACCCATGTTTTCTAACATAAGTTCTACCATCTGGCTACCAGAGCGCTATTTCTTTTAAGACTTAAAACCTCAAAGCTGCTAAAAAATGGTAAAATGTTAGTATGAAATTAGAAAAGAGATTGGTTGAGGATTGGGTGATGGAGAGACTGAGAGAGACTGGCTGGAAATATGTGGAAGCAGAGAAATTAGAAAGAGTAAGTTTTGATGAACCGTTGTTAATGGATGTTTTGAAAAAGAAACTTCTGGATATCAACAGGGATATTAAACTGGTTGAGGATGATTTGAATCTGGTAGTTAATAAACTTAAAAGTGCTTTTACAGACCAGAATGGACACAGGGAAATCCTCAGATACTTCAAATATGGTGTCCCCATTAAAACGGAAAAAGAAAAAATTGTCAGATACATTCAGCTTTTTGATCATAACAACAGAGAGAAGAATGAGTTTTTTACTACCAACCAGTTTGAATTTTCAGGAAAAGAGAAAATACGGCTGGATGTACTGCTGTTTGTTAATGGTATCCCTGTTGTAAATATTGAGTGTAAGAATCCCTACACAGGCAAAACAAACTATTATGATGCTTATAAACAAATAAAACGGTATGAAAAGGCTGCTTCTGAACTTTACAAATATGTGCAGATTGGTATTGCCTGTGCGGAAAGGGTCAAGTATTTTCCCGTAGTTCCCTGGTTAGAAGATGTCAAACAGGAGGTATGGCGCTGGGATGATTTAAAAGAAGATAGTGCTATCTTTGAGATGTTAAGACCGGATGTCTTGCTGGACATTATGAAAGATTTTATCTTCGTCAGGGAATTCAGGGGAGAAATGACAAAGGTTATTGGAAGATATATCCAGTACAGGGCTGCAAACAAGCTACATCAAAGGGTGATGGACAATTTAGAGGGAAGGACAGATAAAAACAGGGGTTTAATCTGGCACTGGCAGGGCTCTGGTAAAACACTGACTATGATTTTTGCTGCCCATAAATTATTTTTTCGGCTGGGGAAACCAACAATTTTATTTATCGTTGACAGGAGGGATCTGGAAAGGCAGTTTTCGGATGAATTATCATCGCTGGACTTGAACTTTACTTTTGAGAAGATTGAAACAATGGAACATTTAAAAGAAGTTTTAACTTATGATAACTACAAGGGGAAAAGGGGTGTGTTTCTGACATTGATACATAAATTTAACCTGAAGGAAGATTTTATACTGGAGCAGTTGCAACAATACGGAGAGATAAGACGAAGGAAGGATATTATTTGTTTTCTGGACGAAGTCCACAGAAGTCAATATGGAATACTGGCTATGAAGATGAAAAACGTTCTGGAGAACTCTTTCTTTTTTGGGTTTACAGGAACCCCGATTTCCTGTGAAGACAGGGATACTTACGAAAAGTTTGGCTACATGGAAGAAAATGACCCGGAGCCATACCTGGATAAGTATTTCATAGATGAAGCAGAAAAAGACGGTTTTGTTCTTCCTGTTGTTTATGAGTTAAGAAAGGAAGAAGTCCATTTAAGGGATTATGATCTGGAATGGTATTTTCAGCAGGTGGAAGCAGACGACATCTCGGATGCGGCAGGAGAGGAAGAAATAAGAAATGCGGTGAGAGAAAGAATAGATGAGATTAGTGTGTTTCTGGAAAACCCTAAGAATATTGAAGTTATCTGTAAGGATATTGCCAGACACTTCAAGGAAAATTTTGACGGCAGATTTAAAGGTCTGGTTGTGACAGGAAGCAGAAAGGCATGTGTGAGATTTAAGAACGCTCTGGATAAATACCTGCCTCCAGAGTACAGTGAGGTGGTGATGACTTTTGACAGGGAAGAGAAGGAAATAAATCAGTTTCAGACAAAACTGGTGGAAAGATTCAAGAAAAATGACACAGAGGAGATTGTTAAGGAGATAATTGAAAAATTCAGAAAAGAAGATTATCCCAGACTTTTAATTGTTACAGATATGCTGATTACCGGTTTTGATGAACCAAAACTTGCTGTCCTTTATCTCTACAAGATACTGAAAAATCACCGGCTACTGCAGACAATTGCCAGAGTTAATAGACCCTTTAAGGAAAAGCCAGCTGGTATCCTGGTTGATTATGTGGGTGTCTTTAAGTACATTGCTCAGGCTTTCAGGTTTTATTCCTCCTCTGATGTCCAGGTTATAAGGGATAGAATTCTGGAAAAGAAAGAGGCAAATGGAAGGTTCAGTGCAGCTGCCGACAAACTGAAACACATTTTTGGGAAACTGGCTGGCTGCTGGGAAAGGGAATGCTTTGACAGAGCAGTAGAAATTTTAGAAGAAAAAGGAGATGAATTTGCCAGGTTGTACAGAGAATTAAGAAGGTGGTTTGAATTTTTGAAAACAGAAAAAGATGTTCTATCCCGGTTGACAGAATATAAGTGGTTTTCTGCTTTGTATGAGTATTATAAGAAACTTTTGAAGCCAGACATAGATGAAGGGGCGATAGAAAAATATTTTCAGCGGACAATAAATCTAATACATGAGGTGATTGAACCAACCGGGTTGAAGACAGTTGAACCCAGAGCCATAGATCTCAATTATGTCAAACAGATTAAAAACTCAAACCTGACACAGAGGCAGAAGACAATAGGAATTTTGACTGCCCTGCAACATATCTGCGTCTTAAGGAAAAAAAACCCCATCTACAAAAGTATAGCCCAGAAGGTAAAGGAACTTGTGGAAAAATGGCAGCAGAAAGAAATAGCCCTTCCAGACTTATCTACTTCGATAGACGATATTTTGAAATACATTGAGCAAAAAGAAGAAGAAAGGACAAAAACAAAACTTACTGGTCTGGAATTCGGGATAAAGGTGATTCTGGAAGAGAAACTGGGAATGAAGTCAAAGCAGGTGGAACATCTGGCAGAGGAAATATATGGAAAGATAAAAGACAATCTCTACCCGGGCTGGAACCAGAATCCTGCTATTTTGAAGTTGATTGACAGAAAGATAAGGGAGTTTCTCTCAGAAGTGAGGTCTGAATATAAACTACCTTATGACGATTTTGTTAGATTGCATAAGGATATATGTGATTTCGTGGAAAGCTATGAACCGCAAAAATAATTATCAGGTGTGTTACAGGGAGGTGAAATACTTCAGGATAGAGGTGAGCAAAGAAGGTGTAAGGTTAATTGTCCCGCAGAGATATCCGGTGAGAGTGGAGGAGGTAATTGAAAGCAAGAGAAACTGGATACAGAAAAAAATTAGACAACTGAGAGAACTGGAGAATATCTCCAGAAGTTTAACTCTGTATGACTATCAAAATTTAGAGGAAATGGTGGGAAGATTTGTTAAGGATTACGGTGATATCCTGAAAATTATGCCTGGAAAGATACTTTTCAGGAAAATGAAAAACAGATGGGGTAGCTGCCACTCTAAAAATAAGAGTCTCATCTTTAACAGAAAATTAAAGGCTTTACCGGAGGAGTTGATAAGATATGTTGTTTTACATGAAATGTGCCATTTACTTGTCAGGAATCACAGAAAGGATTTCTGGTTGCTGGTAGAAAAACTGGATGAGAAGTTTGAAGAAAAAGAAAGGTTGCTGTTATCTTATAATTTGAAACTTGCCAGACAGCAGGAACAGAATGCTCATTTCTTACAAAAGCACGAAATAACCAGTACAACTTCCTGACATTATCAACTTTTCTTGTGCAGACTAATTCTTTTAACCATTCTTCCCCTTCCTCAGCCGTTTTGTTGCTTCCCCTCTAACTCTGTTTTTGTTTCTTTCCCGGTCTTTTTGTTTTTTCTGCTTCCGCAGTTTTTTCGTTTTTTACGCTCCCTTTTTCTCTATTTCTCCGCCTTTCGCATTCCCACTTTCCATTTTCCCTATTGCATCCTGTTCTGTCTCCCCCTGGCAAAGGCGGATTTAAAATCTCCCCTTGCTCCTGTTTACGTAAGAGGGCGAAAAAGGGGAGAAAAAAGGGGGGAGAGGGGAAAAAACCGAAGAAGTAAAATAAAAAGTAGAGAAAAAAGGCAATGGAAAGGTAGGAGAGAGAAAGCAAGAGTAAAAACGAGGAAGAAAAGAAGGGGGTAAATCCTGTTATTTTTTCTTCTGCCTGCTGGTGGGGCTGGTGAAAACGGGTTGCTGTCATGGTATAATCAAAAAATGAAGGTTAAAGTGCTGGTTGTGACCGGGCCAACAGGCGGGCATTTTTTCCCGGGACTTGCCCTGGCAGAAAAAATTTTAAACCAGACTGACTGGGAAGTAGTATTGCTGATACCACCGCGGGAGATGCTGAAGACCTGGGTGAAAAGAAAAGGAGTGAAGGCGATCCTGGTTGATTTTTCGCCTTTTTCTTTTAAAAAAATACATAGATTTTTCCCTGTATGGAAGGAGACATTTCTTCGTTCCTGGCAGATTATCTGTAAGGAAAAGCCGCAGTTAGTTGTTGGAACAGGTAGTTACGCCAGTGTACCTGTGATTTTGTCCGGCTGGCTGGCTGGCTGTCGAATTCTTATCCATGAACAAAATGTTGTTGCAGGCAAAGCAAACAGGTTTCTGTCGCTCCTGGCTACGAAGGTGGCTGTGACCTTCCCGGAAACGAAAGGTATCCTCTTGAGAAAATACCAGGTCACCGGTTTCCCCTTACTTAGTGATTTCCGAAAAAGATGGGATAAAGATGCTGTTTTAAAGAGTTTTGGTTTGGAGGCGCAGAGGACAACTGTCCTGATTATGGGTGGAAGTCAGTCTGCCCGGGCTCTTAATGAGCTGGTGGTAAACAATATTAAGGTTTTTCAGGAGCAGAATCTACAGTGTCTTCATCTGGCTGGACCTGACGCCAGTGGTGTCAGGGAAATTTACCGTCGTTGCAAGGTACCTGCAGTTGTATTCGATTTTTCTTATGAAATGGATAAACTCTACAGTGCCTGCGATGTAGCCATTGCCCGGGCAGGAGCAGGGACCCTGGTGGAGCTGGTTGACCGAAACATACCTGCCTTGCTGATTCCCTATCCCTTTGCCGGTTCCCATCAGGTGAAAAACGCCAGATGGCTTCTACAAAGGCAAGCCTGTTTTGTTCTGGAGCAAACTGATAAAATAAATAAGGAATTTCCTGCTATTTTTAAAAAACTGCTACAGGAACGACATGTCATGACTCAGAAAGTGTCTTTACTTCAGCTGGCTGATAGCAGTGACCGGCTCTTCCATAAAGTAAGGGAACTGGTGCAGGGATTCTGCCATCAGAATTAGCTGGGGTACCGGAATGAGAAATATTTCTCTTTTAAGCCAGATAAGGAATGTTCACCTGGTGGGAATTGGTGGTAGCGGGATGAGTGGACTGGCAGCTCTGTTACTGCAAGCTGGTAAACAGGTGACTGGTTCGGATAGAGAGGATTCCCCTGCTGTGGAAAAATTAAGGAAGCAGGGTATAAGAGTGCTGGTCGGGCAGAAAGCGGAAAATGTAAATCCTGCCACTGAGCTGGTAGTTTATTCCCATGCTATTACTCCTGATAATCCAGAGCTTCGTCAGGCTGCTTTGCTTGGTATTCCGATGGTTTCTTACCCGGAAGCCCTCGGACTTCTCATGCAGGAAAAACGGGGTATTGCTGTAGCGGGAACGCATGGTAAAACGACGACTTCGGCTCTCACAGTGATGATGCTGAAAAACGCAGGGTTAGCGCCTTCTTTTGTAATTGGTGGTGAGATTTGTGGCGTGGGAAATTCCGGGGTAGGCAAGGGTGATTATCTGGTGGTGGAAGCCTGTGAATACCGTCGTTCTTTTCTTTTTTACTATCCTGAGATTGCTGTAATTACCAGCATAGAGGAAGACCACCTTGACTACTATCGTAACCTTTCTGAGATTGAGGAAGCCTTTGACAGTTTTGCCTCTCAGGTGAAGCCTGGAGGGTGTCTGGTACTTTGTGCTGAGGAAGAAAATGTTGTGAAGTGCATTCGTTCGCAAGCAACTAAAGTGGTTACCTATGGTTTTGCCAGGGGTCACTGGCAGGCAACTGATATTGAGGAATGTGCCAGTGGTACCTTTTTCTATTGTTCTTTTCAGGGAAAAAGGTTAGGACGTATTCATTTGCCTCTGTCTGGAAGGCACAACGTGCTGAATGCTTTAGCAGTGACAGCACTGGGTAAACAGCTTGGTATTGATTTCAGTATTATTTCCAGAGGTTTAGCTTCCTTCCCCGGGGTACACCGGAGGATGGAAATTACAGGTGAAGTGAAAGGGATTCTGGTAATGGACGATTACGGGCATCATCCGACAGAAATAAGGGTAACCCTTCAGGCGCTGAAAACTCGTTATCCGGGTCGCAGGTTAATTGTTATCTTTCAGCCTCATCAATATAGTAGAACACGTTTTCTCTTAGAAGATTTTGCTGCTTCTTTTCAACTGGCTGACAGGGTTATATTGCCTGATATCTACTTTGTGCGGGATTCAGAAAGGGAGAAACAATTAGTGAACAGTGCACTTCTGGCTGAGCGCATACGCAGGCACGGACGGCAGGCTCTCTACTTACCAGGCGAGGGAGATATTATCGCTTACCTGAAGGAGATTGTAACTGCAGGAGATATTGTGCTTACCATCGGGGCAGGTCCAATTAACCGGTTGGGGCAGCTGTTTGTCAATGAAATGAAAAAGGAACTTTCCGGATAAAAAATACAGCTGAAAACTGGAGTCTCAGATGAAAAGGTTAATTCTTTCTGCCGAAGAAATTTACCGTCGGGAACGTGATGCGGTGGAAGTTTTTGGCATACCTTTACTCATTTTAATGGAAAATGCCGGCAAAGCGGCAGCAGGTGTAATTCGCAGAATTTTAAGGAAAAAAGGACATGCAGTAATTGTCTGTGGCCGCGGTAACAATGGGGGAGATGGACTGGTAGCCGGCAGGTACCTTCTTAACGCAGGTTACAGGGTCTCGTTTCTCATAGCTGGTGAAGGAGGAGAACTTTCTTCACTGGCCTTTACAAATTACCAGATTTTGTGTAAGATGAAAGCAGATATGAAGAAGCCGCAGGAGCAACAGGAATTTGATATCCTGAAAGAGGCTGATATAGTGGTGGATGCAGTTTTTGGCATCGGGCTGCGGGGCCCTGTCCGGGAACCAGAGAAAAAATTTATAGAACAGATTAACAGTGCAGGCAGGACTGTAGTTAGTCTTGATATTCCTTCAGGTCTGGATGCTAACAGTGGCGAAGTTTTAGGCCAGGCCGTGCAGGCAGATATAACGGTTTGTTTTGGTTTTCTTAAACAGGGGCTTTTTAAAGGAGAAGGTCCAGTCTATGCCGGACAGATAAAGCTGGTAGATATCGGGTTTCCACCACCGCTCTACAGTCTGGAGTGGAATGCGGAAGTTTACAAAAATAATCAGGAGAGGTGAATATTTGAAAACAGGTGTAATATTATCCGGACTGCTTTTCATAGCTATTTATTCATTGCCAGGGAATGCCGGTGTAACCAGGTTACAGATAGATGGGCTGCGTTATGCCCCTGCGAGTCAAAAGATTTCTATTGTCCAGAGACTTGTTGCAGAGAAAAACAGAGTATATCTTCCAGAAATAGGTGCTCTCCTTGATGACCCCAGCCGTGAGGTCCGCAGTCAGGCAGCCTCAGCTCTTCTGGAGTTAGGTGATATTACCTGCCTGCCATTTTTCAAAAAAGGTCTGTCTGATGACTGGTGGCAGGTGCGTCTTTATAGTTGCCAGGGACTGGTGAGGTTTGGCGATAGCAGTTGTGTCACAGAATTTTTAAGGTGTCTGGATGATAGTTACTGGCAGGTCCGGTATTATGGTGCCTGCGGGCTGAGCAAGTTTGGAGACGAAGAAGTTATAGAACCGATTCTTAACCATCTGAAAGACAGTAAGGTTGAAGTGCTGGAAGAACTGCTCTGGGCGCTTACTCGTCTTTTCTGGCGAGATGCAGCCAGGGCGAAGTTTAAAAGGTTGCCGCAAGAAAAGATAGAACTTGTTAGCAATCTTTTGAAGAATCCTTCGGTGGCAGTACGACTGAGGACGATATGGGCTCTGGAATCCTCTCAGGATGAAAGAGTAATTCCTTTTCTGGTTGCGGCTTTAGAGGATAAGGAACTGGAAGTATGTCTTCGTTCTCTCTGGGCTCTGGAGAGACTCAAAGCCACAGATGCGAGGTTTGCCATTGAGAGTCAAATGGAAAAGCCTTCTGTGAAGTTAAAGCTGGAAGCAATCAAAACCCTGACGCGGTTGAAGGCTATTGATACGGTGGATGGTCTTCTGCGGCGGTTGCTCGATGAAAAGGAAGATGTGCGGATTTATAGTCTCTGGGCTCTGGAAAAGATAAAGGACCCGGTTAGCTATCCTGAAATCGTTGCCCGTCTGGGTGATTCTTCCCGCCGGGTGAGAGAATATGCGGTATATGTTATTGAATCAATGAAAGACCAGCAGTTTATCCCGGTTTTAGAAAACTTTATTACCAGCGAAGATGTCTCTCAGGAAGCCAGGGTCCTGAGCTTTCAGCTACTGGGTAAGATAGGTGGGCCGGAAACAAAAGAATTTTTGATGGAAATGGCCAGGTCAGAGGATAAAATCTCAAGGGCTGAAGCATTGAAAGCCTTTTTTTCCATTGACAGGTTTGATTCTGATTTAGTCAGATTACTGACTTACGCAGAAAAAAATGATTCTGCAAAGGAAGTTCGTCAGGTATCATCTCATCTCTTGCAGAACCTTCAGAACAACCTTATAGAATACTTAACCGGTAATGATGCCAAAAAGAGACAGAAAGCGTTAGAAGTCCTGCCCCAGATGATGGAAGCGCCGCAAGCAGTGGCTATACTGAAAGTAATGGGAAAGAGTGAGTATCCGGAAGTTAGAGAAGCACTGGCCCAGGTTGTAGCTGTCACTGGAACTCCAGTGGTCTTACAGGCTCTTGAGGAAATGATGAAGGAACCCAATGTTATAGCCAGACGTTCAGCAGCAGTAGCTCTGGGTGTAACAGCCAGGCGCCAGGCTGCTGCTATATTGAAGAAAAACCTTTCTTCTGAAGATCAGGAATTACAGGTTATCTGTGCCTGGGCGCTTGCCCGGCTGGGGGAAAAAGATGGCCGACTGGTAGCAGTGAAAGGATTGAACAGTTTTGACCCGGTTATTCAGAAGAAAGCAGCGGAAACCTTAGGTTATCTTGGTGACACTAAAGCAACAGGAGCGCTTCTCAAAGCCATAGTTGATTGTGAACTGGAGGTGAAGGCAGCCTGTGCCTGGGCGCTTGCCCGGCTGGGAGAAACAAAGGGTGTGGACCTTCTGGTTCGCTTGTCTCTTCAATCTGTGGAACCGGTGCGGACCCAGGCCGAGCGTTATCTGCAGGACCGGGACTTACCAGTTCATTGCCAGCACCTTATACCCGTGGTTAGAAATCGCATACTTTCAGAGCAACTGGGAATGAAGGAAGCAAAGCAGCGTAAACTTAAGGTCTCCTATTTAACCGGAGACATAATAATTGACGGCAGTGATTCAGACAGAGCCTGGAAAGCTGTTACTTTAGAAAATACCTTTATCGTTTTAGGTCCGGAACGCGTCCCGGCAGATATTCAGACTAAAGTAAGTTTTCTCTATGATGAAAAGTATCTCTATTTTCTTTGTGTCTGCGATGACCCGGATGCGGAGAAACTCACCAGGTTCAGTCGGGACTTCGTTTCTGTAGCAGTTGCTCCGCAGGGGCAAAAGAAGCAATGGTATCAATTCGTTGTTCATCCCTTTAATGACATACGCTATTCTTATATCTGGAAGTTTTATAAAGACGATGAACCAGAAAGACAGTGGTTCTCTTCCTGGGAAACAATGACCGGAAGACAGGCAAATCGCTGGCTGGTGGAAGCAAAAATTCCCCTGGCAGAAATTGGTGTGAAAGAAGTGACGTCAGACCTTATCTTTCTGGTAAATGTACACCGGGAATCCAGTTTACACCCGCTGAGTACTTTCAGTGGTAGGATTGACAACGAGGAACAGTTTTCTCTCTTAGTTTTTGAAAAGCGATGAAAAGAATAAATAACATTATTCTTATAATCGTCGGTTGTAGTTATGGTATTTTTGCCGCCAGTTGGTTTGAGAGAAATCAGGAGTTGAAGGCTATCTATCCTTCTTCTGTCTGGCGGTATGTAGAGAAAGCAAAGGAGTGGGATAGTCGTGGACACAGGCAAACTGCAGACTACTATCTGCGGCTGGTGCTTCGTCTGACAGAGGAAGGAAGACCTTTTGTGCCTGGAAACTGGCCCAGAGGATGGCCGTCTGACCAGTCAGCACTGAGATTGCTGCGGTATGCTTCTCCAGAAGCTTATGTTCACAGGATGATTGGAGATTTTGCACTCCAGTACGGTCGGAATAAAGAAGCCATCAGTTATTACAAAATCTATCTGGAAAAATCTTATGTTCCGGATGTTGATACTATGAAGGAGGTAGCTTTACTTCTGGAAAAGGAAGGACTGTTACAGGAAGCCATGCTTTTCTGGCAACAACTGCAGAAAGTTCAGGAAAGTAATAATTATCATGGTTCGTTGGTTTCTGAGAGGAATCTCGTTGAAGCCATAAAAAGGCTGGAAAGAAAACTGGGAAAAACAAGGCTGATAGTGCTTGATACAGTCTTCCATGGTGTTCCTGATTACCTGCAGGAAGGATTCAACAAAGTTTACCGCGAGACAATGACCGGGCTGAAAAATGTGGAAATTATTCCTGATCGGGACCTGGACCGCGTTCTGAAGGAACAGGCAATTATCCCGGCTGATCTGGAAAATAATGAAGAACTGTCTTTTGTGGGGAAAATGCTTAATGCAAACCTGATTGTCCGTTGTTTTCTTTCCTGTCACGAATCAAACTATATAGTTAGCATCAGACTTTTTGACCCGGAGAGAAAAATCTGGTTTTCTGAGTATGAGTACAAAAATCAGGATTTTCGTTACCTGCCTTTGCTGGTACGCCGATTCCCTTATTCTTTTTCAGAGGAAGGAATACCTGCCGAACTGCTTTTGCCTCAGACTCATGTCATCTGGACCTATGAAACGGACAGCGACATCACTGATTTGAAACTTTGTTCCAGAGGGAATATTTTGGTCTGCGGGACTGAGGACGGAACTGTTTATGTTATGAATAATAAAGGGGCTGTTGTCAGTTCCCGGAAGACGAAAGAAAGAATTACCAGTGTCGGAATTTCGCCTGAGGGGCGATTTATCTGCTGGGCTGACCTGCGCGGAAGGGTTTACTTTCGTGGACTGGACGATAAGAAAGGCTGGAGCTATCCGGTGGAAAATCTGGTGCGAGGTCTGGCATTAGCCCGGGATGGTTCCTTCCTGGTGGTGGCGGTAAACAATCAGCTGCGTTTTCTGGACAGGAAAGGTATTTGCTTCTGGAAGAACGAGTTGAGTGGCTGGGTAACAGCAGTGGCGATTGCTCCAGATGCGACCCGGGTAGCTGTCGGTCTGGAAGACGGAAGTGTGCTTAACTTTTCTGAAGAAGGAAATCTCCGCTGGCAGATGAAACTGGACAGTAAAGTTATAAAGGTTAATTTCTCAACAGCAGGAAATTTTCTGGCAGCGGAATCAGATAATGGGGAAGTCGTTGTTTTCACAGATACCGGGAACAAGAGCTTCAGTTTTGTTTCTGGACAGGAGCAGCAGTTTACCAGTTTTTCTCCAGCGATGCTGGAGACAGTTATCGGGCGGAGAGGGTTGTTTTTTTATTTTTTTTCCCAGGAAAAAGATAAACTCTGGAGCTTTCATGTAGATGAGAGGACTGTCTTTCTGGAACACGCAGAAAATGGCTGGTTTTCTGTAGCCGCGGCTAACAAGAATATTTTCTGTCTAAGGATACGGTGGGAGTAAGTAACCTGAAGTGATTTGTCTGGTTGTTACCACTAACAACACCTACCAGCAACGAAAGGGGGAAAAATGGTGAGAGTGGGAATTCTGGGAGCAGGATTTATGGGTAGTATGCATGCCACTGTCTATACACAGTTTCCAGATGTGAAGGTAGCCGGAATTGCTGACGTGAGGGCAGAAAAAGCAAGGTCTCTGGCAGAGAAGGTTAGGTCTATACCTTACTATACACCGGAAGATTTGTTAAAGAAGGAAGACATTACTGTTATTGATATTTGCTTACCGACATTTTTGCACAGGGAGTATGTTGTTAAGGCGGCATCGCTGGGTAAGGATATTATCTGTGAGAAGCCCATTGCTCTGACTGTAGAAGAAGCTGAGGAAATGATCAAAGTCTGTGCAGAAAAAAAGGTGAGGTTCATGGTAGCCCAGGTTTTGCGGTTCTGGCCGGAGTATCGCTTTTTGAAAGAGGCTTATGACAGGAAAAAATACGGCCAACTCCGCAGTATCTGGTGTCAGCGTCTTTCCGCACCCCCTACCTGGGGATGGCAAAACTGGTTGTTGACCGGTGAACGTTCCGGTGGGGCTCTGGTAGACCTTCATATCCATGATACTGATTTTCTCCTTTATCTCACAGGCTGTAAGCCAGAGAAAATCACTTCTTCCGGAAGGAAAGACAATGGTGCTTACACACATATCTTTACTACCTTTGTTTTCCCTCAAAATCTGGTATGCCAGACTGAAGGAGGCTGGGATCTGCCTGCCAATTTCCCTTTTGTTATGGCCTATACAGCAGTCTTTGACAAGGCGGTTGTTGAGTTCAACAGCCGCAACAGCCCCAGTTTAACAGTTTACGAAGCCAGCGGAAAAATTGAGAGGCCAATTTTTGAAACAAAAAAAGCCAATGGAACAGAGGGCAACATCAGTGACCTGGGTGGTTACTATTTTGAACTCCGGTATTTCATTGAACATGTTGTCCATAATAAGCCTTTCGGAGTAATAACTCCCGAGCAGGCACGCGACAGTCTGGAGATTGTCCTGCTGGAAAAGAAATCAGCAGATACAGGGCAGAGTATTACTCTCTGAGAAATCTTCAGGTGAAATGAAATCAGGTGTAGTGGCTATTGTCGGCAGGCCCAATGTTGGTAAATCAAGCCTTTTCAATCGGTTAGCAGGCAGTAAAATTTCCATTATCTCCAGACATCCAGCCACAACAAGGCTGAAAATTTTAGGCGTAATAAACAGGGACCAGGGACAGGTTCTTTTGCTTGATACACCAGGGTTTGAGCTACCCCGACACCAGCTGGGAGAGTTTATGAAAAAGACTGTTCTGTCTTCCCTGACAGAGGCAGACCTAACTTTGTTTGTTATTTCTGCTGGCGGATGGAAGAAGGAAGACGAACAACTCCTGCAGGAAGTTAAACGGCTGAATAAAAAGGCTTTTCTCATTATCAATAAGATGGACATTCTGCCCCGGAAGGAGGACCTCCTGCCTTTGATAGAGAATAGTCGGCAGCGGTACAATTTTCTGGAAATATACCCGTGTTCTGCCCTGCATCAGGAAAAATGGGATACGCTGGTTAAAATAATTTTCCAGTGGCTGCCAGAAGGGGAGGTGTTTTTTCCTGAAGGCCAGGTGAGTAATCTTGCCCGGGAGTATCTGCTGGCAGAAATTCTGCGAGAAAAAATTCTGGAAAAAACCTATGAGGAAGTGCCACACAGTGTAGCAGTAGAGATTGAAGATATTTGTCCGGCCAAAACAAACCCGGAGATGGTGGTCATTTATGCCCGTATCATCGTGGACCGCAAACAAATGAAACCTATTATTCTTGGCCGCAACGGAGAAAGAATTAAGGCTATAGGACAGAAAGCGCGTTTAGAGATGGAACAAGTTTTAGGTAAGCCTGTTTATTTACAAACTAAGGTTAAAGTTATTCCGGACTGGAGAGATAGACCTGATGTCTTTCGCAGATTCGGGTATGGTCAGTTCTAAACTGTATTTTCGCCTTCCGGGTTACGAAAAATCTTCCCTGCCGGAAAAAGGGCGTGCGCTGTTTTCTCCCAGAAATGAGGTCGGAAGAAGTATTGCCAGAGTCCCTTCCACGCTCCTATACTCATAAGTACCCAGTAAAAAGGAGAGAGAAGACTGGGAATAAGGAGTCGGTGGTATTTCCTTTTGAGACAGCCAGCCACATTAATGAGGATGAAAGCAATATTACCTGAATAAAGGGCAAATCCCAGGATGTCAAACGGCTGGTTATGCAGGGAGAAAAAACCGGTCTTGAGTCCGGAGAGCAGGCACCAGAAAAAAAGGAACCAGGCTACTGGATTGAAGCACAAAACAAAAAAGTTTCCACCCACAATAAGATTGAAATGAATAAAGTTAACCACTCCCAGTTTAGTTAATAACTGCCAGGGATTACGGGTGTGGACAAAATAGGTTTGAATATACCCCTTTACCCAGCGACTGCGCTGTTTGATCCAGTTACCGAGCTGGCTATTTGCTTCTTCCCAGGTGGTTGTGTCCAGAACAGCAGTGCGATAGCCTGCCTTAAAGATACGGATTCCAAGGTCACAATCTTCAGTTACATTGAAGGGGTCCCAGCCTTTCAATTGCCGGAGAACGTCTGTACGAAAATGATTTGATGTTCCTCCCAGAGGAATAGGTGCCTGAATGCTGCTGATACCAGGAAGATAAAGGTCAAACCAGGTGGAATACTCAGCAGTAAACCATTTGGTGAGGATATTCTGATAGGGGTTGTAGTAATTCAGTTTAGCCTGCAGACAGACCACCTGTGGATCCGCACGTTGGAAACCGGTGACTGCTTTTTTTAGCTGGGTTGGTTCCGGGATATCTTCAGCGTCATAGATAACCAGGTACTGACCATGGGCCTGTGCCAGTCCGTAGTTAAGGGCTTTCCCTTTTGTTTTCGGAGGGACATCAGGAACTATGATGGTCCGCCACCAGAAAGGTAAACTCATTTTTTCTACTGTTTTTTGAGTCTCTACATCATCTTCTTCCAGGATGAGAATTACCTCCAGACGGTCTTTGGGATAGTCAATTTTTTCTATTGCCTGGCAAAGTTGCGGCAGAATTTCACTTTCCCGGTAAAGGGGCAACAAAATGGTATAGACAGGCCAGTCGTGTCGGGAGAATATCTCTACATCGGAGACAATTATTTCCTGTTTTTTCACCAGACCGCGGAGAATAAGAAAGAATTTGTGAAAGCAAATGAGAGCATATACTACTGCCAGAAGGTGATGAGGCCAGTAAGAAGATGTCTGAAGGTGACGGAAAATGATGTAGCCAGAAAAAAGTAGCAGGGATAGAAGTATGAGTTTCTGTGAGAGTGTAAGGCTCGTTGAAGCAGTCTCTTCCGGTACAGGAATCGTATCCAGGGTATGCGCATTCATGATTGAGCTTTCACTCTCACTGCTATCCAGTGACGAAAGGACGGCAGCTGAATGATTAACTCTGTCCCCTCATTTTGAGCGTCTGCGGTCTCTAAAAGCCCTTTCTCCATAGACCAGAATTCTACCTGGTAACGGCCTGGCTTTTTGTTCGGCAGGCTTATTTTAACCCGGGACCACTCCGGGAATGTAAAGTCTTGAATTTTCCGCATGACTGCGGGGTCATAAATCCAGACTGAGGCTGTGGAAGAATTTCCTAAAGCCAGAGCCTTCAAGCCAGCAGGGGTAACTACAGGTTGTACCTGAAAGTCAGATTTCACCCGGTCAAAATCAGCTGCATAGGTGGTGAGAATACGATACAAAGGATAAAGGTTTAACTCCTGAACAAGTCTGTGCCACCAGAAGGCAGGTGCTCCAGCCAGAGGTAAATGAAAACTGGCCCAGAGTCCTGCCACCAGGTCTCTGATAAGGTTTTGCTCACTTGCTCCCCAGGGAGTACCGCCAAATTCAGAAACAAAGCCGGGTTTTTCAAACCTGCTATTAAACTGGTAGATGTTTTCCAGCATACCAACCAGAGAATTCCTTCCCACATCGTAATAAGCATTAGTAACAACATAGTCAATTTCTGGTGACCGCAGAAGGTCATTATCAACAAGGATAGTGTAATGGGCGCTAATCAGGTGACGGTAGGGGTCTATTTCTTTAAGATAGGAAGCCATTTTTCTGTACCAGGCAGCTGCCACCGGTTTCAGATAAAAATCACGGCTTGACCCGGTCAGGTTTATCTCGTTCAACAGTATCCAGCCAAAGATGTTAGGACTGTATCCCCACCTGGCAACAATATATCTTAACTTTTGCCTGGTTAATTTTTCTGCCTGTTGGTCAGTGAAAAAATCTTCCGGGCTCTTTAGAAAACCGCCATTTTTTTCATTGTAGGGATGGTAATGCCACTCTTCGTCGCAGTAAGTACTGAGCTGGCCGTGATTGATGATGACTATCTGCAGGTAGATGGAATTGGCTTCAGCCAATTGCAGTATCCGGTCCAGCTTCCAGGCATGTCTGAGGTTGTAAAAGCCAATACCACGGTATCCCGGTCTGTTTTCAATCCACTCCAGCGCTGCAAACCAGTTAGCCAGCCAGATTTCGGCAAAATTCTGTCCGCTTTCTTTCATCTGCTTAAAGGTCTTCTCGTAATAAAATGTGCCGCTGTCCGGTTCCATCGGCCGACGCCGGAGAGCAGCATAACGAGTGTCAGTAGGGGAACGAATATTTAATCCCACCGGGTAGAACCACTGGCCATTAGAAAACTGGAAATAACGGCGGTCAATCTGGCTTACTCTGATAAATCCAGGCTTCTGACTTTCCACTGCCAGGAAGGAAATCTTCTGGCTTTCTTTCTCTCCTGATTTATCCCTTACTCTGATGCGGCATCTATACTGTCCTGATTTTTCCGGGGTAAACCTGACTTTCCAGCAGGGGTAGCCGGAAGGCGCCAGAGTTTCCTGTCCATCAGAGAGACCTGCTTCGTACTCTTGGTAGTAGAATCCAGGGACAACTATTTCTTTACCATCCGGGGTGGTAAAATAGCACTCTACATTCACTTCCTCCGGAGAAAAGGGGTTACTATAATTTTCAGGCAGGTGGAATGTTATTTCCAGTTTTTCATATACCGGTACCTGAGTACGAGAGATAACTACCTCCGGAAAGCAGGCTAACTGTCCGGAAATCTCGTCTACCCATAATGTGGCATCACCGGGAGTATTACAGAAAACCTTCAGTCCAATTTTTTTTATACTGCTTGCAGTTTTGGTTGACCAGGGTTGGGAGTGATTAATATTTTCCCAGATGGTACTATCTGGCTGTACATTAAGGGTAAGTTTGTTCCAGCGGTTCTTCTGTAAGGTTATCAAGGGTGTCTGGTACCACAACCATTCACTGTCCTGAAGAAAAATAACCAGTTTCAGGTCGTCGGGTATCTGTCCGGCATAGATATTAAAGGTGAGGTATCGGTAGCGGGTTAAATCACGGTAAAATGATTTCTCTACTGTTGCCTCGCCTGGAAAGTCCATCTGAATCTCCAGGGACTGGTTTCCTTCCAAAAATCTTTCCTGGGAAAGCCGGAGTTTTTTAACTCTATTGTTTTCCCCTGGCGATGCTACCCAAAGGTCTGAAGTTGATTCAAAGCTGAAGAAGGACACCTGTCCGGACGTCTGGCAATTACCGGAGTGTGCTGCCAGGTAAATGACCAGCAGTGAAAAAAAGAGTTTCCGTCCTGTTTTCATTTGTTTTTCGGACTTTTTTTCCCCGCCACGGGTTTAGTTTTATGCTGGAAGAATTCCAGTCTTTTCATTACAAGACCATGAAGTGTGTCTTCCGGATAGCAGCCATCTGGTCCGGGCTGTCCTGAAGGCAAGCCTGTGAGGATTTCCAGTCCTTCATCTACGTTGCTGACGGCCCAGATATGGAATTTACCGTCACGAACAGCTTCTACCACTTCATCCTTCAGCATGAGATTTTTTACATTGGCAGAAGGTATGATAACTCCCTGTCCTTTAAGGCCGCCTTTCACCCGGCAGGTGGAAAAGAAACCTTCAATTTTTTCGTTAATTCCACCCACCGGTTGAACCTGACCATGCTGGTTTACTGAGCCGGTAACAGCGATGGACTGTTTCAGGGCAACACCGGAAAGGGCAGAAAGAAGAGCATACAATTCGGCGGTAGAAGCACTGTCTCCCTCTATTTCCTCGTAGAGTTGTTCAAAACAGATACTGGCAGAAAAAGATAACGGTCGGACAGAACCATATTTTTGTCTCAGGTAACCAGAAAGAATGAGGAATCCCTTGTTATGAATACTCCCTGAGAGTTTAACTTCCCTTTCAATGTTAATCATGTTCCCGCGGCCAAGCCCGACCCTGGCGGTAACACGGGTTGGCTTGCCAAAGGTGTAATCTCCCAGGCTCATCACCGCCAGTCCGTTTACCTGTCCTACCGCTTCTCCTTCAGTGTCCACCAGGATGGTACCTTCGGCAATCAGTTGCTCTAACCTGTGTTCCATCAGACTGGAGCGATAGATTTTTTCTTCCAGTGCTTTCCTGACATGATGGGAGTGAACAACATCGCTTCCTTCCTGTGTTGCCCAGTAGTTTGCTTCTCTGATTAAATCAGCAATATCACTGAACCTGGTGGTAAGTTTAGTCTGGTCTTCTACCAGTCGTGAACCATACTGGATAACCTGACAGATAGCCAGTTTTTCCAGATGTTTAAGTCCTTCCTCCCGGCATATCTTGCTGATAAAAGCAGCATAGCTGAGGATACCTTCTTTATCTCTTTCCATAAAAAGGGAAAAATCAGCCCTTACCTTAAAAAGTTTTCTGAAGTCTTCATCAACGGTGTAAAGAAGCAAGTACCACTGCAAGTTTCCAATCAGGATTACCTTGGTCTGTAAAGGTAAAGGCTGCGGTTTAAGGCTTGGAGTGTTGATTAACCGGAACTGTTCGTTGATGTCCTCAATAACAATTTGACGGTTCTGGATGGCTCTCTTGAGAGCATCCCAGGCATAGTAATTTCTCAGGACATCCAGAACTCTTAAAATAAGAAAACCACCGTTCGCCAGATGCAACGCTCCTGGTTTTATCATGGTATGGTCGGTAAACATGGCACCAAGTTGCGGGCGATACTCAATCCGACCAGTCAGGTTGTAGGTCGTAGGGTTGACTTCCTTAACTACAGGAGCACCTTTTGTTCTGGAATGGTCCACAAAAGCATTAACTCTGTATTTTTGCAGTGTGGTATCCTTTACTCCCAGCTTCAGTCCAGGTATTATCTCCTGCTCTTTTCTTTCCTGAAAATCTTCTAAGTTCTTTACCATATCTTCCTGGACAAGGTCTAACCACTGGCAAACCTCCGGATATTTTCGGTACTTTTCTTTAACTTCAGAAAGTCGCGGAGAGGTGACTGCCTGACCTGTTTCCCGGTCAAGTTTTTCCAGTTTGCCCCGGAGAGATTTCTCCTTTTCCCTTACCCGGTGTAGCGCCTCTGTGAGAACCTCGTATAGAGCTTCCTGACGGTTTCTTATTTGGCGGCGGGATTCCTCGGTGAGTTTCTCCATCTCTTCCTCAGAAAGGGGTCGGCCTTCTACCAGGGGGATAAAGACGATTCCGCCCGGGGTTTGTTTAATCTGGAAACCAGCCTGTCTGGCAGCTTCCTCCACTTCCCCTAAGATTTCTTCCTTGTCTTTCTGAAATTCCTTGATAAGTGAGGACTTATGTTCTTCGTAAATCTTGCTTTCGAAAGCACGTTGTATTTCCAGTTTCAACTCCTCAATTAACTTGTCCATATCTGCCTGGAAGACAGAAGCTATACCCGGGTCCATCTTCAAAGCGACAGGCTGGTCAGGCCGTGAAAAATTGTAGACATAGCACCAGTCGTCCGGGGTGGGCATCTTTTCAGCAATTTTTCTGACAGCCGCCTCCACAGAGGTCATCTTTCCTGTTCCCGAAGGACCGGCTACAAAGATGTTATAGCCATGGTCAGTGATTCTTAAACCAAACTCTATGGCACGCATCGCCCTTTCCTGGCCAATCATAGTTTCTGCTGGATTAACTTTTTCACTACTTGTCGGAACCAGATTAACTGGCAAAGGTGCCTGCAACTTTTCTGGCGGTAGTTGTTGTTTTTTCATAATCCTCCCGTTAATTTTGACGCTGGAGCTCTGTTAGCAGAGTTGTTATCCTCACAGGAAATTTTAACATAATTGTTGAATAAAATACCAAGTTGGTGGTAAACTTAACCCGGGGTGGCAAACTGGAGAGAGTGAAAATGAGAGCAGTTTTTTTGACAGAAGACAGAAAAATACTGCTGGAAGACGTTCCCCGGCCAGTAATTTCAGGGGAAAACCAGGTTCTTGTGCGGGTGAGGGCTGTTGGTATCTGCGGTTCGGATGTTCATTATTTTGTTGATGGAAGAATCGGTACCCAGGTAGTAACAGACAGAATAATTCTCGGGCACGAATGTTCAGGAGAAGTCGTGGAAGCTGGCAGTGGTGTGAAAAACTTAAGAGCAGGAGATCGTGTAGCCATTGAGCCTGGTATTTCCTGCGGAAAATGTCAGTTTTGTCAGCAGGGGAAGCCTAATTTATGTCCGTATGTTCTGTTTCTTGGTACACCTCCGGTGGATGGAGCTTTGAGGGAGTTTCTGGTCATGCCGGAGCACAACTTGATTAAGATACCTGAAGATTTAAGTTATCAGGAGGCAGCAGTTTGCGAACCTCTGGCAATAGGACTGTATGCGGTCAGGATAAGCTGTTTTCGGCCAGGAGACAGTGTCGCTATTCTGGGGGCTGGGCCGATCGGGCTATCTGTCGTTTTTTCACTTGCCGGGGTAGCCAGCAGAGTTGTGGTGAGTGACTTGTTTCAGAATAGACTTGATATGGCAAGGGTTCTGGGCGCAACAGAGACAGTGCTGGTGGAAGAAGGACTGCCGGGAAACCCTTTCCAGGACTACCGGCAAGGTTTTGATGTTGTCTTTGAAGCCGCAGGGAAAAAAGAGACTTGCAAGCAGGCTACAGAAATAGCAAAAATCGGAGGTAATGTTGTTCTTATCGGTATTCCCAGGCAGGATATAATCTTATTGGACCCGCATCTTATGCGTCGTAAAGAGTTAATACTAACTAATGTGCGCCGCTGCGCTCATAGTACAGAAAAAGCCCTTCATCTTATGATACGCAAGCCAGGACTTTTCTCCAGAATTATTACTCACACTTTCACGCTGGAAGAGACAGAGAAGGCACTCACTCTGGTTTCTGGTTACAGGGATGGGGTTATCAAGGCCATGGTGGAACTGTGAGAAGTGCTTTTCAAGGAGAAAAAAATGGCAAGATTAATCTATGCTCTGGTAGTGATTTTTCTCTGCAGCTTGATAGGTACGGTTGTGGGAGAACTGGTGGCTGTTTTTGTGCCAGGGTCTCATCCTGCCAGTATTCTTCTTTCCACAGCTATCACCCCGGGTTTTCACCTGCCCCTGACTGATTTGTCTGCTATCCTGGTGGAGTTACAGTTTCACCTGAAAATTACAGCCATCAGTTTAGTCGGTATGATTGCTGGAACATTTGTTTCTCTGTGGAAAATCAGAAACGGCTAAGGAAGTGATGGTTTTTTTTCTCAAGGGGAAAATTGATGAACTGGAAAATATTCTTCAGTACGGTAGTAACAATATTTCTGGCCGAACTGGGAGACAAAACTCAGCTGGCCAGTCTTTCTCTGGCAGCGGAATCAGGGCCCTGGCCGGTTTTTCTGGGCGCAGTAACTGCTTTTGCCCTGGTGACTTTTCTTACAGTAATGCTGGGAGGCGTAATAGGGAAAATTCTAAGACCGGAATGGATTAGGTACGCAGCAGGAGTTCTTTTCCTGATGATAGGTTTTCTCCTTCTTCTGGGAAAAATCTAAAACAATTAAGGGAAAATGGGAAAAACAGAAGATGACAACAGAAAAGGACGGGTATTCATCCGCACTTTCGGTTGCCAGATGAACGATGCGGATTCGGAAAGACTGATGGCGAGACTGCAAAAATCTGGCTACCAGGCTGTTTGTCAACCTCACCAGGCTGAGATTGTGATTGTTAACACCTGTTGTGTTCGCCAGCACGCTCAACAGCGGGCACTGGGGTATCTTTCTTCGCTAAAACATCTTAAAAATCAGGGAACAGTTTTCTGTCTGATTGGGTGTCTGGCAAGTATGCTGGGGAAGAAACTTCTGGTTGACTATCCCTTTCTGGATATTGTTTGCAGTCCTCATAGACTTCCGGAGTTCTTAGAGTTTCTCAGGAAGGCAGAAGAGGGGAGTAAGTGCGTGGCCACAGGAGAAAGCCGGAATCCTTTCCTGGAAGACTTGCCAGAGTCAGGAGGTGAAGTTACGGCCTCAGTCCCGATAACCAAAGGATGTAATAATTTCTGTTCGTATTGTGTGGTTCCCATGACGCGCGGAAGGCTGGTGAGCCGTCCTATGGAAAAGATTGTGGCTGAAGTGAAAAAACTGACTGAACAGGGAGTAAGGGAGATTACCCTTTTAGGCCAGAATGTTAATCAGTATGGCCAGGACCTTCCAGACAGGAGTAATTTTCTGGATCTGCTGTACCGGGTGCATGAAGTTTCTTCTGTGGCAAGAATCCGTTTTCTCACTTCTCACCCGCGAGATGTCCCGGAAAGACTGGTGGATGCTTTTAAGAACCTGCCTAAGCTTTATCGTCATTTTCATTTACCTTTGCAGTCCGGGTGTGACAGGATACTTGCTGCCATGAACCGCGGTTACACGCTTTTTAAGTATCTGGATTTAGTTGACCGGATACGTTCTGTCACACCTGAAATTTCTCTTTCTTCTGATATTATGGTTGGGTTCCCCCTGGAAGGAGAGAAAGAGTTCAGACAGACGTATAATGCTGTGGCAAAGATTGGATTTAACGAGCTTTTTGTTTTCTTATATTCGGCACGACCCGACACCGCCATATTTTCTCTGGGTGACCCGGTACCTTATCCCGTAAAAAAGCAACGTCATGCGGCAATATATGGTCTGCAACAGTTAATTTCCAGGGAAAAACTTGCTTTTCTGGAAAAGAAAGAAGTTCAGGCTTTTGTTATCCGTGCCAGCCAGAAAAAAGGTTATCTTGTAGCCAGGACGGATTTTGACCAGGTGGTAATAATTCCTGGAGAAAAGAAATTAGTCGGCAGAATCATAAAGGTGCGGATTATTACAGCAGGCCAGAACCTGCTCTTTGGTTTTCCCCATTATGAGAACTCCCTGACGGGCGTCTGCTGATTATATTCAGAAGAAAGACCGTACACAGACCAATGATTCCGAAAAGGGCAACGCGCAAAAACTCTTCTCCTGTCACTTCTTCCCTGTCTTCATATCCGGGAAAAATTGTCTGCCAGGAAACAACATGAATATCCGTGCCGCCATGGTGCTTCTGGCAGTGACGATAAAAAATTCCCTGGACCCGAACGATATCACCTCTTACCTGATAACGACCTAATCTGCTAATACTGGGGTGCAACCGGTCGGGAATCCAGAGCCCAATACACTGGTTCTTATCTAACAGGTTCACCCAGAAACCGCCACGGGTCCGGAAAATATCTCCGACCAGCTCACCCTGGATACAGACTGTAGACCCGTCGTACTTTTGCGCTTCTGTAAGCAGTCGTGCTACTGATATTCTTACACCTTCTTTCTTCAGTTCTTCTGCCTGGTTTAGCCCGGCAAAAGTGATGGTTATTAAGGTACAGACTATCACAGGAATTTTCATTTTTTACCCAGAGTAACAAAAAACCGGAATAGAATTAAAATAGCAATAAATTCTAATCTTCCGCACCACATCTGAAAAATGTACCATATCTTAAGGATGTTAGGCATAAAGGGAGAGGTTATCCCAACAGAAAGACCAACATTGGCTGAGGCGGAAATTGATTCAAAAAGGCTGGGTAAGAACCCATATCCCAGGAATGTTCCCACAAGTGCTCCCGAAAGATAAAGCAGGGTATAGGAGATAGTTAAGCCCATGCTTGTACGGACTTGCTGGTCATCTACCAGCACATCTCGCTGGTGATGAAAGTGTTCTTCTATACTGGCTCCCTCCGGATAAACAAACCGTTTAACTTCCTTTCTCAGACTTTTAATGAAGAGTCCAACCCGGAGGGCTTTGATACCGCCAGAGGTAGAATTGGTACACCCACCAAGTCCCATAGCGAAAATAATTCCCAGCAGTGAGAGCTCTGTCCAGCCAGCCAGCTCACTGGTTGGTATATTGGAAAAACCAACACCGGTATGTCCGGAGATTAGCTGATAAAATGTTGACCGGAAGAAATCACCAACACCGGTGAACTGGGATATAGATTTACTGAACCCCACTAAAGTGAAAAGATAAACAATCATTACACTGGCCATTAAAACCCGTAGTTCGTAATTTTCCCTCAGCTCCCGGAAATGGCCTGTCCACACAGAGTAGTGCACACCAAAGGAAACTGCACCCAGAAAGCAGAAGATGACAGTGATAACCTCAAATAAGATGTTGTGGTAGTAGAGGATATTCAGGGATTGGGGTGCAAATCCAGCAGTATCCCAGCCAGCCATAAAGATACAGACGCCATGGAAAATCGCCCGGGGAAAACTTACACCTGTCATCATAAGAATCCCGGCCAGAAGCAGGCTTCCCAGCACAAGATAGGTAAAACTGACCAGCCAGATAAATCTGGCGGTGCTCTTGATATTGGGTAAAATCCGGGCATCCCTTCCTTCCCCGATGTACATCCGCAAGGCTCCTGAACTACGGAAAAGAAAAATAAGACCAACCAGAATAATACCCTGGCCGCCGACAAAGCACATCAGGTGACGCCAGAAGTTATGACTGAGGGAAAGGTGGTCCAGGTCCTGGATGAGCACCAGTCCTGTGGTGGCATAAGCGCTCATACTTTCAAAACAGGCGTCCAGATAAGAAAGAAAATGGCCGCTGAGATAAAGGGGAATGGCAGAAATAAACATGGCGATGACCCAGGTTAATGCCACCACACACATTCCCTGTCTCCAGTTAATATCTTCCGCCACAGGAAAAATGGTCTGTAAGGCAAAACCAAATATCAGACATATCAAAATAGCGAACAGAAAATCTGGCAGGGCAGCCCACTCCTGCGCAAAGAGAGCCACCAGTAAAGGGAAACAGAGAACAAAACCCAGAGCCGTAATTATCAGGCCCAGATAATAACCAATGATTTTAATGTCTTCCCTGCTGAAATTAGGAATCATGGTAAAAACAGAAAGGTGAAATAACAGGTTGCGCACAAAAAGAGGGCGCAGATTAGAAGAAGAAGAGGATAGAAGATTTCCAGAAAAATTCCCAGCCAGGCTTTCAGCAATATCGTCAGAAAGTGGAGAAAATTTTTTCTCATGTGAGGTCACCGACCAGAGCGTGAAGAAGTTCTTTCTCGTTTTCTACCTTGGTCAGAGCCACAACTTCATCCCCGGCCCTTAACACAAGTTCCCCTCTGGGAATAAGAAAGTCATCTTCCCGCAAAACAGCAACCAGTACTGTATCCTCAGGCAAATTTATATCTTTTACCATCTGGTTCAGGACAGGAGAACCTTCGGGTAAATCAACCCTTAACAGAGAGATTTTCCCTTTTTTGAAAGCACACAGGCTTATCACATCTTCTAAGGAGACTTCCTCCTCAATAATCTTGGCAATAATAGCTGTACTGTCCACAGCTGTATCCACGCCTAACTGGAAAAAGATTTTTTCATGTCTGGGGTCATTAACACGAGCCACGGTACGTCGTACTCTGAAAACATCCTTGGCTAACTGGCAGACAATAAGGTTGTCTTCGTCCTGTCCGGTGACAGCAGCAACCACATCAGCTGATTTAATTCCAGCTTCCACCAGAGTGCTCATCTGACATCCATCTCCCTGAATGATTAGTATCCGCGGGTTACCAGCCAGAAGTTCCACCCGGCGGGGGTTTTTCTCTATCAGTGTAACGTAGTTTTTTTCCGCCAGCCTTTCAGCCAGAAAGGTACCTACCTGTCCGCCGCCGACAATAATAATTTTCATGCAATCCCCAGTATCTTTCGTACCTGTTTCAGATGTGCAATTCTCACAATTCCGATAAGATGGTCCCCTGCATGAACAGCCAGGTTGTTCTCGGGTAGAATTGGTTGTCCATTACGAACAATCAAGCATGTGTGAAACTTATCAGGGATGTTGAAAGTACTGACCAGCCGACCAGCCTGCTGGCCAGTAATGGATACCTCCAGCATACTTACCTGACTGGATTCCAGAACATAGGTGGAGAAGTGCCCCTCAATTAACTTGTCTCTGATGACCTCTGCGACCAGGTAGGAGCCATTTATTACTTCATAGCCCAGATTATGGTAAACTTCGGCTTTAACCGGGTCAGTAACCCGGATAACAACTTTGGGAACCTGAAAGATACGTCGCGCAATCTGGCCAATCACGATATTGACATTATCATCACTGCTTACTGCAGCTACAGCGTCACATCTTTCTATGCCTGCTTCCTTCAGGATTTCCATATCCAGACCGCTTCCTGCAATGGTCACTCCGTTAAAGATAGGCTTGAGTGCTTGAAAACTTTGACTGTTACGGTCAATAATGACAACATTATGCTCCTCCGAAAGAATCTTGGCCAGGTGGCTGCCAACCTTCCCACACCCTACGACAATGAAATACATAATTGTTTACCTTTTTTCCAGCTGGCTATATCTTCGCCTGCCGTTTTCCATGGCTTTATTATACAACGTGAGGATTAGTCCTTTATTCCAGCTTAAATAATACCCATTTTTCAGGAGAAAAGCAAGAGTTAAAGGCAGATAATAAAGCTGGATTTCACCCTGACAGAGAACGCTTCATTCTACCATCCGTATCCGCACAGTGGGTTTACGAATAATATCCAGGGAATTAATTTCTTTCAATGCTCTGGAGAAAGATTTTTCCCTGGCCTCATGGGTGAGCATTACTATTGGTACTGCCTGACGAGGATTTTGGTCTTTCTGAATAACAGAGGCAATGCTGATGTTATTTTTCCCCAGGAGATAAGCAATTCTGGCTAAAACTCCAGGGCGGTCCACAGCCGTGAAGCGCAGGTAAGAACGTGAGGAAAAATTATCTGCTGATTCCAGTACCAGATTTTTATCCTGTGGCCAGTAAATAGCAGCATATCCCCCCTGGTTTAATTTCATGCCAATCTCTGTTACATCTGCCAGTACTGCGCTGGCTGCAGCCTTACCCCCGGCTCCCTGTCCGTAAAGAAGACTGCGGCCAATCAGGTCACCTTCCAGATAAATGGCATTGTAAACATCTTCCACTACCGCAAGAAGATGATTTACTGGAAGAAGGGCAGGGAAGACAGCAAGCTGTAAAGAATTTAAGCGTCTGTCAGCCACAGCCAGAAGTTTAATCCGGTAGCCAAGCTGGCTGGCAAATTCAATGTCTTTCTGGTCAATATTTTCAATCCCTTCCACCGGGATTTTTTCCCAGGAAATAATTTTATGGAAGAGATAACGGACGAGAATTCCTAACTTGTGAGCTGTATCCATTCCTGACAGATCAAGGGCAGGATTGGCTTCTGCATAGCCTTTTTCCTGAGCCTTTTTCAGGGCAGCGGCAAAAGGCATTTTCTCCATGGTCATACGGGAAAGTATGTAATTTGTTGTTCCGTTTAAAATTGCCAGGAGCCTTTTAATAGAGGTGCCGACAAAACTTTCTCTCACAGTCTTAATTATCGGTATTGCTCCGCCAACACTGGCTTCAAAACCAATATACACCCTGTTTTCTGCGGCCAAATTCATTAACTCTTCACCATATTGAGACAGCAGTGCTTTATTTGCTGTAACAACGCTCTTGCCAGATAAAATTGCTTCCTTCACCAGCTCATATGCTGGGTGAATTCCCCCGATAAGTTCCACGATGATGTCTATATCCGGTTCTTTTACCAGTTGCCGGGCATCCCGGAAAAAGCGACCCGGTAAAAGGTTGCCTTTTTCTGCCTGGATATCAGCTGCTGCTACCAGGTCAAAGGAAAGCCCTGTTTTCTGTTTTAGAGCATAACGGTTCCGCCTGAGAACCTCGATGAAATGACTGCCCACTGTCCCGCAGCCAGCGACTGCAACTCTAATCTGATTCATTTTTCAGTATACCCGATAAAGTGTTCCTGGTATGGCAATATTCTGCAGGCTGGTGTCCTGGAAAAAAAGGTTTTTCTGTAAAATCATTAACTGAGCCTCTTTATCTTTCTCTGGTATCACTCTATGCTTCTCACTAATCTGTAGTGCCTGGTTCAGATACGTTTTGCTGAGGGAATAATTTAGAGAACTCTCCTGACCTAAAAGTCCCTGTCTAACTGTTTTTTCAGAAAGAAAAAGACAAACCAGATACTCATTCTGGTAGGTTTTTTGCATGAGCCTGTTCCAGCGCAAAGAAAGTCCGGGCAATCTCGGAATTTTTCTCAGACAGCCTCTGACATACTGATAGAGAAAAATATCTTCTGCCTCTTTTTCCAGTCTGGCAAGTGTATCACTGTATCTGTGGACGTCTATCTCCTGCAACATCTTCTGCAGCTGGTCTTCAGGAAATTTATACTGGCGGGCTAAAGCAAAAGCCTTCTCCATAAGCTTTTGTGCCTGCTGGTAGCGTCCAACTTTGATAAGATTTTTGATTTCTGTCAGAATCTGGTCAAACTCATTTTTTTTCTCTGCCAGGAGTTTCTGCTGCTGTTTTTTTGCTTCTTCTTCTGCTAATTTTCTTTGTTCCTCTGCCAGTCGCTTGGTCAGCTGAGTACGGTAATTGTAGTAGAAAAGGTAACAGTTACCTGCCACCAGTATCACCGCAAGAAAAACAAGCAGCTTCTTTAGCGGCGAAGTTTTTTTCACTCCTGAAGCTTTCTTTTCTATTCTTTTTTCCGGCATGGCTGGGTTAAGTGTTTTTTGAATAGCCTCATCGTCTCTTTGATAGAGTTTATTTTACCATCAGCCAGTCTTCTAATAAAATAACTGCCAATTATCACTGCGTCCAGGTAGTTTCTTAAAAGTTTAATCTGTTCGGGGCTGGACACCCCAAAGCCAACAGCCAGAGGTAGACTGGTTAAACTGCGGAGTTTTTGCAGACATTTTTTCAGAAGCGGGTCAAATTCTTTTCGCTCCCCGGTGACACCGGCAACAGAAACGACATAAATAAAGCCGGAAGAAACTTTTACTATTTTTTCCATTCTTTTCTCAGGGGTAAAGGGAGTGACAAACTGAATTAGGTCTACTTTCTTATTTTGGAGAACCTGGCGCAAAGGTTCGGATTCTTCCAGGGAAAGGTCAGGAACAATCACTCCAGAAACTCCTGCCTGGTAGCAGTCTTCCGCAAAGTTCTTCAGTCCATATTGATAGATGGGGTTATAGTAGGTCATAATCAGGTAGGGAATAGACAATTTAGTGGCCAGGTAACGGCATTTTTTTAAAGTCCATTTGAGGGTAATACCGTGGTTAAGAGCTGTCTGGGAAGATTGTTGAATAGTAGGTCCATCAGCAACCGGGTCAGAAAAGGGTACACCAATCTCCAGAAGGTCCGTCCCCCAGTTCTGTACTTTTTCCATCAGGGCTACACTTTCTTCCGGTCCAGGAAAACCGGCTGTCAGATAGGTAATCAACCCTTTTTCTCCATTTGCCCTCAGGCTGGAGAATTTTTCGCTAATGCTTTTCATATGTTTTTTCAACTCTGGCTACTTCAGCGACATCCTTATCCCCGCGACCAGAGAGACAGATGACCACGATATCTTTTTTACGGAAATGATTTTTGTTTTTCAGGACCCAGGCAAGGGCGTGCGCTGATTCCAGAGCAGGAATTATTCCTTCCTTTTCTGACAGAAGGCGAAAGGCTTTAAGAGCTTCCCTATCAGTTACCGCTGTATAGCTGGCACGACCGGTCTCCTTATAATAACTGTGTTCGGGACCAACACCGGGATAGTCCAGGCCTGCAGCAATGGAATGAGTCTGGCAGATTTGCCCGTTTTTGTCCTGCAGAACATAGCTGAAACTACCGTGCAGAATACCTGGCCAGCCCCGACATAAGGTGGCAGCATGTTGAGCAGTTTTTATCCCCAGTCCCCCGGCTTCTACCCCGATAAACTTTACAGAGGTGTCCCTGTAGAAAGGATGGAATAATCCCAGGCTGTTACTGCCTCCGCCGACACAGGCTACCAGATAATCAGGGAGCCGTCCGGCCTGCTCCAGTATTTGCCGTCTGGTTTCTTCTCCGATAACTGATTGAAAATTACGAACAATCAAGGGATAGGGATGAGGACCAGCAACTGACCCGAAGAGGTAATGGGTGTAAGAAAAGCTGGAAATCCAGTCCCGCAGTGCTTCGTTGATGGCATCCTTTAAGGTCTTGCTTCCGCTCCTCACAGGAATAACCTGCGCCCCCAGAATTTTCATTCTGATAACATTCAGGTTCTGTCTTTCCCAGTCAAGCTCGCCCATATAAATTGTGCATTCCAGACCAAACAAAGCTGCTGCGGTTGCTGTCGCTACACCATGCTGGCCGGCCCCGGTTTCAGCAATTATTCTTTTTTTCTTACACCAGTTTGCCAGTAACGCCTGTCCCAGAGTGTTATTTATTTTATGGGCACCGGTAAAAGCCAGGTCCTCTCTTTTTAAGTAAACCCGGCAGCCAACAGCCTTACTCAGTCTTTCCGCAAGAAATAGGGGGGTTGGTCTGCCAGCATAATGCGTGAGTAAATGTCCTAACTGCTTCTGGAACTGCCTTTTCCTGTAAAGACGGCAGTAGTCAGACTCCAGCTGGCTCAAGGCTGGAATCAGCGTTTCAGGAACGAAACACCCGCCAAACCGTCCGTATTTGCCTTTACTGTCAGGATAATTGCTCACGGTCTGTTTTCCTCACTTTTTCCACCAGAGCTGCCATAAGTGTTTTGTCTTTTATCCCCGGGGATTTCTCCACACCTGTGGCGACATCAATACCGTAAGGGTGAAATTTTCTCATCAGTTCTTCCACGTTAGCCAGATTAATTCCGCCAGCCAGAAAAATACGGTTCCACGGCAGTTCTGGCTGTCTCAGTAAGTCGGTATTTATTTGCCTGCCAGTGCCCCCGCAGGAAAAAGGTTGAAAACTATCCAGAAGAAAAAAGTCTGCCGGGTAATTACGGAAAAGATGCCAGTCAGTTTTACTATCTACCCTGATGGCTTTAATTACCACCAGCTCCGGAAGTGTTGCCTTAAGAAAATTAATTACCTCCGGTGATTCCTCACCATGTAGCTGAACCCCGAAAAGGGTAAGATTAGAGGCAAGTTTTATTATTTCCGCTGGCTCCTGATTGACAAAAATACCAATGCTGCATTTTTCTAAAGAAAAGTTAACCATCACGTCTTTTGCCTGAACCGGCGTTAGATAACGTGGACTTTTCGGGTAAAAGTTGAACCCTAAATAATCAATACCTAATTTCAGAGCTTCCTCTATATCTTCCTTCCGGGTGAATCCGCAGATTTTTATCCGGGTCATTCTACAGAAGGGATCTCTCTGAGAGCTTCTTCTATTTTTTCCTTCGGATAGGCGTAGTCCTGTAGCCTGCCCTGAAAATAACTATCGTAAGCAGCCAGGTCTAAGAGGCCGTGTCCGGAGTAATTAAAGACGATAACCTTGCCATCTTCAGCATTTTTAGCTTCTTCCACAACTGCCTTGATTGCATGACAGGTTTCCGGAGCAGGAAGAAAACCTTCTGTCCTGGCAAAAAGAACTCCTGCCTGGAAACATTCTGTCTGGTGGTAAGCAACAGCTTCAATTAAACCCAGGTCAAGGAGGTGAGAAACAATCGGCGCTGCACCATGGTAACGCAGTCCGCCAGCGTGGATTCCTGGTGGGATGAAGGTATGACCCAAGGTAAACATTTTAAGAAGTGGTGTGGTACAGGCCGTATCTCCAAAATCATACTTGTACAATCCTTTCGTCAGAGTTGGGCAGGACTGTGGTTCCACGGCGACAAAACGTATCTTTTCCCCGTCCAGCTTTCTCGGAATGAAGGGCAGGATTAACCCGGCAAAATTACTTCCTCCGCCGACACAACCTATCATAACGTCAGGCTTCTCACCAATGAGATGGAGCTGCTTTTCTGTTTCTAAACCAATAACGGTCTGATGCATGAGGACGTGGTTGAGGACACTGCCCAGGGAGTATTTAGTATCATCGTGGGTAGCAGCATCTTCTATGGCTTCCGAAATAGCAATACCCAGACTTCCAGGACAATCAGGGTCCTGTTCCAGTACTTTACGTCCGAAGTTTGTCTTGCTGGAAGGGGAGGGATACATCTCTGCACCCCAGGATTGGCAGAGAAGTCTTCTATAGGGTTTCTGTTCATAGGAAACCTTCACCATGTAAATGGTACAGCCTACATCAAACATTTTGCAGGCAAAAGCTAAAGCGCTACCCCACTGCCCGGCCCCGGTCTCGGTGGTAATTCTTTTCACTCCTTCCTTTTTGTTGTAGTAAACCTGAGCAATGGCTGTATTAGGTTTATGGGAACCAGGCGGGGAAAATGATTCATTTTTGTAGTAGATATGTGCCCTGGTGCCCAGTGCTTTCTCAAAATTGTAAGCCCGGTGGAGCGGGGTGGGCCGGTAAAGAGATAGAACCTGCTTGACTTCTTCCGGTATTTCCACCCAGCGTTTCGGGGAGACTTCTTGCTCAATCAATCCCATGGGAAAAATAGGTGCCAGGTCTTCCGGACCGATGGGTTTCTTTGTGTCCGGTCTGATTACTGGCGGTAAAGGTTTTGGTAAGTCAGCCTGAACGTTATACCAGGCTTTGGGCAAATCCCTTTCTGAAAGAAGAATTTTCCTTTCCATTTTCACTCCTTTTCCTGCGTTAAGCAGTAGTTTTTACCATCTACAGATTTCACCAGTTGTCTCAGATAACGGACTGAATCTTGTGCCTTTAAAATACTTGTTCCCACTAAGGCTCCTCTAAACCCGGCCTCAGCCAGACGTACAAGCTGCGCCCCATCTTTCAATCCACTTTCACTGATAGTCATTATTTTATCGCAGGGTACTTTCTTTATCAAACGAAAGCTTTTGTTCAGGTCAATTTTCAGGGTGTCTAAATCTCTGTTATTTATACCCAGAAGGCATTTATCCCAGAGGTCAAGTCTCAAAACAGAAGCCAGTTCTTCCTCATTGTGCACTTCTATCAGTACTTCCATCCCCAATTCTATGGACAACCGGCTGAATTCTTTCAGCTTCTGAGGGGAGAGAATTCTGGCTATAAGCAGAACCGTATCAGCACCAAAAATTCTGCTTTCCAGAATCTGGTAGTCATCCAGTATGAAATCTTTCCTGAGCACCGGCAGCCGTACCGCTGAGCGCACTTTCTTCAGATGCTGTAAACTTCCACGGAAAAGATAAGGACAGGTAAGAACCGAAATTCCTCTGGCCCCGTGTTTCTCATAAAGAGAAGCCAGAATTTCCGGCTGATAGAGGGTGCGGATAACTCCGGTGGAGGGAGAGGCTTTTTTTACTTCGGTAACAAGAGCAAATTTTTTTTTCTTAAGGCTATCTATCATACTCCTTACTACGGGTCCAGGTAGTCCCTTCTCCATTTGCTTCCAGCTTCTTTTTTTCTTTCGGGATTGCAGAAGAAGTCTGGTCTGGTAAATAAATTTTTCTATCATCATGGTTCCGGTTGCGTTAACCTTTTCAGAAACTTCCGGGCAAGGTCCCGCTGCTGCGGAAATTTTTCCTCAATTAATTTCCACTGGTCAATAGCCTGCTGTTTTTTTCCTAAAGCGGCAAGAATATGGGCCCTGGTGCTGGCAACATAGAAAGGATGAGGAAATTTCTCTGCCTGGTCAAGGTATTTCAAAGCTGTTTCTAAGTTTCCTTCTCTATACCAGAGCCATCCTAATTCCCAGTAAAGACGGTAATTATCGGGATGGTGACTGATTCCTTCCTCCAGAAAAGCCACGGCTCTGGAGAAAATTTCTGTTTTTTCTTGAGGATAAGATGGAGCCAGACCATTTACCAGGAACCAGGCTCCTGTTGCCCACGCCTCTTTATCTTCCGGATCTATTCTGGAAATAAGGAAAAAAAGCGGGAAGATTTTCTGATACTGGCCGGCATGCCAGAACTGGTCAATTCTTATTCTTACTAAATCGGTAATTGCCTGGTGTAAATCGGTTATCATGCATAGTTGCAGGGGAAGGTGTTCTGGAGTTAAAAATATTTCTTCCTGACAGCCTGCCGGTAGCGCTAATTTCAGCCCCCAGAGGACAAGGAAAAAAAATTTTTTCATGAGAGAAGAAAATCTTTCACCGCCTGGAATTTGTCCCAGGCAATGTTTTTTTCTATTACTTCGTTACAGAGGTGGACCCCTTCCTGCAATGATTTGACGAGTCCGGCAGCCACCAGAGCGACGGTTGCATTAGCCACTACGATATGCCGGCAGGGACCGGTTAGTTTACCAGTAAGTATTTCCTTCAGGATGCTGGCATTTTCTTTCGCCTGGCCACCTTTCAAATCCTGTTTCCGGCAGGACTGGAAACCAAAATTAGAAGGATAGATTTCTGTTTCCACCAGGCGGTTCCGTTTTACCTCTACCAGAAAGGTTTTTCCGGTAAGGCTGACTTCATCCATTCCGTCCTCGGCATACAGAACATAACCTTTGATTCCCAGTTTCTGGACAACCCGGGGAATAGTTTTGAGCAGTTGATAGTCACCCACACCAATAATCTGGACATTGGCTCCAGCAGGGTTGCAGAGTGGTCCGATAATGTTGAAAATCGTACGAAAACCAAGTTGTTTTCTTATCTCCGCAACGTTTCTCATAGCCTGATGATAAACCGGAGCAAACAAAAAGGCAAACCCGAAGCGTTCCAGAGCCTGCTGGGTTTTTTGTGGTGCCGCCTGGATGGGGTAGCCAAAGGCTTCCAGGACATCTGCACTCCCGCAGTTACTGGAGACAGCACGGTTGCCATGTTTGGCTACCGTCAGACCACAACCTGCAGCCAGAATAGCAGCACCGGTGGAAATGTTAAAAGTGTAACTGCCATCACCCCCGGTGCCACAGGTATCAACAATGACTGGTTTTGTTATGTTTATTTTCCATGCTTTGTCCCGCAGGAGTCTGGCTGCTCCTGTGATTTCAGAAGGTTGTTCTCCTCTGGCCCTGAGCAGAGTTAAGAAAGCAGCCGCCTGCACAGGGGAAACTGTTGCTTCCATCAAACCCTGAAAGGCGGTGTAACTTTCCTCTTCGGTAAGGTGATTATTTTCTAAAAGCTTTTTTAATATTTCGTTCATTTTTCCTCCAGGTGAATACAGGAAAAAACTAAAGATTATAAAGATTATTCTGGAGAAAAGAATGGCTAACGCCAGGCGAGGAAATTGCGCAGGTAGTTTTTACGAAGAGTAGGCAGTTTAAATTTTTTTGTGGTCCATCTCATGCAAAAAAGGATAATAAATTTTTCCGGTGATGTCAAGTGTACCCGGTAAATGGTCCCAGAGGTCGTTACCACCCCTGTTTAACTAATTTTGAAGGGATGATTGAAATAGCCGGTATACTGGATTTAAATATCATGGAGCATTTTCATATGCTCCGGAGATGCGACTTATCTGGTTTTTACTATAGCCATTTGTTATAAGAGAAATTAAAAACTCTTCAAAGTCCTCTGAATGCCTTTTTTTATATTTCTCTCCGAGAAAATGTGGTCTGAATTTACCATTTCTTGTTCTCGGTACTTCTATACCTAACTCACCAGAGTTTGAGATTAACTCCCTGCTGTAATATCCATTTCCTTTGTCAGATGGTTCCCTCTCTAAATATATCTCCCTCTCAGATACCATAAATTCATTAAACAATCCCACAAAAAACTCACAGAGTGCTTTCTTTTCCCCGTTTGTTATATCCGGAAACATCTTCTCAACTGTCTTTGCCACCGCCTGCTTCTTACACCTTTCAAATTTTTCTTTGCTTAATTCCCACTTTTCCATCTGTCCCTCCTTGTTCTTCTATTTTAAATTTTTAATTTATGTCTGCCCCAGACACAATATTTATTTTAGTACCGATAATGCTCTTAGACACTGAATGAAGTAATGTAGGAACAGGCCGCCGAAAAAGTTGGTGAGACTGGAAGAAATGAGAGGGTAAGGCTAAGAGCAAAAAGGTATAAAATAAAAAGAGAAGGGGATTTTAAAAATTTAATAAAAGAAGAAAAACTTGACAGATTTATTAAGAGAGGAGGAGCAGATAAAATTGTCAGATTTGTTTTGCCCAGGACGAATGGGCTGGCATTAATTTTACTCAAACAGGTGGTAACCATCTGTGCGTCTATGACAACCCGAAACTGGCAGCGTTTTCAGAAAAAATGAAAAAAAGGCGAAAATTTTATAAAATATAAAGAAAAGGATGCTTTTTATGTACCTGACAGTAGACATAGGCAATTCCCGGGTTAAGTATGGTCTTTACTCCGGACAGTGTCTTTTACAGGTGTCCTACCGGAGCACCGGGAAAGTGTCGGAAAGGATAACTTTACCCCGGGGTGGCAGGAAAATCACAAAGATTGGTCTGGCTTCTGTTGTTCCTCAAGCCACCAGGAAAGTCCTCCAGCAGCTTTCCACTTTTCCTGTTCAGGTTATCAAACCTGAAGATTGTTTGGTGCCCTTACTGGTAAGTAATCCTGAGAAGGTAGGAGTGGATAGGGTTCTTAATGTGAAAGCAGCCTATTCCGAGGCAGGCAAGGAATGTTTAGTAGTGGATATCGGGACAGCTGTAACGGTTGATGTTTGTTCCCGGAAGGGAGAATTTATTGGTGGAGTCATTCTGCCAGGTCCGTCCTTGTGGCTGAAAAGTCTTACTTCTACAGCACTTCTTCCGCCTGTTCGGATTCAGACGCGTGTAAAATTACCGGGGAAGGATACTGTGCAGGCTATCCGGGCAGGACTGACTTACGGGTTAGCGGGAGCAATAGAAAAAGTGGTGCTTTCTCTTCTGAAGAAATTTTCCGGCAGTACAGTCTTTCTTACTGGTGGAGGCGCGGTGCTTTTTCAGTCCTGTCTTTCTTTTCCGTATGTTTATCGGCCGCATCTTTCCTTGGAAGGCATCCGGCAGGTGTTAGAAGAAACAGAGAGCAGGTATGGAAAATCCTTTCGCAGGCTGTGAACGTATTTTTTGTCTTGAAGGCGTGGAAATTTGTTTTTTCCGGGAAGTTACCTCCACGATGGATATTGCCAGTCTTGCAGGCAGGATGGGCTGGAAAGGAGTCATCTGGGCAGAAAAACAGACTGCCGGGCGTGGCCGTTATGGTCGCAGCTGGATCTCAGAAACAGGGGGACTTTATTTATCCTGGGTTCTACCTTTAACCGAGCCCGGCTACCTGATACAGGTGGCTAGCTCCAGTGTAATAGTTGTCTTGAGACTGTCTGGTTTAAGTAATTGCCAGTTAAAGATGCCCAATGATATAATAATCCAAGGAAAAAAAATTGCAGGAATACTTATTGAGCAAAAAGATTTCTTTTCTGTCCTGGGTCTGGGAGTTAACCTTAATAATGAGCTGGGTCAGAAGGAAAGGAAGGCTGCCTCCTTTCTGGAAATGACTGGCACCAGGGTGAAGATATTAGATTTTCTGGAAAAACTCATTGCCACTTTCAAGGATAATTATAAAATGAGGCTGGAGTGGTTGAATCCTCATAATAATCCTGCACTAAAATGAATGAAGCGGACTTAGGCTGGTCGGTCTTTGCTGTTGTTTTTCTTCTTCTTCTCTCAGCATTTTTTTCCGCCAGCGAAGCTGCCCTTATTTCTCTGGGTACTTATCACCGGCGAAAGCTGGGAGAAAAACCAAGACCTGGTAATCTGGAATTCTGGTTTCAGCATCCCAGGATGGTCCTTATCACTATTCTGGCCGGTAACAACATTGTTAATGTGGCTTTATCTATGCTGGTTGCGGACTTATCTTACCACTGGTTTAAGAGGGTTTATCTGGCTCTCCTGATTGGGATAGTGACCTTTTTTCTTGTGGTTTTTGGTGAGATTATGCCCAAGACTCTTGGAAAAAGATACGCCGAACAGATTGCGCCGGCTGTTCTGGTTCCGTTACGCTGGTTGAGTTTTCTCCTCACGCCTATAACCAGGCTCTTTCTTTTTACGTCTGATTTTTTCCTTTCTGCTTTTGGACTGAAGTCTGAATCGGTCTTTCCGGTTCTCACTGAGGAGGACCTGAAAGCGATGATTACTGCCGGGGAAGAAGAGGGTGTGATTGAAGAAGAAGAGCGGGAGATGATTCATTCCATATTTGAAATCGGGGATACCATGGTCAGGGAAGTTATGACACCCCGGGTCAGTATAGTGGCGGTGGAGGAGACAGATACTCTTCCGGAAATCATGAAGGTAATTGTTAAAGAAGGTTACTCCAGACTCCCTGTCTACAGGGATAACCTTGACCATATCACCGGTATTCTCTATATTAAGGATGCTGTGGCTGCTAATCTGTCAGCTCCTTCCCCTGAAGGAACTCTGTGTGCCAGGGATATTATGCGGCCGGCATATTTTGTTCCGGAGACGAAGACAGTGCAGGAATTAATTCAAGATTTGCAGTCGCGGCATTTGCAAATGGCAATTGTGGTGGACGAATATGGTGGTACGGCCGGCCTGGTGACGATGGAAGACTTACTGGAAGAAATTGTGGGTGAAATTGGAGACGAATATAAGAGGGAGAGGCCTGAGGTACAGAGACTTCCTGACGGTTCCTATCTGGTCTGTGGCTGGCTGGAAATAGAAAAGGCTAACCAGCTGTTTAATTTAGGTGTACGGGAGGACAAGGTTAAAACACTTGCCGGGTTCATACTCTACTATCTCGGTCGGTTTCCCCAGAAGGGGGAAAGGTTTCGCTGGCGCTGGTATCAGTTTATTATTCAAGATGCGGATAGTAAAGCTATTCGCTGGGTGCGTTTGAAAAAAGTTGATTCTTTAACTGGAGAAAAACATGATACAGGAGGAGATTTACCAGCAGAGACTGGAGAAAAGGGAGATATTGCAGAATCATAATCTGGAACCCTATGGGAGAGCGTTTCCGCACCATCCTGCCAGAGAGATAAAAGAGGGTCAGAAAGAAATTTCTGCGGCAGGCAGAATCATGGCTTTTCGGCGACATGGGCGGACAGCATTTCTTGACTTAAGGGATGAGTCAGGGAAAATTCAACTTTATGTAAAAATTGAGAATCTGGGTGAGGAAAGCAAAATTTTTTTTGAGCATCTTGATATCGGTGACATTGTCGGAGTTACAGGGGATGTTTTCCGAACCAGAACCGGAGAACTGACAATTGCGGTTAATTCCTTAAAAATACTGGGTAAGGCACTTCGTCCTCTGCCGGAGAAATGGCATGGTTTGAGAGACATAGAAACGAGATTCCGTTGTCGCGAACTTGATTTAATTATGAACCAGGAAGTGAGGGATGTCTTTGTCAAGCGCAGCCTTATTATTCAGGGTATCCGGGAGTTTCTGGTGGAAAAAGGATTTCTGGAAGTGGAGACACCGATGATGCATCTGATTCCTGGAGGAGCAGAAGCACGGCCTTTCATAACCCACCATAATACCCTTGACCTTGATCTTTACCTGCGCATTGCACCTGAGCTTTACCTGAAAAGGCTGCTGGTTGGTGGACTGGAAAAAGTCTTTGAAATTAACCGCTGTTTCAGAAACGAAGGGATTTCTCCTCTTCACAACCCGGAATTTACTATGCTGGAGCTGTATGCAGCCTACAGCGACTGCGCCGGTATGATGGAGTTAACCGAGGAACTTATAACTTTTTGTGTAAAAGGGATTTCTGGAGAAACCCGGATTTCTTATCAGGACAAGATTATTGATTTAAGCAGACCATGGAGAAGATTGAAGTGGTGTGAATGCTTTCAGGCGATTGGTCTGGACTGGCGAAAGCAAGATGCCGTGAGAGAGAAAGCACAACTTTTGAGTCCTGGTGAACAAATGACGGACCGGACAGTTTTTGACTGTCTGGATCTCATTTTTAAGAAACTTGTTCAGCCTGAACTGATAGCACCTACCTTTGTAGTGGAATACCCGCAGGCAGTTTCCGCACTGGCTAAGAATCTTCCTGGAAGCCAGGATATGACCGAACGTTTTGAACTTTTTATTGCCGGATTAGAGATAGCAAATGCTTACTCTGAGTTAAATGACCCGGTAGAACAGAAAGAAAGATTTGAAGAACAGGTTAAAAGTCAAAGACCTGACCGGCCCAGGGAAGTTGACTATCAGTATATCAACGCCCTGGAGCACGGGATGCCACCGGCCGGGGGACTGGGTGTAGGTATTGACCGGCTGGTGATGCTTTTGACAAATACAAGTTCTATCCGGGAAGTTATTCTCTTCCCTCTGTTACGTCCCAAACCATGAGTTTTCATAAGATCAGCCAGGTAGCTGCTGGTCTGGCATTTGCCACTGCTGTCGCAAGATTGGTGGGCCTGGTGCGGGAGATGGCTTCCGCAAGGGTATTCGGGACAACTGGAATCTATGATGCTTTTCTTCTGGCTTTCATGATACCCAATTTTTTTCGCGGTCTTTTAGCTGAGGGTGCGTTGAGTGCAGCCTTTATTCCGGTATACACAGAATATCTCACTGACCCGGAAAAGGAGACTGTTAGAAAGGAGATTATCTCTATCTGTTTTTCTTTATCCCTGATGGTTACCTGTGGCTTGTACTTACTTGTTTTGTTGTTTGTGCCACTGGCACAATCTTTTCTTCCGACAGGTTCAGGCTGGTATTTAACCTTTTCTCTTCTAAGATTTACCTTTCCTTACCTTATTTTTATCTCTGTCTCTGCTTTAGCGATGGGCATTCTTAACTCCCATAAACATTTCCTCCTTCCTTCTCTGGCGCCCATTGTTCTTGACATATTCTGGATAGGGGCGCTATTTTTTCTTTGTCCACTGTTTGGTAAACAACTGGAAAAGCAAATTTTAGGGTTGTGCCTGGGGGTGGTGGCTGGTGGTATGGCGCAGTTTCTTATCCAGTGGCCAACAGTTAAAAGGTGGGGTTTTTCTTTTCGGTTTAATTTTAACTTCAGACATCCTGCCATTTTGAAAATGGCAAACCTTCTGTTACCGGTGATGATTGGTATGGCAGTGGGACCGATTAACCTTCTGGTAGACTATAGTCTGGCACATTTTCTTTCTGCGGGAATGGTTTCTGCCCTCTGGTATGCGACACGGCTTTATCAGTTGCCTCTGGGTATCTTTGCTCTTTCTGTTTCTACCGCGGTGTTACCCTGGCTGGCAGAACTGCAGGTACGGAAAGATATGGATTTATTTAAAAAAAATCTTGTTTCTTCTTTATCCCTTGTGTTTGCTGTTTTGTTGCCCAGCACTGCTGGACTTATTATTCTAAGAAGGGAAATAATTTCTGTTCTTTTCCAGAGAGGAATGTTCACTTCTTCTTCTGTGGAGGTTACCGCTTATGCCCTGAGTTTTTACAGTCTGGGACTGATAGGATACGGAGGAGCATCTGTGCTTACCCGTGCCTTTTACGCCTTTCATGATACAAGAACACCTGTGCGAGTCGGGGTAATTTCTATCATCACGAACTTTATCCTGGATATCGTTCTGATGAAGTTCCTCCGGCAGGGTGGGATTGCTCTGTCAACAAGTCTGGTTGGCCTGAGCAACTTTTTTTTCTTATTGTTGCTTTTTCACCGCAAACATCTTTATCTTAATTTTAGAAAGCTGGCGGGTTCTTTCTATCTGCTGACAGTTGCCTCTCTGGTTGCTGGTATTGCTCTCTATGGGCTGCGTCTTCTGCTGGTTTCATATTTAAGTTTACCTTTAATGTTGATGAGCTGTATCACACTGACAGCCGTTGTTTATGGGGCTATTCTTTTTCTTTGCGGTTACCTGGACTGGAAAAAACCTGTAACAGGGAGTTAACCGATGGACTATATCTACCAGCAATTTCTTTCCATTTTTCTTCTTCTTTTTTCTGTGGTAATTCATGAGTATGCTCACGGCTATGCTGCACTTACCCAGGGTGATGACACCGCCCGTCTTTCCGGGCGGTTAACCCTGAATCCCCTGGCACATCTTGACCCTGTGGGTAGCCTCCTTGTTCCTTTACTTTTGATTCTAAGTCGCAGTAGGGTTCTAATCGGGTGGGCAAAACCTGTCCCGATTAACCCTTTAAGATTCAGGGATATGGATTATGGTACGGTACTGGTAAGTTTTGCTGGTCCTTTTACCAACCTCATCCTGGGTACAGTTTTTGCCCTTGCCTACCGAATGTTTCCGCATGTGCAGCCTGTATCTTCTGTTTTTCTGTTGGGTAGTCTTATCAACTTCTGGCTGGCTTTTTTTAATCTTGTTCCCATTCCACCCTTAGATGGTTCCAGGATTCTTTCTGTCTTTCTTCCGTTCCAGTGGAAATGGTCCTTTCTCAGACTGGAACGCTATGGAATGATTATCATTCTGTTGCTTCTTTACTCCGGTCTTCTCGGATGGATTTCCAGCCTGGCAAATTTTTTAGTTAGCTGGCTGGCAAATGTCAGATAAGAATTTTTCTCCTGCTTCATAGATTTTGGACCAAAGCATTTTTAGAGAAAACTCTCAAATATGTTAAAATATTTTGCAGGCAAGGGAGGTACAATGAGTGAAAACAGAGAGCTTTTCACCTTCGTGGTTTCTTTTTTTGCTACCTGGGGCTGGCAAACTCTGGGAAAGATTCCTGACCCGGCAACAGGAAAGCAAATTAAAAATCTTCAGCAGACTGACCAGATCATCAAGATTTTAGAGATGCTACGGGAAAAAACCAGAGGTAACTTAACCGCTGAAGAAAATCGAATTCTGGAATCAACAATCGCTGATTTACAACTAAATTATGTGGAAGAGATGGAGAAAGAAAAGAAAAAAGAAGCCAGCCAGAAAACTGATGATACTGCAGCGGCCACTAATACTGAGCAGAAAAAGGAAGATTAGGGTTTGATGATTAACCAGTCTCTCAAGAAAAAACTCAAACAAATACCGGAAAGTCCCGGTGTTTACATTTTAAAAGATGAGGCAGGTAACGTTCTTTATGTGGGGAAAGCCACCTGTCTATCTCGCAGGGTAAATTCTCATTTTAACCGGGCACTAACTGCTAAAGATTTCTTATTAGGAAACCAGGTAAGAGACCTGGAAGTTATCCCGGTAGCTTCTCCTGCGGAAGCGCTTCTTTTAGAGAATAGACTTATCAAAAAGTATCAACCCAGATACAATACCAACCTCAAGGATGGGAAAAGTTATCCTCTGGTAAAAATAACAGGCGAACGTTTTCCAGCATTACGTATAGTAAGGGAAGAGAAGACGGAAAAAGATGAGTACTACGGTCCCTTTACTGACGTTTATGGTTTGAAAAGGCTGGTAAGATTTTTGCGCCGGTATTACCCGCTACGAAGTTGTTCCCCGGCAGTTTTTAGAAGAGGAAGGCTGTGTACGCAGTACCACATAAAAAGGTGCTCTGGACCGTGTGCGGACCTTATCAGTGAGGAAGAGTACAGCAAACTGGTGGAGGGCGTCAGGGCTTTTTTTTCTGGTCGTTATGCGCAGTTTCAAAAAAGTCTGAAAAGAAAAATGCAGGATGCGATTCGCCAGCTGAGGTTTGAAGAAGCCCAGTTGCTTAAGGAGCGGCTGCAGTTATTAGATTATATGGTGGAAAAATTTCCTCTCCGGTCAGAACCTGAGCTGGAATCCTATAGTTGCGAAAATGTCCTGGCTCAACTGGCCAGAGTTTTTCATCTCCAGCGGATTCCCTCGGTAGTGGAAGGTTACGACATTTCTGTATGGGGTAAAAATTTAGCTGCCGGAAGCAGGGTTACCTTCAGAGGTGGAATTCCTGACAAGAAATCCTACCGCCACTACCGCATCATGAATGCGGCTATTTTTGATGATTACCTGATGCTGGAGGAAGTTTTGCTCCGGCGGTTCACTGGCTCGGATAAGGATTATCCCGACCTTATTCTGGTTGACGGAGGTAAAGGTCAGTTGTCCGTGGCAGAAAAAGTTTTGGGTAGATTAAACCTGAGCCTGCCTGTTGTTGCCCTGGCCAAAGAAAGGGAAGAGATTTATTTGCCAGGACAGGCTGAACCACTTCTTCTGCCACCTAGTTCACCAGTATTACAATTTCTTCAGAGGGTCCGAAATGAAGCTCATCGTTTTGCGGTTCAATATCAAAAGAAAATCCTGCACAGGAAAACCCTGGCCTCTCTCTTTCAGGATGTCCCCGGTCTGGGTCCAGCCCGTCTGAAAAAAATAAAAAACTATTTTCCTGATTTAAAAACCCTGGCTGATGGCAAGGTAGAAACATTGAAGAAAATGGGAATACCGGAAAAAGCAGCAAAACTTCTCCTGGAGCGGTTGGCAAGCCAGCTGGGGAAACATTAGGAAAAAAGAAAATATGCCTGTCTCATCAAAACTAAAACCCAGCGTGAAAAAATGGTATGATTGATATAAGGTTTTAAAAAAATATGAAGTTTATTGACCAGGCAATTATTGAGGTTAAGGCTGGAAAAGGCGGGAATGGATGTGTAGCCTTCCGTCGAGAGAAATTTATACCTAAGGGAGGACCTGCTGGCGGTAATGGAGGTGCAGGTGGTTCCATAATTGTAGTAGCCAGAAGTAATATCAGAACACTTATTGATTTCCAATATCGCCATCATTTTACTGCCCCTGATGGGCAGCCAGGTTCAGGAAAAGAAATGACTGGCAGAGATGGGGAAGACCTTGTAATTGAAGTACCCTGCGGTACAGTAGTCTGGGATATAACCGGCAAGGTTCCTGTTTGTCTGGCTGATTTAATTCATGAAGGCCAGAAGGTTATTGTAGCAAAAGGAGGCAGAGGTGGTCGGGGAAATGCTTCTTTCAAGTCCAGCACCAGGCGTGCTCCCCGGATTGCTACTTTGGGTCAGGAGGGGGAGACACGTCGGTTGAAACTGGAACTTAAATTGATTGCTGATGTAGGGCTGATAGGGTACCCCAATGCCGGAAAATCCACTCTTTTACGGAGAATTTCCAGAGCCAGGCCCAGAGTGGCAGATTATCCGTTTACCACCCTTCATCCCCATCTGGGACTGGTACAACTTGACCAGCAGAGACAGTTTATTGTAGCTGATTTACCCGGGTTAATTGAAGGCGCGGCAAATGGCAGGGGATTGGGACATCTGTTTCTAAGACATGTGGAACGGACGAAGATTCTGGTTCATCTGGTAGACCTTGCGGTGGATGATTTTCTGCTGCGGTATAAATCATTAAGGAAGGAACTGAAGCAATACAGTCAGCTGCTGGCGGAAAAGCCGGAGATTGTAGTGGGAACCAAGATTGACCTTTTAGAAAGTCAAAAGAATCGGGAATTGTTTCACCAGCATTTTCCAGGGGCGCCAGTAGCCTCGGGTATTACGGGCAGCGGAGTAAAGGAACTTCTGGAGCAAATATGGAAGATGCTGGAAGGTCAGTTGAGGTAGCTGGATAAAAGCCGGGGGCAATGTGGATAATCTGGTGGAAGAGATTGAGAAGTTAAAAAGAGAATGGAAAGATATCCAGGAAAAGTTTGGTGTGCAAAAGCAGTGTGCAACATACCTGGAGCTGGAGGCAGAGAGACAGAAAAAGGGTTTCTGGAATCCACGCCAGGACAGAGAAAAGATGGAGACCTGGAACCGACTTCACCAGCAGGTGGAATTAATTGAAACGATAGAAAAAAATCTGGTCACCCTGGAAACAATCAGGGATTTACTGAGCCAGGGGAATGACCTGGAACTTATTGAGGAATCTGAGAAACTGCTGGCTTCGGTCCAGGAACAACTAATCAGATTGAAAATGAGTTATTTATGGTCCGACGAAGACAGAAAGAATGCCATCTTTACGCTGCATGCAGGTACCGGTGGCACAGAAGCCTGTGACTGGGTAAGTATGCTCTGGCGCATGTACAGCCGGTGGTTGACAAAGAAGGGTTTCCGGTGGGAAGTGGTAGATTTTCAGCCCGGGGAAGAAGCAGGACTGAGAAGAATCACAGCATTAGTTTCGGGTCCTTACAGCTATGGATATCTTAAGGGTGAAGAAGGAGTTCACCGGCTGGTGCGTATCTCTCCTTTTGATGCTAATAAACGGCGGCACACCAGTTTTGCGGCTGTCAGCGTTATCCCTGAAGTGGACCAGAATACTGACATAGAGATTAAAGAGGAAGAGATTGAAGTTGACCGTTTCCGGGCAAGCGGTGCAGGAGGTCAGAACGTAAATAAAGTAGAAACCGCTATCCGGATAAAACATAAACCTACCGGGATTGTTGTGCAGTGTCAGAACGAACGTTCGCAATTCAAAAACCTGGAACTGGCTATGAAAATTCTCAGGAGTAAGCTTTATCGGCTGCGCCAGGAAGAGCAAAAAAGGAAGGAGATGGAAAAAAGGAATGTACAGAAAGAAATTACCTGGGGCAGTCAAATTCGTTCCTATGTTTTCTGTCCCTACACCCTGGTCAAGGACCATCGTACCGGAGTAGAAACAAGTAATGTTGGTGCGGTGATGGACGGTGAGATTGATGAATTTGTTCAGGCAGAGATTGAATGGATGGCTGTGCGGAAGAGAAATGGTATTTGCCAGGATTAAAGTATGACTGTGCTAATTACTGCTGGTCCCACAAGAGAATTTATCGACCCTGTTAGGTATCTGTCCAATCCGGCAACAGGAAGACTGGGATACCTGATTGCCAGAAGGGCTTTACGGAAAGGACACAGAGTGATTCTGGTGAGCGGTCCCACCTGTTTGAAGGTACCCAAAGGACTGACGTACATTCCAGTCACCACAGCCCGGCAAATGCAGCAGTGTGTACTCCAGTACCTGCCGCAGGCTGATGCCCTGGTTATGACTGCCGCTGTAAGTGACTGGAGACCTGCCTGCACACGTAGGAAAAAGATTAAAAGGAAGAGAGCGTGGGAATTGCCCCTCATACCCAATCCTGATATTCTGAAATCTGTAAAAAAGAGGAAACGGCCAGGGCAATTAGTTGTCGGTTTTGCTCTGGAAACTGATGCGCCCAAGAAACACGGTCTGAGAAAACTAAAAGAGAAAGGAATGGATCTGATTGTTGTGGACAGTCCAGAGTTTTTTGGAAAAGAGAATCCCCAAAGTCCGGTTCTGGCTATTTCTGCTACCGGAGAAACGGTTGGCTGGCAGGGAATCAGCAAGGAAAAATTAGCCAGTTTCATTGTTTCTTTTCTGGAGCAGATGCAGCCCGGCAGGAAGAATTTACTGAGCTGCCTGGCTCAGGCGCAGGTGAAAGGAAGATAACATGAAAAAAAATTTTTGTGGAGTGTATGCTGCTTTATTAACACCGTTTGATGAAGATGGCAGGGTGGATAAAGAAAGACTTTTTTCCTTACTTGATTTTCTTCTCCAGCGCGGCATAGACGGGCTTTATATCTGTGGCGGAACAGGTGAAGGGTTGCTGATGGATGTCAGTGAACGGAAACTGGTGGCTGAACTGGTGAAAGAAAGGGTTAAGAACAATAAAGTAATTATTGCTCATGTGGGAGGTAGTCTGAACACAAAAAATGGTATAGAACTTGCCAGACATGCAGAAAAAATTGGCCTTGATGGTGTTTCTTCTGTGCCTCCCTTTTATTATTCCTTTTCCTTCAGAGAAATTTTTACCTATTACCAGTCTTTAGCAGAAAGCAGCAGTCTGCCGTTTTTCATTTATTATATCCCAGCCACTACAAGGGTATCTTTAACGAACGAAGAAATAGCCCGACTTTCCACAATACGTAACATTGCCGGGCTTAAGTATACCAGTCCTGACTTTTATCTCCTCCAGGAGTTGTTGCTCAGATGTCCTGAATGGATTGCTTTTTCTGGACCGGACCAGATGTTTCTCCCGGGGTTAACTATGGGTGTTTCCGGCTGTATTGGCTCTACACAGAACGTTTTACCGGAAATATTTGTGGGTATCTACAGGGCTTTTCAATCAGGAAACATTCAGCAGGCGATGAAGCTGCAGAGAAGAATCACTCAGGCAGTGAGTTTGCTTCACAGATATGGGGGAATGGAGGCCTGGAAGGCAGCATTGAGCTTTCGTGGTATAGACGCAGGTTACTGTAGACCACCGCACCGGTTGTCTCTGGTTAAAGAAGAATTAGCCCGGTTTTCTGCTGAATGGAAAAGGCTTTTTCCTGAATACGCAGAAGCACTGGATTAGCCTGCAAACTGGAGACTGACAACCGGATTTTGTTTTCCCTTTACTTAAGAGAAAGCGGTATGTTATAATACTAACGTTTTGTAGTCAAGGTAGCTATCTTTAACACGCAGGAAAGAAAATGAAAAAAGTTATTTCTGACCAGGTTAATTTTGATGAAAGAGGACTGGTTCCGGTTATAGTTGTAGATGAAAAAGCAGTGGTTTTGATGCTGGCGTATATGAATGCCGAAGCCCTGGAATTGACATTGAAAACTGGAATGATGCATTATTTCAGCCGTAGCCGGAAAAAGATATGGTTAAAAGGTGAAAGTTCAGGCCATTATCAATACTGGAAGAAACTTTACCTGGATTGTGATGGAGACTGCCTGCTAGCGACTGTGGAGCAAAAAGGTGCGGCCTGTCATGAGGGTTATTACAGCTGTTTTTTCCGGTTTTTGCGGGGGGGGCGTTTTGTCACCTGTAAACGTAAAGTTTTTGACCCGAAAAAGGTATATCAATGAACAAACAACTGTATCTTAAGCTGGGACTGATAGTGGCGATAGCAGCTGTTTGTGCCTGGTACATTAACCCTCTGGAAAAGAAGATTAAGAGAGGGCTGGATCTTCAGGGTGGGGTGCATTTGGTTTTGCAGGTAGAGCAGCCAGCCGAGACGGATAAGTCAGTTTCTGATATCACTGACCGGGCGCTTAAGGTTGTGCGCAACAGAATTGATGGACTGGGCATCACTGAACCGATAATACAGAAAGAAGGGACTAACCGCATCATTGTAGATATTGCCGGGTACAAAGACCCGGAGAAAGTGCTTGATGTTATTGGCAGGACTGCACTTCTGGAATTCCGTCTGGTTAGTGATAATGCTGATGATTTGAAAAAGGCTCTGGAGGGTAATGTTCCTGAAGGTTACCAGTTACTCTACATGAGGGAAAAAGACGAACGTGGTATGGAAAGGGAAAGTATTCCTCTTCTGGTAAAGTCCACACCGGAACTAACCGGAGCATACCTGAAAGATGCTTATGTTGGTTATAGCTCCAGTGGTTTTCCTGATGTCAATCTGGAATTTAACAAGGAAGGGGGCGAAATATTCGCTGCCGTTACTGGTGCCAATGTAAATCGTAGGCTGGCGATAGTTTTAGATGGTGTGGTCCAGTCTGCACCTGTAATCAGAGAAAGAATTCCCAATGGCAAAGCCCAGATTACCGGCCAGTTTTCTATGGAGGAAGCCAGAGAATTAGCCCTGGTTCTTAGAGCCGGAGCTCTGCCGGCGAAACTTGATGTTATTTACAAGGAAGTTATTGGGCCAACTTTAGGGCAGCAGTATATTACAATGGGTTTACGTGCTTCACTCTATGGGGCTATTATCGTTGTACTTTTTATGCTGTTCTACTATCGGGCTTTCGGACTTCTTGCTGATGTTGCGCTGGCTCTTAACATTCTCATTTTGTTAGCGGTTCTGGCAGCTTTTAAGGGTGTTTTAACTCTACCCGGTATCGCTGGTATTGCCTTAACTGCGGGAATGGCTGTGGATGCTAATGTACTTATCAATGAGCGCATCCGTGAGGAGCAGAGAGCAGGCAAATCACCAAAGGCCAGTGTAGACGCTGGTTATCAAAGGGCCTGGACAGCTATTATTGATTCTAATGTCACCACCTTGATTATCGGGCTAGTCTTATTTTTTAGGGGTGAGGGGCCTATCAAGGGATTTGGATTGACTCTCAGCATTGGTATACTGGCAAATCTTTTTACAGCAGTTTTTGCTACGAAAGCTATTGTGGACTGGTTCATTATCAACCGCAAAATTGACAAACTATGGGTCTGACATGGAACTAATAAAAAGGTCTAATTTTGATTTTGTCGGGAAGAGGAAATACTGTTATGTTTTTTCTGTGCTGGTCATCTTAGCAGGCATGATTGTTTTTGCCACGCGGGGGGAAAAGAATTTCGGCCCTGATTTCACCGGTGGAGACCTTCTGCAGATTGAGTTTTCCAGGCCGATGTCAGCAGCAGAAATTACTCAGGCTCTTGCCGGTATATCAGGTGTGACGGTGCAGAGTTTGGGCACAGGAAGTCAGGAATTTTTAATAAGGAGCGGGCCGGCTACATCTTCCCTGGTGTTAGAAAGATTGAAACAGTTCTCTGGGGGAGAAAGTTTTAATGTGAAGTCCAACACCTCGATAGAAGCTTCCATGAGTGCCAGTCTTCGCAAGAGAGGGTTACAGGCTTTTCTCTGGGGGATAGTTGGTATTCTGTTATATTTAACCATCAGGTTTGAATTTCGGTTAGCCACAGCCGCAACAGTGGCCATCTTACACGATATTTTATTCTGTCTGGCAGTACTGGCATTTTGCCACCAGCAGATTGACAGCACCGCACTGGCTGCGTTTTTGACTGTGGCTGGTTATTCTGTTAATGACACGGTGATTATCTTTGACCGCTTCCGGGAAAATCTAAAAAAGACAAAAAGCGGTGACTATATTGAAGTTTTCAATCGCAGTATTAATGAAACATTGTCCCGGACGATAATCACAGTCCTTACTGTTCTTTTTGTTGTGTGCTGCCTGTTTTTCTTTGGTGGTCGTTCCTTACATACTTTCTCGCTTTTGCTTCTGGCCGGGTTCAGTGTTGGTACCTATTCTTCAGTTTTTGTGGCTTCTGCTTTGGTCATAGATTGGAACCGAATAAGTCCCCATCGTTTCAGACTATGAAAGTAATTTCCGGAATATTTAAAGGCAGGAAACTTGTCTGCAGGGGGAAATACAAAATCAGGCCTACCTGCCGGATGATTCGCAAGGCAATTTTTGATACTCTGGGAAGCTGGGTAGAAGGGAAAAAGGTACTGGATATATTCTCCGGCAGTGGATCCTTGGGTCTGGAGGCTCTCAGTGCCGGGGCCAAACAGGTGTTTTTCATAGAGGAAAATAGCGCTCTTGTTAACAGACTGAGAGATACCGTTTCTTCTCTGGGAATGCAGGAGTGCTGCGTTTGTCTTCAAGGAAAGGTGGAAAAGATATTAGGAAAGCTTTCTGGGGAAAGTTTTAATCTGGTTCTGGCTGACCCTCCTTATGCACTGGCATCAGAACAAATAGAGAAAATTTTTAACCTGATTTTAGAAAAGAACTTGATGGAGCCTGAAGGATTTTTCATTCTGGAGCGACCATCGTGGCAGGAAAGTGTATATCCTTCTGGTTATTCTGTCTGGAAAGAGAAGAAGTATGGGCAAACAGTACTAACATACTTTCGGCCAGTCATAAACAGGAAGAGCAGGACCTAGGCATGGAAAAAACCTGTGTCTATCCCGGTACTTTTGACCCTGTTACCTACGGTCATATAGATGTGATTGAACGAAGTCTTAAACTTTTTGACAGGGTTATTGTGGCAGTTGCCGCAGCCACAGGGAAGGAATGCCTTTTTACGGCAGAGGAACGGAAGTTTCTTGTGGAGGCAGTTTTTAAGCATGAACCATCAGTGAAGGTAGAAATTTTCCGTGGCCTTTTAGTAGAATTTTTGAGGACCCAGGGAATCAGCATAGTAATCAGAGGATTAAGGGCAGTCTCAGATTTTGAATATGAATTTCAGATGGCTACTACCAACCGTGTGATCTATCCGCAGGTAGAGACAGTATTTCTCTTGCCCCGGACTGATTTCTTTTACATCAGTTCTTCACTTATCAGAGAGATTGCACGGTTAAAAGGGGATGTCAGTTTCTTTGTTCCTCCAGTCGTAGAGGAAGCTCTGAGGAGAAAGCTGGCGTCAACAACATAAGAAGGAGGCTTTTTTATGCCCAATCCCAAAAGAAGGCATTCCAATAGCAGGACAGGGAAACGCAGAAGTCATGACCACATAGACCTGGTCCCTCTTGTTGCCTGCAGCCACTGTCAGACACTGAAACCAGTCCATCGTGTCTGCCCCAGTTGCGGCTATTACCGGGACAGGCTTCTACTGCCCCCGCGGGTGAAAAAGTCAAAGGAAGAAAGGTAGATTGGCAGGCTATGGTTACCAGGATAGCTATAGATGCGATGGGTGGTGATAATGCCCCCTCCGCCCCTGTGAAAGGCGCATTGATGGCACTGCAGCACAAGGGTCTGGAACTTATTCTGGCCGGCTCTGAGGAAAGAATAGCAAGCCTGATGCAGTCTGAAAGTCCCGCAAACCTGAAAATACTGCCCACCGAAACTTTTGTGAGTATGGCAGACAAAGTTTCCCTGAAGCTGGTTAAAGAAAGGGATAGTACGATGGCCAGAATCCTTAATCTGGTGAAAGAAGGAGAAGCTGATGGTGCTGTCAGTGCCGGCAACACTGCTGCCTTTGTTACACTGGCTATTTCGTGTCTGGGAATGTTGCCCGGTATAGAAAGGCCAGCCATTGCTGTTTTGTTACCCACTACCACAGGTTCTTATACCATTACCCTGGACGTGGGTGCCAATACAAGTCCCAAGCCATTACATCTGTTTCAATATGGTCTTATGGGAAGCTGCTGCGCCCGGATTCTTCTGAACATGCCCGACCCGGTGGTAGGATTGCTCAATGTGGGAGAGGAACCGACCAAGGGCGATGAGTTGCGCCGTGAAACTTTTCAACTGTTTCAAAAACACTCACACCTTGTTAATTTTGCTGGAAATGTAGAAGGTCAGGATATTTTTCAGGGTAAGGTTAACGTACTTGTCTGTGATGGGTTCACAGGTAATATCATTCTTAAGGCCAGTGAAGGTCTCTTTCGTTCCTTCCGTTCTATTCTTCGCCGTGAGCTTTCCCGGGACCTTCTGGGCAAGCTGGGCAGTTTAGTGCTGAGGTCGCATTTTCGCAACTTTGCCAGGCGGTGCGATTATGCTGAGTATGGTGGAGGGTTGCTGCTGGGGGTAAATGGCCTGGTAATTATCAGCCATGGTCGTTCTTCTCCCAGGGCTATTGCCAACGCCATTCGCCAGGGCCAGGTGGCGGTGGAGAAAAAATTAATTTCCTCTCTTTCTGACGTTACCGGGGTTTGTCTCCGATGATATCTGCCACTATCTTAGGGACTGGTTCCTTTTTGCCCCAAAAAATACTTACCAATCAAGATTTAGAGCGCATGGTAGAAACCAGTGATGAGTGGATTACAACCAGAACCGGTATCAGCCAGCGCCGTGTCTGTGCCCCGGAAGAGGCTTCCTCTGATTTAGGAGCGGAAGCGGCACGACTGGCATGTGAAAATGCTGGCCTTGCACCTACAGAAATTGATTGTCTCATCTGCGCTACAGTCACTCCGGATAGGCCGCTGCCTTCCACTGCCTGTAGTATTCAGAGGAAACTGAAAATGGGTCCGGTTCCTGCTTTTGATATCCAGGCTGCCTGTACTGGTTTTCCTTATGGTCTGGAGCTGGCCCGGGTGTTAGTTCTTACCGGCACCTACCGCAGGATTTTGGTTGTGGCGGCTGAATGTATGACCAGGGTTACTGATTATAAAGATAGAACTACCTGTGTACTTTTCGGTGATGGTGCAGGAGCTGCGGTGGTAGGTACCTGGCCAGAAGAAGATAGCGGACTTCTTGGTTCGCTGCTGGCAGCTGACGGACAGTATGAAGACCTGGTTTATGTACCAGCAGGTGGTTCGCGGCTACCGGCTTCTGTCCAGACGGTGGAGAAAAGGCTTCATTATCTCAAAATGGAAGGTTCTACCCTTTTTAAAATAGCGGTAATTTCTATGTCGGAAGCAGTAAAAAATCTATTGCAGCGTTTTAGGATTAAGCCGGAAGAGGTTGACCTGGTTATACCCCATCAGGCAAATTTGAGAATTATCAATGGGGTGGCCAGGAATTCAGGGTTGCCGATCGAAAAGTTTTATGTCAATATTCAGCGGTACGGGAATATGTCCGCTGCTTCGGTTCCAGTGGCGCTGGACGAAGCAAGAAAAGAGGGACTTATCAGTCCGGGGAAACTGATACTCACCGTGGCTTTCGGAGGCGGGCTTACCTGGGGAGCCAATCTTATCAGGTGGACAGGATGAAAGTAGGTATCATTTTTCCAGGGCAGGGTTCTCAGTATGCAGGTATGGCTGCTGACTTTATGGAGACTCGTGAAGCGGAGCATATTCTGAAAATCGGTGAACAAATAACCGGGCTAGCCTTAAAAAAATTATGTTTGCAGGGACCAGAGGAACAGCTGATGCGTACACTTATCTGCCAGCCCGCGGTGCTGGCTGCAGACCTTATCTGCTGGGAAGCTCTTCGTCCGTATTTGAAAGGTACGTTTTCCTTAGCAGGACACAGTCTGGGTGAGTATGCCGCCCTGGTAGGTGCAGGAGTACTTTCTGTTGTTGATGCTTTCCGTTTAGTAAGTGTGAGAGCAAAGGCGATGGAACAGGAATCCTGCCACAGGCAGGGTGGGATGCTGGCTATCATTGGCAGGTCTCTGGAAGAAGTCAGGCAGCTTACAGGTAATTTTACAGGCATAGAAATCAGCAATATTAATGCTCCCTCCCAGATAGTTGTTGGTGGTCCTTCTGCGGCAATTGGGCTGCTGGAGACATATCTGCGGGAACAAAAAATCAAGGCTATAAGACTGAAGGTCTCAGGAGCCTTTCACACCAGTTTAATGAAGCCAGTGGCTGGTCTTCTGGAGAAAGAATTATCCGGTGTATTGCTTAAGCCGTTCCAGTATCCTGTCTTCCTCAATTTTACCGGTAGGAAGGTTGCCAGTTTAGAGGAAATAAGAAAAGCCATCGTACAGCAGTGTTACTCTCCGGTGCGCTGGGTAGAAATAGTGCAGGCAATGGCAGAAGATGGTGTTAATCTTTTTATAGAAGTTGGTCCGAAAACTGTTCTTTCCGGTCTGGTAGCAAAGATTCTTCCTGGTATTTCTGTTTGGCATGTGGAAGATAGAAAAAGCCTGGAAATGGTCAGGGTAAAAATGCAGGATTTTGTGGTGTAGATAATTTTTCGCACGGAGGAGCTATGATAGAGAAAAAAGTGGTAGTCATCACCGGCAGCAGTGGTGGGATTGGCCAGGCTCTTGCCAGGACTTTTGCTGAGGCAGGCTATGCCTTAGGGCTCTGGGATGTGGCTATTGGTGATTTTTTACCTGATTTTCTTACAGAGGGAAAAGTTCCCTTTTTAATGAGCGCGGTGGACATTACTCAATGGCAATCTGTGGAAAAGGCAGCGCGGGAAATTGTCGAGAAATTCGGTCGGGTGGATGTACTCATTAATAATGCTGGAATTACCAGAGACAAGCTTTTCCTCCGGATGGAGGAAGAGGACTGGGACAGGGTTCTGGCTGTGAACTTGAAAGGAGCCTTCATTTGTAGTAAAGTAATTGGCAAAATAATGTACAGCCGGAAGGCAGGCAGGATTGTAAACATTGCCTCTGTTATCGGACAGATTGGCAACATCGGACAGGCTAATTATGCTGCCTCCAAGGCTGGAGTTATTGCGCTGACCAAAACTCTGGCGCGGGAATTCGCCAGGGCAGGGATAAATGTGAATGCCATTGCGCCAGGATTTATTGAGACAAAGATGACAGCTTCTCTGCCACCAAACATAAAACAAGAAATGCTAAAAAGGATTCCTCTGGGACGTTTTGGTCAGGCACAGGATGTAGCAACTGTGGCTCTATTTTTGTGTTCTGACCTGGCAGGTTATATCACAGGCCAGGTTATTCGTGTAGATGGTGGACTGGTGATGTAGGTAGAGTGAAACTTTTACCAGGAGGAATAGATGACAAGGGAAGAGATTGGTAAGATAGTAAAAGAGATTATAGTGGCTAAACTGGGGGTTAGTGGTAGTGAAGTCGTTGAAGATGCTTCTTTTGTTGACGACCTGGGGGCTGACTCGCTGGATACAGTGGAACTGGTGATGGATTTTGAAGAAAAGTTCGGGCTGGAAATCCCTGATGAAGATGCAGAAAAAATCAGAACGGTGAAAGACGCGATAGATTACATTGAAAAGAAGAAAAGCGCATGAGAACAAAAGTGGTAGTTACCGGAATGGGGCTGGTTACTCCGGTGGGGAATGATGTATCCACTTCCTGGAAAAACCTTTTGCAGGGAGAAAGTGGCGTCAACCAGATTACAGCTTTTGATGCCAGCCGGCATGATACTACTATTGCAGCCGAAGTGAAAAATTTCCATCTACCAGAGCTGGACCAGAAGAGCCGCCGGCGTATGGATAAGTTTGTGCAGTATGCGCTGAAAGCAACCCTGGAAGCAGTGAAGGATAGTCGCCTTGACCTGAACGTCGAAGACAAGAATAGAGTCGGAGTGATAATTGGAGCTGGTATTGGCGGGCTAAGAGTAATTGAAGAGCAGCACACCATTCTCAGAGAAAGTGGTCCTTCCCGGGTTTCACCTTTTTTGATTCCCATGTTAATTCCAGATATGGCTTCTGGCCAGGTCGCTATCTTCCTTGGTTTGAAAGGACCAAATTTTTGTACTGTCAGCGCCTGTGCCTCTGGTGCTCATGCTTTAGCGACAGCGCTATTTCTCCTCAGGTCGGGTGTCTGTGATGTCGTGATTGCCGGGGGCACGGAAGCCTGCATTACTCCTCTGGGTCTGGCCGGGTTCTGCAGTATGAAGGCGCTTTCTACCAGAAATAATGAGCCAGAGAAAGCTTCCCGGCCTTTTGATAAACTGAGAGATGGTTTTGTAATGGGGGAGGGAGCCGGGGTGCTGGTTCTGGAGACAGAAGAGCATGCTAAAAAACGCGGGGCGGGCATTTATGCTGAATTTGCGGGAGCAGGGATGAGCTGTGACGCTTACCATATTACAGCCCCGGATGTTGAAGGACAGGGTGCCAGTCTTTCTATGTTGAATGCTCTGATGGATGCGGGTATTAATTCGCAGGAAGTGGACTATATAAATGCCCACGGAACTTCAACTCCGTTGAATGACAGGGTGGAAACTGTTGCCATCAAGAATGTTTTTGGACAGAGGTCCTATCAGATACCGGTTAGTTCCATTAAGTCAATGACCGGGCATCTTCTGGGTGCTGCCGGGGCGGTAGAGTTCGTTGCGACGGTCCTTTCAGTTAAAAATGGTGTTATTCCTCCAACGATAAATTACGAATTCCCTGACCCGGAGTGTGACCTTGATTATGTTCCCAATCAGTTGCGCAAGTGCGATATAAGAGTTGCCATTTCCAATTCTTTTGGGTTTGGCGGACACAACGCTACACTGGTGGTGAGAAGATACCAACGTTAGTGGTAAAGGGGGAAAAGGTGAACTACTTCCTGACAGAAGAACAATTAATGATTAGGAATCTGGCTCGGAAGATTGCTGAGGAGAAGGTTGCCCCTGTACGTGCCCATTATGATGAGACAGGGGAATTCCCCTGGGAAATTGTTCGGTATCTCGCAGAATCTGATTTGTGCGGGGTTTATATTCCTGAAGAATATGGAGGTATGGGTTACGGTGTTTTTGAAATGTGTCTGGTGGTGGAGGAACTGAGTAGAGTTTGTGGGGGAATTGCGCTGGCCTTTGCTGGTACGGGGTTGGGGACATTTCCTATTCTTCTTTTCGGTAATGAGGAGCAAAAGAGAAAATATTTGCCGCCGATTGCCAGAGGAGAAAAACTGGCTGCTTTTGCTGTGACTGAACCAGAAGCCGGTAGTGACATTACCGTTTTGAAGACAACAGCCAGGAAAGAAGGAGATTTTTACATTCTAAACGGCACGAAACAATGGATTACCAATGGCGGGGAAGCTGAAGTTTATACGGTTATTGCTACTACGGACCGAAGTAAGGGACCGCGGGGAGCAACAGCTTTTATTCTGGAAAAAGGTATGCCTGGTTTTTCTTTCGGTAAGAAGGAGAACAAACTGGGTATCAGAGCTTCAGCTACCAGAGAGCTTATCTTCCAGGATTGTCGTGTTCATAAATCTCAGGTTCTTGGCAGGGAAGGAATGGGATTTCTTATCACCATAAAAAATTTTGATACCAGCCGGCCTGGTGTTGCTGCCCAGGCACTGGGTATAGCTCAGGGAGCATTTGAGGCAGCCCTAAGTTATGCTCACCAGCGTCAGCAATTCGGTCAACGAATCAGTTCCTTTCAGGCAATCCAGCACCTTCTGGCTGATATGGCAACCCAGATTGAAGCTGCCAGGGCTTTAGTTTATCAGGCTGCCAGATTGATTGATGCCGGGGAAAAAGATGTAAGTATGGAATCTGCTATGGCAAAACTTTTTGCTTCTGATACAGCAATGAAAGTTACCACCGAGGCCATTCAGATTTTTGGTGGTTATGGCTACATGAAAGAGTATCCAGTAGAAAAAATGTTCCGGGATGCCAAGATTACTCAGATTTACGAAGGTACCAACCAGATTCAGAGAAATGTCATTGCTCTGGAACTGATTAAACGCCTGAAGAAGACCTGATAAGTTCGGAAGTCTAGAAAAGACCGGTAATGAGCACACGAGAAATCATTTATGATGGGCCGAAAGGGGTCAGAATAGACAAGTTTCTGGCGCAGAGTTTGGGCTTATCACGTAATTATTTGCGCCGGCTTCTCCAATGTGGATTCTGTGTTGTTGAAGGTAAGGTAGTGGACCCGGACTATAGACTTATGCCAGGAATGACCCTGTGTTTGCGGGAGAAAGGTTTTTCTTTTTCTGAGGAAAAATTGGTTCCCGCGGAGGGAAAACTTGACATTCTATATTTAGATGAAGCAGTCGTGGTTGTCAATAAGCCAGCTGGATTGTTGACCCATCCTGTTGGTTACGCCAATGGTGATACCCTGGTAAATCGCCTCCTTGGATACACCAGTGTTGCTGAAATCGGTCGGCCCTGGCGGCCTGGAATAGTTCACCGGCTTGATAGAGAAACATCAGGAGTTTTGGTCGTGGCCAGGTCAAGTCAGGCTTATTGGAACCTGATCAATCAATTCAAAGCCCATGTTGTGGAGAAGCATTATCTGGCTGTGGTATCCGGTGTATTTCCGTCTGGGGAAACAACACTGGAGATTAATCTGGCACCGCGAAGGGCAGACCGAACCACGATGCAGGTGTGCTATCTTTCAGGTAAGGTATGTGTAACCAGAGTGAAGCTAATACGAAGATTTCAGGAAACTTCTCTTGTCAGAGTTACTCCTGTAACAGGGCGGACTCATCAAATTAGACTGAGCTTGAAGCATTATGGATTTCCTGTTCTGGGAGACAGGAAGTATGGAGTAGAAAGTAAATTTATTAACCGTGTAGCGCTACATCATTTTCGCCTGTCATTTTTTCATCCGGTCACTGAAAAGAAAATGACTTTTTCCGCACCGTTACCGGAGGATTTTGTCAGACTTCTGACAGTACTGTGTGAGGGTAAGGAAAACGACTGGCAGCAGCTGCTAACAGGTTGATTTTCGGGTTTGAGAGGGACTGTCTTGACACAGCGGCCTGTGTGGAGTTAAACTTCTATAATGATAGTGATGCGGGAATAACTCAGCGGTAGAGTGCGACCTTGCCAAGGTCGAAGTCGGGGGTTCAAATCCCCTTTCCCGCTCTGCAAAAGGTTGGATTAGCTGGTACTGGTGAAGGGAGTGCAACGAACCTCCCTTGACACAGGATTGTTTTGTGTTAAAATAATTGCTGGTTTGCTGCTGTGGCTCAGCGGTAGAGCACGTCCTTGGTAAGGACGGGGTCATGGGTTCGACTCCCATCAGCAGCTTAGGAGCAGAGGTGTCTTAAGAAAGCAGATGGGCAGAGCATACCAGGGGGGTAAAGATGGCGAAGGAGAAATTTGTGCGGAGCAAGCCGCATGTAAACGTAGGGACGATAGGGCATGTAGACCATGGTAAGACGACATTAACCAGTGCGATGACGCTGGTATTATCGCAGGCAGGGAAGG
>CAZYCA010000041.1:0-14256 GCA_964645405.1 uncultured bacterium | reverse complement strand
CCTTCCCTGCCTGCGATAATACCAGCGTCATCGCACTGGTTAATGTCGTCTTACCATGGTCTACATGCCCTATCGTCCCTACGTTTACATGCGGCTTGCTCCGCACAAATTTCTCCTTCGCCATCTTTACCCCCCTGGTATACTTTCTCCCTGGTTTTCTATTTCGTTATCTGTATTCTCAGACCTGATGCAATAACCGGCCAATATCTTCTTCGGGTACAGCCTCATAGCGTAAAAACTGTATTATATAACTTCCACGACCCTGCGTCAAGGACCTCAAAACTGTAGCGTAACCAAAAGTATGCCTGAGCGCCACCTGGCCACTGATAACTTTACTGGAACCAATCGTTTCCACATGTAAAATCTTACCACGACGAGCATGAAAATCACCCAGAACTTCTCCCAGAAATTCCTCTGGCACCGTCACCTCCAGTTTCATCACCGGCTCCAGCAGTAGCGGACCGGCTGCCTGGCAGGCGCGGCGAAAAGCCATCGTGGCAGCAATTTTGTAAGCCACCTCGCTGGAATCAGTCTGGTGAAAGGAACCATCGATTACAGTAGCCCGAATCTGGGTTACCGGATACCCGGCTAACGGCCCCACCTCCAGCGCTTCTCTAATTCCTTCTTCTACTGCCGGAATAAAAACCGCTGGTATTTTATCTGCCGGGCAACTGTTAACAAATTCCAATCTCTTTCCCTGTCCGGCAAGTGGTTCCAGCCGCAGAACTACATGACCGTACTGCCCTCTCCCGGCAACCTGTTTCACAAAACGACCTTCTCCCGTTCCCTCGTGTGAGATTGTTTCCCGGTAAGCAACCTGAGGGCGACCGAGTTTTAGCCCCAACTTATACTGACGCCGAATCTTCTCCAGACAAACATCTATGTGCAGCTGCCCCATCCCGGAAAAAATTATCTGCCCTGTTTCCTGGTCTACCCGGAAGACAACAGTGGGGTCTTCTTCTGCCAGTTTTGCCAGAGCCATTTGAAGTTTTTCCTGGTCAGCCCTGGTACGTGGTTCTACAGAAACAGAAACGACAGGCTCCGGGAAAAGCATGCGTTCAAAAATAATCGGGTGCTCCTCATCTGCCAGAGTATCCCCGGTGTAACTGTCCTTCAGACCGACCAGACCAACAATATCACCGGGATAAGCTTCCTGGCACACCTGAAAACGGTCAGCATTTAGCTCCAGAAGCTTATTAATTTTTTCTTTCTTTTTGCGGCTCCAATTCATCAGAATCTGACCGGTCCTCACCACACCGGAATAAATCCGCGAGTAAAGTAGCCGTCCGAGGTGAGTATGATTTTGAACCTTAAAAATAAGAAGGGAAACAGGCTCATCTTCCGCCGGTAAACGGAACTGCTGGTTACCTGTCTCTGGATTGGTTCCGTAAATAGCACCCCTGTCCAGGGGTGACGGGAGATAAAAAACAATAGCATCAAGTAACTGCAGGGTTCCCCTGTTCTTCAGTGAAGCACCACAAAACACAGGAAAAAGTCTTCCTGACAATGTTGCTTTCCTTATACCCTGCCTTAATTCTTCCACAGTTATTTCCTGCCCGTTCAGATACTTATCCATAATCAGGTCGTCAACATCAGCCAGTTTCTCCATCAACTTCATCCGGTATTCAGCGACCAGGGAAGCAAATGGAGGGGGAATAGGAATTACCTGGTACTGCGTTTCATCTTCAGAAGGAAAAACAAGCGCCTTCTCCGTAACTATGTCAATGATTCCCGAAAAATCAGCTCCACTTCCGACAGGCAAATTGAGGACAAGAACCCTGGCACCCAGTTTCTTCTCAATGGAATGCACACTTCTGTAAAAGTCAGCTCCTATCCTGTCCATCTTGTTTATATAGACCAGACGCGGAATACTGTAACGTTCGCTTTGTCTCCAGACAGTCTCAGACTGTGGTTGAACTCCACTGACCGCACAGAAAATACCTATCGCTCCGTCCAGCACCCGTAGGGACCTTTCTACCTCTGCGGTAAAATCCACATGCCCGGGTGTATCAATGATATTGATACGATATCCCTTCCACAGGCAGGTAGTAGCTGCCGCAGTAATAGTTATTCCTCTCTCTCTTTCCTGGTCCATCCAGTCCATAACAGCAGTCCCTTCATCCACTTCCCCAATACGATAGGTCTTGCCGGTGTAAAAAAGAAATCGCTCTGTGGTGGTTGTCTTTCCCGCATCAATGTGAGCAATAATACCTATGTTCCTTGTTTTGCTTATATCCACCGTTTTATCCGTCTCCCTTTTTTCCACACACTGAGTTAGTCTGAGCACCTGACTGTGTTCCTTTCCAACTATGTCCTACCAGCGATAATGAGCAAAGGCACGGTTTGATTCTGCCATTTTATGCGTTTCTTCCCGCTTCTTAATGCTTGGACCTTCCCCGCGTGAAGCTTCCAGGAATTCTTCTGCCAACCTTTCCGCCATGGGCTTACCCTTTCTCGCCCGCGATGATTCTAAAATCCAGCGTATCGCTAATGCCAGGCTCCTTGCTGGTGGGACTTCCATCGGTATCTGGTAGGTGGCTCCACCAACTCGCCTGGGTCTGACTTCCAGTTTTGGCTTCACCTGGTTCAACGCTTTCTTAAAAACAGCCAACCCATCTTCCTTTGTACGCTGGTTCACGACAGACAAAGCATCATAAAAAATCTTGTAAGCAAGATTCTTTTTCCCATCCTTCATCAGAGAATTGACAAACTTGGCTACTTCAAAATCATTGTAAACCGGGTCAGCAATCAATTTTTTGCGGATAACTTTTTTTCGCCTTGGCATAACTTCTCCCTGGTGGTTTTACTGTTTTACTTGGTACCGCCTTCCTGAGAAACAGACTGGGGTTTCTGTTCCGTCCCTTTTGGTTTTTTTACCCCGTAAAGTGAGCGCGATTTCCTCCTGTTTTCTACACCTGCAGCATCCAGCGAACCTCTAATGATATGATACTTGACTCCGGGTAAATCCTTAACCCGTCCACCTCTCACCAGAACAATAGAGTGTTCTTGAAGGTTATGACCTATGCCGGGAATATAAGCAATGACTTCCTTGCCATTGGTCAGCCGCACCTTGGCAATTTTTCGGAGCGCAGAATTAGGTTTTTTGGGCGTCATTGTTTTTACATAAAGGCAAACTCCCCTCCTCTGTGGATTCTTATCTAAGGCCATAGACTTAGACTTTTTTCGTTTTAATCTTCTCAAACCACGTAACAACTGATTAATAGTTGGCATTTTTCCTCCTATTCCTGACGGCTAACTGCATAGCCAGTTTCCATGGTAGTTTCTGTTTCCGCAGCCTGCCGGGAAAAGAAACCAGTTCCTGCCGGAATTAACTTACCCATGATTACATTTTCCTTTAATCCTTCCAGATAATCTTCGGCGCCCATCGCTGCTGCATTGGTCAGAACCTTAATTGTTTCCTGGAAGGATGCCGCGGAGATGAAACCTTCGCTGCTTAACGCCACTCTGGTAATTCCTAAAACTAATGGTTGAAAGGTAGCCCTTTTCCTACCTTTGGGCAACGATTCATTTATTTTCTGAATCCGTACTTTATCAATCTCCTCACCCTGTAAAAGGAATGTATCACCAGGGTCTTCCACCCGGACCCGGGAAAGCATCCTGCGCACGATAATCTCAATGTGTTTATCGTTAATACTTACGCCCTCAACCCGGTAAACCTTCTGCACTTCATTAAGAAGATACTCCTGCACTTTCTTTTCTCCCTGAATGCGCAGAATATCATTCAGAATCACCGGTCCATCTGTCAGTTTGCTGCCAGCAATAACATAATCTCCATCTGCCACAAGAAGGTGCTTCCCATAGGGTACAGTGTATTCCTTAGTAGAAACATCCCCTTTCACCAATACCTTCCTTCCTCCCTTTTCCTGCTGAACTTGCACGACACCATCAATTTCACTTAAGATGGCAGGATTTTTAGGAGTGCGGGCTTCAAAAAGTTCACTCACCCTTGGCAGTCCACCGGTAATATCCTGTACCCGGCCCACGGTTCTAGCAGTCTTAGCCAGAACAGTCCCGGGGCCAACCATCTGCTTTTCTTCTACTGCCAGATGGGCACCTACCGGAATATGGTAGTCGGCTATAACCTTATTCTCCTTATTAACAAGCCGAATCTGCGGGTCAAAATCCTCTTTGTGTTCCACGATAACAACACGACGCAGACCAGTTTCGCTATCTAACTCCTCACGGGCAGTTTTCCCCAGAATGATATCGTGATAACGAACTTCACCAGCCGTCTCTGCAATAATGGGTACAGAATATGGGTCCCATTCAGCGATGACCTGTCCGCTTTTCACCGAGCTACCATTTTCTACATGTATGCGGGCACCGACCCTCAGCGTATATTTCTCCAGTTCCCGTTCGCGGTTATCCTGAATGATAATATTTCCTTCCCTTCCGACCAGAATTCTGTGGCCTTCCTCATTAACCACCATCTTTAATTCCGGAGGCAGCACTACCTTTCCCTCAGATTTGACAACAATGCGTGCTGGACCAATAGAACGAGAAGCTGTTCCTCCGGTATGAAAAGTTCTCAGGGTCAGCTGCGTACCTGGCTCTCCGATAGACTGCGCCGCCACAATTCCTACAGATTCCCCGATATTCACCAGTTTCCGGCGAGAAAGGTCCCATCCGTAGCATTTAGCGCAAACACCTTTCTCTGCTCTGCAGGTCAGAACAGAACGAATCTTTATCCTCTGGATACCAGCTTCACAAATACGACGAGCCTTTTCTTCATCAATAACTTCCCCGGCCTGGACTATTGTCTCATCCGTAATGATATCCACAATATTGTCCAGAGCTACCCGTCCTACTATCCTTTCTTCCAGGCTGATTAACTCCTCGTCTCCTTCTATTAAAGGCCCTATCAGCATACCCTCCAGCGTACCACAATCTTCTTCTGTAATAATCTCTGCATGAGCAACGTCCACCAGACGACGACTGAGGTAACCAGCATCTGACGTCTTCAGAGCCGTATCTACCAATCCTTTTCTGCCCCCGTGAACAGATAGGAAATATTCCAGCACATTCATTCCTTCCCGGAAACTGGAAACGACAGGAGTTTCTATAATTTCTCCGATACCGCCGGTTATTTTCTTGGTAGGTCTGATCATTAACCCCCGCATTCCCATCAGCTGGTTAATCTGGGTACGGTTACCTCTGGCTCCTGAATCCACCATAGCCAGAATTGGATTCAGACGGAATGGATTAACTCCTACATCATCCTCCAGTGTTGCGATTACCGCATCGCTGACTTCATTACATCTGGATGTCCAGATATCTACAATCCGATTATACCGCTCACCTTCAGAAATAATTCCATCCTGATAGTACTTGCGCACACGCTCCGTTTCCTTCCATCCCTCCTCCACCAATTGTTTTTTCACCGGAGGGATTTTCAAATCATCAATACCAATCGTTACCCCGCCCATAGTTGCGTAATAAAAACCAAGCTCTTTAATAGCGTCTAAAAAGGCTACCGTCTTCTCATAACCACAACGACGGAAAATATCACTCACAAGAGACTCCAGTTTCTTATAATTAAACAGTGAGTTCTGGTAAGGCATCTCCGCTGGTAAATATGAATTAAAAATAATTCTCCCCACTGTGGTGGTGATAATTTTGCCTGTTTCATCCCGTACTTTAACCGGACGATGTAACTCCAGATACCCAAAATGATAAAGCATCAGGGCCTCATCAAATCCCGAAACTGTCCGCGGATACACATCTTCTATACTCTCATAGGTCAGGTAGTAACATCCAAGTACTATATCCCTGGTAGGTGTTACAATGGGGCGACCGCTGGCCGGTGAAAGAACATGCGTGGTAGCCTTCATCAGTAATTCTGCCTCCATTTGCGCCTCTACAGTAAGAGGTACATGGATAGACATTGTGTCCCCATCAAAATCAGCATTGTAGGCAGGACAGACCAGCGGATGAATTCTGAGTACATTGCCTTCAATCAACCTGGGCTCAAAAGCCTGAATGGAAAGACGATGAAGAGTTGGCTGTCTATTCAGCAAGACAGGATGATGTTTGCTCACCCTCTCCAGAATTTCCCAAACCTCCGGACGGTTTTCTGTCAGCGCACGCTTGGCGCTGGTTAAGGTATGAAAATATTCCTTCTTCCTCAGCTCTCTCAAAACAAAGGGGCCAAAAAGTTCCAGAGCCATTTCCTTGGGCACTCCGCATTCATTCAGTTTCAATTCCGGACCCACAACAATGACTGCCCGTCCTGAATAGTCAACTCTCTTTCCCAGAAGATTCTGTCTGAAGCGACCCTGTTTTCCTCTAAGGCTGTCGCTCAGAGATTTCAGCGGCCGTTTTCCCTTGCCAAGAACCGGGTTGCCATGTTTACCATTGTCAAAAAGGGCATCAACTGCTTCCTGCAGCATCCTTTTCTCATTCCGGATAATAATATCAGGGGCCTGTAAGCGGAGTAATTTCTTCAGCCTGTTATTGCGGTTGATTACCCTTTGATAAAGGTCGTTCAAATCCGAAGCAACAAAACGACCACCGTCCAGTTTCAGCAGAGGTCTTAAATCTGGCGGAATAACAGGAATAATATTGGTTACCATATATTCAGGCTTAACCTGCGTCTTAATAAGCCCCTGCACCATGCGCAGCTTCTTGATTAAATTGCGCCGAGCAGCAGAATCCATCCGTCTCCTTTTCCTCAACTGATTCTTAAGATTTTCCTCCTCCCTGGCGAGGTCTATCTTCTTTAACAACTCATATATTGCTTCCGCACCAATAGAAGCACGGAACCTGGAACCGAAACGGGCTAAAGCGTCGTGGTATTCTTCTTCTGTGAGCAACTGCTTTTCTTCCAGAGGTGTGCCATTGCTTTCAATAACAATATAACGCTCATAATACAGAACCATCTCCAGTTCTGACTGAGATATATCCAGTATTGTACCCATCCAGTTGGCCGTACTCTTGAAAAGCCAGACATAAGCCACAGGACAGGCAAGTTCAATATGCCCCATCCGCTCCCGGCGAACCCTGGCTGTTGTCACCTCCACCCCACAGCGGTCACAGATTATTCCCTTGTACCTCATCTTCTTATACTTACCGCAGGCGCATTCATAATCCTTCACCGGACCGAAGATGCGCTCACAGAAAAGACCATCTCTTTCCGGTTTATAGGTTCTATAATTCAATGTCTCTGCTTTCTTTACTTCTCCGTGTGACCAGGAGCGAATCACCATGGGAGGGGCTATTCTGATGGTTACCACCTCACGGGGTCCTTCGCTGGTACGTCTGGTTTCTGATTTGATGTCAAACCCTAATCCCTGAAGTTCCTTCCTGAGAACATTAAAGCTTTCCGGTACGTTTTCTCCGCGGTAGTCAATCCCTTTGGCAATAGCCTCGTAAGTTTTCTTTCTTCCTTCAGTATCATCACTTTTTACAGTCAGCATTTCCCTCAAGGTATGGGCAGCCCCATATCCCTCCAGAGTCCAGACTTCCATTTCTCCAAAACGTTGACCGCCCAGATGTGCCCTGCCTCCCAATGGTTGCTGCGTGATTAAAGAATAAGCCCCGGTACAACGAGAATGAATTTTCTCATCTGCCAGATGGATTAACTTCATCATATAAATATAGCCAACACTAACCGGTTGAGAAAAAGGCTCCCCGGTCTGCCCGTCCCTCAGGATAGTCTTGCCACTTTCAGGAAGGCCTGCCTCAGCAAGTCTGTGTTTTATCTCCAGCTCGGTGATTGATTGAAAGACCGGGCTTTCGCATTCATATCCCAGAGCCTTCAGTGCCCATCCTAAATGTGTTTCCAGTATCTGTCCCACGTTCATTCTGGAAGGAACACCCAGGGGATTCAGAATGATGTCCACAGGAGTACCGTCAGAAAGGAAAGGCATATCCTCTTCAGCCAGAATGCGGGAAACAACACCCTTGTTTCCATGTCGACCACTCATCTTATCACCAACTGCCACTTTCTTCTTCACAGCCACTTCCACCACAACCTTGCAAATAACATCCTGCGACAGTTCCACACCTTTTTTCAGTTTAGCCTGCTCATTCTTTTCTTCCCGGGATAAGCGTTCCAGTTCGTTCTTTCCAATATCAATAATTTTCGTCAATTCGTCCCTGACAGCATCAGGAGTCCGGGCCAGAGCTTTTTCCCAGGTTTCCGGGTTAGCTGTCACATTAAGTACCAGTGAATGCCTGGTTGCAAAGCCCTTTATTTTCTCAGCGACTACCCGGCGAACAATATTAGCCTTCTGACTGTAAGTTTTTCGCAAGGCCTCCTGCTTTAATTCTATATCTGCACCCAGAATGATTTCTCTCAGTTTATCCTTATCTTCAGTTTTCTCTGATAATTTCTTCCAGGTATCCGGGTCAGCACTCAAATTTACATTCAGTCCTTTGTCGGCTGCTTTTTTCTTCAACAATCTGGAAAAGTTTTCTCTCTGCGAGGGGGATTGATTTGCCCTTGTTTCTAAACATTCCTTCACCGCTTCGTCAGAATCCGGTCTGACATACTTGCGCACACCGAGAACAACACCTCTTATCCCTGGTGGTACGGTGAGGGAAGTATTCTGAACATCCTTTGCCTTCTCCCCGAAAATAACCCGCAGTAGTTTCTCTTCAGCTGTCAGTTCTGATTCCCCTCTTGGACTGACCTTGCCAACCAGAATGTCATCCGGTTGAACTTCAGCACCAACGCGGACAATACCGTTCCTGTCCAGATTCTTCAAGTGTTCCTCAGCAACATTCGGGATATCAGCAGTAATCTCTTCCGGTCCCAGTTCTGTCACCCGGGCTTCTACCTCAAATTCGTGGATGTGAATGGAGGTGAAGGCATCCTCCTTAACCAGCCGTTCACTCAGCACAATAGCATCCTCATAGTTATATCCATGCCAGGGAAGAAAAGCAACTAAAAGATTGCGTCCCAGGGCTAAATCTGAACTGCGGGAGACACACGGTCCGTCAGTAAGGATCTGACCCTTTTTAACATGCTGGCCGACACGGACTAAGGGACGCTGGTGGAAGCAGGTATCCTGGTTGGTACGGCGAAAATTCGCGAGAAAATAAGTATCTTCCTGAAGCCAGGGGAAAATTTGTTCCTCTTTCCTTCTGACAACAATCCTGGCGCCATCAACATAACTTACTATTCCCTCTGCCTGCGCCCTTACCGTAACATTACTGTCCCGCACCACAATACGTTCCAGACCTGTTTTGACCAGAGGAGTCTCAGGTCGCAAAAGCGGCACAGCCTGCCTCTGCATATTAGAACCCATAAGTGCCCGGTTAGAATCATCATGTTCCAGAAAAGGGATGAGGCAGGCACTTACACTCAAAATCTGCAAGGGATTAACACCCACAAACTGCACCTCTTCCCTTGGTACTTCCTGAAAATTACCGCCTCTGGTACGTACTGTAACTATACTTTCCTTTATCATCCGGGTTTCTGGGTCAATGGGAACATCCGGCGGAGCAATTTTAAAGTTTTCCTCCTCGTCAGCTCGCAGGTAAACGATCTGCTCACTCACCCTGCCCTTTTCTACCCGGTAATATGGACTCTGCAGAAAGCCGAGGTTGTCCACCCTGGATGCTATGGTTAAAGAATTAATCAGACCTATATTTGCACCTTCAGGCGTTTCTATCGGACAGATTTTGCCAAAATGAGTGTAATGTACATCCCGCACTTCAAAACCAGCCCTCTTACGTTCTTTTACACCACCCTCTCCTACTGCAGTAACTCGCCTTTTGTGAGTAATTTCTGCCAGCGGGTTTGCCTGGTCAAGAAACTGAGAAAGGGGATTACGGTAAAAAAACTCATTAACAACCATATTGAAAACTTTGCTGTTTAGCAAATCCTGGATTGTTAGCGGGCCGGATTTATCCACCAGTGTCATTCGCTCTCTGCAGAACCTTGTGAGGCGCACTAACCCTTCGTAAACATGCTCGCCAATTACTTCTGCTGCTACTCGTACTCTTTTGTTTCCCAGGTGGTCTATATCGTCATCTGTACCTTCTCTTCTTTCTATCAGGCCAATAAGATAACGAATCGTGGCAATTATATCTTCTGGCTGAAGACAGCGACTGTTAGAACTCAAATTAAGCTTTTTATTAATCTGGGAACGCCCTGCCTCAGAGAGGTCGTAGTTTTCTGTTGTGAAAAACAGAGTATGGAAGAATTTCTCCGCCTCTCTGGGGATGGGAGGATACCCTGGTTTCATCTCACTGTATATTTTCTTCAGTGCTTCTTCACGTGTAGTTATCGCATCCTTTGCCAGAGTATTCTTGATGATAGAATCCGCAGGTATTTCCTCCGGTCCGGGATAGAAAAGGGAAATTATCTCCTCAGGTGAATAACCAAGGGCTTTTAGAAAGGTGGTCGCTAAGACTTTACGCCTGCCCAGGTACATCAACAAACAATTATGCTGGTCCACCTGAAATTCAATCCATAACCCGCGGGCTGGAAAAATTTTGGCTGAATAAAGCATTCTCTGTGCTGTTGGTTCTTCTTCTTTGAAATAAACCCCGGGGCAACGTAAAAGCTGATTAACAATAACCCGCTCAATGCCATTGATAATAAAGGTGCCGGAAGCAGTCATACAGGGAATCGTACCGATAGTTGTGTCCTGTTCCCGAACATTTTTAATCTTCAGCTCTCCGGTCTCAGCAACCCTCTGTCTGACAGTTAATCTGAAACGGGCCTTTAACCTGTACTCGTAGGTAATCTTCTTCTCCACACACTCGGTGATGCTCTCCATCGGTTCTTCTAAGAAATAACTGAGATACTCTACAGAAAGCAGACCATCATCACTCTCCACCGGAAATACTTTCTGGAAGATTTCCTCTAAACCCTTTCTTTCCCTTTTCTCCGGAGAAACTCCCAGCTGTAAGAATTCCTGATATGGTCTAACCTGAACATCAAGAAGATCTGGAATGTAGCCCTCTATGACAGACATATCAGTAGCTCCTCCCTATTTAATCTCTACTTCCGCGCCTATACTTTCCATCTTTTTCTTAATTTCGTCAGCTTCTTCTTTACTCACCTTTTCCTTAAGAGGCTTGGGAAGGCTTTCTACCAAATCTTTGGCTTCCTTCAATCCCAGATTGGTGATGGCACGAACTTCCTTAATTGTCTGGATTTTATTACTCCCGGCTGCCTTCAGAATAATATCAAAAGTTGTCTTCTCTGGTGGCTTTTCCCCGGCAGCCTGAACCTGAGTAACCGCAGCCGGTACCCCAACAGGAGCCATCATCCCTTCAATACCAAACTTCTCCTCAATCTTCTTCGTTAATTTTGCCAGCTCCAGAGCAGACAGTCGGGAAATCTTCTCCACAATTTCATCAAGAACATCCATTTCCACTTTTTCCATTTTCTTTCTCCTTTTTTTGGGTTAAGCATTTCAAGCTCTCTACCAGTTTTCTTGCCGGATACTGAAAACAATATAAAAGTCGATTCAGCGGTGCCTGTAATTGCAAAACAAAATTTGCCCGAAGTTGCTTCACACCTGGTAGTTGGGCCAGAGCTGCCAGTTGCTGGCTGTTAAGTATTTCCCCACGCAAATAGCCAGCACGAAGGTTTAATTGTCCACTGGTGCCACTAAACTCCACCAGTGTTTTCACCAATCCTGTCTCGTCATCTTCTTTGCTCCAGGCAATAAAGATGGGTCCGTTGATAAAATCTATAAGTGCGCGTGCCTGTGTCTGTTCGCATGCTCTCCTTAAAAGGGTGTTTTTCACCACCTGGAGAGAACTTTCTTGCTCCTTAAGACGCCGCCGTAATTTTTCCAGGTTTGCTACTGACAGGCCAGAAAAACTGGCCACTACAGCTATGCTACTGGTATTGATAATCTCCCCTAAAAACTTTACTACTTCCTCTTTCCTGGCAAGATTCATCTTATTCATTTGGACCTCGCTATCATAACTCAGGGTGTCAGCGTTTTTCCCTGAGCAATTCTCAGTCCCGGGGACATCGTCAACGAAAGTGTGATAGACCGGATGTACTGGCCACGAACAGACGCCGGTTTGCTACTGACCACAGCATCCAGGGCAGCGTTAATGTTTTCCAGCAGCTTCTCCGGGCCGAAGGAAATTTTTCCCACAGGCATGTGTATATTCCCATCCCGGTCCATCCTGAATTCCACACGTCCAGCTTTAAGCTCGCTGGTAATCTTGTCTACATCAAATGTTACCGTACCTGTCTTTGGACTGGGCATTAATCCTCTGGGACCAAGGATTTTCCCTAAAGGAGCCACCATTTTCATCATATCAGGAGTGGCCACCACAGCATCAAAATCCAGCCAGCCAGATTTAATCTTATCAATCAATTCCTGTCCACCGACATAATCTGCTCCTGCTTTCTGCGCCTTCTCCACAGCTTCACCCTGTGCTAAAACTAATACACGCACTGTTTTACCTGTACCATGGGGAAGCCTCACGGAACCACGGATAGGCTGCTGGGTCTTCTTGGTATCTATTCCCAGGTGAACGGCCAGATTAACAGTTTCATCAAACTTAACTGTATGCAAATTTTGTAAGAGCTGTACCGCTTCCTCTAAGGTGTATGTTTTATCTGATGCAATCTTTTGCCTTAACAACCCAAAACGTTTTGATGTTTTTTTCACGCCCCCTCCTAATCAACAATTTCCAACCCCATGCTTCTGGCTGAACCCTCTATAATCCTGACAGCCTGTTTCAAATCAGTGGTGTTCAAATCCGGCATTTTTATTCTGGCAATTTCTTCCAGTTGCGACCTGGTAACACGACCGACTTTTTCCTTGTTGGGAGTGGCTGAACCTTTAACAATACCGGCAGCCTTCTTTAAAAGAATAGCCGCCGGGGGTGTCTTAATAATAAAGTCAAAGCTGCGGTCCTCATAAACCGTTAATACTACAGGGATTAAAAACCCTTCCTTGCCTTTAGTGGCTGCGTTGAAGGCTTTGCAAAATTCCATGATATTAACACCGTGCTGGCCCAGAGCAGGTCCAACAGGTGGAGCCGGTGTAGCCTGACCTGCCTGAATCTGTAATTTTACCACCGCTTTCACATTCTTTTTTTCTGCCATAACAACATTCTCCTTCTCTTTCTATCTTAAAAAACTCAGGAAGATTAAGAGATTCTCTCCGCCTGCCAGTAGTTCAGTTCTACCAGTGTCGCCCGTCCGAAGATGGAGACACTTACCTTCAATCGTTCTCTCTCGGGATACACTTCTTCCACTATCCCGGTGAAATTGACAAACGGACCTTCTACAATCTCTACCTTATCACCGGGTTTGAACTCCACCTTTGGTATTGGCTTCTCCTGACGGTCAGCCAGCTCAGAAATAATTCTCTTGACTTCTGTTTCGGAAAGAGGAACCGGTGTTTCTCCGGCCCCCGGGAAATTTAAGACCCCGGGCGTGGAGCGGATGGCATGCCAGAGACTCTCATCCTCTGCCCCGTCCTCCAGCTGTATTAAAATGTACCCGGGCCAGTACTTTCTTGGCTTGATTCTGCGCTCGCCGTGAGATATTTCGCTCACTTTCTCTGTAGGAATTATAATTTCTTTTATGCGCGCAGCTTCCCGATTAATCCTGCTCTCCAGAAGCTTCTTGATTCTGTCCTCATACCCGGTGCGCACATGCAAAATATACCAGTTTCCCATATTTCACCTTAAAATTAAACTCACCAGTTTAGAAAAAATGACATCAATCAACCCGATATAGACACCTGCCACAATCATAAACACAATAACAGCCACGGTGGTTAAACGTAATTGCTGCTTTGTTGGCCAGGTAACCTTAGCCAGTTCCATCCTGACCTCATTAAGATAACCCTTAATCCTCTGTTTCATCTTTCTCTTAGCACTCCTGTAGCAAAATATTCTCCTGCAGCAGGCCTGGGAGGATTTGAACCTCCAACCCACGGATTTGGAGTCCGTTGCTCTGCCGTTAGAGCTACAGGCCTATCCAGGCAAGACTTCTACTTCTCCTTATGAACCTTATGTTGACGACAACGTGGACAGAACTTCCTTAACTCTATTTTTTCTTTACTTTTCTTTTTGTTCCTGGTAGTGGTGTAATTCCTGCTGCCACACTCGGTGCAAACCAGGCTGATTATTTCCCTCATTCTTTCTTCCCGTAATTTTTACTCAATAATCTCAGAGATGGCACCAGCACCAACAGTCCGGCCACCTTCCCTGATGGCAAACCGCTGCCCCTTCTCTAAAGCCACCGGATAAATTAACTTCACTTCCATCTCTATATTATCTCCAGGCATCACCATCTCT
>CAZYCA010000040.1:0-9536 GCA_964645405.1 uncultured bacterium | reverse complement strand
GATTTCTTCCGGGAAATTTGTCTCTCTTGCAAAAAAGTGCTTCTGCAGTCCTTCATTCCCGTAATCAAACTTAAACTGCCAGAGCCCGTTAAGGTTAATCCAATCCTGCCGAAAAAAGTCAGGTCTGGGATGTTCTGGTCTTGGTATCTCTTCAGATTTCACATCCTGCCCTTTTTAAAATGGTAGCATAAAAATACATTAGATAAAAAGGAAGATATGCGTCCTTGTTCTAACTGATAAGTTTATCCGGTTTAGAAGAATATTACAGTAAACTTGCTAAGAAAATGAGATTATACGCTTCCCTGAATCCCTTCTCTCAATAGTTTTACATCTATTGACAGACTCTCTGGGGGGTATAATAAAGCTAAAATGTTAAAGCTGGAAATAGAATGAAGCCAGTGTTTTGACAATTTCTTATGTCGGAATTTCAGATTTACTGTGAAAACTTGACGGAATTTGATTGGTGTGATAGGCTAACGCGTGAAGGAGAAGTCGTTGGTAATTAAAAGAAAGCGAAAAGGAGGTGAAAAAAACTATGCAGAAGGAAAAGGGATTCACGCTGATTGAGTTGCTGGTAGTCATCGCTATCATCGCCATTCTGGCAGCGATGCTACTGCCCGCGCTTAGCAGGGCAAGGGAAAAAGCCAGGCAGGCTCACTGTATCGCTAATTTGAAACAAATTGGGTTGGCATGGATGATGTATCTGGAGGATTTTGATGGATGCTTCCGGCCAGCCTGGTGGGGAGGACCTGCTGACAGGGATTATATGTGGCATACCTGTCTGGTCTATCGCGGTTATCTTCCCAACTACAACGTCTTCCGGTGTCTTAGCGACAGTGGTTATGATAAAAACAACTGGTGGAGTTGGAATGACATCGGATATGGACTGAATACCTCTGTTGCGGACCCCTGGAATCGGCTGGAGAATCGCTCACGTCCATGGAAGTTAAGCAGGTTGAAAGAGCCACACCGTGATATTCTTGTGGCAGACAATTTCCCAAAAGGGTTTCTTGCCAGAAGAAACGAGCTCATTCCCTGGTCTCCTGTTACTCCTGATACTATTAGAGCCTACTGGGTGAGACACAGCAAGGGGGGCAATATACTGTGGGCAGATGGACATGTCTCCTGGCATTCAGCAGAACAAATGGCTGGAGAAAATACAGGAGTGCGCGGTGCAGGAGCAGATGGCTGGTATAAAGCCTGGCCCTGGTTCTGGGACCCTGCTTATATCTGGTTTTAACCTATTTTGAGGAGTAACAGCGGCGAATGAGAAACAGATATGTTTTAATGTGGTCGTTGTGTTTCAGCATGGGCTGGCTGTTTTCCAGGGCAGAAACAGCTACTATCTTTGGGGACCAGCCTGGTAAGTTTGCGTGCAGCAACGCGGTTGCGGTTGATTCTTTTGGTAATATCCATGTACTTACTGGTGACAGTATTGTTGTGTTCAACAACTCCGGAATGTATATAAAGACTTTCTGGGAAACACCTTGCCGGGCACACAGCGGTTTTGGCATGGCTATTGATAAGGAGGATAACCTCTATATCTCCAGAACAGACCAGTCCATCATAGTAAAGATTGACACTGACGGAAAAAATGTGATGTTTAAGGGTTTAGACAGAAATTTCATCGGCAGTAGCAAACCGGGGCTGACAGAGAGCCAACTGCAGCGACCTGCGGGCCTTTGTGTTGATGCGCAGGGCTTCATCTATGTGGCTGATTCTTCCACCGTTAAAAAGTTCACTCCGGACGGCTTGCCATCAAAAGATTTTAATGGTCGCAGTTTTATTGGAACCCCTGGTGAAGAAGGTTCAGATGCCTACCATTTGAAAAATGCTTCAGCGGTGGCAGTGGACACCGAAGGTAATATCTACATAGTAGACACCGGAAATTACAGGATGTTAGTTTACGATAAAAAAGGAAATCCACTTCGTTCTATCCCTGAGGGCTACCTAGACAGACCAGCCCCACAAAAACCAGACAATGGATTCTTTGCTTCCCCGGTCAGTTGTGCGGTAGATGAAGAAGGTAATGTCTATGTCGGTGAATTCATCTGGGGAGAAATAAAGTGCTGCCGTATTCAGAAATTTGACAGGAAAGGTAAATATATTACCAGTACCAAACAGGAAATGCCCATCTTTTTAAGAAGTATAACCTACCACCAGAAAACAGGAAGTATTTATGCTGGATGCATTTGGAACCGGAAGGGTGGGATAATGAAGTTTAATAAAGACTTGAATTATACCGGTACGATTGGAGCCTACCCTGACCAGCAGGGAACATTTCAGCGAAATACCGCAATTGATATTGATGAAACTGAAGCAATTTATGTTTGCGAACCATCAGACAATTCACGTTTGCAGAAAATAAGTGGAAAGGATGGCAGTTTCATCAAAATGCTTTCGGCAGAAAGACCGCAATCTGTTTGCATTGATCACAGAGCAAAACACATATATATCATGGAGAGTACTGGTAAAATCAGGAAATTTGATTTCGACTTGAAGGACATAAATTTTGATCTGAAATTTGAGGGACCTGTTCCTATCACTGTGGATAAAAATAGTAACCTGTATGTAGCCATGGATAAAAAAGTCTACGTGTTTTCCTCTGACGGTACAGACAAAAAGGTGGTTTTAGAAGGAATAGGAGTTGGTGGTGCTGGCATCAAAGTGGATAATCTGGGAAATATCTATGTGACAGAACCATTGCCGGGTATGACTGTCCATAAATTTCCTCCGTATAAAGGAAAAACATTAACTTGGAACGACAGACTCTGGAGTTATGAGCTTGGACCTTTTCCCACCGGTATGGCCATTGATGAAAAAAATAATCTTTTTATAACACTTTGCCGGGAATCAAAATTAGTTGTTTTGAATCAGGAGGGGAAACCAGTTAAGATAAACGGGAAAAATTATTTTGGGGAATTTGGTGGAATTGATGTCCAGGATGGCTACCATCTGCTTTGCCCGATGGGTGTAGCTATCTCTGGAAGAAACCTTTATATCTCTGATGGTCATGGAATCATAAAATACAGTCTGAAGTATAATCCAGACGGTTCTCTGGAGATAATTCCGTGATTTTCCATGTATACGGAGGGTTAACATAATGAAGAAAGCACTGATATTCATTTGTGTTTTGTGGTTATCCATGAAGGCTGAGGCATCGGTTAACCTGAAGGAAATAATCTACGACGATTTCTCTGCTCAGGAGTTAAACCGTTCAAAATGGATAATAGAAAAAGGCGACGGGGAGGTTATTTTTTCCAGATACGGGATAGAAAACGGCGTTTTCTATATAAGGCAGACCCAACCTGAAGATGCTTCATTGCGGTTTACTCTGAACAGGGATTTTTTTGCAGGTGAATCAGTGGAATTCGACATGAAGGTTATCTCCTCAGCAGATAAGCCGGTCGGCAGTTGCATTATCGCAGGGATAAATGACCAAAAGATATTTATATTCGGACTCTGGTCCAATAAAATTCTGGGTGCTAGTAAGGAAAAGGGTTTATACCACATCCAGTGTTCCTTTACCACCGATGGCGCAGTCTTTACAGTCCTCCGGCCTGACGGCACAACGTGGAAACCAAAAGGAATTAACATATCATCTTTCCCCTATCGTTTTTTTGTAGAAACCAGAACTGGAAAAACTGGTACCATTAACGTGGAATACGATAATTTTAAAGTGGGAATTCTGGTGCCATCACTGGACCCCAAACTGGCTGATAATATCAAGAAAGGTCTTATTAGGTCCACTGTGGTCACCGTCATCAACCCTCACCCTTACGAATTGAAAAATTATCCTGTTACCCTTCTTGCAGAAAACCTGAAACTTCCCCCTGATGTCAATTTAACCAGCATATCAATAATGGACAAATTAAAAAGCGAGGTTATTCCCTGCCAGGTGGATGACATGGACAGTTCTAAAACTCTAACCAGAGAAGATGAAATTACTTTTCTGGTAAATCTGGAACCATTTTCATTTAAAAGACTGATTCTATATTACGACACCACAAAAAACCAGTATGAACCTGCTGGAGCTGGCGGTTTTGTTCTTCAGGATGACACATCCTCTTATCTTCTAAAAGCACAAAACTATTTTATCCGTGGTGACAATAACGGCAAATTCTATTACGGTCTTGGTGCGGTTTCTGGCCATTTTTTTGATTTGAAACCATGGGAAAACGAAAAACTTGCCTATAAATCATATGGCAGGGTAAGGCTTGTTCTTATCTCTACAGCGAAAGTAGCTGAAAACGGCTTTCTCACCAGAAGAATAGATGCCTATCCTTGGTTGCTGAAGATGACCAACTCCCTTTCCTCAGAAAACAAAAAGGATGACTGTCTATTTAAAGAAAACCAGATAGACGGTTTCTTTTTTGGAATGCCACGGATTGGTGATATACGGGGATTAAGATACAAAAGCAGGGACGGTTACAATGATGATCTGGTTGCGACACCACCTAAGTCCAATCCTGAATTTTTTGCATTTCCTGACCACAGTGTATCCTCCATCGACCTGCTTTGTCCAGAAATCAACCTTGCAGTTATCAGAACCGCTTCTCTAGACTATATGCCGGGATGGAATATAGCCGGGGGACATGGTTATATGCGGGGCAGTCTTGCCTTTGGTTGGAGGCCACCTATAAGAATATTAAAAGATAAACCACATATTCAGGAACTTTATCTGATCCCACATAAAGGTGGAATGGAAGAATATCAGGCACTTGATAAAATCTTCCGCGAGGGAATTGTGGTAGTGGATGAAAAGCTTAATCTGCAGGCTCTGCTTGCCAAAGAGAAGGAATACATCGAACGACTCACAAGCGCACTACGGGTTTTCCCTCTGCAGGAAATTAACACGGAAATGAAAAAAATCCACAGTCTCCTAACATTTTCCGCTCAGAATGATGAAACCCTACTGAAAAAATATCTGACATGCAAAAGAATGCTGGAAAAAGCAAACATTGGTGCCTGTTTATTAAAAATAAGAGAGATGCTAACACATAAGGAATCCACACTCCAAGATAACCGATACGCTAACTACGAAGTTGCCCCTGCTATTGCTTATCTGAAAAAAGTAAATGTCTATCTTGTTGCCAGCTTCTGGGACATGCGGTTGAGCAGATACCAGCGTTCTCTGGAGCGGTTGGAGAAAGCTGCCGGAATGTATGAAAAGGCAAAAGAATATCTGGAGAAAGAAATCATCCAGAGAATTGTTCTGCCCGAAACAAAAGGTAATACAATCACCCCTTATGTTACCTTTTCTCTCAGTGCTGATAAAATGATTGGCTTTGATGTTGACCACCCCGGGTTCAGTATGGGAATAGATGAAGGCTGGCAGAGTTTTATGGCTATCCAGCCAAAAGAAGATGTATACATCTGGAGTTATCCTGACAAAATAATGGGCAGAATTAAGGAAGAAAAGAAAAAAGCTGTGGTGCTACTGCAAATTGATAGACCTAACTGGTTCAAACAAAAATACAACCCTCCTGATGGTTATGAGGCCATGGTGGACCCGGAACTATTAGGTTACCTTCCGGACCACATGAAAGTATGGGGAAATTTCTTTGAAAAATTCAGCGAACGTTATGGAAATTGGGATGAAATACTTGCCTGGAGTGTTATCAATGAGCCCGGCTACTACCATTACGGCGGTGCCACTAACCAACTTCTGGAGGAAGCCATCAAGAATTATCTGAAAAAGCAATATGGAATTATTGACAAATTGAACCTGGTATGGGGTGAAAACTTTTCCTCTTTTGACAAGATAATATTACCCAAGCGCTGGCAGGAGAACAGGGCAGCCTGGTATGACATAATATTAGCTAAAATGAAGTGTCTTGAGGGTGCCTTAAAATGGCAGGCTGATTTGTTAACCAAACATTCAAAATGCAAACTGACTGGAGCAAAGTTTGTTCCTGCTCTTCTCAGTCCTTTCTCGGCGAAATACGGGAGTGCAGTAAATCCTTTCGCCAACAATAAAGCTCAGCAGGGGATTAGTATGACGGACCTCTATCTTGACGATGAGTGGAAGGCTATAATTAGAACCCAGGAACTATATGATTCCAAGGAATCTCCAGTTCTCTCTCTTGAAACCGGTGTGGCTTCAAGACCAGAACAGAGAACCTATAAATGGCATTATTATCCTGACGAAAAAGCACAGTCCTGGGCATGGATGTTGTTCCAGCACGGACTTTACGGCTGTCACTATTGGACATGGAGTAGCAATGAAGAATTTGCCGCTTACGACTGGGACGGGTCTATGTGTGATTTCACCGTTCAGGGTTCGTTAATGAACCAGAACTGCCGCGTCTTCGGTAATCTTCTCTCTAACCTGCGGCCCATAAGAAATATTGGTTACTATTATCCCTATGCTACATTTATCCAGGGAAGTAATGCCGAGATTGAACCATATGAGAAACTCTTCTGGACACTCACGGAAATGGGATATCAGGTAAAAATATTCTCTGCTTTTAATATGGACGAAGTAGTAAATGAGTTTCCCTACCTTATCATTCCACCAGCTCCTTATCTGGAACGATCCGTGGTTCCCAGATTAAAAGCTTATGCCGAAAAAGGTGGTATCCTAATTGTTACTGGCCCTGCTACCGGAATATACGACGAATATACCAAATTGTACAAAGAAAATAGAGGTAGTGTTCTTTCCGAAATCGCTGGTGCTGATATAGATGGCTATGTAAAAGGGAATAGCGGTAAATTATTGTTGGATGATAAAGAACTCACTTTCAACAACACGCCAGCCTGGGGACTGCTAAAAGTAGAAACCGCCACACCGCTTGCTTTCTATGCTGACAACCAGCCAGCCATTACAGAAAATAAATACGGGATGGGAAAAGTGGTATTCATACCTGCAGTTTTAGGTGCAGGCTTCGGCCAAGGAGCTGCTGTGGTAAACCTGGAAGGTAAATGGAAGTTCCGCTTCGGTGCTTCCTGGCCTCAGGCTCCCGGAGTAGCAGCCACCTCTACGGCTGGCCATATTGATAAGGGATTGGAAGAAACGTGGTATTCACCAGACTACGATGATAGTTCCTGGGAAACAATCACCGTCCCCGGAACATGGGAGGAAAATGGCTATCCCGGCTTAGATGGCTGGGGTTGGTACCGGTATATCTTTACTCTGCCCAAAACATTGGCAGGCAAAAGGATATACTTTGCTGGCAGTAATCTGGATGATCGGGCGAAGGTATATATCAATGGCCAGCTGGTCAAGGAAACATTAGTATGGGACGAAATTTTCAGTGTGGAAGTAAGTAAATACTTAAAATATGGTGAAAAAAATGTCATTGCTTTAAGGATAGAAGATACCTGCTATTTAGGCGGAATCAGACAGTATGTGCGCCTTGTTTCACCCGATATCATTACTCCCGACGAGATAATCATTAAGAAAATCTTGGCAAGGTTAGGTAAAACACCGGAAACTATACTGGATGTAAATTACATTCACCGCACCCTGATGAAAGACAGCTACGGTAACGAATACTTGCTTATCGCCAACAATAGTGATAATAATATCCGAGGGGAAGTATCTATTCCAGGAAGAATACAGAAAAAAACAGAAGGTAAGATGTTTAACCTTTTCACCGGAGAGTGTTACCCTTACGCGGAAAAAGATGGGCAACTGAAAGTTAAATTCAACCTCGGACCGTTTGGCATTGGATTAATCCCGTTGAAACAGGTGAGTAAAGTCACAGGCAAGATCGAAAAGCTACTATGAAACTACTCTTTTGGTTAACAAAATGAAATTTTTAGCTTTTCCAGTGGTGCTTATCTCATTAACAATGCTGGCCAGAAGTGGCGGCAGCGAAAAAATTTCATGTATATATATTGCAGGATTTGAGAATAAAAGCGACTATCATGAAAAAGGTAATCAACTTGAAAAGAAATTACTTTGCACCATTAAGGAAATCCTTAAAGAAAAGGGATTACAGGTGAAAAATGACAAGAAGGACTGTGATTACCTCCTGGAAGGAACGGTTTTACTCTTTTCTCTGGAAAAAAACAATGAGATAATCCCATTTGTAAACCGGTGGAGAAATGTTGTTACTGCTCTGGTCCAGGTCAGAATAAAGCTGAGCGATTCGAAAAACCGCCATGTTATTCTGGATACCAAGGAGCTCAGCGAACTAACCCGGAAAGGCAAAGAAAGGGTTGATTTCAACGTAGAAAAAGAAACGCTGGACGAAATGGAGTTGAACGAAACTATCCGTTTCGATACCGGGTTCGATGATAGTCTGATAGGCCGGTGTACCAGAACTGCGCTGGAAAGACTGTCTGATAAGGTAGTCGCCGCAATTTGTGAATACAGACAAGGGAAATAATCAATCCCTCGGAGAAGTAAAAGCTTAGCCCGGAGTAAGTTGACTATGGCGCAGGAAATTAAAGCTGCAGTGTTGCACAAAGTTAAGGATGTAAGAATTGATTCTGTTTCTATGCCTGGGAGTATCGAGGATACCGAAGTCCTTGTGAAGATAAAGACGGTAGGCATCTGTGGCTCAGATATTCATTACTATAAACATGGCCGGATTGGCAATTACGTTTTAGAAAAACCCATGATTCTGGGTCACGAAAGTGCTGGCGAGATAGTAAAAACAGGAAGCAAAGTTACCCATCTGCAGGTGGGGGACCGGGTCGCCCTGGAACCTGGAGTTCCCTGCACAAACTGTGAGTACTGCCGAAAAGGAAGGTATAACCTGTGTCCTGAGATAAAGTTTATGGCAACACCGCCCATAGATGGCGCTCTGGTGGAGTATTTAGTTCATCCTGCTGCCTACACTTATAAGCTGCCTGATAACCTTACTTTTGCTGAAGGAGCTTTAATTGAGCCTCTGGCAGTAGGAATTCACGCCGTCAGGATTGCCCATGTTGAACCCGGTGATACTGTGGCAGTTCTGGGTACAGGTCCTATCGGAATCCTTACCATCCAGGCAGCCAGGGCCATGGGTGCCACTGAAATTATCGCTGTAGACATAAAAGAGTTTCGTCTAAACTTAGCCTCAAAATCAGGCGCCACGAAGATTATAAATGCTAAAAAATTAGATGCTTCTTTAAAGATCAAAGAAATCACACGAGGAGAAGGAGTGGACAAGGTTTTTGAAACAGCAGGGAGCATAATAACCACGCAGCAGACTGTGGAAGTTGTTAAAAAAGGTGGAACGATTGCACTCATTGGTCTGGCAACTCAAGATATCATACCGCTCAATGTAATGAAACTGATCTGGAATGAGATTAAGGTCCAATGTGTTCAGAGGTATGCCAACATCTACCGTCAGGCGATTGCTTTAGTAGCTGGTGGTCAAATTAACTTAAAGTCACTGATCACCAAAGAGTTCAGTTTAGAACAGATTGAAGAAGCACTTACCGCTATAGATAGAGAACCAGAAACAACAATGAAGTCCATTGTTAAGCTATGATTAGAAATGTTCTCGGAAGATCCGGACTGAGAGTAAGTATTCTGGGACTGGGAACATGGGTCTTCGGGGGAGCACAGTGGGGTGGCGCAGACGATAAAGAATCAGCCG
>CAZYCA010000039.1:0-49202 GCA_964645405.1 uncultured bacterium | reverse complement strand
GTTCATAGGGGATTGCGACCGTTTCACGGAATGCAATCTCAAAAACTGGTGGATACGTCAGAATGAGCTGACCCGTTCATAGGGGATTGCGACACTAATGAGCCAATTGCCAGCCAGTAGGCGCGCCTACGTCAGAATGACCTGACCCGTTCATAGGGGATTGCGACTACCTATGAGAATTACCCACAATGAGGGGAAGATTCGTCAGAATGAGCTGACCCGTTCATAGGGGATTGCGACGAACGGGAAAGACCGTTTCACGGAATGCAATCTCAAGTCAGAATGACCTGACCCGTTCATAGGGGATTGCGACACCGGAAGGATTATATCTGTCATAACCTGGTCTGGACGTCAGAATGACCTGACCCGTTCATAGGGGATTGCGACCTTAATAGTTCACTGTCCAATATTTGGGTAATCATTTGTCAGAATGACCTGACCCGTTCATAGGGGATTGCGACCCACAAAATTAAAATTTTGTCAAGTAGCAATAGGTAGGTCAGAATGACCTGACCCGTTCATAGGGGATTGCGACCTACAAGGTCTTTCAAATATAACCTGGCTACACTTTGTCAGAATGACCTGACCCGTTCATAGGGGATTGCGACAGCTGGAAGACTAACAGGGTATCTCCATTCTTCAGGGAGTCAGAATGACCTGACCCGTTCATAGGGGATTGCGACTCATCTCCTGTTTTGTCGATGACATCAATTGCATCGGTCAGAATGACCTGACCCGTTCATAGGGGATTGCGACCGTTATTGGGGTTCAAGAAAATGGCGTATAAAAGAGCGTCAGAATGACCTGACCCGTTCATAGGGGATTGGGGACAGCAGAGCTGAAGAGCTGAAGTCCTGAGGAATGCCGGGGTCTTGACACGCGCCTTAGTATGCATTAAAATACGCAAAATCTTGTTTGTTAAAAACTGGGAAACTGATGGCAGGAAAGAAATATGCTCTAACCAGAAAAGACTGGAATAATTTTCTGAAGGAGAAAGTTCTCCAGCAAAGGTTGATTGCTCCAGTTTTTTCCGCTGAGCAGTTACATTACCAGGTTCTCACTCCAGAATCCATAGAACAGGCTGTGCTGGGTGTAATCAGACCTGTACAGCCGCTTAAGTTTTTTTTCTTTCCTTTCCAGGAAGAAGTTTTACCTGAATCTTCTGCCTGTGCCCAGGTAATTATGGGAGCGACAGCCTGCGACCTGGCTGGTTTAAGGGTTCTGGATGCTGTTTTTGGCCAGGGAGATTTTAAGGACCCTAACTATCTTCGGCGACGCGAGATGTCCCTGGTTATTTCCAGTGATTGTTCCCAGCCGCTTGATGTCTGCTTCTGTGAATCAGTAGGCCTTCATCCCTTCCCGCAAGAAAGTTACGACCTCAACCTTACGGTTCTGGACCAGCTTCTGCTCCTGGAGGTGGGAACAGATAAGGGAGAAAACTTCTTAAAAGAGGCAAGGGGTCTAAGAGAAGCGACAGAAGAAGAATTAGCCGCGCGGGAAAGACTGCGGCAAAATACACAAGAAAAAGTTCGTCAAATCAACAAGAAATTTAATCTGCCGGAAAAGATACCCCAGGATATCTCCAGTCGTCTTTCTGTGCAGGAATGGAACCAGGTCTGGCAAAGTTGTGTGCAGTGTGGAAGTTGCACCCATTCCTGCCCTTCCTGCGTGTGCTTTTTCCTCGAAGACCTTACTGAGAAAGATAATTTCCGGAAAAAGAGAACCTGGGATTCCTGCCTTTTCCCTGGCTATGCGAGGATGGCTTCCGGGGTTTCACCCCGACCGCATCTTCTGGAGAGATTTCGCAACAGATACGCCTGTAAATATACTTATATGGTGCAGAATTTTAATCTGGTTGGTTGTACTGGATGCGGGAGATGCATCCAGGGATGCGCAGGGAAAATTGATAAGAGAAAAGTCCTGAGTAAGATTATAGCCCTGAAATCAGGAGATGTTCTTTATGAACCAGCCCAACATCTACCAGCCACTTAAGTGTCAGGTAGAAAAGGTAATTGAGGAAACACCCAGTATCAAAACACTGGTACTGGTTCCAGAAAAACCTTTTTCTTTCCAGGCAGGACAGTTTGCTTTTCTCACTGTACCTGGCGTTGGCGAGGCTCCATTTACGCCTTCTTCCTCTCCTTCCCGGGTGGAAAAAGTGGAATTTACTGTAATGAAAACAGGAATGGTGACAGGTGCTATCCATCAGTTAAAACCAGGGGACCTGGTAGGACTGCGTGGTCCTTATGGAAAGCCGTATCCGCTGGAAAAGTTTGCAGGTAAAGAAGTTTTGCTGGTAGGTGGTGGAGTGGGGTTAGCACCTTTACGGTCACTTTTTTATGCTCTGATGGAAAATGTCTGCCAGTACCGGAAGATTCTTTTCTGCTGCGGTGCTAAAACCCCGGAGGACTACCTTTACAAAGACGAAATTTTCAGCCAGTGGCAGTCTCTCTGCCAGAAAAACCCCTTGCAGTTTCGGCTGACAGTGGACAGAAAAACAGGTGACTGGAAGTATCAGGAAGGAGTGGTTACCTGTACCTTAGAAAAGTTACCCCTGGATATTTCCAGCAGTGTCGCAGTAGTCTGTGGTCCACCTATCATGATGAAATTTACCACGGTCAAGTTACTCCAGGAAGGTTACCGGGAAGAAAATATTTATCTTTCTATGGAAAGGAAAATGTATTGCGGGGTGGGACATTGCCGGCACTGTTTAATTGGTTCACATTTTGTCTGTCAGGATGGACCTGTTTTTACTTATAGCCAGATTAAGAATGAACCTGATGCCTGGGCTTGAAAAAATGAAAAAACTTCTGGTTGATTACGAAGTCTGCAATCGCTGCCCGGAGTGCGTTATCCGTTGCAGTTACTATTTTCATCCGGGGAACAACGGGATAACTTCTCTCCGGGAAGAAATTGCTTTCTTGCTTGTCTGCCGGCGGTGCGAGAACTACCCCTGCGTGCAGGCCTGCCCTAATAAGGCGTTAAAGAGGGAAGAAAAAATTGTAAAACGGTCTCTCACTTTGTGTGTTTCCTGTAAAAGCTGTGTTCTGGCCTGCCCCTTTGGTACTGTTTTACCGGAACTTGTTCCATATTTAGCCAGCCGGTGTGACTTATGCCTTGGTTCCCGCAGTAACGACCAGGAGAGGTTTTTGTGTGTCAGAAGCTGTCCTTATGGTGCCTTGCAACTGGTAGAGGAAGAAGAAATTAAAGACAGGAAAAACATCCATAAAATCGGTGAACATCTGGTGGTGAAAGCAGTGGACTGGTTACAACTTTACGGAGTGGAAAAATAAAACATGCCGTCTTTAAGTTTTATGTGGCTGACGCTTTTTAGTTTCTTTTTCTTTGCCATCGCAGGTCTTTTGAGCGGCTGGCTGGACAGGAAATTAACAGCCAGGCTGCAATGGCGGGTGGGACCTCCCTGGTGGCAGAACTTTGCTGATTTGCTTAAACTTTTTGGGAAAGAAGTAGTGGTACCGGAGACAGCCGGACCTCTATTTCTTCTTGCTCCTTTCCTGGCTGTAGCATCCGTCACCATCACAGGTGCCCTTTTACTTTCTTCCATCTGGAAATTTCCTTTCTCGGTGGATTTAATTCTGATGATTTATCTTCTGATGCTGCCCTCACTTTTTCTGATTGCTGGAGGAAGTTCTTCCGGTAATCCTTTAGCTGGTGTGGGTGCTGGCAGGGAACTGAAACTGCTTTTAGGTTATGAACTTCCTTTCATCCTTTCCCTTCTGGTGCCTGTAGTTAAAACAGGTAGCAGCAGTTTAACGGACATCTTTCAAAAACAATTAGGACAGGGGATGACAGCCTGGTCAGTCTCTGGACTGATTGCTTTTCTGGTAGCGCTTCTTTCTTTTCAGGCTAAAATCGGACAGGTGCCCTTTGACATTTCTGAAGCAGAAGGAGAAATTGCTTCCGGTGTCCTCATTGAATATTCCGGGTTACCGTTAGCCTTTTTTAAGCTTGCCAGGTGGATGCTGTTAAGTGTGGGTATCACCTTTTTAGTTTTTTATTTCTGTTCTGGCATGGCTGGGGTGTGGACTGCTATAATTAAGTATTTAATAGCTCTGGTGCTCATTGTGCTGGTAAAAAATACTAACCCCAGACTGCGGATTGACCAGGCAATGAAATTTTTCTGGGGGTGGCTGTCGGTTTTTGCTGTGACGGCTATCCTTCTCTCTTTTCTGGGATGGTGAAAGATGAAGCTGACAACAAAAGCGCTGACTAAGTCTCTGTGGGTTTTTCACCTGTCCACAGGTTCCTGTAACAACTGTGACATTGAAATCTTGGACTGCCTGACACCAAGGTATGATGTGGAAAGGTTTGGCATTGTCCTTGTTGGGAGTATCAGGCAGGCTGATGTTCTCCTGGTAACAGGTATCGGCACGAAAAAGAATGCTCCCAGAATTAAAAAACTATACCAGCAGTTACCCAAACCAGGTTTTGTGGTGGCAGTGGGAACCTGTTCCTGCTCAGGGGGAATCTTCCGGGATGGTTATTCTATGGCTGGACCAATATCCAGTATTATCCCGGTGGATGTCTGGATACCCGGGTGTCCGCCCAAGCCAGAAGCAATTATTGCCGGGATTGTCAGCCTTCTGGAAAAACTAAAATGAAACCTGATATCTTAAGAAAACTGGAAGAAAATTTTTCCGGCAGGATTAAAGAACTCAGGGTCCACTCTGAGAAAAGGCTTTATCTTTCTGTGGGAAAGGAAGATTTACTGCCAGTAGCAGAATTTATCTTTAACTCTTTAAACGCCCGGTTTGTTACTGCCAGTGCGGTGGATAATCTTGAGAACATGGAGATTGTTTACCACTTTTCCCTGGATAAAGAGGATGTTATGATATCCTTACGCGTGGTGCTACCCCGGGATAATCCAGTCTGCCCAACTCTTTCCGGGGTGGTGAAGGCTGCTGCCTGGATTGAAAGAGAAATGCACGAACTTTTTGGTATTCAGTTTCTCCAGCATCCCGGGTTGAAACATTTACTTCTGCCAGAAGACTGGCCGGCTGGAGTTTATCCTCTGAGGAAGGAAAGTCCATCATGTCCAGAGAAGGGAAAAAAGTAGTAGTACCGATTGGACCTTATCATCCGTTGCTGGAGGAGCCGGAATACTTTGCTCTTTACTGTGACGGGGAAATAGTGGTGGATGTGGAATGGGAAGCAGGGTATAACCACCGCGGTATTGAAAAACTCTGTGAATCCAAAAGCTGGGACCAGGTTACCTTTTTAGTGGAACGTGTCTGTGGTATCTGCTCCACTTCTCATCCCATTGCTTATGTTCAGGCTGTGGAGGACCTGGCAAAGGTGGAAATACCAGAAAGAGCAAAGTACATCCGCTCCATCATAGGGGAACTGGAAAGAATTCATAGCCATCTTTTATGGGCAGGGCTGGCTGGACATTTCCTTGGGTATAACACTGTCTTTATGTGGGCCTGGAAATACCGGGAGCCGGTCCTGGATATCTTTGAACTGGTCACTGGCAACAGACAGAGTTATGCCATGATGAAAATTGGTGGGGTCCGCAGAGACATCAGTGATGATGACATCCCGGAGATGCGCAAGGTTTTGCAGGAACTGAAACCTAAACTGGAAATGTTAACCCAGGCTGTTCTGGATGATCCGGTACTGGCTGCCAGACTTAAAGGGGTTGGTGTCCTGACGCCGGAAGATGTAAAGAACTATGGAGCAGTGGGACCAACAGCCAGGGCTTCAGGAGTGGACATTGATGTCAGAAAGGATAGCAGGTGTGCCGCTTATGGTCTTGTGGACTGGAAGGTTATCACCTGCCAGGAAGGAGATGTTTTTGCCAAGGCTGTTGTGCGGCTGCTGGAGTGTTTTGAATCAATTAAAATTATCCAGCAGTGTCTGGATAATCTGGAAGGGAAAAAAGGACCGATTGAGACAGAAGTAAGAGAAATACCACCCGGAGAAGGAATTGGCCATTATGAAGCACCAAGAGGTGAAGTTTTCCATTATGTGCGCAGTGATGGCAGCAATCGTCCTGTCCGGCATAAAATCCGGGCACCAAGTTTTGTCAATATTCCCACTTTTAAAGCCAGCTGCTTAAACCAGACTATTTCTGATGTGGCTATTATTCTTGCAGGTGTGGACCCCTGTTATTGCTGCACGGAAAGAATGGTTACTCTTTACGATGCCCAAACAAAGAAGAAAATCGGTGCGCTGAAGGATTTAATCCGGATGAGCCAGAAAAAAACAGAAAAAATTAAATTCAGGATGGGAAAGAAATGTTAGAAGCTATCTGGACGATGATTGGTGTCTGCGGGGTTGCCGGAGCTATAGTACTGGTTTTACCGGAGAAAGTCCGGTTTTACCTCTGGGGTTTCACCCTGGCGGTCTGTCTGGCTCTGCTGGGAGGAAACTCCTGGCTTTTCAGCCAGCATCTTACCTGGGAAAACAACCTTTTCCTCTGGGACCACTTAAGCAGCCTGATTTGTTTAGGGATAAGTTTTTTTGGTGTGATTGTTACCCTTGCCAGTCTTAGTCTGGTAAAGGATTCTGCTAACCAGTACTATGCCTATCTTCTCTGGACCTTAGCAGGAGCTTTGGGCGCTGGCTGTGCCAATCACCTTTTACTGCTGGCAGTCTTCTGGGGAATAACAGCCATCACCCTATATCTCATGGTTAACCTCAGCGGACCTGAATCAGCCTATCCTGCTAAAAAAACATTTATCATTGTCGGTGGAAGTGATTCCTTCCTGTTACTGGGGCTACTGATTCTCCATCTTTTAACCGGTTCCTGGTCCCTTACCCAGATTCATGTGGAGATTAGCCGGTGGCTGGCTGCAGTTGCTTTTCTTTCCCTGACAGTGGCAGCTTTAGCCAAAGCAGGTGCGATGCCCTTCCATACCTGGATACCGGAAATCTCAGAAAAAAGTTTAGTCCCGGTTTTAGCCTTTTTACCTGCTTCCCTGGATAAACTTTTGGGTATCTACCTTTTAGCCAGAATATGTCTGCATCTTTTTGCTTACCACCAGGCATTATGGCTTTTGCTCCGGCTGATAGGGGCTGTTACTATTGTCGCAGCTGTGTTTATGGCTCTGGTTCAGCACAATATGAGAAAATTGCTTGCTTATCATGCTGTCAGCCAGGTGGGATACATGGTGTTAGGGCTTGCTTCCGGAAGTCCCATTGGTATTATGGGAGGATTGTTCCACATGGTAAACCATGCCATTTACAAGTGCTGTCTTTTCTTAGGGGCAGGGGCAGTGGAAGAAAAGACCGGTACTACCCAGTTAGACGAACTGGGCGGGTTAGGCCGGAAAATGCCAGCAAGTTTCACCTGCTTCTTTATTGCTGCCTTAGCCATCTCCGGAATTCCTCCTCTGAACGGTTTTTTCTCCAAATGGATGGTTTATCAGGGGCTGATAGAATCAGGCCAGAACGGAGCAGAACCATCCTGGGTAGTTTGGGTGGTTATGGCAATGATTGGCAGCGGATTAACCCTTGCCAGTTTTCTAAAGATTGTGCACTCTGTTTTTCTTGGACAGCCGCAAAAGGGAAAACAGGAAGCTGGTGAAGCATCCTTCAGTATCGTTCTTCCTATGATGGTGCTGGCAGCTTTCTGTATTCTCCTTGGCATTTTCTATGTAAATCTTCCAGTACAGGTAATGCTGGCACCGGTAGCAGGTCTACCCTACCAGGCACTTTCCCTTTCTACCCCGCTGGTCTTTGTCATTGCCGGAATTATTTTTGGTCTGCTTCTTTATCTCTTTACCAGCTGCGTTACAATCCGCTACAGCCCTGCCTTCATCGGTGGGGAAGAGATAAAAAGTCAGATGCATTATTCCGGAACAGAGTTTTATAAAGGTATTACTACCATGCCTTTTTTGAGGAAGATGTTTGCCGGGGCAAAACAAAAACTTTTTGACCTTTACGAGGTGAAAAAACAGGTAATTGGTTATATCAGCGAACTATTGCGCTGGGCACATTCTGGTGTACTGGATACATACTTATCCTGGATAATTTTCGGTCTTCTGGTGTTACTGATAATTTTTCTGAGGCCCTGAGATGATAGAGATACTGGTTGGCAGTTTTCTGGTCTTTATGATAATAGGAGCCTTGATTGCTCTGGAGACTTCTGATTTGCTCTCCTCAGTTATTTCTGTGGGAGCAGTAGGTGCCGCGATGAGTATCTGTTTCCTTTTGGTGGGTGCTCCTGATATTGCCATCACCCAGATGGTAGTAGAAATTCTTTCTCTGGTAATTCTCATCAGGGCGACAATCAGAAGGGATTTAACCACCATTGACGGAGACCGGGAGTTTTTCGGTTTGATGGCGACACTGGCAATGATTTTTGTTTTCCTGGTGCTGGGATTTTATGTTTTTCCTGAACTGCCCAGGTTTGGCACACCATCAATGCTGCAGTCCAGCCAGTCTCCCGCTCAACATTATCTCCGCAATGGATTAAAAGAAACAGGGGCTGCTAACATTGTGACAGCAGTAATTCTGGATTATCGTGGTTATGACACCTTAGGGGAAGCCACTGTGCTTTTTACTTCCATCTTGGGGGCTCTGGCAATCTTGCGGGTTTACAGCAGGAAGAAGAAAAGTCATGACGGAAAAAAATAAAACAGTGGGCATGAGCCTGGTTGTGCAAACCGTAACCCGGTGGTTAAAAGGATTTATCTTCCTTTACGGTGTTTATATTGTTCTTTATGGACATTTAAGTCCAGGCGGAGGGTTCCCTGGAGGGGTGATCATTGCTTCTACTTTTGTACTTTTAACCCTGTCTTTCGGGAAAGAACGTTCTTTAGGCAAATTAGGGAAACTTTTAGCTTCCGAACTGGATAGCCTGGGAGCTCTGCTCTTTTTGCTGGTGGCTGCTACAGGTATAGTATGGGGAGGGACTTTCTTTTCTAACTTTATAGAAAGAATAGCCCCTTCCAGACATTTTCATCTTTTCAGTGCCGGGGTTATCCCGCTGTGCAACATCGCTATTGGCATGAAGGTAGGAGCTTCTCTTTTCATGATTTTCATTATTCTGGCTGTCATCAGAGTAAAGGAAATCAATGGGAGAAGGAAGTTAATCACGACAGAGAAAAGGAGAACCAAAAAATGATTTATGCTCTTTGTTTTATTCTTTTCCTGATTGGTCTTTACGGAGTTACCTGCAAAAAAAATATCGTGAAGATTATTTTAGGTATGGTAATTATGGAATATGCAGTGAACCTTTTCCTCATACTTTCAGGCTGGAGAAAGGGAGGACAGCCACCCATCATAGACAGCCAGACAAATATGGAAACTTTTGTTTCCAGAGCAGTTGACCCTTTACCCCAGGCTCTGGTCTTAACTTCTATTGTCATAGGACTGGGAATTCTTTCTTTAATGGTAGCCATAGCCATCCGTCTTTATGAAAGGTATGGCACCTTTGACATTACAGAAATGAGGCGGTTGAAAGGATGACAAACAACATTATAACTCTGGTAGCTTTACCGCTGGGAATGGCATTTTTCATTCCCATGATTGGTCGGAAACTGCGCTGGGTACCTGACCTTCTGGGAAATATTACTACCTTTGCCCTTCTGGTCCTGGCAGGCGGATGTTTCCAGCAGCAGGCAGTTTATAACCTTGGCGGCTGGCCTGCTCCTCTGGGTATTGTCCTGGTTCTGGATGGCTTGAGTTCCCTTCTTCTTCTGATTGTCAACCTGATTAGTTTTATGGCCACACTTTTCTCTGTGCAGTATCTGGAAAAACTCTATACTTCTAAATTACGATACTATTCTCTCTTCCTTCTCATGGTGGCAGGGATGAATGGAGCAGTTCTTACTGGCGACTTTTTCAACCTCTTTGTCTTTCTGGAGATTGCCTCTATCGCTTCTTACGCTTTAGTTGGTTTTGGCTGTGAGGCTGAAGAACTGGAGGCTTCCTTCAAATACCTGGTGATAGGCAGTGTTGCCTCTACCTTCATTTTGTTTGGCGTGGCTCTGTTTTATAGCCAGTTTGCCACCCTGAATATGGCTGACATTGCTTTCCACCTGAAACAATCTGGTTTTGACCAGATAAGCATTGTTGCCAGTGTTCTTATTCTGGTGGGTTTTTTTGTGAAGGCTGCCCTTGTTCCTTTCCACGCCTGGCTTCCTGATGCCCATCCTTCAGCACCGGCTCCAATTTCTGCCATGCTTTCCGGTGTTCTTATTAAAGCCATTGGTATCTATCCACTTGCCAGGCTGGCATATAACATCTTCGGCATAACCCCGCTTCTAATTTCCGTTCTCACCAGTCTGGGTATCATCTCCATGATGATTGGGGTGCTGATGGCTCTGGCTCAATGGGATTTCAAACGACTGCTGGCTTATCACAGCATCAGCCAGATGGGTTATGTCATTCTTGGCCTGGGATTGGGTACGCCACTGGGAATTTTAGGTGGTCTTTTCCATCTTTTCAATCATTCCCTTTTCAAGTCTCTACTTTTCCTTGATTCTGGTAGTGTGGAGTATGAAACCGGTACCAGGCAGCTGGAGAAATTAGGACAGCTGGCTAAAAAGATGCCAGTAACTTCTACTTCCACCTTGATTGCTTCACTTTCTATTTCCGGGATTCCTCCTTTTAATGGTTTCTGGAGTAAACTGGTAATCATAATGGCTTGCCTGCAAGCCAGCAGACCAGGGCTGGCTCTCTGGGCAGTGCTGGGCAGTATCTTGACCCTGGCTTCTTTTTCTAAAATCCAGCGGTATATTTTCCTCGGTCAGGGACAGGAGTTTGACCTGGAGGCTGCAAAACAATGGCACGAAGTTCCCCTGCTGATGAGAATACCACTTCTTGTCCTGGCAACTTTATGTCTTTTCGGTGGTATATTCCTGATTGGCGGGCTGCAGGGACCAATTGGTTCGGGAGTACAGGCTCTGGTGGAAAATTCTACTGTTTACATCAGCAAAGTATTAGGAAGATAGAAATGAGAAAAATAACTTTATTTGTCCTGGCTTTCATAGCCTGGATCCTTTTGACCTGGCCCTTTCCACCCGGACAGCAAACCGCGGAAAGTCTGGCAGTTGGTCTGGTAGTCAGTTTCCTGGTAGGCATGATTTTCGGGGAGATGTTCACTGAATCGCCGCATAAGTTCTTCTCCCCGTCCAGATACTTCTGGTCTCTGTATTATATCCCTGTTTTTCTTTATGCCTGTATCCTGGCTAATTTAGATGTGGCTTACAGGGTTTTACACCCCCGCTTACCCATAAAACCAGGGATTGTCAAGGTGAAAACGCGTTTGAGAAGCAAATCAGCGATTACAGCCCTGGCTAATTCTATTACCCTGACACCAGGGACTATGAGTGTGGAAGTAACAGAAGACGGATACCTTTATATTCACTGGATAAATGTGCAGTGTACCGATATAGAAGGGGCAACCAGATTAATCGTGGAAAAGTTTGAAAGGATTCTAAAAAGGATTTTTGAATGATTGCGTTCACATTTTCTATTCTTTTAGTCTGCAGTTTTCTCTGTCTTTTCCGGATTGCCAGGGGACCTACCGCGCCTGACAGAACTGTAGCCATGGACATTCTGGGAATTCTCATTGTGGCTTTCTGTGTGCTGGCAACCCTGTTAACTAAAAAAGATTTCTACCTTAACATTGCCATGGCCTGGGCATTACTGAATTTTATTGGGACACTTGCTCTGGCAAAATTCCTGGAAGGAAGAGGATTTGACGAGTAGGAGAAAAGATGAGGGAAATTTCTGGATTTTTTCTTCTTCTGATTGGCGTACTTTTTGACCTCTTTGGATGTATTGGACTTGTCCGTTTGCCTGATATTTACAACCGGTTACAGGCAGCCACCAAATGTGTTACCCTGGGTACCTGCCTTATCCTGATTGGCTCTGCAGTGGTTGTCGGGTCAGCAGCTATAGTTTTAAAGTCGCTTTTGTTTATCATCTTTCTTCTAATTACTTCTCCCACTGCTGCCCATGCCCTGGCGAAGGCTTCCCATGCTTCTGGCATCAGATTGTGGGAAGGTTCTGTTTGTGACCTTCTGGAGGAAGAAAAGGAAAAATGAAAAAACCAAAATTAAGAGAACTGAAAGAAGCCTTAAACAGTCTATTTTCCAGGCCCTATACCACAAAATTTCCCTTTGAACCACATCATCCAGCAAAGAATTTTCGGGGGAAACCTCAGTTTGACCCGGATAAGTGTGTCGGCTGTGGTGCCTGTGCTCAGGTCTGTCCTTCCCGGGCTATTGAGATAGAAGATGATATTTCTGCCCCTGCCCCGGTAAGAAGACTGATTCATTATGCCAGTCGTTGCATCTTTTGCGGCCAGTGTCAGGCTAACTGTATTGTTGACCGTCAGGGAATTATAATGACTGACCAGTTCCATCTGGCTTATTTTGACGAGAAAGAAAGCACACATTCAGTGGAACATACCCTGCTTGTCTGTCAGCGTTGCAAGGCAGTTATCGGGCCGGTAAAACATCTTCTGTGGATTGTTAAAAGAATTGGTCCTTTAAGTTTCAGCCACCCTGTTTTAATTACTATCCATCAGGAATCTTATCAGCTGCAGATACAGCCAGGACCAGGTTTAAAGGATAAACCACTCAACCGGACAGATGTTTTCAAAATTATCTGTCCTAAATGTCGGCACGAAGCCTGGCTGGCTGATGAGAAAATACCCACCTAATTATTGCCCTGCTGTTTCCGGGAAGGAGGGCGCCGGAGAAGGTAGGTTTTTTTCCATTTTTTCAAAAGCGGCAATAGCCTTTTCCTGTTTCTCCAATCAGAAGGCTGAAGAAGTGCTCTCTGGATATTTTTTTCCTTTCCTGAACAGGTGTAAACCTCGTGTCCTGTTAAAGGGTCCCTACCTGTCCAGAAGATACAGGCAGAAAGGGTCATAGGTAAAGGGATAAAATCCTGCACCTGCTCTATAAAAAATCCAAACCGGTGCAAGTATTCTGCCAGTTCTATCATATGGCTGATTTTACAGGCAGGGTGACCGGACATAAAATAAGGCGCCAGGTACAGCTCCTTTTTTGCTTTCCGGCAGACAAATTTGAACCTCTCCCTGAATTCTTCAAATGTTTCCGGCAGACTTTTCCTCATACAGTCCAGCACCGGTTTACTGATATGCTCTGGTGCTACCCGCAGGTGGCCACCAACATGCCACCGGCATAATTCTTCCAGGTAGTTCTGGCAGGTATCACGCAGGACAATGTCATGCCGGATACCGGTCTCTACAAAGACATGTTTTACCTGCCTGAGCCGGCTAACCTGGTGGAGAAGAAAAAGATGTTGACTGCCATCCAGAGAAAAAAACTCACAGATGGAGGGATAAAGACAACTTTCCCTCTGACAGACAGCCTTGTTCTGTAAACACTTAGCACCGTAAAGATTCGCGGTTGGTCCTCCGATATCAGAGATAGTACCACGGAACCATTCCTGCCGGCTGATGAAACCAGCCTCCTGGAGTATGGAATCCGGGCAGCGGCTCTGAACTAACCTTCCCTGGTGCATGGCTAAAGAACAGAAAGCACAACCACCACTGCAACCACGGTGGCTGGTAATAGAGGTTTCCACGGTCGCCAGTGCCGGGATAATGTTTTTCCCGTAGGAAGGATGAGCCTGTCTGGTGAAAGGTAAAGAGTAGATTGCGTCCAGCTGTGATGGGCTTAACGGTAGAGGGGCAGGCATCTGAACAAGGTAGCGATTACCAGTTGGCTGCACCACAGGTCTGGCAAAACGTGGGTCAAGCTGGTTATACCAGAGACGGAAGGCTTTCAGGAAAGCAGTTTTGCTTTCTCTTACTTCTTCTTCAGAAGGAAGAAAAATACTTCCTGCAGGAAGACGGGAAGAGTCAGAAGTTACCCATACTGTACCGGGGACAGAGCAGATACTTTCCGGTGACTTGCCAGCTGCCAGCAGTCTGGCAATCTCCTTTACAGCTGTTTCTGCCATCCCGTAAGCAACCCAGTTGGCACGGCTGTCTATTAAAATGGAGCGACGCACTGAGTTTGACCAGTAATCATAATGAGCCAGCCTCCTTAAAGAAGCTTCAATACCACCAAGGACAATGGGAATGCCAGGAAAACATTCCCGGACACGATTAGCATAGACAACCGTGGCCCGGTCTGGTCTTCTTTCAGGCAGACCTCCCGGGGAGTAGGCATCGCTGCGTCTGGGGGTAACTGCTGCAGTATAATGAGCCAGCATAGAATCAAGATTCCCGGAGGTAATACCGACGAAAAGTGCTGGACGGCCAAACTGAAGAAATACTTCTTTCTGTCTCCAGTCAGGCTGAGGAAGAACGGCTACCCGGTAACCTTCTGCCTCCAGAACTCTACCGATGATAGCCACTCCAAAAGCAGGATGATCTACATAAGCATCTCCGGTAACAAGAAGAATGTCTATCCCTTTCCAATTTCTCGCCAGCATATCCTGCCGGCAGACAGGGAGAAATAGTGTTTGCTTCATTTTGTTTAATAAAATAACATTTATCCGGCTTTTATGTTAAACTTTTCCTTCAAGAAAGGGGAAGTCCAGGACACTGGATGAAGCAAAAAAAGACAAACCAATATGCCCGGGTCAAATCTTGAATCTTTAACCGTAGTCACAGTAGCCGGCTGCCTGGCTATGGTCTATACCACCTTTACCACTTCTCCCCTGGCTACTGAATTTTTCCGCCAGTTAGGCGCTACAGAGATACATTTCGGCTTCTTAAGTGGGCTTCCCCTGGTGATGCTGGTAATGCAGTTTGTAGGTGCTTTACTTACCAACAGAGTTACTGCGAGGAAGCCTTATTTTATGATTTTCGCAATCTGTGCCCGGCTCCTTTATCTGCCAATTGCTTTCCTTCCTGTTATCTTTCCCGGGTGGAACCAGGAAATCAAAATAAGAATGCTACTGGGGCTTCTGGTGTTAAGTAGCGCTCTGGGTAACCTCATTGTTCCTGTCTGGTTTTCCTGGATGGCAGATTTGATTCCCAGCCGTATTCTCAACCGTTACTGGGGTGGAAGACAGAGATGGATGACCTTTATCTGGACAGTTTCCTACCTTGTCGTTGGCTGGATAACTTTTTCCCTGCACAGTGTCCCTGTAACCAGACTGTTTGCTCTGGCTTGTTCCATCGGGGTCCTGGCAGGTGTCATTGATATTCTTCTTTTCCAAATGGTTCCTGAACCGCAGAACATTCAGTCTTCTCAAAGCAATATCCTGAAAGAAGTCCTGGAACCATTCTGTCATAAACAGTATCGCTCATTCCTTGTCTATATCTGCTGTTTTCACTTCTCCGTGATGCTGGGCGCCTGTTTCATGCAGCTTTATGTTTTAAAGGTATTAGAGATTCCCCTGTGGCAGACCACCCTTATCTGGTCAACAACTGGACTGGGAGGAGCTCTGGTAGCCCGGACCTGGGGCTGGCTCACAGACCGTTACGGACACCGGCCGGTTCTCACTTTCTGCACTTCCTTAAAACCTGGTGTCGCTTTAGTCTTCACCATCATTACCAGAAAGTGGGTTCCTGTGGTTTTACCGCTTGTTTTCTTTTTTGATAACATGCTGAACTCAGGAGATACCATTGCTTCCAATGGCTATATGTTAAAGATGGCTCCGAGGAAAAATCGTTCCACCTTTGTAGCAGCAGTAACAGCTCTGACAGGTATCTCTGGAGGTCTTGGTGCTATCACCGGTGGTGCTTTACTCCGGCATACAAGCCATTTTTCTCCCTTCATTTTTGGCAGAACATGGAATAACTACCAGTTGATTTTTGCGCTCAGTTTCTTCTGTAGAATCCTCTGTATACCGCTGGCAGCAGGCATTAAAGAACCTGCCAGTGCTCCTACAACCAAAGTCGTCAACTTTCTTATGGCACAGTGGCCAATCCGTATGTTGATGTTCCCGGTAGGATTGTACCGGAGATTTTTTGGTGACGAAGAACGGTTTACTGGCGGCTGAAGTTTATCTCACCTTTTTTTCCATGTAATACTCTGGTTCGGGTGGCAGATTAAGTTCTTTTTTTTCTTCTCTCATCTGCTTCCTGACAATGACAAAACCCATTTTCTGGTATAAATTAACAGCTCTTACGTTTGCCACCTGTACGGTTAAACTCATGATAGGCGGTCCCACTTCTCTGGCTATCTCCAGAAGTCTTGTCATCAAAGCTTTGCCAGCCCCGGTACCCTGCAGGGAACGACTGATACATATCCCGAAGGTACTGCACTGACACCCTTCCTGCCAGCGATACCAGCAGTAACCTCCAATCTGGTTGTGTTCTTTTTCCAGAACCAGAACTACCTTTGCCGGGCTGAAAGCTTCCGCAGCATTTTCTAACGCCTGTTGTTCGGTAAGCGGATAAGGACAGTAAAAGCGGAAATCTTCTGCCGGTACATGCCGATAAAATTCAGCCAGAGCTTTTCCGTCAGAAGGAAGAAGAAAACGGATGCAGACAAAAGCACCATTTTTCAGTTTCACCTTCACCGGCGGGAATTTTTTCATTTCTGCCAGTAACATTTTTCACCCTTGCTTGCGGTTTATTTTATCTTAATTATGTCTGCCTGAAAAAATCTGATTTATGGTAAACTAAAATGATGAGGCTGAACCGTTTTATCGCCAACTGCGGTGTTTGTTCCCGGAGAGAGGCTGACCGGTTAATTCAGGCTGGACGGGTGGAAGTAAACGGACAGAAAATGGTTCAGTTCTCCTTCCAGGTAAAACCGCAGGATGTGGTAACTGTGGACGGAAAACCAGTAAATCCTGCCACCTTGCTTTATCTGGCAGTTAATAAACCAGAAGGTTATACCTGTACACTTAAGGATAACTTTGCCAGGAAAAAGATAACCGAACTAATACCAGGCAGTTTCGGCCGTGTTTTCCCGGTGGGCAGACTGGATAAAAATTCCTGCGGTCTTGTGCTTGTTACCAATGATGGCTCTCTTGCCCAGAAGCTGACACATCCTCGTTACCGGGTAGAAAAGGAGTATGAGGTGACTGTGGTACCTTCTTTCCGGAGAGAAGATATTACTGCTCTGTTGACCGGGGTGGAAGACAAAGGCGAAAAACTGGTTGCCAGCCAGGTCAGTATTATCAAAAATCTGCCAGGGAAAAGTATACTCCGGATTGTTTTACATCAGGGGAAAAAACGTCAGATTAGACGGATGCTGGCAGTTACACATTACCATATCCTGAAACTGAAAAGAATCCGCATAGGTACGCTTAGTTTAGGTAATCTTAAACCAGGCCAGTACCGTCACCTTACCGGAAAGGAAGTTGAAAGCCTGAAACAGACAGGGTAAAAAGGAAAGGAAAATGTGGAAGAAAATTTTTCTTTTCTCCGGAATTGCCTTTGTTTCCTTCAGCCTGCCAGCCATTATTTTTCTGAAGTCCTGGAAGGCAAACAGTGATGAGGAATTTTCCATGAAAGCAAAAGTAAAACTCGGGATTGAGGTTCTGCTGGAAAAGAAAAGCAGGCTTCTGACAGGGAAAAAAGTGGGATTGATTACCAACATCACCGGAGTGGACAGCCGTCTGCGCTCTTCTGTAGATTTACTGGCAGAGTTGTCAGGGGTAAAGCTGGTGGCTCTCTACGGACCGGAACATGGTGTCCGGGGAGGAGTTCAGGGTGAAATCTCGCACACAGTGGACAAGAAAACAAAACTTCCTGTTTACAGCCTTTTTGGAGCAACCAGAAGACCAACTGGTGAAATGTTAAAGGATGTGGAAATACTTGTTTTTGACATGCAGGATATCGGGTCTCGTTCTTATACCTATATCTCCACCATGAAGCTCTGCCTGGAAGAAGCAGCCAAAAACAGGATTAAGTTTGTCGTAACTGATAGACCCAATCCTATCAACGGCTTATTGGTGGATGGACCGGTACTGCAGCCAGGATTTGAATCCTTTATTGGTGCTGGTCCTATTCCTTATGTGCACGGTATGACCATTGGAGAACTGGCAAGATTTTTCAATGAAGAACTGAAAATTAACTGTGCGCTGGAAGTAGTCCCTATGGAAGGATGGAAGAGAAGTATGGACTGGTCAGAAACAGGACTTATCTGGACACCAACTTCCCCTAATATCCCGGAACCTGATTCCCCCTGGTTTTACCCGGTCACTGGTTTGATTGGAGAACTCGGGCTTGTCAGTGTTGGTATTGGTTATACCTTGCCGTTTAAGGTTATAGGAGCACCCTGGATAGATGCCGAAGAGTTAGCCAGTTTTCTCAACAGCAAAAAACTTCCTGGTATCTGGTTTCAAAGTTTCTATTTTTCTCCTTCGGCTTACCTTTTTCAAAATAGTTTCTGCCAGGGCTGTCGTCTCATCATTACAGACAAAGAAAAATTCCAGCCTGTCGCTACCAGTTACCACATCATCGCTGCATTATCCCGGCTATATCCAGAAAAGTTTAACCTTAACAGGTTAGATGCTAACCACAGCAGAAAATTTGATTTAGCCAACGGTACTGATTCTGTCAGGCGGAAAATAGTTGCTGGCGAACCGGTAGAAAATATCATTGCAAACTACCAGACCCCGCTGAAGAAATTTCTGGAAAAAAGGCAGAAATATCTTCTTTACAACTGAACCCACTACTACCGCAAGATACGGAAAAAGTTATCAAAGAACTTTTCCGGGCTAACCTGTAAGGCTACCTGGTGAGGACCATCAGGCATGGGATTCCAGTAAGTCAAACCAGCCAGTTTCTCGCTGGTCAGTTCCACCTCCACCAGACCGGACTGGAAACTACAGACATCAGAAGCAAAAAGTGTCACTGCTGCCAATGGGTCATGAAAAGTAACAGTCTGTCGCTGCCGGAACCAGATTTCTGCCAGGGATAAAACTACTTTTAACAATGGTGTTTGAAATCTCTCCCTGACCTGCCGGGCATCCATTTTCACCTGGCAGGTTACATCCAGACCAATAGAGTAATGCTGTTTTACTGGTGCACGGTAGACAATGGCAGTAGCATGAGGGTCAACCAGGGCGTTCCATTCTCTGGGACCAACACCAGCAAGACGATTGGTAAAAACTCCAGCCATCATCACCAGTTTTTTCAGAAGGTAAGGTATCTCCGGGTCTAAAGCAAAAAGCAGTCCTATATTGGTGAGCGGTCCAATAGTTAAAAGGGTGACCTGATGCGGATACTGACGGATGGTTTCCCGAAGAAAGTTGATTGCCTGAGATTCAGGAAAATTCTTCTGATAACCATAATCCTTCAATACTTCTGCCTGTGGCGCCTCCATTTGCCTCTGAGGAACTAAAAGCGGTTTCTCACAACCAGGGAAAATGGGTATGTTTCTGCCTGCTTCCTTGCAGAGAAGACCGGCCAGGCTGGCGCGTTTTTCTGCCTGTCCGGTGACTGTGGTAATACCCAAAATTTCTGCTTCGGGTTGAGAAAGCAGGTAAGCCAGACAGATGGCGTCGTCAATATCAGAACCGATATCAGTATCCAGAAGGATCTTCATTTTTCACCTCTCAGTAACGACCGTAACGTTCCACTACTTCCACCAGAGCAAAAATATTGGCATCCGGAGTATCCCGGCCGCACTGGTCACCGGTGGAAAGAATAAAACCACCCCCGCTGGCTGCTTCCTCCAGCGCTTTTCTGGCTGCCAGTTTGACTTCTTCCACAGAACCAAAAAGCATCACCTGGCTGGTATGGAGATTGCCCATCAGAGAAAGCTTTTGACTGAACAATTTCTTGATTTCCCTCAGATTACAATCACCCATAGGAGGAGGTTCTAAGGGATTAATACTGGAAAGGTCTGTCTCTTCTGCACACATTTTTACCAGTTCCTTTTCCGGACCACAACAGTGAACCTGAGAAGGAATACTTGCCTTCTGACATAAACGGGTAATCTCCTTCAGGCACGGTAGAGCAATGTCTCTGATGATTGCCGGTGTGTTGAAGACCAGTAACCCTGAACCACCAGTAAGAATAAAATCAGGTTTCACCGGAGCCTGCAGAATTCTTCGCAAAAGCCTGAGGCGCTTATCTGTTTCTCGCTCTGCCCATTCTTTCACTTCTGAGTAACGGTCGAGATACTCATAAATAGAATAACCCGACCTTTCTGGTGGACCAAGCTGCGGAGGAGGTAAAAATACACCGACTACCCCGCTTTCGCCCATGTAATCTTTAACTTCAGCCAGGGAAAATTGCCTCTTTTCTTTCTCCACAACTTCAAATTTTTCAGGAACATCAGGCAAACCAATTTTTCTTGCCAGAATAGTGGTTGGCGGGTTATCTCTGTAATAAACTTTAGCCATTTCCAGCCATTCGGTCCTGCCTTTAACTTCCCTGTAGAAACGGGTGATAATCCTCTCTGGTGTACGCCTGACAATCACTTCTTTCCATGATGGTTTCACTTCTTCATCCAGTTCAGGTTCCAGGTTATAGGGTGCGCTATCCAGCCAGCCATCAATTCCAAAGTATCTGCAGGCATCAATGTATGCCTTCCAGAGTGGTGGATTCTGGTAAAGGTAGATATCCCAGAAAGGTTTTCCGGTAAGACGACAGGGAATCATATTAGAAATATCAGGAGCCACTGGCACCCTATCCGGTTGCTGATTCCTCATGGCTACCAGCATTCTCTCTTTCCGGGTCATTACTTTTCCAGTCAGTTCACCTGCCGGACAGGTCCTTACTCATAGCGACCAAATTCTCTTCCTGCCTGATAGAAGGCAACAACATTCTCCACCGGGGTACAGGGAGCAAGATTGTTAGCCTCCCGTAAAATGAAACGGCCTCCCTCCATAATCCCGGACTGGCATATCCTTTTCACTTCCTGCCTGATTTGCTCCCTGGTTCCCTCCTTCAGCAACATTATTGTTGGTCCACCCCTGATTTCTACTTCCGGTCCTAACTGCTTCCTCAGCCAGGTAAAGTCCACCGGAAAACCTGTGTCAAAGGACATTACTTTCAGATTTTTTTTCAGGAAGGGGAAAAGGTGGGTAGCATCCCCGCACAAATGAATGGAAATCGGACCACCATCAGAAAACTCTTCTACCAGTCTCTGATGATAGGGAAAGACAAAATCCCTGTACTGTTCAACAGAAAGAAGAGCCACCGCGTCATCAGCAAAACCAAAGCCCGGTCTCTGGAACTGGCCAAAATCAGGTGCCTTCGGGTTCCTTTTCCAGCGCCACTGCCTGATAGCCTTCATTCTTCTGATGAGATTGGTGGTGACAAAATCCATCAGTTCATGAAAATAGGATGGGTCAGTCATCATATCCAGACAGAGATTAACCGCTCCTCTCAGTTTATAAGCCAGGCTAAGAGGTCCATCCGTACCTTCACCGGGGATACTCACCGGTGGAATTACTGGTTTACCCTCAAACTCCATTCCGGGGCAATGGTGGTGCATATAGTCAAAAAATTCCATGGCTCTTCCCAGAAGGTTCCCTGTCAGGGGATCTGGCGGTTGTAACTGGTAAAGTCTCTCTTTTTTTTCCGCCAGAATCGGTTCGGTATCAGGAACCTGCTCGCCAAAAAACCGTAACGGGCAACCCATCCAGCCAGCATCATAGGAATTCTGAAAATCCACACACAGCTGCCAGCCTTCTTCCGGTGGCCCCATCATCTGGTCGCAGAGAAGGTTATATCTTACCCATTTCTGGTAGGTTAACTGACAGATTATCTGTGCCTGCGGGCTGGTAAAATAATCCTCAAAAGTAAAACCGGTGCTGTTAATGACTGGATTAGCGAAGAGATTACGGATACTGCCACTGACTGTAATCGGCACCCGGTAAGGTCTTTTCTGGCGATAAGCTTCCCAGAGTTGCCTTACTTCCTCGTTATGTTTTTGCCAGTCAATTTTTTCCTGCAAGAAAAAGCCCATAGGTTTTCCTTACTGCCAGCAGGATTCATAGATGTGGACTATATCAGAGGCTGTAATATCTCTTGGATTATTCTGGATAGGGACAGAGACCTTTAAAGCTTCTTCTGCCAGTCTCGGGAAAATTTCCGGACAAACGCCTACCTGTTTAAGTCCTGGAAAATGAAACTCCTTCAAAAGGTTTTTGATTCCTTCAACAAAACTCAAGGCTGCTTTTTCCAGGCTGAGTTCTTGCCAGCCCGGTTCTAATTGTTTGGCTAAAGAGCCTAACTTTTCCACCACAGCAGGTAAATTGAATTCCAGAACATAAGGTAAGAGAAGACCATTTGCTAAACCATGAGCCATGCCGAAAATACCACCTAAAGGATAGGAGATAGCGTGCACAGCTGTAACCCCGGCATTCGCCAGACCCAGACCGGCAAGAAAACTGCCGTAAAGCATATTCCTTCTGACAGCAATATTACTGCCCTCCCTGAAAGCAACGGGCAAATTTTTCCAGATAAGGTTAGCTGCCTGGCAGGAGATTATCTCTGTCAGAAAATTAGCCTTCCGGCTGAGGTAACTTTCCACGGCATGACAGAGAGCATCTAAACCGGTGGTAGAAGTAATGGCAGGAGGAAGAGAAAGGGTTAACTCTGCATCCAGGATAGCCACTGTGGGATAAAGAAAAGGACTGTTAATCCCGGCTTTTTTCTGCAGCTGTTTCCTGACAAATACCGCGGTAAAAGTTACTTCACTTCCTGTGCCAGCAGTGGTTGGCACCATAATGGTGGGTAGTCCTGGTTCAGGTACTTTGTTCAAACCCTGGTAATCTTTCACACTTCCACCATTGGTGATGAGAATGGCTGCTGCTTTGGCTGTATCCAGGACACTGCCCCCACCAATACCTACCACCAGATTGCAGTTTTCCTCCCTGCCAAGTTGACCACAGGCGTCACCCTGTTCTGTAGTCGGCTCCCCGGTTACGGAATCATAAGTTACAACCTGTATCTGGCAGGAAGAAAGATGCTGTTGAATTTTTTTCAGTTTACCTGTCCGGGCAAGAAAAGGGTCCGCTACCAGTAAGACCTTTCTCCCACCGAGAGCCTTAACCTTTTCTGGAAGGAGACTAACTGCACCATCACCCGCCAGAATCTCAGGATGACATAAAAAACGAAAACTTTCCATAGTCAAAAGTCTAAGATAAAAGCTTCTTTCTGTCAAAAATTGACACGTGTGCTGATTTATCTTTAAATTCTCTTTGAGAAAGTAACGATACATTAGATGGGGGAGAATGGAAAAATTCAGAAAAAAACGTAAAGGTGCTGCTGTGAGCGAAATTCTCATAGCAGTTTTAATCTTCTTCGTGGTGGCTTTTGTTGCCTTTCATCTTGTTTCCCAGACCTATCAGAAAGCCAAGGTCGCAGCAGCCAGAGCCCAGATTGCCCAGCTGGCAGCAGTACTGGAGGCTTGCAAAGACGATACCGGACTTTACCCGGTCTTTCTAACTGACCTTCTTTCTCCACAACCACCTAAGGGAATGGAGAAAAACTGGCAGGGACCATATCTGGCAAAAGTTCCCCTTGACCCCTGGGGGAATCAGTATTATTATCGTATCCCACCCACAACTTTATTTTCTTCTCCTCCTCTTCCCCGGGTAGCCGGCCAGCCAGAAACAGTATCCTTCCCGATAGAAGTTGCCTGTCCCGGAACTGGTCGGTTAAGAATAGAAAACTATGGTATTACCTCCTGTTCTGTTTATTTAAACGGCGTTGAGGTAGTCAAAGAAACAGAATTCAAAAACTCTCCCCGTCCACAGATTATTGAAAAAGAGGTTGTTCTTCTGGAAAATAATATTCTTACCGTCAGAGCCAGAAGTTCTCCTAACAGTTACCTTTTTGCTTCCCTTTCTGGAACTGTGCCTCAGGAACGTTATTTCATCCTTGGAAGTTACGGCAGAGATAAAAAGGAAGGCGGATACGGTTTTAATGCGGATATAGAATGGACCTCTAATGTGTACCCTAACTTTACCAAGTAGGAGGAAAAATGAGAAAGTATCGCCGAAAAAACTATTTTATTAACAAGCCGCTGCAACTGGCTTTCAGCGGACTGGCCATCTGGATTTTACTTCTCGGGGTTATCCTGGCAGCCACTGCCACTTACTTTATTACCATGAATACTATCGTGGATAAGATGACCCAGATTGACCCTAAATTTGGAATCGCAGCTTATGAATTGGTAAGACAGATAAACCAGTTTTTAGGCAAACGACTAATCATCATGGTTGGTATACTGATAGTCCTGGGAGGAATACTGGAAATCATTTACCTGCACCGGATTGCCGGACCAGTCTACCGCATAGAAAAAACCTTACGCCTTTTCCTCGAAGGAAAACCTTTTGAGCCCATCCGCTTAAGGGAAAAAGATTTCTTTAAGGGGCTGGCTGAAGCCATCAACAAATTTCTCAGCCAGCAGCAAACAAAAGATGAGCAGGTGAAAAAATTTCTTCAGGAGGCTTCCCGTTACAAAGAACTGGCAAATAGAGTACAGGAGCTGGAACGTTTCCTGCACTAACTTTTTCCGGTAATCCATGGTTCAAAGTTTTCACATTCAGTGGCACATCACAGATATCTGTAACTGCCGGTGCCAGCACTGCTATCAGGATAGTTTTTCCCCTGCCAGCCAGTTGTCCTTCTCCGCGTTAGTCAAGATTTTTGAAAACATAAAGGACTTTCTCCAGAGAAAAAAGGTCAAACTTACAGTTAATCTTACTGGTGGTGAGCCACTACTTCATCCTGACTGGAAAAGACTTTTAGAGTTTCTCTCTGCGCAACCGGTTGTTCACCAGTTAGGTTTGATTACCAACGGACATTTTTTAGATAGCCAGAACTGCCATTTCCTTTCCAGATTCCCGGGCTGTAAACTGAAAATTTCCGCAGAAGCCGCAGAAGAAAAAAGTTATGAGTTTTTCCGCGGTCCTGGCAGGTGGGAAAAATTTCTTCAGGGCATAGAACAGGCAAGGAAAACAGGTCTGGAGATGACTCTTATGTTCACTCTTCTGGAGATTAACGCTGACCGACTGGAAGAAGTAATTCAGTTTGCCTGGGAACAAAAATTTCATAATGTCATCATAGAAAGATTTATCCCCTGGGGAAAAGGTCAATTATTAAAAAAATCTGTCATCAGCAAGCAAAAGTGGAAACAGACAGGCAAGTTTCTTCTAAAAGTTTGCGGCATGGAAGAGGACCTTTCTCTGTTGACACCTTATCGTGCTTTTATGCTGGTAAAGAAAAAGAACACTATCAATCTTCTCGGTGCCAGCTGCGTGTTAGGAAAAGACGGATTAGCCTTAATGCCTGATGGTACGGTTTATCCCTGTCGCCGTTTCCCCCTAACTATCGGTAATCTCAGACAGCAAAGCCTTTCTGAAATCTGGGAAAACTCCCCTATTCTCAAAATGTTACGGACAAGAATTTTCTTGAAAGGGAAATGCCAGAGTTGCCAGGTGAAAAATTGCCCTGGTTGCCGGGCTTTTGCTTATGCTTTAGAAGGTGATTTTCTTGAGGAAGATAAACTCTGTTTTCTCGGGGATTGACAAACAAAATGGCTGGTTTATAATTGTTCCGTTTCAAGAACAAGATTTCAAGGGAGGGAAAAAAGAATGGACTGGGTTCCGAGAAAGGTCTTCCTGACGAAAGGTGTGGGAAAAGATAAGGAGAAACTAACCAGCTTTGAACGAGCATTGCGCAACGCCGGAATTGCCCAGTTAAACCTGGTTAATATTTCCAGTATTTTTCCACCAGGCTGTCGTCTCATTTCCAGAATTGAAGGACTTTCCTACCTGCGAGCAGGGCAGATTGCTTTTACCGTGCTAAGCCGGAATGCTACTAATGAACCCCACCGGCTCATTACTGCTTCCATTGGTCTGGCTATTCCCAGAGACCCAACCCAGTATGGCTACCTTTCCGAGCACGAAAGTTTTGGGGAAACTGAAGAAAAGGCTGGTGATTATGCGGAAGATTTAGCAGCTACCATGCTGGCTACCATTCTGGGTGTAGAATTTGACCCGGATTCTTCCTACGATGAAAAGAAAGAAATCTGGCGTATGTCTAACCAGATAGTGAAAACAACACATATCACTCAGTCAGCTGTCGGAGATAAAAATGGACTCTGGACGACAGTCATCGCCGCAGCTGTTTTCATTCTTTAATGAGGTAGGCTATGCCCAGGGAAGCACCCTATACCTTTGCAGGACTGCCTGAAATTTCTCTCCAGAAAGCCAGAATGGTTATCTTACCTGTTCCCTACGAATGTACAGTTTCTTATCAGGTGGGGACAAAGTTTGGTCCAGAAGCAATTATCCACGCTTCGCGCAATATGGAACTGTATGATGAACAACTCCAGATGGAACCATGGAAAATCGGTTTGAAAACTCTTCCCGGGCTGCTGCCGGAAAGACAGTCCCCTGCCTGGATGGCCAGGGTAATAGAAAAAACAGTTTCTTCTCTTCTGGCAAAGGGAAAATTTGTTATCAGTCTGGGTGGGGAACATTCTATTTCTCCGCCAGTGGTAGCAGCCCACCGGAAGTTTCATCCCCAGCTGCGGGTGCTCCATCTGGATGCCCACGCGGATTTAAGAGATAGTTATGAAGGCACTCCTTATAATCACGCCTGCGCTGTCAGAAGAATTCTGGAAGGAAACTGCCCGGTTTTCTCTCTGGGCATCCGCAGTGTCAGCCAGCAGGAGATAGAATTCCTGAAAAAAGAAAAACCGCCTGTGGAGATTAACTGGGCTTATACTATGAACTCTGACTGGCCGGAAAGACTTTCCAGGGAAGCACCCGCTGGCTGTTACTACCTGACACTGGACCTGGATTTTTTTGACCCGGCGATTGTCCCTGATACAGGAACACCTGAGCCGGGAGGTTTTTTCTGGTGGGAAACACTGCACTTTCTGGAACTTTTCACAGGAAGAGAAGATATAGAACTGGTTGGTTTTGATGTCGTAGAACTAGCTCCTAAGAACTTTTTTTCCCCGGCCTGTTTTCTGACCGCCAGGCTTATCTACAAGATTATCGGTTACCTCGGCAGAAAGAAAAAATTTCTGCTGGCTTGATTAAGGAAAATTTTCTTCTGGCTTTCCAAAAAGGTGAGGCCTGCCAGTAGCTGGATTGACGGAGAGTAAAACCTTTGTCTGATAAACTGATTCAATAATTTCTGGACGCAGCACCTCTGACGGGCAACCGGCAGAAAAAATCCTGCCCTCTTTCAGCAGAACAAGACGGTCACAGTAATCAGAAGCCAGATTAAGGTCATGCAGCACACAGATGATTGTCACCTTTTGTCTCCTGTTAAGTCTCCAGAGAAGATTCATCACACTGCATTGATGGCCGATATCCAGATGGGAGGTAGGCTCATCCAGAACAAGAAGTTCTGGCTTCTGAGCCAGAGTCTGCGCCAGAAATACTCTTTGTTTTTCTCCTTCGGAAATCTCCCGGACAGAACTTTCCGCCAGAGATGCTGCATCTACCAGATTTAAACTTTCCTGGACAATTTTTTCTTCTTCTGGCGATTGCTGCCAGGGCAGGGAGAAAGGTAAATAGCCAAGAGCCACAAATTCCTTCACTTTGTAACCAAAGGTTGTCTCTACACTGGAGGGAAGAAAAGCCACCTGTCGGGCTAGATCGCTTCGTGGAATCTGAGAAAGAAGTTTTCCCCGGAAGAAAACTTTTCCGGAAAAAGGTACAAGCAAACCAAGTAAAAGTCTCACCAGGGTGGTCTTTCCTGAACCGTTGGGTCCGATAATGCTGACAAATTCGCCTTCCTCTACAGAAAGATAACAGTTTTTTACAATAGCCCGGTGTCCATAGCCACCGGTTAAATCCTCAGCTGAAATCACCGGAGTTCTGGTGCTTTTCACCATACCCGGACTCCGCGTTGGCTGGTAAGCAGTGTCAGAAAAAAAAGACCACCAAAAAACCCGGTGATGACTCCTACAGGTATCTCCAGAGGTGAAATGAGAACTCTGGCAAGACCATCAGCCAGAACAAGAAAACACCCGCCTAAAAAGAAACAACCAGGTATCACCCGGCGATGGGTGGCACCCACTAAAATTCTTACCAGATGAGGGATAACCAGACCAACAAAACCTACCACTCCGCAGACCGCTACACTGCAACCTACCAGAAGAGAGCTGGCGGTAATAAGTCTTTGCCGGGTCTGCTTAAGAGAAATACCCAGACTGGCAGCTTTTTCCTCTCCTAAACTCATAGCATCCAAAACTTTCGCGTTTGTCACAAGGTAGATGGCCACCAAAACAATAACAGGGCCGGTAATCTTTAAGGATAATTCCGGAAAGGAGGAAAGGTCTCCCACCAGCCAGAAAAAAACCTGGTAAAAGCGCTCACTCCTGGAAACTGCCAGCAGCAGAAGGACAAAAGCAGAAAAAACAAAATTAAGAACCACTCCTAAAAGAACCAGGGTTGCACCGGAAAAATGGTGTCTCTGGCTGATAGCAAGTACAATTACCATGCTGACCATAGCCCCGGAAAAAGCAAAAACCGGGAGAAGAAACCCCTGCCGCAGAATTATTCCCAGGCAAATTCCCAGAGAAGCTCCGCCGGAAAGTCCCAGAGTATATCCTTCAGCCAGGGGATTACGTAAAAGTGATTGCAAAACTGCTCCTGCCAGGGACAACCCGGCGCCGACCAGAAACCCGGCGCCAACCCTGGGAAGACGAATTTGTAAAAGAATCGTCCTTTCTACACCAGGTGTTTTGAGTGTCGGCATTAGATTTAACAGGTTTATCTCGCCTGGACCAAGGACTGTTGCTATCAGAATACAGCAGATAGAAAGAAGAAGAAAAAGCACAATACTTTTCATCTTACTTTCCCTGTCCGGAAGATAGAAACAGCAGTTTTCTCAGATATCTCACTGCCTGGACATAGCATGCGGGAGTAGGATTGGCAAAAAGTTCATTAGTTACCATGAATACTCTTTTGTTGCTGACAGCCTTAAGGTCAGGGAAATTGTTCCAGAAGTCAGGATTGCTTTCTGCTTCCATTTCCAGAGAGATAATCACTTCCGGATTTCTGCGGATGACTTCTTCCAGGTTAATAGTAAGATATTTCCCTGCCACGGAACTAAAGATGTTCTTGCCCCCGGCATCCTCAATAATTTTCTCCAGGTAAGAGTATCTGCCAGCAGTTACCAGGGGCTTGAAACCAAGGCAGAAAAAAACAGCAGGACCTTCCGCAGGTCTGGTAGAACGAAGAATCTGCAACTGGTTTTTCAACTCATTTATTAGAATCTCAGCCTGTTTTTGTCTGTGCAGCCGCCTGGCAAGTTTCCTCAGATTTTTACAGGAATCTTCAAAAGAATAAACCTGGTCCAGAACCAGTACCTCCAGTTTCAACTGCCTGAGTTTGTTTACACTCCGGGGACGGTTCCCTTCTTCAGAAGCAACCACCACATCTGGTTTTAAGGTAAGTATTTTCTCTATATTTGGTTCCCAGAGGGTGCCAATAAGCTGGCAGTTTTTTTTAATTTCTGCAGGTTCGTGAATGGTGACACCAACCAGGTCTTTTTCCAGCCCCAGCAGGATTAGATTCTGTGTGACATAGGTTCCCAGAGAAACCAGTCTCTCCCCCTGTCCTGTCAGTTGCCAGCAGAAAAAAACCAGCACACTGAATTTAACGCACCGGCTAATTTTACTGTAAGTCATAAGCACTGGCATCAGAAGATAAATCAGCCAATGTTGCGTCCTGGGAGCTCACATTATATTTGCTTCTCACTGCTTCTACATGGCCATCACAGTAAGCGACATTGGCTAAACCGTTATGCCGGAAATGAACGTTGGGGCCGAAGTAATAAGGGTCACCAGGAGCACGCAGGTAACTGTTGACAATCACCTCTTTGGTGAAAGAAGACCAGGTAGCACTATCAGTCAAAAGCACTGTCTGGGAAGGTTTAACAATCCGGCTGATTTTTACCGGCGGGTCATTTTGATTAACCCAGACAGAATAACCACCACCGATATAAGTGGCATTGTACGCATAGCCGGTATAAGGCCGGTCATAAGACTTTACCACTGCCTTGGAAGGACAGCTGAAAACCTTACCCTTCAAATAAGGACCGAGTAATCCTGGTCTGTTGCTTGCCCACCAGTCATCAGAAGCAAAATCCCAGCCAATCTCACTTGTGGTTGTCATATAGTAGGTCGGTGGAAAATATTCTTCATTATCCTGAACATAAAGAAACATCGCCAGCGTGATTTGCTTCAAATTGCTCATACAAACTGAAGTTCTCGCTTTTTCTCTCGCCTTACTCAGTGCCGGTAAAAGCAAAGAAGCAAGGATAGAGATAATCGCCACTACCACCAAAAGCTCAATCAACGTAAAAGCCTTCTGCCAGCGACTAACTTCTCTTCTCTGCACTACCACTTTTTTCCTCATTTTCTCCTCCGTTTTTTTCAAAAAAAATGCCCGCCGAAAAACGGCGGGCTGCACCCTGTTTTCTTCGCCAACCTTTCTGCTCTTCTCCGTACCACGCGGAGAAACCAGACTTTTTTCAGGGCAGGTCTTCTGACTGGAGCTTCTTCCTACTCAGCCGTCTTCCCATCCTTACGGACAGTGACTTACTGGCTTTTCGTCTGCTCTCACAGCGCCGGGAGCGTGGCTTCCCGCCTTCTTCAGGAGAAAGCAGTCGCACTTCCCTTTTAAGCCAAAGCACCCTGAAATGTGAAATATGTTACCTTTTTTCTTCTGCGGGTGTCAAGAGTTATCTAAAAACTTACAGGAAGAAAAAGTTTGACGGGCAAGAGAAGGTGTAGGAAAATAGTGAGACAAAGGGGGAAAAGATGGAGTATCAGAAGGCAAAAAATGTTGATACCGGGTATCTACAACGGACAGCCGATGACCTGCAGTCACTTCTTCGTCGGGAGACTGAAGATTATCTACGTTTTTTGATTGTTGATAAGTATGCGGAAAGACAGAAACTTTTCTGGCAGAGGGATTACTCCCGCCTGGAAGCCTACTTAAAATCAGTGGAACCTAACAGGAAAAGATGGCAGGATTGTCTGGGAGTTTTTACCCCGGAAGGAACTTATCAGGAAGAAGAAGAACCGTTTCTGGAGGATGAATCTGTCAGGGCTTTCCGGGTAAGTATCCAGTTTGCCCGCAATCTTCGTTGCCGTGCCATTTTAGCCTTACCAGCAAAAAGGAAATCAGAGAAATTACCTCTGGTTGTTGCCCAGCATGGCATTGGTTCCACACCGGAAAGGGTAATGGGTTTTCTGGATAAGGAAAACTACTACCACGGCTATGGCTATCAATTAGCAAGAGACGGTTTTGCCGTGTTAGCCCCGCAACACATAACAGGTATTGAGCGCCGTCGCTACCAGAGACTGGCTTTACTTCTGGGAGGTACTTTAGCGGGTCTGGAAATCTCCAAGTTGAAAAGGCTGCTGGATTACATAACCACCAGACCAGAAGTTGACAGTCAGAGAATTGCTATGTGGGGCATCAGTTTAGGTGGTTACTACACACTTCTTGCTCTTCCTGTGGAAGAGAGAATCAAAGCTGGAATTTGCTGTGCTTTTTTCAATCATCGTCTGGAAAAAATGGTGGTAGATGACCCCCGTTACAGCTGTTTTCTTTCCACAGAAGAAGAACATATTTTTCTGCCTGGCTGGCTGAGGGAATTCCGTGATGCTGATTTGCTCTCCTTAATCTGTCCCAGACCCTTTCTGATCCAGACAGGGAAGGCTGATGGCGTTTCCTGGTGGCCATGGGTGGTGAAAGAATTCCAGCAGGCGAGAGACCACTATGAAAAACTTGGTTTTCCTGAAAGAATACAGTTAGACTTACATACCGGTGGTCATGAGATTCGTTATGCAACAGGCCTGGCTTTTCTGAAAAAATGGCTGTAAATGAGACGGCAGGAGAAAAACTACCCTGTATCAAGGATTTCACTGAAGACCAGTTAAAGGCACAACTGAAAAATTGGTCTGAACCAGCCTTCCGTAGTGAACAAATTTTCTCCTGGCTTTATCAGCACGGACTTACCGATTTTTCCGGCATGAAAAATTTACCAGTACATCTGCGGGAAAAACTATCTCATTGTTACCGGCTTTCTACTCTGCAGATACTGGCTACCAGAAAGTCAAAAGATGGGACAGAAAAATATGTCTTCCGGTTAGATGATGGTAACTTGATAGAAACAGTGCTTATCCCTGCCAGAAAACGTCAGACAGTCTGTGTTTCCACCCAGGTAGGCTGTCGTTACAGATGTAGTTTCTGTGCCAGCGGTCAAAATGGATGGAAAAGAAATTTAACAGCAGGAGAAATCATTGACCAGATTCTCTATGTTCGTTTTGTCCGGAATGTACCGGTAAGCAATGTTGTCTTCATGGGAATGGGAGAACCATTTGATAACCTGGAGAATACCATTACCGCTATTCTCAATATAAACAACCCTCATGGTTTAAATATTGGTAGCCGCAGAATAACCGTTTCCACAGCCGGCCATATTCCCGGAATAGAAAAGTTCAGCCAGTTACACTGGCAGGTGGAACTTTCTGTTTCTCTACACGGAGTGGATGACAGCATAAGAAGTAAACTGATGCCTATCAACCGCATTTATCCGCTGGCAAAACTTCTTGGTGTCTGCCGCAGTTATGTAAAGAGAACCGGACGGCTCATCACTTTTGAGTATGTGTTAATCAAAGGTGTGAACGATGATATACAGCAGGCAAGAGAACTGGCAAGAATAACTAAATCGGTGGGGGCAAAAATTAATCTTATTCCCTGCAGTGCTATCCCGGGGGAAAAATACCAGCCACCGGAGAAAGGAACCAGGGAAAGATTCTTGCAGGAACTGGAAAAATCTCGTGTGTGTTTCACTCTTCGCCGTTCCCGGGGAAAAGATATCCAGGCAGCCTGTGGACAGCTGGCAGGAAAATATGTTTCAGGCAATAATCTTTGACATAGACGGAACCATTACCAGACCGGTAAGTTCCTGGCGGTATATCCACGAAAAATTGGGGAAATGGGATGTGTTAGCCTGCCGGTACCAGGAGATGTTTGCTGCCGGCCTAATCAGTTACCGCCAGTTCTGCCAGCTTGATGCAGAGCACTGGAAAGGGTTGCCGGAAAAAAAAATCAAAGAAATGTTCGCAGATATTCCTTTCACCAGAAACGCCGTCAGATATTTAAAAAAGTTGAAAAAAATGGGGCTGAAACTAATTGGCGTTTCTACAGGACTACAGTATGTTGTCCACCGGGTGCAAGAGGAAGTACCTTTTGACGCCTGGCTGTGCAATCATCTGTGCACAAAAAACGGGATATTGACCGGTAAGGTAAAAATTAACATCGCTCACGGGAACAAAGATAAGGCTACAAGACGCCTTCTTCAACCTTTCCAGGTTAAACCCTCCCAGACTATCGCTGTGGGAGATAGTGAAGGTGATGCCTGCCTGGCTAAAGTTTGCGGATACCTGATTGCCTTTAACTCTACCAGCGAAAAACTTAACCATGCTGCTGATTATGTTTGCCGGACAGATGATTTCCGGGAAGTTTATGACTGTGTCAAAAACTTACTCTTCTCAAAGAAGAAAACATAAAATGCACATCAGCAGGCAGTAAAACCCAAACCAGGCAAGATATTTCTGGACTACAATTTTTTTCAAAAGGTAAAGGCTCACAAGACCAAGGATGAAGGAGACAGAAAAACCAGCAGAAAGAACTGAGACCGGTACACCGGTTAGATGTCTTGCTTCCAGGAGAGCGGCTCCTGCGATAGCAGGAATTGCCAGAAGGAAAGAGAAACGGAAGGATTCCTGGCGGTTAACTCCGGTAATTATAGCTGTGGCAATAGTACTGCCGGAACGGGAAAGACCTGGAAGAACAGCCAATCCCTGAACCAGACCGATTAACAGTGCCCTTTTTCTGTCTATCTTTCTACAGCCGTCCCGGCGGGAAAAAAAAAGCAGAATCCCGGTGGCAAGATAACAGACACCAATTACCGGTAAAGAAGAGAAAAACTTTTCGTGAGGTCTGAGCACCAGTGCCACGGCTGCTGTTACAAAAGAAGCCAGAATAATGTTAATAACTAAATGAAACTCTGCAGTGTTTACTCCCTTAAAACACAAAGCCCGCCAAAGAAAAACAATGTCTTTCCAGAAGAAAATCATAATCACAAGAAGTGAAGCCAGATGAAGAAAAACATCCAGGGAAAACTGACCCGGAAGGTGAAAAAAATGCCTCAAGATAACCAGGTGTCCAGAACTGCTGATGGGTAACCATTCCGCTACACCCTGGACCATTCCTAAGAAAAAAGCCGCACGGACCATCAGGGAAATTTCCTTTCTTCTGTCTCTACCAGAAGTGCCCGGTAATTGAAGTGGCTCACCGGAATCCGGTAAGTACCACCAGCAGGAAGTATCTTTCTGTCCGGTGCTTCTGCATCCACCACTTTTTTCACCTTCAGTTTTCGCAGGCCAGACCAGTCCACAACAACATCTTTTCCAGTATCATTCAGGATAATCACCAACGTCTTTCCTGGGCGCTGATATAGACTGCAGTAAATTTTTTCTCTGGAATCTGGTTTAATCTTATAAAATTTTTCCTTTTCTGCCTTCCAGAACGGCACCCACTGACAGTCAGGCTGGTTCCAGCCAAATTCTCCTAACATCTTCAACCCCTGGGCTACTATTTTGTGGCTGGAAAGGTAAGGGTTCATATCCAGGATAAGATGTACTCCCAGCCAGTGCCTGGCTGCAGATTCCACTTCTTCCGGACAGTTCTTGAGCCAGGGTTCAAAATTATACCCCGGGGCTGGACCAAGCGGACCAAGGGTAGAACCAACAAAACCGTACTGGTGTCCCATAGTTTCCGCTATCAAATAACCTATCCCGAACATGGTCAGATGCCTGCTGGCAGGGTCAGTATTGGCTTCCTCAAAATCCCAGGTAGCAGTCGTGAAAGCCATCGGACCAGCATAGGTGGTACTGGTATTATGAATGACAATAACAGGCTCTTTCTGTCCTTTTTCCTGCATTAAGGTGTAAAGACGTTTCCATAACTCCCGGTAAGCAAAAAGTCTGCCTGTAGGAAGCCAGCGACCAGTCTCATCCTGATAACCACAGTCTGTAACAGGGTTAATCTGACCCTCGTTCTGGATTTCATCAAAATACCAGTAATCAATCCCCAGTTCCATGCCCAGATTAAAACACCACAAATCGTAATCAATCCGGCTCCTGGTGGCGGAGATTCTTCTGCTGGCGTAATAAGGAGCCCCGGTTATTTCTCTCTTCCTGACATCATCCGTGGTAGGTGACCACTCCCAGGCATAGTATCCTGGCTCCTCATGGGAAAGAGAACGAGACCGCATATCTGTGTAAACCAGGGTATTACAACCATGGGCTTTCTGGGCAGAAGTTCTCTTCTTTAATTCTTCAGCAGCCTGCTGGTTCAAAGGTCTCAGATGAGCAAAGGTATACCTTCCGCTGGCTGGTTCATTCTCTTTCTCCTGACCGAAGAAGGTCCAGTAGGTGTTGCCTACCCAGTAAAAACGCGGGAAATTCTGTTTCGTCAGGCTGGCAGAAACCAGACCAATGTCTCTTGCCCAGGAAGGTCTGGGTTTAATAGGTGTAGCTTCTAAGGCAAAGACTATTTTCCTTGGCTCTTTGTTTTTCCAGAGAACCGGCCGTGGCTTATCAATCAGGTGCAGAACCACCTCTACCTGACCAGGTCTGCGGTAAACATTGATAACCGGAATACTTTTGTCCTCTGGCAGACTCCAGCCTTCAGCCGAATCTGCCCACCAGCATAGTCCCCTTTCATAATCTCCCAGCCAGAGATAGCCAATCCAGGAAGCAGGCATCGTCCAGTTTAAGACCTCAGTAGAAGAAAAGATTTTTCCCTGGTTCCCTGGTAGCTTCCTGGAAATATTACTCCGGCAGCCATCACCAGCAGCATGGATAAACTGAGCATTTTCTTCTCTAAACGGGATGATTAAATCCAGCCCTTCAATCAGAGAATCTTTCTCTCCAGTGATAACCACTTCATACTTCAACATTCCGTCGTACTCAGCTAAAAGATTTATTTCCGCCTTGACTTTTTTCCCTGAGGCTTTCCCGGAAACTTTGACCTGAGAATCAGTGACTTGCGTGAAAGAAAGACTTTCTCCCTTCAAAGGAAATCTCTTACCACCAGATTTTTCCACCAGAACAATCGGTGAGGAAAGTATCTGGCTGCCAGCAGTTTCAATCCTGGCTGGCAGGCAACTTTTATCCAGATGATAAACCCTGTTCCAGACAGCAACAGTTTTAACCTTCTGGTTAATTTTTACCGGTGTCCAGGGATAAAGAACCTTACTGGAAATACCAAGCTGGTTATGTTCAAAAGGAAACTTTTTCTTCTCTATAAAATCTTTAACCCGGGTAAGGAGCTGGTTATTTTTATCAAAAAGCCAGGCTGTTACTTCATAGTTTCCTTCAGGCAGAGAATCTGGAAGCTGGATAATAGCCTCAGCTGCCTGGTTATCAAACTTATTGGTTTCCGCCTGGACTAATTCCTGGCCTGTAGCAGTTGAAACCTTAAACCTGATAAGACTGACCTTATCAGGATTTTCCAGTCCACCAAAATCAACCACTGCCTTCACGCGATGGAAATAAGGATAGAACCAGGATTCAAAAAGAACTGGTTCTTCAGGCAAAGGTTTTTTCTCCCCCCAGATTGGAGTTCTTGGTGCTTCTATTTTATAGATACCTTCGTAGAAACTTCTTCCTGACCGGTCAAAAATGGTGATAAAAAGATACTCTGTTTTTCCTGGCTGGGGTGTCGGTGTCTCCCAGGAGAAAGAACCTTTTTCCCCGACCGGCAGGGATAATTTCTTTATTTCCTTTCTCTCTTCCGTTGTCCAGCCAGTTAGTCTGTCCCTGATAACAAACTCTGCCTGAAGATTTAAATCCTTAGCCGTGGTATTCCAGACTGAGATAAAAGGACTGACCTTCCCGCTTAGCACCTCGCCCATACTTTTCACCTGCACCACCGGAGATTTCGAATCAAAAACCATTTTCAGGTAGCGGGCTCTTTCCCGGAAAATATCACCCAGCTGTCCGGAAAAGTAGTAAACTCCAGGAGCACCGGGAATACTTCCCGCGTAAAGTACACCCCAGGATTCTCCTTCCTTTATCCTTGCTTTTGGAAAGGAAGAAACCGGGGCGCTCATTTCTATACTCCAGAAACCATCAGCATAAAAATCCTGGTAGTTCCATTTCACATCATAAGGAATGTAGCCTCCGATGCGCTGACTGTAACCAACATTTTTATATCTCTGGAAGGGATACATCATCGCCTGTACCCAGTTAAAATCTGGATGGCAGGGATGCGGGTCAATCAGGATTTCAAAATGGCTGGTAGGACCACCACCAGCCAGCCTTCTGGGAGGTTTATCAAAAACTTCCTGAGGGTGGGTCTGCATCCTGGCTGCTATGTAAATGTTCTTCTCATCATAAGCAAACCAGTACTGCACCAGAATCGGGTCCAGCCCTCCTTTCCGGTAAGGAGCAATACCAGTGCCCAGAAAAGCCTTTTCCCATTCCCCTGGTGAAATAACTCCATCGATAACAGGTGGTTTTTCCACTGGCGGCACACGCACCAGAGGAGGGAAAGAAGCCTCAGGTATCTGAGCAAAAAGTACACGGGTAGTTAGAAACAAGACTGGTAACAAAAACCTTCTCATTGTTGCCTCTCTATTTTCCCTCACATTTTTCCGGCTGGGTATAACTGCGGATAACAATCAGCAACCTTTCACCGGCCTATCCAGTACGCCGAACCTGGCCACTTCCAGGGAAACTGGGTGTAGGCTGTATTAGGGTCTGAAGGAAACTGATTTTTAGGCCACCATTCCACGTGTCCGTCCACAAAGAGCATATTCAACCCACCAGAATGTCTGAAGGCAGTGGCAAAGTTCCAGTATGGGCTGCCGTAGAGTGCACCCATGACATAGGCCGGGTCAGAATCTCCTACATGCATTATTTTGTGAGGATAAAGAATCCTGTCCCGCATTGCCCAGCCAGCAGAGTAAGGACTGGAAATCCAGTAGTTGAAACTGTAGTGGTGCTGGTTGGCGCCCATATTATACGGTCTTCTCTCAGAGGGACAATTCCTCAACTTCCGGAAATCTGCTCTCATGGAAGGGGAGAAAGTCCCGTATAATTCCAGGTACCGGAAAGGACTCATGGAAAACGGTGGCATCCTTCCTGGCAGAAGGACATTATCATAATCAATGGAATACATCTGGAAGATAAGGCCTAACTGCTTCAGGTTACTCATACAGACTGCTGCTCTGGCTCTTTCCCTGGCTTGACTTAAAGCCGGCAAAAGTAAGGCTGCCAAAATCGCAATAATGGCAACTACTACTAAAAGCTCAATTAAAGTAAACCCATTCCTCCTCATTTTGTCCTCCCGTGTTATTCTTGCTGCTGTCAAACAAACACACTATTTTCTCCTTTCACCTCCCTGTTATTTTGCCTGTACGGGAAAAACTGAAAGGATTAACGGAATTTGTAAAGAAGGTCATCACCGCCAGCAAGAGTCTGGCCGGCATTGGTTTCCATTTTCCCGTTTGGTCCGGCAGAATAAATAATCATTACCTTTTCCGTGGAATTATAAGCCACCAGATAGGTATGGCCCCAGGGGTCAAGTGGAGTACCGTAGGCTACTTTATCCATCATCCAGCCAGTCGCGGCTCCCGGGTCTGGTGTAGAACCCTGCTGGTCAGTATAAATACCCTTTTCCTGGAAAACCTGATAGGGTCCATCCCAGGGATGACCTCTGGTTAACTCACTTTCCTCAGATGTTGAATCTTCATATTCCCCGCTTAAGTTACCAGCATAGCAAACAGTGTAGGTTCCGTTTATATCAGTGGAAAGCCCAGTCCCATCTGCCACGGGATAACCCGGGTGGGTCGCTTCAGCCAGGGTTGTATCCTTTAGGTCACACAACCGCACATACCAGCCAATATCGTTTTTCACCATGGTCATAATACCAGCCAGATTAGCCATTTCCGCTCTTGCCTTATCTACCAGAGCCTTTACCCTTGATTTCCTGATAGCCGGAAGAAGTAAAGCAGCCAGAAGCGCAATGATAACCATAACAACTAATAGCTCTGTTAGAGTAAAACCAGCCTTTATTTTCTTTTCACTCATTTTCCTCCTTAGCATATCCCACTCATAGTTCTCCCCAGTCATTCTTTTCACTATCGGTGTCCACTACCACAGAATATCCATTTTTCTGACAGGCAACATTACCCATAAGACCACCACCACTTCCAGTATCATCCACCGAGAACTGTATCATCTGAATAAGAACCCACTGGACTGAGCCGTCCAGATAAAGAGTATTAATTCCCCAGGCATGGTTACCGGTTTTCATATCAGTATCTGCAGGCAATCCATAACTTCCGGGAGTACCTTCGGTGTTATAAACTCCCCGGTCACTCACTATAGGTACAGGGGAAGAACTTTTGTTGCCTGTGGAAAGTCCGAAAACAAAGGCATAACTGGCATACCAGTTGTTTTCATAACCATAACTAGCTGGATCAGATGAACCATTATCAGTGATATCACCGGTCGGCTTTTTCAATCTTCGGGCCCCGGAGGCAGGACACCAGAAGGTTCTGGCTGTTTTAATGTAGTGGGGATAAATCGTGGACTTTGCTGGATTGGCTGGATAAAGACCTTCCTTATCAGCCGGAAATTTTTCATACCAGTCATCCGCATACATTTCCAGAGCCATGGCAAACTGTCTGAGATTATTCATGCAGGTAGTCCGCCTGGCTCTTTCCCTGGCTCCACTTAAAGCCGGAAGAAGTAATGCTGCCAGCAGGGCAATAATAGCAATGACCACCAGAAGTTCTACCAAAGTAAAACCTTTCTTCATCAATCACCTCCTTTCTCGCCGCCACCTCCACCACCGCTTTCGGTTAACCCCATGGCTAACTTAATCAAGGGTAAAAACAGCGCAATGACGATGAACCCAACAATACCGCCAAGAAAAACAATCATAATCGGCTCCAGCATAGAAGTCATCGCTGCCACCGCAGCATCAACCTCAGCTTCATAGGCATCAGCCACTTTTTCCAGCATAGCATCAATGGCCCCTGTCTCCTCACCAACCGCAATCATATTGGTAACCATAGCAGGAAAAGTCCCTGTCCTGTTCATCGGACCGGAAATACCCTCTCCTTCCCGAACCCGGTTTCTGATTTCGTTAATTGCCCTGGCAATGACATCATTGCCTACCGTATCTCTCACAATCTGAAGAGAAGTGAGAATCGGCACACCGCTGGTGATAAGGGTAGCCAGAGTTCTGGAAAAACGGGCAATTATCGTCTTTGCCACCACAGGTCCGAAGACTGGCACCCGCATCTTAGCCATATCTATCCAGTACCTGGTAAACTTAATTTTACAAAGAATTTTGAACACGATAACCAGGGCTATGACTCCGGCGATAATCAGATAAAACCTCTGGGTCATCAGATTGGAGATTTTAATGAGAAGCTGGGTGGCTGCGGGTAATTCTCCTGCCTCCATCTCCGCAAAAATGTTAATAAAGGTAGGCACAATCTTTAACATGATGAAGGTAAGAATACCAATAGCGACAACGCATATCACCGCCGGATAAGCCATAGCTGACTTGATTTTTCCCTTCAGTTTGGCTTCTTTCTCCATAAAGTCAGCCAGCCGGCTTAAAACCACTTCCAGCGCACCACCAGCCTCACCTGCCCTGACCATAGCCACATAGATGCGGGGAAAACTCCTCGGATGTTTAGCCAGAGCTTCTGAAAAAAGAGCACCACTTTCAATATCATCAGCTACCTTACCCAGAACAATTGCTGCGCCACCCCGACGCTGTTCTTTCAACACACGAAGAGAACGAAGTAGCGGCAAACCCGCACCAATCAAAGTAGCCATCTGCCGGGTAATAATGGTTAACTCTTTCGATTTGATAGCCGTGGGACCTAAACTGAGATTAAGGCCACCCCCGCCTGCTGCCTTTTTTGCCTTAGCAGCAGGTTTACCACCTGCAGCAGGTTTTTCCTTTTCCACTCTGGCTGGTTCTACTTTGGTGACAAAATAACCCATTCCTTTCAGTTTAGCCAGAGCTTCCTGGGCATGACTGGCTTCAATAGTACCGTTCAAACTTTTCCCACCAGCATCAAGAGCGCTGTACTGAAAAACAGCCATTTCCCCTCCCTTCCCGGCAGTCAAACCTGCCAGGTATGCTGCCAGAGAGAAGTTTAATATCCATGAACCTCCCTGGCAACTTCCTCAATACTGGTGATACCTTCATTTATCTTTTCTAACCCATCCTGGAGAAGCGTTCTCATTCCACATTCTTTAATGGCTACTTCCCGGATTTCACCAAGAGACCGACCGGAAATAATTGCTTCCCAGAAAGCCGGCCCGGGAGTAAGAATCTCAAACATTCCTGTTCTTCCTTTATACCCACCCCGGCAGAAAGGACAGCCTACCGGTTTATAAAATTTCATCTTTTCTGCATGCTCCGGGGTCAGCCCCAGCTGCAGTAACTCTGCTGGTTCTGGACGGTATTCCTGTTTGCACCTGGGACAGAGGATGCGCACCAGCCGCTGAGCAATAACCCCTTCAATGGTAGAAGCTAAAAGGAATGTTTCCACCTTCATATCTGCCAATCTTACAATGGTGGTGGGCGCATCATTGGTATGTAAGGTACTTAAAACCAGGTGTCCGGTGAGAGAAGACTGGATAGCCATCTGGGCAGTTTCAAAATCACGCACTTCTCCAACCAGGATGACATCAGGGTCCTGCCGGAGGATACTGCGCAAACACTTAGCAAACGTCAGTCCGATATGCTCCCGGATAGGTACCTGGACAGCCCCTTCCAGCATGTATTCTACCGGGTCTTCAGTGGTAATCACCTTCACATCAGGTGTATTAATCTTGCGTAACAAAGCATAAAGGGTAGTAGTCTTACCACAACCAGTAGGGCCGGTAGCTAAAATGATACCGTTAGGTTTACGGATGAAAGAATTGACAAGTTCCATGTCGCGTTTGGAAAGTCCCAGATTTTCCAGTTCAAAGATGGTCTTACCCCGGTCCAGTACCCGGATAGCCAGACATTCCCCGAAAACTGTTGGGACAGTATTAACCCTTAAATCCACGGCCCGTCCCATCACTGAAAGTTCAATGCGGCCATCCTGGGGTAATCTCCTTTCAGCAATATCCATACCAGCCATAATCTTGAACCGGCAAAAGAGCGCAAAGGAAAGCCCTTTCGGTGGGTGTACCATGTCATAGAGAACCCCGTCCACCCGATACCTTACCCGAAAATCATCCTCGAAAGGTTCCAGGTGAACATCTGAAGCATTATCCCGGACTGTCTGGAGAAGAATTAGGTCAAACAGTTTGACTACCGGTGGCAAAGAAGCGATTTCTTCCAAACTGGTGATGGTGGCATACTCACCCTGACTGGCAATAGTTTCCAGCTCTTCCATTTCTTCTACGTCCTGGGAGAGCCATTTGATAAGGTCATCAATGGTCTCCATTTCCTTGCCGTAATAAGTCTCAATTGCTTCCCTGATGTCATCACTATCAGCCAGCACCATTTTGGTCTTATATCCCAGAACAAAGGTAATATCATCCTGAATATTCAGACTTAAGGTATCACCTGCTGCCAGAGTCAAAACATTATTTTCAAATTTGATAGGAATAACTTCATAGGATTTTGCCAGGGCTGAAGGAAAAACCTGAATTGCTTTCTGGTCAATGACAGTATTTTTCAAATCAATCATCTCTACTCCAGCCTGCACAGAAAGGATACGTTTTAAGTCCTTCTCCGAGACATAACCCAAATCAACCAGGATTCTTCCGAGAAAATGACCTGACTTTTTTTGCTCTTCCAGAGCCCTGGCAAGTTGCTCTTCGTTAATCAAACCATTGTCTATCAGCATCTCTCCAAGTCGTTTCTTTTCTGCCATAAAACACCTCACACCTTCTTTTCCATAACTTCCTTTAGATCTTTTTTCAGCAGGGCCGGGTCTATAGCGCCTTCCGCTGCTAACTGTGCCCTGGTCTGCTCCGGGTCATAACAGTAAATCATGACATCTTCAAAACTGATTTTCCCTTCCTTAAAAAGTTTCATCAGGCAGGCATCCAGAGGGACCATACCATACTTGGCTCCAGTTTGAATGTCAGAAAGAATCCGGTAAGTCTTCTTCTCGCGGATAAGGTTTTGAATGGAAGGAGTAGCCACCATAACCTCAAAAGCAGCAATCCGACCGGGTTTATCAATACGTCGGAGGAGAATCTGAGAAATGATAGCCAGGATACTCACGGAAAGCATGATACGAATCTGTTCCTGCTGTTCTACCGGGAAGACATTGACAATACGGTCAATGGTTCTGGTCGCCCCGGTAGTATGCAGAGTTCCAAAGACTAAGTGGCCGGTTTCAGCTGCGGTGATAGCTGCTTCAATCGTTTCCAGGTCTCTCATTTCTCCCACCAGAAACACATCCGGGTCCTGACGCAGACCTCGCCGCAAGGCTTCTGCAAAAGTAGGCACATCTACCCCTAACTCCCGCTGGGTGACAATACTTCTTTTATGCTGATGGTAATATTCAATCGGGTCTTCTACCGTAATGATATGTTCATCCTCATTTTCGTTTATCCAGTTAATCATACTGGCCAGGGTAGTCGTCTTACCAGAACCGGTGGGCCCTGTCACCAGGATTAGTCCCCGGGGTTTGGTTAAAAGATACTCCATGGTTTTTCCATCCAGACCAATCTGTTCAAAGGTGAAGAAGCGGAAAGGAATCAGACGTAAAGCCATCGCTACATGACCCCTTTCTCTAAAAACGCTCACCCTGAACCTGGCAAGGTCTTTGAAAGCAAAACCAAAGTCTGTACCACCAACCTTCTGGAGTTCTTCCTGATGGTCTCTGGAGGTGATAGCTTTCATGTAATTAACAGTGTCCTCTGGAGTTAATGGTTCACTATCCATCTTCTCCAGCCCACCTCTGGCACGCATCATAGGTGGCAGTCCTACATTCAGGTGCAAATCAGAAGCATCTTCCTTGACAATCATCTCCAAAAGTTCCTCTATCCTTTTAGCCATCTTATTCCTCCCCTACAACACTGAAGACTTCTTCCAGTGTGGTCAAACCACGTCTTACCTTTTCCAGACCATCTTCCCGCATCCCGGTCATACCAGCAGCCTCAGCTGCTTTCCTTAACAGGTCCGCACTGGCTCTTTTCAAAGCCAGGGTGCGCAGTTCCTCATTCATAATGATAACCTCAAAAATGCCAATACGACCGAAGTAACCGGTAAAATTACACTCATTACAACCTTTGGGACGGCAGATATTAACATCCTGTCCATCACTGATACCTAAAATAGTCTTCATCTTTTCATCAGGTTCAACCTTTTCTTTGCAGTAGGGACAAAGCACACGCACCAGACGCTGCGCCATAATACCCTGCAGGGATGAAGCCACCAGAAATTGAGGGACACCTAAATCAATCAGCCTGGTAATCGCGCTGGGAGCATCATTGGTATGTAAAGTACTGAAAACCAGGTGTCCGGTTAAAGCTGCCCTTAAAGCAATATCCGCTGTTTCAAAATCACGTATCTCACCAACGAGAACAACATCTGGAGACTGACGGAGAAAAGCACGCAGTACTGAAGCAAAAGTCAAACCGATTTCTGAATTAACAGGAGTCTGGTTGATACCTGGTATTTGATATTCCACTGGCTCTTCTACAGTCATAAGTTTCCTGTCCGGGGTGTTGAGAATCATCAAGGAAGCGTAAAGAGTAGTCGTTTTTCCGGACCCGGTAGGACCGGTAACCAGAACCAATCCTCCAGAATACTGCAGCAGTTTACTCCATCTTTCCTTATCCCGCTCCAGAAATCCTAACTGGTCCAGACTCTTGAGCATAGAAGTCTTATCCAGGATTCTCATAACCACACTTTCCCCGTAGATTCCTGGCAGTGTGGAAACCCGAAAATCAATAGGTTTGCCACCTATGTCCAGCATGATACGACCATCCTGGGGAAGTCTCTTTTCTGCTATGTCCATCTTTGCCATAAGCTTGACCCTGGCAATCACAGCCCTTTCTATGCGCTTGGGAGGAGAAACAACTTCGTAGAGCACCCCATCAATACGAAAACGAACCCGGAAACGTTTCTCTAACGGCTCTAAGTGGATATCGCTGGCTCTTCTCCTTAAGGCTTCTACAAAAATCAGGTTGACTATTTTTACCACAGGAGCCTGCAAAGCCAGCGCTTCTTCATCTTCCTCCGTCACTACTTCCTCGCCAGCTGTTTCCATTTCAATGGTGGCACTGCTGGCTTCCTGAAGCATTGCAGTTAAATCCTCCATTTCTTCTTGGCCATAGTACTTTTCAATCAACTGGTCTATATCCCGGGAAAAGGTAATCAAAAACTCCACTTCTTTTTTCTCTTCAGGGGTACTGATCATCTTGCTGAAATAATCACTGGCTAAAATGTTAATGGGGTCGTCAGATACTAAAATAATTTTCCCATCAGGCCTTTTCTCCCAGGGAACAACACGGTGAAGCTTCACCACCTTGGCTGGAAGAAGAGAAACGAGTTCCGGGGAAATTTCTCTTGCCGGAAGCTCCTGCTGTACAATTCCCAGCTGGAAGTAAAGCGAAGTAGAAATCTCACCAAAAGGAAGGAGCCCCTGGTTCTGAAAAATTTCCTTCAGGGGGCGACCGGAACTTTCCTGCTCCTGCATAGCCCTTTCCAGGCTTTTTCTGTTCCACAGACCCAGATGCTCAATGATAGTTAAAATTTCCTTTTTGCTTGGCATATCTTTCTATCTGTATTTTACCTTTTGCCAGGGTAACGCTGTCAACCATTATCTTTTTTCCAGCCGCTCTTTCAAGGCCCGGGTCAACCATTCAGAGATAGTAACATCATCCTCAATAGCAGCATGTTTAACCTGCTTCATAAGCTCTACCGGTAAAACAAAGGTGTACTTGCGAGTCACTTCTTTCCTGGTACTGCTTTTCTCTGTCACTTCAAACAATCTTTTAGCCTGCGGTCCTAACCGACTCATTAGTTTTCTCCTGGTTTCCGCTTCCGAAACTGGCAATATTTACCCTGTCAGAAGGAGTAAATTTTTTAAGACGTTGCCGAATCTCTCTGGTCAGCCGGGCATAGTTTTCTGCAGCCACTGAAGAACCGGCATAATCAAAAATAGCCTTACCAAAAGAAGGTGATTCCCGCAACCGACTACAAATACGAATCTCTGTCTGAAGCAACAAACTCTTAAACTTTTCCTTCAAAAGGGAGAGACTTTCCTCCGTCAGCCTTAAACGGTAATCTACCATATTAGGTAAAATTCCCAGAATTTCTAAATCCGGATTCAGTTTTCTCTGGATTTGCTCCAAAGTTGTTAGAAGATGAGAAAGACCTTCCAGAGAAAGATAATCACAAAGGACCGGAACAATCACAAAATCCGCTGTACACAAACCGTTAACGGCTAAAAGGGAAAGAGAGGGTGGACAATCAACGAGAATAAAGTCAAACCCGGACAGAACCTCTTCATTTTCTTTCAGTACCCTTTTGAGGAAAAACTGATTTTTCGGTCGTCTGACCAGTTCCACTTCTACATGGGCTAAATCCGGGGTGGCAGGGAGAACAGAAAGGTCAGCAAGATAGCTATCCACCATCACCTCTGTTAACCTTGCCTCACCCAGCAGAAGCTCAGCTGTAGTTGGTTCTTCTGGTTTCAACCTGAGCCCCAGGCTGACTGTAGCATTACCCTGAGGATCCAGGTCAATAACCAGAACCCGCTGGTTGTTTCTTACCAGTCCAGCAGCCACATTAACACAGGCAGTAGTTTTACCTGTACCGCCTTTCTGGTTAGCAAATGCAATAACTGGCATAGTCATTATTATTTTATCAGAAAAATGCCTTTTCTTCAAAAATCTGCCTTTTTTCAGGACGCCTTTTTCAGCAAAGACAGGGCATTTTCCCCCAGTATCAGGCTTTTCCGGTCATCAGGAAGAGATAATTTACAAAAAAGTTCCAGACAGGCACCCTGGTCAGCCCAGGGTGAATCTGTTCCGAAAAGGATATACTGTTTCGGATGATGAGTAATCAGATAGCGACTCCTTTCTATGCCCAGATATTCAAGGGAAAAAGAAATTTCCATATAAACCGGTTTGCCCAGCAGATGTTTTTCCACCTGGTCCCAGTCTTCCCAGGATCCCAGGTGTGTGGTCACCAGCAACAAATCAGGGATTTCTTGAAAAATCCTTGAAATCTTCTGCGGGTCTGCTTTCCTGATTCTGGGAAAAGCAAAATCAAAACCAGTGTGTAGAACCAGAATGAGTTTTTCCCTGGCAACAGCCTCAAAAAGGGGTAAAAGTCCTGGCTGGTCCAAATCAAAATTCTGGTAATAGGGATGCATCTTCAAACCCAGAAAACCAGCCTGCCTGATTGCTTTTATGTGTTTCTCCCAATCAGGGTCATCAGGATGAAGAGAAGGAAAAGGAATGATACGATTACTTTTTATCTCACTGGACCATTTCAGAATAGAATCAAACTGGGCTGGCTTGGTGGCAATGGAGCAGATAACACTGCGGCTGATGCCGCATTTATCCATGGAAGTTAGCAAGGAGGAGACTTTACCGTCAAGATAGTAAGGGATATTACCCTGTTCCGATAAGGCCTTCATCGCCCTTTCTGCCAGACCGTCAGGAAACGCATGGGTATGAAAATCAATTATCTCCATAAGTTACAAGGCTATGAAATACTGAAAAAGCTGCCAGGCAATAATCATATGCCCCAGCGGTGCAGGATGGACTGCATCCGGAGCAAGTTGTTCTGCCTCAAAAAATCTCAACTGTTCCTGGAAGATTTCCTGAAGTTTTATCAAACCAGTTCCAAAACCCTCACTCATCTCTGCGACTACCTTGCGGTAAGGCTGAAGATTCTCCAGTACCAGTCCCCGCCATTGATGACCGGTATCTGTAGTTACATAAAATGGTTCCAGACAAACCAGACCGCAGTCAGGTAACTGTTTCTTGGTGACAGCAAGAACTTCCTGGTACCTTTGCCGGAAATTATCCGCGGTATAATCCTGCCAGTTTTCCACTTTCCTGAGAACCCGGTGTTCATCGTTGATACCCACCAGAATGCTTATCCAGTCAGGTTTGTGGTAGATAACATCATCCTGCCAGCGTATCTGCAAATCTATCAGGGTATTGCCGCCAATACCCTTATTAATAATGGTTATCCGGTTACCAGGCAAAGCTGCCTGAAGAAGATGATGAAAGAAACGGACATAACCATTGCCTAAAGGAGCAAACTCTCCCCTTCTTCCACAATCAGTAATACTGTCACCAATGAAAACTATCTTTTGCCCTTCCTTTATCTTCACATTTCTCCTTTCTGTTTGTTTTTACTTTGTTTTTGCCAGGATAGCATTTACTATAACGGATTATAAATATTTGTCAACAATGGAATAACCTGCCTGACTGATGTTGACATTTTCCGCGGACTGGTGTAGATTTTTTTCAGAAAATCATTTCCTGGTGACGGGTCTGCAAGAGAGAAAAAAGTGGATAAAAAAGGCCGGAAGATAATTATTTCTGAACGGAGGGAAAGGATTATGACTGTCAGGGAGGTTCTCGACCGGGTCTCCATGCTTCTGGCAAATGTAATTGAATCTCGTGACCCATACACCAAAGGGCACTCGGAGCATGTTGCTGAATTGACTGTGAACACAGTGCGGTTTTTGTTCCCCAAAACTTTTTCTGACATGCAAATGGTAACAACAGCCGCTCTGCTGCATGATGTCGGTAAAATTGGAATAACCGAAACAGTATTGAACAAACCGACACTACTGACAGAAGCCGAATTCATTATGATTAAATCTCATACTATTTTAGGAGAAAAACTTGTTAAGCCGTTATCGCTGGGAATCGTTTTACAGGAAGCAATCCGGTTTCATCATGAGAATTTTGATGGTTCCGGGTACCCTGATGGGCTGGCTGGTAACGAAATACCGCTTATCGCCAGGATAATAAGACTGGGTGACTACTTTGATGCTCTGACCAGTAGCAGGCCATATCGTCCAGCAATGGGATTGAACGAAGCACTGGAGGTGATGAAGACCAACCACCACTGCTTTGACCCTGAAATATTTAAATTCTTTAGAGATAATATCCTTCGGCTGACAACGCATCCTAAGTTCAGAAAAAGATAAGCCTTCCGCAGGATTTTTTCTGAGGAAACTTACTATCAGACTGGCACTTTCAGACGAGAAAGAACTTCAGGATTTATCTTTTTACCCAGCAGGAAAAATTTTCTCTCCGGATACCAGAGGATGTATTCCCCATCAACAATAAGGAAACTTGAATACA
>CAZYCA010000038.1:0-3623 GCA_964645405.1 uncultured bacterium | reverse complement strand
AATGCTTTCTCTGGCTAACTCGTCCAGAAAAGGTGTTTGGCAGGCAGGAACATCAAGGAAAGCGGATTTTCCCTGGTGGTAGAAACTTACATGGTCCTGTCTCAGACTGTCCAGCATAATAAAAATTAAGTTCATTTTTTCTCCTGTTGTTAATGGTAATATTTTTCCGTGCCGCGCTTCTAATCTGATAGCAGACGTATGGTGTTAAGGCTGTATTTGTTGAAAGAAAGGGAAGATTTTTTTTGACGTACCTGAATGCTGTGGTTGCCTCTACCTAAAAGGTCTGTCTTGATAATTTTTCTTACGGGAAAATTAAACTCTAAGAAGACTTTGCCTTTATGCCCTGTTGATTCATAGAACCTTAACATCAACCCTTTTCCATTTAAGGCCCTGTAGAGAGAGCTGGGAATGCAGCTGGAGGAATGGAATTTTAAAAAAGAAAGGGTGGACGGTAATTTCCCTGGTCTGTTAGCACCAACTACTGTGTATAAAGGACGGTTGTAAGAACTGGCTTCTTTTGCCATTTCCTGTTTACGTAATCTTCCGAATCGGAGACGGTAATCCACCCTTTGTGGCCCATTATCCGGCAAGGGATCTGGTTCATAAGGATTGCGTAAGATGGTCAAGCTTATGTTATTACCATCAACTAAGTAGCCGTATTTCTCCCGGTTGAGTAGCCCAAACCGGTAGTTTCTTTCTGCAAGCGATACCACCTTTAGAGCAGGTAATTCCTTCCCTTCGCTCTGGCGCACCTGCCAGCCAAAGGGAGTCTCAAACTCTGCCTGAGGTCCATCAAATGCCACGCGGAATTTTACCCGCAGCAATGGCACTCCTTCCCGGGAGGAACCTTTTTCTTGCCAGTCAGTGAACAAGGAGAAGTCTATCTGTGGCAGGTTAGCGTATAGAATGATCTTCTGGTTAAGAGAAGAGTTGCTGTAACGCCGTTTGATACCTAACACCAGTCTTACCGGCCCATTCTCCAAAATTTTAAACTCTTCTAACCCGAGAAGGTTTTCGGTTCGCAAGATATTCCCGATAATCCAGGCTGACATCTGATGGGGTTTTTCCTGAGAAATTTGCAGTAGGTTACCGCAAGTTTCAGCCCAGTAAGAAGATGGGTCTTCTGCAACGGAGCGCCCAATGCTTAACACTTCCTTTTTGTTTATCTTATCGTAGAGCCGGCGGATTACACCTGTATCTGGTGTAACTTCCAGACGGTAATATCTGGTCTCAAAAATACCGGTTTCTCTATCTGCAGAAATGTTACCGCCATTGCTACAGTTTCCCGTTCCCTCGTTCAGCCAGTAAGTTTTATATCCAAAAGAAGGAATATTCTCCGCTATAAAAAGGCCCTTTTTATTTTCAATAACCTGAACAGGTATATTTTTCCCTTCACAGTCTTTCAGATATCCTTCCTTGCCGGAAAATTCACATGGTAATTCAAACTCAACTGGTTCACTTCTCACCCAGCCCAACTGGTTAAACACCAGCAGCGGGATACCCTCGCCGCAGGTATTCACCTGCCCGGCAATAAAGACAAGGGAATCATTGATTAAGTTTTTGCTTTTACTTAAAACTTCTTCAGCCAGGTTGAGGGAATACCGGTACGATTCGGAGATGGCTGAGCCGTCAAGGATGTCGTGGAATTGATTAAAAAGTACCTTCTGCCAGAAGGTTTCTAAATTTTGTGCGGGGTAATCCTTTCCTAAAAGGTGAGCCAGAGCAGCAATCGTTTCCATATCCAGCAGAAGGTTTTCACATTGTCGGTTGGCTCTCTTGATATCTGAGTGGGTGGTATAGCAGCCTTCAAAAATTGGGTTGAGTTCAGTTCTGACAACAGGTAAAGGTTTCCGTTTTTTTCTCACCGTATCATAGTATTTAGCAGTGGTAGAAAAAGAGAGGGTTGGGATAACAGGTTTGGACTGAAGACACTTTTTATTTAATATATCTTTACGAGTGGGACCACCGCCGTGGTCGCCAACACCATAGACAAACATGCTATCAGTTAACCCGTAGTCATCTCTGAGTCTTTCTGCTATTGGTATCAATTTTTCGGCAGAAATGGAACTGCCATAAGGACTGTTATAAGCCAGAACCTGACTTCCATCTTTACCCTCCCAGATAAAAACAGGATGGGTAAACTCACCGGAACGAAATCGGTTACCAGCCCGCATGAAATAGTAATTCTTAATGCCGGCGTGAGACAAAATGGTGGGTATGGTAATCGGGTGACCAAAGGTGTCTGGTGACCACATAATCCTGGGCTCAATGCCGAAATGTTGCTGATTATATTTCATGCTGTACATGATATGCCGGCAGATGGCTTCACCATCAGCCATATTAAGATCTCCTTCTACCCAGGCAGTAGCTGTCACTTCCCACCGTCCCTCTTTTACTCTTTTCTTTACGCGTTCAAACAGCTGGGGGTTATGTTCTTCTACTATCTTGTAAACATGGCACTGACTCTGGGAAAAGGTCAAGTCCGGAAACTCCTCCATTAGCCTGGTTACCGTTTCAAAGTCCCGGAGGCACACACTAATTGTGTCTTCATAATTCCAGAGCCAATTCATATCAATATGACTGTGAGCGATAAGATGGACATGGTATTTTCTGGCATAGGGACGGAACGGTTCTAACTCTTTCTCTATCTTTTTAATGCTGTCAAATATTTCTTCCCAGCATCTTGTCGTTATTACCTCCGGGTTTATGAGAGAACAAACCTTCCCGAATGCTTTCTTTAATAAACTGTTCTGTTCTCTCTCCTGAATTTTTTGGGCAAACTTTATCTGAGCAGTAGCAGTAGAAATTTCAAAGAGAGCCCTGTCAACCGCGGGAAAGGAAAACCATGACCATAGCCAGCCTAATCCATCCCCTTCAGATGTCTTAAAGACCAGAAGGTGTTCTCTGTCTGGCTCAACCTTATCCGGCAAAAGAAGCGGGGTGGCAAGTTTGTCTGCCCAGAATTTATGCTGGTATAAACATCTCCCGTCCCAGAATACTTCCACTCCTGAAGGAAAAACAAATCTCAGTTCTACAGGACTGCCTGTTAGTTCTATCCCTTCTACTTTTTCTGGGAAACGTATCTTCTTCCGGAAATAAGCAATGCCGTCTTTCAAGGACCAGGTTAACTCCTTCTTTACCTCCCAGTCAGTATCATCAAACATAGTATTCTCCGCACCAAGCACGTTCTGGCGAAACTTAAATTCGCTCAACCTGCAAAATTTATTGAGAGCTTCAGTAAGACTGCTGACTTCTCTTTCCCATTCCTCAAATCTCTTATCCATTAATATAGTCCTCCTCTCACGTTGCAGTTAGAAACTATATACCTAAGATTTTAAGGGCCGGTTCCTGCGCCTTCTTGCTATCCTAAAATTCCTTACTAAAATTGTACTTTCTGCTACCATAGTTGTAAATCTGGCAATCTGAATGCTGAATTTCTGACTGAACAGTTCTGCGGAAAAATGACGCTTTTTTCCGAACATTTCTTAAGATTTTCTCAAAGCCCAAACCATTTTTTCTCTACGTTGTCTCTGGTAGACATCCCAATGATTAACTTCTAAGTTCCAGAAAACCCTGTTTTGAAGCGGAAAAATGAATACATTTTCATTAGCAAATTGTTTACG
>CAZYCA010000037.1:0-75221 GCA_964645405.1 uncultured bacterium | reverse complement strand
CTATTATTGTTCCTTGTTATAACGAGAAAAATTTTGTTGAGAAATGTATAGAATCTTTATTAGAACAAGACATTTTGAGGGAGAATAAAGGTAACATTGAGATATTGATTGTTGATGGAATGAGTAACGATGGGACAAGAGAAATTATAAAAAAGTATGTAGAACAATATTCTTTTATTAAAATGTTAGATAATCTAAAAAAAATCGTGCCTTCAGCTTTAAATATTGGAATTCAAAATTCTAAAGGAAATATAATTTTGAGAGTGGATGCTCATACGATATATCCTAAAGATTATCTTTCCAAAATAGTTTATTGGCTTAATAAAAGTGGGGCAGATAATGTGGGTGGTATTTGTATCACAAAACCATCGGCAAGCACTTTAATTGCAGAAGCAATTGCTTTATCTCTGAGTTCTCCATTTGGTATTGGAAATTCACTGTTCAGGATTGGTATAAAAAGACCTAAATATGTGGATACTGTGCCTTTTGGCGCATATAAAAAAGAAGTATTTAAAAAGATAGGATTATTTAATGAAAAATTGGTTAGAAATCAAGATATTGAATTTAATTTACGACTAAAAAAAAAGGGGGGTAAAATTCTTCTTGTTCCTGATATTGTAAGTTATTATATAGCACGTTCAAATATTAGAGATTTTTTGAAGAATAATTTTCTTAATGGATTATGGAATATTTATACTATCAAAATCGCTAAAAGAGCACTTTCTATAAGACATTATATTCCTTTTCTATTCGTAACTTCAATAATCTTGTCAACTATTATATTATTTTTTTTACCTATATTTAAGTTAATTTTGTGTTTAATTTTTTTCTTTTATTTTTTATTTGCTTTTATAGAATCTATTAGAATTTCCTCAATAAAAGGATTTAAATATTTACTTATTCTGCCATTCGTATTTTTTATTCTACACTTTTTTTATGGGTTGGGTTCAGTAGTAGGATTGATAACCTTAGGAAGAATGAAAAGACGCATATGAAGAATAATTTTTTCCATTTGTTAAGAGATGATATATCAGCATATCTTGATATATATAAATCTTTTATCTTTCTTTTCTGGAAAGGAAGAGTGGCTTTATATGCAATATTGAAAACCCTTGATATTAAAAAAAGTGATGAGATAATTTTGCCTGCGTTTACATGTGTAGTAGTGGCTAATCCAATAATTTATTTAGGAGCAAAACCTGTTTATGTTGATATTGACCAAGAAACTTTTAATATTGACCCTAACAAAATAGAAGAAAAGATTACAAAAAAAACAAAAATTATAATTGCACAAAACACTTTTGGATTATCACCAGACCTTGATGCTATTTTTGAAATAAGTAAAAAATATAATTTAATTGTCATAGAAGACTGTGCTCATGGGTTTGGGGGAACTTATAAAGGGAAGAAGAATGGTACCATTGCAGACGCTTCTTTTTTTTCAAGTCAGTGGAATAAGCCCTTTTCCACGGGAGTCGGAGGGATTGCAGTAACTAAAAATGAAGCTATAGCCGAAAAACTAAAGGAAATGGAGGAAAAGGCAGTAAAGCCAGATTTAAAAGAAAAAATTATGTTAAAAACATTGATAGAAGTAAAAAAGAGATTTTTAAACCCCCAAATTTATTGGTTTGCATTATATGCTTATAGAAAACTTAGCAAGTCAAACATTATATTAGGTTCATCTCAAGGGTATGAAATAGAAAAACCTGCTGAACCAGAAAATTTTTTAAAAGGTTTTTCAGAGATTCAGGCAAAAGAAGCTTTAAAGTATTTTAAAAAAACTGACGGTAAATATAGAGTAGACCTGATGATTGAGAACAGAAAAAAAATAGCCAGTTTATATAAAAAAATACTTTCAGAATTAGATTTGGAGCCGCCCTACGAACCTCCCTACGCGGAACATACATATCTTAAGTTTCCTCTTCTTGTTAAAGACAGGAAAAAATTTTTTACCCTGGCAGAAAAAGAGAAAATTGAACTGGGAGATTGGTTTATGTCACCAATACATCCGATTACTAAAAATTTTGAACTCTGGCATTACAAATTTGGAGAAAACCCTGTTGCTGAATTTGCCTCCAATCATATTGTTAATCTCCCTACACATGAAAATATTGATGAAAGATATGTGGAAAGAATGTGCAATTTTTTAAGGAGGAACAGGGATATGATTTTAGGAAGTAATTTAGATTCTATTCTACAAAGGAAAAATTTGTGAAACATATACCATTCCATAAACCATTCATAACTGACGAAGAAATAAATTTTGTGATAGAAACTATTAAATCTGGATGGTTGACAATGGGTCCTAAAACCATTGAATTTGAAGAAAAATTTAAAGATTATATATTTAAAAGTGGGAGTAAAAAGGGATTTGCTGTCTCCTGTAATTCATGTACCGCAGCGCTGCATCTGGCATTGAAAGCCATAGGATTAGAAGCCGGAGATGAAGTAATTATTCCCACAAATACTTTTACCGCAACAGCAGAGGTTGTGACATACTTTGGAGCGAAACCTGTTTTGTGTGATATAGAAGAAACTACTCATAATATTGATGTATCAAAAATGGAAAGTCTAATTACTGAAAAAACAAAAGTGATAATTCCAGTTCACTTTGGAGGGCAACCCTGTGATATGGATGAGATTTTAAAAGTTGCCAAAAAATATAATTTATATGTCATAGAAGATGCTGCCCATGCACTTCCGAGTAAATATAAAGAAAAAATGATAGGAACGATAGGGGATATTACCTGCTTCAGTTTTTATGCCACAAAAACTCTTGCCACGGGCGAGGGAGGTATGATTACTACTAAAAATGAAAATTATGTTAGAAAAATGAGGATTAATCGTCTTCATGGTATTAGCCGTGATGCCTGGGATAGATATACATTAAAAGGAAACTGGTATTATGAGGTAGTAGACAATGGATATAAATATAACACCACAGACATAAACTCTGCGCTTGGGTTAGCTCAGCTTAAAAAGGTTGACTGGATGAAAGAAAAAAGAAATGAGATTGCTCAAAAATACACTCAGGTTTTCAAAGGCACTAAAGTTATTCCTCCGCTAATCAAACCTGATAGAGAAACAAGCTGGCATCTTTACGTGATAAAGGTCAATAACAGAGATAAACTTTTTGAAAAACTGAGAGAAAACGGTATTGGAACATCAGTGCATTTCATTCCTGTTCATAAGCATCCATATTACAGGCAAACATATAAATATCAGAGCAAGGATTATCCTGTCGCTAATTATGTGTTTGAAAAGTCGCTTTCTCTTCCCATCTATCCGGGATTAACTGAGCAGGAATTAGAGTATATTGCAGAGAGGGTTTTAAAGTATGCAGAATAACTTCTATTTACAACATGGAAAAAGAATTTTTGATTTCTTCGCCAGTTTGTCTGGCTTGATGATATTATCCCCTTTACTTCTTGCCATCGCATTATGTGTAAAAATTTTGGACAAAGGTCCTGTTTTACATCTCAGTAAAAGAATCGGACAAAGACATAAACCGTTTAGTCTTTTGAAATTCAGAACAATGGTGGTGAATGCGGAAAAGCTTGGTCCCCTTGTGACAAAAGGAAATGATTCCAGAATTACACCGATAGGAAAATTTTTAAGAAGAACAAAACTTGATGAATTACCACAGTTAATAAATGTACTTAAAGGAGATATGAGTTTTGTTGGACCAAGGCCGGAGGTTCAAAAATATGCAGCATATTTCAGTAGAGATTACCGGGAAATTCTGAAGATAAAACCAGGCATAACTGATTATGCGGCCATAGAGTACAGAAATGAGGAAGAGCTTTTAAAACAGGCTGAAGACGTGGAGAAAGTTTATCTTGGAAAAGTATTACCTGCCAAGATAAAACTTTATAAAACTTATATGACGGAAATTGGTTTTTTTACAGACATCAAAATCATCTTTAGGACATTCCTCAAAGTTATCCGCTAAGAATTCGTTGATGACAGTGTACCCCGGAAACCAGGGTAATAACCGTCTATAGTCAGAGGAGTTGCCAGGAAAAAGCCATGCGTTTTATTTTTTGAAAGCAAAATGCTGGTAAATACAAAGCAGTCAATAATTGTTTATTTCTATCCAGCCTGAACCTTTAACCGGGATAGCCTCTTCAATTAAGGGGACTAAATTGTAGTGCTGGTAGTAATTTTTTATCAATTGCTTTTTTAATTTTTCTATTTTTTCCTTCAGACAGAGAACCATTACACAGCCGCCAAGTCCTGCTCCTGCTATCTGGGCACCGAAAACACCTTCCACGGAACTGGCTATATCCACCAGTGTGTCCACCTTATAAGTGCTACACCCATACCATCCGCTTTGATATGCCAGAGTAAATTTTTTGTTATTTATTCTCTTTCTTCCTTCAATAAGTCTGTTCAGGTAATCTGTGGAAACATCACTCATGTATGTTACCCTTTCTCCATATTCATTTAAAACGGTAACCCTGTCGCCATTGTGGGAGATGGTCATTAATTCCCCCAATGTTTTAATATCTTCCTTCTCCAGTAATTCCAGGCATAGTTTACTTCTGGCACATTCTGAAATGCCAAAAAAACACACACCCCTGAGCGGATAACCTTCAAAAGGTGGGCTGTGGGTGGAAAATATGTTTTCTAATTTTCTTTCTTTCCCCAAGAAAGAAATTAATTCTTCCCTGGTTATTCTTTCTGGAAGTGCCTTGAGCATTTGATAGACTTCATATTCAGGGATATTTAAACTCTCGGGATTCACGTCTCTGAGATGGTTTATCTTCGCAGAGAGCTCAGGATGGAGTTTCTTTAACAGCAATGTTCCAATTTCGTAGCAGGCAATCTTCTGGTTAAAAACATTTCTCGCGTTTTCCGCCTTTTTTGCTTCTTCTTGAGAGTAACAAAAGACTATGCTATACGGCTCTGGAAGGGGTGCACTACCAAGAAATTCAAATTCCAGAAATTTTATTTGACTGATATTTCCTTTCAATCCGAACTTTATTGCAGCATGGTCTCCAAAGCCTCCTCTGGTGCCAACAAACCATTCAGCTTCTCCGCAAAGTTTCACAAATGATTCCGGAGTGAAAATAATGTCATTTGCCAGAATAAGGGCTTCTGCTGAAGCCACCACCATAGCAGAAGAAGAGCTCAGGCCAGAACCGATTGGTACGTCTCCCAGTACCAGTGCATTCATGCCCACGATTCTTCTCTCCCGGAAGGTATCCTGTATTTTCAAACAGGCAGCCTTTACGTAGTTTACCCAGTCTCCTGCGTTTTTGTTTAATTCTTCCTTCAGCAACTGGCTGTTAATGGAATTAACCCAGCTTGACCAATCCAGTTTTGACATCTCCTCTGTAATGGAAAATTCTCTACAGGGAAATTTTTGCTCATCAACGTTGTGTAACATTACTCTGTCATCAGACCGTGGTTCAACAACCATTATTATCTCTTTGTCAATAGCCATAATGTTAACTGCTCCACCTCTATGGTCTATGTGCCGGCCCATTATGTTAAGCCTTCCTGGTGATCTTACTATGAAAACTTTTCTTTCAGCGCCAAAATTTTCTGCAAACTTGTGTAAAACTCTTAGATAGATTTTTATCTTACTGTCTATCACAGCACTTTCGTCTCTGTAAATTTCTTTGAGAAAGGCAACCAGTGCAGCTGGTTTTTCTTCAAAAATTCTTATCCATTCCAGGACATTTTTATAGTTTTTATCATTTTTGAGTTTATTCTCCAGCGTTTTTACCTTAACCTGCTGGAAATACATTTCTACTTCCAGATACTCCTGAGGTGTGTTGAAGGTTAGAACATCATATTTGTTAGCAATTTCAAAAGTCTCTACCTTTAAATTCTTGCGGGAAAAAATGGAAACAATGTCTGTAAAATATTCCTCCCCGGAGACACTGTCTTTTTCTATTTCTTCCAGCGCCTGGTAAAGAACTCCAGCCTTAACAAAGTAGATGGATTGATTGGTTTCCTGGCTTTTCTCTAACAAGTCCAGTAGCTTATAGTTTTCTGTTTTCTTTAAAATTTCAAAGTTTTTTGCTTCCACTATGGATAAAATCTTTCCAGAATCATCCCTTAAAACTTTTCCGAATTTTCCGCTATGCAGTTTACTTGTGGCAAAAAGTAAATCCTGATTGTTTTCTTCAAAGAATTCTCTCATTTTCAGGAGGAAGGAAGGGGAAACTAACTTATCGCCCGCAATAATCAGTATTTCTCCTGCAAAGCCTAATGCTTTCAAACATTCACAGGCACAGCGCACGGCATCAGCAGTTCCAATCTGGTTTTTTTGATAAACATAGTTTATGTCATGGTGGTCTTTTTCTATGGTTGCTATAACATCCTGATACCTGAATCCCACTGCCACAAAGATGTCCTTCAACCCGGAATGTTTACAGGTCTGGATAATTCTGTTTACCACAGGGATGCCGCCGACAGGGTAACATACCTTATTCCTGACAGGATCGTTCATTCTTGTGCCCTTACCTGCAGCAAGAATGACTGCCACCCTTTTACTTTTCTTAACATCTGATTTAATTATTGGAAATTTCATGCCTGGTATATCTTACTCTGTTTTCAGTTTTGTGGCAAACAGCTAATTTTGCCAGTGTACCCTTTGAAGTAAGATGAATGGAAAAAGAAAAATTTGACAGCGGCCCTTTTTCTTGCCTAAAATTACAAAAAGAAAGGTTAAATCTAACATGCGGGGTTTAGTGGGCAGGCGAAAATCAGGCTTCTGGGAGACGTCGTATAGGAAAAGATTCATTTTTTTTATGGTAGGAGATAGTTTACTTGCCTGCTGCAGTATCCTGTTGAGTTTTCTTTTTATCTTTGGTTTGAATTTTTTTTCCTTAGCCCATTACCTGCCAGTATTTCTAGTATTTTCCATTCCTGTTAAGTTGGGAGTTTTCTTTGGTTTCAGACTCTATCAGCTAACCTGGAGGTATGTTGGACTCAGTGAAATTTTTAATACACTGAAGGCGACGGTGCTGTCCTCAATTGTTGTTGCGCTACTTTTGGTTCTCAGCGGCCATATCTATCCGTTTTCCTTCCGTCTTCTCATCTTAGACTTTTTTTGCTTTTTGTTCTTTAGTACGGGCCTTAGAACAAGTAAAAGGATTTACCTTGAGATTTTAAGAAGGAAGAAACCAGCAGGTTCAAAGAGAACGGTCATTATAGGTGCGGGGAATCTTGGCGAGATGCTGGTGAGAAATCTGGTAAAGAATAACTTTAGTCCGTACTATCCGGTCTGTTTTCTGGATGATGACACTGGTAAAATCGGTACCTACATCCAGAACGTTAAGGTAGCAGGTTCTCTTGACCAGCTGGAAAAAATAATTGAAAAACTGCAGATTGAGGCTGTGCTGGTCACTGCTCCTTCCTTACCATGGGAGAAATTGAAACAAATTCATTTTAGAGCCAGCAGTTGCGGTATTAAGGAGATAAAAACCATACCTCACCATTTTGTCTCCAGGGCAAGGCGGGGTGAGGAATTAAGGGTGAAGGATTTAGAGAGTATCAGTATCGAGGAAATACTTGGAAGACAGGAGGTAAAAATAAATGAAAACCTGTTAAGAACAAATTTTGAAGGGAAAACTATTCTTGTTACTGGCTCAGCGGGTTCTATTGGTAAAGAAATTGTGGAACAACTGTGTGTTTTTCAGCCGGAGCAACTTTTGCTATACGAAATTGATGAAACAGAACTTTTTTATCAGGAGAAACTCCTGAGAGAAAAACTTGGTTGGTTTGATGAGAAAATTGTTCCTGTGGTAGGAGATGTTCGTGATTTTTCCAGGTTGAAGTTTGTCTTTGAAAAATATCGCCCGCAGATTGTTTTCCATTCAGCTGCCTACAAGCATGTTCCCGTAATGGAAATGAATCCTTCCGAGGCGGTCAAGGTAAATATCCTGGGAACTAAAAATCTTTGCGAGCTGGCGACAGGGTATCGAGCAGAAAAATTCATTCTGATTTCTACAGATAAGGCAGTCAATCCCAGTTCTGTGATGGGTGCTACCAAAAGATTCTGTGAGTATCTGACCTTAAGCTTCAATCAGGGAGGAAACTGTGAATTTATTGCCGTCAGATTTGGAAATGTCTTAGGCAGTAGAGGAAGTGTCTTTCAAATTTTCCAGGAACAGATAAAAAAGGGCGGGCCGGTAACATTGACCCACCCGGAGATGAAAAGGTATTTTATGAGTATAAGAGAAGCTGTCTCCCTGGTGCTTCAGGCTTCTGTGATTGGTCAGGGAGGTCAGGTTCTGGTTCTGGATATGGGGCAGCCGGTTAGTATCCTGAGGTTGGCGGAGCAGATGATTACGTTTTCTGGCCAGCAACCTTATAAAGAAGTGGAGTTGAAGTTTAGCGGACCAAGACCCGGGGAAAAACTTTTTGAGGAGTTTTTGACAGCAGAGGAAGGAACAAGAGCTACTAAATATGAAAAGATTTATGTAGCCAATATCTCTAAAAAGTATAGCAGGGATTTTTTGGAAGAAAAGTTAAAAGAATTGAAGAATTATGCAGAAAATTCTGATGCTGCCGGCATCATCAGAACCCTGACTCAGGTGGTTACCACTTATACACCAGACCCCAGGCATTTCAGTGAAGACAGGTGAAAAGTATCTTAACTGGATATTGGTCTTTGCCTGGATGGGACTAATCTTTGGACTTTCCAGTATTCCAAATCTGCGCCTTTGTGAAAATATGTTGGATTTTATTCTGAGAAAGATGGCTCACGCGGCTGAGTTTTTCATCCTTGCTTTTCTCTGGTATCGTGCTTTAAAATCTACAAAGGAGAAGCTTTCTGAAGAAAAAATTTTGTTCTGGAGTTGTTTTTTCTCTATTATCTATGCTTTTACTGATGAGTTACACCAGTTTCTGGTACCCACAAGACATTTCTCCCTGTTTGATGTTTTGATTGATACGGGTGGAGTTTTACTCTTTGGGATACTGTTTTGGAAGAAACAAGTAAAAAGGATTTTGACCTTTGCTCTTGTCGCCTTGCTGTCCGGGTGTGCGGTAATTAGAGCGCCTTCTGCTATTCTTAAGGAGGAATACTCGGAGAAAGGACTGGCTTCCTGGTATGGACCTGGATATTATGGTCGCAGAACAGCCAGCGGTGAAGTCTATACGGGAAAGGAGCTGACAGGTGCTCACCGAACTCTCCCTTTTAACACGCTGGTAAAAGTAACCCGCCTGGACAACAAAAAATCTGTAATCGTCAGAATTAATGACTGTGGACCCTGGAAAAAGGGTTATATCATAGACCTGTCTGCTGCGGCTGCCAGAAAGATTGGGCTGGTCAAAAGTACAATGGTGGGAATTCGGGTAGTGAAGTGAAAATTAGGACAAAAGACTGATTTTCTTTCAACTCCGGTGTATGGTAAAATTAACATAAAAAGTTTTATAATTTCCACATATAGACTATGAATGTGCTGGATTTAAAACCCGGGATGATTTTTGAATATGAGGGAGTGATGTACTCAGTTCTTTCTGCCACCCACACCCATCAGCAGCAAAGACGAGGACTGGTCAGATGTAAAGCCAGGGCTCTGGAAACAGGTAGATTAATGGAGCTTGTTTTCCGTTCCGATGTTGATGTTCAGGAAATAAGGTTAGATGAAGTTAGTCTTCAGTTTCTCTACCAGGATGGTGCCAATTATGTTTTCATGGATGAAGCTACCTACGAACAGTTTACCCTGACTGCGGAACAGGTGGGTGAGCACCGGTACTATCTCAAAGAGAATCTTTCTGTCGTCGGACTTTTCCATAAAGGGAAATTTGTGGACATCAAACTACCATTGACAGTTGATTTACTGGTGAAAGAGGCAGAACCTGGTTTCAGGGGTGATACAGTAACTGGTGCCAGGAAAAAAGCAACACTGGAAACAGGACTGGTGGTGCAGGTTCCTTTATTTGTGGAGGCAGGAAATATTATCCGGGTGGATACCAGAACCGGTGAGTATGTAACCCGGGTGGAGTAGGTAAAGAAAAATGAAACCAGAAGAATTGAAAATATACGCTGAATTTATGGCAAAGTATGGGCTGGACTACCTTGAGGTAAGAAAAGGGGAATTTAAGCTAATTATAGGGAGAAAACCCGCTTTTCTAAAAACACCGGAGGAAGAAACACCTTCTGTTGCAGGCTCCCCGGAAGAAATTTTACAAAAGGCAGGCGAAGAAACACAGGAATTAGGAAATCTGGTTTATGTAAAAGCCCCCCTGGTAGGAACCTTTTACCGGGCACCTTCTCCAGAAAGCCCGCCATTTGTAGAAGTTGGCAGTAAAATAAAACCAGGAGATACTCTTTGTATTGTGGAAGCAATGAAGGTAATGAATGAGATTAAAGCGGAACACCAGGGAGTGGTGAAAGAAATCCTAATAGAGAATGCTCATCCAGTGGAGTATGGTCAGGTGATGTTTGTTCTGGAAGTCACAGGTTGATTGCTGGAAGTATTGTCCGATAGAGAATCTTTTTTTTTCAGGATAAACTTAATTCTGTTCCAGGACTTCAGATTTAAAAAATTTCCCCAGCTCCGTATTTCTGTCTTCCTTTTAGCAAAGATTTGAAAATCTCCCCTGTCCCCTCTTTGTGAAAGAGGGGAAATGGAGAAGAGAACGAAAGAGGGAGGTAATAAAGGGGAAAAGCAGTGGAGCAAGAGGGGAAAATTGTAGAGGCAAACAAAACGCTTGACCATAAAGCTTTCCCGCTATACCCTATTTACAAAAGAAATAGTGACAAAATATGTTCAAAAGAGTGTTTATTGCCAACAGGGGAGAGATTGCCTTAAGGGTAATCAGAGCCTGCCGGGAGCTTGACCTGACCAGTATCATTGGCTACTCAGAGGCAGATAAGGGAAGTCTGCCGGTGCACCTGGCTGACGAACGTATCTGTATAGGTCCGGCTTCTCCTGCGGAAAGTTACCTGAACATTCCAGCAGTGGTAAGTGCCCTGGATATTACCAGAGCAGAAGCCGTTCATCCAGGTTATGGGTTTTTAGCTGAAAATATCCCCTTTGTGGAAATATGTGAAGCTTCCGGAATAGTCTTTATCGGGCCCAGTTCAAATTCTATCAGGTTGATGGGAGATAAAGCATTAGCCAGAAAGACTGTCAGGGAAACTGGCGTGCCGGTGATTCCGGGTATGGATACCGCAGGAGATTTTCGGCAGGCACTCAACTTTGCCCGCCGGATAGGTTTTCCCGTAATGATTAAAGCCAGTGGCGGTGGTGGTGGCCGGGGAATGAGAATAGTCAGGAAGCTGGAGGAGTTTGAAACTGCCTGGATGATGTGTCAGGAGGAAGCGAAAGCAGCCTTTGATAACCCGGAACTGTATCTGGAAAAATATGTAGAAAGACCAAGGCATGTGGAAATTCAGATTCTTGGCGACAGAAAGGGGAATATCTTAATTTTTCCGGAGAGAGATTGTTCCATCCAGCGGCGACATCAAAAACTGATTGAAGAAAGTCCTTCCCCTGCAGTCAATAGTTTTCTCCGGTCCAGGCTTTCCCGTTATGCGTTACGGATTGCCCGCAGTTTAAAGTATGAAAACGCTGGCACGATGGAGTTTCTGGTGGATGGCGGTCAGGCCTACTTTATGGAGATGAATACCCGTATTCAGGTGGAACATCCGGTTACAGAAATGGTAACCGGGATTGATCTGGTGAGAAACCAGATTATTATTGCCAGAGAAGGAAGGTTGAAACTCAAGCAGTATGAGGTAAAAGTTTGTGGACATGCGATTGAATGCCGGATCAATGCTGAAGACCCCGAGAATAATTTTATGCCCAGTCCGGGTAGAATTACCAGGTTACATCTGCCAGGAGGAATGGGTGTGCGCGTGGATACATATCTGGAAAATAATTCTTTTGTTTCCCCTTTCTATGACAGTCTCCTGGCTAAGGTAATCTGCTGTGGTAAAAACAGAGAAGAAGCCATTGAAAAGCTGCAGCGTGCCCTGGATGAAATGGTTATTGAAGGTGTCAAAACCACCTTACCTTTACACCGGAAGATTGTTCGGCACCCGCTTTTTCTTAATGGTCGTTATTATGTGGGATGGCTGGAAAAGGCGCTGGCAGAAGGATTACTGGAGAAGGAATCTTAGGAGGTGACTATGGTAGAAGAAAATGGTGGCCAGGTCAAAATTGACACAGAAGTGCTTGCCAGTATTGCCGGTGTGGTGGCGATGGGTGTTCCCGGTGTTCACCGGATTAAAACCGGACTGGTAGCAGGGCTGACTCATTTTTTTAAAAAAAGGCCTGATGCTGGTATCCATGTTGTAGTGGGAGAGGGTGAGGTAAGTTTCACCTTAAGTATTGTGGTTGATTATGGAGTCAATATTCCAGAGGTAACATTCAAGGTACAGAAAGCCATCCGGGAAGAAGTGGAAAAAATGGCAGGATTAAAAGTTGCCAGAGTTGATGTTTTTGTCAAGGGTGTGCACCTTGCTCCAAAGAAATGAAAAATGATTGATTTACATCTGCATACTTTTTTCAGTGATGGCCAGCTTCTGCCAGCAGAGCTTTGCCGGAGGGCAGAGGTGAAAGGATATAAAGTTTTAGCCCTTACCGACCACATTGATTTTTCTAATGTCAGGACTGTGGTGCAGGCCGCGGTGGAAGCCAGTAAACACCTTAATAATGGCGGGCAGGTCAGGGTTATTCCCGGGGCAGAAATTACGCATGTGGTCCCGGAACAAATTCCAGCACTGGCAGAACTTGCCAGAAATCTTGGTGCAGTTTTGGTGGTAGTTCACGGGGAGACGCTGGTAGAACCAGTAATCCCGGGGACAAACCTTTCTGCAGTAAAAAGTGATATTGATATTCTGGCTCATCCTGGTCTGCTTTCAGAAGAAGAAGCAGAAATAGCTGCGGAAAGAGGCATTGCCATAGAATTATCTTTCAGAAAAGGCCACTGTCTGGGCAATGGATTAACTGTACAGAGATGGTATAAATTTTCTTTTCCCCTGGTGCTGAATACTGATACTCATGCGCCTGAAGACCTGATTGATGATGCTCTGGCAGAAAGAATTATTCTTGCTGCCGGTGTGGAAAAAGGTGATGTGAAAAAAGTTCTAAAAGCCAGTGAGCTTTTAGCGGAGAAAAAAATAGCACAGCTGAAACTTTAAAGATGGATGAGAAACTGGCTCTGGTAGTAGCTGGTGGAGAGAAAGAGAAACTGCTGCGGCAAGCGCTGAGTCAGGCTGGCTGGGTGGAACTACGGATTGACCGCTTCCTCAGGGATTTTCCAGAAAGTCAGCTTCCAGGATGGCTGAAAAGAATAAAAAGTTATACTTCTGGCAGACTGATAGCTACTGTCCGCTGGTTGAAAGAACAATCTGCTCCTCTGTATCGGATTTCAGAAGAAAAGAGGGACTCTCTTTTCCGGCTTGTTTTGCCAGATGTTGATTATCTTGATTTGGAGATTAAAAGTAACCTTGCCAGAAAGATACTACCACTGGCGCACCAGCAGGGGAAGAAGGTGATACTTTCTTATCACAACTTTAAAGGCTGTCCGCCGGTTTCTGTCTTAATGGGGCTTTACAGAAAGTTTCGTTTTCTAAAAGGGGATATTCTGAAAGTGGCAGTGAGGATCAATTCACCAGGGCAGTTATTGAAGCTTATCAATTTTACTGCCTGCTATAGCCAGAAATCTTCTCTGGTAATCATCCCTATGGGTACCAGTCTTCTGGAAAGGATTGTTCCGCTTTCTTTTGGTTCCCTTTTTACTTATGCTGGTCTTTCCCGGGCAGTAGCACCAGGACAACCAACTTTCAGGCAGTGGCAGGCTTTAAGAAATTTGCTATTGACAGACAGATAATTGTCGGGTAGACTGGTAGTAGAAAGTATTGACAGGGGACAAAAGAAAAGGGTAAAATCAGTTAACACTTGACAAAAAAAGCAGGGAGTTTTAAAATGAACGAAAATGAATTTCCGTTCTTTTCCCTCCGGTTTAATCTGCCGGAAAGGAGGTGAAAAAATTTAAAGGGCGCAAACCAGGAGAAGAAGGAAGGAACGGAAGGGTAGAAGAAAAGGGATCCGTTACCGCAGAAGCGGTGGCGGTGAGAATAGATAACGACAAGGAGCAAAAATGAAGAAGACTCTACTCAGTATTCTTGCTGCAGCTATTCTGGTAGGATTAACACTACCGGCTCTGGCAGCAGTGGAGAATGTCAAGGTCGGCGGTGACATTGGTGTGAAGATGATTTACCGCAAAGACTTTGACTTCATTAAGGATAGCGTCAGGAAAGACCAGCAACATTTCATCCACAGTGCCATCAGGGTCTATGTGACTGCAGAACTCAGCGACAATGTCAGCACCATGGTCAGGTTAATCAATGAAAGAGACTGGAACAATAATATAGGGGGAAACACCGTATACCTGGACCTCGGCTACATCAAGGCTTCTGATTTACTCACTAAAGGATTAACGCTGACTGTTGGTCGCCAGGAAATTCTTCTGGGAGAAGGTCTGGTAGTTGGTAGTGCATACAACTACAGCAATTACCCGCTCAACTTCGGCCGGCAAAATACTTCCAGAGACCTTGGTATCCAGAAGGCTTTTGATGCGGTGAAGTTAGACTATGCTGTGGAGAATGTGCCGGTGAGCATCACAGCCTTCATGGCTAAGATTAATGAAACGTATGGTGGCCCAGCAAATCCAGGTGACGTTACCCTTTACGGAGCAGCGCTGAAATGGGCACCGGAAAACTTTTCTCTGGAACCCTATTTTGTCAGCAAAGTTAAAGCATACAACCAACCAAAGGACATGTTAATGACTGGTGGGGTCCGGGCAGAAGCAAAACTTCCAGCAGTTGAAGGTTTATCCTTGAAGGGTGAGTATGCCCGTCAGTTTGGTGACAACGGCGTTGCTAATGGAAGTTACACTGGTTGGGCAGGATATGTTGGCGGATCCTATGCTTTCCCGGTAGAAATGAAGCCGACATTGTCCCTCACCTATAGCCGGTACTCAGGTCCAAAAGCAGGCAGTGATACTAAAGAATGGGTTCCTGTCTACCCGGCTAACATTGCCAGCAGAATTGGTGCGATTGCCTATCCAGCTTTCTCAGAGGTACTAGGCGCAGTACCCGAATCAAATGCTCAGGTGATAAAGGCAGGGTTTGGTCTTCAGCCGCTGGAGAAACTTGGTATGTCCCTTAACTACTTCAACCTGAGAAAAGTGGAACCTGCGGGTATTGGTGTGTCAAAGGCTGTTGGCAATGAAATTGATTTAAACCTCACCTATGCTCACACTGAGGACCTTTCCTTTGGTCTGGATATTGGCTACTTCTTGAAGGGTAAGGCTATCAAGCAGTATGTCGATGGCCAGCAGAATCTTACCGAAGCTGATGCAGCCAATGCCTGGCAGGCAATTGCTTCTGTGAATGTGGCTTTCTAAGGTGTTGTTGGTAAAAAAGAGGGCATCATTTGATGCCCTCTTTTTTTTTTGCCTTGGCTGGTTTAAAATGTTTTCATGCAAAGAGAAAAAATAAGATTTTTTGGACCGTCTGGCAGGAAAAATACACTGAAGTTGCCGGAAAGTTTTCTTAAAGGGATAATCCAGCAGGCTCTAAGAGAAGATTTAGGTAAAAAGGGGGATATTACTGTTGCCAGCTTATTTTTTTCCAACCCGATTGTCTCTGCCAGGTTAATTGCTAAAGGTTCAGGAATAATTTGCGGAACACAACTTTTTACCAGAGTTTTCCAGTTTCTTTCCGGAAAATTTCATTTTCATTTTTTTGTCAGAGAAGGTGAGAAGGTGAAACCCGGGCAGCTGGTCGCAGAAGTTTGCGGACCGGTAAAGGAAATGTTGTTGGGTGAAAGAACCGCGCTTAATTTTCTCCAGCACCTTTCCGGGATTGCTACTTTAACCAGCTGTTTTGTACAGGTAGCTGGTAGCAGGATAAAAATCTTAGATACCAGAAAAACCACGCCTGGGTTAAGATTGTTAGAAAAATATGCGGTAAGAATCGGGGGTGGTTTTAACCACCGGTGTGGCCTTTTTGATTTAATTTTGATTAAGGATAACCATATCACTGCTTTGAGTTTAGAAAGAAATGTTTCCCGGGAAAAAGCTATCAATCTTTCTGTACAGCTGGCAAGGAAAAAATTTGGCTACAGGTATCCGGTGGAAGTAGAAGTAAACAGTTTCCGGCAGGCTCTAATTGCCTACCAGGCTGGTGCGGATATCATCATGTTTGATAATACCAGGCCAGAAACAGTCAAGAAGTTTGCCAGGATTATCAGGAAGAAAGAAAAAAGAATTATTCTGGAATGGTCGGGTGGGGTAACTCTCCAGAATCTAAAGAAAATCAGAAGGTTGCCGTTAGACTGGGTTTCCGTAGGAAGACTTACCCATTCTGCAGCAGCTCTTGATTTTTCTTTGAAGATTGCAGGATAAGAAATGATGCTCATTGATACCCACTGCCACCTTGATTTCCCGGAGTTTGAACCTGACCGGGAAAAGGTAATAGAGAAAGCCAGGGAAGAAGGTGTAGTCTGCATCATTAATGTTGGTACGGGTGCGGAATCAACGGAAAAATGTTTAGCTCTGGCTGAAAGATATGAAAGCTGTTTTGCCACCGCTGGTATTCATCCCCACCAGGCAGCCCGGATTAAGGAGACTCATCTGGACAGGATTAAGCAGTTAGCCAGAGAAGAAAAAATTGTGGCTGTTGGTGAAACAGGATTAGATTATCACTACGGGAAGCAATATGCTACCTCTCAGAAAGACCTTTTCCGGTTCCACATAAATTTAGCCACCGAATTAAATCTACCCCTTATAATTCATCAGAGAGAAAGCCAGGATGATGTTGTCACGATTCTGCAGGAAAGCAATTTCCAGGGAACTGGTGTTTTCCACTGTTTCTCCGGGGACAAACTTATCTTAGAATATGCCAGGGAAAATCGTTTCTACTGTTCCCTTGCTGGAAATATCACTTTTAAATCTGCAGAACATCTGAGAGAGACTCTCAGGGATTTGCCGGAAAGCCTTTTAATGGTAGAGACTGATGCGCCTTATCTTTCCCCGGAACCTTACCGGGGAAAAAGGAATGAACCAGGCAGGGTAAGACTGGTTGCTGAAACATTAGCAGCGGTGAGAAAAGAGGAACCAGAAAGAATGTTTGCTTTACTTTTCAGGAATGCTATTGATTTTTTCCGTTTGAAAGAAAAAGGGTTTTAAAGGAGGGCTGGTATGAAAACCATTATTCTCATCGGGGGACAGGGAACAAGGCTTCGTCCTTTTACTCTGGAGCAACCGAAGTGTCTTCTTCCTGTCGTTAACCGGCCATTAATCAGTTACCAGTTTGCTCTTCTGAAAAAGTATGGAATTAAGGAAGTAATTCTGGCAGCAAGGTATGGGCAACCTAATTTAGCCGAGATAGCCAGTATAGGGAAAAGTTTTTCTCTTTCGGTAAAATTTTCTCTGGAAAAAATAGCTCTCGGTACAGCCGGCGCGATTAAAAAAGCAGCAGGACTGCTGAAAAGTAGAGATCCAGTTCTGGTCTTCAACGGTGATTTTATTGCTGATATAAACTTAGAGCGGGTAATAAGGTTACACCAGGAGAAAAAAGCTTGTGCGACAGTTGTCTTAACCAAGGTGGAAAAACCTTCCTCTTACGGACTGGTGGTTATGGATGGTGATGGCAAAGTGAAAAGTTTTATAGAGAAACCAGGACCTGCAGAAATAGTGACTGATACTATTAACGCTGGTGTCTATGTTTTAAGTCAGAAGGCTCTGGCAGGTATACCTTCCGGGAAAAATGTGTCCATTGAGCGGGAAAGTTTCCCTTACCTTCTGGCGCAGGGAGAAAATCTTATTGGTTGTGTTCATTATGGCTACTGGATTGATGTCGGCAGTTTAGAAAGTTTCTGGAAAGCCAGTAGAGATATTCTTGATGGCAGATTGGGCAGGGATTTAGTGCCAGAAGCAAAGGAAGAAAAGCTTGAGGAAAAGGTGGTGGTGGAAGGAAAGGTTTCAGCTGGGTGCCGTGCTTTAATCAAGCCAGGCGTGATTTTAAGGGGGTATGTTGTTATTGGAGCAGAATCTTATCTGGGTGAAAACTGTGTACTGGAGGATACGGTTCTTTTTAGCCGGGTGATTGTTAAAGAATGTGCCAGCATCAGGAAGTCTTTTATAGGGAAAGGAAGTATGATAGGAGCAAACACAAGGCTGGAAAATGCGGTAGCTGGTCCGGGTAGTTACTTAAGTGATTTTTCCTGTCTGGGCGGTTTTTAAAGAAATGAAAGTTTCCTTTGTTACCTTTGGTTGTAAGGTTAACCAGTACGATACCCAGTTACTCCGGGAAAGTTTTGCCCGGAGAGGTTATACCCTGGCAGAGAAGGAAGAAGCAGAACTGATTCTTATCAATACCTGCTGTGTCACAGAAAAAGCAGAAAAGGATTGTTTCCGCTTAATCAGGAAGCTTCTTCTAAAAAAGCGACAGGTCTGGTTAACAGGATGTCTGGTGAGGAAAGACCGGGAATTCCTGCGGGTCTTATTTCCTGAAGTTTTAATTTTTGACCGTGATTTTCTTCTGAAGTTTGACCCGGCCAGACCTGCTTTCTGTTCTGAGCTTAAAACCATCAGTTATTTTTCTGGCCATGTCCGGGCTTTTGTCAAGGTTCAGGAAGGATGTGAAAACAATTGTAGCTACTGTATTGTGCCGCTGGTTCGAGGCCGCTGTCGCAGCCGTCCGGTCTCAGAAATACTGCAGGAAATAGAAACTCTGAAAGACAATAATTATCAGGAGATTGTCCTTACTGGTATAGACCTTGGTTCCTACGGGAAGGATAACGGGACAAATTTTACCAGTCTTCTGAAGGCAGTTTTCAGTAAAAGTTCCGGAATCAGGATAAGGTTGAGCTCTCTGGAACTAAAGTATGTGGATGATGGTTTGCTAAGATTTTTAAGGGAAAAAGAAAATTTTTGCCCTCATTTTCACATTCCCCTGCAGAGTGGTTCTGACAGGATATTACAGCTGATGAGAAGAGGCTATACTGCCAGCCAGTATCTAAAGACGGTGGAAAAAATCAGGGAATTTTTTCCCGGGGTAACGTTGAGCACTGATTGTCTGGTTGGTTTTCCCGGTGAGAACAGAGAGGATTTCCAGAAAAGCTGTAACCTGATAGAAAAGACTGGATTTATTAAGGTGCATGTCTTTCCTTACAGCAGAAGGCCTGGGAGTCTGGCAGTCAGTTTTGCCCATCAGGTGAAACCCCGGGAAATTAAAGAACGCAGGGACATCCTCACCCGGCTGGCGTTCCAGGTTTCCCAGGAGGAGAAGAAGAAGTTTGTTGGTACTTCTCAGGAGCTTCTGGTGGAGAAAATAAAGGATGGTTTTGCCTGCGGTCATACAGCCAATTACCTGCCGGTTAGCTTGCCCGGGAAAAGAACCAGACCTGGCGGGTTTCTTCGGGTAAGGTTAAGCAGTCTTGACCGGAAAGGATGGCTAAAGGCTATCCCGGAGCTTTCCCGGTTATTTTTTTCCCAGCATCAGCTCCAGAGCCTCAGTCCTGGTTCTGATATCTCTTAGAAAAATACCCCGCATAGCAGAGGTGACTACTTTACTTCCTGGTTTCTGGATACCACGCATAATCATGCACAGATGTTCGGCTTCCACCACCACCATGGCTCCACGAGGAAGTAAAGATTTCATAATGGTTTCCACTATCTGGGTGGTCAGTCTTTCCTGAACCTGGGGTCGTCTGGAGCAGATATCCACCAGCCGGGCAAGTTTACTGATACCCACTACCCGGCGGCCATCAGGAAGATAAGCGACGTGTGCCCTGCCGGTAAAAGGAAGAAGATGGTGTTCGCACATGGAGTAAAGTGGAATATCTTTCACCAGAACCAGTTCGTTATAATCTTCATGGATAACCTTACCTAAAACCTGTTCTGGTTTCTGCCCCAGCCCGGAGAAGAGTTCCTGATACATCCTGGCTACCCGGCGGGGAGTCTCTTTCAGTCCTCTTCTCTCAGGATTTTCTCCGATACCTTCAAGCAACAGCCGTACTGCCTTCTCTATCTTTACCTGGTCCATTCTTGTCTCCTGCACGCCTGGTTTCAAGAACTTCGTCTATCTCTTCAGAACTGAGTGTTTCCCGCTCTAACAATGCCCGGGCTAAAAGGTCCAGCTGTTCTCTCCTGGCAGTAAGAAAGTCCTCGGCTTTTTTTTGCGCATTCTCCAGAATTTTGCGGATTTCTTCATCAATCTCCCTGGAAGTAACCTCACTGTGCTGCCTTTGCTGGACAAGGTCGCGGCCAAGGAAAACTGCTTCCTGCTCGTGAAAACTAACCGGACCTAACTTCTCACTCATTCCCCATTCGCAGACCATGCGTCTGGCAATTTCTGTGGCAATCCGCAAATCGTTTTCGCTGCCTGTATACATGCGTCCAAAAACCAGTTTCTCCGCAGCACGTCCAGCAAGAAGTGCCACCAAGGTATTATGGAAATACTCGTTGCTTTCGAGGAAACGGTCTTTCTCTGGAAAGACATGGGTCAGTCCCAGAGCCCGACCCCGGGGAATAATGGTGACTTTGTGCACCGGGTAAACCTCAGGCAGGTTTTTCTGGAGAAGTGTATGAGCAGCTTCATGATAGGCGATGATACGGCGTTCTTCCTCACTGATGACCAGACTCCTTCGTTCCGTACCCATAAGGACCTTATCTTTCGCTGTTTCTAAATCACTCACCTCAATTACATTTTTGTTCTTCTTGGCTGCCAGAAGCGCAGCCTCATTCACAATATTAGCCAGGTCAGCCCCGGAAAGACCTGGTGTTCCCCTGGCTAAAACAGCTAAATCTACAGAAGGTGCTAAAGGTTTATTACGGGTATGAACCTTAAGGATAGCTTCCCGTTCTTTAATATCCGGAAGGTTAACGACTACAGTCCTGTCAAACCGGCCTGTCCTGGTAAGGGCAGGGTCCAGGACATCAGGTCTGTTTGTTGCTGCCATGACGATTACAGCTTCATCTGTCTGGAATCCATCCATTTCTACCAGTAATTGATTCAGGGTTTGTTCCCGCTCATCATGGCCACCTCCCAGTCCAGCAAAACGTTGTCTTCCCACAGCATCAATCTCATCAATAAAGATAATTGCCGGGCTCATTCTTTTTGCCTGCCGGAAAAGATCCCTGACCCTGGCTGCTCCCACTCCCACAAACATTTCTACAAAATCTGAACCACTCATACTGAGAAAAGGAACGTTGGCTTCTCCTGCCACTGCTTTAGCCAGCAGGGTTTTACCTGTTCCCGGCGGACCAATAAGCAGCACTCCTTTAGGAATTTTTCCACCCAGCCTCTGAAACTTTTTAGGGTCACGGAGAAATTCAATAATTTCCCGGAGTTCTTCCTTGGCTTCTGCGCAACCGGCGACATCTTCAAAGGTTACCTTATTTTTCTCGCTGGGTATGACGGGCCGGCTCCTGGCAAAAGACATAACACGGTTTCCTTCAGAAGAAACCTGCCGATTGATGAAAAACCAGAGAAGTAGGAATATCAGGATAACCGGTATGGTGGCTACAGCCATATTTGCCCAGAATGTGGAAACCGGCATTATTTCGTAATGGACCTGGTGCTCATTTAAGAATTCCGCCAGCTGACCAATCTCCGGGAAAAACGTCCGAAAAGAGCGGCCATCCTGAAGTTTACCGTAGACCCAGCCATCCTTGATTTTAAGTGTCCCGGTAAGTTGTCCTTTCTGCACATACTCCCGGAAGCTGCTGTAACTTATTTCTTCTTTCTGGGATTCAGAAGAGAAAAAATGTAGCAGGACAAGAAGGCCAATACCAGCCACTAACCAGAAAATCAGTCCCTTGAAGAAGTTTGGCGGGACCATGCGTTCAGGTTTATTTTCCATAGCAGGATGAATACCACTACAGGTAACCTTCTATTGTTTTTTTCATTTGCCGAATTGTTTTGTCTGGATGGGCAGATGCAGCAACTGCGGAGATAACTGCCACTCCGTTCACACCAGTTGCCAGGACTCTGTCCAGGTTATCTTCGTTAATACCTCCGATTGCTAACACAGGTATAGTAACTTTTTTAACCAGCCCTGTCAATCTTTCCAGACCGATGGGTAATTTTTCTGGCTTTACTGCAGTGGGAAAAACAGGACCGGTGGCAATGTAATCAGCGCCGTTTTTAATGGCTGTTTTTGCCTGGGAAAGATTCTGACACGTAAGGCCAATAATTTTATCAGGTAAAAGAATTCTAACAGCCTGCAGAGGAAAATCCTTCTGCCCCAGATGCACCCCATCTGCCCGGGCTACCAGACAGATATCAGGTCGGTCATTTACCAGAAGTAATGTTTCCTCAGGTAGAATCTGGCGGAGCCAGCAGGTCATTTTCAAGAAATAAGGGATATCCTCTCCTTTATATCTAATCTGTACCATATGCGGGCCAGCTTTTGCTACTTTTTCACTTAGAAACCGGAACTTCTTTTCTTCGTTCAGATTTAATATGACGCACAGACACCGTGGGGGAATCTCTTTTCTCATCAGCTTCAGGGTAACCTGTTTTTCTATCTGGTAAAGATTAAACCGCAGGTGATGAATTTTGTTTGATAGTGCTGGAGAAATGTTTTTCGCATATTCTTCCATGGTGCGTAAAGCCTCTCCAGTGCGTCTTAAATTTCTCATAATGATTTCAGTGAGACGGTATTTCTCCCCGCGGAAGTCATCATGGCGACTGCTATCCAGCAGTACCTGACGGCTGCGATTTAAATCTTCTGGAGTAAGATAGCTGAAGACAGTTTTAGAAAGGTCGTGCCTCAGTTTCTTTATCTGAAAAGTTAAAGGCCGGTCATTAAGAGAAAAACGCAGTCCATCCTCAACCACCCTTAAACCTTCCCTTGCCCGGTTGAAACTGGCATCAAGTATCCTTAAAATTTCATTCACTTTTGCCTTCCTGATGTTTTGTAAGTCTGAGCAAGACGTTCTGCTATGCTGGTGGTGGAATATCCTGCCACCATCGGTATAAAAACCACCCTGCCACCATAATTTTTCACCACAAAGCTGCCCACTACTTTACGGTTGCGGTATTCTTCTCCCTTGACAAGAATATCAGGCTGGATAAGTTTGATAAGTTTTAAGGGAGTTGATTCGTTAAAAACAACAACGTAGTCCACTGCTTCCAGAGCTGCCAGCATCAGGGCTCTTTCATTTTCTGGTAAAAAGGGTCTGCCCGGCCCTTTTATTTTTTTTACTGAGTTGTCTGAGTTTAAACCGACAATCAAAATATCTCCCTGTTCCTTAGCTTTTTTAAGACAGCGGATGTGCCCCGGATGTAACAGGTCAAAACAACCATTGGTGAATACAATCTTCTTCCCTTTTTCTCTCATCCGGGGTAAGAGACCAAGCAATTTTTTGAGCGTAACAATCTTCATGAGCCGCTGAGTGCTGTTTCCACCAAATCGCAGAGAATGTGAACCAGAAGGATATGGATTTCCTGAATACGGGGAGTATCTCTGGAAGGAACAGAGAGACACAAATCAGAAAGTCGGGCTAAAGGATTTGGTTTCCTGCCAGTCAGGCTGATAACCTTCAGTCCTTTTTTTCTCGCTTGAGAGGCTGCCTGCAGCACATTAGCGGAAGACCCGGAAGTAGAGATACAGATCAGGATATCGCCTGGCTGTCCTAATCCTTCCACCTGCCTGGAAAAAATGTCCGTAAAACTTTCATCATTACCGATACTGGTCAGGACTGAAGTATTGGTAGTCAGGGAGAGAAATGGTAAGGCATTTCTTCTTCGTCTGAAACGGCCAATCATCTCTCCTGTCCAGTGCTGAGAATCAGCAGCACTACCACCGTTTCCGCAAACAAGCACCTTATGGTTGTTCTGCAAACAGTTTATCAGCAATTGCGCAACCTTCCAGATTTCTTCTACCGGCTTTTTTTTCAGGAGCAGTTTCCTTAAAAGAAAGGATTCTCTGAGGGAAGCGGTTATGGTTTTAACCGCTACTTTCTGATTCATTGCTTTCCTCCGGAGGTACAGCTGACTGAGAGGTTGTCTCCTCCTTGGTAATAATACTGGAAACAAAGACTTCAATACTGGCAACTCTTTCTACACCTACAACATCCTGCAGGTAGTTTTTAGTCATCTCCTGGATATGGGCACAGGTTTCCGGGATATTGGCGCCAGCCATCAATTTTAAATTGATACTGGTTTCCAGACCCCTGGAACTTAATCCTGCTCGTACCACCAGGCTTTTCACTCCAGGAATCTGGCCCAGAATTCTGGAATTGATGAATTCTTCCACAGCTTTCAGAGAGATTTTAACTCTTCCTCCAGGGTTATCAAAGGTAATAGCTTTGTTCCGATAGAAAATTTCTATCCAGTTCACCAGCCATGTTATTCCCAGCAGAAGTACTACCATGCTGGCCAGTCCAAGCCGGAAAAGATGACCGGTGAAAAACTTCTGGTAGGTATCAAGCAGATTTTCGTTCGCCCAGAGGAACAAAATACCCAGACAGAGAATAAGACCAGCCAGGATATAGATTGTTGCCACCACCCGGCTCCAGATTCTCATTTTAGCCTCCTGCCGAAAAGATATTCTTTCAGACTGCTGCAGTTTATTTTAGCCTAACCTTAACAAAAAAGAAAAACTTAATTTTTCTACTCCGATAATTTCTGACTGCGGCTATAAATTTTCCCTGGCAGGCACCTGATAAGACCTTTCAGTTCCAGACTTACCAGAAGGGAAGATAACTGCGGCAACGCATATCCTGTCCGGGCTGCCAGCTCTTCGAGGGAACAGTCTTTATCCAGCAGAGACAAAAGTTGTTTTTCCTCTTCCTGGATTTCCGGGATCTGTTTCTCCTGACGGGTACTGGATGGTTTTTTTACCTGCAGGTTCAGTTCTTCCAGGATGTCTTTAATACTCTCCACTAATTTTGCTCCCTCTTTTAGCAGTTGATGTGTTCCTGAGGAAGTTGCGGAAGTGACTTCTCCGGGCAGGGCAAAAACTTCCCGATTTTGTTCTGCTGCCAAAGTAGCGGTAATTAAAGCCCCGGAGCGCTGGCCTGCTTCCACTACCAGAACCCCGCGAGACAGTCCTGAGATAATTCTGTTGCGGCGGGGAAAGTTTTCCGGGAAAGGGGGTAAATCTGGTGGAAATTCAGAGATAAGCGCTCCATTTTCGCTGATTTCTGCAGCCAGTTTCCTGTTTTCCGGAGGATAAATGTTACCGTGACCGCAGCCAAGCACGGCGATTGTGCGGCCATTTGCTTTCAGTGCTGCCCGGTGAGCCTGGGTATCAATCCCCCTGGCTAAACCACTGACTATAACCATGCCAAGTTCCGCCAGCTGGCTGGCAAATTTTTCTGCCATTTGTAAACCGTAAAGAGAAGGATGTCTGGTCCCGACAATAGCAATGGCTAATTCTTCAGGGGAGCAAAGGCTTCCTTTTACAAAAAGTACCGGTGGCGGGTCAGGTATCTGTTTTAAAAGGGCAGGATAATGCTTATCATGTAAGGTGATAATTTCCAGATGGTATGACCTGGCCTGCCTGATCTTATCCTGGCAACCTAAACTTTTCCAGTTTCTTATCCTCCGGATAGCCTGGGTAGTAAAACCGAGCTGGTAAAGTGTCTGGTCAGAGGCAGAAAAGATTTCTTCCGGTCTACCCATTTGCTCCAGGGCTTCCTTTACTTTCGTTAAGGGAAGACCAGCCAGACTTAAAGCCAGCCAGTACTCCAAATTATTGTCCATAATTTCATTTAATCTTTGGGAGTTTCCGGTAAAACTTGCAACGGGTCAATTGTTTCTGTTCCCTTTCTGATTTCAAAGTGAACATATCTGATTTTCTGAGTGCTATTTTTTACCTGGGCGATAACCTCACCCTGTCTAACTGACTTACCTTTCTCTACTTTCAGGTGTAAATCATGTCCATAGACTGTATATATACCATCGGGATGCTGAATGATTATTGTTTCACCATACCTGGAAGTTTGCCCGGCAAAGGAAACTGTTCCTGAACGGCTGGCAACTACCGGGGCGGCAGGTTTAGTTAGAATATCAAGTCCTTTATTACCGAGTTCTCCATAACGGCAGATGATTTTCCCTTCTACAGGCCACAGGTAAGATTCTGATTTGATAATTACTGGCGTCTGTGGCCCGGGAGTCGTCGCAGGAGTTTTAGGCTTTTCCAGGGCAGGGGAAGAGATAGTCTCCGGGGGTAAAAGCGGATTCTGGGGTGGCTTTTTTGTCGTACCCGGAATGAAGAGTTTCTGCCCCGGAGAGATAACATCTGAAGAAAGAGCATTGGCTTGCTTAATCCGTTCCACTGCCATAATAGTTTCTGAAGTGGAGGTAGTATCATAGTAATGAAGGGCAATGCGGAAAAGGTTTTCGCCCCGTTTGACAGTATGATGCACCCCGGTTGCCTGCCGTTGTCGTGGTTTTACATTGGAGCTGATGGTGTAGCTACAACTGGAGAGGGAAATAGAAACCGCCAAGCACACCACCCGATATAACCAGCCAGTCATAATCGTTTTTCCGGATACAAACAGTATTTAATTAAAGCGCACTCACGGCAACGGGGATTCACCGCCCGACAGACTTTCCTCCCATGTAAAATCAATTGAAACGGAAAGGAAATCCATTTTTCTTTCGGGACCAGCCGCATGAGGTCAATCTCCACCCTGACAGGGTCTTCCTGTCTGGTTAGGCCTAACCTTCGGGCAAGCCTGCCGACATGAGTATCCACTACAATTCCTTCAGCTTTACCGAAGGCTTGCGAGAGAACCACATTAGCTGTTTTCCTGGCAACACCTGGCAGTTTTACCAGTTCTGAGAGCCTGGCAGGTACCTGGCCACCAAAATCCCGGCAGATAACCTCAGACAGCCGTTTTATATTCTTAGCCTTGGTCCGGTAAAAGTTGACGCTGCGGATGTCAGAGGCTATCTTTTCCACATCAGTTTTGGCAAAATCTTCAGGAGAGCGGTATTTGCGGAAGAGTTCTGCAGTAATGCGGTTAACCTGTTCGTCAGTAGTTTGAGCCGAAAGGATGGTGGCTACCAGTAGCTGGAAGGGATTGGAAAAGTGCAAAGCTGTCCTGGTCCGGGGATAACTTTTTTCCAGAATCTGGATAATCTTCTGGACTTTGTCCATGCCATTTTTATAGCATATCTGGCCTTTTTATTTCAAGCTACCGGGAAAGGTTTTGCTTTTACATGGTAAATGTTGTAGGATATTTGAGGCAAAGGTAAAGATAGTTAGCGAGAGTTTTTGACAGAGCCAGAGGAAAAACAGGAGGTTTTTATGGTCAGGAAAACAATGCAAATGTTTTTAGTTGTTCTGTTGGCAGCAGCAGTTATCTGTGAGTCAGCAGTAGAAAAGGAAAAAGTTCTTGGCAAACTACTGGAGAAATATCAGGGCAATGAATGGCGGGGTAGTCTGGAGATAAATACAGCTACTTCTGGCAATCAGGTAAAAGTGCCCTGCCGTTTCTGGGTCAAAGGTAAAAGGGTGAGACTGGACATGGTGATGAGTCAGCCAGGACTGGAGGAGGCAGGAGAACAAAATATATTAATAGATGAAAAAAGTGTGACGATATACCAGAAGAAGCTGGGGCTGGTGATGAAACTGGATTTTACCAGGCTACCGGAAGAGTTGAGGAAACCAGTGAAGGATGTGCAGGTGGCTATTTCTCCTGAAGAGATGTGGAAACAGATTCTCTCTTTGGGTGATCGGCTACAGGTGAGTGAAAAGGTTAAAGAGGGGCGGAATTACTATCTTATTGAAGTGAACGAAATAGGAGAAATTGTAAAAGATTTGCCCTTCCTGAAGAAACAGGAAACGGAGGGCAAAATTAGCAAAATCTCACTGTGGGTGACATCTGCTGACTATAGTATTGAACGTGTGGAAGTTTTCAGTAACCAGGTGTCCCCGGTTATCGGGATTGATTTCAAAGAATTAGTAAAGGAGAAAATACCTGATTCTGTCTTTAATTTGAAAATCCCCTCTAATGTTCAGGTACTGGACATTACGGAAATGCTTTTAAGGATGACAGAGGCGAAAAAGCAAGAGACGAAGTAGGCCGTGGAGGAATCGGCGCCTTCCGCTGCGCTACAGGTCGGCCACCCGCCCGTTCGGTGCTCCTTTTCGTCGCACCTCACAACCCGGGCTCCCTTCGCTTCCTCCACTTACTCAAGGAGAGATAGGGTAGGCCGTGGAGGAATCGAACCTCCAACCTTGGCATTAAGAGTGCCCTGCTCTGCCAGTTGAGCTAACGGCCCATAATTTTCAGTTGCTTTCAGCTAAAATTAGAAGTAATTCCTACCGGCGCGCCTGGCCTGACTTGAACAGGCAGCCCCCTGCTTAGAAGGCAGGTGCTCTCTCCGGTTGAGCTACAGGCGCTTGTTCCGTGATGAGATGATTTTACGTATTTTTAGATTTAGCGTCAAGCAAAAAGGTTTTTGGAAATAATAAACTGTGTTATAATTTAACCATGCAGGACCAGAAAAGTCTGTCTTCGCTTCCTGTCCGGTTAGACCATAGGTTCTGGAAAATTCTGCGGCTGGTCAGCAGTTCCTTTTTCTTGCCGCCGTTTATCCTGGCAACAGTGGGTTATTTTTTAAAAAAGGCAGGCTGGCAACCTCTTATTCCCAATTACGAGGAAGGTGTTGTCAGGTTTGTGCAGTATTTCCTTTTTGCCCTGGGAGCAGGTATTTTTCTTTTCTGTGATGGGTTTGCCAGTTTCTTAGCCAGAAGGATAATGAGGCAGGGAAACGTCAAGGCTATAGAAGGGAAGAAGTTATTTTCTCTTTATCTGGTTTACACTATCTTTGTGATGGAAATGATGAATCTAATTTCTCTTTCCGGATTTTTAGGATTTCTTATCTGCAGTAATCTAACCTGGCTTATAGTTTTCGTTCTCCTGCAGTTATCTATTCAGTGGCGGTTCTGGCCGACACAGTTGCGACTGACAAGATTATTTTCTCAAATGGAGAAGTGAAATAAGTTATTCACGGAATAGAAGGTTAAAGAAACGATAGCTGCAATACCAGGCCAATGAATCTCCACGCAGCAGGAAAGAAACGCAAAAGAATGAGGATCGTCATTCCGGCATACCCTGCCTTTAATATTTATTCTAATGTAGCTAATAAAACTACGGCACTAGGCCCCGTCTGTGTTGCTACTTCAGTGCGTGAACTGAGAAACTGGGATGTAGAAGTGATTGATGAGAATAACTTTTCTCTCCATGGACCCAGAACCGAGCAGGGCAAGGTGGACCACAGTCTGCTGCAAAGATTAAGAAGTGCTGACGTTGTAGGATTTTATGGTGGCCTTACCAGCACAGTTCCCAGGCTTTATGAACTGGCCAGGTTTTATAAAAAGGAAGGTGTGATTACTGTGGCTGGTGGGCAACATTTTGTAGAAGAAACCATGCCAGAGGCTTTTGCCTCTGGTATTGATTACATTGTCAGGGGTGAGGGTGAAGTTACCATACAGCAACTTCTTCTCTCCTTAGAAAATGGTTCTGATTTGAAAAGTGTGAAAGGACTGGCTTATTATGAGGGAGGGAAGATTATCCAGACACCACCAAGAGAACCAATCACCGATTTTGAGGCCTTACCCTTACCGGACTTTTCTCTGGTTCGCTATGCCAGAATTAGTATCTATCCGGTGGAGAGAATACGTGGCTGTGGCATGGATTGCGAATTCTGTACTGTCAAGGGAAAACCTCGTTTTGCCTCCCCGGAAAGATTACTGGAGCAAATAAGCAACCTGGTGGAGACAAGGGATGCCAGACATTTTTTCATTGTTGATGACCTTTTCGGTCAGCAGAGGGAAGAAACAATCCGTTTCTGCAGAATGCTTTTTGAATACCAGCGCCGGATTAATCTTAGACTTGATTTTACAGTTCAGATTCGTCTGGATAAGGCAAAGGATGGCGAGTTGTTATCAGCGATGAGGAAAGCAGGAATTAATACCGTGGCCATTGGTTTTGAATCCCCTATTGAGGAAGAGTTACAGATTATGCGCAAGCACATAGTCCCGGAGGAGATGATAAAAATGGCAAGGGTCTTCCAGAGGTTTGGATTTCTGGTGCACGGAATGTTTATCTTTGGTTATCCGCTGGCAGAAGGAGTTTTTTCTATGCCGGTGGCTGAAAGGGTCAGACGTTTCCGCATATTTATCCGGCAGGCAAGAATTGATACGGTGCAGGTTTTATTACCGGTTCCTTTACCAGGGACAGAATTGCGCCAGAGGTTGCTGAGGCAGAACCGTATCTACCCTTCAGGTGATGTTGGCTGGGAGTACTATGACGGTAATTTCCCTGTTTTTGAACCTGACCCGCCTGTTGCTGCTGAAGACCTGCAGATGGCAGTACAGCAAATCATGGGCAAGTTCTACCGGTTTCGTTACTTTTTCCTTGTAGTAATTAATGTTTTTGCTTTTCCCTGTTTACTTTTTTATCTGCATCGGCTGAGAGACGGATGGAAGAAGTGGTACCGGAACTGGAGAAATACTCTGGTAAGATTTGGTGGCTGGGTTCTGATGAAAGGCTGGCGGAAACAGTATCAGCAAGGAGACTTTGTCTATAAACTGGAGAGAGCCAGAGGTCGTCTGAAAGGTAGGCAGCAGTAAGTTTCCCTGTGTAAGCGGGATACGGGATTCGAACCCGTGCTCCGAGCTTGGGAAGCTCGTACTCTACCTCTGAGTTAATCCCGCAATTTTTATACTATCTTACCTTTCCCCGAGGGAAAAAGTCAACATCTGACTGGAGAAATGTTTCTGGCTGGTTGAGGTCCTCCCGGGATAGTTTCCTGAGCAGGTGTAAAGCCTGATGGGAAAAATCATATCTGGGTATGCCAGGTGGAACCTGGTGGAAACAGATTACTCCAGCCTGCAGGAGGCCTCCCTGGCTATCAAGTTTTACCAGTAAAAGTGGTGCGAGAGCAACAGGTCCTTTCAGGGAGGAAAATCCGTAGGTGCAGAAGTTTCCCAGGCTATAAGCGATTAATCTGCCTTGGTAAATTTCCATAGCTCTTGGTACATGGGGACCATGCATTAAAACTAAATCAGCTCCCCGTTGCACTGCATCACGCCCCAGCTTTTTGGGGTGGCCCCTTTTTTCTCCGCAGAAGATTTCCTCTTTGTCTGGCAGGTGCAGTACCGCTGGTCCTTCACTGCCACAATGGAAAGAGGCAACAACGATATTATATTTTTTTGCCAGGGTTTCAATCATGGTCAAAGCCTTGCCTGGCTGAATAAGGGAAAAAGAACCGGGGCTGAAGGAAAAAGCCACAAAACATACGCTGATATTACCCCGTTGATAGACAGCAGTCTCCCCATCACTGATTCCGTTTATGCCCCAGACTTGAAGGATCTCTCTGGTTGACTTCAGGCCATGTTCTCCAAAGTCGCGGCTGTGGTTGTTAGCCAGAGAGACAACATCAAAGCCGGCTTTGGCCAGGTTTCTGGCAAAACGGGCCGGTGTTTTGAAGGCGAAAACATGTGCGCGGGAAATGTCTTTGTAACAGTTTCCTCTATCCAGCAACGGTCCTTCCAGATTGGCGAAAGCCAAATCCACCTGTCTTAAAAAGGGTTCAGCATCCCGGAAGAGATGTCTTCCGTCTTCTGGTGGTAGAAATTTCTCAGGATAATCAGTGCCCATCATAATGTCCCCAGCAGCTGCAATGGTGATGGTCGTGGAAACTGGTTTCTGAACAGCTGTAGCGGCTAAGAATATTCCCAGAACTACAGTTACCAGAAGGGGAGAAATGATAAAAAGGCAGGTGTAACGACCGGCAGGCATATAAGAGTTACGGCGTCACAGTATATTGTTGTTGGTTTTCTTCTTCAATGATGCGGCGGGCACCTACAAACTGGTTCAGAAGATAGTTTTTGTCAAAACTTTCAATCACCACTTTTCTGGCTTTCTGGCTGGCATGAAGAATTAATCCGTTTCCCAGATAAAGAGCCACATGCGTTGGCCGGAGGCTTTTCAACCGGGAAAAGAAAAGGAGGTCCCCTGCGGCTAAATCATCTTTGCTGATAACTGTTCCTTCCTGGTATTGCTGGCAGGCTGTTCTTGGCAGTTGAACTCCTACCCCGCCAAACACTTTCTTCACCAGGCCGGAACAATCAATACCACTTCTACCTGTGCCTCCAAAACGGTAGGGTGTTCCCAGAAAACCAAGGGCATTTTCAATTACCCTGGTAATTTTATTCTCTCCTGGAAGGGAGGAAAGAAGTTTAAGCTCAGTTTCTGAAGGTGTTTCTTCAGCTATTTCCAGAACAGGTTCTGTTGGTTTTGTCTCCCGGGACCAGGAGACACTGATTAAAAGGCGCTGGTCAGGCTTGATAAGAGAACCGCCAATCTGGTTGAGCTGGCGTAGCTGGTCAACAGAAAGACCGTATTTGTGTGCGATGGAGAAAAGTGTTTCCCCTTTTCTTACCCGGTGGTAGGTTCTGGCTGCCTGGTAGCGGGAACCAGATTGAACAACATCTTCTGTTTGTTTCTCTACCGGACTTACCAGGAGAGTCTGTCCGATGGAAAGTTTATTGCTGGAGAGATTATTAAGTCGCTTTAACTCAGCTACACTGGTGCCATACTTTTTAGCAATTCTGTAAAGACTGTCACCTTTCTGGACACAATATTCTTCAGCCTGAAGAGACCAGATGCACAGCAGAAAGAAAAATAAAAATTTTTGTTTTGTCCTTCCCACGCGTTTTCCTGAAGTTTTTGAATGTTTTAAATGTTAACTAGGGAAGAGTTTATCAGGGTTAAGCATCCGTGTCAAATTTTTGTTTGTCCTGATGGTTTGAATCTCCAGAACTGGAAAGAATGGGTCTTGGGTACAGGTGGTTGTACTGTCTTTTCTAAAAGGAAGGTGGCCGGGAAAACCGTATTTGCTCCTAATTTACCGTTAATAAGGTCTATAGCCTGGAAAAGATTTTCCCGGGATTTCTCTTCTGGGAAAAGGGGACCGGGTATATCCCGGGAGAGTTCAGAGACGCTGATACCAAGCATGCGTACTTGTCTGTTAAGAGAAAAGCTATGGAAGATTTGCCAGGCCAGGGTATAGATGCGGTGACCATCTGGAGGGAAAGGAAGGAATTTTTTCTGTCTGGTGAAGGTGGTGAAGTCACCCAGTCTGACGCAGACTGTAACCACCCTGCCATAAAAAGAAGACTGCCGCATCCGGCTGGCGACTTGTTCTGAAAGGCGGAAAATTACAGCCCGGATGTATTCCATATCAGTGGTGTTAAAAGGTAAGGTGTAAGAGTGACCAATAGATTTAGGCTGGGGTGGTGTCTTGATTACTGGAGACTGGTCCAGGCCACAGGCTGCCTGGTAAAGTATTTTCCCCCGCAGGCCAAATCTGGTGACAAAAAATTCTTCTCCTAATTTTTGAATCTGACCACAGGTAGTTATTCCCCAATCAGAAAGAAGACTTGCCAGCCTTGGTCCAATTCCCGGTACTTCTTCTATAGGTAGATTAAGCATTAACTCTAAAATTTCCTTCTCCTCAATAATACGCAAACCATCAGGTTTAACCAGGGAAGCAGCAATTTTAGCTAAAAGTTTATTGGGCGCAATCCCCACAGAGCAGGAAAGCCCTGTTTTTTTCAGAATGGTCTTTTTAATCTGTAACCCAAGAGATTCTTTCCCACCAAAAAGATGAACTGTGGAGGAGACATCCAGAAAGGCTTCATCAATAGAATAGATTTCTACCTCTTCACTGAAAGAGGTCAGGAGGGAAAAAATAGTCCGGGATGTTTCGGCGTAACAGATGGGATTACCTGGTACCAGCACTGCTTCTGGACAGAGAGAAAGGGCCTGGGGAATGCTCATTCCAGAACGAACACCCTGTCTTTTAGCCTCATAAGAAGCTGAAGCTACCACGGTTTTCGTCTGGGGGTTTCCACAGACAATAACCGGTTTTCCCCGCAGGAATGGATTGATTTGCTGTTCTACAGAGGCAAAGTAGGCATCCATGTCTACATGGAGAATGACCCTTTCCATAAGTCCTCTTCAGTAATCTATTCCAGATGGACTTTTTCCAGCAACCAGGAAAGTTGTTCAGGACAGAAAGATATCTCAAAAACTTCCTGGCCAGTGGAAAGAGCAAAATGATGAATAGTTTTTTCTCCTTCTTTAGTCTTCCAGAAAAAGGTGATTTTCTCTACCTGTATCCGTCTTCCCTTCCAGCTAAACCAGCAAATTTTTACCTTACCTGGAGCGAAAATAGCTGCCACCTTCACAGGTTCACCAATTTCTGTAATCATGGTATCTTGCGGAAAACAGCTACCACTTTTCCTAACAAATGCAGGTTTTCTCTGCTGCTGATTGTTTTATAAGAAGGGTGGGCGGGTCGCAGTTCAATTTTTTCTGCCATCCGGAAGAAAAATTTCACCGTGCATTCCCCATCCACCAGAGCCACCACAATATCTCCGTTGTTGACAGAAGATTCCTGATTAACAATAACATAATCTCCATCTAAGATACCTGCTTCTTTCATACTTTCTCCCTTTACCTTGAGGGCAAAAATTTTTCCTGAGCCAAGAAAGTTTTTATCCAGAAAGAAATAACCTTCAATATTTTCTTCTTCTGAGAGAGGTTGACCGGCTGGTACCCTTCCCAGGATAGGAATAGGAAGTGACTGTTCCATTCTTTCTTTGAGAATCAAACCCCGGGAGATTTTTTCTATCCGCTGGAGATACCCCTTCTTTTCCAGAGCCAGAAGATGACCTTTGACTGCCTGAACACTGGCAAAGGAAAAATGTTCCCTGATTTCGTTCAGGGTTGGTGGATATCCGTGCTCACTGATGAATTTCTGAAGAAAACTAAGAATTTCTTTCTGCCGGACAGTTAAATCTTGCATAAGCCCCTCCATTATGTGTAAATAATTATACTGTTAATTTTTAAACCTGTCAAGGGTTGCCAGATTTCAAGATATACGGTAAAATAAATATGTGGAAAACCAGCAGAAAGATATCCTTCAGCGGCGTCTGGATACCCTGCAGAAGGTTTCTTCCTTTATCCTCTATATCACCAATCTTCATCAATTGCTGGAATTGATAATGGAGGAAAGTAAGGAGATTCTCCAGGCAGAAGCCAGTTCCCTGCTTCTTTATGACCGGAAACAAAAGGTTCTTTTTTTTGAGGTAGCCAGGGGAGAAAAGGGGGATAAACTAAAGCGCATCAAACTGAAGTTAGGCCAGGGAATTGCTGGTATCTGTGCCAGAGACAGAAGAATAGTCAATGTCCAGGATGTCAGGAAAGAAAGTCATTTCTATGCCCTCGCAGACAAAAAAAGTAAGTTTCAAACAAGAAACATTCTGGCTGTTCCCCTTGTTTGGAAAAGAAAGTTGTTAGGTGTCCTGGAGGTTTTGAATAAACGTCATGGGGATTTTTTTAATGAGGCTGATGAACAGTTGCTCCAGATTGTGGCGACACAAGCAGCAATGGCGATAGAGAATGCCTATCTTTACCGGGAAAATTTGAGGAAGGCACATTTTTCTGGAGTAGGTCAGGCAATGCTTTCTCTTTCGCATGATATTAAGAACATTCTCAATGGTCTTATGGGCGGGTTGACTCTGGTGGATGAAGCGTTTAAGTCCGGTACCACTGATAATTTGAAAACAGGATGGGAGATTGTCCGCCGGAATGTGCAACGTATCTCAGACTTAATTCTGGATATGCTCAACTTTTCTACCAGGAAAAAACCCCTTTACCAGAAGGTTAATCTTCCTGCTTTTCTGGAAACTACAGCCAGTCTTTATCATGACTGTCTCCGGGAAAAGAATTGTTCTATTTCTGTGGAAGCAGATAAATCTCTCCAGGAGGTTTTTTTTGATTATCAGGGGATGGAGAGGGTTCTGATTAATCTTATCAATAATGCCCGGGAAGCCATTCCGCAAAATACAGGTAAAATTATTCTTTCTGCCCGGCGGATTCCGGAAAGAGACAGATTTGAAATTTCAGTCAGGGATAACGGTTGTGGAATCCCACCAGAAAATCTGAGGAAAGTCTTTGAGGTCTTTTTCACCACAAAAGGACATAAAGGGACAGGTCTTGGTCTTGCTGTAGTCAAAAAGATAGTTTCCGAGCATAAGGGACAAATCAGGGTGGAATCCGCAGTGGGTCAGGGAACAACGTTTTATATTACCTTACCTGTCAGCCCCGGAGATGGAACCAAGGTCAGCTAAGAAAGTCAAAAGTACTATTTTTTTCTTGCCGGTTCTTCTGGGAATTAGCGTTTTTTTCCTTTCCCGTTTACCTACCTGGAGACGTTTTGAACTGATTACCTATGACTGGCGGATGAAAACAGTCTCTGTTAGAAAAGTCACAGGAAATGTGGTGATTGTGTTTGTCGGCGATGAAACATTGAAGATGTTAGGACGCTGGCCTATTCCCCGGTACTGGTATGCTGGTTTGAATGAGGTCTTGAAAGTCTGGGGTGCAAGAATAGTGGCTTACGATATTCTTTTTCTGGAAGAATCCGGGGACAGAAAGGCTGACTACCAGTTCCAGCAGAGTATTAACCAGGCTGGTAATGTTATTCTCCCCTGTTTCTTTGAAGGCGAGTTATTCCAGAAGGCAGACTCCCTCCAGGGAAAGAATTTGCTGTTGCCTCCTGCTTTTTTGGGCAAGCCGCTTTGTACTGGTTTCCTCAATACTCCTACAGATGAAGATGGTATTACCAGAAGGTATCCTCTGTTTATCAGTTACCAGGGAAAACTTATTCCTTCCCTGGGGCTGGCAATTCTTAAGGAGTACTATAACCTACCTGCTTCTGCCATCAAGATGGTGGACAAAGACAAAATAGCTTTAACCGTTCAGGAGCAGGAAAGGATTTTCCCTGTAGACAGTAGCGGTTCTGTCTGGCTGAAGATTTACCCGGATTTGAGAGTCTTTCCTCAGTATGCCCTGGTCCAGGTTCTGCAGTCATATGATGCCTGGAGTAAGGGGAAAACCCCTTTTATCTCTCCTGACCGTTTCACCAACAAAATTGTTCTGGTGGCTCATACTGCTGCCGGAACCACAGATATCGGACCGGTCTCCGGCAAGGAAAGATACCTAAAAGCAGGATTACATGCCAGTTTCCTGGAAAATTTCTTTCAGAATGAGTTCCTGCGTCCAGCCGGATATTTTATCTCCTTTTTGCTGCCGGTAATGGGAGCAATCACAGCCAGTCTCTCAGGAGTTTTTTTTCCTGCCGGGATTGGTTTTTTCTTCACCATTTTTCTTGGTTGTCTTTTTATAGTAGTAGCCAGCTGGTTATTTTCCAGTTACGGATTATGGCTGGAAATTGTACCGACAATAGTATCTCTTTTTCTGACAAGTCTGACAATAACGTTGACGCAGTTCCTTTCCGAGAGAAGAGAAAAGACGAGATTACGTTCAGTTTTTCAGCGCTACATCGCTCCCTCTGTTATGGAAAAACTGCTCAGTTCCAGTAAGGAAATAAGTCTGGGCGGGGAAAAGAAGGTACTCACTGTTCTTTTTGCTGATGTGCGTGGTTTCACTGCTCTGGCGGAGAAAATCCCGCCGGAGAAAACAGTAGTTCTTCTTAATGAAATGTTCAGCATTGTAGAAGAAGCCATTTTTGCTTATGGTGGCACGCTGGACAAATTCATTGGAGACGCTGTGATGGCTATTTACGGGGCACCGGTAGAACAAAATGACCATGCCCAAAGAGCAGTTTTTTCCGCGATAGAAATGGTAAGAAAACTGAAAAGGAGACAGGAGAGTTTACCTTTGATGGTCGGTGTGGGTATCAATACCGGGGTGATGGTGATAGGCAATGTTGGTACTGTCCGGAGGATAGAGTATACTGCTATTGGTGATGCGGTTAATCTGGCTGCCAGGATTGAAAGCCAGGCGAAAGCCGGGGAGATTCTTATCAGTGAGGATACTTACCAGCTGGTAAAGGATGTGGTTGATTGTGAGGCTATTGGTTCTACCAGAGTGAAAGGAAGGGACCGGCAGGTAAATCTTTACAGGGTGAAGATGGAACAGGGGGTAGAGGGATGAAAGGAAAAATTTTTATCTGGCTTTTGTTTTGTTTGTTCTCTTTTTCTGTAGTAAGCCAGGAGCAACCGGCTGTAGTGCTTGTCAGCAAGAAAGGTAGTGTTTATCTCTGGAACGCAGGGACGAGAAGCTGGGAGGATGTACCCGGTGGTGCCAGACTTTCCGTAGGTTCTTATCTGAGGACAGGAAAGGATGCAGAGGCAATTATTGCCTTCGGAAAGAAAGCTGTGGTTACCCTTTCCGGTGATACCCTGGTCCAGATTAAAAATTTTTCTTTCCAGAAAGAAAGCCTGAAAACACTGCAGATAGAAACAAAAAAAGGTCGTCTCTGGTCTGTGGTGGAGAAACTACCGGCAGAAGGTAAGCTGGAAATAGAAACGCCCAATGCTCTGGCTGGAGTGCGTGGTACCATCTTTTTAGTTGGTTATAACCCGGAAGAGCTAAGTTCTAAAATTGCGGTTATCTCTGGTGAGGTCTCTGTGTCTTCAAAACTGGCAGAAGGGTATGTTGTTTTGAAGGAAAATATGTCTACTGTTGTTGTCGCCAATAAACCTCCGGTTCCGCCTCAGGTTCTGGAAGAAAAGGAGCGACAGGAATGGGAAAGATGGAAAGAAAGGATACCTTTTTCTCAAATTGGAATAGTCGGTGGAATAGCAGAGATAAACGCCCTGCAAAGCCAGGAGGCTGCCAGACTGGTAAGAGAAATGGGGATGGCAAAGAAAGGTAGCGAGAAAGTCAGGAAAGATTTTGAAAACATTGAATCAGCTATTCTCTTATACTATCTGGATACCAGAACTGTTCCCCGGCGATTGAAGGATTTGATGGAAAACCCTGGTGTCACTGGCTGGAAAGGGCCGTACCTGGGAGCAGGTACTAACTTTATGGACCCCTATGGACATCCCTATCAGTACAAAATACTGAAGACGCCAAAAGGAAAAGAATATCTGGAGCTTTCTACTTTTGGTCTGGTCGGTGCTGGTGGTGAAACCTGGGGCGAAGAGAAAAAAAATATCTATGTGGACCAGTTAGAAGAAAAGTGGAAAGAGAAATTGGACGGTGCCACCAGGAAGTAAGAATAACAGAAAGGCGCTTTTGAAACCGGGAGCAAAGAAAGGTTTTCTTCTGTCTCTTTTGTTTCTTTTCGTTTCCGGGCAGGGGGTTTCTTGCCGGGAAAAACTTTACTATGCTGCCGGCACCATTTTACCCCATGTTACAGCGGAAATGCTTTCTCCGGGTTTCTGGATACAGAAACACCCCTTTCCTGATGAGCTGGTGCTTACGGAAACAGAACTTTCTTCGTTCAATGAAAAACTGGCTGAACTTTCTGGACGGGGTGATATTTTCTCCTGGTCTACGTTTTTCTCCGGGGAAAACCTTCAGAAAAAACTTTCTGCTGACCTTGATTATTTTCAGAAACAGACACTTTATACTTTCAGTGGCAGGGTAGACCAGGTTTTCTACCGGAATCTTTTCCAGGTGATGTCCTCAGGAGAACTTTCCGGAACAAAAAAAATAAGATATGGTCTGGTGGTAAAAAGAGCTGACCAGCGTTTTCTTCCCACGCGTTTTCCTCTTTACAGCCATCCCGGGGAGAGAAATATTGATTTACTTCAGAATAATCTTTTAGAGATAGGTACACCGGTTGTCATTTTTCATTCCACCGTGGACAACGGCTGGTTTTATGTGGAAGGACCGTGGACGAGAGGCTGGGTGGAAGCGGAAAAGGTGGCTCTGGTAAGTCAGCAGGAGCTGGAAAACTTCAGGTCAGGGAAACCGTTTGTTGTAGTGGTAGAACCTCTTACAGACGTTTATGTTGACATCAGTCTCACCAGAAGATATGACATCCTGGGTATGGGAGCCAGACTTCCAGTGCGAAAATCTGGTTCTTCTGTGTTAGAAGTGATACTGCCGGCTAAATGTTCAGATGGTAGATGCCAGTTTACTTCCGGCTATCTCAAACGAAGGGATATCCATGAAGGTTTTCTGCCTTATACACCAAGAACGATTCTGGAACAGGCATTCCGGTATCTGCATCTGCCATATGGCTGGGGAGGTATGTATGGAATGCAGGATTGCTCTGGTTTTATCCAGTCGGTTTTTGCTACGGCAGGAGTGTTTCTGCCGCGCAATTCCTGGGAACAGAGGAGAGTAGGCCGAAAGATCGATTTTTTTGACCGGAACTTCGGGGAGGAAGAAAAGAGAAAACTGTTAACAGAAAAGGCAATGCCGGGGCTGACACTACTTTCTATGCCTGGCCACAGTCTTTTGTATCTCGGACAGTTTAATGGTCAACCGTATGCTATTCACAGTTTATACGCTTACTCCCAGCCAACCTGGCACGGAGAACTCCTCAGACTGGTCAACCGGGTAGTGGTAAGTGATTTAGGTTTAGGTGTCAGAACCCGGCAGGGAACATACCTGTCCCGGCTGGTCAACGTCACCATTCTTGATGGTGGAAAATTTTCTTCAGAGAAATAGCTGCACGACGCAAGGTATATCTGGCTTTTACAGTTAATGTTTCTCCCAAAAACGAGTCTTTTTTTCCAACCGCAGGAGTTGACCTGTGACCGGGCTATAATTTCTGAAGTTAAAAAGTCCGCAGAAGATTTTGTCTTTCTCCCTGGTATCAGATCTTTTCCGGGGAAAGGCGTTTTTCCCGAAAAATTTTTGCCAGGTGGTATAATACTAACATAACAGGAGGTAATTATTAACTACAGTCAGGGTAAGGTCAATCGTGTTTTTATCATCAGCCTGAAGGATGGAGACAAAATCCCCTCTGCCATTGAAGAATTTGCTGTTCGTCACCGCATAAAGTGTGCTCTCTGTTTTCTCATAGGAGGGCTCAAGGACGGCGGAAGAATGGTGGTCGGTCCGAAAGAAGAAAGGGAAAGACCGGTAGAGCCTTTATTTTTTGAGCTTTTCGGTGTTCATGAAGTTTTAGCCTTAGGGATGATTTTCCCTGGCCAGGATAAAAAACCGCATCTTCATCTTCATGGTTCCGCTGGTCGGGAAGGCAAAAGCCACACCGGCTGCCTCAGGCCAGGGGTAGAAACCTGGCAGGTAGGAGAACTGGTGCTTCTGGAGATTACAGGAAGCAATGCCAGACGTGTGAGAGATAAAAAAACTGGATTTGATTTGCTCACGGTCAGATAAGAAAAGCCAGCCATCCTGGTATGGTAAGCAGAGAAAAAAGATGTGTCAGCAAAACACTGGAAGCGGCAAACTGAGCATCTGCTTCAAAGATTTCACTCAAAGCCACACTGGCGATAGCTGAAGGCATGGTGGCCAGAAGCACCAGTGTCAGGCGGGTGGCAGAATCTATCGGAAAATATAACAGCAAGGCGATACTGATAGCTGGTATGGCAACAAGTCTCAGGATAATGACATAAAGTTGAGTTCCGGTGTAAAGGTGTCCTGATTTTAAGTCAGCCATGCGGCTACCGGCAACAAACATGGAAAGTGGAACAGTAGCCTGGCCAAACATTTGTAGCACAGTCAGGAGAGAATTTCCTGCCTGGCGAAAAAAATTATCTTCGCCCAGTGGCTGGAGAAAAGGAATATTTTTAACTGCTACTGCCAGTACTGCTGAAAGAAGTGCTACTAAAGGGGGGTTAAAGAGTAAGCGTATATTCTCCCTCCGGAAACGGTTACCGGTGAGAGCAAGAATTCCTAACGTCCAGACAGCTATCTCAGAACCAAGGGTAGAAAAAAGTAACTGTGCCATACCGTGCTTGCCCCAGAGCATCACAGCTACTGGTAATGGTAGAAAAGAATAATTGTTAATGGTACACTGGAAACGAAAACTGTTTTTCTGTCTCTGGTTTTCAAAGGTGAGGAGAGAAGAGAAAAGAAGGCCTATGATATAGCCAGCTGTCATAATCATCAGTGCGCCAGCCGGTAAAACCCAGTTGGCCACTAACTGCGGCCAGGTATAGCTGGTAAAAATAGCGGAGAAAATTAAGGCAGGATAAAAAAAGCAGACTGTAAGTCTGGCCAGCCGCTGTGAAGTCTCAGGAGTGGTAAAATTGAGCCTTCTGGCCAGGGCACCAGCAGAAATCATCAAAAAAATGCTCAGAATACGCAGGAAAAGTCGGAGAAACATTGGCAGATGATTATAACATAGAAAAAGAGAGAAACCAGAATCCTTGACAGGACAGGGGGAAAAAATGGGCATTTTAAGAAAGGGTTACGGGCATATGGTTCTGGATTATTATGTGGAGAAAGTTAAGGAAATCAGGCAGAAAAGAGCAGAACGATTAAGAACCATCCGTAGCCGAGAAGAAGCAGAGCAATACCGGCAGCATGTTAGCCGCATTATCCGGGAAGCGTTTCAGCCCTGGCCTGAGAAAACAGACTTGAATGCCAGGGTTACCGGAGTGCTTAAAGCCAGAGACTATACTGTAGAAAAAATTCTTTTGGAAAGCAGGCCAGGGTGTCTGGTGAGTGCCAATTTATATCTTCCCGCAAAGATTAAGGAACCGGTACCAGGGATTCTTGGTTGCTGCGGCCATTCTAAGGACGGGAAAGCTGAACCACGTTACCAGCAGTTCTGCCAGCGTCTGGTTCAGGCAGGATTTGCGGTTCTGATTTATGACCCCTGGCACCAGGGAGAAAGAAATCAATATCTTTCTCTGCCAGAAAAGGAACCTACCCGTACTGGTTTATGCTTTGGCCATAATATGATGGGTAAGCAACTGGAACTGATAGGTGAGTTTTTTGGTGCCTGGCGAGCGTGGGATGGTATCAGAGCTCTGGATTACCTGGTAAGCCGTCCGGAGGTGGATTCTTCCCGGCTGGGTATCACCGGAAACTCTGGTGGCGGGACGATGACAACCTGGTTATGGCCTCTGGAGGAAAGGTTCAAGATGGCGGCACCAAGTTGTTTTGTTACTACCTTTCTTGCTAATCTGGAGAATGAACTGCCTGCTGATGCAGAGCAATATCCTCCAGGTGTTATCGGTTCTGGTCTGGAGATGGCAGATTTTTTCCTTGCCAGAGCGCCTCATCCGGTGTTATTACTGGGGCAAAAATATGACTATTTTGACCGTCGCGGTCTGGCTGAAACCTTTGCCGAGATAAAAAGATTTTACGAAATTTATGAGGCAGGAGAAAAAGTAAAGCTTTTTATCGGTAACCATCCTCACGGTTACTATCCGGAGAATCAGCAGGCTATGGTTTCTTTCTTTGCCCGTCACGCTGGATTGCCAGAGCCGGGAAAAGCAAGAATACAGGTGCGCAAGCCAGAGAAGTTATGGGCTACAGCAGCCGGTCAGGTAAATCTGATGGGTTCCAGGCCGATTACAGAACTCATCAGAGAAAAAGCAGAAAAGATTGCTGCCTGCCGGAAATCCCTCTCCAGGGAAGAGATGCTTTCTGTGCTGAGGGGACTTTTGTGCCTGCCTGAGGAAAAGGGAGCTGCTCATTACCGCAACCTGAGGCCACAAAAGATAGGGAAAAATCTGGTTTCCAGGTATGCTGTGGAAACAGAAAGAAATGTGAGAGCAATTCTTTACAAAGCCACAGTTGCCCCGGAGAAAGCTGTTACTCTGGATGTAGAGGAGAAAATTTATCTGCATCTTCCCCACTTTGGGGCAGCAGAAGAATTGAAGCATAGAATTTACTCCAGATACCTGAAATCTCTTCGTCCACTTTACCTTCTTGATGTGCGCGGATTAGGAGAATTAATGCCTGATAGCTGGGAAGATGTCTTCCATCCGTATGGAATGGATTATATGTGTCACGGCTATGGTCTGCTTCTGGGTGAAAGCTACCTTGGCCGGAGGGTATATGATGTTTTGCGTACGCTGGACCTTTTTGCCTTTCTTGGTGCCAGACAGATAATGCTTTCCGGTCGTGGTCAGGGTAGTATTCTGGCTGTCTTTGCCAGTCTGTTGCATCCTGCGGTGGAAAAGCTGACTCTGATTAACGCACCGCTTGATTTCCTTTCCTGGACGCAGAGCCAGGTAGTTGGTTGGCCGAGTGCCAGCTTTTTGAGGAAGGTTCTCCTTTACCTGGACTTGCCTGATTGTTACCACTACCTTGAGGAGAAACTTCTTCTTATTGACCCGTGGGATATAGCAATGAAGTCCGTTCCGGAAAAACATTTACCCGGGCTAATCAAGGCTAAAGGTTTAACCGGCATTCGTTTTAGAAGCTACCGGGAAAGTAAGAAGTGAAAAACTTGGTTGCTGGCTAAAGTTTTGCTATAATTCTGGCTATGAAAGCCTCTCCTGATGATTCCCGGACAACTGTGGAGAATCTGAAGAGGGAAATTGCCAGTTTTGTGAAGGCAAGAGACTGGGAGATGTTTCATAGTCCCAAGGACCTGGGTGAAGCTATAGCTATTGAAGCCGCGGAACTTTTAGAGCATTTTTTGTGGAAGTCTCCGGACCAGACACGCCAGTACCTGCGTCAGGGGAAAAGTAAGAAAGCGGTTACCCGGGAGATAGCTGATTTGTTTATCCTGCTTCTCAACTTTGCTGATTTATACTGTGTTGATATCACTCAGGCGGTTAAAAGTAAACTGAGACTGTTGCAAAAAAGGTATCCCGTAAGAAAGTTTCGCTGCCGCTCGGAAAAGTATCGTCCACTTTACTGAGGGGAAGAAATGAGTGTACTTTCCGTAACCGGTCTGGTTCTGGGAAGTTTTTTCCTGGCTTACCATTTTTATGGCCGCTTACTGGAGCGTCTGTGGCAGGTTGATTCGCAAAAAAAAACACCTGCAGTGGAAAAAACTGATGGAGTTGATTATGTGCCAGCCAAAAACTGGACAATCCTTTTTGGCCACCATTTTGCTTCCATTGCCGGTGCCGGTCCAATTCTTGGTCCAGTTATTGCTGGCGTTTTCTGGGGATGGGGTCCGGCTTTAGCCTGGATTGTTTTAGGTTGTGTTTTTCTCGGTGGGGTTCATGATTTTTCCTCTTTAATGGTAAGTCTGCGGCACCAGGGTACTTCGGTAGGAGATGTGACCGCCAGTGTTCTCGGCAGGCGCGCGCAGATAGTTTTTTCTCTTTTTTTGTGGATTACCCTGGTTCTTGTGGTAGCAGTGTTTGCAGCCATCACCGCCAAAACTTTAATTTCTGAACCACAGATTGTGGTGCCTACCTTTTCTCTTATTTTTATTGCTGTTTTCTTTGGACTGCTGGTTTACAGAGCCGGGTTAAGTCAGAGAGTGACCACCTTGTTGAGTTTGATTCTGATGGTTATTGTTTTTATCCTTGGGTATCATCTACCGATAAAAATTCCTGCTCAGCATGCTGTTACCATCTGGACTATTATCTTACTTGTTTATGCCGGGGTAGCGTCGGTTCTGCCAGTCCAATTCCTGTTACAGCCGAGGGATTATCTTTCCTCCTTCGTTCTTTTTGCAGGAATGGCTGTTGGCTATCTTGGAATTTTAACCCTGCGGCCGGTTTTTCAATCTCCTTTTTATCTGAGTTTCCATTCTTCTCAGGGGAATCTCTGGCCAATGTTGCTGGTGATTATTGCCTGCGGGGCAATCAGTGGTTTTCATTCTCTTGTCTCTTCCGGTACTACTTCCAAACAGCTGGCAAACGAAAAAGAGGCAAAAAAAATAGCCTATGGTGGAATGTTAACCGAGGGCGCTTTAGCATTTCTGGCTCTGGTATGCGTGGCAGCAGGTCTTAGCTGGGATACTCCTGGTTCCAGTCTGAATTATCCAGAATTAATGAAAAACGGAGAGCCTATCAGGACTTTTGGACTGGGATATGGCCAGATAGTTGCCCGGGTGATAGGTAGCCAGGCCGGGACTTTTCTGGCTATTGTTATGATTAACGGATTTGTTCTCACCACTCTGGATACAGCCACCAGGATTGCCCGGTATATTACACAAGAACTTTTTGGTTACGGCTGTGGAATCAGGCTGCTGCGGAACAGATACTTTTCCACCTTCCTGGTTCTGGTTTGCACCGGCTACCTTGCTTTTGGCAACTGGCAGAAACTCTGGCCTGTTTTTGGTGCTTCCAACCAGCTGGTGGCTGCCATTGTGCTTCTGGTTTGTGGCTGTTATCTTCTGCTATCTAATAGAAACTCTGCGGCCGTTCTTGTGCCCTCTATTTTGATGTTTATCACCACCATCTGGGCTTTACTCTGGCAGGCAGGCCAGTTTTACCAGAAGAAAAATTATTTTCTCGGGAATGTTTCTCTCGGGCTGGTTCTGCTTTCTCTGTTTGTGCTGATGGAAGCAGTGCGCCTGATAATTACACGGAGAAAGGAAAAGGAGAACAAATGAAAATCAGTCTTTATTCTCTTTCCACAGCAGATAAGACCCCGCAAGAAGTACTGGAGTTAGCCAGAAAATACGGATGTGAAGGTGTAGAATGGTGGTGTAAGGAAAAAGGTCATGTTGACCGCAATAACCTGAAAGATTCTGCCAGTAGAATAGCGGAATTGATGAAAGATTACGGGTTGGAAGCTGCAGGTCTGGCGCCATATTTTGGATGTGTGGAAACAAAGGCAGAGTTAGAACCTTTTTTCCTTGCTGCCAGAATAATTGGAGCAAAAAAGATACGTTGCCACAGTTTCGCGTACCAGCCCGGCGCCTGTGTCCAGGAACTTCTGAAAAGATTAAACTGCTGGCTGGGAGACAATGTTGTAGGTCTGGCGAAACAATACAGTGTCCAGTTTGTTATTGAACAACATCACTATGCTGTCTGCTGTACACCTGATGCCTGCCGGCAGGCAGTGGAAGGCTTGCCCTCTGACTGCGTGGGGGTGATTTATGACCCCGGAAACTCTCTTTATGAAGGGTATACCCGTCCAGAGTATGCAGTCAGTGTCCTGGGTGAGTACCTGGCACATGTACATGTGAAAGCAGCCCGGCCGGTAGAAGAAGGTGGCAGCATTCCTGCTGGTCGCAGATACAGCCTTGTTTTTGGGAAGTTAGACGAGGGAGATATTGACTGGGAAGTAACCCTGCGTGCCCTCAAGGAAGCAGGTTACAAAGGGTTCCTCTCCCTGGAAGCTCTGGATAAACGTGATTCGGAATCTAAACTGAGACAGGACATTGCTGTTTTAAAGAAGGTGCTGGAAAAGATTGGCAGATAGGAAAGTTATGGGCAAAATTTTTTTTCGTAGTACAAACCGCAGGGCGCCTCTGGTTACTTTTCAGGAAGCTTTACTGGCAGGTCAGGCTCCAGACTATGGACTTTATGTGCCGGTAGAAATCCCCAGGTTTACCAGAGAAGAACTGACATCTTTTTTGCAAGCTTCTTACCCGGAAATAGCGACAGTCGTCCTGGAAAAATTTATCAAAGAAATAGAAAAGGATGTCTTAAGAAGCATTGCTGCCAGGGTTTATAATTTTGAGATACCTCTGGAAAAAGTGGAAGAAGGATTTTACCTCATGAGGCTGGACCGTGGACCAACAGCTTCTTTCAAGGATTTTGCTGCCAGGATGATGGCCAGACTGATGGAGTACTTTGCCAGGAAGGAAAAGAAACAGCTAACAGTTCTGGTGGCTACATCCGGGGATACCGGGGGAGCTGTAGCCAGTGCCTTCCTTGGACTGGAGGGTATCAGAGTAGTGATACTTTTCCCTGAAAGGGAGGTGACCAGAAGACAGAGGTTACAGATGACTACCCCTGGCAATAATATTATCGCAGTGGCGGTGAAGGGAAAATTTGATGATTGCCAGGCTTTAGTGAAACAGGCCTTTAATGACAAGAATTTATCCTGGCTGAATCTGACATCAGCAAATTCCATCAATTTCGGCCGGCTTTTACCCCAGGCTGTTTATTACTGCTATGCCTGGTCGCGGCTGGCTGGAGACGGTATTGTTTTTTCTGTGCCCTGTGGGAACTTTGGAAATCTCTGCGGGGGAGTGTTAGCCAGGCTGATGGGGTTACCGGTAAGAAAGTTTATTGTGGCGGTAAACGAAAACGACGAATTCCCTCGTTTCTTACAGAGTGGTCAATACCAGCCTGTAATTCCTTCGCGGCAGTGTTCCTCAAACGCAATGAATGTCGGACATCCCAGTAACCTGGCACGGCTGGTGGACTGGTATGGCGGCTGGCTGACTGATGAGAGAGATGAAAACGGACGGATAATTCAAAGGGGGTATCTTAAGGTAAGTCCGGATATGGAGCGCATGCGCCAGGATTTTATTTCTTTCTCCATCAGTGAGGAGGAAGTGGACCAGACTATAGTCTCCATTTATAAAAAATATGGTTTGTTGCTGGAACCGCATGGGGCAGTGGCTTTTCGGGCAGCCTGGAAAGCAGATGTAGCAGGCCCGGTAGTAGTGCTGGAGACAGCTCACCCGGCTAAGTTTCCTGAGAAGATAAAAGAGCTTTCAGGTGTGGAGCCGGTTTTGCCGGAAAGTCTTGCTGACCTGGAATGGAAGAAGGAAGAGTACGAAACCATTACCAGTGATTATCAATCACTGGTAGAATTCCTTACCAGACGCCTTTCATAATTTATGAAATACATCATTCTTATTCCGGATGGAGCAGCTGATTACCCGGTTAAAGAACTGGGTGATAAAACACCTCTGGAAGTGGCAAGAATTCCCCATCTGAACTATCTTGCCAGCAGGGCTCGTTGTGGGATGCTGGAAACAATTCCTCCTGGTTTTTCCTGTGGTTCCGCGGAAGCCAATCTTTCCATTTTAGGTTATGACCCGAGGAAGTATTTTCATGGTCGTGGTGTTCTGGAGGCAGCTTCCCTGGGTATAAAGGTGGAAAGTCAGGACCTTGTTTTTCGCTGTAATACACTGTGTATTCTGGATGGATGTATCAGGAGTCACTCTGCCGGCGGAATCAGCTCGGAAGAGGCAGCAGAGTTGATAGAGACATTAAACAGGAATTTTGGCAATGAAGAAATTTTTTTCTATCCAGGCTTCGGTTACCGGCATATTCTCCTGTTGAGAGGAGACTGGTCAGAGGAAGTTACCTGTGTTCCACCTCATGATTATGTCGGGCGTGCGGTGAAAGATATTATGCCTGAAGCCACATCAGACAGAGGGCAAGCCACTGCCCGGCTTCTGAAGCAGCTTATTCAAAAGTCCTGGGCTGTTCTTGCCAGTCATCCCATCAATGAGAAACGTACCAGGCAGGGAAAAGAGCCAGCCAATTCCATCTGGCCCTGGTCCCCGGGAAGAAAACCAGAAATGGAAAGTTTCCAGAGTCGTTTTGGATTGAAAGGAGCGGTTATCGCTGCGGTTGACCTGGTGAAAGGGCTTGGTCTTTACTGTGGTTTTGATGTTATCAGGGTAGCCGGAGCTACCGGCTGGTATGATACAGACTATCAGGCTAAAGCCAAAGCCTGTCTGGATGCTCTGGCAAAGTATGACCTGGTTTATGTACATGTGGAGGCTCCGGATGAAGCCGGTCACGAAGGGAAAGCAGAACTGAAGATAAAATGTCTGGAAGATTTTGACAGTAAACTTGTTGCACCGGTTGTTAGCGGTGTGCAGGGAAAGCAGGTAAGTATCGCTGTTTTACCTGACCATCCCACCCCGGTAGCGGTGCGCGGTCACACGCCAGATGCGGTACCTTTTCTTATCTTTCGGCCAGCAACTGAACCGGATAAGGTAACAGCGTTTAATGAAAAATCCTGCCGGTGTGGTTCTTATGGTTTACTGCACGGAGAAGAATTCATCCGTACCTTTTTAGGTAGACGCTAACCTCTGTTTTTTTCCCTGTACCTCTGGATGGCTTCCTTTCTCTTTTCCTGGAGTTTTTGCCACTGCTGTTGTGTCAGGATTTCCCGTAAAGCAGCCCGGGTTTCCTTCCACAGAGATTGAACCTTTTCTTTCTTCTCTTCCTTGCTCAGGCTATTATCCTGAAGAATACTTTTCGCCTGTTCAGCCCCTTTCTGAAGCAGGGGTTTGATTTTTTCTTTCTGTTCGGCTGTAAGGTCCAGTGCGGAGACGATTTCTTCCCAGTTTTCCAGCAGGCGGTAATTTTTAGGACCTGGTTGCATCTGTTTCCATTTAGCCAGCTGTTCCGGAGTCAGTATTTTAGCCAGTTCTGCCTGCCAAAATTCTCTTAAGGCAGTAATTTTGTCTTGCTTTTCAGAAGGTGTGAGAGCATCGTTCTTCAGGATACTCTGGCTTTCTTCACGCATCCTTTCTCTCAGAGTTTTCAACTGTTCTTTCTGCGATTCCGTAAGATTCAAATTTTCTAATCTGTCTTTCCACTGTTTTCCCCACGCCTGTCTTCCTGCTGGCTGAGCTTTAGCCAGGACCGGCAGCAGACACACCACCAGAAAAATTTTTACCAGCTGCTTCATAATCCCCTCCCTTTTGAGTTACTTTGTGGTTCTTTTTTACTCCCTTTCTGCTTCATTTTTCCTCCAGCCAGGTATTCTTAACGGTCAACTTTTTCCCTTCTCCAGAAATGGCTACCGGGTCCAGACCCTGCTCTTTCTTCCATTTTTCTTTTCAAGGCATGAACCATCTCCTGGGATAGCCGCTCTTCGGTAAGCAGATACCTTGCTCTTTGTTCCGGAGTAAGAATCTCTTTCATCTCTTCCCGTATCTGCTTCAAACGTTCGTGTGCTTGCTCCTGAGCCCTTTCCATCTCCGCCAGTTTAGCTTCAATCAGACGCGTGTTTGTATTCTTTTCTTTCAGGAGTTCAGCCAGTTGCTCCAGAATCTCTTTCCGCCGTTGCCTCTGTTGTTTCATAATCTGGCGGCTTTCTTTAAATTTAGCAAGAAAACTGGACTGCTGCTGCTCGGACAAGTTCATTTCATCTATCAGTCTCCAGGTAAAAACTGAATCAAATGTCTGTTCAGACTTTCCCTGGTTTAACCTTTCTTGAGAAGAAAGCAAACCACTTATCAGGAAGATAAGGAAAACAACCTGCAGGGTAAAAATTTTTTTCATAGTCGTTCACCTCCTTTTTTATTGCCAGGCGAAAATAATAAAATTTCTTTTGGGACAAGTATTTCCACGATTTCTTCAGAAGAAAGCACGTTGGTGCTGACTTCTGATAATCCCAGTCTCAGGATACTTTCCTCAATCAGGGTATCTTCTGCCAGCTGGTGGAAAACAATCTCCTGGTTTTGTCTGCTGACGATTTGCTGCAGCCGTGTTCTGACAGGAAAGAGGAAAAGAAACAAGAAAGTGGCAACCGGAACCAACCTGCGGAAGAAATGAACTTTTCTTTCCCTTCTGGCCACTCTTTCCCAGAAACGGAACGTGAAGTCAGCCGGTACAGCCAGCTGGTCTGTCCTGTCTAACAGTTGAAGGATATCATAGTCATCCATGGTTTTTTCCCTCTGCCATTGAAACACATTTCCTGGCTGAAAGGTTGCGGTCTGCTTTTTCTTGCTGCAGGAAGGAAAGTTTTTTTCTCAATGTCTCTGTCGCCCGGTGAACCAGAGACTTAACTGCCGGCACAGAAGTTTTCATCACCGCAGCAATTTCCTCATACGGCAATCCCTCATATTTTGCCAGAACCAGGGCAGTTTTCTGTGCTTCCGGCAGTTTCTGCAGGAAATGCTGAACAACTTCTTTCAGGTACTGCCGGTAATCTTCCTGGTCCTGGTAAGTTCTCACTTCATAAACTTTATCAGCCTGGAAAGGATCACGGAAGAAAGTGACAAATTTCCGGTGCCGCATAGTATTGAAGGCGATATTTCTGGCTACCTGATAAAGATAGGTGGAAAATTTGCTTTGTGGTAGATAACTGGCAGCCTTCAGGTATATGCGGAGGAAAGTCTCCTGGGCAACCTCTTCCGCCAGGTGTTTATCCCCAAGCAAGCGGTAGAGAAAGTTCAGCAGTCGTGCCTGGTATTTTTTGATAATCTGGTTAAACACATCGCGGTTACCTGCGGCGACCTTAGCCAGTAACAGGGCATCTTCTTCCATGACTTTTTAGACGAAAAATCAGCAGCAGGTTTTAGTCTCCGTAAAAGGACAGTAAGGTAAAATTATGAGGAAAAGTTAAGGATGTGGCCGGGCTGGTGATACCCGGCGCTTGTTATTTTGATTCCGGGCTTGCTGGAAATATAACCGACAATTTTGCTTTCTACCTCAAATTTTGCGCTTGTGGCCTGGATTTTCTCCGGATAAGGTGTGACCAGAAGCATACCCTGACCCATGTTCCAGGTCTGGTAAGCCTCCCTGTCAGGAATGTCAGCAATTTCCTGGCAGTGTAACATCAACCAGCAGGGGGAGAAGGGCTCGGTAATTTCTGCCCCTAATTTGTAAGGACGCAGAAGTCGGTTAAGTTTTCCCGGTATTCCCCCTCCGGTAACATGAACAATTCCGTGGACCCAGGGTAAAACTTTGAGAACTGCTCTGGTATAAATAGTGGAAGGATAAAGAGCCATTTCACCCAGTTTTTTCTCCTTCACCACCTGCTGAGGCCAGTTGTCGCCGTAGTGGTCACCCAGCACTTTTCTCAACAGGGAAAGCCCGTTGGAACGGAATCCTTTTTCCTGCAGTCCCACGATAGCTTCTCCAGGTTTTATCAATTCCCCGGTAATTTCATGGTGCAGGATACTTAAAGCAGTCCCTGCCCAGTGATAACTCATGGTTGCACCACCCTGGATTCTCGTGCCCAGTTCCGCAATTTCTCCAGAAACGATAGCTACCCCGGCCTGGGAAGCAGCTTTCGTCAACCCTTTTGCCAGTTCGCGGACAGTGGCAGGTTCCAGATGACTGGCATCCAGAATGTTGGAAATAGCCAGGGGTTCTGCCCCAAATCTAACTGCATCATCGCACAGCATCGCTAATAAATCAAAACCGAGGGTCTGGTGTTGTCCCAGTTTTTCTGCTATCTCCACCTTGGTACCGATACCGTCACTGTTGAGCATCAGCCGATGCCGTCCTACCCTGATGATAACAATACGATGGAGTCCTTCCTTTTCAATCGTCTGAATCTGGCCAAACAATCCGCTACGGTTGGCAAAGGTCTGCTCAGCAGCCTCAGCCATAATCCTGGAGCAAATCTCCCCTATCTTCAAATTCACACCTGCTTGTTTATAGGAAGTGACCATGGCAAAGAAATATCCTCCAGAACTTTTAGATAGGGCGGATATCTGCTTCCTGTTGCAACTGCTCGATTGTACGGAAAGCCTGTTTCTGGAGACTCTGTTTTACCCCGGCAATCAATTCTGGTAGAAAAACATAACCTGATCCCCGGTAAGGCACCTTGATGACGCGGCCTTCTGCCACTTTAATTTTTGCTTTATCCATGGCGTATCTCACTGCCGAGCGTCTTTCCATAGCCTCCAGTGAGCCCATTCCCCGGTATTTTTTTACCATACGGTTTTCCTCATCGTCAAATTCTCTCTCCCCGGGAGATTCATCCAGTCCAGCCAGGATGGAACCCATCATCACAGTCTGTGCTCCTAAGGCTAAGGCTTTGGAGATATCTCCAGGTCTGAAGACCTCGCTCTGGGCACTTATTCTTGCCAGTTTCTCAGCAGTTTTCTGGTCTGCAGCATCCAGGACTCTTATCCCGCCGTCAGCTATTAACGGCATCGGTCCGTAGTCGGGCTCAAGCTGTTTAACAGTCAGGGCACAGTCCAGTACTGCTGAGCCCTGGGCCCGTCCTGTCCCCAGGTGCTGCTGGGTGATGCAGGCTCTTCCTGGTCCTACTCCAACCCTCAGGGCATCGCAGAAACGGCCTGCTTCTTTGATAATGGTGGTGACCATTTCTGCAGAATCCACATTACCCAGTACTACCTGGAGTTCCGGAAAGTTCATCTTACAGTAGCGGGCAATATCAATCTGTTCCCGAAAAACTATGCCCGCATCCACGACTATACCGTCAGCACCTGCTTCCCAGGCTTTTCCAATACGTTTTTTAGCCAGAGCCAGCCGTGATTCCACCGCTAAGAAGACACGCAGTTGCTTGTTTTCATTCTTGGTAGCCAGGGGATACATCTGGTTCTTCTTCAAATCGCTATCAGTCACCAGGGCTACCACCCGGTCAGCACTATCAACAACAGGTAAGGTATCAAGGTTATGTCTTCTGATGAGCCGGTTGGCATACTCCAGGTCGTTTTTGTCTACAGTCAGTTCCTTCTTTGCTACAACCAGCTTACGGCGGGGAGTCATAACTTTAGCCAGAGGTGTTTGCAGGTCCTGTCTGTAACGGATGTCCCTGTGGGTAACGATACCCACCAGTTTTGATTTTAATGTGCCATCCTCGGTGATGGGCACACTGAAAAAACCGTATTTTTCGTTGATAAGATAGACATCACGGATGGTATGCCGCGGAGAAAGAATAACTGGCTGGAAAACAAACCCGGCTTCAAACCTTTTGACTTTTTCCAGCTCTTCAATCTGTTCCTCAACTGTGCTGTAATTGAAGTGCAGAACGCCGATACCTCCAAAAAGAGCCATCAGAATAGCCATTTGTGCCCCGGTGACTGTATCCATGGGAGAGGAAACAAAAGGGGTTTTCAGGCGAATACCTTTGGTGAAATAGGTGGAGAGGTCTACTTCATCCCGTTCAAAGTCAGGGAGTTTGTTAGGTATCAAGGTAATATCCTTGTACCAGAATTCCCGGTTGAGTAATGAAGGATGAATTTTTGCCATGGGTGCCTTTAAAAATAACACATTCTCTGAAAAAAAACAAATTTCTAAATGTCTTTCATCTGTCAGTATTTTCCAGCTCCAGACGCAGAGAAAGGAAGGAAAGCATGTCCTTCAGGGAGACAATACCTAAAAGCTTTCCGTTTTCCACCACCAGCAGTTTAGTGTTTCCTGTACGCTGCATCCGGGACAGGACCTGACTGGCTGGTTCATCCGGACCGACAGTATTAGAAGCGGAACATGGTTCTGTGAAGTTTTCCACAGTGTAACTGTCCCACTCCTTCTTATCTAAATTTTTCAGTTTGCTGACGTTGATACAGCCAAGAAGGGAATCATTTTTTACCACCGGAAAGAAGCGATAATGGAAGACATAAACATAATCTTCAACAAATTCACCAAGGGCAAGATCCGCGGAAACAGTTACAGGCTGGGATTTCATAAAATGGCTTATCTTCTGTCCTTCCAGCAATTTCTGGAAAACAACCTGTTTATAAGAATGTTCAGCCGCACTTTTCAAAAAAATCCCCAGCACCAACCACCAGAGTCCAGCGACTGCTTTCCCGGTAAAAATGCCAAATAGACCAGCTGCCATCAAAAGGTAGGCAAAACCCAGACCAGAGGCGGTAGCTATTTTTGTAGCCAGGACCAGGTCCTTTTTCCATGCCCAGATTGCCGAACGCATGATTCTACCTCCGTCCAGGGGGAAGGCTGGTAAAAGGTTAAAGGTAGCCAGAACCAGGTTAAGAAGCGCCAGATAGGAAAATACTCCCAGCAGTGCCACCGGCCAGCCGGCAGACCTTCCTCCTGCAGAAAGAAGGAAAAGAAATAAAGCCAGAACCATACTGGAAAAAGGCCCGGCCACAGCCATGAGAAATTCTGCTCTGGCACTGGGCGGTTCTTTTGTCATTTCTGCCACCCCGCCAAAAATGAAAAGTGTTATCCCTTTCATCGGTAAACCAAACCTCCTGGCTACCAGAGAGTGGCAAAGTTCGTGAAACACGATGGAGAAAAAAAGTCCCAGGGTGCCGCCTATTGCCATCAACCAGTGCGCCTTAGAGGTTAGCCCGCTGTAGTAATGGGGAAAAAACTCTGTAGCTAAAGAGGAAACAATCAGACCAGCCAGAATCAGCCAGGATACATCCAGTTTTACTTCAAAACCGAGCAGACGAAAAACCGTAAATCTTTTCCCGAACAAAAAAATCCTCCTTGGTAGGTATTATAGCCTACTGAACTCCAGGAAGAAAATTTAACAGAGAAAAAGCGGGTTTATTCTCCCTTTAAAGAAACCCAGTGGTTTCTTCCTGCCTGGTTGACCAGGAGAACCACACTTTCGTTTTTTCGGACAGAGTTGATAGCTTTATTGTAATCAGTCACGCTGAAGATGACGGTACTGCCGATACGACGTATGACGGTACCCGGGTTTAAACCAGCTTCCTCGGCAATGGACCCTGGCCGGACTTCAGTGATAACTACTCCTTTATCCTCTGTTAGCTGGAACCTTTGCTTCCACTCCGTAGTAATATCTGCAACTTTCATCCCTCGCCATTCCTTTTCTGAGACAGCCGGACTTCTTGCCAGAGGTTCTTCAGGAGCCTCCCCTGCTTTCAAAGAGATACTCATTTTTCTTCTGTCACGCCAGATAGTGAGGGTTAAATTTTCCCCAGCTCTGGTGTCAGCCACTCTCATCTGTAAATCCCGGACATCTTTCACTGGTTTTCCATTGAGTTCTAAAATGATATCACCAGCCTGCAGCCCTGCTTTTTCCGCCGGTGTATCTTTGAGAACTTCGGCCACCAGAGCGCCGGAAGTCTCCTTCAAGCCGAAAGAAGTTGCCAGTTCCTCAGTGAGAGGTTGTAGCATTACTCCCAGGAATCCGCGGCTGACCTTACCGTGTTCTTTCAATTGTGTGAAAACGCGACGCGCAATATTGATAGGTATAGCAAAACCAATATTCTGCGCAGCATAAGGGGAAACAATGAAAGTGTTAATCCCGATAACCTCACCCCGGATATTCACCAGTGGCCCTCCTGAATTTCCCGGGTTAATCGCTGCATCTGTCTGGATGAAATCTTCGTACTGGGTAATACCAAAACCACTCCGGCCTTTGGCGCTTACCACACCACAGGTGACAGTTTCTTCCAGGCCCATAGGGTTACCGATGGCTATCACCCACTCACCAACTTCAATGGCATCTGAATCGCCCAGAATCACCGGAATAACTTTCCGTTTGAAGTCCACTCTAATCAAAGCCAGGTCGGTTTTCGGGTCAGTACCGACAACCTTAGCCTCATACTTTTTTTCTTCATCCAGCAGTTTCACCAGGATTTTATCGACTCCTTCAATAACATGGTTGTTGGTCAGAATGTGCCCCTGTTCGTCAATAATGAAGCCAGAACCCAGTCCCTGCTGTTTACGCTGGAAAGTCCGGGGAGGTTGTTTTCTTCTTGGAGTACCCCAGAAAAAGTTGTCAAAAAAGTCGTCTAAATCACCAAAAGGGTCCCAGTAACGCTGGGTAATAATCTTCTCAGTGGTAATCTGTACCACAGAGGGTTTAACCATCCTGGCAACCTGAACGAAAGCATTTTGTAATCCCAATGCTCCTGCAGAATCAACTACCTGTAATGGCTTAAGTGCTGTGCGTGGGTTACCAGCTACCAGCCGTCCAGAGCCGAGCACCAGAACTACACCTGACATAACTACCAGCAATCCCACCACAAAACCTAAGAAAAATGACCGTTTCATTTTTCACCTCCGGTAAAGTAACTGGCCTTTTTCTGTATCTTTAGATGCAAATCGCACGCTGCGGGTTTATTGCAGAAAAGATTTTAAGAAATCTTGGGCACCAGATGTCCTTTCAGCCGGGCCATCTGTGGTAACCTGCCAGCAAGTGGTCTGGCGTATTCCAGGAAATCTTCAGTAACGTCATTCCCGGTAGAGTTTATGAAGTTATCAGGCATAGTTTTAGTTTCCCTGGCTACCCGGGACAGAGGTACAAGCTGGTAGAAAATGTGGTATTTTTTTCCAGGGTGCCGACAGATAGCCACTGATTTTCCGGTCTCACCTTTTACTGCCATCCTGACAGCAACCCGGGCAACCTGGCGAGCTTCCCGGGCATCTGTTTCTGAAACGACGGTGGGGAAACAGCGCTGGAGATATCCAAAAGTATCAGCCCGCACCCGGGAGATTTCAGCTTTACTTTTCACCTGGCTGGCAAGAAAGTCTCCTAACACCCCTGTTCCGCTTAACTGAACATGACCGAAGGCATCCTCTTTTTCCTTTATAAATTTAGTAACAATAGGTGTTCCATCTTCTGCCGCTAATCCTTCGGAAACTGCCACCAGACACCTTCCCAGCCGGTGATATGTTTCCTGGACATCAGCAAGAAATTTATCCAGGGAAAATGGTCTCTCAGGCAGGTAGATGAGATGTGGACCATCGTCAGGGTGCTGGCGGGCCAAAGCTGAGGCTGCTGTTAAGAAACCGGCATGTCTTCCCATAATGACATCAATTTTAACCCCTGGCAGACTCCAGTTGTCCAGATTGTCTCCCATAATAGCCAGTGCAACAAACCGGGCAGCACTGCCGTAGCCCGGAGTATGGTCATTTTCCAGTAAGTCATTATCTATCGTCTTGGGGATATGGAAACAGCGAAATTCGTAATCTACCTTTTTAGCACTCTCATTCAAAATAAAAGTTGCTTCTGCTGTATCATTACCTCCGATATAGAAGAAATAGCGGATGTTATAACGCATGAGGATAGAAAAAATTTGTTCACATTCTTCTTCAGTGGGCCTCTGACGGACAGTCCCCAGGGCAGAACTCGGGGTTTTAGCCACAGCCTCCAGGTTGGCTTTCGTTTCTTTCCTTAAATCAACAAAGTTTTCTTTCAAAACACCTTTGATACCATAGAGAGCACCATAGATACCCTGGACAGCCTTGTGTTCCTTTGCTTCCAGGACAGCACCGACCAGGGTTTGATTGATGACTGCAGTTGGACCGCCGCTCTGGGCGATTAACATATTTCCCTTTAAATTATCAGCCATATTTTCCTCCTCCCTTTTCTGGAGCTTTTTTCAAGATTATATCACTGCCGGGCTTTCTTTACAAAGTTACGGGAAAAGCATAAAATTATACCGTGCAACTCCCTTTCAACGAACAAAAAATACTTTCGCTGAGTGAACTGTCAGAGCTTATCTCTGAAACCTTAGAGTTTCTTCCTCCCAGCCTCTGGGTAGTGGCTGAGATTGCCCGTCTGAATGTGAACATGAAGTCAGGCCACTGCTACTTAGAGCTGGTGGAAAAGAAGGAAGAAAAAGTAGTGGCTCAGGTGAAAGGGATAATCTGGGCTGATAATTTCTTTTCCATCAGGAAGAATTTTCTTCAGCAGGCAGGTACAGAATTACAGAGTGGAATGAAAATTCTCATGCTGGGACATGTGAACTATCACCAGGTATACGGACTGAGTCTTAACGTGCTGGATGTGGATATCCGTTACACTTTAGGAGAAATGGCTTTAAAAAGGCGGGAAACATTAGAAAGATTAACCCGCGAAGGAATTATTGATAGAAATAAATCTCTTGATTTTCCTCTTGTTCCGCAGCGGCTGGCTGTCATCAGTTCAGAAACAGCAGCCGGATACGGTGATTTTCTTGCCCATTTGCTTAAGAACCCTTATGGCTACAGTTTCCAGATAAGTCTTTTCCCTGCCTTTATGCAGGGACAGCAGGCAGAAGATTCTTTATCTCAGGCTCTCAGTCTGGTGGAGGAAAAGGCTGAAGATTTTGATGCTGTGGTTCTTATCCGGGGAGGAGGTTCCCAGGTGGACCTTCATGTTTTTGATAGTTACCAGTTAGCCAGAAAAGTGGCTTTTTTCCCCTTACCGGTTCTCACCGGGATAGGACATGAACGGGACCAGCCGGTACTGAACTATGTGGCATGGCAGAGTTTTATTACCCCCACAGCTGTCGCCAATTTTCTCCTGGAGAAGATCAAAACATTTGAAAATACAATAGAGGAGACCAGAAAAAATCTCAGGGAGTTGATCAGGTCTTTCCTGCAGGATAAATCCTCACAGTTATATCTTTTAATGCAGAATCTTCAGACAGGAATAATCTCCGGGCTTCAATCCCCGGGAAAACTTCTCACCGCAATGCAAATCAGGGTAGAGCAGGTAATCCGTTCCCTTATCATGTCTCACTCCCACCTGTTAGATTTGCAAAAAGAGAGAGTGAAAAAGTTACCTCTAAACCTCATAAACACCTGGCAGGAAAATCTGAAACATGATTACCAGAAGCTGAAGATTCTTGACCCTACCAATATCCTCAAAAGAGGTTACAGTATTACCTGTTACAAAGGTCATCCCTTAAAAAATGTACAAAATATTTCAGTGAATGACCTGGTGTTTACCATGCTTTATGAGGGCTGTTTCCAGGCCAGGGTAACCGAAGTGAAAGAAAAAAAGGAAGAAAATCTTCTGCCGTTAAAGGATGAAGAAAGCCATTAGCGGCAAAAGGGGAGAACATGGAAAAACTGACTTACAGCCAGGCACTGGAAGAACTCCAGCGTATCCTTGAGGATCTGGAATCCCAGCAGGTTGATGTTGATGTCTTAAGCGAGCGTGTAAAAAGAGCTGCTTTTCTGATTAAATGGTGTCAGACCAGGTTGAAAAAGACAGAAACAGAAGTGAAAAAGGTCTTAACGGAGCTGGAGAAAGAAGAAACGGAAAAGGAAGAATCTGCGGAGAAAAGTTGCTGAAAAGTTAACGGGATAATTTCTTCCATGATCAGGGTAGGGACATGTTCCTGGGCTGACCGCAGCATTATAGAGAGTGGTTCTTTCTATCCGAAAAGAATTAAAAGTGCCAGTGCCAGACTTGCTTACTATGCCAGTATTTTTGATACTGTGGAGATTGATGCCACCTATTATGCTCTTCCCCGGCCTCAGGTAGCTCAGTTGTGGGTCGAACGCACCCCGGAAAATTTTCTTTTCCATGTTAAGGCTTATGCTGCTTTAACAGGTCATACTGTGGAGCCAAAAACACTTCCTCTGCCGATACAGGAGCGGCTGGAAGAAAAGGAGAAAAATCGTCCTTACATTTTTATCCATGACCCGGGAATGATAAAAAGTTTAGCCAGATACTTTCAGCAGTCCATTGCTCCCCTGGGGGAAGCTAAGAAATTAGGTCTGGTTGTTTTCCAGTTTCCTCCCTGGTTTCGTTATGGTCCTTCAGGACTGGAACAGATTTTGTCCTGTCGCCGGTTAATGGAAGGATATTCTCTTGGGGTGGAATTTCGACATGGTTCCTGGTTGAAAGAGGAAAGAAGAAAAGAAGTTTTCTCTTTCTTAAGGGAAAATGGATTGACTTACATTACAGCAGATGAACCGCAGTTTTCTGATGATTCCACCGTGCCTTTTGTCCCGGAAGCCACCACCGATATTGTCTATTTACGGCTTCACGGTCGCAATGCTACCAGCTGGCGCCAGTCTAATATCACTACCTCGTTGCGGTATGACTACCTTTACAGCGAAGAGGAATTAGAGCAGTTCCGGCAGGTAGCAGAACAGTTTGCTCAGCACAACGTTTTTGTAATGTTTAATAACTGTCATGCCGGTCAGGCGATGAGAAATGCTCTCAGGTTAAAAGCCCTTCTTTCTGGTAAGGACATTTATGAAGAACCAGAGACTCTTTTCTGATACTGGCAAAGCCTGTCAGCAGGCGGAAAATTCAGGAACCTTCACACTTTTTGAGCAGCCTTTCCCATCTGGCATCCACACTTTTTTGCAGTTGCTCCAGCAGCCCGGAATTTTCTGGCTTAAGTAAATTGCTGAACCGGCGTTGAAGTTTTAGCCATTCACTGATAGGCTTTTTCTCTTTGGGCCGGTAAGTAAGACGGTATTTACCTTCCACTACTTCGTATAAGGGCCAAAGACAGGTATCGGCTGCCAGTCTGGTAATCTCCATGGTTAAAGCAGGATCATGCGGCCAGCCCAGACGGCAAGGAGAAAGAACATCGAGGAAAGCAAAACCACCACAGGCAACAGCCTTTTCCACCTTGGTGACCAGGTCGTTCCACCTTCCAGGGATGGCTGTAGCCACGTAAGGTATTTCGTGGGCTACCATAATGGAAGGTAAATCTTTAGAGAACTGCATCTTACCAGGGATAATTTTACCTGCAGGGGTAGTGGTGGTGTGAGCACCAAAAGGTGTAGCTGAGGAACGTTGAATTCCGGTGTTCATATAAGCCTGGTTGTCATAGCAGACATAAAGCATTCTGTGGTTTCTTTCTGCGGCTCCGGAAAGAGACTGCAGGCCAATATCGTATGTTCCTCCATCGCCACCAAAGGCGACAAAGACAACATCCTGGGTAATTTTCCCCTGCTTCTTCAGCGCTTCGTAAGCAGCAACCGCCCCACTGATGGTGGCAGCAACATTTTCAAAAGCCGAATGAATCCAGGGTGTTTTCCAGGCAGAATAAGGGAAAATGGTAGAAGATACTTCCAGACATCCAGTAGCACAACCCACGACTACCGGCTTGTTAATTGCCAGCATTACCTGCCTGGCGACGATACCCGCTCCGCACCCGGGACAGAGACGATGTCCGGAGACAAAACGTTCCGGACGATTTGCTAATTCCTTCAATGTTGGCATTACTTCCTCCTTATTCTCTTACGCCTACATACTTTACGGTGAAATTTTTCTTTCCGGTAGAAAGCAGAGAAAACAAATCTGTAAAGATATTTTCAATGTCATCACGGGGTACATCTCTTCCACCGAGCCCGTAAATGAAGTCCAGAGTCAAGGGACGGCTGGGACAGTCATAGAGTGCTGTGCAGACTTCCGGGTACAAAGGGCCAGAAACAGCGTTCAAACTGTCAGCCCTGTCCATTACTCCTACTACCTTTATCGGGGAAAGGAACTGGACAATTTCCTCCGCAGGGAAAGGACGAAAAACTCTGATTTTTAATAATCCAGCTTTTTTCCCTGAAGCTCTCAGTTTGTCTACGACTTCCCGGCAGGTACCAGTGGTAGAACCCATAACCACGACCGCGACTTCAGCATCATCTAACTGATAGGGTTCTACAAAACCGTAGCTGCGACCAAAAAGTTCACCAAACTGTTGACCTACCTGCCTGATGACAGGTAAGGATTTGCTCATCGCTTCTGCCACCTGTCGCCGGTGCTCAAAGTAGTAATCCTGCAAGTCCAGAGCACCAACGGTAATTGGTTTGTTAGCCTCCAGAGAGGAAAGGAGGTTTTGCCGCACGGGAACAGGTCCAACAAATTCCTGAACCTGGCTATCAGTCAGCATTTCCAGTGTTTCCAGACAATGGCTGAGAATAAAACCATCTGTTGTTGCCATAACCGGAAGGCAGACTTCAGGATGTTCCGCTATACGGACTGCCTGGATGAGGTTGTCATAAGATTCCTGAACATTCTCAGAGAAAATCTGTATCCAGCCGGAATCTCTGGCACCCATGGTATCAGAATGGTCGCAGTGGATGTTGATAGGTGCGGAAAGAGCTCGGTTGACTATAGCCATAACGATGGGTAACCTTAATCCGGCAGCGATGTAAAGCATTTCCCACATCAGAGCCAGACCCTGGGAAGATGTAGCTGTCATGGCTCTGGCTCCACAGGCACTGGCACCGATACAGGCGCTCATCGCACTGTGTTCGCTTTCCGCAGGAAGAAACTCTGTTTTCACCAGTCCATCAGCGACAAACTGGGAAAAAATCTGGACGATTTCTGTTGCCGGCGTGATAGGGTAGGCAGCAACAACATCAGGGTTAATCTGGCGCATGGCTTCGGCAAATACTTCATTTCCTGTTTTGGCTACTCTGGTACCATTTTGTGCCATGTTGGCTCCCTTTGTATAAGAGGCTGCGTATTTATCTGGCTTCTGGTTGCATTTCTATCGCTTTTTTCGGACATTCGCGGGCGCAGATACCACAGCCCTTGCAGTAGTCGTAATCAATTTCCTGGAAACGACCGTCTTTCACCTTGATAGCCCCATCCGGGCAGGCTATCCAGCAGAGAAAACAATGGATGCACTTTTCCATCCGGTGAACCGGTTTGCTGCTACGCCAGTTACCGGTTTTAAAACACAGAGAGGTTGCTCCTTCCAGAATATCTCCTGGTGGTAACTGTTTCCAGCCTTCCTTTTTCTCTTCCATGGTTTTTATCCTTTTGTTTCCTGATAAGCACGTTCTATGGCTTTAAGATTACCTTCAATGATTTCCGGCCGGTGCCGGAACTTTGCCGTCAGTTTCTTCCTGGTATCCGCCAGGAGTTCCTCAAGTGAGAGGATGGGTTTGGCACGGATAAGCGCACCCATCATGGGAGTGTTGGGGATATTGCTGCCAATGGTTTCCAGGGCTATCCGGGAAGCATCCACAGTACAAATTCTCCCGGAAAAATTAAGCCGTTTTCTAATTTCTTCTGGTGTCTGACTGGTGTTCACAATAATTGTACCCTCTTTCTGGTCCAGTCCGGCGGTAACAGCAACCTGTTCCATTAGAGAGGCATCCAGAACTACTACAACATCCGGGTTTAAAACAGCAGCATGGGTGCGGATGGGTTTACTGCTGATGCGGTTGAAAGACTGTACCGGGGCTCCCATTCTTTCCGGCCCGTATTCCGGAAAAGCCTGGATATACTTACCGGTAGAAGTAGCAGCATCTCCAAAAAGAAGAGCGGCTGTCTTGGCACCCTGACCACCTCTTCCATGCCAGCGAATTTCAAGTGTCTCTTTCATAGTTATTCCTTTCTTCCCTTGAGCCTGCATGAAGTTGCTCTTTAAGGAAAGCAAGAAGACTTTGAACTGTAACTATTTCCAGGTACCCAAAAGCTAAAGCTGTCAGAACTTTCTTTGACAACACCGCAGACCCCTGGATATTGTACAACCTGCTCGCACCGATGACAAGTACCCAGGGTAATCCTAACAAACTCACCAGGATGATGAGCGTGGAAAGGTGATGACGGACCAGCCGGAAACTGAGTTCCACAGCAGGGAAAAACGCTGACCGGCCAAGAATAATCAGCAAAGGTGTTAGCAAGGTAGTAAGTAACAGGTAAATGCCAGCAGCTGTCCAGATACCAACAAGCAAAAGAACAAAGGAGAAAACAGATAAACTTGCCCCCGATACTACTGTCAGGGTGGAAGTTACCACAGAAATCAAAAAAATACCAGATACTCCCACAAACAGCTTAAAAAAAAGAACAGGTGAAAAAAATCGTCTTCCTTCCCGCCAGCAAGAATAAACAGGAAGATTGTCAGTCAATAAATATTCTTTCAGGGCAAAGTAAACGCAGCAGGAAAGGTAGTTATCCAGCAGGAAAAAAATTAAAAGTGCTGGTGTCAGCCAGTTACCTTCAGGTTTGTTTTTCAGAAAGGACCGGTCCAAAACAAAACCCTGAAGGAAAAGCCAAGTCAGAATCACCGCTATCAGGACAGGGTGTTTCCAGGAAAGTTGCAGTCCTGCGCGCAGGTATTTAATGGTGCTTTTCATTTCTCCTGCCTATTTTAACCTATTTTCCACATCCAGGTAAGAGGCTGTTTACATTTTTTACCAGTCTTCCCTTCCACCTGGGGCGAGGTTGTGGATGAAGGGAGAGGGAAAAAGAGAAAAGAATTTACAGGCGACAGACAGGCTCTTGACAGGCGAACTGGTTTAATGGTAAAAACAAGCTGTGGAAAATATAAAAGATTTTTACGCAAAATTGCCCCAGAATAAAAGGATTGTTTTCTGGGTAACAATTATAGTCATTGTGCTTTCTCTTTTTCGTTTTGGCCTCTGGGTAGGACTGAAAAACAAGAAACCAACTCCTAAAAGATACCTGAAAGAACTTCACAGCCGGAACAAAGACGCCAGATTAAATGCTATCTATGCTTGTGGCGTGCTGGGATTGAAAGACACCATTGCCGAGCTGGTGGAAATCCTGGAGACTGACCCTGATGCCAGAGTAAAAAGAATGGCAGCTGCCAGTATTGGCCGGCTGGACCAGGATAAACTCTTTGAGATTTTTAACAGTCAAAATAAACAGGTAAAAGAGATTGCCCTGGAGACACTTGTCAGACTTGATAGAAAGAATGTGGTGAAACTTTTTGCTGGTATCACCGGGGAGGATAAAGATACACAGTTAAAATTGTTAGAATACGCTGCCACATTGAATGAGCCGGAACTGAATGAAAAGATATTAAGTCTGGCTGAAGAAACAGAAAAACCACTTGATTTGAGATTGAAGTGTCTGGAGCTTCTGAAGACGAAAGGTACAGCGGAGATGGAAGGGCGTCTTTTAAATCTGATGTATAACGACCCGGAAGAAGAAGTAAAAAAACTGACCAAAGAAGTCATAGCTTCTATCAGAGGGGGGAAGAAACAATGAAAAAGAAAAAAATAAATTTTGGTTTTACCCTGATTGAACTTCTGGTGGTAATCGCGATTATTTCCATGCTAGCCGGTCAGACCCTTCCTGCTCTTTCCAAGGCAAAAGAAAAAGGTCGGCAGGCCAACTGTATCAGTCAGCTGAAACAGTTTTCTATTGCTCTGGAGATTTATTACCAGGATAACGATGACTATCCCTGCTGGCTTTCCAACCTTTATCCTTCTTATCTAAAACCGGATAAAATTTTTCTCTGTCTGACAGATTTGCATAAAGGTACTCAAGGACATGGTAACACGCAGTTTCCTGAGCTGTACGATATTGCCAGTAATCCTTTAGCGGTTGGTCGTAATCCAGAAGTAGCAGCCAACAGTTACTGTTATGAATTCTCACCTCTCAGGTGCCAGTGGTTTGAAGATTCTCACGATACCACAGAAATTGCCCGGGCTGATACCAACGGTGATGGGCAGGTTTCCTGGAAGGAAGCCAAGATTTATCAGTCACTGAATGAAGGTAAAGGTGGACAGGTACCGATTGTGCGCTGCTTCTGGCATTACTATAATCATGGAGATAAGGTTTTGAACCTTTCCTATAAGGACTACAACGTCTTCACCAGCGGTCCTTACTGGGAAGCTACTTCCTATTGAAGTATACAACTAAGAAGACCTGTCAAGTTTCCCGGACTCTTCCTGTTTTCTGAACCACTCCACTGTCTTTTTAATTCCTTCAGCCAGCTTTACCTCTGCCTGCCAGCCAAGAAGCCTTTTTATCTTCTCAGAATCTAAACAGCTCCTTCTGATATCTCCTTCTTTGGCAGCAGCATACTCTTTCCTGACACCGGCACCAATACAACTGGCGACCTGCTCAAAAATCTGGTTGACAGAAGTCTCCAGGCCTGTTCCTACATTGAAAAATCCTGAGATTCTCTTTTCCATAGAAAGAAGGCAGGCTCTGATGACATCGTCAATGTAAACAAAGTCCCGGGTTTGCTGACCATCACCATAAATGATAGCCGGTTGTCCCCGCAGGAGTCTCACAGAAAAAATAGCTACCACACCGGCTTCAGAGAAAGCATTTTGTCTTGGTCCGTAAACATTTCCGAACCGTAAAGCAGTAAAATGCAGGTTATAATAACGGTGGTAGTAGTTAAGGTATTTTTCCACAGAAAGTTTAGCAATACCATAGGGACAGAGAGGAAAGGGTTCTACTGTCTCCGGTGTAGGCAGGATTGTCGTTTCCCCGTACATCACTCCCCCGGTAGAAGCAAAAATGAAACTGCGACCACCATATTCTAAAAAGTATTTAATCAGATTAAGGGAACCGTTGACATTGACATCATTATCAAAAATAGGGTTTTCCGTTGATTTTCTAACATTAATCTGGGCTGCCAGATGGAAAAGAATCTCCGGCTTTTCTTTCTCCATCACTGTTTTTACTGTCTGGTCCCGGATATCCGCCAAATAGAATCTTACCTGGGGGTTTATGTTTTCCTTCTTTCCTGTGCTGAGGTTATCCAGGACACATACCTGGTGTTTTTCCGCTACCAGTTTATCCACCAGGTGACTGCCAATAAAACCAGCACCACCGGTTACCAGAATTCTCATTTTTCACCCTTTTATGGTGTGAGCTTAATTTCAGCCAGCCAGTCCTGGTTGGCAATGTGCCAGTCCACAGTCCTTTTTAATCCTTCTTCCAGGGAAATCCTGGGTTCCCAGTTCAGAAGTTCCTTAGCCCGGGAGATGTCTGCCCAGGTAGCTTTTAAGTCAGCCTTATGAAACTTCTGGTATTGCCTGCCACTGGTCTTGCCCAGGTACTTTTCTATAAGGGATATAGCTTCAGTTAAAGTATAAGGTTTGTTTCCGCCAAGATTGATAATCTGAAAACCTTTCAGTTCTATTCCCCGAACAGTTCCTTCAGCAATGTCGTCCACATAAGTAAAATCCCGGCTTTGCGTTCCATCACCAAAAACCTGCAAGGGTTTGCCCTGCTGTATCCAGGTGATGAATCGGAAAACAGACATGTCCGGACGACCGCACGGCCCATAAACCGTGAAATAACGGAAGATAGTAACATCCATTCCGTAAAGGTAGTGGTAAGTGTAACAGGTAACCTCAGCAGCCTTTTTGGAGGCAGCGTAGGGTGAAATTGGTTCATTGACAGGAAGTGCTTCGGAAAAAGGCATCTTCTGACCCGCATAAAGAGAGGAGGTGGAAGCCAGGATAAATTTTTTTATGCCTTTCTCCCGGGCAAATTCCAGCAGGTTAACTGTTCCTAAGGCATTGGTTTGAAAATAGATATACGGGTTTTCCAGACTGTAGCGCACACCTGCCCTTGCTGCCAGGTTAATAATAACTTCAGGTGTGAAATCAGCCATTACTTTTCTTAACGCTGGCTGGTCTGCAATATCAACCTGACGAAAAGTAAAGTTAGGAAACTTTTCTAACTGGGAAAGACGCCATTTTTTCAACCTTACGTCGTAATAATCATTGAGGTCATCTATCCCTAAGACCTTGTCCTGCCGCTGGAGAATTTTTTCCCCTACTTTGGACCCGATAAACCCGGCAGCCCCTGTGAGTAATATTTTTGCCATTGGTTAAATTCTACCATACTTTTCAGACAGAATAGAAATAAGTTTGACGGGAAGGGTGTATTTTTCTATAATTCTTCTGAGACAACAGCAGGGGGCTTTTATGGGTAAATTTGAAAAAATGGTTCACCTTTACCACAGAAAGAGAGAAAAAGCCAAACAGCAGCTGAAACTAATGGAAGAGGGAAAAATTCCTCCTTCTCAGTTGAACCGTCTGGCAAGGAAACTTCTTTACAAACGTTTCAAAGCAGGTCATGCTCTCAAGGTAAGGTCTAACTCAGGTGGTAGCATCTCCTGAATCTGATAAGCAGTGGAGGGGTCGCATAGCGGCCGAGTGCGCACGCTTGGAAAGCGTGTTCTCGAGTAATCGGGACGTGGGTTCGAATCCCACCCCCTCCGCCAGAAGGGTATATTCCGGGCACATCGTTAACACCTTATTTTCGGATATAGTTTAAACTTTTGTTCATATTTCAGTGGGATTACTCCCTGAGCACCAAACGGTTCAGTGACCGGTTGAAACTTCCATTTTTCTCTTCATTCCGCAATGCGGAAGGCCAGAAGCGAATCTTTTTTTCATTTACATTGCTTGATTTAAATTTATCTGTTAACATCATACTAACCATTTTTGTCGCATTTTACCGCAGAAGGATTGCGTGGAGAAAGCTGTAACTAAAAGTGAGAGGAAGTTATTGAAAAGCTCTTACTTTTGGGCATGGCTGATAGTGGTTTAGGAGTCAATATTGAGGAGTTAATAAATTAAGATTATGCCTGCACTCTGGAACAAAGATCAAGAAAAAGTCTTTTTCATCATAAAGAAACTACTTACGAAGCAAAAGCACAAAAATTTTTGGAACTATTGCGTCAATCAAAAGAATAAAACACTATGAGAACACAAAGTTTTTACAATAAAAGAAAGAAAGGAACACAAACCAGTGCCTTTGGTACGCCGGGCAGGGTTAATCATGACTCGTCAAAGTTTTACAATAGCAAACTCTACGAAGGATTAAATAACGGAAAAGATGTTGAGTATGTAGAAAATCAGATTGACCACCAAAATATAAATAAAGTTTTTTGTAAAAGTAGCGAAGATATGTCAGAACTTCCAGATAATAGCGTCCATTTGATGGTTACTTCGCCACCCTACAATGCTGGTAAAGAATATGACGAGAATTTATCTCTTAAAGAATATCGAGAGTTATTAAAGCGAGTATTCAAAGAGACATACAGAGTTTTGGTGCCGGGCGGTAGAGCTTGTATAAATGTTGCCAATTTAGGTAGAAAACCCTATATACCGCTTCATAGTTATATTATTGAAGATATGCAGTCCATAGGTTTTCTGATAAGGGGTGAAATTCTTTGGGATAAAGGAAGTAGTGCCAGCCCTTCAACCGCTTGGGGAACATACTTAAAAGCTAACAATCCAGTGTTGCGGGATATTCACGAATATATTCTTGTTTTTTGTAAAGATACGTTCACCAGATTAAACCCGCAGAAGAGAAAAAGCACAATTTCAAAAAATGAATTTTTAGAATTTACAAAAAGCGTTAGGGAATTCGCCGCCGAGCGAGCTTCAAAAGTGGGTCACCCTGCGCCTTTTCCAGTCGAATTACCATATCGTTTAATTCAACTTTACACATTTGAGCACGAAATTATTCTAGATCCTTTTGTTGGAAGTGGAACAACTTGCATTGCAGCGTTAAAAACAAAAAGAAAATTTGTCGCTTATGATATTGATAAAAAATATTGCGCTTTAGCAGAACAAAGAATAAAGGAATTTTTGCAAGACCAAAGCACGTTATTTTCTGAAGGGAATTTACCACCAAACTTGACAGAACCAGCCCGTTGATAAAAGCGGGTCGGTTTCTTTCAAATGCAAAGCGGTAGTGAGGTAGATCCCGGGCACACTTTACCTGCTGCTGTGGTAGCAGAAAAATACTGACGGGGAGGGGAAAATGGAAAAAAGAGGTCCGGGTAGTCGGGTTTTTTTCTGCTCGTTTTTACTGGCAACCGTTTTGTTTGCTCAGCCAGCCAGTAAGCTTGAAATTTGTTCTCTTTTACAGGAGCATGCGGTGTTACAGCAGGGTGTACCTGTGCCCCTCTGGGGATGGGCTGCACCAGGCTCTGAGGTAACTGTTTCTTTTCAGGGACAGAAGAAAACAGCAAAGGCAGGAACTGATGGTAAATGGATGGTAAAACTGGACCCGTTATCAGCCAGCAAGCAGCCCCAGGAAATGACTATTAGCTGCCAGGATAAAAATTTAGTCGTCAGGGATATTTTGGTGGGGGAGGTATGGCTTTGTTCCGGGCAATCAAATATGGCCATGACTGTCGGCGGTTGCTTGAATTTTGCTCAGGAAAAAGAGAGTGCCAACAACCCTTTAATCAGGCACTTCAGAGTTCCTTTATCTCATCATCCCTGGCCCCAGGAAAAGGTCTCCGGGGTCTGGCAGGTGTGTACACCAGAGGTGGTGGGCGGGTTCACTGCAGTCGGTTATTTTTTTGCCAGAGAGATAGCCAGACAACTGGATGTTCCAGTAGGTATTATCAATTCCAGCTGGGGCGGGACAAGGATTGAACCATGGATTTGCCCTGAGGGTTATGACCTGGTTCCGGAGTTGAAGGATTTGAACCAGAGGGTTCAGGCTGCCAATCCAGCTACGGAATTAGGACGGGTTCGTTATCTGAAGTATCTGGAAGAACTGAAAACCTGGATAGAGAAAGCAAGATCGCTGGTGGAAGCAGGTCAGAGACCAGAAACGCCACCAGCTGTACCCTGGATTGATGGTGACCAGCAGCAACCTACCAGAATTTATAATGCCATGATTAATCCGGTGGTTTGCTGGGGCATAAAGGGGGTTTTGTGGTACCAGGGTGAGAGCAATGGGAGTGAGGGAGAATCTTACTATTACAAGATGAAGGCTTTGATTGGTGGATGGCGAAAAATCTGGCAGCAGGGTGATTTTCCTTTTTATTATGTTCAGTTGCCTGGTTATCGTTATTCTGACCCTAAAAATTTTGCCGGCGGGGATGGCTGGGCTTTTCTCCGGCAGGCACAATTAAAATCTTTAACCATACCCAAAACCGGGATGGCGATAACCATTGACATTGGTGAAGCTGATGATATCCACCCGAAAAACAAGCAGGATGTCGGGAAACGACTGGCACAACTGGCTCTGGTTAATGACTACAACCAGCCTGGTGTTGCCTCCGGTCCTGTTTACAAAAAACACGTCGTGGAAGGCAATAAAATTCGTATCTCTTTTGATAATGTCGGTCAGGGTTTAATGATAGGCAGGAAAAAAGGGCTGGAACCAGTACAGGAAGTTTCTGGTGGCCGATTGAACTGGTTCAGTATAGCCGGAGAAGATAAGAATTTTTTCCAGGCTGAAGCCATTATTGACGGGGAGACTGTGGTAGTCTCCAGTCCTTCTGTACCCAGACCTGTGGCGGTGAGGTATGGTTTCACCAGCAATCCGGTGGACTGTAATCTTTATAACCGAAACGGGTTACCAGCTTCTCCGTTCCGGACAGATAACTGGTGAAAGGGATCTTCTTTGCATCTCAGGAAGTTTTCTCGTAAGAAAAAGGAAGGATTTCTTTTTCCCAGAATTCATCCAGGGAAAGATGAAGTTGCTGGATGGCAGGCTCGTCAGTTTTCTTCCAGTACATACCAGTAAAGGCGAAAAAAAGACGGTTGTTTTTTCTGGCAAGAAGGAGACGTTTTTTGATGTAGTTTTCAGCTTCCTGGAAGTCAGAAGGTAGTTCCTCCCCTATTCTCAAGGCAATGGGCCTTTCTCCAATCTGGCTCAAAGCAGTTTCCACAGGTGTCCAGCCTGCGCAGGCTCTTTCAATGTAACCGGCTTCTGTAGCTACCAGATTGGGAATAGAGTTTAAAGTAGCGCTGAAAACATGCATTCCAGAACAGGTGTGTATATCCACATACTTCCACTTTTTAGCCACCTGTAAATCATATGGCAGAAGATACTGACAGTAGAACTTAGAAGAAACCAGATTTACGGAACATTCAGCAATATGAATGGTTTCCATTTCTCTTTCTGCTAATCTTTCCCTGCCAATCCAGTTTCTCACCTTAAGGTTCGCCTGCTGAAAAAACTCTGTCACCAGAGTGATAAATTCCTGAAACTTTTCAGGCATGGTGTAAGGTGCGGTAAAAACCTCCTCTCCTGTAATCAGATGGCACAAATTGAAAGGACCTTGAGTATCAGGAAGACCAATCTTTACCCATTCCGGAGTGAGGGCTTTAACTGCTTCAATCTCCTCTTTAATGGCAGGTAAAAAGCCGCTTTTTTCCGGGTCTGGCATTCCTTTTTTCAAGGCTTTTTCCAGGGAAATTGTTCGTTTGGGGACATAACCAGTAGATGCATCCACAGCAAGTCCAAAGGAAGCAGATAAAGTTCCCGGTCCAACCCCGGTAGAAATCACAGGAGCAATAGGGTTGAAAAGTTTCAGAGGTCCGGTAAGAGATTTTAACTTCCTTAAAAGATTTTCTTCCTGGTCCGGAGAAAAATCCTGGGTTATCCTTCCCTCACCAGCAGAAATATCTACCAGTCGTCCGAGATAAATAACCGGATAACGTCTGGGTTTATCTTCCCGGATAGCCTGCCAGGCTAAATCAAGACGTCGCTGGGGATGCTGCCTTAACTTTTCTTCCAGTTCAGAGATAGCCTTCTCTATCTCTTCTGTGATATAAGTACCAGCCATAGAATTCCTCTTTTTATAGTTTACCACAGCCAGAGAATATTGACCGCAGAAAGTTTTAGGGATAGTATTTACCCTTGATTACGTTTTTCTCTGCAGGCAGAGGAGGAAATTAGAGGAGAAAACAATGCCTGATGGGGCTGATGGTTTCACACTGGTGGAGACACTGGTGGTTATAGTAATTATCTCTGTTTTAGCAGGGTTGCTGTTACCGGCTCTTTCCAGAGCCAGGGATAAAAGCAGGGAAACTCAAACTATTAACAACCTCCGGCAGATAATGATGGCAGTGGCTATGTTTTCTGAGGATTACGATTGTTTGCCGGAAGGAAGTGGTGACATCAGTATTCTAAGAGGACAGCTGGAAAAATATATCAGTGCTGATTCTCAGGTTTACCGGGATGGCTGGAAGAAGGAACTGATTTATGTAGAAAGTTCTTCCTATCCCTTTAGTATGCAGGCTATTGCTGGCCCACCAATTACCGGCTATTATAATCCCGGGACGTATCAGTTATATTCTTGTGGCCGGAATAAGAAGTGTTCGGCGGCGGGAAAGGATGAAGTAAACAGTGATAATCTCTGGGTGGACACAAAGGGAGCCTGTGTGGTTCGTTTTGCCGCTGTCAGGGAACAGCCCGGTCAATAAACAGGGAGATAAGTTTGACGTAAAGGGAAAACATAGGTAGACTAAGTTTTCACTGCTAATCAACCCTTTTCTTACCACAGGAGAAAAAATGAGAAAACGGTATGCCCAGGTTGGTACCGGTGGCCGCAGTTACCTTTACTTGGAAGCCATTTTGGGTAACTATGCTGACTGTAGCCGGCTGGTTGGTCTCTGTGATAGCAACCGGGGAAGACTGCAGTTAGCAAAAACCAGATGGGAAGAAAAATCTGGCGATGAGATAGCAACTTATCTCAGTGCTGACTTTGAGCGCATGCTCAGGGAGCAAAAACCTGACACTGTGATTGTGACCAGTATGGACTGTACACATGACGAGTATATCTGCCGGGCACTGGAGGCTGGTTGTGATGTTATTACCGAAAAACCAATGACGATTGATGCGGAAAGATGCCGCTGGATTCTGGAGACTGTTGCACGCACAGGCAAGAAATTACGGGTAACATTTAATTACCGTTATTCTCCAGCCAGAAGTCTTGTGAAGAAGATTTTGATGGAAGGCACAATAGGCAGGATTTTATCTGTTGATTTTTTCTGGAACCTGAACACCAGCCACGGCGCAGACTATTTTCGCCGCTGGCACCGTTACAAGAAAAACAGTGGTGGTCTTCTGGTGCACAAAGCTACGCATCATTTTGACCTGGTAAACTGGTGGTTGAGTGCTACACCGGAAGAGGTTTACTGCCAGGGGGCACGAGTTTTCTACCTTCCTCAGCAGGCAGAAAACTATGGTCTGACCGAAAGAAGTGAACGTTGTTTAACCTGTCCGGAAGCAAAAAAATGCAAGTTTTACCTGGACCTGAGAGCTTATCCCACTTTGAAAAGTCTTTATCTTGACCAGGAAAGTTATGATGGTTACTACAGGGATAGATGCGTTTTTGCACCCGACATAGACATTGAAGATACCATGAATGCAGTAGTCCGCTATAGCACCGGAGCGATTATGTCTTACGCTTTGAATGCCTTCACTCCCTGGGAGGGCTATGCTATCAGTTTCAACGGGCAGCGGGGAAGGCTGGAGCATACCTGTGTAGAATCTATCTATATTAGCGGGGATGGTACTGTTCCAGGTGAATTATTGAAACAGGGCACCAGTATCGTTGTTCATCCTCATTTTGGCCAGCAATACAGCGTTCCCATTCCAGAGGTCAGAGGAGGACATGGTGGTGGCGACACCCTGCTTTTAGACGATTTATTTTTACCGGAGCCAGCAGTTGACCCTTTGAAGAGGGCAGCAGGACCAGGGGCTGGTGCGTACTCCATTCTCACAGGTGTGGCTGCCAATGAATCAATTAAGACAGGCAGAGTAATCAAGATTAAAGACCTGGTTCCAGACATACCGGACCCCAACTATCCCTGAGG
>CAZYCA010000036.1:0-26883 GCA_964645405.1 uncultured bacterium | reverse complement strand
TAGCAGCTTGATTCTTAAACGCAATTACCACGTCGTATTCCCAGTCACCCGGGTCAGATTGGGGTATAGTCATAACAAAACAAATAACATCCTTACTATCATTCATTGCACCATCGAAATTGCACCTTCTCCAAAATCAATATTAAGCGTCCCATCAGAATTTACAGTATAAGTCGCAAGAGGAATGGAATGAGTTTCTCCATAAGAATTGGTTACTGTTCCACCTATGATATTACCATTTCCATCACTTATAATAGTACCATAGAGCCAGCCGTAAGAGTTAGGGTTATCTACTTCCTCCCAATACCCGGATAAACTCCATGTGCCAGAAAAATCACCATTGGTAAAATTAGCAGCTTGACATAATCCTGCCAAAACTGCTATTGCCATGACCATTTTCTTCAACATATCGCCTCACCCCCTTCTGTTACAGATGTTCAAGTTACGTTTTCCTTTCTGCAATTTCCAAAACTTGCCTACAAAGCCCGAAGATTAGACCAGCCCAACTGCTTTCCTCAATATCTTAATAACATCTGAAATATCTATTACTCCATCCTCGTTCATATCAGCAGTTTCTATTAACCAATCAGGATAAGGTGGATTAAATGTCTCATCTAAAATTACAACCGGAAGTTCTAAGGCTATCCTCAAACATAAAATTACATCTGAAATATCTATCTTTCCATCTGAATTTATATCTCCTTTAAATATATTTCCTTCAAAACTCAGCTTTGTGACGAAGGCATCACCATTGCCACCATTTGATCCCTGATATGCGTTCTGTGTAGGAAAGTTGGCTGAAGCTGTCTCCCCTGTCACATAGGCATTGCCCTGGCTGTCTACTGCTATGCCATAGCCTCTATCCTCACCACTTCCCCCAAGGTATGTGGAATAGACAAGGCTATTTCCTTCAGGGCTCAGCTTTGTGACAAAGGCATCATAAGTGCCACCACCATATCTCCCTTGATATGCGTTCTGTGTAGGAAAGTCAGTTGATTCTGTTTTCCCTGTCACATAAGCATTGCCTGAACTATCTACTGCTATGCCATTGCCTACATCCATACCACTTCCCCCAAGGTATGTGGAATAGACAAGGCTATTTCCTTGAGGATTTAGCTTTGTGACAAAGGCATCACGATCGCCACGATTTGACCCCTGATATGCGTTCTGTGTAGGAAAGTTGGTTGAATCTGTATACCCTGTCACATAGGCATTGCCTGAACTATCTACTGCTATGCTATGGCCTACATCCATACCACTTCCCCCAAGGTATGTGGAATAGACAAGGCTATTTCCTTCAGGGCTCAGCTTTGTGACAAAGGCATCATTATAGCCACCACCATATGTCGTCTGAAATCCGTTTTGTGTAGTAGGAAAGTCGGTTGACCATGTACTCCCTGTCACATAAGCATTACCTGAACTGTCTACTGCTATGCCATAACTAAAATCATACTGACCACTTCCCCCAAGGTATGTGGAATAGACAAGGCTACCTGAAGGGCTTAGCTTTGTGACAAAGACATCATTATAGAGACCAGCAAATGTCCCCTGATATGCGTTCTGTATAGGAAAGTTGGTTGAAGATGTCTCCCCTGTCACATAGGCATTGCCTTGGCTATCTACTGCTATGCCAAAGCCATAATCACCATCACTTCCCCCAAGGTATGTGGAATAGACAAGCACAGGGTCTATGATAAGGGGTCTTGTCCTGTCATACTCAGGGACTTTAAAGGCATATACATCCTTATCCTTGTCATTCTTGAGTATCACAAACCCTCCATCAAGCTCCTTTCTCTTTCCATCTATCTCCTGATAGATTATCGGCTTGTGTTGAATAAGGGCTATCTTCTCTTCTCCCTTTGAGTTTTTAACCACAACCTCCATCTCTCCATTGTCTTTTAGCCTTAAACCTTCTATGCCTTCATAGGCAATCTTTACCTTTGATGGATCAGCACCCGGCTTTACTATCACATCATATTCAAGCTGTCTCTGGTTTCCATAAAACCTTATGTCTATGCCCTTATAGACCTCTTTGTATAGGACTGAGCTGTAGGTGGGTATGTCTGTCTTCCACTTCTTTGAGTCATTGCCTATAAAGTAGTTTACCTTTCCTTCAAGCCTTCCTTCTGCAACTATCTCAGGATTTAAAGCGCCCTTAAGAAAGAATAGTTTTATAAGTTTTGCCTCTGTCTGTCTCTCTGGCTTTGCATCTTTCTTTGTGACTTTTTTGCTTTCCTGTTTAATAAGGCTTATATACACACCCTCTTTTGTGAAATACATGGCACTGCCTGAGGCCTTTTCATAGTACTTGACTTTCTTGTCTAACTGCCCATGGTTCTGGATAAAGTAGAGAGGTAGTTTTCCATATGCCTCAACTACCCTTGCCTTTGTGGCATCATCAAGCTTCTTGCCTTTTGTGCTTTTCACTGTACTGCCTGTTGATGCAAAAAGAGCACCTGCCCCTACCATGAGCAGGGCAATACAGAACACAAATGCACAATAACCTAACAACATACCAACTGAAAGATTGTTAAAAGATCTCCTCTCTCTCATCGTTACCTCCTGGTATAATGCTTATAATAGAGCATGTGAGTAGTTAAAAGCTTTTTTGGCTTTATAATTAATCATTGCTCTTTCAAGACTTAAAATCTGGCAACTTTCAGAAAGCAGGGAGACATTTTTCCCCTCGGTATGGGTCCATACCGGATACCATTTGATAAAGATTATTGCTTCCTCCTTATCTCTCTGGGAACCTTTATTAAGGACGCTATGGAACTCTGTTGATATAGAGTTACCATTCATCTCCCAGGTTATGGGAAAGAGAGATAAAACAGGAATATCCTCCCTCCTTTTGGATAGTTACCAGAAAAGAACAAAGGAGGCTTTTTATGTATTATTTAGGGATAGATGTATCCAAGAGTAAGACAGATTACCTCATCCTGGATGAGAAGGGAGAAAGATTTCAAAGGCCCTTTTCCCTGGAGAATACCAGAGAAGGGTTTGATACGCTCCTGAAGAAACTTTCCCAATTTTCTCTTACTCCAGAGAATCTTCTGGCTGGATTGGAGGCCACCGGTAGCCTCTGGGAAAATCTCTATTCTTTTCTGACCGAGAAAGGAGATAAGGTTATTGTTCTTAATCCGTACCAGACCAGGAAATTTCATCAGGCTCTGGGTCAGAAAGCCACCACCGATATCATCTCCGCTTTTGTGATTGCTGACCTCTTAAGGAGTAATCGGTATCTTTCTTCTATGGTACCAGAAGAAGAAATTGACCCACTCAGAGAATTAGTGAAACTGCAGTTTCATCTGGAGGAAGAGAAGAAAAGATTTTCCCGGCGGCTTGTTTCTCTTCTTGCTTTAGTCTTCCCGGAGTATGAGAAAACTGCCCTGAGAAATGTCTTCAGTATAGCTTCCAGAAGGGTCCTGGAGAAATGGCCGACTGCTTTTGATTTAGCCCAGACCAAAGTTTCTCAGATTGAGAAAGTAGTCCGTTCTATCAAAGGGAATAACTTTAACATCTCGGAAATTGGCTCCTTGATAGAAACAGCCAAAAACTCAATCTATTCTGGCCGAGCCAGAGAGGTTAGAGCTTTTACCATCAGGATCCTTCTTTCTCCTGAGGATGGCTGCGGTTCTTTCCCGGGCAGCAATCTTTTATCCACCCCAGCCATAGGAAAGAATACCTTAGCGGTTTTTCTCTCGGTAGCCGGCAGCAACGGAACAAACTATCCTTCGGGCAAGAAGTTAATCGGCCATATAGGCTTTTTCCCTCAGATATTTGAGAGCGGACAAACTCGGAAGGATAACATCATCTCGCACCGAGGTCCAAACTATGTAAGAAAAGGTCTCTATATGGCCACCGTCAGTTCTCTCCGGCATAACCCAGAGATGAGAACCCTTTACAATAAAAAGATTTCTCAGGGCAAGACCAGAAAACAGACCCTCATCTGTGTGGCTAAGAAATTAGCCCAGATGATGCTGTCAATGCTCAAAAGCGGGCAACAATATAGACCAGAAAGAGTCTTTGTTCCTCCCACTGCGCTTCCTCGCTTTCAGGAGGGTGCCCCTGTTTCTTAAGTCACCAAATTTTCAAAGAGCAACTCTGTTCTTTGACAATTCCCTATAAGCCTTGACTCTTATAGGACGATCTTTATCCTCTCCCGTCAAGGAAGAGGAAATAAAAGAAATCAATCCAGTCCCACTGCTTTCCTCAGTATCAAAATTACATCCCTTATATCAACTTCATTATCTCTGTTCATATCAGCTAAATCTTTATTTACCGGGTCAAGTCCTATTACCATCCGCAGACACAAAATAACGTCTGAAATGTCGATATGACTATCTGAATTTATATTACCTTTCTGAACATAAGCACCCATATCAACGCCATTTTCACCTGCTCTTTTACAGGGAGAATTCTCTGACAAACGATAATCTCCAATGCCGGGGTTAACAAAAAGTGGGTTCAGGTATATATTTCCATTTATCCCGGTCTGGTCAGGAATTCCTGAATAATTTGTTGTGTTTCCCCAGACATCATTGTAAGAAAAATTCAATCCCGAAACATTCCACAGGGATAGGCCAGTCGTATTATCTGTAATGATGGAATTCTTTATGGAAATGTTGTTTCCATAATTAGCGCTTATGCCACCACCGTACCAGCCATTATTGTTTGCAATCGTGCAATTTAAAATATTTGTGCCATCTCCCCATGTTTTAATTCCCCAGTAATTTTGAGTGTTGCTCACAACACAATTTTTTATAGCGATATTGGAAGAACCTACTCCAATTCCATTGCCTTCTGCATTTCTAATAATGAAATTCTCAATAGAAGAACCAGCACTTTCCCAATTCAAACAAATTCCTGACCATTTATTTTCTGCATCAATTATTGTATGAGGACCTGAAGAATCTGGTATCCAGGAGGAATTGCAACTACCAATAATTCTTAATGGTTTGTCAATGTAAAGACAACGCCAAGCCTCAGGGTCATCTTCCAGGCGATATGTGCCTGTTTTTACATAAATGGTGCTACCTGGATTACCATATTCTACCCCCAAACCTATATACTTATATGGTTCAGTGCTTGTTCCTTTATATATTCCGGAAGCACTTCCATCAACATAAAGTTTCCTAACTGCTCGCCTGATGTCATACCTTGAATAAGAACCATCCTTGAAGTTAAGCACTGCGTTGTAATAATAGGTATCGGCAGGTGCACTGGTATCCAGAAATTCAAAAAACTGGCTCGGCGGCAGGGATACTATCAGGTTTCCCGGATTTATTCCAACATTCGGGCTGGTATCACGGTAAATTTTGATTGAGGATATATCTTGCCAGTCAGTAATTTGTTTGAGAAAACCATACAAATAAATAGTATTTCCATCAAGAATTACAGGATTGTGCAGATCAGCAACTCCCTTAAAGTACCCAACAAATTCCTGCTTTGTCATATCAGGGAAAACTCCGTTCAACGACTGGTCAAAATTCCATAAACTGGAAAGTTTTAAGCTTCCATTTTCATTAAATTCAAGTGGTTGCAGATTTGTTCTTGTTATTGGGCTGGTAAAGAATTTTGATAGGTCAATTCTTTTTGGCATCTGGACAGGCGAACCATAACAGCCATATGTAAACTTCAAAAACAGGTCAGTTGGGTCAAAATCTGCTCCGCCGGAGTTTAAAAGGGCTCTTAAATCTGATAGTAAATTCCTTAAATCATCTTTGAAGTAATTGAATTCCCCATCCGCTGGAAGAACCAGAATATCATCAGACTGGGAATCTACTTCATTCCTTATTGAATCGTAACTGCCAATCAAACAATCAAGTAAATTCTGAAATGAGGTTAAGGCATTGTTAAGTTTTGTCTGTCCATTTTGCCTCAAAGTGAGAAATGATGGGTATTTATCAAGAAGCTGTTTTAAACCAAGATTCCTTATATCATTAAAATCAACATCAACATTATAAGCACAGGCGAAATTGAGAAAACCATTTAACAAATTCAAGATACCTTTGTAGGCAAGTGTGTCCCCATAATCCCATTCTCTGTCTTTGTTATTAATTAAATCATTATATTCTTCAACAGAAGTAACTACCCATGTCCGGGTACTTTCTCCACCAGCAGAATATGTGGTCTTATACTCCCAACTATTATCGACTTCTAATGGAAAATATCCATCCCCTTTTACAGAATATGATATAAGTTCTGTCTTTTCTATCCACCCAGTATTATCATACCAGTAATATTTTACAGGACCTAAATTTTTCTTATAATATTCTTCTCCATAAATAACCATCGTTTCCCCATCGGAAATAAATCTTCTTTCTATAACTACTTTAACGCAATTAGTAAATCTTCCTGCAGGAGTTGTAACAATTGCTGATATACTTTCTATTGTGCTAATTTCATCAAAATGCTTAAATGCTTTCCATTTAACCCCAACTTGAATATTTGAAGGTAAAATCAAATACTCTCTTCCCCAGGATGAATCAATAATATTTCCTGTTTTTGTTATCCTGACCTTAATTGTATTCCATTCATTATCTCCCATTTGAATTATGCCTTCTTTCCACGCATCATACGGTTGCATCTCTTTTTTTATTATTTTTGAGAAACCTGATGATAATTTGTTTGAATGTGTAATTGCCTGGTTCAGATAAGGAATCATATGTTGGTCAACGAAATTCTGCATTTGAGGTATTGCAGGTTTCTCTTCCACATTCCAGCTGGAGAAATAAAGGTCATATAGATTACCAATAATGCTTAACCCATTATCCTGAAGAAAATTCCTTACTTGATTATCTCCGCCATCAATTAGATAATGGGGCAAAGTTAAAATAGAAAGTCCAAAATTTGCACCCTGATGGTTGTTGTTTAAATTATACGCATTAAGGTAACACTGGTAAGCATTTACTGTGTCGTGAGCCTCCAGATAAGCATCGCCCTGTGCTACCCACTCATCAGCCGTGAGAGCCATAGAAACTAAACTGCTCAACCAAAGAAAAAACAACAGCATAGCCCAAACAATTTTCTTCATTTTCTCCTTCCTATTTTTTCAATATTTTCCAGAGTTTTTGCAGCCAGCGTTTTTACCTTCTGCTCAGCATCATTCAGCAATTTCAAAGCTACTTCCTTACCAGCGGAACACTCTAAGGTGCTTAAAACATAGGCGGAAGAAATTGCCAAGTACTTGTTATCACTTTTCAGAACCTTTTTCAGAACCTCCATACTGCTCTCACTCTTTAAATTACCCAGCATTTCCAGCGCCAGAAGTTTTTCTTCAAAAACCCCTTGTTGCAACAACTTTTCCAGTTCAGGAATTGCCTTATCTCCAATACTCTGTAAGGCACGGAGGCAAACCTTTCCCACTTCGCTCTCCTTATCCTGTGCGTACTTGACAAGGTAAGGCACAGCTTTTTCTTCTTTCAGCATTCCCAGAGAAGTAGCACAGGCCATCTTTATAGTACTGGAATCGTCTGATAAACCTTTGATTAAGACATCTGAAGCTTCCTTTGCCCCTAATCTTCCAAGCGCTAAACATACCGCGGCTTTCTCCCTCTCTTTTCGATGCCCATCTTTAAAAATTCTGATAAATTCCGGTATGGCTTTTGTCTCTTTCATCTGCTCCAAAAGGACTATAGCCGCCAGTCTGATCTTTCCTTTATCGTGGTCTAATGCCTTTATAAGATAAGGACTTGCCTCTTTCCCAATTTTTATAATTTTTCTACCCGCGTAGTAGTTTGTCAGAAAATCCGCATCCCCAAGTTCTTCTATTATTTGCTGGATGGTATCAGAGGCGGTATTTTCGAAGAGAGTATTTTGTCCCTGAGAAATTGAAATATCGCAGAGCAGCATAACCACAGTCAGGTAGATGCCGGCTATCTGACAACTTATCCTGGCAGCAGCCATACAGTCCCCGCTACTAATTTGATGTTATAGTACGGCATACTGTCCTGTCAAGTCCCTCGGTTTCCTGAGAAAAATCTCCCAAAAATTATTTACCGACCAACAGGAACACTGTTGGGGTCCTAACGCATCAAGGGCTAAACACCACAGGGATTTTTTCCCCACCTTCAGTCCAGAGAGTGACATCCTTTAACCTGACTGCTACCTCCCTGGTGAACAGCCGGTTGCAATCAAAAACAAAAGTCAAGAGGTTCTGACTGAAGGAAGCAGGGAAAAAGAAACCAGTAATCTTCACCGTGTTTTTATCCGTCTGGACTTCCTTAAATAACTTTTGTTCTTTCAAACAAGGACGGGCCTCTTTCAATTTCAAAGATGGGGGGACCTCCAGGATTAACTGCAGAGTAGAAACCTTGCTGATGTTGTCACTTAAAAGAAGACTGGTTTCTGCTATTCCCTTTTTTCTGTCCAGAGAAAGAGTATCAAGTTTTACCTGTCCTGTTACTACAAGGGAAACATCGGCTGTTTTTTTCTTTTCTCCGGAAACTCCCTCAACTAAAAGTTTGTAACTGCCTGCTGGTAATTTTCCTGTTTTCCTCAATTGAAAAATTCCTCCATTTTTTTCTACAGTGAAAGCCTTCTCCTCGGGTAGTACCTGAAGTCCAGCAGGGGTTTTTATCGTAATTTTTACTGGGTCAGTAAAACCACCAAGAAAAACTGCTTTCACCTCTAACCTAATTTCTTTGTCTTCCAGGGAAAAAATTATTTTATCAGGAGCAGACAGGGCAAAACCTTTTTCTAAGGGTTTTTTCTCCCATTTCCAGGTAAGTTTTGAATCCTCCTGGATAACAAAACTGACAGCATTGCCAGAACCACTGGGCGCAGAACCGCTGCCTTCGTAACCGGTGCAGCTTACTACTTCCTCCCCCTGAACTAAAATCGCAGTTTCTACCCGACATTCTACTGTGTCTCCGCGCGTGTAGGTGGTAACTCCTGGTGACGGAACAGTCTTCCCATAATCAGATTTCACTAAAAGCACAACACTATTGGAAGGCGTTTCTACAGCAGGTGCCTTCTTACCCTCTGGCTGGGCAGAAGTAGTAGAAGGTACTGGCTGCTGCCATGTATCCTGTCCGGGCACTGCAACCGAAGCAGTAGATGCTGCAGGAGACGCAGAAGTTCCAGGCACAGAAATTGTAGCACCACCTGTCTGGATTCTGGTATAGGTTGTCTTATGATCTCCAGAAGAAGAAACACTGACGCTGACATTAGCATCGCCAGTTTGAACAGTCACACCTGGGGTTGTTGAACCTTCAGCTGGAGAAGAACTGGCTACCCGGAAAAATCCTGAATGAATAGCACAGGGAAGCGGCTTACCCTTGTTATCGCTCAGTTTTACCTCACCTAAAGCCAGATAAGAATAACCGTCATTTAATACTTCAAAGTGGATATTAGCCAGAACACCTGTTCCAGAAACACCAGTTAAACCCGGGTCAAAACCTGCCATCCTGATAACTCCTGCCTGCTCAGTATTGTTCATCACACTGAAGGAAGCTACCAGCGGTCCTTTATCAATCCCGGTGAGTCTCAGGATATTTGGGTTGTAACGAAAAGTAAATTGAAAACCGGTAAAAGCTGTGTCTGCATTAAGTGTCACCGGAATAGAGATAGAACCGGGACGGGACGAAACAGTAAGGCTTTCCACCTGCATGGTAGCAGCAAAGGATGCCACTGTCAGGCACAATACATAAACCCCAGCCACGAGGAATTTTCTATTCATCCTTTCCTCCCCGTTACTAATTTACTTCTTTACCTCAGTGTCAAAAACCGTATAGTCAATCTTTACTTTGTATTTTTCTCTGAGGTTTGCTTCTAACTGTCTTATCCTTTCCTGCTCTAACCTCCTTCTGATTTCCTGGGAAACTGTTTCCCAGGGTCTTGTCTGAGCAGGTTTGATATCTTCTACCTTTACCAGGTGATACCCAGCAGAAGATTTAATAATCCCGCTGAGCTCACCCTTAGCCAGACTGAAAGCACTCTCTCCCACTTCTTTTGGCAATCCTTCTCTTGTAACCCAGCCCAAATCTCCTCCTTTTTCCTTACTACCATCTGTACTGTTTTCCTTAGCCAGCATTGCAAAATCCGTTCCTTCCTTTAACTTCTTCAAAATTTCTTCTGCCTGTTTCTGGTCCTTTACCAGAATCTGGGAAATCTTCCGTCTTTCTTTTGTACTGAACTGACCAGCATTGTTTTCATAGTAAGCCTTCACTTCCTCGTCAGTAATGGGTTTCTTTTTCATCTCCTCTTCCACATACTTGCGGATGATAAAAAGCTGCCGCATTTTTTGAATTCTCTTTTCTTCCTGTTCAGTAAGCTTTACATTTGCTTCTTCTGCTGCCTTCAGCAGAACTTGTTCTCTGACCATTTGCTCCAGTGCTTGCTTTTTTGCTTCCGCACCTGAAGAGCTACCTGGCCATCTGAACTGGTTTAGTTCTTCTTCCACTTCTTTCAGAGTAATTTTTTCTGAGCCAATAGTTGCCACTACTTTTTCTTCCTTTTTCTCTTCCCCGAAAAGACAGACTGCCAGGAGAAGAGATACTACCACTAAACTTTGCTTTCTCATTTCTTTCCTCCTCAGACAGTTGATTGTAGGACCTTGTGCAAGATTAAAATAACATCTTGAATATCCACTTCTCCATTTTCATCTAAATCTGCTTTCTCCTGGTCGACGGGCATTAAACCAGTAACCATCCGTAAACACAAAATCACATCTCTGATGTCAATTTCATCATCTCTATTGATGTCTCCTTTTCTTTGACCGACTGCCAAGACCAAAATGCGTATATTATCAATCGCCCAGTACCAGTCATAATTAGCCTGGTAATAATGCCAGCGAAACTGGACTTTGCTCTGGCCGGCATAAGCTGAAAGATTAATAATCACAAGTCCGCTTGTGTCGCTGCCAGTAAAAGAAATGAGATTTTCCCAGTTTCCATTACCTGCAGAGATATCCAGTTCTCCTTTTTCCTGGTTACCCAGTTCATAGAAATGGAAGTAGTGGTCAAAAACAAGATAACATGGTCTGGATGGAAGGGAAAAAGATGGACTGACGAGAGATTCGTCCATGTTAACCCGGCCAGCCCAGTCGCTATCCACAATCATAAAGGGAGATGTAAGATTGGAAATAACTCTTTTCCCCGGGTTGGAATCTGTCCAGGTTTTCCCGTCAGAGTAGCCATCAACTACTGTCCAGCTTTCCGGTAAACCTTCGTCAAAATTCTCCTGCCAGTAAACCTTCAATTCTGGAAAAGGGTCTGCCTGTTGAAAGGCAACTAAAAATTCAGCCCACGATGATTCTGCAAAAAGCACCACATCTGGATTATACTGAGAACTGATACTGCGGCCGAAGTCAGGCAGATATATGGATAATCCGTTAGCCCCTGGTGGACCAGAGGAAGCAATTAAAACGTTATCAAATTCTGTAATTACTGCTTCCGCCAAATCTTTTAGTTCCTCATTCCAGGTACCAGAGACGACCCCCCCCAGAAAACCCTTCAAATCCTTGTAATCGGTATCATCAAATCTTCTGGTTGTCTGAAGGGCAATGTGAACAGCAAGCCAGTCCTGATTTTTTCCCAGGAGATTGGCCACCAGATTGTCCAGTGTTACACGCAGGTCAAAAATATATGGCAGTCTCACTGCGGAAAGAGTGGCTGACTGGGATAAACTGTATTCCTGTCCATATTTTTCCACCATGACGAAGGCAAACTCTTCTGCACTCATCTCCGGGCTGTTTTTGAGAGACTGCAGTATAGTATCATATGGCCAGCCATCGCCGTTTTCATCTGCCTGGGAAGCAACCATCACAAAACTATAATTTTTTATCTCATATGCTACCTCTATCATTCCCATGAGACAGGCATCAAACCCGATAATATCCATGGTTCCTGGTATCTCTTCCAGTGCCCAGCGCAGCTCCTGTAAAGTGAGAGAATCATACCCGGAGGAATCGTCAGTACAGATTGATTTTTCTATCTTCCACCGGCTGAGTTTGCCTTCCAGTTCTTTAATCTTTTCCCGAATTTTCCTTTTTTCTTCCGGAGAAGAGACATAATGCAGATTGCTCCTTAATTCTGTTAATGTATTTTCCATCTCTTTCCAGCCACTTCCATGGTCCCAGAGAATCAGAGCATATCTTCTCGCAGGATACCTTGACATTGACCAGGTTACGAAATCAACCAGGGTCTGAGGGTCACCCATATTCACTTCCCGACCACCTTTACCGTCACCCCAGTTACTAATAGCATTAGCCCGACTTGGTACCATCCCCTGGGTAACATAAAAGCGGTGGGTTTCTGTCCAGTTGTCATACCGGCTGTCGTGACCGGAAATTCTATCCAGTTGCACCACAATATTGATGGCAGAGGTGGAACCAACCTGAGACATTTCCAGAAAATCATTAACAGCAAAACTTTCCAGGTTATTATCACCATCTAAATAAACCATTACTGTCCATTCTGCTAAACCATACAGTGAACGAGTAAGGGAAAACGCAAATCCAGTTACCAGAAGTAATCTTAATTTCCAGCTCAATTTCTACTCCGTTGTTATCACACTCGCGGAGATAGCTAAAATTAAATCAGTGATATCCACCTGACCATCACCATTGATATCGCAGGTTTCCACAAGCCAGGAAGGATAAGGTGACTGGTATACCTGCCCGAAAATGACCGCCGGTGAATTTGATACTACTTTTGCCAGAACTACAAGGTCAGCCACACTAAACTGGCTGTCCTGGTTTATATCTATAGGTACAGAGCCAACCTTAAAGCGAAAAACTTTGACCGGTTCTCCCCAGGTTCGGAACTCAAATTCGTATTCACCAGGAGAAAGAAAACCCAGGTTGTAGCGGTGTCTCCACGGAGAAATCACAGGCAGAGTAATACCTATCCAGCGAATGATTTGAGCATTCACTACAAAACCACTGGCAGTGCGCTCCGGTATTCCCCAGTCCAGAACTGCAAAACCGCTATCCGGAAAGTTAATAGTTAACCAGGCGTTGATTCGTCCACGCACATTGATTACCTTCAGGTTAACTTCTTCTGGTCCGGGGACATATTTTTCCACCTGACCTGGCAAAATCCTGATGTAAGCAGGTTCTGACCAGGAAGAAACCACCTGGCGATTTCTGGCACAACGTGCCTGAGCATAAAGATAAAAAATCAGGAGTGATTCTTCTTTGAAGATGGGTGGCAGACTAATCACCAGTGTCTGGGTGGCACCATTCCACTGGCTGGTAAACAGCATCCCGTCTGTCAAAGGGTTCACCATGCCAGCACTGACACCAAAGCGATATTCTACCTGTTGCTGATGAAGAGAACACCAGCTTCCGCCGGTAGTTGCTCTTACGACTAACTTCTCCTCCACCATAGTTCCATAACCTACCGGTGGTTTAGGGGTTGTGACTTCTTCGCAGTGACCTATTACTGAAATAACTCCTGCTACCATTCCGTAAGCAGCAGTGAATTTAATTAATCTGAAAAAATTCATGGCTAACTCCTTTATTTTTATTTGCCTTCCATTTTTTAAATTATACCCCCGACAGTTGCAGTTGAGAAACAGTTTAAGCCTTGATAAGGTTTAGCAGCCAGCCCTGTCAAAATTCATTCTTCAGCTGAGACCTAACTTCTTGATTACTTTCTGCCAGCGTTCTTTCATTTCTGAGTGATAGAGGAAAGGAACAAAACCAAGTCTCCAGTAGGTTTTAATTGCTGGTAAACGCCAGTCATCAGTTAAAAGGTATATCCTTCTGTACCCGGCACCAAGAAATCTCCTCACCGCCTCCTGACAGACAACAAGGCCCAGCCCTTTACCACGGTAATCAGGGTCCACTGCTACCCAGCCGAGTTCTCCACCCGAGGGGTGAAACCTGGTCGGATTATGCAGACAACATGCCGTTGCCACTAAATTTCCCTGGCTATCCTCCACAAAAAAGATGCCCTCCGGTAAAGCCTTCTGCAGAACTGTTTCTACCTGGTTCCAGCCGGTAAAACCAGCCTTTCTCATTAGCTGAATGTATTTTTCCCTGTCTTTCCTCTGGAAAGTGCGCAGCGTATAGCCAGCAGGTAAATCTACCCGGGGAAAAGAAGTTTTACCTGATGGCCAGAGCATCTGCAGCTGCTTAACAGGATAAGATTTCGCCTGCTCAATTACCCGTAAAGCATTATCATAAAATACATTCCTGATATCCTTCCGAGTGAGACCTTTAGTTTTTGCTGCCTTCAGAAAAGCTAAAATTTCCTCATAGAGGAAAAAGGTTAAACTCTTTGCCTGTCCTTCTGTAACTTCTCTTAAGTGCGGGTCCTGGGAAACATCACCATAAAGTCCCGGGGGAATCAGGTTGACATAAACACCTTTCTCACAAATCCTTTTCATCCTCATTCTGGTAATGGGCAAATCACTGCCAAAAAGAATCCTTTCCGGACCAACAGCCTCTATAAGTTTACCGAAAACCCATTCATTGGTATTGGCTGAGATATCAAAGAAAAGATTTTTTGTTTTCTTCAAAATACGGAAGGCAGAACCAATGTCCTGATTACAGTAAGCGCGACCCACATGAGCAACAATGGTTTTCATCCTGGGGAAATTTTTGTCTATCTCTACCAGCTGCCTGAGGTTCAGCGGATCCTTCAGCCGTAATGACCGGGGCAGATGAAGCATCAGTATCCATCCATGTCGGTTCACTACTTCCAGTTGAGGCAGCGGAAAAAAATCAAAGATGCGGATTTCTTCAGTCTTCAGGCAGGATGGTGCTAAGCTTAAATAGGACTTGGCTCCTATGAAATTGCCTCTCCTTATCTCCTGTTCCAGTTTCTTTCCGGACCAGCGCGGAGAAGAAAAAACAAGCGCCGGAAAACCTGTTTCTCTGGAAGCCTGGTAGATATATCTATTCCAGCTGTTAAGTGTGCGCAGGGTGGGAACATTAGCAAACATAAGGGCAGTCAGTTTTTTCCCTGGAAAAAGGAAACGATAAGTTTTTAGAAGATGGGAAACAGTGTGAAACCTGGCAACTTTTTCTGGCCAGGAGACTGTCCGGGAAGCATGAATTTTACTTTTATGTAAACCCCGGGGCCAGATATGAGCATGAATATCAATAATTTGTTCAGGCAGGAATTTCTCTATTTGCTCTGTGTAAATTTTCCTGTCAAGCTGTGTCAGGTGAAAAATTTTCTCTTTTTTAAAATGGGGATTTTTCATTTTGTCCTGCCATGGGTCCTGTAATACTGAAAACCTTCAACCAGGGTGAGAATATTTTTACGGCTGGTCCCTGGAGCGATAGAACTGGAAGCACCTAATATCAGTCCAACCTTTGGCCCATTTTCCACCAGATACTCCATTTCCCTTTTCACGTCAGCCGGTGTCCCATAAACAAGGGTTCTGGTTACAGAAACACCAGCAATTATAATAAGTGATTCACCATCAACCGTTTTCAGACGGCAGATTTTCTGATAGTCCATGCCATCCTCATACTGGAAACCCTGAAACCCTTTTACTCCACATTCAATCAGCCTGGGTACTAAAGGCATCAGATTGCCATCACAATGCCAGATAAGGTTCATTCCTGAAATAGCCTTAACCGGGCGTAAAGCTCTTTCCAGATGAGGTAACCACATCTTTTCCAGACTGGCCAGATTCACCAGCAGTCCCCGGGAATCAGCCATGTCATGGTCCAGCCGGTATAATTTTGGGAGATTTCCTTCCACAATGGCTCTGGCTGCTGCCCTATTATGCACTTCTGCCCAATCAGCCTGCAGTTTAAAATCCTTTTCTATCACTTCAGGATAAAGAGCGTAAGCCAGGAAATAGTTCTGATAACCATAGGTTGTATACCTGAAACCCGGGAAAGGAATAAAGCTATAACCTGTTTTCAGAATTGCTGGCCCAAGGAGTGTCTGAATACGATATTCATTATTAATGATTGCCTTCACTCTTTCTTCACAATTAAACTGTGCTATCTGCTGTGTAATTTTAGGAAAAACAAACTTTTCCAGGTGTTCTACCACGGCTTCAGGCGAATCAATAATTAAACCATCCAGTTCTATCCTTTCCTGACCGGTGGTCGGACCTCTTTTTTTACTCTCAAACCCTCTGGAAGTCATTGTGAGAGGATTTTCCGGTATAAACTGGTCAAGGATATTTGTGCCAATGTTTTTCTGAAACTGAATATAGGTTTCCACGGGATTTCTGACGTAGGTTCCTGGCAGAACGCCTGCTAACTCATCAATGATATTTGGGTCCATCACATGAATCAACCAGGAAGGTATACCTTTTGTCTTTTTACGGCTGATAGTATCCAGAGCCAGTTTCTGCGATTCACTTCCAAAACACATACTTTAGCCTCCAACCCTTGACCATTTCTCCACCTGCTTTAACAAAAGTTTTGCTTCTTCTTCGCTGGAACAACTTGTGGCGATAAATAGTCCACGAGCAGAGAGACAATCCAGAGCCAGTTTTACTTCTTCACAGGGCAATGTCAGGTGCAAATTTTTCTTATGAGCCTGGACATACTGCAAGATACTGAGGTAATGAAGAGGACTTAATTTGCCAGCACCCGGAAGAATCTGGATGGCTTTTAACTTGGGAAGCTGGCAGAGAGCCGGAACGTGTCGGAAGGCACCAACACCATCAACATGGAAAACAGCATAGTCCAGGTATTCTATCTGTTTTTCAATCACTGGCAGAAAAATTTTCTGAAAGTGGGAAGGGGAAATCAGGTAAGAAAAATCGCACTGGCTGGCATAAAATTTGCCTGGTGCCCAGAGAGGAAACCAGCAGGTGGAACCACCATCTGAACCCGGGCTTACTATTTCGTAAAAAATGGAGTAAACTTGTATCCACATTTCCATAAGGAATTCTTCTGCCCGGGCCACTTTTTCCGGGCAGTCAGAAAGGTCATAGAGTAACTGTTCTGTTCCCCGTAAAGCTGCCAGGGTATCACCTGCACCGCCAAAAGCACCAATACTGGGAATGGCTTTACCCTGCGAATCAACAACTGCCCGGTGTAAAAGTTGAAGGGTAAACTGCCACCATTTGCCTTCTTCATTGATTTTCAGGCAGGAACAATCCCAGTCAGAATCCTTCAAAATTGGCTCCCACCAGCCTGTACGCTGATCCAGATGAACGGGACAACCCAGAAAGGTTGGTATGGCAGTATGACCTGGATAACCACCATGCCAGACTGGAAAAGATTCCCCTCCGTAGAAAGTTGTTTCCCATGTGTAGTGATTGAGTGCGGAAAGATATCCCAGGTCAGTCCATCGCTGCTGGACATCAGATGGTGGTGGGGGTTTTTTCTCCAACTTTGCCTTCTCCTTTGGTGCAGTTACCCAGAGACAGCAACGGCCAAAATACTCATGTTGCCACCAGGCAAGATAGTGTTGTTTAGTTTTTTCCCAGTCAGGTTTATACTCCAGATTCATAATCATTCACCGAGATGGTACTTTCTGACTGCTTCCTCAGGAGAAATTTTTTCTTTGACCACTGCCAGGAGTGCTGATTGAAACTGCAAGGGAGCAGTAACCTGGAGAGCATTACGGCCAAAAACCACACCTTTTGCCCCTTCTCTGATAGCCTTTGCCGCCAGCTTCAAAGCGTCAAGGCAGGTGGGTAATCTGGAAGAACCAAGAACCAGAATCGGGACCGGGCAGCCAGCCACCACCTCGGTAAAACACTCTGTATAAAAAGTCTTAATGAAATCAGCACCCAGTTCAGCCAGAATACGACAACCAGTTCTCACCTGCTGATATTTTTCCTCAGGAGATAACTTTTCACACTCTGAGGGAAAATATTCTCCCATCACCGGCAGGCCTAACCGATGAGATTGATAACAAAGCTTCCGGAAAATACCAACATTACTGGCATCAGTTTGTTCCTGCCCTGTTTTAAGCGTCAGGGAAACAAGGACCATCTCTGCCCCAGAAAAAAGAGCTTCCCCGGGCGAAAATGCCTGGACAGAAATGGCCTGTTGATACTTCCACTGGAAACAATAAACAGTATTCCAGTTGAGGCGACCTATGATTAGCGGTGCTTTCTTCCCGGTAAAAAGGCTGCCGCTAAAGCGAATCATCCCCGGGCTTATCAAAACAGCATCCACTTCAGGATTAATCCGGGAAAGTGTCTGGCGGATATCAATCAACCCAGGTATCGGTCCGTCAAACTCTCCATGGTCACAGGCAATTACCACTGCCGGACCGGTGGAAAAAAATTTTTTCAGTTTTATTTCTGTACCGGTCATAGCTCAGGTTGCGAAAGAAACCGAAACCAACTTGACATCAATCGTAACACAGGTAAAATTTATCGTCAAGCAAGGAGGCACTCTGGGAATAGCCAGCTGGGAAAGAAAGGAGTTTATCAAGCAGAGACTTCTAACAGAAGGAAAGGTAGGTGTTTCCGAACTGGCGAAAGAACTGGCAGTCTCTGAAGTTACCGTGCGACACGACTTAAAATATCTTTCCCGACAGGGTCTGGTTATCAGAACCTACGGGGGAGCAATTAGAAAAGAAAATGCTTTTCCCCACCAGTATCTTTTTCAGGAAAAAACAGGACAGCACATCCAGGAGAAGAAAGCCATAGCCAGAGTAGCTGTCAGATTAATTGAGGCAGGTCAGGTTATTTTTCTGGATACCGGAACAACGGTTCTGGAAATAGCCGGACTTCTGGCTACACTTAAAATAAACTTGACGGTGGTAACAACATCGCTACCAGTGGTTTCTACCCTTCTGACAAATGAAAGTATTCGGTTGCTGGTTGTAGGTGGATTTCTCCGGCGACAGCTTTATGATTTTTTTGGTCCAGCCACCACCAGGCAAATCCAGGAGTTATCTTTCCATCAATGTTTCTTAGGGGTGGATGGTTTTTCCAGCAAAACTGGACTGACTACGACTGATATGGAAACTGCTACCTTAGAAGAAGCTGTGCTGGAGTGCAGCAATCTCATCAATATCGTCGCTGATTCTTCTAAAATTGGTCGGACCTGTCTTCTATCTTATGGAAATATTTTCCAGCAGGCGAAACCAAAAAGGTTGATTACTGATAAAGCTGCGCCGGAAAAAGAACTGAAAAATCTCCGTCAGGCTGGTTTCCAGATTCTTCTGGCGCAAAACCCGGCAAAAAGAAAAAATGAAACTGCTTAAACCAAAAATTGGTCTTTTAGGTCTTACCCTGAATCTTTACCGTAAGAAACTTCCGGAGTATCTTTCCGGTATGAAAAAACTTTCCCATAATTTGTCAGCCAGACTCTCACATCTGGCTGAAGTAAAAAGCTGGCCTCTTGCCTGGAGCCAGAACACAGCTGGCCAGGCTTTAAACTTTTTCCATAAAGAGAAAGTGGACGGAGTGGTGATTGTTTTTCTCTCTTATGCGACCAGCCTTTCCGTTTTACCAGTTTTGAAAGTATTAAGGAAACCTCTGTTGCTCTGGAATACACAGAAGGCCAGAACCGTTAGCCGGGATTTCTCCAGCAAAGACCTCATGGAAAACCATGGAATTCACGGGGTACAGGATTTAGCCAGTGTTCTTTTACGAGAAGGAATTAGTTTTCACCTTATTACCGGTCACTGGCAAGAAGAAAAAACGCTTGCCAGGATTCAGCAATGGTGCCTGGCTGCTTCCGCCAGCAGCAAGATGAGCCAGACCAGAATTGGCCGGGTCGGTGGTAGATTTAAGGAAATGGGTGATTTTGCCTTACCGGATACACTTTTGACAAAATGGATGGGAGCAAAAGTTGTTGACCTGGATAGTTCTTTTCTCCGGATTAAAGGGAAAGACATTTCTCCGGGAGATAATTTCTGGGAAGAGGAAAATTATGTGGGAAAAGAAAAAATCAGTGCTGAAATTAAAAACCACTCCCTTGCTGCCAGTTATCTTCTGCAGAGAAAAATGGAAGAGGAAAATCTTTCCGGGATAGCCATAAATTTCGCCGGGTTGAGAGAAAACCAGATTATGCCTTTTTTCGGTATCTGTCAGTTACTGGCAGCTGGTTATGGCTACGGAGGGGAAGGAGATATCTTTTCCGCAACAGTTGTTTTCTTGAGCCAGATTATCTCCGGCAGGCAGGCGACCTTTACGGAAATGTTTACTGCTGACTTCTCCAGGAGAAGAATTTTGATGAATCACATGGGAGAAGCTAATCTGAATCTCCGGCGGCCTGATTTACCTGTAAAATTGACTGTCAATCATATGAAACTGGGAAATAATGTACCTACCATTGTACCCGTCTTTACTCTGAAACCAGGAGTGGCAACGCTGGTAAATCTAACAGGTACCGGCTCAGGTTTACGTCTTATCACCAGCAGGGTAAAAATACTTAAATCTTCTCCCCTGAAACTTGATTCCCCGCATTTTTTTCTCCAGCCTGAGAAACCGGTTTGTGATTTTCTCTCCAGCTACAGTCTGGCTGGTGGTTCACATCATCTGGCTGTTGCTTACGGTGACTGGCAGGAAAGTATAAAGTATCTGGGAGAGATGAAAAAAATCCCGGTGGTGGAAATCTAACAGGAAATGCAATGATACTGAGTATTGATAGTGGAACAACCAATACCAAGGTCTCTCTTTTTACCCAATCTGGCGACTGCCAGAAATCAGTTTCCGTTCCTACACCGACATCCTACCCGGGACCAACCATGGTAGAACAACAGGCAGAGGCCTGGTGGAAAGCGGCAATCAAGGCAACGAGAGAACTAATTCTTAAAAAATCCCGAGTAAATTTTTCCGGAATTGGAATTAGCAGTCAGGGTGCCACCTTCGTACTTTTGGATAACCAGTTGAAGCCTTTAAGACCAGCCTTTACCTGGCTGGATAATAGAGCCGATTCCTTTGCCAGAGATTTAAATCGTATTTATGGAGAAAACTTCTTTTATAAGAAAACAGGGCGCTGTGTTGGTGGATGGTCGCCTTTATGTTTGCTTGTCTGGGTAGCCCGGAATGAACCTCACATCTGGCGAAAGACCTATCGTCTTTGTTTCGTTTCAGATTATCTGAATTTCAAGCTTACCGGTCGCTTTTTCCTGGACCATACTTCTGCCCAGATGAGCTGTCTGTATAACATCCATACCCGCACCTGGGATAAAGAACTTCTTAAGCTGGCAGGGATAGAAGAAGGACAGCTCCCTGAAATTCTTTCTGCTTGCAGTATTGGTGGCAGGACAACCAGGGCTGCCAGTAAAAGCCTTAATCTTCCTTCAGGTATTCCAGTTGTGGCCGGTGGGCACGACCAGTACTGTGCCTGTCTGGGTGCAGGAGCAGAGAAACCAGGAAATGCACTTCTTTCCTGTGGCACAGCCTGGGCAATCCTTTTGACTACCAGTCGCCTTATTTTTGTTCCCGGGAGGAAGTGGGTACCAGGACAACATCTTCTGGGGGGTAGATGCGGATTAATGGGCGTGGTAAGTGAAGCCGGGGCTGTTCTGGACTGGATGAGGAGGAACCTTAAACTGAAGCCAGTTGCCCGGAGAAAAGATATGCCCGTCCAGGTGAAGGTAGAAACAAATTTCAGCCAGGGTCGTGGTGCTATCAGCAGGTTAAGCCTGGCAACAACAGCATCTGAGATTTATTTAGCCACGTTACAGGAACTGGTAAGAAAAGTTTACCATCTTCTCACTCTTGTCCAGGGAAAAGTTCCTCTGGAGAGAATCTATCTTGTTGGCGGGGGTACCAGAGAGAAGCTACTGCCTGTACTGGTAGAAGAAATTACCGGAAGGGAAGTTATTATCCCGCGGGTGAGAGAAGCAGCCAGCCGTGGAGCAGCATTACTTGCAATTATGGGAACATCATCATCAGGTAGTTCAGCAAAAAGGGAGAGGCAATGAAATACTGGGCTGATGTAGATTTAAATCAGGTACCAAAAATTGTCGTGGAACCACCTGGACCTAAGTCCAGAGAGTATCACCAGCGCGCCAGCCGTTATATGAAGGGTTACTCCAGCCAGGTCCGTTTGTTCCCTGTTGTCTTTGAAAAAGGTCATGGAGTTACCCTGACAGATGTAGATGGTAACACCTACCTTGATTTTTCCTCTGGCATTTACGTGACCAGTTTAGGACACTGTCATCCCAGAGTAAGTGAAGCTGTGGCGCATTATGCCAGGACACTGATGAACTGCCACGACTTTACCACCCCGGTAAAAATGAAACTCTTAGAAAAAATGGTCTCAGTTTTGCCGGAAGGATTAACTGGTATTCAGTTTTACGACAGCGGAACAACTGCTGTAGAAGCTGGATTACGGGCAATGAGGGCTGTTACCGGCAACTTTGAATTCATCTCCTTTTACCGGGATTTTCATGGGAAAACCATGGGTGCTGCCAGCTGCGCCATAGTAGACAGAACCCAGGGCATGCGGGCACCTGGTTTTTTCCTTGTCCCACGTGGATACTGCTACCGCTGTGCCTTTAAGTTAACCTATCCTGAATGCCAGTTGCACTGTGTTGATTTCATAGAGACAGTCATTAAAAACGAAACCACCGGCAGACTGGCAGGGGTTGTCCTGGAACCAATCCAGGGCTGGGCAGGTTCTATTGTTCCACCAGACGGGTGGATTCAAAAAATCCGGGCTGTCTGCGACAGATACAACATGTTGCTTCTGGCTGATGAGGTTCTTACCTGTATGGGACGAACCGGGAAGATGTTTGCCATGGAACACTGGAATACAGTCCCTGATGTGCTAACCCTTGGTAAATCCTTTGGGAATGGATTTCCAGTGACAGCCATGGTCATTGCTGATAAGTATAAGGATGCTCTGGAAAAAATCTCTGCTTCCACCAGTTATGGCGGTAATCCCATGGCCTGTGCTGCGGCTTTAGCCAGTCTGGAAGTAATTGAAGAGGAAAAATTGTGTGAACACGCAGCAGCATTAGGAGAGTTTATGCTCTCGCTGCTGCGCCGTATCCAGGACAGCCACTCTATTGTGGGTGAAGTCAGGGGTAAGGGGTGTCTGCTTGGTATTGAACTGGTAAAGGATAGAGAAACTAAAGAACCGTTTGAGGAGGCTGGACGACTGGTCTATCAGAAAGCCTTCAAAAAAGGGTTAGCCTGGGTACCAGCAGGTCATATCCTGAGACTCTCGCCTCCTATCATCATGACAAAAGAGGTAGCAGCGCGGGGGCTGGAAATTATTGAGGAAGCCATCACTGAGACAGAGCGGGAAATAACTTGAAAAACAGGCTGTAAAAAGTTTTATCCTTGCAAAATTAGTCGGGTGGTAACGATCTCCAGGACCATTTACTTTGGGGACTTGACAGGCTGACAGAATGTGCTATACTTTACGGGTAAGATGGTCGTGCCATAGTGGTTGCGGCCGGTTTTTTTCCTCTCTAATGTAGCAGGAGGTTGTAGCATGAAGGGGACTGTGAAGTGGTTTAATGAGAAGAAGGGTTATGGTTTCGTCACGACCGAGGACGGAAAGGAAGCTTTTGTGCATTTCTCGGCCATTCAGGGTGATGGTTTTAAAACCCTCCAGGAGGGTGAAACTGTTACCTTTGACATTGAAGAGGGACCTAAGGGACCCAAGGCTGTCAACGTAGTCAGACAGCAGGGTTAAACCTCCCTCAAAAATAGATGTTGCTGTGCCAGGCAGTTTAGTAAGAGGCAAGGAGTAAAAAAGTAGAAATAGCCAGCTCCAGCTTCATCACTGAAGTCCTTCCACAGAAACATCTGTCAACAAAAGGGTGTGGCCTGTTATCCGGGCCACACCCTAATTTCCGGAAAGTGAGAAGTTACTTTTCCCCTTTGAGCTTTTTCAACCTGTCCCGGTAGTAAATGGCTTCTTCAAAATCAAGCCGTTTAGCCGCCGCCATCATCTTTTTGTCCAGTAAACGTATGAGGCGAGCAACATCTTTTCCATAAAACTCCTCTTCCTCTCTTAATCTCTTCTCTTCTGCTTTTCTCTTTGAACCTATAATCTCTGCCAGACTTTGCTGAATTGGCTTTTCCACAGAACGGGGAGTGATTCCGTGAAGACGATTATATTCCATTTGTAAACGACGTCTTCTTTCCGTTTCCTGTATGGCTGCCTTCATGGAATCGGTGATGCGGTCAGCATACATCACAACCTCACCATCCACACTCCTGGCTGCTCTTCCAGCAATTTGAATAAGAGATGTTTCCGAGCGCAGAAATCCTTCCTTGTCAGCATCCAGAATCGCTACCAGACTGACCTCAGGTAAATCTAACCCTTCTCTTAAAAGGTTAATACCTACCAGAACATCAAACTTTGCCTCGCGCAAACCTTTCAGTATTTCTACCCTTTCCAGGGTGTCAATTTCGTAATGCAGGTAATGCACTTTAATCCTGAAATCTTTAAGAAATTCTGCAATCTCTTCAGCCAGATGCTTGGAGACAGTTATCACCAGACACCTCTGTTTTCTTTTCACCCTTTCCTGGATACGACTGATTAAGTCATCAATCTGATTCTTGGTCCGACAAACAGTAATAGGCGGGTCCACCAGCCCTGTAGGACGGATAATCTGCTCTGCCACAAGAAAAGAAGGTTCTCCCAATCTCTTGACACCACATCTTTCCAGTTCATAACGACCGGGAGTGGCGGAAACAAAAATTACCTGGCCAACCATCTTTTCAAACTCTTCAAATTTCAGCGGCCGGTTGTCCAGAGCTGAAGGTAGTCTAAAACCAAACTCCACCAGAGTTTCCTTTCTGGAACGGTCACCATAATACATTCCCCGCAGCTGTGGTACTGTAACATGTGATTCATCAATGAAAATGAGGTAGTCCTCAGGAAAATAATCAAGCAGAACCTCTGGCCTTTCACCCGGGAGTCTGCCAGCAAGGTGCCGGCTATAGTTTTCTATACCATGACAGTAACCGAGTTCTGCCAGCATTTCCAGGTCATACTCTGTCCGCATTTTCAATCTTTCTGCTTCCAGATTCTTGCCCTGTTTTTTTAATTCTGCCAGCCGCTGTTCTAATTCCTCCCGGATAGAAACCATTGCCCTGGCAAGTTTATCCTGAGGAGTGACAAAATGTTTTGCTGGATATACTTCCACCTCATCCAGTCTTGCTATAACTTTTCCTGTAAGGACATCAAATTTCTCCGGTCCGGTCAAAGTTTCCCCGCAAAGGATTAAGCGCAGTCCTACTTCCTCATAAGCCGGGACCAGTTCTATAGTGTTACCGCGAACCCGAAAACAACCCCTTTTCAAATCATAATCGTTTCGTTCATACTGGATTTCTACCAGCCGTTTGAGGATAGAGCGACGGTCAATATTCTGACCAGCACTAACATGCAACATCATTGCCCGGTGGTCTTCCGGACTACCAATGGGATAAATACAGGAGACACTGGCTACCACAATTACATCCCGGGCAGAGAGAATAGCACTGGTGGCAGCCAGCCGCAGCCTGTCTATATCATCATTAATGGAGGCGTCCTTTTCAATATAGGTATCTGTTTCCGGGATATAGGCTTCTGGCTGGTAATAATCATAGTAACTGACAAAATATCTCACCCGGTTATACGGAAAGAACTGTCGGAACTCTCCAAAAAGTTGCGCAGCCAGGGTCTTGTTATGAGAGATGACCAGAGTCGGCCTCTGCACTGCCGCAATAACACTGGCCATGGTGTAGGTCTTACCACTACCTGTAACACCAAGGAGAGTTTGGTAACGTTCACCCTTGTGAAGGTTTTTCACCAGTTGGTCAATGGCTCGTGGCTGGTCTCCAGATGGCTGAAAATCTGAGATTAATTGAAATCTACTCATAGCAGTATCTACTTTTCTTCATCTGACTTATAAAAAGAAGCAGCCAGATACTCAGGAAGCTGTTTCTCCAGGATGAACTTGGCTTCTTCATAAACATCGCTGTAAGGGTAGAAAATTACCACCTGACGCAAAGCGTTCTTTGCTTTTTCGTAGTCACCTTTGTCCAGAAAATATTTACCCAGAGTCACCAGGGCATTATCAGCCAGCCGGCTGGCTGGATAACTTCTGATGAAATTCTGAAAGGCTGTAACAGCTGCCTCCTTCTTTCCCTGTCTGTCCAAGGATTTCGCCAGCTTATACTGTAGTTGTTCTGGCAAACTAATATCGGGGAAGTCCCCAAGTAAATTCTCGTAAAGTTCTGTAGCAGCCACCGTATCTTCTTCTACCAGATGAGCAATTTCTTTTCTTCTTAACTGTAGCATTTGCTCCTGGTCCAGAGTAAGGGCTCTGCTCTCCAGTTTTCCCAGCAACTCCTGCAAAGCATACCTTCCTTCTGTCACCAGCGACCGACGTCTTGCTTCCTGGAAAAGTTTTACCCCGATTCCCACAACAAGTCCAAAAACAAACCCAGCCGCATGTGCCCCAAACGCCACAGAACTGACAGCCAGCTGCCTGGCTACTAAAAAACTGGAAACAGCCTGTTGCAGGAACCAGAAACCCAGCCATAACCCGGCATAAAGGTCAAATTCGCCTGCCCGGAAAAAAATAAAAAAAACGAAGTACTTAAAAGTAATGCGGCTTTTAGGGAAAAGAACAGCGTAGGCACCTAAAACTCCAGAGATGGCTCCAGAGGCACCAATTGCCGGCACAGAAGCATACCTGGGAGGAATCAGCACAGCATAAAGTACAGAGGCGAAAACACCTGCCAGAAGATAGAAAAAAAGAAACTTCCAGTGTCCCCACCTGTCTTCCAGATTATCCCCGCAGAGCCAGAGAAACCACATATTAGAAAAAAGGTGCAGCAGTCCACCATGTAAAAACATGGAAGTCAAAAGGGTTACAGGAACAAAACGAGAGGGAACAAAGCCATAGGTTTGAACAATTCTTTCATAAACATCAGTTTTAAAACCAAAAGTAAAATAAACTATACAGTTTACCAGGATGATAAGTACCACCATCACTGGAAACTTCTTTACACCGTACTCATCCCGGACAGGAAAGAAGAAAAACATTCCGTTATCATTCTAATGTAAGAAGCACACCAAAAGCAATATCA
>CAZYCA010000035.1:0-74743 GCA_964645405.1 uncultured bacterium | reverse complement strand
ACTTCAGAAGCTTGCCTTTCCAGTAGGCAGAAATACGGCTCTGGCGCCAGAAGGTTTCCCCAAGGAAATAGCGGGTCAGACGACACTTCCGACAGCGGTACTGACCGTGGAAAGTTTCAGGTGCAACTCTGGTTACTAATTACCTTAAATTATACAACCCGTAAACCAACTGCTCAGTCTCTCGTTCCCACTGGCTCGTATCTGCCTGCCGGCTATTCCCCTTTCTTGAAAGGGGTGTCCGCAGGACGGGGTATTTTGTTTGAGAGGTTTTTTAAATGGGGATTCTTCCCTAAATTCTGGATGATCAGATAGTTATTGATCTTGGAGGTTAACAAAATGGGACTCTATTTTTGTTTAATTTTAAAATCTTCATTTCCAAGTATTTCTTCAATGTTTTTCTTAAGTTTTGGGATTTCTTGAATTGCCGTTTCTCATACGATTTTATAATTTACTCCAAAATACTCGTGAATAAGTTTATCTCTCATCCCAGCGATTTCTTTCCATGGAATTGAGTTATATTTATCCTTAAAACCAACCGGGATGTTCTTAACTGCTTCACCTATAATCTCAAGACTTCTCACAAACGCCTTCAAAATAACAGAATCTTTAATGAATTTTTTATAATTTTAGGTTTTTCGACTTTTGAATAAGAAAATTACATTCTTCCAGAATATGTTCAAGATATGGCTTTGCTACTTTCATAGGATATTTACCTCTTTAATATATGGTTTGACATAGGGACTTATACCTTCTTCTGTTAAAAGGTCTACTTTTATGTCAAGGAGTTTAGATATTTCTTCTTCTATTCTGATAAGTTCTATAAATGTGGGGATTTTCTCAAACTCTACGATTAAATCAATATCACTTGTTTCTTTTTGTCTTTCTTCCGCATAAGAACCAAAAATCTTTATACTTTTGATATTGTAGTCTCTCAGGAGTTTATCCTCGTTTTTTTTCAGTATCTCTTTAATCTCTTCCAATGTCTTCATAATCAATCACCTTCAATTATTTTTATTTCATCTTCTGTTAAATCATATAACTTATAAACCAACTGATCAATCTCTTTTTCTAAGCTGTTTGTGTCTGCTTGTGGATTTTGTTTCTTGGCGGAAAGGATTTTATCAACAAGGGCTTCTATTTTCCTAACTATGGGCTGGTTTTGGGAGGTGATGGGAGGTAGGGGCAGCCTCAACAAAGGTTCTTTGTCAATTTGGAAATTATTACCTTGCATTTTCCCTTTATGTTTTAACCAGAAAGCAACAAGTTTGGAATTAAGAAGCCCTGTCAAGTATTTTAAATTGAATCTATCCGTTTTAATCACATAAAAAGCAGCAGAAACGTAACAGTCAAAATCTGTATAGGTAAAAGTAGGTTCGGCACACTTACGCACAGCAACTATCTTTTCACCTTCAAAGAAATCTTCATCGCGTGCCCTGTGAAGACCATAGGGTCTATTATCAGAGGTAATTACATTTTTGAATTTATCTAGATGTTTTCTTATATTTGGATAAGGCTTTGTAGCTTCTGGATTTTTAAACCGCGAGTTTGTGTAAATAATCCATTCTGAATTTTTACTATTTGCGTAATATTTCTTCAGTTCTTTTGAAGTGTAATAAGGTTTAATGATTTCAAGCTCTGCGTATGTGAATGGTATCTTTTTCTTTTCACCATCACCCAAAACGAAAATGCCATCTCCTACGTTGAACCCTTCTCCTAGCTTTTTAAGCATGTCTTTACTTAATTTGTCATGATGAGAATGAATCCCATTTGTAATTTCACTTTCATATAATCTCTCTTTACCGTTATCCTCTATTTTGCTAAGAACGGCTTCATCATCTGCTTTGCTAAAAGCGAAAGGCTTATTTAAATATTTGTTTCTTTTAATTGAAGGGCTTAAATATTCATTATTTGGATTTTGATTTCTGTATAACAAGTCAATCACATCTTGAAAAGATGGTTTTCCCCCAATGATTCGCCTTAAATCAAATGTATAATTGTTGATGTTTTGATTTTTCTGAAAAATCATAATCATTGTTTGAATATCTGAACTTTCAAATATACAATAGGAACCAAAATCTAACAGCTGAAGAATGCTACACTCCTTCATAAGTTTATTTCTCATCTTTGAAGCGCCATAGTTCGTAAGCCAATTATTTTGTGCTATAAATGTTAAAATACTCATATCTTTTAACAAATCAATACCTTTGCAAGCAAAGAAATACCATATATCCATTTTCCCTTGGTAATATGGGGAATCCCTTAAACCATCAAATGCTTTTCTATTGGTATATTCCTTGATATACGGCGGGTTTCCTATCACAACATCAAATCCATCCACCACTCCAAACATCCATTCAGGGTCAAACCAGTCAGCGGAAGCATTCTGGTCAAAGAGGTCAAATGAGGCGATTTTACGTGCAGTCGTCTTCTCCCAGCCATCATTTACCAGTAGCCGGGCAATCTCTTCTCTTATTTTCCTATCGTTTTCCTGAAACCTCATCTTTTCAGTCCGGGTCTTCGCCGTAAAGTATCGGTGCCTGAGTTTTCTTAAATCTTCCTCCATGTTCTGTATTTCAAGATTGCGCAATTGAGGTTGTTCTGGTTTTTCTAACCCTATCAGTGTATTTGCTACTACGAACTTTGTCTCAAGGTTTGGCAGAGGTCTTATCCCAAAATTCTCTTTTGTCCTATCAACTTTCTGGTCAAGAACCAGAGATATAAAGAACCTCAACTTACTTATTTGAATTGCTATTGGCTGGATGTCAACGCCATAAATGCAGTTTTCAATCAAATAAAGTTTTCTTGCATAGTCAGGGTAGTTTATGTTTTCATCAAAGGCGTCATTTATCTCTTTGAGCATTTCTTCTCTATATGATTTGCTTTTTTCTTTAAACACCTCTTCTGATGCTCTAAGGGCTTTTTGGTACTGGAGTTCATACCAGTGTTTATTATCAGGGTCTAATTTCTGGAGAATATAAACGAGTTTATGAACTATTCCCATCGGAAAGGCGCCAGAACCGCAGGCTGGGTCAAGAATTTTGATTTTATCAATAGCAGAGATTATCTTTTGTTTTTCCTGTTCGGAAAATTCAGGAATTTCCTCTGAATACGATAGGAGCAATTCCACTTTCTCTTCTTCAATATGCGGTAGCTGTGTTCTAAAGTATTCTCTCAAACTTTCATCTACCATATAATCTACAATCTCTCTTGGAGTGTAATAACTGCCGGTTGCTTTTCTTGCTGTGGTGGCTGTCTCTGGATTATAAGAAGCAAGGAGGTTTTCAAAGACCTTGCCAAGAAGTTCTGGGTCAAGGGCTACTTCCTGGTCAATTGGTGTGTTTTCATCTATGGTGAAGTTGTAACTTTTCAATATTTCAATCAGTCCACGAACAGCCTTGTTTGAACCAATTCCGTACTGAGATAACTCAACTCTTGTTTCATTTTGCTGGAAAAACAAAAAATCAGGAATTATAGCCTGTTTTTTGGGATTCCTTGAAAATCCGTCAATATAGATTACTTTTCCCTGCTCATCCTCCTTGTCAAGGCAGTCAAAAAGACCACCATTTAGAAATGGAATTTCCTTAAAGAGATCAAGAGCCTCTCTTTCGGTCATTAAAAATTTATTTCTATAACGATAAAGTGTCTTCACTCCATATTCTCTTTTGCTGGCGGGATAGCCATCTTCGTTAGCAAATTTTCTCTCCCCCATCTTCTGGTTTAGTGTTGCAAAGAACAGGTTTTGAAGAATGGCATTATAATAGTTATTGCCAGTTTCAAAGTCTTTTACTATCCCTTTGAGAATCTCTCTATTAAATAGAAGTTCAGGAATAAGCCCTTTTTCTTTTATAAACCAGATAAATATAACCCTTGTGATAAGACGAATAAGGTTTGTAGCATTGCGTATTTCCCTGTCTTTTGCCGGGTCGTCGCTATGTTTGTAATCTTCAGGAAATTTGATTTTATCCATTGCCCAGAAGTACCAGTTTGCAATCTCCTGGTAGAATTGTCTTGTAACTGGCCCTACTGAGAATGCCTCTTTTATTTCTTCAAGGGATGAAAAATTACAATCTCCAATCTGTTGAAAAAATGTTTTGTTTGTAAGTGATGGGCTTACAAAATAGGTAAATCTTTTGAAATAACTGAATTTTCGCCTTGTGCCAGTGTATTCCGTATAAATCAAGGAAAACCTGAAATTTCCGCCACTGTCATAGAAAATAAATATACCAGCATCAGAATTGGCTGACTTTAGGATTTTTTTACCAAGTTCATATTGCTTCTTTTTTCCGGAGCGTTCCGTGAGGTCTTTTGTGACAAGGAAGGAATGAACGGAAAGTTTTAGAGTACCACCTTCAAAGGGAATTTCGCCGAGCAATAAACCATCTTTGAAATCCTGCTCATCATCGCAGTAGTCAAGTTCCTGGTCTAATGGCACAAAAAAGGAGTTTTTTTCCTGGAAAAAACGAATAAACTTCCTGACATCAAAATCCCGAATGATATCAATCAGAACTTGCTTTGTCATCTCCGCCCTTTTCCATTCTCCTGTTTTCAATGGCAATGATAATTTCTTTTTTTAATCCCTGTATTTTTTGTTTTTCTTTTTTTAGATAATCTTCGCCCAATTCCTGCCTCAATTTGCTTATATCTTCAACCGCTTTTTTTAGGTCATCGCCCGAAAGTTCAAGACTTCCAATTCTGCGAAGAGTGTAATCAGGTAGAGTGCCGTAGCCGTTAATATCTTCTATCAGAGTTCTTATGAAATCTCTCACTGTCTTTATTATCTCAAAATTTGCTAAAAGTAATGTTTTTAAATTGTTCAATGCCCTGCGTTCCAGACTCTGTTCAGTCAGGGAAGTCGTTTTCTCCTTGAACACCTTTATTTTTTCGTAGGCATCCCAGAAATTTTCACTTAATTCAATCGCCTCTTCATCGTATTTGCAACGGATATCTGGTATAACATCATCAAGCAGAAGATTCTCTGGTTCAGACTCGCTGTTGTTTTGTTTTATTCTCCGTACATAGAAATGTGCTTTTTTTATAAAAACTATCAATTCATTTTCGCTGAAATTTTTCGCAACTTTCACCCTGGGTGGGCAATCTTTTATTCTTTCAATGATGTCTGGGTGGTCATTTTTTATCTTTTCATATTCATTCAGAATTTTTGTATAAAAACTTTCGGCTTCAAGATTATCAGGGTTTTGTTGAATCCGTTGGTATAAATCTGAGGCGGTTGGTTCTTCATCAATATCAAAAATTTTTGAGTCCTCGCCAAGCGCTTTATGAATCAGAAACATTTTCTGAGTGGCTATTTCCCTTGATTTTACAAGTTCTGCGCCCAGTTCCGTTGGGAAAAAGTTTGCAATATAAATCTCATTAAATACCTTTTTGCCGATTCTGTTAATCCTTCCAAGCCTCTGGATTACCCTTACAGGATTCCAGGGGATGTCATAGTTGATAACAAGCCCTGCTCTATTGAGATTAAACCCTTCGGAAATTCTGTCTGTACATAAAAGAATGTCATAATCATTTCTCTGGTTAGGATTTGAGGCATCAAAATTCGCGTTTATCTCTTTAATTTTGCTCGCTGAAAGATCTCCTGCGACAACGAGAACTCTATTGTTAAAAAGGTTATTTAATGGCTTTTGGAGGTACTTAACGGTATCAATGTATTCTGAAAAAATGACAATTCTTCTTTCTGGTTCCTTTTCGCGCCAGGACTTCAGTTTTTCCATCAGGCAGGCTAATTTAGGGTCATTATCCGCAAGGTCCAGCCGGGACAGTTCTCCAAGTATCTTTTCAAACAACCTTAAATCTGACTTAATATCTTCAAGGAATTCCTCTTTATATTCAAACTCGTTTACCTTATAAATCTCGTGGTTTTTGGGATAAACGCCCTGAGTGATTTTTTCTGCGTATTCAGTAAGTTCTTTTTCTATATCATCCAGTTCCATCTGATAAATTTTTTCAAGAAGATTCCGGTCAAGAATAAATTTACCAGTTTTTTCAATAAATTTAATACAATGGTCTGTGACATTCTTAAAGTTTTCTATGCTCTGACGGAATGAACCGAAGGAACTTTCAAATCTCTTGACCAGCAGCCTTCTCATAAAATCATAAAGGTTTCTCTGTTGCTGGTATCTGCGGTTATCTTCAAGTGATAATTTTTCACTCTGGTCAGGCGAAATTTTGTATTCAAAAGGTCTGTATATCGCACCTTTGAAAAGTCCGCCGTCTTCGGGAGTTGCAAAGTATTCCTGAATGACCCTATCATAAAAATTTGATTGTTCGCGGTTAAGTTCAAAAAACAATTCAATAGGGTCAGCGACTTTTGTTAAGTTTTTGACTTCATCCTTATAATGAGGATTTTTCTGTAAATCAATTCGGTTTCTTCTGATCGTCACTGGTTCAATAATATCCCTGATTTGTCGAGCAATATAATGGGAGCGCTTTATTACTTTTGTTAGATCAATTTCCGTTTCCCCAAAAAGTGCCTGATAATATGACTGCGCCTTTGACTTTTTTTCTTCATCTGAGGAATTATGGTACTTCTTGATATAACCGAGTTTATCAAAGGTTGTTTTGAATTCTTTGAATCTATCAACAATGTCGTTCTCGAGAGTGAGAATTGATTTTTTGGGTGTTACAAAAAACTTCAGAAGAGATAGAATATCACCGGGTCTATTATTAAAAGGAGTAGCGGTAAGGAGTATAACCTGTCTATTTCTGCAAATGTTTTTTAGCTGTTCGTATGACTTTGTGTCCTCATTTCTGAATCTGTGAGCTTCATCAATAATTATTACTTCAAGATCTTTCAGTTGATTTATTGATTTTGCTGCCTCTTCATTATCAAGGATTCCAATTGATTCTACTTCCCAATCAAATAGTCCAAAGGATTCCAGATACCATTTCCATCCTGACCGCTCCTCTGTCCTATTTCCAATGATTCCTGGAGGACACAGGACAATGCCTCTTTTTCTCAATTTTTTTGCAGCCAAACATGCGATAATGGTTTTACCAAGTCCAACAACATCTGCGATAATTACACCATTGTTTTTTTCAAGGATATCCAGTGCCTGCTTTACAGCATCTATCTGATACCTGTATGGGATGTAACCACTCCGCTTCATAATATCAACGAGAGAGTCTTCACTTAAATCTCCTGGGGCGAAGGTATCAAGGTAGTTTTTAAGTACCAGTACATATGCCTCAAAAGGCGTGATTTTCTTAATAAGGGTTTCTCTTTCAACGATGTGAATCAGGTTATTTCTTGTTATATCGTCTTCTGTAATTTTAATTGAGTTTTGCCATTGGTCGTCAAAATATCTTTCCGCATCATCAACGCCATAGTCGCTTATCTCAACATTGAATTCCTGCTCTTTTGAAAGTCCTGATGATGTCAGATTACTGCTGCCGGTTATGAAAAGTTTGTTTCTTGCAATCTGTGATGAACCCAGATGAAAAATGTAAAGCTTCGAATGGTTTGGTTGTCTTGTTTTTCTGATTACCAACCTTCCATCCTTTATCAACGTCAGGAAAAAGCTTACCTGTTCATAAAATTCTCTGGTATCAAAACAGTCAGAATTGATAGATTTTTTGATTGATTCAAAAAAACGGTGTTTTATATCTTCATCAGAAACATGGACATTTGAATCTGCATATTCAATAAGACCGTGGTTTGTAATATCAACATTCAAACCAACAAGAATATTTGCGTGGACATTTGGGTTCTGTCTTAGCCCCTGGTATAACTCCTGGAGTCCTGAAAAATAGAAAAACCCAACAAGAAATTTCAGTTTCTCACTCTGGGTTAACAATTCAAGAATTCTTTTTTTAAGCTGCCGTGTGGAACTATTGGTGATAAAGTTGTTCATATATCGGTTGTTTGGAATTTATTCATCTTTTTTTATGCTAATGAATACCACAAATGCACAAATGCTTAAGAAAATCAAAAAAGGAAAATTCATCCCGCCCTGCTTTACCAGTTTTTCACTTCTCCCATTCACAAACAGAAACCAGGAAATTTCCAAAATCTCCCCTTCCCCCTCTTCAGGAAAGAGGGGAAAAAACGGAATGGGGGAATTAAGAGAGAGGGAAAATACGATGTCTTAACTTCCAGTACAGGTAAATTGTGAGGAAATATGGCAAAAGTGTAAACTATCTGTGGGAAAGAAAAGAAGAAGACTGTACTGATGGTTGCGGCTTCAGTGAAGCGTGATGGAGCAAAAACAGCCAAGTGCTTTTCTCAAAACCAGCACGGAGGCAGAAATGGACAAATGGTTCGTGAGGAAAAAAAATGGGAATGTCTGCGGTCCGGTAGAAGAAAACACGTTCAAGATATGGATAAGCCAAGGACAGGTTGGACAGGAGGATGAGGTACGCAGGGAAACAGAGAATGAATGGAAGAAACTCCAGGACTCTGAGCTGGCGACCGCTGATAGCACCACAGGCAAGTCATTCCCTGCTACTGCACCGGCTGACAAAGGTGATTTGAAGACAGGCTGCCTCATCGGATTCGGGATAATCAACACACTTCTGGGCCTTTTCATGTGGTTTGGCGGAATTCTCAGGCAGACAGTGGCAGTGACTGCACTGCCCGGCGACGGCTCTTTTGAACGGTTCCTGAGGGGCGCGGTCGCTGTGGGAAATGTGGTGCTCACTGCGTTCTGGCTTCCACTTGCTGTTTCCGGAGTCCTTATCCTTTTGAGGAAATCTTCAGGAAGGCGCTTTTCCCTTCTATGGGGACAGGTTCTTATCTTTTCCATCCCGATCTCCACAGTCCTTACACGGGGATTCCGGGTATTCCTCTCTCTTGAGGGACTTATCATCATCGTCATATGGGTCTACATTCTGCTGATGATTAGAAACCTTGGAAAGACTGATTTTGACACGTGGTTTGTAAGCTGAGAAGGCAACTGCAGATTAGGTGGCTGGCAGAAGGGACAGTAAAAAAACAGGGCAATTACCAATATTCTAACAGGTTGTTTATAGCCAGGTCTTCCCACCAGGATAATAAAACCAGATGCTTCTGCCTCAATAACTCACCCTGCCTTCGCAATAATTACAAATATCAGGTAAATAACCACTATTTCGACTTATCAGTTTTTCTTGACGCTGGTACACAGCTACTATAAACTTTTGCTCAATACTGAGAAAAGGGGAGAAAAATGGCAGAAAAAATAAACGAGCAGTTTAAAAAATGGACACTGGTAGGTCCTTTTTTTGCTCCACCGGAACAAAGCCTCTGGTTTCCTTTTCCGCTGGATGGTTCCACACAGATACCTTCTCGTTTTTCTTTCCAGGGCAGGGAAATACCGGTGAAAAAAGTGGTTGCTTCTGGATATTTTCTTGATTTAGAAAAAATCCTTTCGCCGATAGTGGATAGAAGTAGCAGGGGTGTACGTAACCAGAGCATGGGGTTTGTCTCCCTGAAAGTTTCAAGACCTGTTACCGTTACTCTTTCCTTTGATGCCTGCTGGCGAACCGTATGGTGGCTGGACGGGAAAGAAATTTTTGCTACCAGAGAAGGAAACAGTTTTCGCCGGGATAAGCTGGAAGGGCATCGGGTGATACTTGCCCTCACACCAGGGAAACATGTTCTGGCAGTGAGAATCATCAGCAGTAACCAGAACTGGAACCTGCAGTTTCAGATAGTCAGCATTCAAGAAGGGATTACTGATGCACTCAGAACTGACCGGCAGGCTTCCTGGAGAGATTATACTTGCTCGGTGGTACGTTTAGAGCAAAGACCAGTACCTGACGGCTGGTGTGGAAAACTGAGAAAAGAAGATTATGAGAGTCTAATGGCGAGGATGGGAGTGCAGGCAAGGTGGATTTCTGTAGTCCATCAGCTGGAAGGATCATGCTATCGTTCTTCTTACCTTGGAATGTGGCAACAGGCAAAACCTGATTATGAAAAACAGCTGAAAGAGTGGGTGAAATTTTTGCACCAGAAGCGCATTGCAGTGATGAGCTGGGTAGCGCTTACCCTGAATAAATCTGCAGCGAGAGAGCATCCTGAGTGGCGGCAGCAGTACCTGGTGATTGACCGGGCAGGCAGGAAACAATTTGAGGAAGCAGCCTGCTGTATCAATTCCGGTTATGGGCAGGCTTTGATTGACTTCTGTATTGAGGCACTGAAGAAGTTTGATTTAGACGGCATCTGGTTTGATGGCGCTTCCTTCAGTCCTGTGTGGCACCGACCAGCAATCATCTCCTGTGTTTGCCCCTGCTGTCGCAAAAAGTTTAAAGAAGAGACAGGCATGGAAATACCTGACCGTTATGACTGGTCACTGCCCCAGTTTCCCGCCTGGGTACAATGGCGTTATGACATGTATGCCAGTTACTGGCAGCATCTGGTGGATTCTGTGCACAAAGCTGTTCCTGAAGCTACCATTGTCTTTAACCATTATCACCGGGAAAATATTGGCTGGCACGGTGCGATACCCTTAAAACCTTTTGGCAGAAATTTTGTCAGTGGCACGGAAGCGGATAGCGAACCATTACGCGGAGCCTTTTATACCCGGTTGATGAGAGCCTATGGTCGAAAACATACTGAAGTCTGGATGGCTCTGGAACAGGGAAGAAAGGGTATCAGAAACGGCACGGAAATTGTTTTCCATCCCGGAGAAGTTTTTGATTTTGTCTTAGCCTGTGCCACTGCCGGGGGTCATGCCAGTGTTGGAGGAGCAGATTTTGATGTGGAAGGACCAGCACTCCGGGATATCGCTGAACTATTGAAACCAAGAGCACCTTATCTTAACCTTCCTTCTGTTCCCTGTATCGCGTTGCATGTCTCCCAGCAGACAGAAACCTTTGTTTTTGGACAGGACCCGGCTTTTATCACTGATGACTGGCAGGATTATTACTGGAATAGCCTCACCGGCTGGCATCATCTGCTGGCTTACTCTCAGTTCCACCTTGATGTTTTCTTTGACCAGCATCTTCAACTGTCATTTCTCAAAAGATATCCGGTTATTATTTTACCGTTAGCTTTATCCTTAACCAGTACCCAGTATGAAGTTCTGATGGAATATGTGAAAGCTGGCGGGATTTTATTTGCCGGACCATGGTTTAGCCTTTTTGACCGCTGGGGTAAGGCTTCTACTGGTTATCCCATCGGTGACCGTGACCTTTTCCCTTTTGGTGATAGTTTCCCTTCCTGGGAAGAATTTAGAAATAGACGCAGCATCATCCTGGATGGTTTTTCTGTGAAGCCACTGCATGCACTCGGGCAGAAAAGACAAGCATTTACCTGGCAGGATGTTATCTCGGTGAGAAAATCAGGGAAAGGAAAAATTATCCAGGCAGGTATAGATTTCGGGACATTGTTTCGCTATCATCCCTTCTCCCGGATAGTTCAATCTTTTCGTAGACTTTTCCTCCAGGTAACACAGCACAGGCCTTTGGTGGAGATACCTGATGCTGATAATATAATTTTAGGAATCTTCAGCAAGGATAAGAAAACTTCAGTGGTACACCTGCAACAGTTTCCAGTTCCCTGGAAACCAGAGGATACCACAGTGGAAAAACCACCTGTTCGCTGGAAGACAACCCTTTACTGGAATGGTAAAAAACCTACCTGTGTCAGATGTTGCCTGCCGGAGATAAGCCCGCAGTTACCAGTAAGGAAACACCGGAACAGCTACCTGGTGGAGTTACCACCCTTTGACCGGGGACAGATTCTTTTAATCACCACAGAGGATTGAGATTACCTTTTTACTCTGGCGTTACCTTCCCAGATACTCCAGATTTCTTCTTCATCCAGGGGCTGAGCATAGTCTGTAAGCATCGTAACCACAAGAGCTCCACATGCCCAGGCAAACTGAATCCATTTTTCCTGGGGCCAGCCTTTCAGAATAGCATAAAGGAGACCACCAACAAAACCGTCACCGCCACCAATCCTGTCCAGAACAAAAATTTCCCTTGGTTCTACAACATACCACTGACTGCCAGCAGAAACAATAGCCCCCCAGAGATGTTTCTGGCAGTGCACTACTTCTCTCAGTGTCGTGGCAAAAACGGTGGCGCTGGGGAAAGTCTTTTTCGCTTCTTCAATCATTCCTTTGAACGCTTCTATCTGGTCTGCCAGACCTTTACCGCCAACCTCTGGTCCTTTAATGCCCAGACATAACTGAAAGTCTTCTTCGTTGCCTACCAGAATATCGGATAAACTGGCAATTTCAGTAAAGATGTTCCGCAGCTGGTTTTCCCGGTTTTTCCAGAAAGAAGCACGGTAGTTTAAATCAAAAGAAATTCTGGTGCCATATTTTTTGGCTGTCCTGGCAATCGCCAGACAGAAATCCCCTGTTTCCGGAGATAACGCGCCGATTAGACCTGACAGGTGAACAATTTGCACTCCCTCCTTTTGAAAAATTCTTTCCAGATCAAAATCTTCTGCCTTCAGTGTACGGCCAACCTCTCCGGTACGGTCATTCCAAACCCTGGGCGCTCTTGCTCCGTATCCGGTATCAGCAATGTTAATCTGGTGCCGGTAACCCCAGGGACCGCCCTGCGGTACTTCTCTGGCTTCCACATCCATGTGTCTGCTGGCAAGGTTATCTCTTATAAATCTGGCAATAGGGCTTCCTTTCACCAGAGCTGTCAGAACCTTTACCCGTAATCCCAGATAGGAAACAACACTGGCAACATTGGATTCTGCACTGGTAGCCTGCATTGTAAAGGTAGTGGCGGTATGAACCGGCTGGTTATCCACAGGTGTTAACCTGATACCCATACTGGTTGGCACCAGAAGCGCGTAAGTACAATCTTTTCTCAGTTCCATTTTTCCCCCTTTCTTTCTACTTTTTCACTTTCCTGCTGCTTTAAGATGTTATCCGGTTCAATCTGTTGTGTCAAACCTTAAATCCCCGCCAATCCCCGCGGTTGTTTCATGCTTTTGCTTCCTTCTTTTCCAGTAACGGCAAGTAAAGGATGAAAAATTTCCCGGTCAGGTACTAAGAGAAATAAGAACTTTCCTCCCCATATTGAGGGGGAAGTGGTGATACTCTTACCCGAACTTTCTTTTAAGGAGAGGGTAAAAATAGTAACCGGAGTTTTTGACAGAGCATTTTTCCCGGATAGGGGAGATGAGAAGAAAAGGAAAAAGAAAAAGTTTCAGATTTATGCTTGCCGGAATGATTAAGACGGTTTATCTTTCCACCGATAACTTTTTTAACTGACAGGCAAAGCATGTATAATGTTAGTATCTGGTGAAGAAAAAGAAGAAAACATGAAGGCAAAAATAAGCAGACGGGTTTTTCCTTTTGGCTCCCATCTTTGCCGGCAACCAATGCCGGAGATGAAAGAAGTGAAACAGGATATGGAAAATCTGAAAAGACATGGCTTCAATCTAATTAAGATTCAGGAACACTGGATGATGGACGAGCCGGAAGAAAACAATTATGACTTTGCTGTCCTGGAAGAACTGGTTGACTATGCCAGAAAATTAAATCTGGGTGTTTACCTTGGACTTACTTTACAGCAGGCTCCCTTCTGGCTTTTTGAAAAGTACCCTGATGCCAGAATGGTTGGAAGAAATGGACTGCCTATCAGTTACGTTGCCAATTCTACTCTGCCCGCAGATGGTAAACCTGGTCCCTGCCCTGACCATCCCGGTGTGATAGAAGCAGAAAATCGTTTTCTTACTAAACTGGTCTCAGTCTTAGCTGGATATGAAAACATTGTTATCTGGAACACCTGGCAGGAAATAGGATACTGGGCTGAAGGAATCACCGGACAATCTGTCTGCTACTGTCCTTATACCCTGAATTTTTTCCGCAGGTATCTTCAGGAAAAGTACCAAAATCTCGAAAATCTTAACCGCTGCTGGAAGACACGCTATCCTGACTGGCGTTATATTACTCCCAGCCGGCATATCCGCAATTATTTTGAAATTCAGACTCTGGAATGGAACTACTTTATGGACAACGTGCAGATTGCCAGGTGTCTCCAGAGACGATGTGAAATTATCAAGAAAGCAGACCCGCTGAAAAGACCGGTTTTCGCTCATAAGGGTGCCCCCCTAATCGGTTCTACTGCAGACTGGACATACGCCAGATGTCAGGATTTCCTTGGTTGTTCCAATTATCCCGCCTGGGCTATGGGATACCCCTGGGATGATGATTGCTCAGGAGAAAATGGTAAACGGAACAAGCATTATTCCCTTGTTTCGGAAATGTATGACAACTGTGTTCTCAAGTTTGACTATCTGCGCTCCTGCCAGGAGGAAGGTCAACCAGTCTGGGCAGCGGAATTTCAGGGAGGACCAGTAGCCACAGGATTACACCCTGGACGCGTCCCTTCACCAGAAGATATCCGCAGATGGATTTTTTCCTGCCTGGGTAGTAATCTTACCGGTATCTGTTTCTGGGTAACCAGGGCTGAAATTTTACCACCGGAAATCAATGGTTTCAGTCTCCTGGACAGCACAGGAGATATTACTGCCCGCTTTCAGGAAGCCGGAAGGATTGCTGCAGCATTGAACAGATTCGCGGAACTATTCTCGCAGCCAAATCTTCCTTCAGCACCGGTGGGGATTTTGATAGATGAACTTAATTACCAGGGCTGCCGCCTTCTGGAAAAGGCGGAAAACCATCTTGTTTACAGTATCAGAACCTGGCACCGTCTATTCTGGGAAAACAATATCCTGGCTGACTTTGTCAGCCTTCAGCACAACAGAGAAAAACTTTCCCGGTATCAGGTTCTAATTCTGCCCTTTCCTCTTTTCCTTTCTGAAGAAACAGCTGAAATTCTTATGGCTTATGTCAACCAGGGAGGACACCTTATCAGCGGACCATGTCCGGGAAGAATTAACCAGTACGGTTTCTGTCCCCGGGGAGAAATCTCACCATGTGCCAGTAAACTCTTCGGGGTAAAACACGAAAAGCTGATTCTGGTAGCAGAACCGCAGGGAGAAAAACGGTGGTCTTTTTTAGAAAGAACCTGGGGGGAGTATGTTTCCCCTGTCTGGCTTGCTGGAACAGGTGTTCTTAACGGTGAAAAACTCATGCCTTATTTCTTCCTGGAAACTTTTTCCTGCCAGAAATCCCAGCCGTGTCTGAAATACGGAGATAAAATAGCCGGTACAGTTGCCAGATACAAAAAGGGGACTGCCTGGTTGCTGGGAACTTTAGCCAGCTACGGGGTCATGGCTTACCGGAAGAAGGAAAACGTCAGGGCACTTCTTTCCATTTTAAGCCAGTGTGGAGTAAAACCAGATTATTCCGGAAGGCTGGTGCGACGGCGACGTGCAGGTAAAGATGCTGAAGCCTGGATTTTCACCAATCCGGGTAAGGGAAAAATTACGGAAGAAATTGAGATACCCTGCCAGGCAAAGGTCCAGAATTTATCTGGCGATAAACTAATCAAGACTGACGGGAAACTGGTTCTGACACTTAAACCTCTTGAAGTACGTATCCTCATTATCCTTGGGGGAAACAGGACAAAAAAATGAAAAATTTACCCTTACCTTACCTGCGTTTAAGGCAGGTAGGATTGGCTGGCTGGAAAGCAGCAGACAGAAGAATCTTTAGGTTGAAGACAAAAGAAGATATCCTTGCATACCAGGAAGGGTTGAGAAAAAAGTTTTGCCAGGTTTTTGGACCACTGCCTGATACTACAAAAATTATTCGTTTTCATTCCGGGAAAAAGTTTTTCTACCAGGACATCTCTGTTTCCCGGGTGATTTTAGAATCAGAAAAGGGCTACCTCATCTCAGGCTTGCTTTTCCGGCATCAAAAGATCAAGGGGAAACTACCGGGGATTGTCTGGGCATCCGGTCACAGTGAAGAGGCTTCCTTCAACGAGTTTTATCTTCAATTCTCTTTGCAGGCTGCCAGGTGTGGATTTCTGGTCTTTGCTTTTGACCCGCCAGGACAGGGATGCCGCCGGGAAGTCTTTTTACCTTCTGACCATCCAGTTTACTGGTCACCGTGTAACCAGCATCAACATCTCGGAGTGCTGAGTTCTCTTGCCGGGTATCAGCTGGCACACTTTTTTGTCTGTGATTGTATCACAGCAGTGAGTTTCCTGCTTCAGCAGCAGAACGTGGATACCAGCAGAATTGGTTTTGCCGGGCAATCAGGCGGAGGATTGCAAACATATTTAGCCATGGGTGCTGATACCAGAATAAAGGTAGCAGTTCCCTCACAGGCTACTTCTACCCGGCGCGGGGCATTTCAGCAACTTCAGGTACGTGATATGGAACAGTGTTTCTTTCATTGCTGGAAGGAAGGTATGGACCACCATGAGATGACATTACTTTTTGCTCCCAGGCCAGTAAGAATCGTTGCAGAGTTTGGATACCCGGACCAGTTTGATGTTTACCAGAAACTTGCCCCGATTTATGAAAAGTTAGGATTTCCGGAAAACATTGAAATCACCTCTGCTGGTCCGGACCACCATATGAGACGCACAGAAAGAGAACTAACCCTTTCCTGGTTTATCAGACATCTTAGCCCGGCTTCATCTGCCATCGTTGAAGACTGGTCTGGTTATTCTGAATTTGTCAGCCAGATTAAACAGGAGCAGTCAAAAATCAACCTGAGAGAAAAGGGAATTATCAGTTTCTGCCGCCAGGTTATAAAGAATAATTGCCGCACATGGAAAGGTGTTTCTTCCCTTAAAAAAATTCCCTTTTTGCAGGATTCTTTCCAGGGAAAAAGCTGTGAAATCCTTGATAATACGGGAAAACTCAACAGGATAAAACAGGGCAACTTCCGTCTGATTTTTTCTCCCGGGTATGAGGTGCCGGTCAAAATCTGGAAAGGCAGAGGAAGAAAAACAATAGCTCTGATAGTTGATGAAAAAGGCATGGATTCTGTCTGGGCAAAAAGGATGGCAAAAAGATTGAAGAAAGAAAATAGCTGGGTTTTACTCCTTGATGTTTTCAACTGTGGTCGTTTGAGGACAAACCTGAAACCCTGCCGGCAGGGAGAGTTCCTGAAACGTAGCTGGCGCTATTACTCCCCTGATGTCTACCATGCCTGTGATGCCTTCATGGCTGGTGTTTGTCCGGTGGGACTGGCGATGGAAGAGATTTATTCCCTTCTTGTTTCTCTGAAAATTACAGAGCGACCGTTGAACTTTTCAGGTCGTGGCTGGCCAGCAGTCAGCTTAATTCTTCTTTCTGCGCATCTTCCCCGGGTGGGAAAGTGCCTGGTAGAAAAAATACCTTCCAGTTACCAGGAACTTTTTGAGAGTGGCTGGTTCTGGTTCAACATCAATCTTGTTATTCCCGGAATCCTGAAGTATACTGATTTGCCGGTGATTATCTCCCACAACAAGAAAACTTCTTACCAGTGGAAAAACCAGGTGAAACCTGATTGCAAAAGGGGAAACAATGGCACTTTTAGATATTCACTTGCGGTCTGAAGTCCTCCAGAAACAGGTTGGTATGTACGTGGTATTACCTGAAAAAGCCGGGCAGAAGAACTTCCGGACTATTTACCTTCTTCACGGACTTTCTGATGACTATACTATCTGGTTGCGCCGGACAAGCGTAGAAAGGTATGCCACAGAGTATGATTTCCTGCTGGTCATGCCAGATACCGGTCGTTTTTTCTACACCAACAGCGTGGATGGTTTACATCGGTATGAGGACCATATGCTGGAGGTGGTGGAGTTTGTGGACAGGATTTTTCCCACAGTTAAATCTTCTTCTGGAAGAGGACTTTCCGGTAACTCTATGGGTGGTTATGGCAGCCTGAAACTGGCTATCAAGTATCCACATCTTTTTGGTTCGGTCTCCGCCCATTCTTCTTTAACTGATGTTGTCCAGTGGCTCCAGGGGCTTCCCGGCCGGGAGTTTAACCGCATCTTCGGTCAACCTGTCAAACAAGAAAATGATTTGTTTTTTCTTGCAGAAAAAACTAATATCTGGCCTGCAGTCCGGTTTGACTGCGGGACAGAGGATGTTCTTCTGGAGCAAAACCGCCGTTTCCATGAGCATCTAAAAAAATTAAAAAGACCCCATATCTATGAAGAATTTCCCGGCGGGCATGACTGGGCTTACTGGGATATTCATATTCAGGATTCTCTGCGGTTTCACGCCCAGCACCTGCCAGGTACCTGAAGATTTTTCCCTGCAGAGTTACTGTTGTTTCTTCCACTGCCGGAGAACTTCCACAGCAATCTTCAGTGATTTACGACCTTCCGCTCCGTCCACCAGAGGTTTTTTGTTCTCACGGATACAATCCGTAAAATGCTGCAGCTGAGCCACAAAAGCTTTGCCTAAACTTCCGGAAGAATGCCTGCCGATTTTCTTCTCCTTCCCGCCCTCTTTCCTCAGAGTAAACCAGCGTGGTTTTTTCTCCTGGTAGGTGCCAAAAACAAGCACCCCTTCCGGGCCTGCCGCATCCATGGTATAACCAGCGGAAACACCAGCCGGTAATCCCCAGGACCAGAAAAGGTAGAGACAATCGCCTGTGCAAAAGGTTACATCCACTGAACCGGTATCCGGTGCGGTAAATTTTTTAAACTTAAGAAGGGAGCTTTTAATTTTCACTGGCTCACCAAAAGTGTAAACAGCAAAATCATAAGTGTGAACAGCACCATCCAGAAAAGGACCCCCACCTTTCTCCCAGTCATAGTACCATTCAGCTTTCGGCCCTGAACCAACTGCCAGCTGCCTCCAGACAACCGGGTGTCCAATAATCCCAGAACTAACCAGTTCTTTGAACTTCAACCATTCTTCATCAAAACGACGGACAAAACCAATCTGCAACTTTACTCCGAATTTCTGGCAGACTTCTATCATGCAATCTGCCTCAGCAAGGGTTCTTGCCATCGGCTTCTCACAGAAAACATGTTTTCCTGCCCGGGCAGCATCCATGACTATCTGAGCATGAAGGTGAGTGGGAGTACCGCAGATAATGCCGTCAATTTCCGGGATTTTTAGCAGTTGCCGGTAATCCTGAAAAGTACGTTCTATCCCGAAATCTTTCTTCACTGCAGCCAGTGCCTCTTCCAGCGGGTCAGCTGCTGCTATAACTTTAGCCCCTTTAACATTCTTCAACATCCGCAAGTGATGCCTGCCTATACCACCGCAACCTACCAAACCGATATTAACCATGTTTCTCCTTTCTTTCACCATTGATAAACATCCTTCCTTAAATCACGCAGGTGGGAACATTCACCTGACCGGACTTTGTCCACCCGGTCAAGATTAATTTCTGTCACCACCAATTTTCTACTTTTATGCTTCTCGTTGGTGATAACCTCCCCTTCAGGACCGGTTATCAGAGACTGCCGGGGATGGGTAAAGACAATAAAAATCTCACTTTCATAAGAACGGGTACGCATCATTGTCAGGTTCCTTTCATCATGCATACCAAAGGAAGGATTAAAAATAATCCTGGCACCTTTCAGAGCCAGACATCTCACTGTTTCAGGCCAGCGGCGGTCAGCACAGATCATTACCCCGAAAGAACCAAAATCCGAAGAAAAAACAGGGAGCCTGTTGCCAGGAGAAAACTTTCTGTCATGGGTCTGGCAGTAAATCTTATCATACCAGCCGACCAGATTGCCGGAACGGTTGAACACCAGGGCACTGTTATAAACCTTTTTCTTCTGCAACCGTATGCAACCCAGGATTAACCAGCAATTTTTTCTTTTTACGGATTTTGTTATCTCTTCAACATAAGGTGAATTTTTGGTGTCAAGAGCGTAGGAAAAAAGATCTTTTCCAGTAACTTCTTTTTCTGTGGCAATGTAACCGTCCAGGAAACACTCCGGCGTGATTACCACATCAAAAGGTTCTTTCTGTGTTTGTAGAATTTCCATCAAAAGGTAGAAGTTATCCCGGACTTTACCTTTTTCCGGTAGCACCTTTATTTGACCAATTCTTAGTTTCATAAGTTGTTAAATTTTAATCCTAACTTCCTGACTACACAACAACAACGGATGTAGAGGACGGGCCTTGACAGGTTTTTTACTTCAGGATTTCGTAGAAGTGGATATCAAAGTCTTTTTCGTAAGGGATGGTTATTGAATTTTTACTCCAGGCTAAAGGATAAATACGGTACTTGCGAAAACCCAGCCAGTTTACTGCCCAGATTTCTGGCTGCCGGGAAAAGGATAATTCTAAAGTTACTGTAGCATCTGTCCGACTCCAGAGAGCAATTTTTCTCGCAGAACGGAAACTTCCTGTATCAAAGGGAATAACCAGAACCTGTATCTGAGAATCCGGACTGAGAACAGAAAGCAAAGATGTACATGTATCCTTTCCCGGATTCTGTCCCAGCCAGCCCTGAAAATCATCCCGGTCAATTTTCATCCTGCCCAGCTGGACATCGACTTCTATGGAGCGGTCCAGAGTGGCATAAAGTTTATGAATCTGGTCCCGGGAAAAAGGTAGTTTCACGCCCCATTCAGTCAAGGTATCGTAGAGAACCTGGTTCAGTTGTTCTTCATCCACCAAATCACAGTTAAAAGCAAGAATTTTCTCTGTTTTTTTCCAGCGTTCCCCTTCCTGGAACTCTATCCCGTGCAGTCTGAACCAATCTTCTCTGAGCTTCTGGTTACGCCCGGTGGAATCTGTTTTCCCATGACTCCATAAAATAGCATGGCAGGCTTTACGATAATCTCCAGTCGGACTTCTCCCTTCATGAAAAACAACTATATCTTCTGGTCCATCATAGACTTCATCAAACAGGTAGTAGTCCATCCGCACCTGGTCATAAAGAAATGAGTAGCCGCCTTTCAAGGGCTGGGTATCACAGGGACTGTTCAATCCCCCATAACAGGCTTCTGCCTTTGGCACACCTATCAGAATTCTGGGTGGGTCCACAGGAATTTTTGCTCTCTGGAAAGCCCAGGCAATGAAGGAAAAAGGTGCCCGGCGCTGGTCTGTATCCGGGTTAATAGAGGTAACTGCTTCCTGGTGCAAACTGGGATAAGCACCATAACCTAATTTGTGATGACTCCAGTGGTCCAATCCGTAAGCCAGTCCAAAAAGACCGGCAGCTACAAGACCATTGGCAGAATAAGCTACATCTGCACCTCTGTTCCAGGAACTCCATTCCCTGATATGGCTGGATTTGCCCCAGAAATGGTTGAAGGCACCAAACTTGTACCATCTTTCCAGAGAACGGAAGTTGGTCTCACAACCATAAGCACTACCACCTAAAGAATCACAGATTTGCAGGTAGGGATGAAGATTTGTCATCTGTATCTCATAGGTACTGAAACCGCACCAGGAAATCGGGCATTTCACACCCAGAGAACGAAGGTAGTCATACATGGTTTTAATGAAGGTATAAATTTCTGTCCAGCACCACTCCAGGGCATCAGAAACCCTTGGACTGGCAATCCTTTCTTCTGCCTTCCACTGATGAAAAAAGTTGGGAGATTTAGCCACTGTTTTAAACTGAGGGGGAAAATGGATGTTTCCCTTCTCCGGATCCTCTTCCGGTTGCAAAGGTTCCAGGGACCAGGCTTGCGCCAGTTTTTCCCTGGTCTTATATTTTTTAAGCAAAAACTCGTTGAAGCGGCGTCTTACCAGTGTTTTCTCCGGTTCAGCAAAAGATTCAAAGTCAAACCCTCTGGCACCAAGCCCATAATCTTCATTGGCTATTTCCACTGCTATTAAGGTGGGGTCATCCACTAATTTCCTGCCAGTATAAGGATTCACCGTGGCTAAAAGTTGCCGGGCATAATTTTGCTGTGCCTTCAGGTAGTCCGGGTTCCACAAACGGCTCACAGGTCGTCCCCGGGGATGCTGACCGTTTTCCAGCATATAAAATGCACCGTCCGGGTCTGTGTACCAGCCATAACTGTGCAGACAGATATCCAGGTAGATACCTGCTTCACCAAACTTTGCTACCTGATAAAAAACGTTGTCTAAAGCCTCTGGTTTCCATGTGCCAGTGGCCTGGTCAGCTTCGCTTTCACTGCCATAAATCTGTCTGATACCATTAACTCCCATGGTAGGCAAAAGACGAACTGCTAAATCAACCGTTTCCTTGCTGGGGACATGATTCCAGTGTCCTCCCCAGACATAGAAACGTTGATTTTTTCTATCAACATACTCTCCTTCTTTACTGCTGGTAATAATTCCAGTAGTCCGGGTAGGTTTCAGTAAAGAAGAAAACTGGATAGCAGCAGTCTGAAATTTCCCGGCCTCAGGAACTTCTACAGTAACAGGCTGGCCATCGTAGATAATAGTAAACCTTCCTGCGCCCTGGTAAAAACACTGGTTGTTGCTGAAAGGTATGACTGGCAGGGAAGTTTTCAGCAGGAAAAAGTGATGAAAACTGGTCGTAAATGGCTTGCTTTCCGCAGAAGGCTTAAAAGAAGAAGCATCACTGTAGATAAGCAGTTCATTCCTTCCCTTTCTGCAATCCGGAAGTTGTAAAACATTTTGGCCACCTTTAAAGGAAACCGGTAACTGCCTCTTCTGGAAAACCATTTTACTTTCCAAAAATTCTGGTAATGTCTTGTAAGCAAGAGTCCAGGTTCCTTCTTCTGGTAATTCAAAAGAGATGCGGTAGACTGCCCGTGTACCTTTCTCCAGCTGTAGATTCCTGACTTTCTCCCAGCCAGATGTTTTTCCCTGCGCTTCCTCCCATGTCTCCTGCTCAGTTAAAACGCGTTTTTCTATGGAGAACGTCGGTTGTTGAAAAAGGACATCTCCAGGGGTTAGGTAATTACCACGGTGACCTTCACCAGAAATAAACCTGCCGGTAGCCACCTCATATTTATGTATCAGAAAACAGTCAGGTGCTTTCCTGGACACACGAAACAGGTATTTACCATCAGGTGTAAGGAATTCCTTTTCAGGCAGCAGAGAAGGTCCAGATGTAACCTGTTTTTTAGTACTGGCAAAAAATTCTTTTATCTGCTCGGTTTCTACACCCAGAAGTTTTAACTGTGGAGCAAGCTGCGCCCTGGCTAAAACCGCAAGGGATTTTCTTTCCTTAGAGCCGGATTGAACCAGCCTCTTTCCCCAGGCATCAAGTTGCTGATTTATCTTTTCCAGTTCAGGTAAATCAGGTAATGCCCTGGTGACGGAGAGAACAGGCAAACTTCTTTCCTCTTTATGGGAATGCGTGGTGGGAGAATCCCATACTTCCACCTTTTCCTGGTAAATTACCTTCAAATCAGCTCCGTATTTAACAGGAAGTAAAGAAACTGGCAGGCAGGCACGTCTCATTATCTTCCCGGGCTGAAAATCGTCAAAATAAACAGTATCTTTAACTGTACCGTGAGGAGAGGAAAGAATAATTTCTGCAGAGCGCCTGGTATCAATCCGATAAATGTTTCCCCCTGGTATCCGGGAAAACAAAGATGTATCTTCACAGGCGGCAAGTTCCAGCTCCAGTCCGTATCGCAACTGTCTGTTCACCAGGGTAACTAACGGACGATAACCAGCCAGCACACTGGATTTCTCCCCGGAAAAACGAACTTCACTGAGAACAACACTATCCCTGAGCCGGATATACCTGCCCAGTCTTCTAAAACCTGTGTACGGAAGAGTGATGAGAGATTCTGCCTGCATCAACTCCGGACGGTAAAGCAAGTTTATCTCCTGCCCGAAGGAAACTCCATCTTCTGAAAAGGAAAGGTGAAGACAGGATGGTTCAAACCTTTCCTCCCTGGTATCCACAACATCCGGTACTGAAACTGCCAGGGTAATCTCCAGACCATCAACTGCATAAAGACTCCCCAGATCAAAAGTAACACCTGAAGGAAAACTTTGCAGCCAGTTCCGATTGAAGGGATATTTTTCTACTCCTGCCAGCACTGGATTAATATCTCCTTCTGGACCAGGGTCCCTGACACCATCAGTGAGGATTGATTCAGAAGAATCACAGTTTATCCATTTGCCTGAATGATGAGGAAGGTAGCGGGCTACAGGTAAACTGGTACGGGGTAGATAAGTATCCCGGTAAAACATAAGGTCATCTGCTGTTACCCGACCAACCGCTTTCTCCAGCCCCCAGGCCACTTCCACTGAAGCAGTCTCTGGAGGAAGTTGAAAACGGCGGAATATTCTGCCTTCGTTTAGCTCCCGGTAACGATGCATTCCCTGACGTCTACCCTGAAATGTAAAACGGGTAGCAACTGGCAATCTTTTCCCCGCAGAATCATAACAGCGAACTTCTATGACACCGGCACCTTTTCTTTGTTCATCAACAGGGACAACTTCATCCTGCTGGCCTGGACCCCCGGAAAAAAGACCGCTTAACACCCAGTTGCCGGAAGCATCCTTAACAGGAATAGTCTGGGAGACAAGTCTGGCTCCTGGTGAACTACTGTCAGTCACTTGCACACCAGCGGCATGATAAGCACCACGGTTGAAAAGATAAGGATTGCCGTTACCTTCCAGCTTCCAGGCAAAAGGACACCCTCCAACTGCACGATTGAAATTTCCATTCACCAGAAGATTTACTGGCTCCTGCGAAGGCCAGTACTGGTAAAGGGGAGATTCTGAGAACACCGGGGGCGAAAAAATATCCAGGAAAAACAGGGGAAAAACTATCCAGAACCCAGAGGCTATTTTCTTACACAGGAAACAGTCAGTAGATTTCGCGCTGGGGTTTGACACCCCGTGATATTTCCTCAACATAATCCTCTATCCGTCTGGCATCACGTTCAGACATCTCTGTGAAGCGGATACTGTAGAAATAAAACCCATCTTTTTCCTGCGAACTCAGGATGACAAATTTACCCTGACAGGTTTTTCCTGCCAGATTTAATTGCAAATCATAATCCTTATCCAGCCGCAGAGCCTGGCTGACTTTCAACCTGGCACCGTTTTTGCTGAGATTCAGCACTGTCACCTTTACACTGTTTGCCCGGAAGAAACCAGGCAAAACAACTTCACCGGAAACAGAAAAATGTACCCGGTGAGACTTCCGCCGTTCAGCCACAGGTTGCTGGAAATGACTGGCAACCAGAGTTCGGTTGTCCGCCACCCGAATTGTTGCCCCGCAAACCAGCAAGTGGCTGTTTTCTTCAAAAACAACCTCCCCTGCTGATTGTAACACCTGCGTCCTTAAAACCTCATTCCTGTCAACTAAAGTAAAAACTAACTCTCCACTAAGTTCTGCTCTCAGCAAATCCACCTTATATTCCTGATTAGCCAGCCTGATAACAAAATCTCTTCCCTGCGCCAGTCGTTCTGCCAGCTGATTGCTTCTGGAGACTGAGTGGTTTTTAGGAGGAGAAAAAGAAGTGGATGTTGCCAGAACATTCTGCACCTGCCAGGTATCTGGTTCTGGTTCAGATGCAAACATCTCCAGCGCAAACAAAAGTTCAGTCATACTCTGGTAACGTTCTTCAGGTTCGGTTTTCGTAGCAATCTCCACTATTTTAGCCATCCGGGCAGGCAGGGGTAAATTGGAATGATAAAAGAGAGAACGAATGGTTCTCCCGAAGGCATAAATATCGGTACGTTCATCATAATGACCGTTGTATTGCTCCGGCGCAAAATAACCTCTGGTTCCGGACTTCGGGTCTGGTGTTCCAGGCAAAAGATTCCGCCACAACGGATTACTCCGTCCAGCAATCCCAAAATCAGTTATCCTCAAAGTTTCCAGAGACCAGGAAACCAGAACATTAGTAGGGTTGAAATCGCGGTGAACCACACCCCGGCTATGCGCATACTGTAAACCCTGGGCAGCCTTCTTCAGGATAGATAATATTTCTTCCAGCTTAAACGGCCTTCTCAAAACAAACCTTTTTAAATCTGTATCCACGTACTCCATAAAAATGAGAAAATTTTCGTCGTACTCCTTAAAAGTGTGCACCTTGATAATATATTGGTGCTGTAAAGCCAGAATTGTTTTCGCCTCGTCCCGGAACCTGGTCACTTCAGACCTTTCTGCTCTCCTGGGATGCAGAATTTTAACAGCCACCACCGGACCATAGGCTCCAGAACCGGATACAGCCTGAGCTTTATAAACTGTGGCGAAACCTCCAGCGCCAATCATTTCCGTAAGAACATATCCTTCCACCACTGAACCAGAACGCAGTTTCTCCATAGCTGTCTCCCTTCAGAAACTTAGAATGTGCAAAAGTATAGCATTTTTCAGCTTCTCTGTCAAAGCACAGCAGGCTGTCTTTTTTTCTCTCCCCTCCATTTTTTGTGATTTTTTCCTCAACATTTCAATTTAGTTAAAACGTGGCAGCCTGAACAGGTTTAGCTGATATTTTGCCAGCATTACATAATTTGGAAGATAACCGGGATTTGACAGACCATCTTCTGTATGATTGAATATTTGCGTTTTTTGTGAAATAAGGTACAATATAGCCATGATCGGTTATAAGAATGCAGTTTTGAGGTTATCTCATTACCGCAGGTGCCTGTACCAGTTTCAGGAACTGGGTTACACCAGGGTCTTTTCCAAAAACCTGGGGCAGGCCGCTGGTGTTTCGCCGGCTCAGGTGAGAAAAGATTTTTCCTTTTTTGGTCTTTCAGGCAGACGAAAGGGCGGTTACCTTATCAGTGAGCTTCTGGAAAAAATTAACCGGATTCTTAGAAAAGATAAAACAGAAAAAGTTGTCCTGGTAGGAGCCGGCCAGCTGGGTAGTGCTTTACTTAAATACAGAGGATTTGAAAAGGAAGGTATCCAGATTGTTGCTGCCTTTGACGCTGACCCGGCGAAAATAGGGAAAAAGGGTGAAATACCTGTTTATCCGCTGGATGACCTTTTCCATTTTATCCGCCAAGAAGTGGTTCGGGTTGCCATTCTGACAGTACCAGCCTCAGTAGCCCAGGATGTAGCCGAACGCCTGGTAGCAGCTGGCATCCGCGGAATCCTCAATTTTTCTCCGGTGACGCTGAAACTACCGGAGCGTGTCATTGTCAGCAATATAAACCTGGCTATAGAACTGGAACATCTTCTTTACTACGTCAATGAAGGAAAAGAAGAAAATCGTTAGACTGAAGATTCATCTACCGTTACGTCTGCGCATCTTCTCAGGATTTGCGCTGATTATCTTGTTTATGGGTCTGGTTATCTTCATTTATGGTCGTTATTTTATTGCTCAAAATATTATCGGGAGAACCCAGAGAGAAGTAGCCAGAGCTCTGAAGGCTGCCTGGAGTGAATACAACAACCAGCTGCAACAACTCGGTTTAATTGCTGATTTTCTCTCCCGTTTCCATGCGATTAGAACAATAGAAAGTATTCCCCGAATTACAGAAATGAAAAAAAGGTACGAGCTTGATTACGTATATATTGATTATGCGGAAACAACAGAATTACCAGACGGTATCGTAACGGAAACAAGAGTGCTTACCTATGAAGAACTTAAACGTATCTGTCCGGAGCTGGCAGAAAGAGCAATCATTAAGGATAAACCGACGCCCATGGCCAGACCTACAAATCTGGGTGAACTGCGGAAAGCCCTGGTAATGGAAGCATCCACCCCCAGCAGGGACAAAGAGGGAAAGGTGAAAGGAAAACTCCGGGTAGGCAAGATTCTTAACTATAACTTCACACTCGTGGATAGGATCCAGAATATTATTTTTGAGAAGAGTACCTGGAAAGGGAAACCCACCGGTACGGTCACCATCTTCCTCGGTGACCGCCGGATTGCCACAACTGTGCGGACTGAAGATGGGCAGCGCGCTGTGGGCACCCTTCTTTCCCGCGCCGTCTCCGATAAGGTTTACGGGCAGGGTCTTTCCTGGAACGACAGAGCCTTTGTGGTCAACGACTGGTATCTCACTGCCTACGACCCTCTCCGCACCAGGGATGGCAGAATTGTCGGAATTCTCTATGTGGGAATTCTGGAGGCACCTTTCCTGCAGATTAGAGACCAGATGTATCTAAATCTGGGACTTCTGCTTGTCGCTGTCATTCTGGCATGCCTGGCTCTTTCTTACCGGATAGCCAGTGGTATCACCACACCGGTCCGTCAGGTTACAGCTGCTGCTCAGTCCCTGGCTAAAGGTAACTGGGATGTCCCGGTAGAGACCTCAACCTCGGTTAATGAACTCAACATTATGCTGAATACCTTCAATATGATGGCTAAGGAACTACAAAAAGAAAGGGAAAAACTTCTCAATCTTAACCAGAAACTGCAGACCGCCAACAAAAATTATCTCAACATGGTTGGCTTTGTCTCGCATGAATTGAAAGGAGTTCTGGGTTCTATCATGATGAACATTTATGCCTTAAAAGACGGTTATCTTGGTCCGCTTAACGAGGCTCAGAAAAAGGCGCTGAATGCTGCGGCTAAAAGTCTGGACCATTTTGAAATGATGGTGAAAAACTACTTAGATCTTTCCCGTATCGAGAAAGGAGAATTGAAGTTAGCTATCCAGCAGCTGGACCTTCTGGAGGATGTGGTTAAACCGTGTTTGATTACTTTTGAAAAACCGCTGCAAGAAAAGAAGATGAAACTGCAGCAACAAATCCCGGCAGGAATAATTCTTAAAGGAGACAGGAGTCTGTTGCAGATTGTCTTCAACAATCTGATTTCCAATGCTGTTAAGTATGGAAAAGAGGAAGGAGTTGTCCGTCTTTCCTGCAGAACAGAAGAGAGTTTCATTCACTGCCAGGTTTACAATGATGGTCAGCCACTTACTCCGGAACAACAAAGCCTCCTTTTCAAGAGGTTCAGCCGGTTACCAGAAACTACCAGGGTGAAAGGAACAGGACTGGGGCTTTTTATTACCAAAGAAATCATAGAAAAACATGGCGGCCGCATCTGGGTAGAACCTGCAGAATGCGGTAATGCCTTTTGTTTCACGCTTAACAAGGGAGAAATAGATGGAAAGTAACCCTCTGGAGAAGCTGAAGAAAGCAAGGCAAAAAGCTATTCATGAGAATCTCGCCAAGTGGACAGCCACGACCAGAATCAACATTGGCATGTCCACCTGCGAAATTGCTGCTGGCTCAAAGATTGTCTGGAAAACCATCGCCGAGGAAATTCAGAGAAGGAAAATTAAAGATGTCCACCTCGGACAGAAAGGGTGTGTCGGCCGGTGCCACTGTGAACCAACAGTGGAAGTTTTTCAATTTGGGCAACCTCCCTTTAAGTATGAAAATGTAGATGTTAGAAAGGCAAAGGAAATTGTTTATAAACACCTGGTAAGGAAAACTTTGCCCGTGAGAAAAACTGATTTGTCTCACAGTGTTAGTACTCAGGCTCTTACTGATAAATCTCGATTCATCTTCGGGGATATTCCTTACTTTGCCAGACAGAAAAGGATTGCCCTGCGCAACTGCGGAGTTATTGACCCGGAATCCATTGATGATTACCTGGCAATTCGCGGGTATGAAGCTTTAGCCAGGGTACTAACCGAGTATACTCCATCCAGGGTTATTGAAGAAGTAACCAAATCTGGACTTCGGGGCAGGGGTGGTGGAGGTTTTCCTACAGGACTGAAATGGCGGTTTGTTGCTGAGCAACCTGGAAACGAGAAGTATGTTATCTGCAATGCGGATGAAGGGGATCCAGGTGCCTTTATGGACAGAGGAATCATTGAAGGGGACCCTTTCAGTGTGCTGGAAGCAATGGCTATTTGTGGGTTCGCTGTTGGTGCCCACCAGGGAATTGTTTACATCCGTGCGGAATACCCTCTGGCGGTAGCACGCCTGCGCAAAGCAATTGATAGGGCATGCCATCTGAATCTTCTGGGGAAAAACATCTTAGGAACGGATTTTACCTTTAATGTGGAGATTGTACTGGGAGCCGGTGCCTTTGTCTGCGGGGAAGAAACCGCTTTAATCCATTCTATAGAGGGTAGCCGGGGTATGCCGCGCCTCAGACCACCCTACCCTTCAGTGAAAGGATTGTGGGGAAAACCAACCGTGATAAACAATGTGGAGACCTGGGCTAATATCCCTGTGATTATTCTTGACGGATGGGAAAGTTTTGCTGCGGTTGGTACAGAAAAAAGCAAGGGAACCAAAGTTTTTGCTCTCGCTGGCAAGGTAGTAAACACAGGACTGGTGGAGGTTCCCCTGGGGATGAGTCTGGGGGAGGTTATTTTTGACATTGGCGGCGGTATCAAAAACGGCAAAAAATTTAAAGCAGCCCAGACCGGTGGTCCTTCCGGCGGGTGTCTGCCTGTAAAGTTCCTGAATACACCTGTAGATTATGAATCCCTGACTCAAGCCGGTTCCATCATGGGTTCCGGCGGGTTGATTGTAATGGATGAGGATGATTGTATGGTAGACGTAGCCAAATTCTTCCTGGAATTCACCCAGGATGAATCCTGTGGCAAATGTATTCCCTGCCGGGAAGGAACAAAAAGGATGCTGGAAATTCTGGAACGTATCACCCGCGGACAGGGAAAAGAAGGAGACCTGGAAAAACTGGAAAGGCTGGCTCAAACAATCAAAAAAACTGCCCTCTGCGGACTGGGTCAGACTGCTCCCAATCCGGTACTTTCCACGCTTCGTTATTTCCGAAACGAGTACGAAAGCCATATCCGTCAAAGGCGCTGTCCTGCAGCGGTGTGTGCGGAACTTTTTGTTTCTCCCTGTCAGCACAGTTGTCCAGTACAGATAGACATACCTGTTTTTATCGGGCAGATTAAACATGGCCAGACACAGGAAGCTTTAAAGACAATTTTAAAAAGGAATGTTCTACCCTCAGTCTGCGGACGTGTCTGTCATCATCCCTGTCAGTCGCACTGCCGCCGGGCAAAGGTGGACCAGTCAGTTTCTATCATGCTTTTAAAACGTTTTGCTGCTGACTACGACAAATTCAGCAAGGTTACTTTTGACCTGGAGAAAATAAGCATCCGGCCAGAGAAGGTAGCCGTAGTGGGAAGTGGTCCGGCAGGTCTTGCCTGTGCCTGCTGGCTGGCGCGTTTTGGCTATCAGGTAACCATCCTGGAAGCAGAGAAAAACTTAGGTGGTATGCTGAGGTTAGGTATCCCTGAGTACAGGCTACCAAGAAATATTCTAAAAAGGGATATCAACAGAATTAAGAAAACAGGGGTAAAGGTGAAAACAGGTGTGCGGGTGGGAAAGGATATTACCATGGAAGATTTGCGGAAGCAGGGATTTAAAGCTTTCTTTCTTGCCATCGGCGCCTGGAAAGAAACATCCTTAATGATACCGGGAACAGAGTTAACCGGTGTGCTTGGTTCTCTGGAATTTCTGAAAGCCTATAACACCGGTCAGCTGAAAAAGATTAAAGGGATCTGGACATTTACCAGTCCAGAAGGAAAAGTTTCTCTTACTGACAGGAGGGTCGCTGTCATCGGTGGCGGGAATGCCGCAATGGACGTAGCCAGAACCTGTTTGCGGCTGGGAGCCAGAGAGGTTCATGTCATATATAGACGTTCCCGGGAAGCGATGCCAGCCATTTTTGAAGAAGTCCAGGAAGCGGAAGCAGAGGGAGTACAGTTCCATTTCCTCCTCATTCCCCACATCATCAAAGGAGAAAATGGATCTGTCAGCAGTCTGGAGTGTTGCTCCACCAGGCCAGGGGAGTTTGACGAGAGTGGCCGCCGGAAAGCAGTCCCGACTGAGGAAAAAGTGGTTTTCCCGGTGGAGGTAATCATCACCGCTATCGGTGCCAGACCAGAAATCCCGGAGGGGCTAAAAGAATTTACCCTCACTCCCTGGGGAACCATTAAAGTTGACCCTGTTACTCTGGCCACAAACGTACCGGATGTTTTTGCGGGGGGAGATTTTGTTACTGGAGGCGGCACTGTCCTTGATTCTATGGCTCAGGGAGAACAGGCAGCTATTTCCATTGACAGGTATCTCCGGGGCGAAAATCTATCAGAAAACAGGTTTGTTTACTCGGGAACACGTCAGAAAGTTACGGCAACCGATATACCTTCAGATATGACACCAAAAGGTACTGTGCCAGCCAGAAAACTACCATTAAAACAACGTTTAGCTGGTTTTAGAGAGGTAGAACTGGGCTATGACAGGAAGCAGGCTGTAGAAGAAGCTTCCCGATGCCTGCGTTGCGACCGAAAGGAGAACCATGAATGAAAAAAAGGTTAGCTTGACTATTGATGGAAGACAGGTAAGCGTACCGGCAGAATCTACTATTATGCAGGCAGCAGAAAGTATCGGCATACACATCCCGAGACTCTGCTATCATTCGCGTTTGAGTGTTGCCGGAGCCTGCCGTATCTGCGTGGTGGAGGTGGAGGGGATGAAAAATTATGTACCCTCCTGCTGCACCCAGGTCAGCGAAGGTATGATGGTGCGTACCAATACTGCTGATTTGCTCCGCACACGCCGGGACATTATTGAGTTACTTCTGGACAATCATCCCCAGGACTGCCAGACCTGCAGCCGGAATGGAGATTGCGAACTCCAGAGCCTGGCAGAACAGTTTGGCATCAGGGAAAGAATTTTTGAAGGGGAAAAGAAACATTTTCCGGCTGATTATTCCTCCCTTTCCATTGTTCGTGACCCGGATAAATGTATTCTGTGTGGAAAATGTGTACGTGTGTGTTCTGAAATTCAGGGGGTCAATGCCCTTTCTTTCAGCCACCGCGGGTTCCGCACCAATGTGGGACCAGCCTTTGATTTACCAGCAGCCGAAAGTGTCTGTATCAACTGTGGTCAGTGCACACTATTTTGTCCGACTGGTGCTCTCACCGAACAGGATGACACAGAGAAAGTCTGGCAGGCATTGAATGACCCGGACAAGATAGTAGTTGTGCAGATTGCGCCAGCTGTCCGGGTAGCCATCGGAGAACCATTCGGTTATCCGCCAGGAACAGATTTGACCGGTCAGACCGTAGCAGCTCTACGCAGGCTGGGCTTTGACCGGGTTTTTGACACCCAGTTTTCTGCTGATTTGACTATTATGGAAGAAGCGCACGAACTTATTCACCGGCTCTCCCATAATGGCAAACTACCCATGTTTACTTCCTGCTCTCCTGGCTGGATTAAGTTCTGCGAACATTTTCATCCGGAGTTTCTGGAAAATTTGTCCACCTGTAAATCACCACAGCAAATGATGGGAGCAATAATCAAGACTTATTATGCTGAGAAACAGAAAATTGACCCCTCTGTTATCTACAGTGTCAGCATTATGCCCTGTACAGCCAAGAAGTTTGAAGCAAACAGACCGGAGATGAGAAGTAGCGGGTTTCAGGATGTAGATGCTGTTTTAACCACCAGGGAATTGGCGAGAATGATTAAAAAGATAGGTCTTAAGTTCTCGGAACTACCAGGGGAAGAATTTGACGACCCACTGGGAGAATCCACCGGGGCTGCTACTATCTTCGGAGTTACAGGTGGTGTCCTGGAGGCTGCCTTAAGAACCGCCTATGAGTTAGTTACAGGTGACCAGCTACTCAGTCTGGATTTTCATCAGGTGAGAGGATTCGAAGGAATCAGAGAAGCAGAGATTGCCCTTGCCGGGAAAAAAATAAGGGTTGCTGTCTGTCACGGACTGTCCAATACCCACCGGCTACTAACGGAGATTAAAACCGGACAGAGAACATATCATTTTGTGGAAATTATGACCTGTCCTGGAGGATGTCTCGGCGGCGGCGGTCAACCAAGGCCACCAGAGAAAACAGAACCAATGGACCGAAGTTACTATGAAAAGCGAGCCGCAGGTATCTATGCGATAGACAGCAAAAAAGTCATTCGCCAGTCCCATAAAAATCCTCAGATTAAAAAGATTTATGCGGAATTTCTGGAAAAACCGCTGGGGGCAAGATCACATCATCTTCTGCATACCCGCTATCAGGTGCGGTCTCCCAGAGGCTTTACCAGTGTGAGAGAGGATATCTTTAACCTTTAAGTAAAGGAGAAAAACAATGGTGAAAAAACAGCAAGTTCTGGAAAAAGAAAATTGTTCCTTATCTCTGTTAGCTGAATTCATGGAACAGACCCGACCCCTTCATGATGCCCGGAGTCTTTTGATGGCTACCCTTCACCGGACTCAGGAACTTTTCGGTTATATTCCCAGACAGGCAGTAGAGCTTATCTCGGAAAAATTGTCTATCCCTGCAGCCCACATCTACGGCATGATTACTTTTTACAACTATTTTTCTCTCCAGCCCAGACCCCTTTACCAGATTCATGTGTGCAAAGGAACAGCCTGTTATGTCTCCGGTGGTGCGCGAGTCCTGGAAAGGTTAAAACAGGAGTTAAAACTGGAAGTAGGACAGGTAACAGAAGATGGTCTCTTCGGTTTGAACGTGACCAGGTGCCTTGGTTGCTGTGGGTTGTCTCCGGTGATGCAGATAAATGAGAATGTTTATGTGCGGGTTGTTCCAGAGAAAATACCAGAAATAATTGCCTTCTGGCGGAAGAAAAAGGAGAAAAAGGCAACTCAGAAGGTCGGAGCATTTGAATATCCGGGAAAGTCAGGGTATGATAAAAGGGGAAAGAAGGGATGATCAGACAAATACTTATTGTGGACGATGACAGAGATTTTGCCGAAGCCTGTTGTAATTTTCTGGAAGCAGCCGGATATGATGTTACCTACGAAACAGAAGAGAAGCAAGTTATAGAAAAAATCAGGTCCCAGCCGCCTGATTTAATCCTCCTGGATGTGATGATGGAGCAAAAAGATAGCGGTTTTCGCCTGGCAGAAACTCTGAATAGTGACCAGGCACTGAAGAATATTCCGGTAATCTTCCTCACAGGCTATTTCAAGAAGACTGAACCAGGTGAGAAGGAGCAGCTGGCTAAAAAATGGTCTAACATCTATGCCATTTTAGACAAACCGGTCAGACCAGCAATTCTGCTGGATGTTATTAAAAAAGCTGAACAGTCGGTGAAAAAGACAGAACCACCTGTATGAAGGAGAGAAAATGCCCAAAAAAATTCTCATTGTAGATGATGATGCTGATTTTGTAGAAGCTACCGCTACAGTTTTGCAGGCAGAAAATTTCCAGGTCATTTCAGCCTGTAATGGAGCTGAGGGATTTAAAAGAGCCAGGGAAGACAAACCTGACCTTATTCTGCTGGACGTGATGATGACTCATAAAACTGAGGGATTTGACATTGCCAGAAGTTTGAAGAATGACCCGCAAACTTCCAAACTGCCGGTCATTATTATTACTGGCATCAGAAAGGAGATGAATCTTCCTTTCGGGTTTGAACCTGATGAAGAGTGGCTTCCGGTGAAAGCGGTCCTGGAAAAACCAATAAAGCCTGAGACTCTTTTGAAAACTGTTAGAGATGTCCTGGGCAACCGGTAATCCAGAATAATAAACTAAAAGACTAGAGAATTTTTGCTGCCTGCTGGATAGCGGAAACAACCTGATTCCGGCGCTCTTCAGACATCAAAGCCGGTATTTCCACTATCACCATCCTTTCTAAAAGCGCCTCTGTCTTCGGGAAAGAACCACCGCAACTTTCCACATTGGCAGTAAAGTGCCAGTAGCCCAGTACACCAGGCATCACACCTTTTTCCCGCATTATCTCTTTGAATTTTTCCACCTTGTGGCTATCCGGAAGAAACATCAGGAGAAAAGTAGCAATTTCTCCTTCTTCGTCATAATGGGTACGGAAGGTCAAACCCGGAATATGCCTGATGGATTCTTTAATGAACCTTTTGTTCGCCCGCTGTCTGGCAATTACATCCTGCAGTTTACTTAACTGAACCAGGCCAAGCGCTGCCTGGATTTCGCTCATACGGTAATTGAAACCAGGCCTTTTCCTTTCCTCCAGCCCCCGTCCGATACCAGGAAGATGGGGATGCCCATGGTCATGATAGTATTCTGCCTGCCGATAAATTTCTTCTTCATTGGTAGTGACCATCCCACCTTCCCCGGTGGTCATTACTTTTACATAGTCAAAACTGAAAGCCCCGACATCACCAAGAGTACCCAGTTTTTTCCCGTGGTAACTGGCACCAGTGGATTGACAGTTATCTTCCACCACATAAAGATTCCTTTCTCCTGCGAGAGTCAGGAGACTATCCATATCACAGGCAGAGCCGCACATATGAACAGGAAGTATCGCCACCGTATTTTTGTTAATCCTTTTTTCCGCATCAGAAACGTTCAGATTCAAACTTTCATCCACCTCACACAAAACTGGCTTAAGCCCTGCTTCCTGAACTGCTTCTACAGTAGCCACAAAGGTGAAAACAGGCACTATCACCTCCCCTCCTGGAGGCAGATTTAATGCCTTTAGAGCCACCTTTACAGCCGCTGAACCGCTGGCTACTGCTAACGCATAGCGACAGCCCATGAAAGCAGCAAAAACCTTTTCAAACTCTGCTACTTTGAAAATTCCTTCTCTCTCCTTTTCAAAACCGTAACGGAAAAGAACCTTTCTTCTCAGTACTTCCTGGACTGCCTGAACCTCTTCCTCTCCAAAAACTTCCCTGCCGGGCATAAACACTCCTTGTTTTCTCAGGAAAAATTCTTTCAGGGTGAAACAACCTGTAGCCTTGCCTTCTTCCAGTAATACATCCTGTTATAAGGTGCACCACACCGCAAGCACATCTGGTAGTAAGCCTTCAGACTTTTCTCGTTTTCCTTGAATGCTTCCCACATTATTCCTTCCTCATAATAAAGTCTCCAGGAAGAAGGATTTCTAACCTGTCCCTGTTTCAGGGTAGCACTGGCTGTTTTCAGGTCCTCAGCAAAAGGTTGATTTCTTTTTTTCAAGGTATAAGCCTGGGACCATTGCAGCCAGCCTTTCAAAAGATAAGCCTGCTCATCCTTCGGTCTTAACCAGGTTATTAATGTCAGATATTGTTCTGCTCTTTTGTAATCTCCCTGGTGAAAAGCCTGGTCTGTTTCTCCCCAGAGAAAAGCTACGAAAAAACCCTGTCCGATATAAATGAGGCAGGCAAGAATAATCAGACCTAACCCCATCATCTTCAGGTGTTTTCGCATAAAAACATTATACCACTTTCTCAGGTAAAACTCACCGTGAAAGTTTTCCCAGAACTGCCAGCACCTCTCCAGCAATCTCTGCAGCCCGTTTACCATCCCCGGAGAAACAGAAAACTAAAACTCCCACTTTCGGCATTCCTTCTGGCGGAGAAAAACCAACAAATAAGCCGTGAGTTCTCCAGGAACCGGTATCACTGGAACAATAATAAGCAGAAGTACCAGTTTTCCCGGCGATGGTTACCTCTCCGGAGGAAATTTGACCCCACCTTCCTGAACCTTCAGTCCAGCAACGTGTCATTCCCTCCTGCAGGATTTTTATAATGGCAGGATTTACTTTAACCCGGTAGAAAGAAGCTGCCGGTCCAGAACTTGCTGTAGTGAAAACGTAACCACCGTTAAACAGGGCACAGAAAGCATAAAGTAATCTTCTGGGCGGTATTTTCAAGAGAGAACCGGTTCCCACCATCGCCTCCAGCGTCTCCTGAGTTGACCAGCGTAAATACTCCGAAAGACGATTTTTTTCTATCAAACTGAACTCCGCGAGAGTTTCCCAGAAAACAGCTGGCTTGACCTGTTTAGCTAATTCTCTTAGATACCAGTTACAGGATTGTGCCAGTGCCTCAATCATACCAATTTCTCCATGTCCGGGATGGTACCAGCAGGCAGCAAAACTGCTGTTGGACCAGCGGCTCGGCCGGCAGATTGTCCGGAAATCTTTCAAAGAGGGGTTCTGTTTCAAGGCAGCGATGACAGTGAAAACCTTGATTAAAGAACCTGTAGGAAAAGACAAGTCAAGGTAGTTTTTCTCATCATATTCCAGAAGAATCTTCCCGGAAGATGGTTCAATTGCCAGCAGGGATTCATCTCTGGACATCTGAAACTTCTCCCCCGCCAGGCAGGAAATAACCAGGAGGAAAAAAATCAGGAGTAATCTTGCCTTCGACATCACTTTTTCCGTTAAGTCTTCAGAGACCTGCTGGAAAATTTCGCTATTTTACCTTTCTGGAAAGATTCGTAAACTTTATCTGAAAGCAGCGCCACTTTTTCTATAACGGAAAAAGGTGTCTGTGGTTTTTTCTTCCCCTGAAGACACCAGATTAAATCCTCTGCTGGTGATTTTACCTCCGGGGAAACTTCAGGCAGTGGCTCTGTCTGCGGGTTCCCCTTATAGTGGACATAATTGTTTTCTCCGCTGGCACTGAGCTTCATAACACCATTTTCACCCCAGATTAAAAGCGCTTCCCGAAAATTAGGGTCTATCCCCAGGATACCAAAACTTCCTAAGACTTTTTCTTTAAAACTAACAATAAAGGCAGTATTAATGTCCACCTTCATCCCGTGATAGTCAATAAAGGAACAGACCTTATCCGGTGTTAGCCCTGTGAGATAAAAAAGCAGGGCAACAAAATGACTGCCAGAATCAGTCAACTGCCCACCACCTGAAAATTTCGGGTCAAACCTCCATGTTCTCCCGCTTTTGGTGACAGCCTCAATCCAGTTTTGTGCCAGGTATCCGGAAAGAAAAATAATCCTGCCTAATTTTCCTTCCTCCAGAATCTTTCTCGCAGAAAGGAAGGTCCCCAGATAATGCCTTTGATACCCGACCACCAGCACCTGCCCTGTTTTCTTTAACATCTTTTTCACTTCCTGTGCCTGTTTATAGGTTGTTACTGCTGGCTTTTCCACCAGAACACCAACTCCTTTACCCAGCGCAAGTTTTATTTGCGGGTAATGGCAGGTGTGGGGAGAACTGATAACTACCCCATCAGGTTTTCCCTTCTCTATCAGTTCCCGATCACTGCTGTAAACATTTATCTCTCCAGCCTCTTTCTTAAACTTATCTACATTTTCCTGCCCGGGGTCAAAGACACCAATAATCTCTACTCCTTCTAAAGCCTTCAGCACCCGCAGATGCCCGTAAGAGATACAACCACATCCAATAAATCCTATCCTTATTTGTTTCATTTTTCCCCCTGTGTAAAAATTTGCTATTTTATACCACAGAAACCACCTCGTTAAAAACAACCTGCGATTTGACAGAAAAAAAGGTATGTTTTATGCTTGTATCATATTTTTTCTGAAAAATGTACGAATATCTGGAAGGAAAACTGAAGGATTACCTGGACAGACTGGCTGCCAGGATTCCCTGTCCCGGAGGTGGCAGTGTGGCTGCTTTAACTGCAGCAGTTGCCACAGCCCTGGTGAGAATGGTAGCTAATTACACAACCGGTAAGAAAGCCTATGCTGCTGAAAAGGAAATTGGTGAAATACTTAAGAAAGCTGAAGAATTACAAACCCGTTTCCAGCAAATGGTGGAAGAAGACAGTAGAATTTACGAAAAAATTCAGCAGGCAGGCAGGGAAAAATCTTCTTGCCTCCAGCAGTACCTTAAAGAATCCGCTTTACTCCATCTGGAAATAGCCCGCCATTGCCCACTTTTACTGGAATGGAATCTTTTTCTTCTGGAGAAGGGAAACCGTAACCTGATTTCTGATGTAGGAATCTCTGCTGTTTTAGCTACAGCTGCCTTCCGGGCAGCCCGAATAAACGCTGGTATTAACTTCCTCTACCTAAAAGATAAAAGTTTTGTGGAAAATGGTAAGCGCCAGCTTGAGACCTTAGAAAAAACTTTGCTACCATTAGGCTGTCAGATTGAACAATCTGTCCAGAAAATCTTAAACATACAGGAATCCCCAGAACCCCACGGAGGTTAAAATGGCTGCCAATCTCATACCCGGTAAAGAAATTGCTGCCCGTATCCAGGAAGAAGTTAAAGAAAAACTTCAGGAATTAAAAGTTAGAGGAATTACACCGAAGCTGGTCGCTGTACAGCTTGGTGATAACCCTGCTTCAGCTGTTTACGTTAAAGCTCAGGCAAAAAGCTGTGAAAAACTGGGCATTAACTACAGTTTGAAGCAGTTGCCTGCAGAAACAGGGGAAAAAGAGTTAATTTCCACCTTGCAGGCTTTGAATGCTGACAGCACTGTTACGGGAATTATTCTTCAGCTGCCATTACCTCAAGGAATTGACGTAAGGAAGGTGCAATCTTTTATCAGTCCGGAAAAGGATGTGGAGGGGGTAAACCCTACCAATATGGGCTGGATTATCTACGGAAGACCGGGGCTGGCTCCCTGCACAGCTTTAGCAGTGAAAGAACTAATTGAATATACCCGGGTAGATTTGTACGGGAAGGAAGTGGTCATGGTTGGTCACAGTGACATAGTGGGTAAACCAGTAAGCATGCTTCTGGTAGATAAGTTTGCTACACTGGCTATCTGTCACATTGCTACCAGCCAGAAGGGAAATTTAGAATCTCATGTACGCCGGGCTGAGATTCTTATAGTAGCAGTGGGCAAAGCCAACCTGATTCCAGGCAACTGGATTAAAGAAGGCGCTATTGTTATTGATGTGGGCATCAACCGGGTGGGAGATAAAATTGTAGGTGATGTCGAATTTGAAACAGCCCAGGCTCGTGCCAGCTGGATTACGCCGGTGCCAGGTGGAGTGGGACCGGTAACCACAGCAATTCTTCTGCGTAATGCAGTCCTGGCAGCAGGCAAACTTTAATTTTTAAAAAGGTGGAAAAATGGAAGAAAAAGCGCTTAAGGTTGTATGGTTTCAGGCTTCATCCTGTACCGGCTGTACAATATCACTGCTGAATTCAGCCTCCTTCAAAATTAAGAACTTGCTGCTGGATTCAATTGTACCCGGCAAGTATGTTTCCCTGACTTTTCAGCCCACGGTGATGGCTGGCTCAGGAGAAAAGGTAATCGAAATCTTGAAAACAGAGGAAGTAAAAAAAGATTTTCTCCTTGTGGTAGAAGGTGCAATTCCTACTGCAGACCGGGGTGTGTACGGAAAGGTAGGAGAACGTACCTTTCTGGACTGGATTTTAGAGTTATCACAGGCAGCCCAGGCTGTTGTTGCCCTTGGTACCTGTGCTTGTTTCGGCGGAATTTTTGCTGCTTCTCCTAATCCCACTGGCTGTCAGGGGGTAGGCAGAATTATGAAGCTACATAATATCCAGAAAACTCTGATTAACCTGCCGGGGTGTCCACCTCACCCGGACTGGTTCTTCGGCACAGTGGCAAAGATCATGGCAGCTCTACCGTTGAACCTTGACGACATTAACCGACCCATAGATTTTTATGGGAAACTGATTCATGAAAATTGTCCCCGCCGTCCTTATTTTGATAAAGGGAAATTCGCCCTTAAATTCACTGACGAAGGATGCCTCTACCTTCTTGGATGCAAAGGTCCTTTTACTAATTCAGATTGTCCTTTAAGACAGTGGAACGGAGGCGCCAACTGGCTTATAAGAAACGGTGCACCTTGCTTTGGGTGCGTGGAGCCGGATTTTCCTGACGGGATGGCTCCCTGTTTCTCCAGGTGTCAGGCACCGGAACTTCGTGGAGGAGAAAAATGAGTAACAAGCTTGTTATTGATCCGGTTACCAGAATAGAAGGTCATCTAAAAGTGGAGGTGGAAATCGAGGATGCAGTGGTAAAAGATTGCCGGGCCAGCGGCATGCTTTACCGGGGAATTGAACAGATTTTGTTAGGCCGGGACCCAAGGGATGCTAATCAAATAACCCAGCGCATCTGCGGGGTGTGTCCAATTGCCCATGCCACAGCTTCCACTATGTGTCTGGACAGCGCCTTTGGCATCACGGATAAGATTCCCCCTAATGCCTGGCTGGTCCGCAATATCATCCATGCCACCAATCATATTCATAATGCCGTGCTGCATTTTTACCATCTTTCTTTACTGGACTATATTGACATAGCAAGAGTCCGCAAAGGAATTAGCGCTGAACTGGATTTAGTCTCGGATTTTCTCACCCGCCAGGAAAAAGGACCTTTCATGCCCCGGGAGGAAGATTTCAGACTACCGGATGAAGTAAACCAGCGTATGGTCCAGAACTATTTAAAAGCTCTGGAAATAAGAAGGATTGCTCAGGAAGCACTGGCTATCTTTGGCGGGAAAATGCCGCACCAGTGTGGAACAATACCTGGAGGTGTAACCCAGGCAGTAGATGCAGGAAAAATTGAAAGTTATCTCGGGAAGATAAAAGAGGTAAAAGAGTTTATTTATTTTTCCTACTGGCAGGATATAGTTGATTTAACGAAATACTACCCGGAGTACTGGTCAGTTGGCCCGGGATGCAAAAATCTGTTGTCTTATGGTATTTTTCCTGAAAAAACAGAACAGGGCTGGGTAAGATTCCAGCCAGCCGGGGTGCTGGCTGCAGAAAAACAGGAACCTGAAGAGTTAAAGGTAGAAGACATCACAGAAGATGTAAAACACTCCTGGTATGAAGGTGCAAGGTATAATCCAGCAGAAAAATTTCCCCTGCCTGACTACTCAAAACCAGAAGGGTACTCCTGGCTGAAAAGTCCAAGATATCAGGGAAAGGTATACGAAGTAGGTCCTCTGGCGCGAGTTTTGCTCGGGTATAAATGGGCACGTGAAACCTGGCGCCATGAACTGGACATGGCTCTGACAACTCTCCAAATCAATATCAACAGTTTATATTCTGTGCTGGGCAGACATCTTTGCCGTGCCATAGAAAGCCGCGTGCTGGTAAGGGAAGTAGAAAAATGGCTTCTCTCCATTGAACCAAACCAGCCTTTTTACACCGAATACGAGATACCTTTAGAAAGTGCAGGGGCCGGTTTAACAGAAGGAGCACGGGGTGCTGTAGGCCACTGGATTAAAATAAAAGACAAAAAAATTGCTCATTACCAGGTGATTTCACCCACTACCTGGAATGCATCTCCGCGGGATGAACAGGGAAATCCAGGTCCTCTGGAACAGGCAATTATGGGCACAAAAATTAAGGACCAGAATAACCCCGTGGAAGTTACAAGAATCATCCGGTCTTTTGACCCCTGTTTAGCCTGTGCGGTACAAATTGTTAACCACAAACATCTGAAAGGGAAAAAAGTTTATCCGTGTCTATGAAAAAAATACTGGTAGCAGGAGTGGGAAATATTCTGAGAGCAGATGAAGGCGTGGGAGTCTATCTCTGTCGTGAAATTAAAAGAAAGAATATACTTCCGGTGCAGAGTGAGGAAATTGGTACGGAAAGCTGGCGGCTGTTTTCCCTGGTAAAAGATTTTCCTATTGTGGTTTTACTTGACGCCGTGGAAATGTCAGATGTAGCCGGAAAGGTGGAAATATGGAGAGATTGTGAAATTTGTCCTCCCTGGCCGTGGTCTCTTCATGAAACGAATTTTCCTGGAGAAGTGGCTCTGGCGAGAAAACTCTACGGAAGGCCCCGGGAATTCTATCTTTTTGGGGTGCAGCCGGCTGATACAGGATTCGGATTAGCTCTTTCTGATGTAATACAGAGGAAGTTTTCTGAAATAACGGGCAAACTGGAGCAATTCCTCCACATCCTGACAACAGAAGAACGAAGTTTGTGTTTCTGGTAACAATAAGGGGAGAGCTTATGATTTACACGGAACTAAAAAACTGGGAAGAGATTAAGAATCTCCTGGAAAAGGAGAATGATATTTTTCTCCTGGGTTGCAATGGCTGTGCTGAGGTATGCGAAACCGGAGGAGAAAAAGTTCTCCAGCAGGTTAAAGAAAAATTAGCAAAAGACGGAAAGAATATAGCTGGCACTTTAAGTATTGATTTTCTTTGCAATAAGACCCTGATAGTTAAAAGACTGCACCGGCAGGTATCTGACTGGCAAAAAGCCACTTGTTTCTTAGTTTTTTCCTGCGGGATTGGTGTACAGTGTGCCGCAGCAGTTACCAGTAAACCCGTGTATCCAGCCACCAACACAATTTCCTTAGGTGGGTTTCAGGGGCTGTGGCCCGGGCAGGAAAGATGCGCCCAATGCGGTAGTTGCTATCTGGGCATCACCGGCGGTATCTGTCCCATCACTTACTGTGCCAAAGAGCTGGTTAATGGACCCTGCGGGGGAGCTAAAAACGGTAAGTGTGAGATTAAGACTGATAAAGACTGTGGCTGGGCGTTAATCTACGAAAGGCTGAAGAAAACAGGCAAATGGGAGCAGCTGCGGGAATTACAGGCACCGAGGAATTATAAGAAAATGGAACCCGGGCCTGACCTGCGCAAAAACATTCATTTTTCCATTGACCTTGCAAACAAGGGGAGTTTGCAGAAAGGATGAAGAAAAATGGAAAAGAAAAGTTTTGCTCAGAAATTGCAGGAAGGAAAATTTGTTATCACCTCAGAAATTGGTCCGCCCAAGGGAACCAATCTGGAATTTCTTAAGGAAGCAGAACTTTTAAAAGATAAAGTTGATGCCTTTAATGTTACAGATTTACAGAGCTCAGTGATGAGACTGGGTTCTCTGGCAGTATGCCGACTCCTGACGGAAAGAAATCTGGAGCCAATTTTTCAGATAACCTGCCGGGACAGGAATCGTTTAGCGCTTCAGTCTGATTTATTGAGTGCTTATGTCCTGGGTATCCGTAATGTGCTGGCTTTAACCGGTGACCATCCCTTTTTAGGTGACCATCCGGAGGCAAAGCCAGTCTTTGACCTGGATTCTGTTTCTCTCCTGAAGGTCATAGGAGACTTGATGGCAGGCAAAGACATGATGGGAAATGCCCTGGATGGCAAACCAGATTTTTTCCCGGGAGCAGTAGTCAGCCCAGGATACGAACCGCTGGACCTTCAGCTGATGAAAATGGAGAAAAAAATTTCAGCCGGAGCAAGATTTTTCCAGACGCAGGCAGTTTATGATTTAGCAAGCTTTGAAAAATTTATGAGGAAAGTGGAACAGTTCAGGGTACCGGTACAGGGCGGAATAGTGCTTTTGAAGACTGCGGGTATGGCTAAATATATGAACGAGAATGTGGCAGGAGTAACTGTACCTGAACGCTATATCAAGAAAATGGCAGAGGCGAAAAAAGAAGAAAGAGCAAAAGTAAGTATTGAAATAGCAGCAGAGCTAATAAAAGGAATGAAAAATCTGTGTCAGGGTATCCATATTATGCCTTTAGGATGGGAGAAGTACATCCCACAAGTGTTAGAAGCATCTGGACTTTAGAATGGCTGAGATTCTGGTAGATTCCTGGGGTAGACAGATAGATACTCTCAGGCTTTCCATTACTGACCAGTGTAACCTTAATTGCTGTTACTGTAGAAAGAAAAAACTTACTGCTTCTGGAAAATCAGAAATTTTATCCTGCAAAGAAATTTTAAAACTTGCCAGCTTTTTCTCCAGGCTGGGTATTGACAGGCTAAAAATAACCGGCGGGGAACCTCTATTGCGACCAGAAGTAGTGGAACTGGTCCGCGTTTTAAACAACTTACCCCTGCAGGATTTGCTACTCACCACAAATGGCACGCACCTGACACATTTTGCTAAGAGTCTTTTTCAGGCTGGATTGAGAAGAGTCAATGTAAGTCTGGATACCCTGCAAAAGGAAAAATATAAGTTCATTACCTGCCAGGACCAGATGGAAGAAGTTCTTTCAGGCATTCAGAAAGTACTGGCCTTAGGTTTTGCACCGGTGAAGATAAATGTGGTCTTAATGAAAGGAATTAACGATGACGAAATTCTTGATTTCCTCTGGTTCAGCAGCCAGCATAAAAATCTTGTTGTCAGGTTTATAGAGTTGATGCCAACCCGGGACGGCTTAGAAAACTGGCGCAAATGGTTTGTGTCCAGGGAAGAAGTACTAAGCAACATTGCAAAGCTCGGAAGGCTTGTTCCGTTTGAAGAAAAAGTTGTGGGTTCTGGTCCTGCGGAATATTTCCGGATAGCAGGTTCCAAAATCATTTTTGGTCTGATTAGCCCTGTAAGCAAACCCTTTTGCTCTATATGCAACCGTTTGAGAGTTGATTGCCATGGAAAACTAATCCTTTGTCTGCATAATGATTCCTCCATTGAGCTTAAGGACCTTCTGAAAAAATTTCCGGAAGGAGAACTCTTTACTACCGTTCGGACAGCTGTTTTACAAAAACCTTTTTCCCACCATCTAGCAAACTCAACCAGAAAGTATGTGGCTATGTGCGAAATTGGTGGCTAATGGAAGAAAAAAGAAAAATTGTTCAGGTGAATTCCGGTAGACGAATACAAAAACAGGACCTGGTAGCCACAGAAATAGCTTTAACAATCTGGCTGAACAGGAGGAAGTATTTCTATCTTCCCTGCAGTCCGGAACACCTAAAATATCTTGTCACTGGTCTGCTTTTCACCTCGGGCATCATAACCAGCAAGAGCGAAATTTCAAAAATGGAAATGCGTGGATATCATTGCCATGTAGAAATAGAAAAGGCAAGATTCCGCGCCTTTGAAAAAAACCAAAAACAGTCTCCTGCTCTCGCTCTGAAAAATATTCCCGGCAAATCCTGGAAAATCAAGAATTCCCCCGTGACCATTTCGGCAAAAAAAGTACAACAACTGGTCGCATACCTGCAAAAATACTCCAGGCTTTTTCTTCGTACAGGTTGCCTGCACGCAGCCGGACTGGCTAAAGACGGGCAACTTATCTGCTTGCATGAAGACGTAGGCCGACACAACGCCATAGATAAAGTGGTAGGGGAATGTGTCATGAAAGACATGGACATGAGCGATAAAATTCTTCTTTTCTCTGGCCGGATGAGTGCGGAAATTGTCTTAAAAACTTGCCGGGCTGGTATTCCCATTGTAGTTTCCCCGGCTCCGCCCACTTCCCGGGGTGTAGAAATTGCAGAAAAACAAAACATAACCTTGATTGGTTTTGCACGGGGAAATAGATTCAACGTTTATTCTCACTGGAAAAGGCTTGAAAATGATTGAGGTTGGTTTAAAGAAACCCACCAGAAGGAAGGCTCTGGCGGAAGGAAAAATCTTTCTTCCCCGGAAGGTTATCACTATGATTAGAAAAAACCAGATTCCTAAAGGGGATGTCTTGAAAGCAGCGGAAATTGCAGGACTGCTGGCTTTAAAGAATACCTTTCTGGTAATTCCCCATTGCCACCCGGTAAAGATTACCTCTGGCGCTCTGGCGTTTTCTTTAAATCAAGATAGTGTGACGGTGCGTTGCGAAGTAACAGGCTTTGACCGGACAGGATTTGAGATGGAAGCACTACACGCAGTAATGATAGCACTCCTCACCATCTATGATATGTGCAAATTCTCTAAAGAAAAAATGAAGATGGGAGAAATCGTACTGGTTAGGAAAACAGGGGGAACTTCTAACCACTAAAAACAAGAGTAAAGCCATGAAAGGAAAGGTATATTCCCTGAATATCGGGAAAGAAAAAGGAAAAGGCAAAATTCCTGTCCCGGAGGCTTATTTTCAGCAAGGTTCCGGCCTGGAAGGAGATGTACACGCCGGAGTGTTGGAAGATAGACAGGTCAGTCTCCTGGCATGGGAAAGAATCCAGGAAAAAAATTTCTGCCTTAAGAAATCTGGTCCTGATTTGAAACCTGGAGATTTTGCGGAAAACATCACCACGGTTAATCTGGATTTGACCAAACTTAAACCGGGCACAAAAATATACATTGGTTCTGTTGTTCTGGAAGTATCTAAAATTGGCAAGGAATGTCACAACTACTGTCAGATTTATAAAAAATTGGGCTCCTGCCTTATGCCCAGGGAGGGAGTTTTTGCCAGGGTACTTAAAGGTGGGTCAGTCAAAGTAGGAGACGAAATTGAAATCAAAAACGATTATTAAAGCAGCTGTGATCACAATCAGCGACAGTTGTGCGGCTGGCCGGAGATGTGACGAAAGTGGGGAGTATTTGAAAAAAAGGCTCCGTCAAACTGGCTGGCAGGTTGTTTTCTACAGAATTATCCCGGATGAGGAAAAAGAAATTGTCAGGCTGCTGAAACAGCTTTCAGATAAAGAAAAGTTTGATATCGTGTTTACCAGCGGTGGCACCGGACTTGCTAAACGCGATGTAACACCCGAAGCCACAAGAAAGGTAATTGAGAAAGAGGTTCCTGGATTATCTGAGGTTATCCGCCTGCAAAATTTTCAGAGGAGTCCTTTTTCCATTCTTTCCCGTGCAGTCTGTGGCACGAGAAAGAAAACATTGATTATTAATCTGCCAGGAAGTCTCCGCGGGGTTAGAGAAACAATAGATGTGATTCTGCCGGTTCTAAAACATGCCGTGGACGTCATTCAGGGGAGGACACAGCATGGAGAAAATAAATAGAAAAACAATTGAGAAAATTGTAGCCAAACACAAGGAGAAAGGACCGGACGCAGTACTGCCTGTGCTACAGGATATTCAAAAAAAATATAACTATCTTCCGGAAAAAGCCCTGAGATGGACGGCTGCATTATTAAGAATTTCTAAAAGCCGCTTATACGGAGTCGTCACGTTTTATACCCAATTTTCACTGGAAAAAAGGGGCAGGTATCTTATCCGGTTCTGTGATGGAACCGCCTGCCATGTTAAAGGTGGGCCACAAATCAAACAGGCTCTTAAGGACAAGTACAAAATCCAGGAAGGAAAAACTACCCCGGATGGAAAATTCACCTTGCAGGAAGTAGCCTGTCTGGGAAGTTGCTTCCTTTCACCGGTAATGATGATAAATAATGTCTATTACGGGAACCTTACTGTAGAAAAGGCTCTAAACATTTTCAAAGAACTGAAATGAAATTCCGTAACATCAGCCACCTTCAGAAATACAGGGAGAGAATAAAACTCAGTTTCCACCAGACAGATGTCATCAGGGTAAGAATTTGTATCACCGGTTGCCGGGCAAACGGTTCTCTGACGCTGCTGAAGTATTTCTCTCAGGAGATAGACCGAAGAGGTCTTTCAGAAAAAATACAGATTGTGCCGACCGGCTGCCAGAAATTCTGTAGTGGTGCGCCAGTGATTTCCGTGGATATGAGCGAAGGTACAGTAATGTACCATGGTGTTTCCGTAAAAGATGTTCCTGCCATTATTCAACAAACCGTTAACAAGGGGAAGATTATCCCGCATTTAGTGGTGAAAGAAAAGAAATTTTTTGACTATCAAACAATCCAGGTTAGTAAGAACTGCGGATATATTAACCCTTTCAGTCTGAAAGAATATTTATGGCAGGATGGATTCTGCGGGCTGGAAAAAGTTTTGATGGAAATGACACCTGAAAATGTTATAGAAGCAGTAAAAAAGTCCAGACTGAGAGGCAGGGGTGGCGCCGGTTTTCCAACCTGGTGGAAATGGGAACTGACAAGAAAAAATACTAATACTCCCAGATACCTTGTTTGTAACGGTGATGAAGGTGACCCGGGCGCTTTCATGGATAGGGCACTTCTGGAAGGAAGTCCTTACCAGATAATAGAAGGAATATTGATAGCTGCCTATGCCATTGGCGCGGAAAAAGGTTTCGTTTATGTCCGTGCTGAGTATCCTATCGCGGTGGAACATCTTCAACATGCCATAGCAGAATGTTACCGGCACGGGCTTCTCGGAAGAAACATCCTGGGACAACAATTTTCTTTTGACTTGGAAATCAAAGAAGGAGCTGGTGCTTTTGTCTGCGGGGAGGAAACCGCTCTCATGCTTTCTATAGAGGGACAGCGGGGAATGCCCAGACCACGGCCACCTTTTCCTGCCCAGGCAGGACTCTGGGGTAAACCAACCTGCATCAATAATGTAGAGACATTTGCTAATATACCTCTGATAATCACGCAGGGGGAGGAAAATTTTGCTGCTCTCGGGACGATGGAAAGCGGCGGCACAAAGCTTTTTTCGCTGGCAGGTAAGTTAAGAAACACAGGTCTGGCTGAGATTAGACTGGGAACTTCTCTGGGCCGGGTAATCCTGGATATAGGTGGAGGGGCACTTCCCGGGAGGAAGATTAAAGGCGTACAGATTGGTGGTCCTTCCGGAGGATGTTTACCGGTAAGACTTTTTAATACCCCCATTGATTACGAAACTTTAAGTAACCTGGGCGCTATCATGGGTTCCGGGGGGATGATAGTGGTTGATGATAAGGTATGTATGGTGGAACTGGCAAGGTACTTCCTGGATTTTGTTCAGAAGGAATCCTGCGGCAAATGTGTGCCCTGCCGGGTGGGAACCAAGAGGTTACTGGAACTTCTTACCAGAATCACTAAAGGCCAGGCTGAAATCTCTGATTTAGAAAAACTCCAAGAACTTGGAGAATTAGTAAGGGATTCCAGCCTCTGTGGACTGGGCCAGACCGCACCCAACCCTGTACTTTCCACATTAAGGTACTTCCCAGAGGAATACCAGGAACATATCAAGCTCAAATATTGCCGGGCCGGCCAGTGCCGGGCGCTTACTTTCACACCATGCGAGAATGCCTGTCCCGCTAAAGTCCGGGTCCCGGATTATGTTGAGGCTATCAGGAAGAAAGATTTCCTGGAAGCTTACCGTATTATTTCCGAGGATATCCCTTTCCCCTCAGTTTGCGGCCGCATATGTTACCACCCCTGCGAAAGTATGTGCCGGCGTCAGGAGATTGATTCTGCTGTGGCTATTCGGGAATTGAAAAAATTTGTCTCCGCTTATGCCCGGGCGAAAGGTTACTCTGTGAAGAATTTTACGAGGTTTTTGCCCGAGACAGACAAAAAAGTGGCCATAGTAGGGGGTGGACCAGCAGGACTAACCTGCGCCTGGCAGCTTACTAAGGAAGGCATCAGAGTAACAATTTTTGAGAAAGAGTCGAAGCTGGGCGGAATGTTGAGATATTATTTACCGGAGTTCCGGCTTCCGGAGAATATTTTGAACAAGGAGATAAGAAGTATTCTGAACCCAAGAATGAAAGTGTGTTATGGGAAAATACTGGGCAAGAATTTACACCTGCAGGAACTCACAAAAGATTTTGATGCTGTTTTCCTGGCTTTGGGTGCACCCCATCCCCAGAAGTTTGATATTCCTGGCGTAGAGTTGCCCCGGGTCTGGCAGGGACTGGAATTTCTGAGGCTAACCAAAATGAGAAAGCCCTCAACTCTGGGGAAACAGGTAGCGGTGGTTGGTGGAGGAAACGTAGCACTGGACTGCGCCCGGAGTGCGCTGAGATTAGGGGCAAAAAAAGTTCTGGTTTTCTACCGGCGAACCAGAGAATTGATGCCGGCGCACAGGTGGGAACTGGAAGAAGCAGAGAAAGAAGGTGTAGAATTCCAATTTCTGGTAACTCCTGCGCAGGTAAGAGCATCTGGTAAACACTTAGAGGTAATACTTCAGGAGTATGAACTTTCCGAACAATACGATGTTGATGGCCGGAAAAAAAGCCGGCAGGTACCGGGTCGAATAATTTCCATGAAGCTGGATAACCTGATAGTAGCTGTGGGACAGAACACGCAGTTGTCTCATTTTCTGCCGGATACAAATATTGATTGGTATTCCCTGGCTACAGATAGAGAAAAGATTTTTGTGGGAGGGGATTTTCTTCGTGGGCCAGCCACAGTGATAGATGCTATTGGAGACGGTAAAAGGGCTGCTGGTTCTATAGTGAGGTATTTAAAAGGGGAAAAAATTCTCTGCTGGACAGAAGAGAAAAGAACACTTCCGGAGATGGTGGACAAAAAACAGGAAGCTTTAGATATAGGAAGACAAACTCCGCGTACCATTTCACTCTCCAGACGCAGAAAAACCTTTGCTGAAGTGGAGTTGACATTCACGCAAAAGAAGGCTGTTTTAGAAGCAGGCAGGTGTCTACGTTGTCAGCTGGAAAAATGAAAGTTCGACTGCTCATAAATGGAAAAGAATGCTGGGGCCAACGGGGACAGACTATCCTGCAGATAGCCAGGGAAAACGGTATAGAAATTCCCGCACTTTGTTATTATGAGGGATTATTACCCAATGGTGCTTGCAGACTCTGTCTGGTAGAAGTAAAAGGGGAAAAGAAACTGGTAACTTCGTGCAGTTACCCGGTGGAAAAGGAGATTGAAGTTATAACGGAGACACCAAGGATTAATCAAATCAGGAAGACCATTGTAGAGCTACTTCTCTCCGACCACCCCTATGACTGTATGACCTGCGAAAAAAGTGGTGCCTGCCTGCTGGAAAAATATGCTTACCGGTACGGGATAAAAACACCCCGCTACACCGGGGAAAAAAGAAAGGTTATAAATAAACAAGGTGCCCCGTTTATCGTCCGGGATTATGAGAAATGTATTCTCTGCGGACGATGCGTGAAAGTGTGCCGGGAACTGGTAGGAGTGGAAGCCATTGATTTCTCAGGAAGAGGATTCCAGACCAGGATTGTTTCCGGTTTTGATGAAGATTTAAAAGAAAGTGAATGTGTCTTCTGCGGGAACTGCGTGCAGGTCTGCCCGGTGGGGGCTCTGCGAGAAATCCAGGCAGAAGGAAAAGGACGGACGTGGGATTTCACTAAAGTGCAAACTATCTGTCCATACTGCGGTGTGGGATGTGGAATAGAGGTATCTGTCCGGGACAACCACATCGTAAAAATAACTGGCTGGAATGAGAGTCTGGTAAACAAAGGTTATTTATGCGTGAAAGGAAAATTTGCCTTTGATTATGTAGCGCATCCAGAAAGATTGAAAAGACCGTTGCTCAGAAAAGACCGTAAGGACAGGTTCCTGCAGGTAAGCTGGGAAGAAGCTTTAGACTACATCAGAGAAAAATTTACGGAAATCAAAGAGAAGCACGGGCCAGACGCCCTGGCCGGGCTTGCTTCAGCCAAGTGCACAAATGAAGACAACTACCTTTTCCAGAAGTTGTTCCGCCAGGTTATTAAAACAAACAATGTAGACCACTGCGCCAGGCTGTGCCATGCTGCAACCATCCATGGTTTGGTCCAGACACTTGGTTCAGCCGCAATGACAAATTCCTTAAAAGAAATAGAAGACATAACTGACTGCATAATTGTTACCGGTACCAATGTTTTTGAGACCCAGCCGGTTACATCTTACCTGATTAGAAAAGCAATCCAGCGTGGAGCCACTCTTATCGTTATTGACCCCAGGTACACCAGGATGGCAGAGATTGCTAAAATAAACCTGCAACCACGCATCGGTACGGATGTGCTTGTCTTCAATGCTCTGGCTAAGATTATTGTGGAAGAACGGTTATATAACCAGGAATTCGTGGAAAACAGGGTTGAAGGCTTTGAAGAATTTCGCAACTGGATAAAAAACTTTTCACTAAAACAAGCAGAAAAAATTGCCGGGTTGAGCATAGAGTCACTGAGAGAAGTGGCAAGAATTTATGCTACTTCTAAGGCCAGCATGATTCTCTGGTCTATGGGCATAACACAACACATCACCGGTACCGACAATGTAATGGTTCTTTCCAATTTAGCGCTTCTGACAGGCCAGATAGGTAAACCAGGTGCTGGTCTTGCACCTCTGCGGGGACAAAATAATGTTCAGGGTGCGTGCGATATGGGCGTTCTGGCAGAATTTTATCCTGGATATCAAAAAACAGAAAAAAAAGAGACTCTGGAAAAATTCAGAAAACTGTGGGATGTAGAGGAACTGCCTGCTAAACCAGGACTGACTGTGGTAGAGATTATCCAGGGTTGTTATGAAGGAAAAATCAAAGGATTATACATTATGGGGGAAAATCCCTTAGTCTCTGACCCGGACATCAGCCATGTGCAGGAAGCCCTGGAAAAAGTTAATTTTCTGGTCGTACAGGATATTTTCCTCACAGAAACGGCTTCTTTTGCCGATGTTGTTTTGCCGGCCTGTACTTCCTTTGAAAAAGAGGGAACTTTTACCAATACTGAGCGCCGGGTGCAGAAACTAACCAGGTGTGTAGAACCTTCAGGTGAAGCAAAACCAGACTGGGAAATAATTAAAAATCTTGCCGGCAAATTTGGTTACCAGTGGAATTACCAGTCTGTCTGGGATGTAACTGATGAGATTTCTGCTGCAGCCCCTATCTATGCCGGCATCACAGCCAGAAGAATCTGCCTGGGCGAAGCAATCCAGTGGCCCTGCCCTGAGGAAAAACACTCAGGAACTTCTACGCTCCATGTAGAAAAATTCCCCAGGGGTAAGGGGTTACTAAAATGTATTGACTACCAGCAACCTTTTGAGCTACCGGACCAGGACTACCCGTTTGTTTTGACTACCGGCAGAATTATTTCTGAGTACCATACGCGCACCATGACTGGCAAAGTTGCTGGTTTACAGGAGATTACTGGTGAACCGTTCTGTTTAATAAACCATAAGGATGCCCAAAGAATGAAGCTTAAGGATAAAGACCGGGTTGAGGTTTCTTCCCGACGTGGCAGGCTCAGGTTAGTGGTCCGAAAAACTGATACTTTATCGGAAGGTGTTATCTTCATTCCCTTTCATTTCCTGGCTAACATCCTCACCCACTCTGAGTTAGATCCTGTTGCCAGGATTCCAGAGTTCAAAATTTGTGCCTGCCAGATACGGAAGGTACAGTGAAATTCTCTTCTGGCAAGGATCAGTTTTTTTCTCCATTGTGGTGTATAAATTGGTCAGGAGAAATTAAAGTAGCATCCAGAACAGGGTGATAAAATAAAAAAGTCACGTAAACCATGACGGGTAAAAATCTGCCACAGGACCTTTGCAACTGCCTGTTACTGGTAAAGGGCGAGAAGAGCCGGCGTCTTAATGCAGTAAAAGCTTTTCTAAAACTGCAAGAACAGCCCTTGATAGAGTTGATGTTGAAAAAACTTTCTGGTAGTTTTAAACAGATATATCTTGTCACCACAGCAGGGGAAAAATTCGCCTGTTATCAGAATGAAAAGGTAAAGGTGTTAACCGACCAGATAAAATGTGGACCAATGGGTGGTATTTTTCTGGGGTTAAAGGAATCAAATGCAGCCTACAATTTTGTCCTGGCAGTGGACCAGGTTTTTATACCGGAACAACTGCTTGCCTGGATGATGCGAGAAAAAAAGGATTACCAGGTACTTGTCCCGGAAGTGAACGGAAAACTACAGGTTTTGTGTGCTATCTATCACCACTCCGTACGGGAAACGATGGAACGCAAAATCAGGGAGAGAAAATACAAACTTTCTTCCCTGCTGGGAGAAGTGAAAACTCGTTATCTGAAACAGGGGCTGGAAAAATTCGGCTGCCCGGAGATACTTTTTTTTAACATTAATACTGCGGCTGACCGGGAAAAGGCACAGCAGTTTATAAGAAGAGACCACAGGTAGTAAATCTGGCAACGGAAATAAAAGGAACAAAAAATGATATCCCTGAAAAAGGCGCAGGAATTAGTCTGGAAAAACACACACCGGTTACCCGGTACATTAGTAAGAATAGAACAAGCTTTTGGCCGCACCTTATCCGAAGATATAAAAGTCAGGTTTGATACGCCTCCGTTTGACCGGGCAGCTATGGACGGATACGCGGTCCGAGCAAAAGATACTGCCTCTGCCCACTGGTCAAAGCCTGTGATTCTGCAGGTAACAGGGGACATACAGGCAGGTCAGAAAAAGCAATGGAAGCTACTACCGGGACAGGCTATCTCCATTATGACAGGAGCTTGTTTACCAGCTGGCGCAGACGCCGTAGTTATGCTGGAAAAAATTAAGGTAACAGAAACAGGAAGGGGGAGGAAAATTCAAATCTTCCAGCCGGTATTGTCAGGTGAAAATGTTTCCTTCCGCGGTGAAGATTTACACCAGGGACAAACTGTTTTGAAAAAAGGACAGGTAGTCAATTCTGCAGTACTTGCTATGTTAGCCTATACTGGCAAGGCATGGGTAAAGGTGGTAAGAAAACCAGAAGTTGCTATTATGGCTACCGGGGATGAATTAAAAAAGCCGGGCAACAGGATTACCGGCAGTTACATTTACGATGCCAATAGTTATGGGTTACTTGGACAGGTCTTAAAATCAGGTGGCAATCCTCATCTTCTGGGCATTGCCCGGGACAACATTTCTGACCTTTCTCATTTAATAAAAAGAGGTTTAAATTACGATATACTGCTTATCTCCGGAGGTGTAAGTGAAGGTAAATACGACCTGGTAGTAAAGGTATTAAGAACTCTGAAGGTTAAACCAGTCTTCTGGAAGGTAGCCATAAAACCAGGTAAACCTGTTTTTTTTGGCTGCAGAGGTAAAAAGCTGGTTTTCGGGTTACCAGGTTATCCTGTTTCCTCTTACCTTAATTTTGAAGTGCTTGTGCGGTGGGCTATAGCTGGCTTTTTGGGACAACCCAGACCAGAACCAGTTGCTGTGACAGGGATACTTATGCAGGATGTAGAAAATGCCGGGGACAGGGAGGCATTAATAAGGGTCTGTGTCACTGCAGAAAATGAGGAAAATCTTATTTTCCCCTATCCACGGCAGAAATCAGGAATTTTAAGCTCCATAGTAGAAACAAATGGCCTTTTATGCCTTGAAAAAGGAGCTCAGGTCCATAAAGGAGAAAGGGTAACAGTCCAACTTCTGAATAAATAGTCTCTTATTCCTTTTAATCAGCAGGAAGAATTTTTCTTTTTTCGGGAATTTCTCAGGGCTTGTTTCAGGCCAACCTTTAGCTGGTTTACCTTTTCCGGGGTTAGCGTGCCGCTATACCTTACTTTAGCATAGTCCTCCAGCCAGGCAGCCACTTTTCCCCATTTTTCACTACCAGCCTTAACTTCCCGTAAACGTCGGGCAAAGTGATGCAATGTCTCCCCGGAACCCCGCCTTATGTTTTGCCAGGAAAGTCTTCTTTCCACTTTTTTCAGCAGATTCTGAAGTCCTGTAAGAGGCTCCTTTTCCCTCTTCCTGCGTCTGAGGAGAAACAAACAACAAGCCAGTATCCCGACTACTTTTATCCCTGAAAGTAGCGGGGAAGAAAAGAGAAAAAAATTCCTTAAAAACTGTTTCAGCTTTTGCCAAATCGTCTTAAAAAAACCAGGCAGTTCCACCCGCAAAAAAACCTGGAACTTCTGGAGTGAAAAACTGCTCACATCCCAGAGGTAGTTAGCCGCAGAGAGGTTTCTTTTCTGAGGTAACCCTTCCGGGGGTGTTGCTTCTACAATCATCCAAAAACCGCCTTCCGTATAAGCCTCTGCCCAGGCATGGGCATCTTTCTGACGGGCTACCCAGTAGCCGCCTACTGAGTTTTTCTCTTCCACCAGAAACCCAACTACATAGCGCGTTGGTACTCCTGCCATTCTCAAAAGAATAGTCGCTGCTGTGGCAAAAAACTCGCAGTGTGCCGGTGGTTTCTTTAGAAGAAAATAGTTTAATGGTTCCTGTCCAGGAGGAATGGAAATTCCCAGATGATAAGTATAATTGGTGTGAAAATAATTTTCTACTGCGGCAATCTTCTCCCTGACAGTAATGCATTCCTGAAATATTTTTTTCGCCAGAGTAAAAATTTCCGGGTGCAGTGATTGCGGAAGAGAAAGCAATCTCCTTGCTGTCTCCGGTGAAAGATTTTCCCTCAGAGGAGAAAGAGAGATGTATTCTGTGTAGTTAAAACCACCTACCAGTTCGCCAGCATCAAAAATACCATGCTCGTCCAGCTCCAAACTGCTAACCGGTGCCAGAACATAGACTGTTTCCAGAGGAGCAAACATACCTTCTTCTATCCGCGGTGAGGGCCAGATGTCCAGCGCTATCAATTCTGCACCTGCTTGCCTTCTCACAAGAAAAAAGTTTCGGCCAGACTTACCAGAACTTTTCTCCACAGGCAATACCATTGTTCTATTTTGAGAGGAGTGCCATTCCGACCGTCTGTACTCTTCATAAATTTTCCCCCGCAAATATCCTGGATTTTTCTTTCCGTAAATACGAAGCACTGGTCTTTCTTCACCCAGCCGGTAGCGAAACTCCATCACGCTTCCCAGGCGAATAGTGGAAGGATAACTGAAATTAAACGTATTCATCTCTGCCAGCCGTTCCACAAAAACCCTGGAGATAACATCCCGGTGTTCCCGAACTTTCCTGCCAGCAGAAAAACTTATTACAACCACAGCCAGCATAACGAAAGTGCGCCACAAAAACCGGGCAAAAGACAAACGACCGGAAGAAGAAATGTAACTTCCAGAAGAGAGGAAGAAGGCACTACCAACAGTGAAACTTATGGCAAACCACTGATAAGTTAAATCCTGCTTTTCGCTGGCATAAATGTTACCGGCAGAACACAAAACCAGAGTCCCAAAAATCACCAGAGTAACCGGTAACTGGCGCGGAAAGAAAAAAAATTCCAGCACTTCGAGAGTTAAAAAGTAGAGACCGAGGAAATAGAAAAAGGGATAGAAGAAAAAGCCGCTGACACCATGGTAAAAAAAGCCGTAAAACCTTCTGGCCATCTGAAAAAAAACAGCCAGCACCAGGTAAAGAATGATTCTTCTTTCCCGGCTGAGTTTTATCTGGAGGCGACCTCCTGTTCCGATAAGTGCTAAGAGAACAAGCAACAGAGGGAAGATTAGTTGCTGGGAAAACCAGACCATAACACTACTGCTTAACACCACCAGAAACAAGCCAAGTAATCTGTGGAGAATCAAATTCTATCCACCTGTCCCTTCTTAATCTGCTCTGCTGTTACCTGTAATAAATCTCCCGTAAGACCGGACAATTCTCGGGAAAAGTTTCTGCCTACCAGCACCACCTTGACCTCGCATCCGGCATCACCTGCCAGCTGGACCATTTTATACCTTGTTTCGTCCCAGCCTAAGAGAATAAAAATCACACCACTCATTAAAGGACATTCTTCAGATAACAGCGGCAAAACTTTGAGAAAAGGATTTTTCCGGCTAAGTTGCACACATGCCAGGGTATCCATAATCTGACTGAGCTGACCTGTAGAACGGCCGGCCCGAACCCTGTAAACTTCTGCACCAGACAAGAAAAGATCCACCACATAATCCCTCTGGCAAAGAAATTCTGCAATAGCTGCTGACAGAGATACAGCTGCTTCCAGTTCCGGACAGGTGCCCTTTTTCTGCTGTCCAAAAGTATCCAGAACAAGTCCCACCCGGCAGTAGTATTCCTCCTGGTACTCTTTAACCACAGGCCGGCTTAATCTGGCCCAGGAACGAAAATCAATACGCCTGGTAGAATCTCCTGGGCGATACTCCCGGTTACCGATGTACTCTGGTGAATCACCGGTTCTGGCACCAAAAGCCAGTCCTCCTGGCTGGTAACGTCTCCTTAAGGGAACATTCGCACTTTTCAGAGGATGGAAAGAAGGCCAGACAGTTACAGTTCCCAGGGAGTGAAAAATTTCCCCGGTCCGTCGCAGATGGAAGGGGAAGCAAGTAAAAATCAAAGCCCGCGGAAGTTCATAACACCCCCGACGGAGGGGGAAAACTGTCAGTTTTATTTCTGTTTTTCCTTTAGCCGGGAGCACAGGAATAATGAGGCTCTGTCTCTCTATCTGGAAAACCTGTGGCAGACCAAAAAAGCCTATCCCTATGTCATACAGAGTTTTCGGGGAAAGATTTTCCAGCTGAAAACAAACCACAAAGCTGATATTCTCCACAACCTTCTCCGGGAAAATTCCCTCTACCCTGAGCCTGGGCCGAAGAAAAAAACTTGCCAGCCAGGAGATACCATAAAGGCAGGTTAAGGAAATAAAAAGATGATAAATTGGTATCTCCAGAGAAACTGCCGCTGCCATCCCGGAACAGAAAATTGCCAGGAGAAGGCACCGGCCACCTTCAGTCAGACGGTATTGCCAGACATAGAGACTCCAGTTCCACATGTCTTTAACTTCTGAGACAAACCTGGTCATGTGGGAACCTTCACCTGCCTTAAAATTTCTGCAATAATCTCTGTGCTGGCACTTCCCCCATACCGCGCCTGGGAAGTCAGGATAATCCGATGTCTGAGAACAAACGGGGCTACGGATTGAACATCATCAGGAAGGACAAACTCTCTACCGGAAAGGAAAGCCAGTGCCTGCGCTGCCCGGAAAAGCATCAAAGAACCTCTGGGGCTAACTCCAAGTTTCAATCTGTTATCGCGTCTGGTGGCAGCCACGATATTCACAATGTAAGTTGCCACACTTTCTTCCACTGTTACCTCTCTCACCTTCTGTTGCATATCCAGAACATCCTCTACGGAAAGCACCGGCTGGATAAGGTCCAGGGGATGTCTTTCGGCTTGAAGGTAGAAAATCTCTTTTTCTACTTCCGCAGATGGGTAACCTATGTTCAAAAGCATTAAAAAACGGTCCAGTTGTGCCTCAGGTAGAGGATAGGTACCATGAAACTCAATGGGGTTTTCTGTGGCTAAAACAAGAAACAAATCAGGCAGTTTATAACGATGACCTTCAATCGTTGCCTGTCCTTCACTCATAGCCTCCAGCAGCGCAGATTGTGTCCTGGGTGAAGCCCGGTTAATCTCGTCTGCCAGCAGAATATTGCAAAAAATAGGTCCCTGCCGGAAGGTGAAAGAACCATCAACAGGATTGTAAACAGAAGAACCGAGTATATCTGCTGGTAGCAAATCAGGTGTAAACTGGATGCGGTTGAAGGAGGCATCCAGTGACCGTGCCAGGGCTTTGGCTAAAGTGGTCTTACCCACACCCGGGACATCCTCAATCAGGACTGAGCCCCCGGCTAAAAGTGCTGTGACAACTGCTTCCACGCATTCGGTCTTACCCCGAATCACACGGGAAAGGTTTTCTCTCAAAAGAGAAAGTTTCTTCTGCCAGACAGCCCTGCCAGAAATTGTTTCTTCTTTCATAACTTTCCTGCTGCAGAGTTAACTTTATTATACCCCGGTTGATGTTTTAAGACTTCGGAAATAGAATAAATCTGCAATTAGAGGAATGAAGGGAATTTTTAAAATCTGTTAAGATAGTAAGCACCATCGGTAGTCTCCACTTCATAAAACCGCGGTTGTTTATTAAACCGGCTCCGGTAAGCACAAAGTAACTTGTCCTTAAAATCTTGTTTTCCCGTCTCTTTCAGGAGAACAAGGCAGCATCCGCCAAAACCGGCACCGGTAAGTCTGGCACCGGCCACCTCTGAATCTTTAGCCGCCTGCTCCACAATAAAATCCAGTTCCTCACAACTTACCTGGTAAAGATCCCGCAGGCTTTCATGGGAAGCATAGAGTAATTTACCGAAAGAAAAAACGTCCCCTTCCTGAAGAAGTTTCACTGCCTTCCGTACGCGCTGGTTCTCCCTGATGACATGAAGAGCCCTCTGAAAAACTACCGGCTCCATAAGACTGCTAAACTCTTCCAGTTCCTGCTCCTGTAACTGGGTCAGATACTCCACTTCCGGTCTCCTTCTCCTGACAACAGAAAGCGCTTCCTTAACCTGTCTTACCCTTTCATTGTAATGAGAAGCAGATAGTTTTCTTTCCTTCAGGGTGTCTACCAGAAGAAGGCAGTATGAACCAAGGTTCAAAGGAACATGCTGGTATTCTAACGTGGCACAGTTTAAAAGAAGAGCATGGTGAGCCCGGCAGAGATAACTGGAAAACTGGTCCATAATACCGCAGTTAACTCCTACAAATTCATTCTCTGCTCTCCGGGCAAGTTTAATTACTTCCAGCTGTGGTAACTGTTTTTCCGCTAACTTTAAAAGGAGGCAGGCGATGCATATCTCCAGTGCAGCCGAAGAACTCAAACCGCTGGCGACAGGAATATTACCGCCTACTGCCAGGTCAAAACCAAAACTGACAATTCCTGCCTTTTTTAACTGGTCAGTTACTCCAAGGACATAATTAGCCCAGGGGTAAGCGGTCTGAAACTGCAACTCTCCCAGGCTACCAGTAAACAGCTGTTTATAGGTCACCGAAAATAAACGCAGGGAACTGTCACCACGGCGCACGCCACAGGCTTCAATCCACCGGTTTACAGCCACAGGTAAAACATAACCACCCTGATAGTCTACATGTTCACCAATGAGATTGGTTCTCCCGGGAGCCTGACTGTAAACAGGTTGTTTTCCTTCCGGGAAATGTTTAGCAAATTCTCTTCTCGTTTCTTCTATGAACATTGTTTTATTTTATCATGGTTGGCAGCAACTACCAACCACTTGCCTGAAAGATATAAGGTGGAGTAAAATAACGAAAAAGCAAAAGTTTTAAACTTTTACCAGGAAAACATATGAAAAACGGAAAAGTGGGTAAACAGTTATCTCTCCCTTTTCGTAACGCCCTCGGGATGAGTATTCGTTCCTTGAAAATCCGTTTCGGCCGCTCCATCATTGTTACTATGTCTATTCTGCTGGGGATAGCCTTTTTGATGTCTGTCTTCTCCACGAATGCTTTTAATGCCACTCTAATGGAAAAGGGACCAGAAAATATTCAGGCCCTCATGCGCACCAACATGGAAGAACTTCACACCAGGTCTATCTGGCTGGTCTCCCTTTCGCTACTGGTCTGTGTTGTCGGGATTATCAATGCCATGCTTATGTCTGTGACAGAAAGATCCCGGGAAATAGGTACGATGAAATGTCTTGGTGCACTTGACCGGTTCGTCATGGAATTATTTCTTCTGGAATCTTTGATGCATGGATTGATTGGTTCTCTGCTCGGTGTTATTATCGGCATTTTCGTCATGACATTTGTCTTCCTCTTTCAGTATGGAAGGCTGATTATTTCTTTTTTCCCTGCTGTGACACTGCTGAAATATGCCTTAATCTCTGTGGTACTGGGGACTGTCATAGCAATCGTCGGCGCTGTCTATCCTGCCTACGTTTCCGCCAGGATGGAACCTGCGGAAGCCATGAGGCGGGAAGTATAAAAAAATTAAGGATAACTGTTATCAAAGGAGGCAGATTATGCCCAGAGAAGCGATTGTCAGGACAATTGGACTGAAGAAAACTTATATGTTAGGAAAAATTCCTTTGCCTGTTCTCAAGGGAATTGACCTGGAGATTATGAAAGGCGAATATATTTCCATTATGGGACCTTCCGGGAGTGGAAAAACTACTCTTTTTAATATGATTGGTGGTCTGGATAAACCAACTGAAGGCAAGGTTTACATTGACGAGGTAGATGTTGCCCAGCTGGACGCTTATGAACTCGCCTGGTTGCGCTGCAGAAAGATTGGTTATATCTTTCAAACCTTCAACCTTATCCCCGTGATGACCGCACTGGAAAATATTATGCTGCCTATGATTTTCGCCGGGCTGTCCACTGATGAAGCCATGGAAAAAGCCCGTCAGCTTTTAATCACTGTGGGACTGGGGGAACGCATTCATCATAAACCCTTTGAACTTTCCGGTGGCCAGCAACAAAGAGTGGCTATCGCCAGAGCCCTGGCTAATGACCCGGCAATTATCCTGGCTGACGAGCCTACTGGTAATCTTGATTTGCGTACAGGGAAAGAAATCATCCAGCTTCTCAAACAAATGAATCAGGAAAAGAAGGTCAGTGTCATCACCGCTACCCACGATTTGAAGATGCTTGATGTTTCTGACCGTGTCGTCTGGGTCCGGGATGGCATGATTGAAAGGGTAGAAGATAGAGCCAACCTGGATATTAAGATTGGTGAGGTAGAAGGAGAAGAAGCTGGTTAAAAAAGCAATTCTGTTCTGTCGTGAAAAAACAGCAGACCAGAACTTTCCGGGGGAATAATTTCCGCATCGGTATCATTGGTTGCGGAAATATGGGCTATGCCCTCCTGGAAGGCCTCATTTACCAGAAGGTTTTACCCAGGCGTAACATTTATGTCTCTGACATTAACACCAAGCTTTTGAACCAGGTCCAGAAAAAATTTAAGATAACTCCGGCGGAAAACTCAGAGATAGCAAAAAGCTGCGAGGTGGTAATTATTGCCGTTAAACCGCAGCAGGTACCAGAACTCCTTACCCGAATTAAAGAAAATTTCTCTTCCACAATACTTATCTCCTTAGCCGCTGGTCTTACCACCAGGTTTCTGGAATCCTGCATTCTACCAAAGAAAATACCTGTAATCCGGGTTATGCCTAACCTTCTGGTGAAAGTAAAACAGGGAGTAATAGGCTACTGCCCTGGAAGAATGGCTTCCGGTTTAGATTTTCTTGTGGAAAAAATTTTTCGCCCCGTGGGAAAAGTAATAAAAATCCAGGAAGGGAAAATGGATTTCCTTACCGCCATTTCCGGCAGTGGACCGGGTTATCTTTTTTATCTGGCAGAGTTACTGGAGAAGATAGCCCGAAAACGCGGTTTTGACGCAAAAACTGCCAAAGAAATGATTTCCTCCCTTTTCCTGGGGACAGGACTCCTGCTGAAAGAAAGTAAGGAGTCAGCGGAAGAATTAAAAAGAAGAGTATGCTCTCCTGGCGGTACCACTCTGGCCGGGTTAAGTGTTCTGGAAAAGAAAAAATTCCCCGGCATTTTAGAAAAAGTTATTCAGCAGGCAGAGAAAAGAAGCCGCCAACTTTCTAAGTGAGTCACATATCCTGAAATGAACAAAAAAAGTATTCTGGTTGTCGGCTCTGTGGCGCTGGATACAGTGGAGACACCTTCTGGCAGGGTAGAGGAAGTACTGGGAGGTTCTGCCACCTACTTTGCGTTAGCCGCCAGTCTTTTTGCTCCGGTAAGGCTGCTGGGTGTGGCAGGTAAGGACTTCCCGCAGAAATACCTGAGAAAGTTCCAGAAAAGAGGAATTGATATCTCCGGCTTGAAAATTCTGGATGGTCGAACCTTCCGCTGGTCAGGACGCTACAGGGAAAATCTTAACGAGGCAGAAACACTGTCTGTTTGCCAGAATGTCTTAAAACATTTCCCGGAAGTGCCAGGCCACTACTCTGATTCTCCCCTTGTTTTTCTTGCCAACACAGACCCTGTCACACAAAGAAAAACACTGGAGTATCTTAGCGCACCCAGACTGGTAGCCTGCGATACGATGAACCTCTGGATTCGCACCCGCAAATCAGAGTTGAAAAAACTTCTTCAAAAAGTGGACATCCTTATCGTTAACGACAGCGAAGCCAGAATGTTGACCGGAAGAAGCAATCTTCCGGCAGCTGTCTGGGCGTTACTGGAGCACGGACCGAAAACAGTTATCGTAAAAAAAGGGGAACACGGTGCTTTTCTCTGTACGGCAGGAGAACTTTTTGCTGTCCCTGCTTACCCTCTCCATCAGGTGGTGGACCCCACCGGTGCTGGAGATAGTTTTGCCGGTGGATTTTTAGGTTATTTATCCTGTTGCCCCCGGATTACACCAGCCATGATTAGAAAAGCCGTTGTTTATGGTGCGGTGGTGGCTTCCTTCACAGTGGAAGATTTCAGCACCAGAAGACTGGAAAAAATTACTCTGCAGGACATCACCAGCCGTTTTCAGGAAATGAGAAAAATAGTCCGCTTTTAAGTTTTTTCTGTGTGTCTGGCCGCTATTTCCGGGATACTCACCAGAAGCAACTTTTTCAATTTTTCCACATTTTCCTGGAAAACACGAAGAATTTCCTGCCAGCTTACTGGTTCTTCTTCTATTTTCCAGCAATCATAATCAGTACAGACTGCTACCACAGCGTAGGGTAAACCTGCTTCGTTTGCCAGAATAGCCTCTGGTGCCACGGTCATATTAATCACATCAGCACCCCAGAGGCGAAACATCTTTGATTCTGCCCTGGTAGAAAACCGTGGGCCTTCAATAGTTATTACTGTTCCTTTCTTGTGAACAGGTAAATTCAAAGACCGCGCTTTGTCAATCAGAATCTGTCTCAATTCTGCTGAGAAGGGGTCAGCCATCGGCGTATGCTTCATTTCACCTGGCTGGAAACGTTCAAAAAAGGTAACTGGCCTGTGCCTTGTAAAATCAATGAACTGGTCCAGAATGACAAAATCTCCCCGGTGAATTTCCTCTCTTAAAGAACCACAGGCAGATGTTGCCAGAATATGCGTGCAACTTAACTGTTTCAAAGCCCAGATATTAGCCCGATAGTTTACTTGACTGGGTGGTAGAACGTGTCCCTTACCATGCCGGGAAACAATAACCACAGGGACATTTTCAATCTTGCCGCTGACCAGTGGAAGGGAAGGTGCACCATAGGGAGTATTGATTACCAGTTCCTGTCCTTCCTGAAAAATCCCTGGGTCTTCCAGACCAGAACCACCAATAATCCCAATCCTGACCATTTTTAACTCCTGTTTTTCCTGTCAGTTAAGCTTCTTTTCTTTATTTTTTCCCATTCATCCTTCAATTTCACCGTGCGGTTGAAAACCAGCCTGCCAGGTCTGGAATCAGCATCTACACAGAAATAACCTAACCGTTCAAACTGGTATCTCTGACCGGCTTGGGCCCCAGCCAGGGATGGTTCCACCAGACACTCAGTAAGAACCTGCAGGGAACCTGGGTTAAGGTTAATTGTAATATCAGTGCCTTCTGGAACATCAAAAGGGTCTTCCTTGAGAAAAAGATGTTCATAAAGTCTGACTTCTGCCGGGAGTGCATGGCTGGCTGAAACCCAGTGCAAAGTAGCCTTTATTTTTCTACCATCAGGAGTATTACCCCCTTTTGTTGACCGGTCATAAGTACAGTAAAGTTCCACAATCTCACCAGTCTTTTCATCCTTTTTAAATCCATGGCATCTTATCACGTAAGCATAGCGCAACCTTATCTCCCGGCCAGGAGCCAGCCGGTAAAAACCAGGCACAGGTTCCTCCATAAAATCATCTTTTTCAATGTAAATCACCCGGGAAAAAGGAATTTTTCTGGTTCCAGCGCTGGAATCTTCAGGGTTGTTGATGGCATCCAGCTGCTCAGTAAGGTTTTCCGGATAGTTTTCTATGATAACCCGCAGAGGCTTTAATACAGCCATCACCCGCTGGCATTTTTTGTTTAAGTATTCCCGCACGCAATGTTCCAGCAAAGCATAATCTACTACACTTTCTGTCTTGGCGACCCCGATTCTTGTGCAGAACTCCCTGATGGCTTCAGGAGGGTAACCACGTCGCCGCATCCCCCTTAAGGTAGGTAAACGCGGGTCATCCCAGTCACGGACATATCCCTCCTGGACTAATCGCTGCAAAACCCTTTTGCTTAAAACTGTATAACTTAAGTTCAACCTGGCAAATTCAATCTGTCTGGGATGATGTATTCCCAGACGGTCAAGAAACCAGTCGTAAAGGGGACGGTGGTCTTCAAATTCCAGTGTGCAGAAAGAATGGGTAATTTTTTCCAGAGAATCCTCCAGACCGTGCGCCCAGTCATAAGTGGGATAGATACACCAGGTGTTTCCGGTACGGTGGTGGCTGGCATGAAGAATTCTATACATCACCGGGTCCCGCAAATTAAGATTGGGGGAAGACATATCAATCTTAGCCCGCAGTGTCCGGGAACCATCAGGGAATTCTCCGGCTCTCATCCTGCGAAAAAGGTCCAGGTTTTCCTCCACACTTCTGTTACGATAGGGACTTTCTTTACCGGATTCAGTCAGAGTTCCCCGGTATTGCCTTACCTGCTCCGGAGAAAGGTCGCAAACATAAGCCAGACCCTGTTTAATAAGCTGTTCAGCATACTGATACATCTGTTCAAAGTAATCAGAAGCAAAGGTTAATCTATCCCCCCAGTCGTAACCCAGCCAGCGGACATCTTCAATGATAGCATTGACATATTCTTCTTCTTCCTTTGTCGGATTGGTATCATCCAGCCGCAGGTTGCATAGCCCGCCAAACTCTTCAGCAATTCCAAAATCAATGGAAATAGCCTTGGCATGACCGATGTGCAGGTAACCATTCGGCTCCGGTGGAAAACGGGTATGCACCCGACCACCAAACCTTCCTTCCGTCACATCCTTCCTGACTATCTCTCTGATAAAATCAGGTGGCTTAGAAGTTCCGTTTTCCATATTCCTTCATTTTCCCGGGATTTAAGTTTACCGGGAAAGAAAAGAAAGGTCAAAGCTAGCCGCGCAGTTGACTTTGAGGAAGAAAAATTTGCTACCAGGTACTATTCTGCCTCCAGAGCCAGCAAACGGAAGGAGTGCCCCTCACATACAAAAGGTTCATCAATAATCAGTCGTCCTTCCCGGAAATTTGTTTTCACAGGCTGACCTGTTTCCAGGTCATATACCCGGTGCACACTTAAAGCTTTATCTGCTTCTGCAGGAATACCGCTGGTACACAAAACAACTCCTGAGGGCAGAAAAGAACTTCCGCCCAGATACACATCTTTCTTGCCTGTGTTGAAGAAAACAATAACACCTGTTTTAAGGTCTGGATTCTGATAAAAGGAAGCCACTACTGCCTCAGGCAGCTGCACAAAGGCAGCTGTCATCCAGTAGCCCATAAAAAAGCACCGCCAGCTCTTCTCATACTCTAACAGATAATTCAGCTTCCGAATCAAGTCCTGGTCAAAAACTGGAGCGATATCATGAAGCAGCAGTATTCCATCAGAACTTCGTTTCATTCTTCTGTCACTGTCCGGTGTGGACCCGCGGTAATGGGTCATATACGAAGTTTTAGGAATCATCACTGTGCTCTTCGGTCTGGTAGCAGCCCGGAAAAAGTCAAGGGAACCAAAATGGTCCAAAGTGGAAATATCCTGAGAGGAGGGACCCCAGAAACCTTCCACCATCCAGTAAACCTGGCACCAGGAAAGCTCCACCTGTGTATTCATAGCCCAGCAGGGAGGCCGCATATGTTCCCAGCCAATAACATTAAGCCTTTTACACAGCTGCCGCCGATAGATAAGATTCCATTTAGCATCCAGCCTGTCCAGTTCCGGGTCATATTCTGTCACCGTGCCTGAATAACAGTTATCCCACCAGGTACCGTTGATACCAGCTTTGTCAATCAGGCGGTCATGGTACCAGACAAAGAAATCTATCATACTGCTGGGCCAGTTCACTCTGGCAGCAGTAAGCTGCCTTGGTGTTTTCCACTGGATAGTGCGACCGTAGTTCCACTTTTCTGCAAACTTCAAATCCGGATGTGGTTTCCAGTTGCTTCTGCCTAACCACTCTCCACCAAAGGAGTCAAATTCTTCCGCCCCAAGACCGGTCATCCACTGTGAACCGTAAAGCATAATCCGGACCGCTTCCCCATGCCGAATCATCCGACCGAGTCTCCCCGCCCAGTGGTCATATCTGGTATTGGGACCATCCTGGCGGGAGGTTCCATAAAGCAAAAACTTTCTCAGTTGCTGGTAATCATAATCTGTCGGCAGACTGAAGGAATCAACAGAATCACCATAGTAACGGTAACCAGAGGTGTCATGGGCGATAGAGTTTATTCTGGTGCGGTAGTAGGGGTCGTTAGGCTTAACCGGGGCTGCCTGTAAGGCAAAGCGGATAACCTGTGGTTTTTCCACTGTCACCGGTCCGCTGATAAACCTGACCCTCAACCTAACATTGCCGTCAGCCAGCCTTTCTATACGGACGCAGGCATCATCGTCCTTTAAATACCAGCCTGTATCACTCCAGGCAAAAAACCATAGTCCCCGGTCTCCATTACCCACAAAGGTAATGGGGGCAAAAGATTTCCAGTCCTTCTTTACATCAGCCGGTCCACCACGCCCGAATTTAGCACCCGAACCTAAAGAAGTACTGAGATAGTGCACACCTGGTTTCCTGGGGATACCACCGTGGTAACTATTATCCAGTCCTCCACCCAGCCTCTGTACATAAAGGGTATCAACAGGAAAAGAAGCCTGCTGTCTCTGGGCTGGTACGTCCCGCAAATCAATCACCAGATCAAGTTTATCCAGAGAAAGACTGCTTCCTGGTAAAAGGTGTAACTCCACCTGATACCAGCCATCATACTCCAGGAAATTTTTTGCCTCCACTTTTAAGGGACCTAAAAATCCAGAACCAGTAACATCAACCCGGCCTGCTGCAGCAGAGCTGATGCGGCCACTGGCTTCCTTCAGCTCCAGTAACTTGTTTTCGCTGATTGCTTCCAGTCTCATAGGAGCTGCCAGTAAAGGTTCCAGGCTACCGGAGGTCCCGGAGGGCGGAACAGTAAGAATCTGTTTTAAAAGTCCAAACTGACCTATCTGGTATAACCGACCCCACATTCCGATACTATCCGGTATCTCTTTGCCGGCAAAAAACTTTCTTCCTGCCCCGCTCACATGGGTAGGAGAAACAACTAAAGGCTCAAAAGGAGGAATTACTTCCTCAGAAAGACCTAACCTGTTATGCTCAAAAGGAAATTTTTTCCTTACAAAGTTTTCTACTTTTTCCGCTACGGGAGAACCGCCACTACCGGAATAAAGACGAAACACTGCTTCGTATTCACCCCCGGGAAGTTCCGGCACAGCGAAAAAGGTTTCACCTGCCCCGGAAACAAGGGTTGCTCCTGAAGTAGCAATAATTTTCTTCTCTCCCTTCTTCCTGATATCCACTGTGAAACGTACTGCCTTCTTAATCTTCTCCGGCATACCAAAAAAATCAACATCAACCTTTGCCAGAGCCCTGGAAGAATAAGGCAGATAAGAAAAGATAGCTTCCCATTCCCCACTCTGAGGTCTGCCTGCTACCCAGGGGTCCCAGTATTTTGCCCGCCAGGCAGGTGTCATCTTCATAAATGGCATCCGGTGCTGAAAAAGAATCTTCTCCTGTTGCCCCTGCTTCCAGAGAGCTGTAATTTCTAACATATTCCTCTTGCCGTCCAGTTCCACTTCAGAAATCGGCAGTCCCTTCTTTGTGAAATTCAAGAAACAGGGCTTATCAGGACTACAGACAGCAACTCGTTCCTCTTCATAAATAGTTTGCCCGTCAGCATTTTCCACCTTTATTCTTACTGAAACCTGCTGCCTGTTGCCGCCTACCAGTTCTACCTTTGTGTCTAAGTTACCCTCCATTATTTCGCCTAACTTTGTCAATCTAAAGGCAGGAGCCTGGCTATCAAAACTCACCAGCCCAAACCGTTGCCAGTCCATCCAGTTTGTCCCTACCCAGCCCGCAAAATACATCCCTCCGGTATCAGCCGCTCTCACCAGCTGGATTACCAGGTTCTGGCCATCAAAAGTTTTAAGTTTAATGGCTTCTGCCTTAACTGAAAGTTCCATCTCCCAGTATTCGTCAGTCACGGAACATTTAACCTGGCCACCGGTGGACCAGAGGTCCTCAGTACCTGGTGTGCCATTAAAATAATGGCTGTCATGCATCGCGCCCCAGGCATTGATAACCATCTTGTAAAAACCTTTTCCTGGCTTACCAGCATCTTCCCGGGCATGGGTAAGAATCTGAATCTCCACATGGTCTCCCCAGAGAACATCAGGGTCATCATCTTCCTTAACCCGTCCTGCAGGAAAGGTTCCCTTCGGATGAGGTGAACGCATGCCGATGAACAAAGTCCCCTGATAAAAACCAAGATACCAGGTGACCTGCTGGGCTTCTGGCAAAAGGAATTCTTTACCCAGGGGATTGCCACAAACACCGGTAAAACAAGCTGCCTGTTGCCACTCTCTGGTTTCTATGCGGCCATCAATTTCAGGTGGTGCAGACAGAGAAGGTACTATCAGCCTGGGATAAAAAACATCAGAACCACTTTTTTTCGCACTTTCTCCTGTCAAAGAAAAAAGCAGAAAAAGACAGCCAGCCAGCAATGCCTTCTTTTTCATTTTTCCCCCTGAATTGTTATTCCACAACCAACAGCCGGTAATCACGCCTTTTTACTTCCAGGTCAACTAATTTCCCCTTCGTTAACGCCAGGATTTCCCCACTTTCTGCATCCCTGACCTCAGAAATTTCTCTTTTCCCAGGAATATCTGTGGCTATCTGTAAGTTTACACGCAGTGGTTTTTCCTCCGTGTTAAAGACTACCAGCAATATACCAGCTGGTTTTCCAGGGATTTTCCTCTTATAGGCAGTAACTGCCACAGATTTTGTGTCTGCCTGGACAAGATTACTGCTTCGCCACCAGGGAATCCATTCCGTAGAAAAATCAAAATAGCCAAAAGAACGCAGAATACCCATCAGCTTTTTCCACTCTTCCCGGTCTACCCTTCCCTGGGTCACACCGACATCTGCTAAAAGAGCCATTCCCAGGATACATCTGGTCTGAATAGTTCTGGTAGCTTCATGGGTAAGACTGGACAGCTCCACTGGATTGCCAGTGTACCGGCCAAGCAATACCTTGTATCCATTTAAGTCCCCTGTATTATCAAGCAGGTCCATTTTCTCACTGCGCATGTAAACCCAGCTTTCCACTCCCCAGTTGTACTGAAGGAAACTGCTGATAGGACCGATATTATTCGGCGCATAATACCCGTGCCAGGGACGGATGCCATTCAACTGGGCACAGGTCGCCATTCTTTTCATCATCTGCCGCATAAGACTGATGTTGAAAATCCCCTGGACACTGCCATCATCCCGGACATATCCTGTCCCTAACAGAAGATTTCCTGAGGACCAGAACCTGTCATGGTCCCACCAGTAACCGTTCAAGCCGCATCTTTTCTGATGCTGGTCAAAGGCGTAGACCCGACAGTCTACCGCGGACTGAACCAGATCCATGTAAGAACGCATCTGCTGTCTGGGCTGGTCCCAGACACCCCAGGGTGTTTTAGCATCTTTATAATGGGGATCCGGTACAGGTTTCTGATAAGTTTTACCCAGCCATTCTCCAGAATAAGTGTCATACTCTGGCATAGCTAATCCTGCAGTATTGGTGGCTACATACCAGACAGCTAAGGGCTCAAATTTCGTACCGATAGCTTCCTCAGACTTTTTCCTGGCTTCTGCTTTTTTCTCTTCAATTAATTTCTTGAAGACATCATAATGCTCATCCCTGTAGAAACTGATGGTTGGCCCTGTTCCATAAGCCCAGAAACAAGAAAGGGAGCCGACAACCGGAGCGTTGTTAAACTCTTTCACCCAGCCCTGCCAGATACGATAACGGTAATCTTCCGGATAAGGCTTTTCCGGAAGTGCCTGGAGCATGAACTCAATGGTTCTGGGTCTGCTGAAACGGAAAACTTTATTCACCAGACGAACCCTCATCGCAGGACCTTCAGGCTGTCTTTCTAAAAAGAAGGAAGGCTTGCTGTCATCAAGCACCCAGCCCTGGTCTGAATCAGCACACCAGAGAAAAGCCTTTTCCCCATCAGTCAGACAGGCAAAAGGTAAGAATGTTCCCCTGATGTTGGGACAGGCAGCCAGTCTGGAGGAATCCCAGAAAATACCTGTTTTTTCAGGAACTGTGCCCATAATCTGGTCACGTCCTGACCGATAAGCATAATAAGCATCCAATCCCTGAAGCGGAACGATGAGGTCTATTACTTCCACTATTGCTTTCTCCACAGGGGTAAAATCCAGCCGGTAAAAAATAGTTCCATCATATTCCGTATTGGCTGTAATCTCCACCTGAATAGGTCCCAGCCTATTTTTTATCTTCAGAAGGCAATTATGTCCGGAAACCTTTTCCCAGGCAGGCCATCCAGCAGGCTGTAAAACCTCCTTCTTCCCGTTGATTGCTCCTTCCAGATACATCGGTCCGGATAGAAGTTCTGTACCCTGAGAGACAACAGAAGTAAGCAATCCTGTCTCCCCGAAACTGTATCTCCTGCCCCAGGGAAAAACAGATTTTTCTTTTACGATTAAAGGAGTGAAGGGGTTAACCACAATTTCCTCTTTCCCTGCTGCAGTATTTTCCCAGGGATAACTCCTGATGGTGAAAGGGTCGGCCTGACTGGCCAGGACTTTTCCTTCCTGGCTCAGAATTTCTATCACCGCCTGATATTCGCCTTCCTCCAGGTAAGGAACCCCTGCCAGCAGGTTTCCCTGCCCATCTGGCTGGATGTACCTTTCTTCACAAAGAAGTATTTTCCCATCGGGTTTTCTCTCCAGCTTCAGGCGAAACCTGGGTGCCTGCCGGATTTCTGAATTAATTCCCAGGATGTCTACATCTACAAAACCCTCTATCTTCTGGGCTGTGTGATAATAGCAGGTTTTCATAAACGGCTTGCCTGAGACACTCCTGGAAGCAGCAATGAAATCATAAAGCTTCTCTTTGATGTTGGCTGGACTTTTAGCGAAAGGATACTCACATTGAAAAATAATCTCACCACCAGCACCTGTTACCTGTACCTGGATATTATTCCCCTTCAGATTTTGATAATCCCATTTAATCTCACCCTCAGCAGTAATAGCCAGTTGTGGCTGAATGAATCTGACAACTTTACTGGTGGCATCAGTAAATTTAACCTTCTCCTGTTTGGAAAAAATCTCCCTGTTGTGCTGGTCAGTAACTCTGACAGAAACGATAATCTCCGGACTATTTTCCTTACCTTTCAACTGCACAGGCAAATCCAGAACTCCTTCCATCGGTTGACCCAGACTGGTAATCTGGACTGCTGGAGCTTGAGAATCAAAAATGATTACCGGCATCAGGTCCCACTCTGTCCAGGCCACTGGTTGCCAGGCATAATAATAACTTCCAGGGTCACCGGCACTGACCAGTTGTGCGTACCAGATTGTCCCGTCTGCTGGTGCTTTAGGCAGAGAAAAACTCTGAAAAGGAATAGCCATCTCAAAAGTCCAGGCTTCGTCTGTCAGACAGGATTTTATTTTCGCACTGGATTCCCATTCAAAACCGAACCAGCCAACAGAATACTCCATCCGGTGGTCAAAGATAGCGCCATACGGATTGGCCAAAATTTTGTAAAACCAGTTTCGTAAAGCCATGTGTCGTTCCGGGAAAGTACAAAATTGAATTTCCACATGGTCATCGTAAAGGATAGAGTTGACATCCTGGGCAATACCACCCCGGTCACCAAGTTTGACCGTCGCCTTGATTGTACCCTTAGGATAAAGCGGCATTTTCTGTGCCAGGTAAAGGTAATCATCATCATAACCAATCCACCAGACTGGCTGTAAATCATGAGGAATTATTAGCTTATTGCGGAAATCACGGAAACCAGTCAGGGCAGCCATAAAAGACCATTCTTCCTGATTGATTTGTCCATCTATCAATGGCGGCCTGCTTACCTTCGGAATTCTCAAAACCGGTATGGAAAGATTCTCTTCAGCAGAAATAGCCACAGCAAAGAATAAAAAAATAGCAGCGAAGAACTTCTTTTTCATTTTTCTCCCTCTGTCTGTTCCCCGTTCCGCCAAAAACTCCGGTTAACTATTCCTTACCCTTCCCTCTGGTTTTCTTACCTCTTCCCTTGAGGCGAGAGGATCAGGGTGCGGTGCACACCCACCTGGCTTACTCTTTCTGGAAAAGCACCAGACGGAATTCCCGGGCAGGAACTGTAATTTTTAATCCGGCTACTTTTTCTTCCCTGATTTCACCTAACCATTGCTCTGTCTCCGCATCCTGG
>CAZYCA010000034.1:0-140015 GCA_964645405.1 uncultured bacterium | reverse complement strand
ACACCTGTCTCCCTCCATGGCATATTCCTCTCCCTTGTAAGAGGTTAATATACCATAAGGTGTAAACCATGTGCCCGGAAGATTGTGTTAACGATGTGCCCGGAATATACCTGCTTAATCGGGGCGCTCGGATTTGAACCGAGGACCCCCAGAACCCCATTCTGGTGCGCTGAACCGGACTGCGCCACGCCCCGAAGTTTATTAGTAGTTTACCTGAAGTCAGGAAAATTGCCAAGTAAAAGGATAACGGGTGTCAGGCAGTAATTGCAAATTATTTTTTTAATGTTAAGATTAATTTGATGGTGGTGAAATTTTCCCGGGATGTCTTTGTCTCTGGTGAGGGCGGTTACCATACCTATAGAATTCCTGTTTTCCTTCAGGCAGCGGATGGGACTCTTTTGTCCTTTTGTGAGGGCCGGAAATTCAATTCCGGTGACCCGGGGACACCTGATAACCAGATTGATTTGCTGCTGAAAAGAAGTTTTGATGGCGGAATCTCCTGGACAGAAACCATAATAATAGAAGAAAGTTTACCTTTCTGGTCAGCTGGAAACCCCGCGCCGGTTCTGGATAGAAAAACAGGTAGAATCTGGCTACATTATCTTCGCTGTCAGCCGGGAAAAGGTTCTCATACCAGCCGACCAGGAACTCAGGATATTGTTAACCTTCTCCGTTACAGTGATGATGCGGGTAGCAGCTGGTCATCACCTGCTGATATCACCAGTTTCTGCCGGAAAATGGATGAAGAAACCTGGCGGTGCACTGTTGCCGGACCCGGTGGGGCTATCCAGGATGCTTCAGGAAGGCTTCTTGTCCCCTGCTGGAAATATGAACCCCATGCTGTCTTTGTTGTCTTCAGTGAAGATGGAGGAAAAAGCTGGCAGTGTGGTGGTTTTGTTCCTAACAGTATTAATGGCAACGAAGGCCAGTTAGCCCAGTTAAATAACAACCTGATACTTTTTGATTTCCGACAGGAAAAGAGTGAATATCGCGGGGTGGCGCTGAGTACTGATGGCGGGAAAACCTGGACACCAGCTTCTTGCGGTCAGAAGGTGACGGCGGTCTGTTGTGGTCTGGAAGCGGTGACTTTCGAGAAGAAAAAGTATCTTTTCTGGAGCGGTCCCCGGGGACCTGGTCGTAACAATCTGGTATTAAGAGCAAGTTCTGATGGGGGAAGGACCTGGAGGAAGGAGTATCTTGTTGCTGAAGGCCCGGCTGCTTACTCCAGTGTAAAATATCTGGGTCAAAACAAGTTAGGAATTCTCTGGGAAAGAGGTAATTATAAGTTTATCACTTTTACCTGTTTAGAAATGGAGTGAAAAATGCCTGGTCGCTGGTTTATCATGGTTGGTGCTATCCTGGTGGCTCTGGGTTTAATTCTTAACCTGGCACCCTGGCTGGTAAGCTGGTTTGGTAAACTTCCGGGAGACATCAGAATTGAGACTGAACGGACGAAAATCTTTATTCCCATAAGTTCTATGCTTTTACTCAGCCTGCTTCTCACTCTTCTTTTGAATCTGCTGAAGAGGTGGTGAAGATGGAGGATAAGTGGCAGCGGTTTCTTCAGGCACAGGAAGGTGTTTACCAGAAAGTTGTCTCAGAACTGAAAAACGGGAAAAAGCGTACCCACTGGATGTGGTTTATCTTTCCCCAGATAGAAGGTCCGGGAAAAAGTCCTGTTTCTCAATACTATGCCATTAGAAATTTAGAGGAAGCCCAAAAGTATCTATCCCATCCTGTTCTGGGTGAAAGGTTAAAGGAGTGTACCCGGATACTGCTGGATTTAGAAGGACTGGCAGCGGAGGATATTTTTGGTTATCCGGATAATCTGAAACTGAAATCTTCCTTGACACTTTTTGCTCTCGTAGCTGGTCCTGATTCCATTTTTGAACGTGCATTGAAGAAGTTCTTCTCCGGAAAAAAGGATGATCTGACCCTGGAAATTCTAAGAGAAAAGTAATCAGCTGTGAGCATAAAAAGAAATAGTGCTTACTTTCCCATTTCTTCTCTGCGGTAGCCTAAACCAGTTAGTCCCAGGGTAGATAAATCAAGAAAACCGGACTTTCTGGAGAAAATCCCGGGATGGATCCTACTTTCCATTTCTGAAGAGGAAGGGAAAAACTGACTGGCATTGGCTTCCACACCCATCATCGGATAGGTCCGGCCAGCAAAGCCAGCTGAGTGGATAAGAGCCAGTTTGGGATTGGTGAGGTCCTGGATGGTGTAAGGCATTTTGTGCTGGCTGGCCAGCGCTACCAGAAGTAATTCCAGAGAGTGACACTTACAGGTTTTTAAAGCCAGACCAGACCATTTTAATTCTTTAGCCCGATAAAACTCTTTTATGCCGGTGAGACTTTCATCTACCAGGACAGGTTTTAAAGCAGCGATACCGCTCATGTCAAAGGCAAACCGGTTCAAATCACGGCCGGTTGGTTGCTCCACAAAAAGAATTTCCTGGTAGGTCTGGTCGTTTTCTTCTCTGATGCGGTTAAGCAACTCTATGATGTAATCAGGACTTTCACAGACCTCGTTGGTATCCAGGGAAAGAAAAATTTTCTTATTTTCCTGCAGTTTCCTGTAGACCTGGTGAGCAACTTCAGAGACTTCTATGGTTCTGGTGACATCCCAGTCCAGGTCATTTCCCCGGAGTTTCACTTTTAAACAGAAAAGTCTTTCTGCCTCCACCCACTTTTCCAGAGAAACAGGTAATCCGTCCTGAGGGTCAGAATCTGTCACTTCTTTTTCCCAGAGTTTATCCAGACCGCCTACCAGATGGAAAACCGGAATCTTTTGCTGATAGTTTTTTCTCAGATAGGCAGAGAGATATTTCCCTTTAAAATCAGGACCAAGGAAAGAAGAAAGTTCTCTCCAGTGTTCCGGACCATAGCCGTTATAGCTGCAGATACTGTTGACCTGACCAAAGGCATCATGTACCGCGGCGTCAGAGGGTGAGGCGCAGACCAGACCGGCTAAAAGAGGGAAAGGTTCAGAAAAGTTAAAACGGCTGGTTATTTGCTTACAAAGTTCTGGTATTTCTGATTCTAAAGTTAAAAAAAGTTCTATCGGGTGCTGGTACTTACCAACTGTGGTTAACCGGCTGGCAAACAAACTGACGAATTCCCGCATCGCCCTGTCTTTTTCCTCATGGCTGATGGCTGCAGTGGGGAAAGCCCAGACATCAGAAAGAAAGATTCCACCATAGCCTTTAGCAGTCTTGCCAGCCTGGTTTTCCACGGTGACTTCTACTTCAGTATAGGTGGCTTTTTCCATCACTACCTTACCAAACTTAAGAGGTACACGGGCTTTCTCTTCAGAAAAACTAACTCTTGTCTCCACTACTCTGATATTCGTTTTCACCTTTGACCTCCGGGAAATTTATTCCAGATTATACTTCTTCTGCCCCGCGAAATACAATGTGAACCCTGGTGTATTCTCAAAAGCTGTTTGTCTTGCTAAAATAAGAAATGTTAAAGGGAATTCTGGAGGTGTAATGAATAGAAAACTGAGGGTGGCAATTCTGGGCGGAGGAATGTTCTTTGATGATGTTGTTGGCCAGTCTTTTGTAGATTTCTGCCGCGGTGGTTTTGCCGGGGCTTTGACTTCTATTGGTATGTCACACTGGGCACCGCAGGTGGCTGAAATAAGAATAGAGGTGGTGGCCTGCGGCAGTAGAAGTCCGGAGAAAAAGACAGCGGATAAAATGGCTGATTTTTTCCGCAGGCAGTTACCTGATAGCAAACTGCGACCTTATTACGGGCAAGATGTGCACCAGGTAATTCTGGAGAAGGAAAAGCCTGATGTTTTGTTTGTCGCTACCCCGGACCATCTTCATAGCAAAGCGATTCTTCTGGCTTTAGACTTTGATACCCATGTCATTACAGAAAAACCAATGTGTCTGAAAACGAGAGAAGCAGACATGATTATTCAGAAGGCAGAAGAAAAAAATCTGGTGGTGGCTGTTGATATGCACAAACGTTATGACCCGGCAGTACGTGACCTCCTGAGTAGTTGCCTGGCCAAGTATGAGAAAATTTATCGTATCCGGGCAGTACTGGAAGAACCTTTGCAGGTAGCCACAGAGGTTTTCCAGTGGGTAGAACACTCTAACCCGTTTGCTTATGTTGGTTCTCACTGGCTGGATGCAGTGGCTTATTATCTGGGAGTTTTTCCCAGAAGCCTTTTCGCCACAGGGGAAAAAAATCTCCTGGTAAACTGGGATAAGTATGTCCAGGTGGTTGCTGCTCGCCAGGGGAAGGTTCTTTCTTCCTTTTCCCGCAAGCAGCCAATCCACTGCTGGGATTCTCTCAATGTGAACATTACCTATGACAATGGAATGCGAGGAGATTTCAATAATGCCTGGATAAACCCACCAGAATTTGAAGGAGCTGTTAACCAGGAGATTGAGGTATATGGGATTCTGGGAAGGGGCATGGTTGACCAGCAGGACAGGGGTTACCGGGAAGCGGTAATGGGTGATGGTTCCCGCACACGCAATCCTTTCTTTGCCGGACGGATTAAGAATACCGGAGGCTATCTGGAAATTTTTGGCTACGGAAAGGCTTCCATTGTGGCAGGACTTTTGGCTATCTGCCGGGTAAAATTTTTCGGGGAAAAAGTTTCCTCTTTAGCCGGTAGCTACCCGGATGCTGCCAGTCAACGTTCTGTCACCATGGCTATTGAGGCTGCCAGTATTGTGGCGGAGAAAAACTTCCAGTATTTTGCCAGCTGTGGTAAAACACCGGTGACCGCTGCTTTTACAGAAAGCAGTATCACCATTATTGACCCTTTCAGCCAGCCAGTAGAACAAATTATTTACAGTCGTGAGAAATGAGTATCTACAAGGTTAACGAGGTCTTTTATTCTCTGCAAGGGGAAGGATTTCTTCAGGGGCTGGCTATGAGTTTTGTTCGGTTTTCTGGCTGTAACTTACGCTGTAGTTTCTGTGATACCAGTTATGCCTGGCAGCAGGGAAAGCCGATGACAGTCTCCCGGATTATCCAGCAACTTATTACCTATCCCTGCCGTCAGGTATGTCTAACTGGTGGAGAACCATTTTTACAGAACCTTTCTCCTGTGGTGTCAGCGTTGAAGAAGAAAAACTTCTGGGTGGCAGTGGAAACCAACGGGACAATCTGGCAGAAAATCAGTGTGGACTGGCTTACAGTGAGTCCTAAGAGAGAAGGAGAAAGGTTTCATCCCCGCGGTTATGATAAACGCTTTCGCAAGATTGCCAGTGAATTCAAATACGTTGTAGCTGATACCTCAGATTTGGAACGAGTAGAGCTGGATATACCGTGTCCTGTAATTCTACAACCGGTGAACAACCAGCCCGGGATGATAAAACTGATTGTAGATTTCCTTCAAAAGCACCCGGAGAGAAGAATTTTTTTGCGGCTTCAGAACCAGAAACTATGCGGAATCAGATGATTTTAAAACAGAAACGAAATAGGAAAGCCATCTGTTTACTTTCCGGAGGAATGGATAGTTATGTGGCAGCAGCTTTGACCAGGCAGGAAGGATACACTCTTTATGGCCTCTCCTTCTACTACGGACAGAAAAACAGAAAGGAATTATTGGCTGCTAAGAAGATAGCAGCCTGGTTAAAGATGAAAAAGCACTGGGTACTCAATTTGCCTCTACCCAAGGCTGCCTCTTCTTTGACTGACCCCGGGAAAAAAATTCCGCACAGGACTGTTACCGGTATTGCCTCTACCTATGTACCAGCCCGGAATACCATTTTTCTCAGTTATGCCTTAGCCTATGCGGAAACCTGCCAGGCACAGGCCATAGTCATAGGGGTTAATGCTGTGGATTATTCCGGATATCCTGATTGCCGGCCAGAGTATATCAGGCAGTTTCAGAATTTGATTAATGTGGCACTGAAGACAACAATACAGGGTAAATCAGTGCTCCTGAAAGCCCCTCTTCTTTTTTTATCTAAAGCGGAAATTGTGAAAAAAGGTATCTGCCTGGGGCTGGACTTTGCGCTTAGTTGGTCCTGCTACCATTCCGGGAGTAAGCCCTGTGGAGTTTGTCCGAGTTGCCGGTTGAGGGAAAAGGGTTTCCGGGAGGCTTGCCTGGTGGACCCGTTAAGCAGAGGAAAGTGATTTCTGGCACTCCTTGAAGAAAGAACCAAAATCAATACCGGAAGCAGTGAAATTGGTGTATTTTTTCAGTAGTTGCTGTCTTGATTCTTCCATTGCCCGGGAACGAATACCGTGGGCCCGGGATAGTATTACCTCCACAAAGGCAGCCAGGTCATCGCAGATTTTAACCAGTCGTCCATCTACCGGTGAGTAACCATCCTTGTTCCAGTCAGCATCAATTTCTTCCGGGAGAATTCTTGTTCTTCCGTTAACCAGGATGCGGTTTTCAAACTCGCTGGTGGTAAAGTATTTCATTTCCGCCCGCCAGTTTTCTGGCAGAAGGGGGAGAAGACGTTGCTCCAGCTGAAGCTGTTCATACTGTTTGATGATTTCGTCCAGTCCCTCTACGGACTTTTTCACCGGACTGATGATATCCCTGGTGAGAACCTCTGGTAGGTCATGGAAAAGAGCAGCAAAAAAGTTGTTATAAAGGCGGCGGTTACAGGGAAAAGGTTTAAGTTTCAGCGAGAAAAGGTAACAGTTGATAGCCACTATCAACATATGTCCTAAGACTGAAGTCCTGGGCAGTCGCGGGGAATGAGCCCAGCGTTGCTGGAAACGCAGCTGACCGCAGAGGTCGATGAAGCCAAAAGATTTCTTACCCAGGGAAATTTTTTGTACTCCAATAAGGTCGTAGTAATCCTCGATTTCATTTTCAATTTCTTCTTTTGTTTTTTCTATACCGTAGATTAACCGGCTGGTATTATAAATAATCCTGAATTCCCAGTTAGTGGCAAGATAATGGGCAGCCCGCAGTATCCGTTTCTCGGTGAGAGCCAGTTTCTGGTCAAAGAAATATTGCTGAAAGCGCTCGTAAAAATCTTCTCCTACGGAACGCAGGTCCTTTTCTAATTGTTGCAGAACATACTGGTTTAACTCCTTTCCCTTTTCCCGCATCATCTGATGAAAAACAGGTGGTTTGATATCAGTAAGGATTACACGATGGAAAAATTCAAAGATACCGCCTTCTATCAACTGAATCCAGTTAACAGGTATTTTCCTTTCTGTTTCTTCAAAGCGCCCCAGGACATAAGCCAGGACCATCTTGTGGGCTTGTTTATCCAGTTCCGTCAGCTCCACAGGCCGGATGTGGTCGTTCCATCTCTGGATACTGGCTGCCTGGAAACACCTTTCTATCAGACCGCAATTAAACATATAGCTGCCTGTGGCTATTTTGTCTGAAGGCACCTGTTGTGTTTATAATATTTTACAGGGAAACAATGAGGAAAACAAGCCTTTCGTCCCGGGAAAGGGTGAGGCTGGCTCTGTCTCATCAGCAGACAGACCGTATTCCTATCGCACTTGTCTGTGCCGGCATCAATGAACCAGCCAGAAAATCACTGCAAGATTACCTCCAGAGAAAACGCGGCATAGGTGTTGAGGAGTATCTGGGAAAAATTCTGGATATTCGTACGGTCTTGCCTCAGTATAAAGGACCTGAACTGGCACCAGGGACTGACATCTGGGGGGTAAAACGGGAAAGAGTAAGGTGTGGCCTGGATTATTACCAGGAGATTGTTTATTATCCCTTAAAAGGTATGAAAACTATTGACCAGCTAAGAGACTATCCCTGGCCCAGCCCGGATTTCTTTGATTATGATGTTCTGACGGAAAGGATTAAAAGTCTGGAAAAAGAAGGTGATTGGGCAATTATGGTTGCCAATGGAAACATTTTTGAGACTGCCTGGTACATGCGGGGTCTGGAAAATCTTCTGCTGGACTTTGTAATCAATCCGGAACTGGCAGACTGGCTTCTCACAAAAGTGGCTGATTTTATGGTGGATTATTTTTCCCGGATGCTGGCAGCCGGCCAGGGTAGAATTGATTTAGCTTTCACCGCAGACGATTTAGCTGGCCAGAACGGTTTGCTGATGGCTCCCGGGCTGTGGGAAAGGTTTATCAAACCGCATCACAAAAGATTGAACAGACTAATTCACAATTATGGCGCCACTGTTATTTACCATTCTGACGGAGCGATTGCTCCGCTGGTGGGAAATTTGATAGAGATAGGAATGGATGTCCTGCAGAGTTTGCAGCTGGATGCCTGCGGGATGGATCCGGTTTACCTGAAAGAAGAGTTCGGGGAAAGAATTTCTTTCCAGGGTGGAGTGAGTGTGCAGAAACTTTTACCCTTTGGTTCCCCTGAAAAAGTAAGGGAAGAAGTGGAAAGATTGATTACCATTCTGGGTAAGAATGGGGGTTACATCCTTGGACCTTCCCATAGCATCCAGGCCGGTACCCCGTCGGAGAACATTGTTACCATGTTTGAGACAGCGTTGAATTTTTATCCCTTCGGTTGAGACTTATTTTTTCGCAGACATTCTTCCAGAAAGTTGTTAGCCCGGGTTAAAAGCTGATCTGTCCAGAAGCGAGGTGGGTTAAGTAAATAAAGGTCAATGCTGGCGTAAAAGCCCTGATGTGCAATCAGGTAGGAAGCGGGTAACAGGTAATCAGTCTTGCCATCCCAGTCAGTGTAATCCCAGCCTGGTTGACCGCGGTAAAAGGTCTCAAAAACTTCTCTGTCAATGGTAGCATCAGCAGCTACCCAGTGTTCATCCAGCCAGCAGCAGGCATAGGCATGAACGGTCGGCTCACTGATAAGATGGTAAATATCCTCGGGTAGAAGTGGCTGGAAAACTTCCCGGTGAATCAGGCAGACACCATAGGCAGAAGGTATACCAGCCCGTCGGAGAAAAGCAATCTGCAGGTTTGCTTTGTTGAAACAGTTACCGCTACCACCGGCCAGGGTGACAGAAGCCAGGGTACCAGGATAGTTAAACCGGTAGTGGATTTTCTCTCGTACAAAATGGAAAATGGCGATAGCCTTTTCCCTGTCAGAAGAAGCAGAATTAATAATTTTCTGGAGATACCTGCCTATCGTTGGATGGTTAAGGTCGCAGAAGTCAGTCGGCTGTAAATAATCTGGTTCCATATTGTTTCCCTATCAGGTCTTAGTATGATAACATAAATACACAAGAAGGAACGATGAGGAAACCAGTTCTGTTTGCCGTTTTGGTTTTGCTGGCTGGCTGTGCCACGGAAAAATTCTCAGCGAAGAATGATTTTTTCCTGGACCAGAATTTCAGACAGGAGTACCTGAAGCAAAAGCCAGAGTTACCGGAGGCAGTAAAGCAGGCCATAGCAAAGGCTGAGATTATCCCTGGTATGCCTGCTACAGTTGTGTCTGAGTTATTAGGTTTACCACCGAAGAGATACATTTCTGAAACGGAGATGATGGAAGTCTGGTTTTATCCCCGGCTTTCTATTGGTTTCAACAACAAAGGCCAGGTCATCTCCGTAGTGGAAGAACCTTCTCTGCGACGTTTGCCTGATACTCTGGACAGAGAAATCAGGGAGAGAAGATTAAGAAATAGCCAGCAAAAGCAAGCAGAATCAAAAATGCTCCTGGCGAAAAGAATCTGGCAGCTGGCTTTCCTGATAGATACACCAGAGCAGCCCGGTCAGGTCTGGGTCGTCACTTCTCAAGGAAAAGGGTTAAAACAGGTGGGAAGTCTGGTGGAATACCTTACCTGGGCGTTTGACGAAAAAACTTTAGTCGGAGTAGTCTTGAAGAAAAAAGAGGACGGCACAGCGGAGGAATCATTTGCGATTTTTAACCTGGAAACTGGTGAAAGTAAGGTGATCGCTGTGGAGAGTAATGGTGGTTATCCCAGCTGGGTGCCGCAGCAGAAATTACTTGCAGTCCATACAGGTCAGGGCCGGCGTGTTATTTTTGTGGATAAACAAGGAAACCAGAAAACTTCCGAAGTTTTAGCCGGAAAGTTGAATCAGTCTGTTTTTTTACCCAGCTGGTCGCCAGATGGTGCTACTGTTGCTTTCTATGAGATGGAAGGAAGGATGGGCAACCTGGTGGTACTGGAGACTACCAGCCAGAAACAGATTATTGTCCTGGAAGGAGTAGAAGCCAGGCCGATAGTCTGGTCACCTGACAGCCGAAGGTTTCTGGCGACAAGATTTCTCAGTCAGGGCAGCTCTGGCAGGAAACTCTCGCAGCTACCAGAAAAGAAATGGGGGCAGTTAAAAAGAGAATTAGTAGTTATTGATGTCTATACAGGTAAGGTGATGCCTACCGGAATAAGAGGAAAAGCCGGGCAGTTCAGTTATAGTATGAATGCCTGGAGCCCGGAGGGAAATTCCTTTGTTGTCTGCGCAGCCGGCTCCGGAAAAAAGGAAAATATTTACCTGGTAGAAGTTAGTGGTCGGCTCACCAAAATTACTGATTTACCCCGGAATGTTAGCTGTCAGGAAGCTTGCTTTCAACCTGATGGAAGCCGGATTGCCTTTGTTCTTAACAGTGAGGCTATCTGGACTGTAACAGTGGAAGGAAAGGAAAAAACCCTTCTGGCTGAAACAAGGGAAGGAATAATCAAACAGCTGGTCTGGTGCCCCTGGGGCAGCCTTCCTGAATCTCAGCCATCTCCGGCATTAAAGTAGCCTGCCACTTTTCGGGACCAAAATAGATTTCTGAAGCTGCTTCTGAAGGAAATTTTTACACTGCTGGAAAAATTGACATTTCTTACGGATATCTGTTAAACTTTTAGCATGAATAATTTTCTTACCATCCACCAGCAGCAGCGACAGATTATCCTCAATCTTATCAGGAAGTATCAGCCTGTCTGCCGGGGTAAACTGAAGATGCTTGCGGATATCCGTTTAGGGACAGTGGGAAACTTGGTGGAAGAATTGAAAAAGGAAGGTCTGGTCCAGGAAGATTTTCAGAAAAGAGACCGTCGTGGCCGGCGGCCAGGTTTGTTGAGCATCAACCCTCAGGGTCGCATGGTTATAGGTCTGGAACTGAACCAGAAGGCTATTTCTGGAATACTCATGGACCTTGGTGCTGGTGTGATTAAAACAGAAAGGAAGTTTTTACCGGAAGATGTCAGTAAAGAGAAAATTTTTAAGATGCTGGACGAGGTAATGAGTTTGCTTCTTTCTTCTGCCGGTGAGGTTCCGGTCGCTGGGTTAGGTTTTGTGGACCCGGGCCTGGTTGATTTCCAAAGGGGTGTCAGCATCTACTCCACCATCTTGCCTGTCTGGAAAAATGTTCCGGTGAAAAAAATTCTGGAAGAATCTTATCACTTCCCGGTGGTTATTTCTAACAGTGAGCAGGCTAAAGCCATTGCGGAACATTGTTTTGGACAGGCAAAGGGGGTAGATAATTTTATCTATGTAGAATATGGAGAAGGAATAGCCTGCGGTATTTTCCTGGAAGGCCGTCCGATTCGGGGCCAGCAGTTTATTGCTGGAGAATTGGGTCATACCAGGATTCCTGGTGAAAATAAGAAATGTCGTTGTGGCCGCTACGGTTGCGTAGAAGCACTCTGCTGTTTACCTGTCATGGAAAAACTGGTGCAGAAAAAGGATAAAGATATACTTTCCCAGAGGATTGGGTATCTGGCTGTAAGTATTGGTAATCTGGTAAATCTCCTCAATCCTGCTCTGGTAATCCTTGATAGTAATTTTCTACGGCTGGGAAAGGAAGTTGTGACCGGCCTTCTGGAAAAAGTTAAAGAGGAAATCTTACCAGAAATGAAATCTCAGCTAAAAGTTAACATTTCTACGCTGGGTGTGGAGACAGGAGCCTTAGGTGCGGCAGCCAGTCTTCTGGAAGAATTTTTTTCCTGCGGGTTCTATCAGGTAAAAGTTAACGGTTCAGTAAAAGGAGGAGACCGTGAGAAGAAAAGTGTCAGACTTTCGGTATGATACAGGGGCAGCCAGGGTTCCCTGGTCAGCAGTGGGTGAGCACTTTAATGTAGATGACATTCAAGAGTTTATACGTTTTCTTCTACCCCCGGCAAAAGAGCAGGAGAGCCAGTATCAGGAAAGGAGGGAAAAGTTAGATTTTGCTCTGAAAAGGCTGGCTGAGGTATCTGCCAGAGCCGGGAAACTCACCCTGGGGAATAAAGTTCAGGAAGCAGAGACTGCGGCCAAAAAATTTCTGAAAACGAAGTATACCTGTCTTTTAACCAATGCTACGGCTGGTTTTGAAATCGGGTATAAGTACGCTGGTCTGAAAGCCGGGGATGAAGTTATTGCTCCTGCTATTACTTTCATTTCTACCATTCTGTATCCTCTGGAAGTTGGTGCCAGGGTAGTCCTGGCAGATGTTGACCCTCACACCCTCAATATGGACCCGGCTGATGTTGCCAGAAAAATTACCAGGAAAACAAAGGTCATCATTCCTGTACATCTGGGTGGTTATCCGGTGGACATGGCGCCCATTATGGAACTGGCAAGAAAAAAGGGAATAGTAGTTATTGAAGACGCTGCCCATGCTTTCGGGGCTGTCTACCGGGGAAAAATGGCAGGGACAATAGGAGATTTTGGCTCCTACAGTTTTCACGAAGTCAAAAATGTGAACACCCTGGGCGAAGGGGGACTGCTGGTTACCAATCTATCCTTTGGCAAGTATTTTCCTCAGGCTCGTTTTGTGGGTCTGGACCCTACCCGGAAGATTCCGACCTGGCTGTATGATGTGATAGCGCTGAAAGGGAAAAACGGTTATTTTGCTGCTGGCAACCATTCTGTGACAGAAATTCAGGCTCTGGCTTTTCTGCTACAGCTGAGACGTCTGAAATCCATTATTGCCACCAGGAGAAAGAATGCGCAGTATCTCACCGCACGCTTTTCTAAAATACCCGGGATTATTCCCCAGAAAGGCGACGACAGGAATTTCCAGTCCTCGCATCACCTTTACCTTTTCCAGTTAGAGCCGAAATATTTCCGGGGTGATATTCAGACTTTCAAGAAGAAACTGGAGGCTAAAGGAGTGGTGCAGATACCGCATTTTGCGCCGCTTTATAAGTTCAGCATTCTGCGACAGCTTGGTTACGATACAAAAGAGATGGAGAAATCCTGTCCGGTGGCAGAAGAAGCATTCCGCCATAAATTTACCCATCTTCCTCTTTATCCCTTAACGCAGGAGCAACTGGAGTATATGACACAGGCGGTGATAGAAGTGGTGGAAAGTATGAGGAGATAAAATGGTTGTTGGGGTTCCCAGGGAAGTCAAGACTGAAGAATACCGTGTCGGTCTCATCCCGGAAATAGTCGGGCATCTGGTGGCAGAGGGTGCAACCATCCTGGTGGAAAAGGGGGCAGGACTGGGCGCTGGCTTCCCGGATGAAGAATATGAAAAGATGGGGGCTTTGCTGGTGGAAACTGCTGAGGATATTTACCGGCAGGCTGAACTGGTGGTGAAAGTGAAAGAACCACAGGAAAGCGAATGGTCATTTTTGCGGCAGGGGCAGATTCTTTTCACTTTTTTTCACTTTTCTGCCAACAGGGAGATGACTGAGGAACTGAAGAAGAGAAAAGTTATCTGCATTGCTTATGAACTGGTAGAGGAAGATGGACTGCGGCCTATTCTCAGACCGATGAGCGAGATTGCCGGCAGACTATCTGTGCAGCAGGGGATGAAGTATCTGGAGAAGGAATATGGAGGGAAAGGGGTTCTCCTCAGCGGTGTATCTGGAGTGAGAAAGGGTAAGGTAGTTATCATTGGTGGTGGCACAGTCGGCTTTAATGCTGTCAAAATAGCGACCGGTATAGGTGCCCGGGTATGTATCCTGGAGACCAACCAGGAACGGATGAGGTTTCTGGAGGATAATTTTCCTGCTGCCGAGATTCTTTATTCCAACCGGAAGAATTTACACCAGGCCATCAGGGAAGCAGATGTGGTTATTGGTGCTGTCCTTATTCCTGGTTGCCGGACACCTGTTTTAGTTAGGAGAGAAGACTTGCGGTTGCTGGAAAAGGGAACAGTTCTGGTAGATGTTTCCATTGATGAAGGTGGAGTATTTGAGACCAGCAGGCCTACCACGCACCGGTCACCAATTTTTCTGGAAGAAGGAATAGTGCACTACTGTGTTCCCAATATACCCGGAGTAGTACCCAGAACATCTACCTGTGCTCTTTCCTACGCCAGTTTTCCTTATCTTCAATTACTGGTGAAACAGGGAGAAAAAGCCTGCCGGAGTAATCCCGGACTGGAAAAAGGAATGGCTCTTTACCTGGGGGAAATAAAGAATCCTTCTCTGGCAGCAGCTTTCCAGAAGAAAAAATAACATTAAGGGGGTGGAGATGGCAGGGAAAAAGATACCTCGACCGTATCTCTGGCAGGAACTGACAGTGGAGCAAATACGGCAATTAATCCACTCAGGCTGTCGCACGGTGATTGTTCCTCTCGGAGTAGTGGAGCAGCATGGTTACCACCTGAGTACTTTTACTGACTGTCATCTTGCCTGGCAGATAGCTGTCAGGATAGCGAAAAAAAGTGAGTGTCTGGTAGCCCCCCTTTTTCCCTATATGTTCTCAGGGGGGACTCTTCCGGGAACCATTAATGTTTACCCGGAAACAGTCGTTCCGCTTCTCTGTGACATAGCCGATTCTCTTTTTCACCAGGGTATACTTAATGTCATTTTTCTTCTCGGACATGGTGGAAGCGAAAACTATCAGGCCCTGATGAACTTCAAACATCTTTATTTTCACAGGCGTCCGCATTTTTCTGATTGTCTTCTGGCTGTGGTTCCGGTCTGGGAATTGTCAGACAACTGGGCAAAACAGTGCAGACAGAAGGGAGATTTCCATGCGGGTATGTTTGAGACTTCTCTGATGATGGTTCTGGCCCCGGAAAGTGTTCATCTTAACCGGAGAACACTGGATAAACCCGGTATTGTTAAGAAAATGAGGCAGGACCCGGACTGGTATCAACTGGTGGAAAAAAATCTGGACCTTTCCTGGGTGGCTCCTTTCGTCACGCAGAGGCCGGAGATAAAAATTGGTGTGATGGGGGACCCTTTCCAGGCAAGCCGCCTTCTGGGAGAAAAGCTTGTCCGGGAACTGGTAGCCAACGGGTGCAAACTGGTTAACCAGATGATCCACCGGAAAAGGAAACAAAAATTCCGGGTGACACCTGTTCGGAAAGCAATTTTTTAAGAAAGGACAAATAGTGATTCCCTGGGAAAAAGAAATTTTAACCCGTGAGGAAGAAGATAAAATCTACCGGAATGCCCTGAGAATTCTTTCAGAGATTGGCGTGCTGGTGGAAAATGAAGTTCTGATTGACCTTCTTGTTTCCCATGGAGCCAGACTGGAAAGAAAAGATAAACCTGTTTGTTTCCCGGAAAAGGTCATGGAAGAGCTGGTAGCCACTTCCACACCACAGTACGATGGAGTGGAAGGATTGGAAACATCCTGCCTTTTCCCCTGGGGAGAGCGCCGCAGCAGAAACAACGGACTGGAAGTAACTTCCGGGACCTATCCTCAGTACTACCTGAACCTCAAAGGAGAAATACAGCCCCATACCCTGAATACAGTGGCGGAGATGACCCGACTGGGTGATGCTCTGCAGAATATTGACCGTTTAGGGGCTATGGGAGTGCCTGCAGATGTACCGGCAGTTTTGGGGCCTCTTTACATGAGACTTTTAGCCTGGAAATATGCCAGTACCAAACCCAGCGGCTGCGGAGAAGTCCGCAGTGTAGAACTTATACCTTATATTCTGGAGATGGGTGAAATTGTTGCTGCTGAAAAAAAGGAGTCGCTACGGAAAAGGACCTTTGCGGAAGTAGAACTGGTTTCCCCTTTAAGATTTGCTTCGGTGGAAGCAGAAATCTTTGTCCAGTTCTGGAAAAAAGGACTTCTGGCGGGAATCGGGTTTATGCACTCTGCTGGTGGTTCTGCACCGGCGACTTTAGCTTCTGTGGTGAGTCTTGATTTAGCGGAATCTCTTTTTGTCAGCCTTCTTTACCGTTACTGCTATAACCTGAGAAAATTATGGTTGCAGACTAACTCCTCTGTGCTGGATATGAAGACAGGTATGTTTCCTTTTGGGAGACCAGAACGGGCACTTGTCATACTTGCTATGGGACAGATAGCCAGAAGGTTAAATGCAGGTTTATGGGCGAGTGCTGTCTATCCGGATGCTAAGGAACCCGGGGTGGAGGCAGGACTGCAGGCTTCTTTCAATACCATTCCTGCTCTGCTTGCTGGTTCAGCCGGCATAGAATGTTTTGGACTTCTTTCCGGAGCAGAAATGAATTCGCCAGTACAGCTGGTTGTTGACAATGAATATGCCGGTGCCCTCAAGAGGATGGCACAGGGATTTGCTGTGAATGAAGAAACACTGGCTCTGGAACTAATCAAGGAAACAGGGCCAGGTGGTTTTTTTGCTGGTAGCCAGCATACAGTGAGTTTCTACCGGAAGGAACACTGGCAACCCCAAATTTTTTCCCGGGAAACGTTGAATTGCTGGCTGGCTGGTTCCGGGAAAAGCGCTGTGAAAAAAGCCAAGGAGATTGCCGAAGAGATTCTTCAACAGGAGCATGTTTGTGGTATCTCAGAAGAGACAGAGAAAGAGTTAGGGAAAGTGATAGAGAAAGCCTGTAAAACGCTGGTCAGAGAAAAGGGGGGTCTATGAAGAAGAATAAGGAAAAACTGGAATGGTGGCAGAAGGCAAGGTTTGGTCTTTTTCTCCACTGGGGTCTTTATAGTCTTTTAGGACGGGGTGAGTGGGTTATGTGGTGGGAAAAGATACCAGCAGAAGATTATGCCAGGCTGGCTGAGAGGTTTCGGCCTGCGGCCGGTGTGGCTGAAACCTGGGTGAAACTGGCTAAAGAAGCCGGAATGAGTTATGTAATCTTGACTACCCGCCACCACGATGGTTTTTCCCTTTTTCATAGCTGTCACAGCTGTTTTAATGCTTATCAATTCTGTGGTAGAGATCTGGTGGCGGAGTTTGTAGCAACCTGTCGCCAGTATAATATGGGGATTGGTCTTTACTATTCACTTTTAGACTGGCGCTGGCCAGCCTATCACCATGGTCCGAATAAAAATTCAAAGGAATGGAGAAAATTTCTCGCTTATGTTCATGGACAGGTGGAAGAACTGGTCAGCCGTTATGGCCAGATAGATATTCTCTGGTATGACGGAAGCTGGCCATACCAGGCAAAAGACTGGCAGGCAAAAAGGCTGAATGCGATGGTTAGAAAATATCAACCTTCCATTTTGATTAACGACCGCAGTACAACGCCGGAAGATTTTGACACTCATTCCGAGCAGAAGATTGAAGTAAAAGACCGACCCTGGGAATGCGTGATGCCTCTTTCTGATTTCTGGTGGGGATATATCCCCGGTGATAAACATCCGAAAACACCCTATCAGGTTATCAGAAACTTAATTCTTTGTGCGTCCCATGGAGGTAATTACACCATCAATGTGGGTCCTGGCCCTGATGGTTCTATCCCGGAGACAGACCGCCAGATTCTCCTGGAAGCTGGCAAGTGGCTGAAAAAAAATGGGGAGAGTATCTACGGGACAAAACAGGGGATTGATAATCAGATACCCACGCCGCTGGCTACCCCCTGGGGAGGGGCTACCCGGGGTGAAAACAAAATGTATCTGCATGTACTTTACTGGCACCGGGAGTTTGTTGTCGCTTCTGTCCGACAAAAAGTTAAACAGGCCTATTTTTTAACTACTGGCAAACCTGTAAAGTTTAAACAGGAAGGAAACCGCGTGTTTTTGACTGGTTTACCAGAAAAAGCTCCTGACCGGTACGCTACAGTTATCGTTCTTGCCTGGTGAAAGGAGGTTGCCTGTTTTGGTCAAAAAAAATATAATGAAAGCACCTATAAAATAAAGGAGGAGAAGAAATGAAATGGATAACGGCAGTGGCAGCTATATTCTTGCTTGGCTGTGCGATAGTTAATGTTTATGTAACCTTTCCTGAGGAGAAGATTAAAAAGGCTGCTGATGATTTACTTGGTCCGGCAGAACCAGGGAAAGTTCCGGGACAGTCCTTATTCCACCTGGACCTGTCTCATAATGCCTGGGCCGAAGAGGTGGGAATAAGCCGCGAGATAAAAACTTCTTCACCGGTTCTTGACCAGATTAAACAAAGACGTGAATCCTGGAGGGAGAAAATTAACGAGTATAAAGCCAGGGGTTATCTTGGTGAAACAAACTCTTTTTCTCTGGTTCTTAAGGAAACACCACCAGCCAGTCTGCTGGCAGAGGTTACCGATTATATGAATAAAGAAAATCAGGAAAGGCAATCCATGATTGCTGAACTGATGAAGATTAACAGGGCTGACCCTAACCAGGAAAAAACCTTCCGCAGTATCTTTGCTGAAGTTATGATTAAAAAATATACACCTGGCGGCGCCTGGGTCCAGCAGCCTGATGGCACCTGGGTCAGAAAAAAATGAAAACTGTTCTTCTCAGTGGCTGCGAGGCTGCTGCCGAAGGAGCCATTGCTGCCGGTTGCCGTTTTTATGCTGGCTATCCCATTACTCCCCAGAACCGTTTTCCGGAATACATGAGCCGTCGGATGCCTGAATGTGGTGGAGTTTTTTTGCAGGCAGAAAGTGAACTGGCAGCGATCAACATGGTCTTTGGTGCTGCAGTAACCGGTGCCCGGGCGTTGACTTCCTCTTCCAGTCCGGGTATTTCTTTGATGCAGGAAGGTATTTCCTATCTGGCTGGATGTGAACTACCAGCAGTAGTTATTAACATCAACCGGGGAGGGCCAGGCCTTGGTGATGTTACACCCAGCCAGTCAGATTATTTTCAATCCACCAGGGGTGGTGGCCACGGCGATTACAGGACTATTGTTCTGGCTCCCTGGTCGGTTCAGGAAATTTATGATTTTACTTATTCTGCTTTTGACCTGGCTGACCGTTACCGCAATCCTGTCCTGATTCTTTCTGATGGCATGGTCGCGCAGTTATTAGAGCCGGTGAAACTGAAGGGAAAACCGAAGAAAACAGTTGTTCCGCAATGGGCTCTCACCGGTTGCCGGGGAAGAAAACCCCATTCCATTAAGTCTCTTTTTTTAACTCCGGGGGTGCTGGAAACCCACAACTGGAAACTGGCTCGGAAGTATGAAAGGATAGAAAAAAGAGAGGTCCGGTGGGAGACATACTACACGGAAAAAATGGACCTTTTAATTGTCAGTTTCGGTATCTGTGCCAGGATTGCTAAGGAAGCGGTAGAACAAGCCAGAAAAGAAGGTATCAGGGTGGGACTTTTCCGGCCAGTGACACTCTGGCCATTTCCCTACAAACAGCTGGAATCCTGTATAAAACAGGTTTTCAAGGTTTTAGTCATAGAGTTAAGTCTTGGACAGATGATAGAAGATGTAAGAATGGTTGCTGGGGAGAAGGTGCGTCTTTTTTTCTATGGCCGACCAGGTGGAGGAATCCCCACCCCGGAAGAGATTCTTAAAGAGGTGAGAAAAAAATGAAACCTGTCTTCACCAGACCCCGTTCGCTCACCGAAAACGTAATGATTTACTGTCCGGGGTGTGGTCATGGCATCATCCACCGGCTGGTAGCGGAACTGATAGACGAATTATCTCTCCGGGAAAAAACTATCGGGGTTGCCCCGGTAGGATGTGCTGTTCTGGCTTATGACTACTGGAATTTTGATGTGACGGAGGCTGCTCACGGTCGGGCTCCAGCTGTCGCCACAGGTATCAAAAGGGTCTTGCCGGACAGGTTTGTTTTTACTTACCAGGGTGATGGAGACCTGGCTGCAATTGGCACAGCCGAGATAGTCCACGCTGCTGCCAGGGGTGAGAATATCAGCGTTATTTTTGTTAACAATGGGGTCTACGGTATGACAAAAGGTCAGATGGCACCAACCACTCCTTTAGGATGGAAAACCACCACCACGCCAAATGGTAGAGAACCATCCCTGCATGGTTACCCGATACGGGTATGTGAACTTCTTAGCAGTCTGGATGGAGTCTGTTATCTGGAGAGGGTAGCAGCTGATTCTGTGGCAGGTATTATAAAGGTAAAGAAGGCTCTCCGTCAGTCTTTCCTCTGTCAGTTAGAAAATAAGGGGTTTTCTCTGGTGGAAGTTCTGGCTGCCTGTCCCACGAACTGGAAGATGAGTCCCGCTCAGGCTATGAAATGGATTGGAGAAGAGATGGTGAAATATTTTCCACCGGGTATTTACAAGAAAACCTGGTGAAAAGGATGAAAATATGATTTTTGTTCCTTTTTCTTTAATACTTTTGCTCCTTTTCCTCTTGCTTCTCCCTTTTTTCTTTTTCCTCATCCAGGTAGAGATAATCAGAATGGCTCTTTCCAGGTTAGGGCTTTCCCCGGCTCTGGCTTTCTTTATCGTTTTCTTTTCCCTCATAGGCAGCACCATCAATATCCCTCTGGTCAGTCGGCAGGCAGAAACTTTTCCCTACCCCTGGCCAGAAGTCTTTCCTCTGTTTTCACCCTTCCGCATGCCACAGGTTCCCCAGCAACAGATTATCGCGATTAACCTGGGTGGGGCAGTAATTCCGCTGCTTCTCTGTGTCTATCTTCTCCCCAAGGCGCCATTTCTACCGACTTTTTTTGCCACTTTAATCTCTACACTGGTTTGTTTTCACCTTTCCCGGATAGTGCCAGGTATGGGTGTGACAATCCCGGCTTTTATTCCGCCTCTGGTAGCAGTTGGCTGTGCCTACCTTTTTTCGCCAGGGAATAAAATTCCTGTGGCTTACATCTCCGGTGTAATGGGAGTGCTTATTGGAGCAGATTTGTTAAATCTGCCGCATCTGGGTAATTATCCCGGGATTATGAGTATTGGTGGAGCCGGTGTCTATGATGGGATTTTTCTGGTGGGCATAATTTCTGCTTTGCTGGCATAAAGCAAATGGTTTCAGGAAAACTGCCGCTGCGCGGCTGGCCAGAAGAAGAAAGGCCAAGAGAAAAACTCTGGCGGCAGGGTGAACACCGCCTCACAGATACAGAATTGCTGGCTATTGTTCTGAGGACAGGGACAAAGGGGCAGACTGCGGTAGAACTTGCCAGAACAATTAAAGAAAAATTTGGTTCCTTCCGCAACATGAGTCATAGCAGTCTTCAGGAATGGCTAAGGATTAAGGGGCTGGGGCCGGCGAAAATCTGTCAGATTAGAGCCTGTCTGGAGATAGGAAGGCGTCTGGCCAGTGAAGAAAGCGGGGTGAAGGAAAAAATATCCTGCGCCCGGGATATATACCGGTATTTAGGGGTAAGAATGAGGGACCTGAAGTATGAAATTTTCCGGGTCTTACTCCTGGATTCCAGAAATCGCCTGCGGGAAGATGTGGAGATAGAACAGGGTACGGTGAACCAGGCGCATCCCCTTATCCGGGAAATTTTCCAGCTTTCCCTGGAGAAAAGAGCAGTCTCCATTATCTGCGTCCACAATCATCCTTCCGGAGACCCGACGCCAAGCAGTGAAGACCGGCAGTTTACGGAAGCGTTGGTGCAGGCAGGAAAGGTTCTACATGTCCGTGTTCTGGATCATTTAATTATTGGCGACAATCTGTACTACAGTTTTGCCGAGCACGGTTTAATTAAAGGATGAATCTTTTGAGCAGATATATTCCCCGGACAAAAATTATCTGTACTCTGGGTCCAGCCAGTTCCCGCGAAGAAATTATCAGGAAGATGATGCTGGCCGGGATGGATATGGTAAGAATAAATTTTTCTCACGGCAGCCACAAAGAACATCTCTACCGGGTAAGACTGGTGAGAAATCTCAACCGCAAATACAGAAGGGCAGTGAAGATTCTCGGGGATTTGGAAGGGCCGCGGCTGAGGATAGGAAGACTTCCTCCTTTCGGAGAAAGGATTCTTTTACCCCGGCAGGTTTACTGGTTGGTCCAGGGTGAATCTGATGACTTAAACTGCCTTTCTTTTGATTATCAAGGTTCTCTTTCTCCTCTGGAGCGGGCAAGATTTGTTTATCTTGATGATGGAACTATCATCCTGAAAGTTTTAGGTCTGGATGAAAAAGGGCTAAAGGTGCGGGTGATAGAAGGTGGCAGGTTGAAGGAAAGAAAAGGAATTAACATTCCAGATGTCCACCTGTCTTTTCCCGGCCTGAGCCAGAAGGATGCAACTGATATTCAATTTGCTCTGAAGAATAATTTTGACTACCTGGCGCAGTCATTTGTCCGCTGTAAGGAGGATGTGGAAACAGTGAAAAAGGCAGGCAAAGGAAAACTACCTGTTATCGCCAAGATAGAAAACAGGGAGGGGATTGCCAATATAAGAGAAATCATCTCTGTTTCTGATGGAATTATGATTGCCCGTGGAGATATGGGCGTAAGTTTACCCCTGGAACAGGTTCCTGTCCGGCAGAAGGAAATAATTGCTCTCTGCAGGGAAATGAAAAAACCGGTGATTACTGCTACTCAGATGCTGGAACATATGGTGGAACATCCAGTAGCGACAAGGGCAGAGGTAGCAGATATTGCCAACGCTGTTCTGGACGGAACCAACTATGTAATGCTTTCTGCAGAGACAGCAGTAGGTCGTTATCCGGTTCAGGCTGTGAAGATTATGAATAAAACCATTTGTTTTACAGAAAGATGGCAGGCTGCTAAACGTTCAGTGAAAGACATGCTGTGAAAAGTTTTTCCTCCCACTGGAAAGCAAAAGAATTACCGTTCACCAGTACCAGCTGCGGTTTGTCTGGAAGGTTCAGGATTATCCGGGTGAGTTTTATTTCTTTCTCCGGATAGGTTATCCGGCACTCCTTGCCAGTTAATCGGGCCTGGAATTTCAGAAATCTGTAATTGCCTTTTTCGTACTGGTAGCTGATGCCGTCATCAGTATAAAGGTCAAAATCAGCCTGGCCATCAGAATTAAGGAAAACCTGGCAGGTGAAAGGTTCTTTTTTTTCGTCTACATACTGACAGATTGGTCCTAAAGGCAGGATAGAATTTTCCCTGAGGAAAAGGCCTCCTCCGCGGTTGGGTGGTGGTATGTAAGTTATCTTCTGGTTGCCATCATAAACATGGCCAGTCCAGAAATCAAGCCAGCGGCCAGGTGGCAGGAAAATTTCCGGTGAAAAGGCAGAAACAAGAAGTTGTTCTCCGAGGAAAAAAGCGTTAAGACAGTTAGATAGTTCCGGTATTTCAGGAAATTCTAAAGGTAAAGGTCGTATGATGGGGATGCCTGTTTTATGCGCCTGAAAGCAGCAGGTATAAAGGTAGGGTACCAGCTGGCTGCGCAGGCAGGCATAATCAAAGAAAATCTGGTATAACTGGTCTCCTAAAAGCCAGGGATGCCGGAAATAGTTCCAGGAATTAACCTGTGCCCAGGGAAGAAGAAAGCCGTAATGAATGCCCTCTTTTGTGGTTACCTCCATATCACAGGTTAGCAATCCATGACCGGACATTGCCAGATTCAGACAACCACCAAGTGTTTTTGCTCCTCCCCCGGTATCCCCTGTCCAGGTGCCAGTATATCTCTGTAATCCTGCCCAGCCAGCCGGTGTAAAACAACATGGTCTTTTTCCAGTATAATTCTTAAAACCTTCATACATCTGCTGGCTATAAAGTAAAGGGTAAAGGTTGTGCATCTGGTTATCTTTCATCCCGTTAGCCCAGAGGCGGTCCGGGTGTTCGCATACCTGTAAAGCCCCATCCTGTTTGAAGAAATCAACCCCCTGGTCAATAAATTTCTTCAGATGTTCAAACCAGGGCTGTTCCGGTCTGGTGATTTTGTCCAGGTAAACAGGGTGGGTGAAATGCTGGTCTTTCTCTGTATCGTCAGGTGAAGAATTTTCTTTCTCTTTCCTCGCAGTCAGGTTTCTTTCGGCTTCATAAGAAAGGTCATAATCGTTGCAAAGCCATAGTTCTACCTTATAACCCAGCCGTTTCAAAGCAGCCAAAAAGGTATGAGGACCACAGGCAGCGTAGGAAGGAAAAGGAAACCTTTCCGGATGCCAGCGTTTCTCTGTAGAGTAGTCATAGTATGTTTCCATCCAGCCGGGTTCCAGACCGATAACATCACAGGGAATTTTCCTTTCCCTGAATTTTACTGCATCAGACAGCACCTCAAAATCATTGGCCTGTGTCCGGCAGATAAACCACAGGCCAAAGGACCACTTCGGAGCAAGACAGGGTCTGCCAGTCACTGCTGTGTACCGGGCAAGGATACTCTTGTAGTCCTTACCGGTAAAAAGGAAGAAATCAACCGGTCCCTCAGGGATAAAAATTTTTAACTTTCCTGGCTGGTTCTGACCGATATCCCAGGTATGCACAAAGGTGGTGTTGAGGAAAAGGCCATAACCGCGGCTACTCATCAGGAAAGGAATGGGAATATACTGGGTGACGTTTTCAATGGACATCCTCACCTTAATACCGGAACGTTCCAGTTTCTCCCGGACTAAGTCCCCCAGTCCATAGAATTTTTCCTTGCTTTGCACGAGAAGAGAAAGCACATACCCTTTTGTCAGGGAGGAAACTTCACCACTGACTATGGTTTTCCCCTGTAAAGTCTTTAGCTGGAATTTATTTGCTTTAAGTTTTAGAAGACTCCTTTCTTCGCCAGGGTTAAACTCTAACCGGTGCCAGTTCTTTTCAATAAACCCGTACCTTTCCAGTCCAGAAACACTACCTGATTTCTGCAACAGGGTGATTCTGAAAATACCATTCTTCCCATCTTGAATCCGCAACCGGAAACCCGCCATAGAAACCTTCCTTTTCCCTGATTATACAACTTTCAGGTATTTTCAGAAAGCCAGGGTGGCTCCGGTATAAATCATGCTTGATTTCTCAAATTCACCAAAAAGGGTATTTGCTCTTCCCGCGAAGTAGTGAATTCCTCCGTAGATGGTAAGGTTATCATTGACCTCATAACTTATCCTGGGACTGACCCGCCAGTCTCCATTGCCACCGAAAACAGCCAGAACTTCCGGTTTGAGTCTTTCATGGAAGAAATCCTTGGCAAGCTTAATCGTAGCCATCGTCTCTACCTTGTTAATAGGAGCCAGGGTAGCCGGGTGAAGAAGATGGTTGGCTCCAGCTGTATCTTCCTGATTGATGGACTGGATGAACTGGATACTGACTTGTAAGTCTGTGAAAAGATACTTATCCAGACCAAGCACATAGGAGAAATTATTCTGTGTGGTGTTTCCTGTGGCGTTATTATCACCACCTACTGGATATGGTTTATCCAGGGTGTAAGCACATTCTCCCCTGATGGTCAACCCGGAAAGTCTACCTGTATTGATGGCTTTCGTGAAGGAAGCACCAATTATCTGAACCCGCTGGTAGTTATTACTCCGTAAAAGTGTCCAGGGATTAGGTGGTGGTGGTGGAGGAAAGGGAATCTGTCTTACAGTTACGCTGGGATAGAATTCCCGGCCGTACTTGTAGTTAAGTGTATATTCCCAGCCGTTAATCACATGCTGCCAGCGGAAGGCAAAATCAGGGTCATGGAAACCATCTTCAGGTAGATTATCTACAACCTGGTAAGTAACCCACGGTGGTAGGACCGGCGGGGGTCTATTGGCTACCCGGTAAACAAAAACATCTCCATAACCAGCATTGAAATTAGCCTGGTGGTCAGGGATAAGAAGAAACTGGAGATTGCCATCAGTAATCGGGCTGAATTCCAGTCTTAACATCCACAGAGGTATCCGGTATTCACTGGCATCATCCAGGCAAGCATAACGGTTGTCAGCTGGATTGATACAATCCAGAATTCTTACCCCATCGGCTGTTCCCCAAACAACCTGTTGTCTTCCAGCCCTGACAAAAATCGGTGCTTTCTTGTAATCAAGGAAAATCTCTCGGAGCCAGAGATTTCCGGTATTGGTGGCAGTACGATGAGAACCATGTTTATACTCGCCGGCAACATCATAGACGCAATCATAAAATTTTTTCAGGTTGAAGAAAAGTGAAATATCCTCCGTGAAGTCAAAGGTGCCTTTAATCTGGAGACTGGTATATTTTTTCATCAGATGGTCGGGTTCGTTGAGATGGAACCCGAACTCGGTGTTGAGATAAGTATTGACAGACAGCTGATTCTTTTCCCAGGCACCAGCAGAAAAACTCAGACACAGCATCGCCAGTACTAAAATTGCTCTTCTCATTTTTTCTCCTTTTTACCATTTCATTTTCTGGAGATTTTCTACCGTAAAATCACTTTCCTTTAAGCCCTGGTCAAACTTAATTTCTTCATTGACCACAATAGAAATGTCATTGGTGCGTAAGTCTTTGCCTTCAATGATAATCTGAGCAGGATAATTTTTTGGTCCCGCCAGCTGGTAGGAGCGGAAAAGCGTCTTGTAGATTTTGCCGTTTTTGTCGTAGACTTCCTGGAAGAGACAGCAACCATCACTTTTTCTCAGCCAGAATGTTCTCCTGGAGCGGGTGGTTGTCTTTCTTCTGGGATAGGCTTCAATCACATAACAGTCCTGGTCTGCATAATATGTCTTCTGGTCATACTCTGACTTGTAACCGGGAAACTTCTTTTCTCCGATTAACTTATATGTTTCGTAGGAAGGTCTCCAGGAAGTAATCTCTTCCACGGTAAAGACACTACCCATGAAAGAGTCATCATCGTTAGCCGGGGAAGTCCGGCGTGCTTTTTTCAAAGAGGGAAGATAAAGCCATTGTTCCCTTTCTTTTTCCGGGTCAAGATAGGTCCAGGTGAGGATGGAAACACCCTTGACTGCTGCTGGTGAGACAAAGGCAACATAATCTTTGTAATCAATACCGTGACGTTGCAGTATTATTCTGGCACGGTAGCCGTTTCTTTCCCTTCTCATTTTTCCCCGGTCAATGAGGATGACCTTGTTGTTACTGGTGTAATCCTGGGCAAACCTGGTGTACTGAATTTGGTACCAGATATCAATCAACTGTTCTGCAGTCATCCCTTCCTTTGGTTTCGGCACTTCTCCAGCCAGGAGTAATTTCACCCCGGCAACTAAAACAGCCAGCATTATCCATTTTCTTCCTGCCATTTTCCCTCCTTTTTATGAGTTATATTTTTCTTCCTTGCTTACTTCAGATGAAAACAGAGCCGGTAGCAAAAAAAGTGCTGCCACCATGTTTAAAATAAGAAGACAGGCCAAAGTTATCCCTAACTTTGCTTCCATCTTTACCGGAGAAAAAATCCAGACCAGAACCCCTGCAGAAACGGAAGCAGCCGTGAAGAATACGGCTTTTCCAGAACTCAGAAGACTGCGGCGAATAGCCTCCTTGTTCCTGCCCTCATCCTTCATCCGACCAAGGATGTAGATGCCGTAGTCTACACCCAGTCCGATACCCAGAGAGGCTAAAGGTAGAGTTTCCACGGTCAGTCCTGCTCCCATAAAACCCATCACACCAAAAGTTACCAGGATGCTGTACAGAAGTGGCAGAAGCAGAAGAAGACCTTGCTGGAAACTGCCAAGAAAGAGAGAAGAGGTGACCAGGATTACCGGTGTGACAAGCATCAGGCTCTGTGGGATACTCTTTCTTATGACGTCATTAACAGCAGCCAGCTGGCCGATGATACCACCAGGAAAAAGGAAATTAACAGTTTTTGTCCTGTGGTTTGTTGCTATCCAGTTTTTTGTTGCCAGTAACAACTTCTTGATGGTGGAACTCCGATGGTCTTTCAAATCAATCTTGATGCTGGCATGCCGGAAATCAGGACTGCAGACATGGTCAAAGTCCCCGGGAAACCCAGAAATAGAATAAAGAAAAAGGTACTCACCGATAGTGGCATCTTTTTCCGGAATCCGGTAGTGCTCAAACTTTCCTTCGTTGAAGACCATATTAAATCCTTTCACATAATCAACCAGGGAACTACCCCTTCCAGCTTCTGGAACCTGCTGCAGGAGATAAGACTGGAGTGATTCCATTTCCCTGAGAACTTCTGTGCTTAAAAGAGCTTCAGGTATGTTACCCTCTACCATGATGTAATAGGGGTCTGTCCCTCCAAAGTTTCTGTTAATAAAAGCCTCACTGATGTTGTAGTGTGTATCAGGGTAAAGAGCTGGTGAACCTGGCTGTTCGTCACCTACATGTAACCTTAACAATCCCCGGACTCCGAACAAAGCAGAGACAGAGAAAATAAGGAAGATTACTTTTTTTCTTTCTGTTATCCAGCTACTGATGTGTACCATCAGGCTGTCCAGAAAACCTGGTCGTTGTTCTTTTTCTATTTCTTTTACGGGTGGAAGAGGAAGGAACGAAAGAAGTGCCGGGATAAAGAAAATAGTGGTCAGAAAAAGACTAAAAACTCCTACAGTGGCAGCCAGAGCCATTGTCTGCAGTAAACGAAACGGGATAAATAAAAGAGTCAGAAAACCCGCACCATCGGTCAGCAAGGAAATAGAACCCGGAATCCATAGGGAAGAGAGAACTTTTTCTCCAGTCTGGTACCGGTGAGAAGACTTTTTTGCCTCCTCGTAGTATCTTTTCAAAAACTGCACACTATGACTGACGCCGAGAGCCAGTACCAGAAAAGGTACCAGGATGGTGGATGGTGAAAGGCTATATCCAGCTATAGCCAGGCAGCTCAATCCCCAGAGGCTGGCCATCAGACCACTGAGAAGAGGGATAATTACTCCTCTTTTGGAATGGAAAGAAAGATAAAGTAAGCCTGCTAAAATAACCAGTGAAAGAATAAAAAGGTGGCCCATTTTCGGAAGATAAAAGTCCAGCCAGCCCTCCAGAATAGGTCGGCCGGAGTAGTAAACTTCTATTTCCGGGCCGGAAATGGATGCTGCCAGGCTTCTCACTTTCTCAAAGATTTTTCCGGACGCAATACCTGAGAAAAAGTCTGCCTGGATAAGGGTAGAGGTCAGGTCCTTAGAAACAAAAACGCCGTAAACCATGGGATTTCTCTTGACAGTCTCCTGTAGTCTGATTACTTCTGCGGGTGTTTCTGGTACTTGTGGCATCAACCGTTCAATCTTAAACCCTGTCTCGTCAGCCTGGATACGGCGCATTTTATGCGCAGCCAGGCCATTGATGCGGGAGATATTCACCCCTTCTGTAAAGTATAAGTCTTCGGTCAGCTGGTAGACTTTTTTCAGGATTGCTGGCTGAAAAATTGTTCCTTCCTTAGCCGCGATGACAATAGAAACCTGGTTCAAGCCACCAAAAACCGCCTCTAATTTTTTCTGCACTTCCATGACAGGATGACGAAGAGGAACGAAATCACCCAGGCTGGTAGCAATCTGTAAACGGCGTAGAGGTAAAAGGGCTACCAGACTTATGAGCAGAGGCAAAGATAAGAAAAAGATTCGGTGCCGGATGACAAAACGGGCCAGTTGTTGTTTCATTTAAGGAGTTCCTTTTTCACCTTGCCACTGCCGGTTTTCGGCAATTCCGAACGGGTTTCAATAATGGTGGGAATCTTGTAACGGGCGAGATGCTGGCGGCAGAAACTGGTGACTTCATACTCTGTCATCGGTTTTCCGTCCACTGTCACAAAAACAGCCTTTACCGCTTCCCCTCTTACAGGGTCAGGGACACCGACTACAGCCACATCCTTAACTTTAGGATGTTGCCGCAACACACCTTCCACTTCCGGAGCAAAAACATTCAAACCGCCAACGATAATGACATCTTTTTTCCTGCCGACAATGTAAAGATAACCCTCTTCATCAAACCTGCCGTAGTCCCCGGTATATAACCAGCCATCCTTGATTGTTTCAGCTGTCAAGTCTGGCTGCCGGTAGTAACCAGGAGTGACAGGCCAGCCTTTCATAATAATTTCCCCCACCTCGCCAACCGGAAGTTCGTTACCCTGCTCATCAATAATTTTCACCTCGATCCAGGGAACAGGTTTACCGACTGAACCTGGTTTAATTTTCTCCAGTGGCATCAGAACATTGGGGGCAGCAGATTCTGTGAGCCCATACCCACCGACCAGCAATGTTCTCGGACAGTGTTTACGAAAACGAGATAGCAACTCGTACCCCCCAGGGGCTCCAAAAAGGGAAACCCAGCGCAGAGCAGAGAAATCTGCAGTCTCAAATTCTTTCAGGTTTACCAGACCAGCAAAATGGGTTGGTACCAGAAAAGTAAAAGTAATCCGGTGCTGGACCAGTCCCTGAAGTAAATCCAGTGGTGAGAGTCTTTCAATTAAAAGCATAGGAATACCCTGAAGGATAAGCAAAGGAGCACAAATACCACCATTATGGGATAAAGGTACCGCACACATCCCAATATCTCCCGGGATAAAGTAGTGGTAGTAATTCATGGTGGCACAGGGGCTTTCCAGATGCCGGTAAGTCCACATCACGCCCTTGGGAATTCCGGTGGTCCCTGAAGTGTAGAATATGGCTGCCAGCTCACTGTCTGAGATTTCAGTAACAGGGAAAGATTTCCTGGTGGGTTTGAGGTTTTTCTCCAGGGAAAGGGCTGTATCATCAGCACTGCGCGTGAAGATAACATCTCTCAGTCCTGGTACCAGCGCCATCAATTCCTTGCGGTTTAAATCCCTGGCTGGCTGGGTAAGGAGGTAATCGCAGCCACTGTGACTTAAAAGAATAATCACCTCTTCCAGTTTAAGGCGGTTGTCCAGGGGAACAGCCACTGCGCCTATTTTGAATAAAGCCAGATAGGTAAAAACATACTCCGGGATATTGGGCAGGTAAATTCCCACCTTCGTTGCCTTTTCCACCCCGATTTCCTGAAAGAAATAGCAGTAACTGTCCACAATTCTGGATAGATTTTCAAAGTCAAGGGAGATTTCCCGAAAAAGAAAGGCTCTGTCCGAGCTGCGAGAGCCAGCCAGTTCCGTCAATATTTTCCCAGGGTTCATATTTCGCTCCAGCTTGAATAGTAAAATTTTATCATTCATATTTTAACATAGAATAAAGCGATGTCAACAAGGCGATAAGGATTGACAAAAGCAAGAGAAAATATAAAATAAAGGTGAATCCAGTAACAGGTAGTGTCATGACTGTGAAAGAAAGATGGCTGGCAGCCTTGCAACTGCAAGGACTGGATAGATTACCCTTCTGGCCGAAAATTAATACTTCTTATCTAAGAGCGCACTCAGCAAAACTTAAGAACTGGCAACTAAAGGATTTACATTATTGGATTGGTAGTGACCGTCATGAATGGATTTCTGGATTTATCAGAGAAAAAAGGAAAGATACCTGCCTGGAACAAAAAGAAGAAAATAGGACCTTCTGGTGTGTCTACCGTACAAAATATGGTGATTTAACAGGAGTAATGAAGTTTGACGAACCCTCGCAGTCCTGGCATCCAGTAGAATTTCCCATAAAAACAAGAGACGACATTAAAATTATGACGGAATGGTTTAAAGATGCGTATCTGGAGATTGATGAGGAAAGACTTGCCAGCGCCAGACAAAAACTGAGAGAAATTGGCTCAGGGGCAGTTACTGCCCAGTCTATTGGTACAACACCGTTGATGCATTGGGTGCAACATCTGGCAGGGATAGAAAACTGTCATTATTTCCTTGTTGATTATAAAGATGAGGTAGCGGAACTTTTTGATGTCATGGAGAAGAGACTGCTGAAGAATGCGGAGATTCTTGCAGAGAAAAGCCCTGCTGATATTTTATATCTGGTGGAAAACACATCCACCACCCTTATCTCTCCCCGGCAATATACAGCTTACTGCTATCCCCATATTCTGAAATGCTGTCAGACATTAAAAAATTCTCAAAAATTACTTGTTCTGCATATGTGTGGACATCTGAAAGCGTTACTCCCAGACCTGGCAAAACTTCCTGTGGCTGGCTTTGAAGCCTTCACTTCTCCACCGGTAGGAAATACAACACTTCTTGAAGGAAGAACAGTATGCCCTGACAAATGTTTGATTGGTGGGACAAATGCTATTCTCTGGACAAAACCTGCAGAAACAATTATTAAAGAACTGGAAAAGGAACTTCAGGTCCTTCCTCATCACAGAGGAATCGTAATTACTTCTGCTGGTGTAATGCCACCTTCCTGCCAGGCAGAGACAATAAGAAAAGTCTGTACCTGGGTGAAAAACTACACCATTAAATTATGAACTAATTTACTTTCAGAAAACACGGAATAATTACTGTTAATACTGGGAAAGACATAGCGGCAAAGGGTCAGATATAAGGTGTATTTTTCTTATCAGATGCCACAACAGTTCCTCTTTTCTCTGCCGCAATGATGTCTCCGCATAAAGGTTTCTTGTCTCCCCGGGGTCTTGTTTCAGGTTAAACAGTTGCCCGTATCTAATCCCTGCTGTGGGATAAACATTTATTTTCCATTGTTCTGTCCGCAGTGTCATTACAGCCATATATGGACCGAAAGGTGAACCAAATAATGGTTCTATATCAAACATATCAGCGTAAATACTTTCTTTCCCGACACCTGCAATAATATTTTCTGACCAGTCTGTACCCTGAACTCCCGAATTTACAGCTAATCCAAGAAAACCAGCCAGTGTAGGATAAACATCAACCAGTTCCACCAATCCGTCAATTTTCCTGCCAGCACAAAAGCTACCTGGCAATTTTATCACCAGGGGAACCCTCAGTAACTCATCATAATGAAGGGAAGGTTTTCGTAAAAGCCCATGGTTTCCAAGAAACTGGCCATGGTCGGAGGTGGAAACAATGACGGTGTTTTCAATTTGACCTGTTTGTTCCAGCGTTCTTATGAGTTTTCCCACACAATCATCTACCAGACTGATGCTGGCAAAATAATGCTGAATAATCTTTCTTTGCACCCATTGCGGGTATTTCTCCCCTATGCCAATTGCCTCTGAGGCAGGAGGTGGAATAAACTGTTTTTCCACTCCTTGCTTATAATCAGGTAGCGGTATACTTCCCAGTTCATACCGGTCAATCTGCTCTTGGGGGGCTTCAAACGGGTGGTGAGGTGCCATAAAGGAACAGAATACAAACCAGGGATTTTTATTTTGGAATTTTCTGATAAAGTTTTCTGCCTGCCCGGCAATAAATGTTGTTGGATGGGCGCAGGAAGGATAGGGTGACACCTAGAGGTCTCCAGGTCCTTTATCAGTCAGTGGTTTAACCTGCCTGTTTTTCAGTTCAGGAAAATTTTTTTCCAGCCAGGAGTGATAATTACCAGGCAGTATGTCCTCGCAACCCACGTATTCTTGAAAAGTGTAATTTTCTTTAAGCGGGTTATCCGGGATAAGAATTAGCCGGGCATCTCTGGCGAATCTCTTCCAGTCAACTACTGGAATATCACTTCCCAGCTGGTTTCTGGTGTACTGTTCTGGAGTGAAATGAAGCTTACCAGAGCAAGCCGTGTGGTATCCATGGGACCTTAAAAATTCTGGAAAGGTTGTTTCCGAAGGTGGCAAGACACCCATCCCTCTTATTTTGATAGAAGAAGGATACCTTCCTGTGAATAAACTGGCTCTGGATGCCATGCAAACAGGACTTTGACAGAAGGCATTGGTGAAAAACAATACCCTGCCGGGCGATTTTATCAATATTTGGAGTTTGCACAACCTTATTTCTCATAAATCCCAAACAATCAGCCCGGCACTGGTCAGTCATAACCCAGAGTACATTCGGTTTTTTTGTAGCCCTGGTGTTCTGCCTGTTAGTTTTCATTAGAGCCAGTACCAGATTCCGTAAAAGAAAATCTTGCTGTATTGTATCAGAAGGTAGCAAAAAGGTGAAGTTTGTGCCTGCCAGCAAAAACAATGCGTTTCCTGTCACTGGTTCAGTCTTTACTGCTGCTTGTCTTAATGAGCTTGACACAGAAAAATGTTTTTTGTAGATTTTAATACGCTATGGTAAGAAAATTTACCATTTCCCCTTCCTTGTTGGTTCTTATCCTGGTTCTGGCAGTTGGTGCTTTTCATTTTTATCTCAAGAAAAATCCTGAGGAAAGTCTGGTGGAGAAATATGCTTCCTACCTGTCGCTTCCCATGGAAATAGTCGGCAAAACCGCACCGGAATGCGAGTTTTTATTACTTTCCGGTGAGAAGGTTAATCTGTCTGATCTTGTCGGGAAAAAATGTATTGTTATTAATTTCTTTTCCACCTGGTGTGAACCATGCCGGAGGGAAATCCCCTCGTTAAACAAATTTTATGGCAAATTTTCTCCTGAACAAATGTTCATGGTAGCCATTAGTTCTGAGAAAAGGGAGACCGTAGAGAAGTTTTTAAAAGAAAACAAAATCAGTTTCCCTGTGGCTGTAGATAGTGGAGAGATTGAGGAAAAGTTTGCTATAGATTCTTATCCCACAACAGTGGTCATTGATACCCATGGCAGAATTCGCTTTTATGAAAGCGGAGCCATTTACAACACAGCAGTTACTCTGGAGCCAGTTGTGCAGAAGGTAATCACTCTGGTGGAATCTGGTAATGGTATTTCCAGGGAGGAATTTCTGAGAATGAGCAAGGTAGAATCTTCCCTGGGACTGAAACCAGAAAAATCAAAGAAAAAATTGACTGAAGAAGAGAAAAAAATAGCAAGAAAAATCTATTGTCCGAGGGGTTGCGGCAGGAATTTAATTGACTGTGACTGTACCATGTGCAAAAAAGCTATTGGGGAAATGAGGGAAGAAATGGAGAAAGGAAAAAGCGAAACAGAAATTGTCAGGATAATCAATACTCGCTACTGCGCTGTGAAAAATGATTGAAGCAAGAAATGTCTGTGTCAGTTATAAGGGGCTGAAAGGAACAATTAAAGCCCTGGACGGGTTTAACCTGACAGTAAAGCAGGGTGACATTTTTGGACTCCTGGGTCCCAACGGTGCAGGTAAGTCCACCGCTATGTACACCTTACTGGGATTAATTAAACCAGATTCCGGTACTGTCAGGGTAATGGATCAGGAACTTTCACCGGGCAGCAGTTTATTTCAATACATCTGTTATCTTCCTGAAGAAGCACATTACCATCTGTACTTAACTGTGGAAGAAGCAATTACCTATTATGCTGAACTTTATGGCTCCTGTCCCTCCAGCCAGCAAATCCAGAATCTTCTGGAATGTTTTGGTCTTGCCCAGTTTAAACGCTTGAGATTAAATCACTGTTCCAAAGGAATGAAACAAAAAGTTGGTCTCATTCAAGTTCTTCTGAATGAGCATGCAAAGCTCATATTTCTTGATGAACCAACAAGGGGTCTTGACCCGCTGAGCACTGCTCAATTCCAGGATATGCTTGTGGAAAAAAACAAAAGTGGTGTGACTATTTTCCTTAATTCGCATATCCTTTCTGAAGTGGAAATGATATGTAACAGAGTGGCCATCATGGACAAAGGTCATGTAATAGTGGAAGATGAGCTGAAATTGCTGCTTGGTTTCAGGCAGCAACAATATGAGGTGGAGTTTGAACCCTGTTCTGATATTCCGGACTGGATCAACATCAGAACAAAAACAGATTCCTCGGTAAAAGGATTAATTGGCTATGAACATCTTAATGATTTCTTTAATTTTCTTCAACAGAGACAGGTGAAGTTATATCTCTGTTCGTTAAAGAAGGCATCGTTAGAGCAGGTATTTACCAGCATCATAACTGGAGTATCAGGTGAGAAGGAAGATACTGGCAAATATAAAGACTGATTTAATCTTTTTTTCCAGAAATGGTTTGCTACTTTTAATTTTCACTATTCTGGTGACGCAAACTATCATGAGTATCTTTTTGCGAAACCTTCTGGGCGCATATCGCGGTAGTGTATTTGAAACCATTAAGAATTTTACCGAGACCTTTAACAATTTTGGATATATCCTTGTTGTCGCTCTTGGCATTATAACTATCTTCAGTCACAGCAGCCAGCGTTGCCTGAAAATGGTTTTCACCAGGCCCTGTCCGCCTGAAATCTGGATGGTTTCTCTTGCCCTAAGTATCGCCATTGTAGCAACAGCACTTTTTTTTCTTTCTTTTTTCGTCGGTTTATTGCTGTTTGTAGTGGAGGAGATTCCGTATCAATCTGGACTGGTTTTTGTCTGCTTGCAAAAATGGTGTGAGGCGTTAATTATTTCCTTTTTTCTTCTTCTTTTAGGTCTGGTTATCCATCCGCTACTGGCAGTTTTTCTTATCAGTGTGATGAATGAGAAGACGCTATACTGGCTTCAACTGGTCATCAAAGCTGCCTTACAGAATGCCTCCTCCTTCAGCAGGGCATTCCTGCTGGATCTGGCAAGAAGTCTGACCGGGCTTTTATACAGAATAGTTCCGGTTCAGGTTCCTTCTGAAGAGCAATTCGCTGAGATAGCAAGAAGCTGGATTGTTCTGCCCAAAGATTGGGTTCAGCTGATAATTTTTGTTGCCTATACTTTTACTTTCTGCTGTCTAATAATTCTTCTGGCAAGCGAGGTTTTGAAAAGGAAAAGGCTGCTGTGACTATACCTTGTAAATCTTGACGGAAAACAGGATAAAGGGTAAAAAAATAATATGAAGCTTTACAGATATTACAGACTGCTTCTTCTCTGCCTGCTTGTTCTTAGTTTTTTCTGGGCACCGTTGCCGCACTGTGACCACTTCTGGAGTGATGACAGCTGTCCCGGTTGTCTTCTTAAACTTTCCTTCAGTGGAAGTAATATCACTGCCATTGTCATCCTTTTACTCTTTCTTCTGCCTTTCTTCCTGTCTCCTGTTTACCGGTATAAGTTGCCTGTTTCTGTCAGCAGAAGGTATGATTCCCGGGCTCCTCCCCTGATTTGACCAGGTATTTTTTTCTCCCTTTCTAAAATCAGGAGGCTTTATGAAAACTTTTAAGTACTTACTACTGTTTTTGTTATGGTGCAGTATCGTCAGGGGTGAGGAATCCGTGAAAGCATTAAAAGAGGAACTTCACAAACTCACAGAAGAACTTTCCACTATTACGAGAAATTACGAAGAGAGAATCAGAACGCTGGAAGAAAAAATAAACCAGCTGGAAAAAGCAGCAGGTTCACAGCCCGTGAAATTCACGGAGGTGAAAGAAAAGAAAACTTCCTCCCTTAGTTTACCGGACATCAGTGTTATCGGGGATATAAGTGGGTTTTTCGGTCCGGACAGAGAAGGGGATGAGAGCCGGAATAAAATTTTTTTACAGGAACTGGAATTGGGTTTACAGGGATACCTTTTCCCGGAGGTGAGAGCCGACGCTTTTGTCTGTCTTCATCGGCACCAGGATGGAGACTACCAGGTTGAGCTGGAAGAAGGTTATGTTAGTTTTCTAAACCTGGGACACGGTTTATCAGCCCAGATCGGGAAAAAGCTGATTCCTTTTGGCAAGATTAATCCTGTCCATCCTCACCACTGGGATTTTGTGGATAGGCCTGCCGTACTCAGAGAATATCTTGGTGGGCATGGTTTAGCCGGTAATGGACTCAACATTTCCTATCAGTTGCCGCTACCTTTTTTCGCTCAGGTAGAAGGCGGTTTCTGGCAGGTGGAAGCTGAACATACACACGGACCAGAGCCGATGGCCAGTCCGGCAGATAAAGTTTACTCCGGCAGAATCTGGCTGGCAGGAGAACTCGGCCCGACAGAACTGGAGTTAGGTTTTTCCGGTCTTAAGGGATATGGTTCCCACCACCAGGACCATCTGGACAAACTTTCTGTTTACGGTACGGATTTGACACTTAAATACCTTGGCAGGGGTTACCAGAGGTTTCTCTGGCGCAGCGAACTTCTTCACTGCGAAAGAAAAATTCCTCTGGGAAGAATCAGCCACTGGGGTGCTTATACTTTTTTAAACTGGAGATGGGATAAGTACTGGAATGTTGGTTTTCGGTATGACTGGGTACAGCCACCTTTCCCTTCTTCCCTGCGTTCTCCGGAGAAAAAAAGCAGTTTGATTCTCACCAGAAATCTTTCTGAAATGAACTTACTACGGCTGCAGGCGCAGACTGACATGAAGGAAGATTTTGGCGTGTACTTGCAGATTCTTTTTGGGATTGGTCCGCACAGCCACTTACTGGAGTAGGTAACATGAAGGGAGTAACAATGAAAAAACTATTCTTTATCATTTTGCTGCTAGCCTTAAACACGGCTCAGGCTGAGAAAATCAGTGTGGTAACGACCACTTCTGATTTAGCTTCTATTACCAGGGAGATAGGTGGTGATAAGGTGGAAGTAGTCTGCCTTATCAGTGGAACTCAGGACCCGCATTTTGTGGAGCCCAGACCATCAATGGTAATTAAAATTAAAAAGGCTCACCTGGTACTGGCAGTAGGAATGGATTTAGACTTGTGGGTTTATACTCTTCTGGATGCTGCCAGAAATCCTGTGGTCAACACCGGTAAAATTGGTTTTCTGGACCTTTCCGGACCGATTGACAAACTGGAAGTTTTACCACCAGGAGTAAAGGTAGATGCTTCCATGGGTGATATTCATCCCCTGGGTAACCCTCATTACTGGCTGGACCCGGAAAATGGCAGGCTTATCGCCAGGCAGATTGCCCGGCGGTTGAGCCAGTTGTCACCGGAAAACAGCGACTACTTTAAATCTAACCTGAAAACTTTTGAAGGAAGGATAGATTCCCTTATTATCACCTGCCGGAAAAAGATGGAAACGCGGGGAGAGGTAAAAGCGGTGAGCTACCACAGGAGCCTTCCTTACTTTTGCAGACGCTTCGGGCTGCAAATTGTGACGGAACTGGAACCGAAACCAGGTATTCCTCCCAGTCCAGCCCATCTGGCTGAGGTGGTGAAGATAATGAAAAAAGAAAATGTGCGGCTTATCCTGATGGAAGTTTTCTATAATCGCAGGGTGGCTGATTTTGTTGCCAGGCAAACAGGAGCAAAAGTAGTTGTTTTCCCTAATTCGGTAGGTGGCAGTCCTGAGGCGAAAGATTACTTCAGTCTTTTTGAGACTATAGTTAACCTGATAACCGCAGCACTGACACCATGAAACCAATAATTTCTTTGCAGGATGTCTGCCTTGGTTATAAGGGACAGGTGGTAATTTCCTCTCTTTCCCTGGACATCTATCCAGGGCAATACTGGGGTTTCATTGGACCAAATGGTTCAGGAAAGACTACGACTTTAAGGGCTATCCTCGGATTTATTCTCCCGCTTAAAGGAAAAATATGGAAAGAAAAAAATCTGGTTTTTGGATACTGCCAGCAGAGAAAAGCAGGAGAAGAAATAGTTGGTTGTACTGTCAGAGAAATCACTTTGCTATCCAGGATTAAGCAGGCTGGTCCAGGTCGCAGGTTCAGCGAAAAAGACCTGAGGGAAGTAGAAAAATGTCTGCGTTTATGCGGGGTGGAAGATCTTTCCGAAAAACTTTTTTCCCAGCTATCAGGTGGTCAGAAGCAAAGAGTACTTTTAGCCAGGGCTCTGGCAACCCGACCACAGGTTCTACTTTTGGACGAACCGACCACAGACTTAGACTGGAGAGGTTCCAGGGAATTTCTGGAACTGGTAAGGGAGGTAAGAAGCAGATTTCATCTGACGGTTATTCTGGTCAGTCATGAACTTTTTAGAGTGATTAACGAAGCGGAGCACTTTCTGTTTCTGGGAAGAAATAATTTGCTGAAAGTAGCTGATAAGAACCAGCTGAATTCTGAGCTACTGTCAGAGGTTCTGGGGACCAGCATCTGCCTGGAAAGGGGGAAGGAAGGTATTTCCATTTCCTGACAAAGGATTATAATGTTTTCCGAGCCGTTTATGCAGAAGGCGCTTGTTTCCGGGATAGTGGCGGCTGCAGGCTGTGGCTACCTGGGCATTTTTGTTATCTGGAGAAGGATTGTCTTTTTATCTGTGGCTCTTTCGGAGGTGGCGGCACTGGGGGTGGCAGCTGGGTTATTCCTCGGGGTAGCTCCTGCTCTCCCGGCTTTTCTTCTCACCGGGACAGTCACCCTGATTCTATGGAAGACCCTGGAAGGGCAAAGAGTCTTCAGTGAGGCAGTTGTTGGTTTTATCTATGCTTTTGCTGCCGCGTCTTCTGTCCTTTTGATAGCCAAAAATCCGCTGGCGGAAGCACATGGGATTGACTTACTTTCCGGTAATATTCTTTATGTCAGTACCGCTGATGTAATCATCATGGCTACAGTTATCAGTGTTGTTTTACTTTGTCAGATAATTTTCCAGAAAGAGTTTATTGCTGTCACCCTGGACCCGGAATTTACTTTCACTCTTGGTACTCCGGTTGCTTTGTGGAACTTTGTTTTCTTTGCCTGTCTGGGTATAGTGATTGGTCTGACAATGAAAAATTGTGGTCTACTTTTTGTCTTTTCTTCTCTTATCATCCCTCCGCTAACTGGTCTCTGGCTGACTGTCAGAATAAGGCAGAGTATCCTGGTATCTGTAGTCACAAGTCTTGTCTGCGTAATCAGCGGACTGGCTGCTTCCTGGAGGTTTGATTTACCCAGTGGGCCAACGATTGTTGTTTTTTATGGAATTTGTTTTTTCCTGGCAGTTCTTGTTTCTCTGTGGAAATGAGTAAGTTCTGCTTTTTGATATATTGCGCAAGGTACCTGTTTTCTTCGTTATTTTTCTAATTCTATTTCTGCCAGTCTGTTCAACTGGTGAACAGTGGAAAAGGGAACAAAACAGTCTATTTTATAAGGGTAACTGCCTGAATTGTCGGGTGAAAGAAGCCTTATAATATGGAAATAGAATTTCTCTCCTGCTTTTATCCCGTCCTCTAAAATCTCTCTTCATGGTAAGGGGCTCTCCGTTTCTCGGGTTCTGGATAGTGGAGTGAATTTTTGCCTTTAATTTCTATACCAGTACATTGCTTGCCTGGTTTAGCTCACCATGGGAAAGGGAAACAAACAAGCCTGTGGGATTAAAAGCATATCGTCTGTAAAGAGCAGCCCTGCGCCTGGAAACAAATATCTCCCGGTGACCATAAGGGAAAATAGTTGGTGAAGTGACCAGTTTTTTGTGTAGCAGAAATAAAGACATTGCCCATCTTGGGCAATCCTGGCAGTATAATTCCTTTTTGTTCCGGTATTGCTTCCTCTTGTGTACCAGTCAGAGAGAATAACTCCTTTTTTCCGATCACCTTTCTCAAAATTCGTATGGGCACAAGACATACAGGAGATTTTGTTTCCTCGATATTTCTTTTTACCTTCCTCCACATATGGCCAGATGGCTTTTTCCCACATCTCTATCCTTTTTCTGCAGGGCTGAGTGTTTTCTGTCGCTTTTGCTTTTTCCAGACAGTTTTTCCCTTACTTCCTCATTTCCTGAGTAACCGTAGAATGTTTCCGCGTTAGGAGTGTATTTTTTCTGCGAATGATTTTTTGTACCGTATATCTTCTCCAGTCCGGGTCTTCCAAGTTATAAGAAGTTGGGAGAAAACTGTAATACATTTTACCGTAAGTGTGGATATAGAGCGGAAAAGATTATTCGAAAAGGTAATCCGGTACGCAAAATTTTCCTGTGCGGCATAAGATATGTTATACTACCTTAGTTTGTGTACAAACCATCCAATGGCTAAAATTGCTTTCTTAGGGGAAAGAGTCAGTCTGGAGTTCTTCCGGCTGCTGGGGGGAGATGTTTTCGCGGCAGAAACAGTAGCGGAGGCAACCACCTGGCTGGAAGAACTGAAAAAAAGAGGTTATGCTACCATCTTTGTCAGCGAAGAAATCTTTGAACCAGAAGTTATGAAAAATTCTTTTCTCCAGGGTGAGATAGTGGTTTTACCAGCCTGGAAAAAACATCAGGGTACAGGTCAGCGGTTGATGGAAGAACTGATAAGGAAAGCAACAGGAATTAAGTGAAACAGAAATGAGTACAGGAAAGGTTATCAAGGTAGCCGGACCTCTGGTCCAGGCATCTGAACTGCAGCACGCCAGGATGTATGACATGGTAAGGGTTGGACCAGAATCTCTGGTTGGAGAAATCATAAGTGTCCAGTCCGGGGTAGTTTCCATCCAGGTTTATGAGGAAACAGAAGGACTGAAGGTAGGAGACAGAGTAGAGGAAACCGGACAACCGCTTCTGGTGGAGTTGGGCCCAGGACTGCTAAAAAATATTTTTGATGGTATTCAACGGCCACTTTCTCAACTTGAAAAACACGGAGATTTCATTCTTCGTGGAATCCAGATTGCCAGTTTAGACAGGAACCAGAAATGGGAGTTTCAGCCACTGGTGAAACCAGGCAGCATCTGTCAGGCTGGTGATATCATCGGGGTAGTACAGGAGACACCTTTGATTGCACACCGGATAATGTTACCTCCCGGAGTTTCCGGAGAAATTGTGGAGATGAAGAGTGGTTCCTTTACCGTGGAGGAGCCAGTAGGAGTGATTAGAACAGAGACCAATACCAGAGCTATCACCTTAATGCAGAGATGGCCTGTAAGGAAAAGGCGCCCTTTCCGGGAAAAGAGACAGCCTGTGGAACCACTGGTGACAGGTCAGAGAGTGATTGATACTTTTTTCCCTATTCTCAAGGGTGGTACTGCCTGTATTCCGGGTCCTTTTGGTAGTGGTAAGACTGTTGTTTTGCACGCCATTGCTGAATGGGCTAATTCTGAGGTGGTGGTCTATATCGGCTGCGGGGAAAGAGGTAATGAGATGGCTGATGTTTTGATAGAGTTTCCCAGGCTGAAAGATCCATCCTCTGGCAGACCTCTTCTGGAAAGAACAGTTCTGATTGCCAATACTTCTAATATGCCGGTGGCAGCCAGGGAAGCATCAATCTACACGGGTGTTACCATAGCCGAATACTTCCGGGACATGGGTTATTCCGTGGCTTTGATGGCTGATTCTACCAGTCGCTGGGCGGAAGCCTTGAGAGAAATTTCCGGAAGAATGGAAGAAATGCCAGGTGAGGAGGGCTACCCAGCATATCTGGGTACCAATGTGGCTTCTTTTTATGAAAGGGCAGGACGGGTGCAATGTCTCGGACAGCCTGACCGGGAAGGGTCTCTGTCTATCATCGGCGCTGTCAGTCCCCCGGGTGGGGACTTAACTGACCCGGTGGTTCAGATGACCTTAAGGGTAGTCAAGGTTTTCTGGGGACTGGATGACCGGCTGGCTTATCAAAGACATTTCCCGGCTATTAACTGGCTGAACAGTTATTCCCTCTATGATAAGACTGTTATCCCTTTTCTCAGCAAGCATATCAGTCCGGAGTTTGCAGCGATGAGAGACCAGGCTCTTTCCCTTTTACAGCGAGAAGCTGAACTGCTGGAGATTGTCCGTCTGGTTGGTATGGAGACACTTTCTTCTGCAGATAGATTAGTTCTGGAAACAGCACGTTGTCTGAGAGAAGAGTTTCTGCACCAGAGTGCCTTTGACGAGCGGGACGCTTACACTACCTTAAAAAAACAGTACTTAATGCTGCAGTTGATTATGAAGTTTCACAGTTTAGCCTGGCAGGCGCTGGAGCAGGGAGTACAACTGGAGGCCATAAAATCTTTACCGGTGCGCCAGAAAATGGTTCTCTCCAGGTATATCAGCGAAGATAACCTGCAGGAGTTTACTGCTCTGGAGAAGGAAATTGTGACATCTTTTGCTCAGCTCAAGAAGAAAGCAAAATAACTGCATTTTCAGGTAAATTTTTATCAGCTATGCTGAAGAAACCTGTTACTGTTTTGCAGTTTTTTCTTCTGGCTTCTCTGACTTTTTCTTTCCCGCTTCGGGATACAGCCTTTCTTGATTCTCTGGACCTTTCCGGTACCTGGCTTTTTCAGGAAGACCCTGATGATAAAGGGACAACAGCTGGCTGGTTTAATACTGGCTGGGACCGTACTGGCTGGCGGAAGGTGACAGTCCCTGGTATCTGGGGGAAAAGGCCTGGTCAGGTCAGTTATCCTGTTCCTGTGGGTTTAAACTGGTATGCTAAATCTGTGCTTATTCCCCGTTCCTGGAACCAGCAGATTCTTGTTGTGTTTTTAGGTGCAATGCATGTAACCGATGTCTGGGTGAATGGAGAGTATCTGGGTGTCCACCGGGGTGGTTATACCCCTTTTTCTTTTGAAATTACTAAATATGTTCAACCTGGAAGGAATGCAGAGATAGTAGTCAGAGTGGATAACAGACTTTCTGAGGAGACTGTTCCCGCACTTCACCTGGGCTGGCAGTCTTTTGGCGGTCTTTACCGGGAAGTTTACCTGGTGCACAGGCCAGCTGTTTATCTGGATAATTTAGCCACCAGTGTCCGCATACTGGAAGAAGGAAGATGTCTTCTGACAGTCGAAGCCCTGGTAATAAATGCTACCGGGAAGGAATACCAGAGTACGATTTCTGGTGAAGTCAGAGCGGAAACAAAAGTGGTAGGTCTTAGTCGCAACCATGTTAATGTCAAACCAGGCAGCAGTGTACCGGTAAAGCTCCAGTTTTCTCTGGAAAATCCTCGTCTGTGGTCTCCAGATGACCCCTATCTTCATACGTTGAACCTGGAATGGAAATACGGCTTGCTACAGAGAATTTCTTTCCCTCTTGGTTTGAGAGAAGTTACGATCAAAAATGGTTTTTTTTACCTGAACAATAAACGTTTGTGGCTCCAGGGTTTTGGTCAACATGAGGAATATCCTGGTTATGGTCCCTGTTTAACAGAACAGTTACGGGAAAAAGACTTGTTTCTCCTGAAAAATGTCTTTCATTGTAATTTTTTGCGGCCTGGTCATTACCCCAATCATCCGCTTCTTTACGAGCTCTGCGACCGGCTTGGTATTATTGTGTTTGCAGAAATTCCTTCCTGGCAGATTAAAAAGATTTTTGCGGAATCAGAAACAGCCTGGCGTTTCTGGCTGAAAGGACAGATTGAGGAAATGATAAAGACTTTGCGGAATCACGCCAGCGTTTGTTTCTGGGCAGTAGCTAACGAACAGCACGGAACACCTGATTATAATGAGCAGGCTACCGGTCTGGTACGTTCTCTGGATAGGAGCCGGCCAGTGAGTATTGTCTTTGCTTCTACCGCAGAACTGGCTTATAACCACCTGGTGGATATCCTGGCAAGGAACTTTCACTACGGCTGGTATCACTCCAAGAGTGTTTACGCTTTACGGGAAAACCTTCCTCTTATTCTTCAGTCTTCTTCAGGTAAACCTATCCTGGTTGCCGAGCAGGGGGCGCTGGCTACTGCTGGAAAATTAGATGGTGGTTATGGCGACCAGTCCCGTGGTTCAGAAACCTACCAGGACCATGTGGTGCGTTTTGGTTTTCAGTATACCGCCACCAGTTCAGAACAAATCTGTGGTATCTGTCTCTGGACACTCAGCGATTTTCATCGCGCAAACAGCATCTGTGCCCATGGTATCCTGGATGAGAAAAGACAACCTAAACTTCTGGCCTATACTGCGGCTAATCTTTTAAGAGGGCAAATAAAACTTTTCCTCTGTGAAGAAAATGCTCTCTGTAAGGCTGATGGTTTCTGGAAAGCTTCTTTACGTTATTTTAACCCGGAAGGTTTGAGGATGAAGAATCTGACTGCTACCTGGAAGATTATGCGTGGCTTTACAGAGTTAGCCAGAGGTTATGTTAACTTTGATATACCAGGGAACAGACAGGCAGAAATACAGACCATCAGCTTTCCTGTCACGGGAACAACTCCCGGGGTTTTACATACCTGCTGGGTACAGCTGTTTGATAGTCAGGGTCAATGGCTTTATACCAACAGCAGTCCCTTTGATGTAGGTGAGGCTTCCCGTCCTGGTCTTTTGAAGATTCAGGCCAGAGTATGCGGTGAGCCCCCGGAAACTACTTATCTTCTCTTTAACGATATCAGGGTGCCTGTTTATCCCTATGTAGGCCTTATTATTCCTTTACCTGCTGGAGACTACCCCCTGGTATTGAAATGCCCTGACTATCAGGAAATTCAACGCACAGTGAAAATTGTTTCCGGAGAAAGTACTGAGCTTCTGGTAGATTTTGGCGAAAAGGGTAGAGTTAGTTTACCAGAAATTACCGGTTCCAGAATCCTGGCAAATGCCAGAAAAGGTTTTTTCTACAATCTGCCATGACCAGAAGCAGGCGGCCTGGGTGGATTTTTTATCTTTTTCTTGTTATCAGTCTTTGCTGGATCTGGCTGGTTGTCTTTCGCTATTTTGATGATGATGAATTTCAGCATACCCATTTATCCTGGCTTTTAGCGCATAATTTTATTCCCTTGCGCGATTTTTTTGAACACCATGTCTTTCTTTACCACCTTTTGCTCTCCCCCTTGATGCGTCTGGGTGATGGACCGGGGTTACTTTTTCTGTGGCGTTTTCTTAGTCTTGCCTGTAGTTTGGCAACAGTCTGGGTTATTTTCTGTTTTTGCCGGCGTCAGGATGGGACGGTGCCAGCTTGCATTTGCACCTGGTTGCTCTTTTGTGTACCAATGTTCACTGCCAAGATGATAGAAGCCCGACCGGAAAGTCCAGCCATTTTATCCTTCACTGTAGCAATTTTACTTGTCTTGGAATGCAACAGGCAGTATCTGCCCGGGCAAAAGGCTTTCCTTACAGGATTGCTGAGCGGGCTTACTGTTTTGTTTTCGGCTAAGTATGTATATGCTGTCTTTGGTCTGGCTCTGGTAGTGGCTTTATTCTTTGGCGCGGTATCATTTTTGTTTGTTGTTGTGGGTATGTTAAGCAGTGGGCTGCCACTTTTCCTTTACCTGACTGTAAAAGACCTTTTCCCTGAGTTTATCAAGGCGGTAGTTTTCAACAACATTTTCTGGAAACACAGTTTTTCTCCGGCTGGCTACATTTTTGAGGCTTTCACCACTTCTTCCGGATTAATGGGGCTGGCTTTTTCCGGCATTCTGGGTGGTTTTTTCCTCAACAGGTCAGAACGTAGCCTTTTGCTTCTGGGACCATTGGGGGGAACTGTTGCCGGCATTTTCTTGCTTCCTGAGCCTTACCGACAGAGTTTTCTTCCTTTATTCCCGGTACTGGCCATCGGTTGTTCCTTCCTTCTTTCTCGTGTTGTTAACTCCTTCGGTCAGGGCGGAAAAACTTTTCTTGCGGGACTGGTTCTGTTCGGTTCTTTACCAGGTCTTTTACAGATACTTCCAGAATTTTCCCGGAGTAACAGAAAGGATTTACAGACTATGGCTCTGGTAGAAAAGTTAGACCCCTCAAAAGGACCTGTGTTTGATGGACGCGGGTTGATGTTTTACCGCAAGCATGTGGGTTTTCATGCCTGTATGCATCGGGGAATTATGGCTATGATAGATACGAAAAAATTTGCTGAACAGACAATCAGACAACTGACTCAACTGCATTATCCTGTGGTTATTTTTGACTACCGGGTAAAGGAAATGCCGGTGGAAATAATCAATTTCCTTAATTCCGTTTACCAGCCCATAGGTGAGAGTGAAGTTTACATGCCAGGATTGAGTATTGACCGCTCTTTGCTGGCTTTAGAGGGTTCAGAAATAGAAATCCCTGTCTCCGGTGATTATCGTATCAGCTGGGTGGGACAACAACTGGCTATTGACGGGAAGACCGTAGAGAATAACTCCACTGTTTTTCTGGAATCTGGTTTACACCATTTTCAGGGTAAAGGTTTTGTGGACAGACTCTCTCTGGTACTCATCGAGAGGAAATAAACGGAGAAAAATGAAAAAAGAGGAAAAAAGCCTGGAAGTGATTATCTGGATAGTTTTCTTAATCTCTCTGGCATTCTTTCTCCGGTACCTTTTTGTCTGTCTTTTTTTCCCTTATCCACTGCATTACCGGGAAGGGGTGGTGACAAACTGGCTCTGGCAACTGGCAAAAGGAAAATCTCTTTACCCGCGCATAACTTTCTCTGGTCCGTTTGTTCATAACCCTTATCCGCCGAATTTTTACCTTTTGAGTTTACCCTTTTATTATCTTTTCTCCAGATACGGTATCTTTCTACCGGCAAGATTGTTAAGTATGCTTTCGCTTCTCCTGAGTGCAGGTTTGATTTTTTCTCTGGTAAAAAAGAAGGCAGGAAAGACTCTGGCGTTAACTTCAGTTAGCCTTTTTCTTTTTTCTCCAGTCACTGTTTATGTCGCCGGCAGTCTTCAACCGGATACTACTGGTTTGCTTCTTGTCTTAGCGGCTCTCACCGTAAGTTTTCTTACTTCCTTCAAATACGGGGCAATTTTTTCTGGCTTTTTGGCTTCCCTGGCTTTTTTCGTCAAACCTTTCTTTCTGGCAGTAACCTTTGGTTGTGGGGTAGCCTGGAGAGAAAAGAAGTATGGTTTGACTTACCTTTTTTCTTTTTTCCTCTTTTTCTCTTTATCCCTTCTGGCAATTACCCTTTGCTGGGGACACACTTTCTGGCAACATTTCTGGCAGCTGAATATGTCTGGCTTTTCCCCCGGGCAGTTTTTCCATCTTCTGGTACAGGTTTCTGGTCGTCACATTATTCTTTTCAGTATCGTAATTTTCTCTTTGGTCACCCAGAAGAAACAATGGTGGCAGTTTTACTTGATTTGTGTTTTGCTGGCTATTTTTTTCAGTTTGAAAACCGGTGCTGAAGAAAACTATTATCTGGAACTGCTGGCTGCTGGAAGTATATGTCTTGCTTTTCTCCCAGGAGAAACTGCGTACCGACTGGTAGTTTATCTTCTCTGTCTTGCTCAACTTTTTCTCTATTTGCCTTTGAAACCTGCTGCGGTTTTTACCCGCACCTATGGCCAGGAAGTTCCGGCAGCGGTTTCCAGTCTTACTCCTGACTTTGCTCGCAGACAGGTGGGCCAGCTCATCTGTTCATCACTTTCTCCTTTACCTGAACCAGTCATCAGCGAGGATGTTGGTTACCTTTTACTCTCCGGTCATGAAGTTTTTTTCCAGCCCTACCAGTTTACTCAACTGGCAAGGCTTGGGAAGTGGTCGGAGGGGATAATTCTCCAGATGGTCAGGGAGAAAAAATTTTCAGCCATAGTATTAAGCGCAGAGAGTTACCAGGAAAACTCTGTCTTTTTTTCTCCTTCTTTCCTCAAGCAGGTTAAGAGCTGCTATGTAATCAGCCGCATTATCGGAAACTACTATCTCTTAGAGCCTGTGCGATGAGGCTGGTTTCATCAGTATATGGTAAACTACTAAGGTCTCTGGAGGGAAAATGTTTCTTCTGGCTTTGCTTTGTTCGCTTTACATGGGCTGGTCCATGGGAGCCAATGATGCTGCCAACTGTGTGGGTGCGGATATTGGTTCCGGGGTAATGTCCTTACGCAATGGAATTATTCTCACCTGTTTTTTCAGTTTTCTGGGAGCGGTTTTTTTAGGCGGACAGGTAATTAAAACCATTGGCAAAGGTATTGTTCCTCTTCACAGTCTACCGTGTGAACAGGGTCTGCTTATTACCTTTGCTGCTATCTTTGGAGCTGCCAGCTGGGTGACATTAGCAACCTACCTGAAGTTTCCTGTTTCCACTTCGCATGCCATTGTTGGTGGAGTGGCTGGTGCTGGATTAGCCTGCCATACAATTATTGTCTGGGGGAAAATGAAGCAGATTGTGATTTGCTGGATAGCCACTCCCCTGGGTTCCGCCTTTCTCGGTTTGTTACTTTATCCTCTTATTTTCTGGTTTTTCCAGCTGCCCTTGCTAAGAAGAATAAGGGAAAGACTGCTTGTAGTGTTGATCTACCTGACCAGTATTTACCTGGCTTTTACCTGGGGTGGTAACGATGTGGCTAATGCGACAGGGATTCTTACGGGAACAAATCAAATGTCCTCGCAACTGGCAGCCCTCATTGGTGGTTTTGCTATAGTGCTGGGTGTGGTAACCTGGGGAAGGCGGGTGATTGAGACGGTTGGTTTCCAGATTACTCATTTAACTCCTGTGATGACTGTGGCAGCTGAGATAGCTTCTTCATTGAATGTGCATCTTTATACTATCTGGGGTATCCCGGTTTCCACCTCCCATTCTATTGTGGGTGCTATCTTCGGAGTTGGTCTGGTGGCAGGGATTAAAACCCTCAATCTGAGGCTGGCACGAGATATTTTTGTAGCCTGGGCTTTTACGCCGGTGGCTGCAGCTTTTATCAGTTGGTTTATCATTAAATTGGTGCTATTATGGAAGTAAGGAGGACATATGGCAAGAACACATAATATTTTAGCCTGGCTGGGGGGAAGGGAGGAGAAAAAAATTCTTACTGATGCCCTGAGCCATGTGGCGAAATCCTTACTGTGCGTGCAGGAAGTGAAGAATAGTCTGGAAGGACTGGCCAGGGGGGATGATACGGCTAAAAATCAGGCGATAGATGCGGTCAAAAAAGCAGAACATGAAGGGGATGAAATCCGGCGCGTAATGATGGAAGAACTTTCCCGGGGAATTTTGCTACCCCCTGACAGGGAAGACTTAATGTTTCTTAATGAGGCTCTTAACGATATTGCAGACAATGCCAAAGGTGTGGCGCGTCTTCTGGAGTTTGTTCCGGAATCGTTTCCACCTCCACTTATGCACGCGATAGTGGAAAACAGCCTTCTGGCGGTGAAGGCTGCGGAAAAACTGGAACAGGCGATTATGGCTTTAGTACAGGATGGTACAGAAAAGGTTCTGGAATACTGTGCCCAGGTTGAGACCCTGGAAGAGGAAGGGGATGACCGTAAAAGAGAATTGATGTCTTTTCTCCTGCAGTCGGCTCTTTCCGGTCCGCGGCTACTGGTGGTTTATGAAATCATTGATACTCTGGAAGAAACAATAGACAGCATTGACCGGGCTGCTGATCTGGTACGGATACTGGCTATCAAAGCCCGCTGATTATCCCATAGCCACATCCAGAATCATCATGGTGACAAAACCAATCAGTGTCCCCAGGGTGGCTAAGTCTGTATTCTCACCTAACTGCGCCTCAGGAATAAGTTCTTCTACCACCACAAAAATCATGGCCCCGGCAGCAAAACTTAAGGCATAGGGTAAAAGCGGTCTCATAAGCAAAACTAAAGCTGCTCCCAGAACTGCAGCCAGTGGTTCCACACTACCGGAAAGCTGTCCGTACCAGAAACTTTTGCCCGCCGACATACCCTCCCGCCGTAAAGGTAAGGACACAGCGGCCCCTTCCGGAATGTTCTGCAATCCAATTCCCAGGGTGAGGGAGATAGCTGCTAACAAAGAGGAATCTGTACCACCGAAGGCACCAGCTGCAAAACCAACACCTACTGCCAGCCCTTCCGGTATATTATGAAGAGTGATAGCCAGAACCAAAAGGATAGACCTCTGCCAGGAAGTTTTGATACCTTCCACTGCGGAATCAGAAAAACCAGGGTGTAAATGAGGAATAATTTTATCCAGTCCATAGACGAAAAACCCTCCTGCAAGAAAACCAGTAGCAGCAGGTAACCAGGAGGGCAATCTAAAGGCAGAAGCAAGCTCTATCGCCGGAGCAAGCAGTGACCAGAAACTTGCTGCTAACATCACTCCAGCTGCAAATCCTAACATGGTATCCAGCATTTTTCTGGAGACATTACGAAAAAAGAAGACCAGAGAGGCACCCGCTGCAGTCAGTCCCCAGGTGAAAATAGTTGCCAGGAAAGACTGCCAGACCGGGTGAAGCGTTTTAAACCATGCAAGCAAAAGCACTCCTTTTTCTATAGTCTACCTTAACTTTTGGTTTTCTGTCATTTTTCTTTTTACCGGAAGCAAGTATAATATGGCTGGGTGAAAGATTATGGAGAGCAGAAATTTACTGGAAAACCTGGGTGAAACTCTGGGCTGGCTTGGTCCAAGGGTTGGATTTGTGATGATTCTGGCCAGTGTCGGTTACGCCATGGCTGGAGGCAGTGGCCAGAAAGTCGCTGTTTTTGCTGCCTGCGGGTTAATCTCTTTTGCCTTAGGGTATTTAATGTCCATGTTTTTTAATCTGGAATAATTTACCAGGGGGTGAAATGAAAAGAATAAAGAAAATTCTCTGGCCAACTGATTTCAGTGAACTGGCCAATCAGGCTGTGGAGACTGTTTGCACTCTGGCAGAGGCTTTTCGTTCCCGGGTTATCATCTGCCACATTGTCCAGCCAGTACCTGTATCTCCTCCTTCAGTGACTTTTGATGTCGCAAGTTATGAAAAAGAAATGTTGAAAGCTGCCAGGGCTAATTTGCGGCAGCTGGCTATCAGTCTGAGAAGGAAGGGAAAGCAACTAAAAATCAAAACATTGACGGAAGTAGGCCAGCCAGCGGAAAGTATAACCGGGATAGCCAGCCGGTACCAGGTGGATTTAATTGTTCTCTGCACCCATGGTCGTACCGGATTCAACCACTTCCTCTTTGGTTCCGTGGCGGAAAGGGTGATGCGCACCAGTCCGTGTCCTGTTCTGGTGATTAGAGCCAGAGAGAAAAAAGCAGGTAAAGACTGAGAAGTTTTCACTGGAGAATCATTTCAGAAAAACAGGTATCAGAAGTAGAACCAGGACAGTCAACACCAGCAAAATAGTCACAATTATAATCTGCCGTTTAGCCAGACTCCAGGCAGTGTACTCTGGTTGAGAATTGACTCTGGCAATCTCTTCGGCAATCCTTGCTATTTCCTCAGGTGATTTCCCTTTTAGCTTTTCCTGCCAGTTTTCTTCAGTCTTTGCCACATACACCCCTGTGTACCTGTTATTTAATTTTACCCACCTTTCGCGTCCAGTCAAGAAAAAAGATATCTGAGCTGGTTATCAAAGAGTGCTCTGTGCTATCATAAAAAGATGGTTTTTCCGTAGTGGCAAATAAGAAGACTTTTCCCGTCCAGGGAGGGGAAATGTGCGCAGGGGATAGCCGTGAAGCCAGGGGGTAAAAAATAGTTAGCGAAAGTTTTGACAAAACTCTACCAGGAGGGAGACATGAGAAAATTGCTATTGCTGGGAATAATTTGCCTGGTCGCAGAGATTGCCAGTGGAGAAAACTGGTGGAATGAAAACTGGACTTATCGTTTGAAAATTACCTTAAGAAATTCAAGCACCAGGGACCTGAAGAATATACCTGTAATTGTCACCGGCGAAACACTGAGAAAAAAAACCGGTCTTCTAAAGGAAGTTATTGCCACCAGTTCTCTGCGAGTTACAGAAGTTAATGGTCAGGAAGTAATAAGTCAGGTAGATGAAAAAGATGGAACTGGAATTTACCAGAATCCAGGTAATGGTCAGCTGGACAAAGATGATGAGATTGTTTTCCAGGTCAGTCTGAAACCAGGGGAGGAGAAAGGCTTTTTCCTTTATTACCGGGAAAAGGCTGCGCCGGTGGTTGAATATCAGACTGATGTGAGGTTTGAGAAGGTGGTTTACGGAGAAAAAAATCGTTTGTACAACGGGCTACTGGCAAACAAATTGATGGCAGTGGGAATTCGTGGAACAGGGACGGAAAAAGAACCTGATGGCAAACTGCGGCTCGGTGGTCTGGGTAAAGCCTCTATCACCAGTCTGGTTCTTAACGGCAAGGAACTTATTTACCAGGGACATTCCTGGGGCTGGAATCTCCTGGGTGGCAGCTACACCATGGTCTCCAGTCTTTTGCCCTGGACTGACCCGGAACTGGTCATTGATGGTCCGGTGCGCAAGATTGTTGTCTGTAAGGCAAGCGGGATAGACAGGGATTTCACTAAAGAAGTTAATCCCAGCTGGACTCTTTCCGGTAAAGTCACTGGAGACTACTACCGCTTTTTCGCTCTTTATTCCAATTTGCCTTATGTTACTGCCACGGAAACTGTGGTTATTAAACAGGCAGACCCAAAATACTCTGCTGTCTACGAGTTTGCCTGGTGCCCTACCTATCCGCGCGACTGGGAAAACGATGTCTTGCTGGTGCCTCTGGCAGGAAAGGCTGTTACGGTGACTTTCCCTGAGGAACGAAATTACCAGACGAAAAAAGCTGAAGAAGGCTGGCTGGCATTTACCAACATCAAAGAAAAACGCGGTCTGGCAATGTTTTTTGAGCCGGAGAAAGCTTCTGATATTACTGCTGATTTCCATGCTTTTCATCTCAAAAGAGAACAGGTTCTCGGCAGTGACTGGAGTAAGAAATACGCTCATGTTCAGGTGCGTTTCTGGTATAAATTTGATAATTTCAATCTGAAGACTGTCCAGGAAAACCGTTTTGGTTTCTGGGGTGTCACGGAGGAGAACGCAGAGACAATCCAGATCCTTTACCGCTTTCTGTGGAACAATGCGCTGGTGAAAGAAGCATCTTTTGGTTTCCCGGAAGAAAAACCAGGTAAGTAGATGACTTATCATAAAATAACTGTTAAAGGGTGGCTGGTTGGTGGGGTCTTACTTGCTTTACTCCAGGATATCCTCTCCGTTCCTTTAGGGATGGTTGTTTATCGGGCTGGTTCCCTTGATGGTTTAAGTACTTCTGGCTGGGAACGGATAATCAACACGCCAGAAGTAGTCTATGTCCTCACTCAGGAAAGCCCTCCGGGAAAGGCGATTTCCGAAAAAGCCCGACAGAGTTATCAACTTCTGAAGAAAGCCGGGAAGAAAGTCATTCTGGATATCTGGTGGGGACCTGACGGTGATTATCACTGGGACAGGTTCAACTTTCCTGATATCGCGCAGGATGAAAGGGTGAGAGCAGAGTTTTTCCAGGAAGTGGTAGAAAGTGTCTTGCAGGCTGTTGGTGTGGAGAATCTTTATGGAGTACACCTTCTGGAAGAAACTGGTTTATGGTATGGTTATGAAAAGACTGTCCATCCTTATTATCAGGTGCCCGGTCTGCAGACTCCCAGTGTGCGCAGGTACGGTCCCTTACTCAGGAAAGAAACAGGCCTTAACCTTGACATGGCTCCCATCTGGAATCAGGAGGAACGTTTTGCTTTCTGGAGGTGGGCCTGTCGCAGCATTTCCTCAGCAGCCGCGCACCGTGTATTTGGAATGTATTTGAAAAAGAGGCATCCTTCCTTGAAAGTTTTCCATTTTGAAGGGTTGCCGGATGTCGCCACTCAGAACTTTACTGAGTACCAGGTTATGTCAGGCTGGTATGATGGTATTGTGACAGACAACTATTCTTCTCCGGAAGTTACTTACTGGCTGGTGGCTTACCGCACCATGGCACCCCAGGCAGAAATAGTCTCTCTGGTGGCAGGGTATTTTGGTACCGGGGCTACTACAGAAGTGGTGGAAAAGGTAAAAGAAGCCAGACTGGCAGCAGCGGTGCAAGCTGGTATGGATGGTGTTGGTTTTTTTGAGCCTGACGGAAAAAGGGTGAAGACTATGGATTATGATGACGCGGAAATCTGGTCTTTTAATGTGGCAGCTTTCCGCCGGGTAAGAGAAAAAATTAAGCCTCTGCAGGAGAGACCTCTTCTCATTATTCCGACCAACATCAGTGTTGGGGGATACGGCATCCATGAGTATTTACCCTTCTCTGGAGTAAGAAATTTTGCCTTAATACCTGCAGCAGAATCTCGCCTGGTAAATCTTTCCACCTACCAGATGGTTGTTATCTGCGGACCAAACTATTACGGGAAGAAGGCTACCTGGGATGCTGACTACATGAAAGGCAAGTATAAAGTTGATAGCCTTTTTCAGGCCAGAGTTCTTAATTCTTATGTGAAAGAAGGTGGCTTGCTGGTGATTTCCGGACTGCCTCTGGAAAAGGGGTCAGGTCTTTTTCTGACAGAAGAAGGATTTATCTGGGGACAGGAGATAATCAAAGTAAACCAGGCGATACCCGGTACCTGGGCCAGGGAAAAATTTTCCCTGAAGGAAGCCTATGGACCATTGTTCACTGTTTCTGCTTACAATTACCAGACAGGTAAAGATGTTACCGATCTGGGCAAAAATGTAGGTTTCCTTATCCCCTATGGAAAAGGGTACTGTCTGGTTTTACCTCAAAGGCCCAGTGGACGGGTAGAAGTTTCTGAAGAAGAAAGGATAAACTATGGTAAGTTTCTCCATGATATCCTTTCCGGACTGGGGCGGTTTGCCGGAAAGGAAAATCTGCTTTCCTGTTTTTCCCCTGCAAGCTAAGATTTTTTTCTGACAAAACTTTTAACTTCTGGTTTCCAGATGCGTTCAGCTGGAATGTGCAACCTGCTGGCTACCTCCCAGCACGCCTTAATCGTTTCCAGTTTATCTATGCTGTGGGCATCGGAGCCAAAAGAGAAGCAGACTTTTTCTTCATTGAGGAGAGAAAGAAAGTCCATATATTCTTTGACATAACTGGCACTGTGATTTGGATTACACAGATTGGCAGTAGCATTAATTTCAATGGCTGTATTGGTTTGCCTGGCAACTTGTCCCAGTTCCCGGACATAAGATACCGGTACAAGTTTCATGGAATCAAACCAGGGCCAGTTGTTTCTCTCAAATTCCCCTTTACCAAACCAGTAAGGATGGACTAAGACATCCACCAGTGGATTGGTACAGGTTTTCAGGTGATGCCGGTGCTGGATGTCAAGCAGTTTTTTCAGGTCATACTCCTGTAAATAGGTTGTGTGGATACCGCCGATAGCAAACTGGAAACCGTATTTTTCTTTAATCTCCTGGTGGAAAGCAAAGTCACCGTCGCAGCAGGTGTAGTTAAGTTCCACACCAAAAAAAATATCTATCTCTGCCTCCATACTTTCCAGTTCCTGCCTGATTTTCACGTGCCGGGGTAACTGTTCCAGAGTGTTAAGATGGTCAGTGATAGCCAGAGAACTTACTCCCAGACTCTGACATTCCCTGATAATCTCCGGCAGGGTCATGGTGCTGTTAGCACAACCAAGGTAATGTGTGTGAATGTGATAATCAGTATGTGGTAGTTTCATTTTACCCTCTTTCCTGTTGCTTTCGGTCAAGGAGAAAACGCCATTGTTTCCTGGTTTCTATCACCAGCTCTTTCCTCAGTTCACAAACGAAAACGCCCTTTTCCTGATTAGCAGAAACCACTATTTCTCCTCTGGGATTTACCACCAGACTGTGCCCGCCCAGCAAACCCCAGGGAGAATTTCCGGTAGAATTTACACCCACCACATAACTTAAGTTTTCTATGGCCCTGGCTTTCAGCAGGGTCAGCCAGTGGTCAATCCGGGATAGTGGCCAGCAAGCAATAATTACAAAAACATCTGTGATTTCTGCCTTTTCCCAGAAAAGGGAAGGAAATCTCAGGTCATAGCAGATAGCTGGAGTTACCTGCAAATCTTCCAGACAAAAGGTAAGGGAAGAATCCCCGGCAAGATGAACTTTGTCTTCTCCCTGCATAGAAAAAAGATACCTCTTGGCATACCTGGCTACTCTTTTGCCCAGGCGGTTTAGAGTAAGGGAGACATTTTGTTTTTTCTCCACTGTACCGAAGGTTACCCAGCAGTTTTTCCCCCTTGCCAGGCAGGCAAAAAAGTCTTCATCCTGGTTACTTTTTTCCGGGAGGCTCTGCCGCAAAGAAAACCCGGTCAGGGTCATCTCTGGAAAGATAAGCCAGTCAACTGTCTCCGTTGAAGATAAAAGAGATCTGATAAGCTGCTGATTGGTATCTCTATCTTCCCAGGTGATTTCCAGTTGAACCAGCCCCAGCATCATTCTTAAACTCCGCGCCAGAGACGCAGGTATTCTCTGAGTACCAGCAAATCCTCCAACGCTTCTTCTGCTGTACAGATAACCTCTCCCTGTCCTTTGACAGCACGGACAAAGTTTTCTGCCTGTCGTCTCATGGCATGGACGGGTGGCAGTTGAGGGATAATTTTTTGAGGTTTCTCGCCAGGAATATCCAGAAAAATTTCCAGATTTCCGGCACGATTCAATGCCAGAGGTGGGGGCAGTTCTATCCTGATATAACCATGCTCAAAACAGACAAAAGCTTCTTCCTGCCAGCTGGTGGTAGTGGTATAGGGAGACATTTCAATAACGCCTGCGGCTTTACTTTTGCTTTCTGCCACAAGGAGTTTCCCGGAGGGATGGGCATAAGTTACGTGGTATGGTTCAGCCAGTAAAAAGCGGAGAAGATTTACCTGATGGATGTAGTAGTTAACCAGAGATTGATATTCTTTCCAGCTTTTTTCATCCATATCTGTGGCAGGCGCATCAACCGGAAGTTGCGGGACAACTTCATCTGTTTCTATCAAATCAGCAAACCCACCTGCTATCCAGTCACCCGGGGGCATGGTTAAGCGGACATACTGGAGGCGACCGGCCTGTCCTGTTTTCTTCCATTTTTCTATTTCTTTTTTCGCTTCTTCTACTGCCGGGTCGCTTCTTTTGTGATAGCCCACCATCAGCCAGGTACCACTTTTTTGCAGGGCTTGTACGATAGCCTTTCCAGCAGGAATAGAAGAAGCCAGCGGTTTTTCAATGAAGATGGGGATACCTGCCGGAAGTAGTTCAGGAAGAAGCTGGCCGTGTCTGATGAACGGTTGACTGACCACCAGGGCATCAAGTTTTTCTTTCTCCAGCATTTTTCTATGGTCAGGGTAGATGCGCTCAATTCCGTAACGTCTGGCAACAAGAGCAGCCAGTTTCTCTCTCAGTTCTGCGATAGCCACCACCTGGCAGTCAGGTAGCAGAACATAGTTTCGCAGATGCGCGCACTGTCCCATCCTGCCTGTGCCCACAAAACCAATTCTTACCGGGGACATAATTCTCCTGGTAGCGATATTATATGCGGACAGATATTTTCTGTAAAATTTGCCGCCAGAAATGTTTCTCAAGTAAAATCATGGTTGTGTCCAGGGAAAAACTTTTTCTTATTTCCAGCCTTTTGTTTATCACCTGGGTTCAGACAGAATTATTTGCTGGACAGCGAGCAAAGGTGGGGCTGGTTTTAAGTGGTGGCGGAGCCAGGGGTCTGGCTCATATCGGTGTACTGAAGGTTCTGGAGAAATTACATGTACCGGTTGATTTTGTTGCCGGTACCAGTATGGGTGCAATTGTTGGCGGGTTATGGGCTTCAGGCATGTCTGCGTCTGAAATTGAACAGATAGTCTTAAAAACTGACTGGAGCAGTCTCTTTAAGGACCAGCCACCAAGGAAACTTCTCTCCTTCCACCAGAAACAACTCAGTCAGACCTACCTTGCTGACCTGGAGTTAGGTTACAAAAAGGGCAGGTTTCACCTGCCACAGGGATTGATTGCCGGTCAGCAACTGATGTTTTTACTGCGGCGTCTGACACTGCCTGTTTCCCTGATTGAGGATTTCAACAAGTTGCCGGTTCCCTTCCGTTGTGTAGCCACTGATATTGTTACTGGAAAAGCAGTAGTACTGGAAAAAGGTTGTCTGCCGGAAGCTTTGAGAGCCAGTATGTCTATTCCAGGGATTTTTTCTCCGGTAGAGAAGGAAGGGTATCTTCTGGTAGATGGTGGCCTTGTTTGTAACCTGCCAGTGGACCTTGCCAGGCAGATGGGAGCAGAAGTTATCATTGCTGTGGATGTATCCAGCCCTCTTCTTCAGCGGGAAAAGTTAAATTCCCTGGTAGCTATTTCTGCCCAGGTTATGGAATTACTGACCAGGCGCAATGTGGAAGAGCAATTAGCCCGGCTGGATAAAGAAAAGGATATTTTGATTTCTCCAGATCTGGGTAACATTTCTTCAGCAGCTTTTAACAGGGCAAAGGAGTTAATCAGCTTGGGCGAAAAAAAGGCTGCTTCTGCCACGGAAAAACTAAGGCTTTATTCTCTTTCTGCGGAAGAGTATCAGCAATATTGTGTCCAGCACAGGGTAGTACCGCAAGTTAGGATAGTGCCTTCTTTTGTAGAAGTAGAAGGAACTGGAAAACTGGAGCCAGAAATAGTCAAAAGAAAACTTTCTGTAAGGGAAGGGGAAATGCTTAATGTGGATACCTTACAGAGGGATATGGGAAGAATCTATGACCTGGGTGAGTTTGAACTGGTAGATTTTCGCCTGAAAAAGAAGGAAGGGAAAGAAGGTCTGGTGCTGAGCTTGAGAAGTAAATCCTGGGGACCAAACTATCTCCGTTTTGGTTTTCATCTGTACGACGATTTCGGGCAAAACAACAGTTATGGTCTGCGTATCAATTATACCTGGTCTCAGTTGAATCGGTTAGGCGCTTACTGGGAAAACGAGTTTGAACTGGGTAAGCCCATGAAATACGGGACAGAAATTTTTCTGCCGGTAAGCAGTTTCCGAAATTGTTTTCTGGCGCCGCGCCTGGAGCTGAAACAATCAGTTTTTGACTTTTATTCAGGTGAAAGGGCTACCGCTGAATTCAGGACTACCCTTCTGCGGGCTGGTATGGACTTTGGCTGGCAGTGGGAAAACTATGGAGAGTTCAGGGTAGGGCTGGAAAAGGGTCTGTCAGAAGTCGGTCCCATCTCCGGTGAAGCAGTTGTGCCTGGATATAACAGAAAGTATGCTGGTTTTGTCACTTCTTTGAATCTGGACCAGCTGGACCGGGCAGGTTTTCCCCGTCACGGTTACAACCTGAAACTTAATTTTTTTCATTCTGCTGGCTTTCTGGGTGCGGATGAAAATTATCGCAAACTTTCTCTTTCTTTCCAGGCTGCCGGTAGTTCTGGAAGGCACAGTCTCCTGGGAATCTTGCAGGCAGGGACAAGCCTGGGGAGTCAATTGCCAGTGGAAGAACAGTTTGCGTTGGGTGGTTTTTTCTCACTACCCGGCTATGAGGAGGGACAGTTGCGGAACAATGCTTTTGGCCTGGCAAGGGCAATTTACTATTACCAGGTCCTGGGATTACCTTCCCTTTTAGGACAGGCATTATACCTTGGTTGCAGTCTGGAAACCGGGAATACCTGGAAAAGTTTTCCGGGGAAAGATTACCTGTGGAGTTGTTCTCTTTTTCTCGGTGGGGATACTCTTTTCGGGCCGGTCTATTTCGGCCACGGCTGGTCCCGGCAGCGAACAGGAAACACCTTTTTTTATCTGGGAAGGACTTTTTAAGATAAGGGAGACAGGAAAACAGAAAAGTTGTATAATAGTTTTGGAAGGAGGGATGATGAGAAAAACAGTATTTCACACACTGGTATTTTTTCTTGCCGTAAATGTAACTTTGCAGGCAGCTCCGAAAGAACTGGTGAGAAGGCTGGAGAAAGCCAGGCAGTATCTGGTAACTTTAATGGAGGCACCGGACTATTCCATCCCCCAGACACTTCTTCAGTCCTGTTATGGAATTCTCATCCTCAGGCAGTACAGGGCAGGTTTTTTGTTAGGTGTGAAGGGTGGTACCGGCGTGGTTCTTGTTCGTGATAAAAAGTCAAAACTCTGGAGTCCACCGGCTTTTGTCGCCTCCGGAGAGGGTAGCTTTGGTTTTCAGATTGGCGGCCAGGCAGTGGATTGCGTTTTACTGATTATGAATGAAGAAGGTATGGAGATGCTGTCTAAAACAAAATTCAAGATTGGTGTTGATGCTTCTGCCGCGCTTGGACCTGTGGGCAGGGATGTGGCGGCTAAGGTTTCTCCAGGGACAGCTGTTTTAGTTTATTCCCGCACACAGGGTGCTTATGCCGGAGCTTCCTTTGAGGGCGGTTTTCTGGTGAGTGATGATAAGGCTAATGAAGAATTTTACGAAAAAAAAGGTATCAGTTTACGGGACATCCTCTTCCGACAAGCAGTGCCCATGCCTAAAGAAGCCTTACCATTAGTGGAAGTTCTTCAGAAATACAGTAGCCTGGTGGAGAATAATCAGCGGCCATAAGGTGGAAAGTACATAAAAAGGTGGCTGATTCTATCACATTCCCCAAAATAAATCTCACCGTTGGAGCCCAGGCAGCCACAGGCGAATTCATAACCGTGCCAGGGTATCTCGCTGGAGGCATAAAGTATGCCCAGGTCATCCAGGCAGCGGCTTGCCAGCTCATACCGGAAAAGATGTGCCATACCTTCTCTTGCTCCATTGAGACCGTAAAGACAATCATCCTTCCCTAAAATGAGCACCGGACAACCTGCAGCCGCAGTGACCTTGCCTATGGTGTAGCCTTTTCCTTTATTCGGAGAAAAAGCAAAAAGCAAACCGTCAGCAGAGCCAGCTCCATAAATCAGATTATCCTTTTCATGGAAAACAGCAGCCTGTAGCCGATTATAGAGATTACGGCCAGCAACAGTCGGTAAGCGAAAGGAAAGAATTTGTAAAGAAAGATAACCTGGACTGGCTTTGAAGAAATAGTTGTGGCCGGCACAACCATAAACATTGCCTTCCTGGTCCAGAACAATGGTTTCGGAAAAAAATCCGTGTCTGTCCAGCTGTACCCTGGAAAGAAGCTTTTCACCGGAGAGATCATAGCAAAAAAGTGTCCCGGTTTTCCTTCCAATGCCATACAGGAGAAAACGGTTGGCATCCAGGACCAGTCCGGTGACTGATTCTCCGGGTATTGGTGGCGGAAGATAACGGATTTCTCCAGAAACACAGGGTTTTTCTTTTCCTGAGTTTGCCTTGAAGCTGTAACGGAAGAAGCTTCCCTGATTGTTTCCTTCAGTGATGGCGCCATAAAGATAATCTCCTGCGGCTACCAGACTATGATAGACTGCGGTACAACCTTCCAGCTGACAAAGGTCATAAACTCCATCCTCCTGAGGAGCAGGGTCATAGACAAAAAGGTGACTCTGCCGACCAGAAGTGGCACCATAAATCTTTCCCTTGCTGGCTAAACAGAGAGAAGTAATTGCACATTCCCCGGGAGGGATTGGTTCGGAAAGGGCTTGCCTCAGACGCAAGGCGCGGTTGAATACCCGGCCAAGTGTTACATAGCTACAGTAATCTGTCACGGGAATGGCTGGTTTTTGAGGCCAGTTTCTTTTCAGCAGTTGTTCTTCAGAATACATGGCATTTATCCCCATTGTTTGATGTCCTGGAAAGAAAAAACATCCGGTTTATTAGAGGCTTGTTTTGGCCGGTAGATGTAAATACCTGAGGCAGCAGCTCCAGCTTCTGCGAAATAGAGATTTCCATAGAAATCAGGTGTGGCGCTGGCAATAGCTGGTGGACGATGCTGGCCGAAGACCAGGCAACAGACCTTCTCCCTTTTTCCTGTTTTGACATCAAGTCGCAGAAGCCAAGTTTCTTCAGGTTTTTCCCATCCCAGACGCATGGTAAAGTAAAGGCGACCATCCATACCAAAGACCAGACCTCTTACCTGCCAGCGTTCCAGGAATAAATCTGTTTTGAAATCTTTCGGGCCATAGGCTCTTCCCAGGTCTTCAATTTTTCCTTCCGGACAGCAGTAAGGGTCAAACCGCCACAGGTGTGATTCATATCCCCAGTCTGTGCCGTAAAAACAGGACCAGTCCGGAGCCGGGACGACGTCATAAGGTACATTATGCCAGCCTAACCGGTAAGGCTGATGTGGACACCGGGTGGGAAGTTTTTGAATCTGGTGCTGTCTGGCGTCACATTTTAAGAAAAAGCCGTAGTCGTCTGTGGTCCAGGCATTGCCTTCTCTATCAAGAAAGATCGCCTGAGGATTGATATCACCGATGCGGCCTAAATCTGTGTAAACTTTTTTGTTTAAATCATAGATGTAAAGGTGATTTCTGGGCCAGGTAATACCATAAAGTAATCTTCTTTTTTCATCCAGAGCCATAGCTCTGGTACCTTCTTTGACCGGTCCAATCCCTAAATTATCAATCCTGCCAGTAGCCGGGTCAAAAGTAAAGAGATAGGAACCAGGAAAGCATCTGGCCGGGTCATCCCAGCAGTTCCACGGCCTCCAGATGGGGTCCCCCAGCGGTGGACCAGAAGCATGGGTAGCACAGTAAAGAAGACCATCACTTCCTGGAAGAAGACAATAGTGTATCTTGGACTGCGTGGCATGCCCGTTATCCGGTGGCTCACCCAGGGCTGGTCCAACTTCCACAAGGTACTCCAGTTGTTGTTCTGCTACTTTATATCTTAAAATGAAAACACTTAAACCTCCGGTAAGTTCTCCACAATCAGCAAGGTAGATGTTACCATCCTTACCTGTGCACAGTCCCCAGACAGAATCATGCTGCGGCAATCCTTTAATGGGAAGGTATTCCACTGTTCCCTCTAAAGCAGGTTTGATATTTTCTTTTTTTTCCATCTTTTTCTATTCCAGATAGAAAGCATAAAGACCTGTCCGTTCATTACCCCAGGTACCATCTACTACCAGTTTTACTCCCTCTACTTCTTTACCCAAAGGAATAATCACCAGGCGCTGACAGTTGTTCTGAGACCGGTGAACTGTTTCCCACTGACCTGATTTTTTCACCTCCAGATGGAAAGACCTGATTAGCTCTGGCGGTGGATATGTTAGCTGGCCATAGTTACCGTGCAGACTCATAGTAATCCGGCGGTGGAAGGCACTATCAAAAACTATTCTGACCTGATTAACAAGAGATAACTTTTCCAGTAAATAAGTCACCTGGTCCCCTGCCTGGCATTCCCACCTGTGGCTGGAATCAGAAAGTGGTCTACTCCAGCCATCCCTGAGAACTTCCGGGTTACCAGAAGAAGCAAGGAGGGAAGCATTTTTAGTGAGATCAGAAAATTCCTGTCTGATACCCGGGAGAAAACAATCATCTCTGAGTAAAAGTTGCTGCAGCATTTTGATTTTTTCCTGACCGACAGTAAGAACCTTTTCATATCCTTCTTTCACCGCCAGACTGGAAGCAGTTCCCACAGCCTGACCCATGGTGGCACAACTACCCATCACCCGGGCAGAACTTAAAGCCATATGTGTGAAACCAGCACAGCGGCCAGCACAGAGAAGGTTGTCTATGTCTTTAGGACAGAAGACCCGGTAAGAAATACCATAGGGACAGGGTGTCGGATAAAAAGTAGTGGCCTGTTTCTTATATTCCGGATGAAGAAAGCCACCGGGATGGTGGTCATCCATGGGCCAGCCACCATAGGCGACCGTATCTTCAAACTGGCCTCCTGCTTCAATATCATTCTGGGTCATAATGTATTCTGTGACGTACCTTCTTGATTCCCGGCGGCAGGGAAGAAACTGAATCCAGTCCAGAACCCAGCTGGCTGCTTCCTCCCGGTGGACACAGTGATTTTTGATGTGGTCCCAGACACCAAGGACTATTTTCAGCAGTTCATCCCTCACCCTTTCAGCATCATAGATGCTATCGTTTTCTCCACCCATTTCCAGCCACCAGTAACCCATCTGAAAGTAACGATGCCCTGCTTGCCCGTAAGGTAAATCCTCCTCTTCAGGAAAATCATAAGCCCAGGCTGGCGGTTCAAATGGCTGGGGAGAATCTGTTTTCCTGGCCTGGAAAAGACAGGTCATACCCATCGTTTTCTTATCTGCCTTTTCTGGGGCATGGGATTCATTAAATTCACTCCTTGCTTCCCGACCCCAGCGGAAGCGGGCACCAGTAAGTGGTGCCAGAATTCCGTCCCCGGAGCAATCAATAAATACTTCTGCTTTCACCAGGTGTTTTGTCTCCGTAGTAAGCTGCCATCCTGTCACGTTTTCTATCCGGCGTCCCTTGGTCCTGGCCTGGAAACAGGTAGTGTTGAGAAAAAGTTCAAGCTGTGGTTCCATCTTTACCTTTTCATAAAGGATTGTATCCCAGAGGGAATAACTGCTCTGGGGATTACGCCGGAGATTTTCCAGACGTAGTTCCTCCAGAATCCCTGTTTCCCTCATGTCAGGATTCTGACTGTCAGCCCCACCAATGTGGACCCTCATTTCGCTGGAACAGGCACCACCTAAAACCGGCCTGTCGTGAATTAAAGCCACTTTCACGCCATGCCGGGCTGCGGCCAGAGCAGCACAGATACCTGTCAGACCACCGCCAATTACTGCCACATCTACTTTATGTTTTTCGGTTTTCATTTCTCCTTCTCGTTGTCAGGGATAACAATATAACATCTGTCAGTAAAAATGCAAGTAAATTTCCCCCTAAACTTTTTTGCGGATGGAACCGATAATTAAATGGAAAAGAGGAGAAAGGTGAGAACAGAAGGCAAAAATAGAAATCAGCCAGCTTCCCGCTGTCTTCCGGAGGACCTCTGGAAGGACGGATTCGGTGAACTTCTGTTAGGGGAGTTGATAGCAGGGGAATCCTGGAATGATAGACAACTGGATAGTAGAATCCTGAAACACAGGATGAAACTGCTTTCTCGCTTCCCGTCAAGAATCGCTTAGGTAGCCTTTCGTCCGCCGAGATGTCCTTCTCATTGCCAGGCCCCGGCTGGGGTCCTCCGGAAAAGCGGGTGAAATTTTAGTCCTGTTTCTGGTAGTGTTCAATCGCCATAAGTTTCTTTGATTTTTCTAAGTTGACCCATTGCTGCATAGGCAGGAGGATAACCACTTTCTTATGGTCTAAAAAGACAATGGTTTCTTCTCTTTGTTTCTGGCCAAAGATATTGTAGTAATAACGGAAGGCTACCTGAACACCGGGAAGGTCGCTGTCAGAACGTAAAGGGGTACTGAATTGAAATAAAGGTGCAAAGAAAAGAAACAGAACAATAATGATTATCCCGGCAGATGTCAGGTAGAAGGAAGGTTTCCTAATTATCTGCAGGAAAGATTCAGTCGTTACTGGCGCCCGGTGTTCTATCTCCTTAGAAGAAGCAGTTAAATCTTGTCCGGGTACCGACGGAGAAGGAGAAACAGGAGAAGATTCATCCGGCCCCTGCTTTTCTTCTATCTGATAAACATCAGGGGCTCCCTGAATTGTCAGGTTCATCTCTTCCTCAAGCCTCTTCAGCTGTTTCTCCAGGGATTCCCGTTTCTTGAATTTTGACATTTTTGTCCGGTTATTTATGTTATCATTTTTCCGGCAAAGGGGGAAGAGTTAAAACCGGCCAATCCCCTGAAAGCCAGAGGGGTAAAACATCACAGACAAGGTATCCTTTTTCTGTGGGAACAATTCTGTCTCCTTTTCTCTGGAGAAAACATTTCTTTTCTAAGAGGGAGAAATTTTCCCCTGAAAAACAGGAGACCAGATTAGCCGGGATGCCATCTGAAGTGCGCAATCCAAGAAAGATTTTTTCCAGTTTTTCCTGCTGCCCGGAAAGAAGTTCAGTGCAGGCCACAGGCAACTGACCGTCAAGCACCATCTGGCAATATTTTTTCACCTGCTTCACATTCCACCACCGTTTATTTTTCAGGAAAGAGTGAGCGCCAGGTCCCAGTCCCAGGTAAGGCTGCCGGCGCCAGTATTTGAGGTTATGTCTTGACTTAAGGTCTTCTCCTGCTGCAAAATTGGAAACTTCATAGTGGAGATAACCATGGCTGCGTAAGATAGCAGAGGTGACCAGAAAAAGTTCTTCCTGCCTTTCTTCTGTGGCAGACAATTTTTCTCCCCTTTTCTGTCTTCTGCCGAAGACTGTTTTCTCTTTGATGGTCAGCTGGTAACAGGAGATATGCTCTGGCTTATTTTTTAGCAGGCGCAAAAGTATTTTCTCCCAGTTTTGTTTTTGCTGATTAGCAAGTCCATACATGAGGTCCACACTGACATTTTTAAATCCTGCCTCTTTTGTTTCCCAAAGCGCTCTTTCACTCATGGCAGCTGTGTGGCGTCTTCCGAGGAAAGAAAGGTTCTCATCAGAAAGTGATTGTATTCCCAGACTGATGCGGTTAAATCCCCAAGCCCTGAGTTCTTTCATCCGGCTGGGACAAACATCCTCAGGATTGGTTTCTATGGTAAGTTCCAGGTCAGGAGAGAAAGAAAAAACTTTCCCCAGTTCCTTCATCAGCCAGGCAAGGTCTGTAATTTTTAAGAGAGAAGGAGTACCCCCACCAAAGTAAAGAGTGTCAAAAAAGGGGAATTTTTCTGCCCACATTTTTGCTTCTTCCACAATACTTTTCCGCCATAAAGGAATCAGAGTTAAATCTGTGGTGCTGCAAAAATCGCAGTAGGGGCAGCGGAACCGGCAGAAGGGTACATGGATATACAAACCTGCTGGTTCGCTGAAGTTTTCAAGAAAGTCAGTTTTTCCTGTCATTCCTCAATTTTCATTGCTGCCACAAAGGCTTTTTGAGGAATCATCACCGAGCCCACCATCTTCATTTTCTTTTTCCCTTCTTTCTGTCTTTCCAGAAGTTTCCTTTTCCGGGTAACATCTCCACCATAACACTTAGCAGTTACATCCTTCCGGAAAGCAGGGATAGTAGAACGGGCAATTATCCGACCGCCGATGGCTCCCTGAATGACTATCTGAAATTGATGACGGGGTATTTCTTTTTTGAGTTTTTCACAAATCTGGACTGCTCGGTGGTAGGCTTTCTGGCGATGAATTATCATGGAGAGAGCATCCAGTTTTTCACCGTTGATGAGAATGTCAAGTTTAACAATATCAGCAGGACGATAACAATCCGGCTGGTAATCAAAGGAAGCATATCCCTGGGTAATACTTTTCAAAGTATCATGAAAGTCAAAGATAACGTCAGCCAGAGGTAGCTGGCTATCTATTTCTACATGGCCCGGTCGCAGAAAACGGTGTCTGACCTGGACTGCCCGACGTTTCAGGCACAGGTTAATAACTGCGCCCAGGTATCTTTCCGGGGTAAGAATTGTCAGCTGCACATAAGGCTCCTCTACAGAGCGAATCCTGGCTGGCTCAGGGTAGTGAAAGGGGTTATCCACCAGCAGATTGCTGCCATCATGAAGCCAGAAGCGGTACTGGACTGTAGGTGGAGTCAGAATAACAGATTGCTGGAATTCTCTCTGCAGCCGCTCTTGAACAACCTCCAGATGAAGCATTCCTAAGAAACCGCACCGGAAACCCTGTCCTAAAGCAGCTGAAGATTCCCTCTGGTAGACAAAAGCAGCATCGTTCAGCACATACCTGGCTAAAGCGTCAGCCAGTCCGGGATAATCCTCAGCTGAGATAGGGTAGAGAGAGCAGAAAACTGTTGGTTTCATCTCCCGGAAGCCAGGTAAAGCTACTGCTACTGGTCTGTCCTGGCGGGTAACTGTATCTCCTATCCTCGTTTCTGCCACGTCTTTAAGCCCGGCAATAAGATAACCTACTGAACCAGCGGAAAGAACCGGGCAGCTTTCTCTTCTGAGACGAAAGATCCCTACTTCTTCTACCTGGTGGATATTACCTGAAGACAAAAGTTTAATTCTGTCTCCAGGCCTGATTTCACCGTCAAAGACCCTGATACTGACTACCACCCCGCGAAAGGAATCATACTGAGCGTCAAAGATAAGAGCCGCAAGCGGTTTTTCAGGACTTCCGGAAGGTGGTGGGATACGTTCCACAATAGCCTTGAAAACATTCTCTATTCCTGTACCTTCCTTTGCAGAACAAAGCAGAGCTTCTTCCGGGTCCAGACCCAGCTGGCTCTTAATTTCCTCTTTTGTCCTTTCCACATCAGCGGTTGGTAAATCAATCTTGTTGATTACCGGAATAATCACCAGATTGTGCTCCAGAGCATGGTAAACACAGGCCAGTGTTTGTGCCTGGACACCACAGCTGGCATCTATCACCAGAAGAGCACCTTCACAGCAGGCTAACGCTCTGGAGACCTCATAAGAGAAATCAACATGTCCTGGTGTGTCAATGAGATTAAGTTCCACCATTTGCCCGTTTGGGGTTTGATAGGGCAGGTTAATGGTCTGACTTTTAATGGTAATACCCCTTTCCCTCTCAATTTCCATTGTATCCAGTAACTGTTCGTGGAAGTCCCTCTTGCTGATAAGCCCGACAGTCTCAATCAGTCTATCAGCCAGAGTTGATTTCCCGTGGTCTATATGGGCGATAATACTGAAATTGCGCCTGGAAACCATTTTTTCCCTTTCCGTAAGAGGTTTAAGGATACCACAGGAAAGATGGCATACTCCAGAGCAGTGATATTGTCTATCTTTGTCTGATTAGAAATTTGACATTCTGTCCCTGACAGTGTAAAATGGAGCAAAAGTGTTCATTTATCGCGAAAAAAAGGAGGCGCAAAATGTCACAGAAGAGTGAGACTGGTTTTACCCTGATTGAACTTTTAGTGGTGATTGCCATCATCGCTATTTTAGCAGCTTTGCTTTTGCCGGTCCTCGGTCAGGCCAGGGAAAAAGCCAGGCAGGCAAGCTGTTTGAATAACCTGAAACAGATTGTTTTAGGTGCCCACCTTTATGCTAACGACTGGAATGGTTTCCTTCCCTATCAGGCTGATGGTCCCCGAGGCGGGGCTGGTAAAAATGGATACCTGAGTCATCTTTATGACGGCGGTTATGTCAGGAATCTTCAGACTTTCTGGTGTCCTTCCTACAGAGATGGTATAGGTTATACCACTGCCGGTGCTCCCACCAATAGATACAGTTATGGTGTTTACTGGGAATTAGGCCAGACAACCAAGGCGGCGATGGAGATTAAGTATCCTAAAATTGGGGCAGCCAGAATGATTTATATCACAGAAAGCAGGCGCAAGCTGAATGAACCATGGCCCTGGGTTAATGCCTGCACCAGTACCACCACAGCCAAAACTATTACTGGCAGTAATTACCTGCCCTGGCCTATCCATCAGGATAGATGCATGATGGGTTTTCTTGATGGTCATGCAGAGTTGACCAGGTTAGAAGATACCAGTGTTACTGGTACCTGCTGGTATAAATAAATCTCCGCCTGAAGGAGATGAGGAAGGTAAGGGTACGGGACGCGGAGAGATAAATAGATGGAGGTGGGAAATGAGAAAGATTTCTGGTTTTACCCTGATTGAACTTTTAGTGGTGATTGCCATTATTGCTATTCTGGCGGCTATGCTTCTGCCAGCCCTTTCCAAAGCCAGAGCCAAGGCTCTTCAGGCTACCTGTATGAGCAACCTGAAACAGATTTACCTGGCTCTCTCCATGTACTGGCAGGACAATGAAGGATTTATTTACCGGGCTTATGTTGGCTCCAAGGCAACTGATTTGCGGCCCACCTGGGCAAACGCAGTTATTTCTCTTGGCTACCTGAAGAATCCTGATGTTTTGATCTGTCCTGGCTGGGAGTACCCGAAAACAAGTTATGATACACCTACGAAAACTGGTAATTCCAATGCCAATTTTTATACTGGAGATTTTGATTTACGGCTGGATTATGCCTGGAATGCGAGATATCCCGGTATCACTGATGGCTGGCTCTCCACAGTTTTTAAGAAACATGCAGAATCCTATCTTATTGTTCTCACGGAAGGTAATATGAGAGGCAACACTGATGATGAAGGTCGTGGTCTTCCTTACTGTATGGCAGCAATTTTTTCACCCTGGTCACCAGTTTATAGCCAGTACTACGGACAGAGTCCTGGTCAGACCCTCCACAATGACGGTTACAACTACCTTTTTTACGACGGACATGTGGAATGGCTCTCGGTGAAGGTAAGTAAGGACCAGCGCTTCTGGTATCTACCTTAAAATTGACGAAAAATGAAGAAACTTTTGCTGGGAACAGTTTTCTTCTTTTTTCTTTATGGTATCCAGGCGCAATCTGCTTTCTACCGTCGCTTTCTTGAGGCAGAAGAAATGGTAAGAGAAAGTCCTTACTATCAGGTGAAAAAGGAAGCGGCAGCCAGTGGCCAGGCAGTTGTGGAAGTAAAAGTTCCCCAGCAGCCAGCGTCTTACGGCAGGCTCAGTAAAACCCTGGAACAACTTTTACCTGCAGGTGAATATGTTGTCTGGGTCAAGATAGGTCCGAATCAGGACGATTTTCCGGAAGGACAGAGCCTGAAAATCAGGGTGGGACTGGGTGAAACCTCAGACCTGCTTACCATTAAGAAAATTAAGCCTGGAATTTCTGCTTCCCTGGTCCTTAAGGCAGCCAACCCTTTTCAGACGATCTGGCTGGCAGCAGAAAGTTTTAACTTCCGTTTTCAGATTGACCGCCTTTACCTGAGCAGTCAGTTAAAAGATGTGAAGTCTGATCCAGAATCAGCAACAGTTGATTTAACCTTCATTATGAATGAAATGAACCAGCCAGGAGAATTTTTCCCTGGTTTCCCGCTTTTTCCCCGGGAGAAAGAACCTGATAACTGGCTGGAGAACGGAAGTTTTGAGGTAGGAATTGGCAGTTACTTCTGGTCCACTTCCTATCAGCAGTGCTACAGCCTGCTTCCAGATTTCTGGGAGAAAAGAAACCCGGCAGAAGGAGAAAGGTGTCTGGCACTGAAGCTTTTTCCTTATGCCCAGCGTTTTCAGGGTGATAGTGAGAATTTGCCTACCTTGTTCCAGCTTCTTCATAAAATTCTGAAGCTGCATCCGGAAAAGAAATATTATTTCCGGGGTCTTTTCCGGGCCAGTGAACCGGTTGATTTAACCATTACTGTGAGCCAGGCTTATGAACCAAAGGCAACGGTAAGTCAGGTTAAGACAACCGTGGAAGAAAACTGGCAGCCTGTTTTGATGGAGTTTAAGACTCTTCAGGATAACCGGGGTTATTTTCTCTCTCTTTCAGCCACAGCAAAAAAAGAAGCTACATTATACCTGGATGCTCTGAGCCTTTCCGCAGAAAAAAGAGATAATTTTCTTCCGTCAGCTCCGGTGGAAATTGGTGTTCACTGGCAGGCTATAGGTCGCGTGTTTTACCTGGACCAGCCAGCGGAGTTCATAATTTTAGCCAGAAATTATCAGAGCCAGGGAGCAAAACTTAATGTTTCCTATCAGGTTTTTGATTACTTTGACCGTGTTGTCCTGAATAAGAACATTACCGACTGGGCTATTGCTGCCCGGTCTACCGCAGAGAAAAATCTTGATTTAAATACCGGTCTAACCGGGTGTTTTCGTCTGGTAATCAGGGGCGAAATCACTTCCAGTTCTCCTCCAATAAAGCTACCCCTCCAGGAATATGTCTTTTCTGTGGTGCCCAGACCACCAGCAAGGATGCACCATACCTTTGGCGCTTACATTACTCTGGCGCCAGAACCTTTAGCCATTATGAGCCGGGCTGGTATACGTCGGACAGTAACCTTGAGTTGTTCCAACGAACTTCTCCAGATATGGAGAAGTATGGAACCAAAACCAGGAGAATTTGTCTGGACTGATAAAAGAGTAGAGTTAGCCAGAGAACTTGATATGGATATTGTTGCCAACCTGGACATCGGACACCAGGCAAATGGTATCCCGTCCTGGGCAAGAAACCCTGCGGCTGATGATGCTATCAGTTGTTCTGGTCCGAGAATTCCCAGCAAGCCTTTCACTTTTTCCCGGAAAGCCTGGGCTAATTTTGTAGAAAAAGTAGTCCAGCATTACCGGGGCAAGATTACCAGCTGGCTTATAGTGGATGAGCCTTATCATTATATGAAGCCTGAGGAATATGCTGATTTAATAAAGACCTCTTATCTGGCAGCGAAAAAAGCTAACCCTGACTGCCGGATTTTCATTCACGGGGGATATTATCCTTACTGGTTGCCTGCCCTGGAAAAAGCCGGCGCCTTTGATTTTTTTGATGGTATATCTGATTATGCCCGGACAAAAGAACAGGGTCAGCGGTTAAAGGAGTTTTCCAGAAAATACAGCAAACCGGTACTCAATGTGGAATATCGCTGGCAGGTTTCCATGTACCGGACCATTGAAACTCCTGATTACATAGAGACAAGAGAAATTCCCTGGTATCAGGAAGTGACAGAAACAATACTTCAGGAACCAGTTTATGCTATGGCCTGGTCTGGTGGTCAGGGATTCAACCTTTACGATGCCCGTTACCCTGGTGGTGATTTCCGGCAGCTGGATAAATATAAATGTGGTTTCGAGTATGATGGAGCACTGAAGCCTAATATGGTTGGTTACGCTATTATGTCCCAGCTTCTGGATGGTTTTCACGGGGTGGACGAGCTGCAACTTCATCCAGATTTGAAAAGTTTTCTCCTGAAAGATGAAAAACGGTTTGCTCTGGTTCTCTGGACGAAAGATAACCAGGTCCTGGAAACAAAAATTTTTTTACCGGAAAAGGTAAAGTTCCTTGATATCATGGGTAACCCCTACCCGGATAAGGAATCAGTTCTGCTTACCAACAGTTTAAATTACCTTATCGGTCCGCAGGAGCAGCTGGAAAAAACCAGCCAGATTATTTCTTCCCTCAGAATGAAGCCAGCTATTGTTTTGAAGACCAGTGTAGTAACAGGTCCCAACAAGCAGTATTTTCTGCGGGTCAACCTGACGAATAACTCCCAGGAGAAAACAATCTGCGGAAAACTGATGGTAACCGGGATTTCTCTGCGTGAATTCTGGAAAAAACCCATTGTTTCCTTTCCTGCTCTTGCCGCAGGAAAAAGTATAAGTTTTGACTTCGGGTTGAATGCTTATCTTCCTGATTTACCACCGCAACAATTTGATGGGAAAGTAGTGGTCTATTTTGAAGGAGGCGTCTTCCAGCAACTTCTTAAAGAAATTACAGAATAATTTTCACGCGGCTGGTTGACAATTTCCTTCCAGCGGAGTAAACTCATGGCATGGTTATCAGGGTTACGCCGGTCTATTTATCCATTGAGAAAAAGCTGCGTCAGGATATAGAAACTGGTCGGTTAAAAACTGGCAGCAGACTTCTTCCAGAACCGCAACTGGCAACTAAATTTAAAACCAGCCGGGAAACTCTGAGAAAGGCTCTGGATTTACTGACTGCTGACGGGTATCTTTTGCGGGTGCCAGGAAGGGGAACTTTTGTCACCCATCCGGCAGATACTACCAGTTCTGACTTCCGGAGAAAAATTTATCATCTCCGGAGGCTTAACCAGGCAATCGGAGTTTTAGTTCCTTCAGTCACAGTTTCTGTTTATGCCGGCATTATCAGAGGTGTAGAAGATTATTGCCGCAGGCATGGTTATCATGTCATCCTTGGAAATTACGATGGTCAGCCGGAGAAAGAGAAAGCATATCTGGAGATGTTTGCAGAAAGAAGGGTCGCTGGAGTTGTGGCCTGCCCTGGTTACAATTCTAAATCCCATCCTTACCGGCAACTACTACTGGGAAAGAAAATTCCCTTTGTTCTGGCATCTGGACCTGTTGCCGGGTTAAGGGCTGATGTGGTGAAAACAGACAATATCTCAGCTGCCAGACAGGCTACTACTGCACTGATTCAAGAAGGTTGCAGGAAAATTGTTTTCCTCTGTCAGCATCTTTCTTCACCTAACAGTGCAGAAAGATTGATTGGCTACAGAGAGGTACTTTTAGAGCATAACCTGCCTGTGAAAAAAAGATATATTCTGGAGAAATCATCGCCGGGGTATAAAGAAAAGTTATACCAGCTGACACGCGACGGTGCGGATGGGTTTGTCTCGGCAAATGAATCTACTACCTTAGATTTGGTGGCTGTGTTGAACAGCCAGCCAGCCGGGAAAAAATGGCCAAGAATTATGGCTTTTGATAGACCTTCCCTGCTTACTCCTGGTAAATACATCATTACTTTTCTTCACCAGCCCGCGCACCAGATTGGATGGGAGGCAGCAGAAATACTTCTCCGCAGGCTGAGAGAAAAAAATAAGACTGGTAAACCGCCGGGCAGAACTGTAATTCTTCCGGTTCGTAAAGAACGTTTCCGTTTTACCAGTTTTTTTTCTGCGATGTGAGTTCCTGAAGGAAAGAAAAAGGTGAGACTTTTTTTGATTTCTATTTTATTTTTAAGTCCACTGGTGGCAGGTAGCCAGACCCAGCCGGATATCGGTATCTATTTTCGGCCTACTGCTGACCCGAAAAAAGCAATTCTGGGTTACGAAGGAATTAAACTGGCTCTGGAAGAAAACGGATACGAAAACCAGGTCTGTTACCTGGAGAATCTTGATGAGGAAACACTGAAGAAAATAAAGGTGTTAATCATTCCCTGCGTCTATGGTTTCCAGGAGGAGGAAAGCCAGTTACGAATGAGGCTACGTCACTTTGTAGAAAACGGTGGTGGTATAATTCTCCTGCATGAAGCGATTGGCTGGAGACGTGTCTGGTCCCGGAATCCTGTTTTCCCTGAAATTGGAAGCGGTTGCGGTCAGGGTGATAGCTATCTTGATTCTTTTACCAGGGGAGTAGGTCCTATGACTACCAGGTATGTGGACCTTAAGGTGTTTGATGGCACTCATCCGTTAGCTTCTGGTATCCAGGGGGAAATCAAGGTTCTTTTTGATATGCCAGAGATTAAGTCCGGAGAAAAAGGGCAGGTTGTCTTTATCAGAAAAGATACCGGGGCTGCTGCTGTCGTGGCTGGTCAGTGGAACCAGGGTCGGGTTGTCCTGGTCGCCCCCAACCTTGGCCTGGGTCCCAGGAATATGGAACAGCCACCCACAGGTGAAGGTTTGAAACTACTTTTAAACTGTGTGCTGTGGGTAAAAGGGAAAGAGAAAAGATAAAATTTTTAACCTATCGGGAGGGAAAAGTGGAGAAACAAAATATAGAAGAATTTGCCAGGCAGGCAGGGGCTGATTTGATTGGTTTTGCTCCTGTGGAAAGGTTTGACCAGTTACCCCTGGAAAAACATCCGCGGGCTATCTTCCCGGAAACAAAAACTGTTATTCTTATTGGTCGCCGCATTACCCGGGGGACACTGCGCGGGGTAGAAGAGGGTACTAATTTCCATAATTACATTGCCTTTGGTCAGGCATGGCTGGCTGACAGATTTCTGGCATTGACCACTTTCCAGGTAGCTGAGTATCTGGAAGATAACGGGTGGGAAGCAGTACCTTTACCGAATCTACCACCTGAGGTTCCACCTATGGGTGTGAAGGTCAAGCCGGGAAATCCCGCGCCCAATGTTATGCTGGATTTTGATGATGCGGCTGTGCGGGCTGGTCTGGGTGAGATTGGTTACTGTGGAGTTTTCCTTACCAGGGAATTTGGTCCCAGACAGCGACTGCAGATGATTCTGACAGATGCGGTGATAGAACCGGATGACCTTCTAAAGGAAAGTATTTGTCCTGGTCCCGGGAAGTGTGATTTTTTCTGTCCGTTAGGTGCCAGAAAGGGTGAGAAAGAAATGGAGATTGCAGGAAAAAGGATGAAGGTAGCGGAAATTGATTACCAGATTTGCTCCCAGTGTAAAAATGGAGCCACAGTCAATCCCTATCATCCTGCCGGGAGACCTGACCGGCTGGCAGCTGTCTGTATCCGTAGATGTGTGCATAACCTGGAAAAATCAGGCCGGGTAAACAATCTTTTCCAGTTACCTTTCCAGATAAGAGAACCATGGGTGGTAGAAAGAACAGTGGACCTGTTCAAAATTTAGGGGAAAAACATGGCTAAACCAGACAAGCAACAAATAAGAGAGTATGCCTTATCCCGGGGACTGGACCTTTTTGGCGTGGCGAATATTGAAAGGTTCAAGGATGCTCCAAAAAGAATGCATCCTGCCAGTATCTTCCCGGAGGTTCGTTCTGTTATTGTTGTTGGACGGCGGATTGTCCGTGGTGGATGGAGAGGTATTGAAGAAGGTACCTACTGGCCAAATTATTCTTACTTTGATTACTCTGGACTTCTCAACACCTATTTTTTGCAGTTACCTTTGTATGAGACTGCCTGTTATATAGAGAACTTTGGTTATGAAGCCTGCCCTGTGTTTTCCGGGATGACAAACGAGAAGGACCCACCTGATGTGAGACCCTTGCGGCCAGGACAGCCGACACCTGAAGTAAATTTAGCTATTCGTATTGCCGGGGTAGCAGCTGGTCTGGGAGAGATTGGCTGGTCTAAAGTTTTCCTGACAAGAGAATTCGGACCGAGACAGAGGCTGGCAGCCATTCTTACTGATTTAGAGCTGGAACCTGACCAGCTGGTGGAGCCAAATTCTATCTGCAAACTGGATATGGCCTGTGTAAAAGGATGCCCCGGAGCCATTCCCCATATCAAAGAAGGTAAGTATGTGGAAATCAAGATTGAAGACAAAACCTACCGCTGGGCTGATGTTGATTTCGGTAAGTGTACGTTGATGTATCACGGCGGAGACCCCAGAGTTTCTCCTTTTATCCCTCACGCTATGCCCGGATACAGTTTTGATGTTTTAGAGCAACAAATAAGTGAGGAATGTGCCTACAAGTTCTGTGTGCCCTTGTCTACTGGCCGCTGGCGCAAAACTGCAGAATTTCCTTCTGGATACATCATTGAAGGTCATCACTATATTCAGTTCTGGGGGCAGGGAGGCTTGGGGATAGGAGGCTCCCGGGGTTGTATGCGCAGCTGTTTCCATTACCTGGAAAAGAAAAAAGACATTAAACAGATTTTCAAGGGCGGTCCGTTTATTAAAAGGCCACGGTGGCTACTGGACAAGAAAGGTAGACCTACAGTGCTCCAGGAGGAAAGTTGATGGTTGTTAAAAAGGGACGGGAAGAGATTCTTTCCTACCTGGAAGATTCCTCCAACTTCCGTCAGTCGCAGGCAGAAAGCCTTTATCTGCCGGAAAATGAAGCAGAGGTGGTGGAGGTGGTGCAAGAATGTGTCCGGGAAAAAATACCTCTGACTGTTTCTGGAGGAGGTACCGGTACTGTCGGCGGACGGGTTGCCAGGGATGGAGCTATTATTTCTCTGGAGAAACTTAACCAGGTAATCTCTATCCAGACACAGGAAAAAAAAGCCCGCTTACAGGCAGGGGTGGTCATCACTAACTTTCTGGAAGAACTGGAAAAATATGACCTGTTTTATCCCCCTTTCCCCACAGAACGCAGTGCCTTTATCGGTGGCAATGTAGCCACCAATGCCTCTGGAGAATACAGTTTTCGGTTTGGCTCCACCAGGAGATATGTGCAGAGCCTGCGGATGGTGTTGACCACCGGAGAAATCATAGAACTGGAAAGGGGTAAGTTTTATGAAAGAAATGGTTTCATCCCTTTGGGGCATTTGAAAGTTCCCCTTCCTTCCTATCGTACTCCGCAGATAAAATGCACTGCTGGTTACTATATCTGGCCTGGTATGGACGCCATTGATTTGATTATTGGTTCTGAAGGCACATTGGGAATCATCACAGAAATTTCCGTCAACCTGATTGAGAAGCCCCCGCCTCGTTTCATTATGGTTATGTTTCTGCCTGATGACATTCGTTTATTAGAACTGGTAAAACTTATTAAAACTTCTGCAGACCTTTCTGTTTACAGCCTGGAATATTTCTGTCCTGGTGCACTTTCCTTTCTCCAGAATGATTTTCCGGAAATACCTGAAGGCACCTTTGCGCTTTATGTGGAGGCAGAATCCACTGAAAGCCAGATAGAAAGATGGATAAGCATCACTGAGGAGTTTAGAACCGTACAAACCATTATCGGTGATGATAGTAAAAATTACAGGCGATTGATTGAGTTCCGCCATAAACTGCCTGAGAATGTTAACCGTTACTTCCGACAATTAGGTATTATCAAGGTGGCTGCAGATATTGCTGTCCCGGAAGAATCCTTTCCCGGACAGTATCAATTTTACCGCCAGATTATGCAGCAGGAGAAAATCCAGACCATTCTTTTTGGCCATATCGGGGAAAACCACCTGCATTTCAACTTCTTTCCGAAAACAGAGGAAGAAAGGGAAAAAGCTTATCAGCTTTATGAATCCTGTGCCCGGAGAGCCATTTCCGTGGGTGGTACCATTGCTGCTGAACACGGCATTGGCAAGATTAAACACAGGTGGCTGGAGTTGATGTTTGGCAGAAAGGGTCTCCGGGAAATGGCGGCCATCAAAAAGATGCTGGACCCGGCCTGCCTTCTGGGTCTGGATAATATCTTTCCCCGGCAGCTACTTGCCTGTGTTTGAATTTTTCATCTCATTTTTAAGAAATCTGGCGACTCCTGCTTCGTTATTGGTCCAGTCCAGGACGATCTTTGCCAGTTTTTTCACCTTTTCTTTAGCATTAGCCATAGCCACTCCAGTTCCGGCTGCCAGGAGCATATCTGCATCGTTTTCGCCATCACCAAAAGCAACTATAGCAGACTGTCTGATGCCATAGAAACTGGCAAGCTTTAAAAGTCCCACTCCTTTATCTACCTCTTTGTTCAAGAACTCCAGATATTCCGGGTTGGTGCGGAAAAGGTTAATCCTGTCTCCCATCTTCTGCTGGAAAAAACTGTACTGGTAGTCCCTTGTGCGAAAAGGCTGCTTCTCATTAAAGACATCGGTAATAAGAATAAGCTTTGTTGGCTGTTGCCCCAGGAAAATCTTTAAATCAGGGACAAAATGGAATACCGCAGCTGTCTGCCGCGCATAGATTAAGGCATACTTCCTGAGTTTTTCATCTTCTCTGGCATAAAGACAATCATTCAGGTAATAGTTCAGGTGAAACTGGTTTTTCTGGCAATAATCTATCAGAAAATCTCCGTAGATAGCCGGGACAGGATTATGAAAAATGATTTTTCTTTTTTCTTTAGCCCTGGCTCTGATGAGAGCACCGTTATAAGCAATGATGGCACAGTCTATCCCTAACTGTTCAGCAAAAGGGATAATACAGTCAGTCATCCTGCCAGAAGCCAGAGCAATGATGGCACCCTGCTGACTTATTTTCTGTAACATCTTCTTGTTTTCTTCAGGGATAACACCTTCATCGTCAAGCAGTGTTCCATCCAGATCACAGGCTACCAGTTGCCACTCAGGCATTTTTTCTTTTCTCCAGAAGCCACAAAAATGGTTCCTCCACCCTTAAAGGTGCATCGTGGTTACCCCCGGGTATCTCCAGGTAAAAAAACTGGCGGTGATTTTTCAAACATCTGGCCAGAAGACGTGATAGCTCAACCGGAATAATAGCGTCAGCATCACCGTGGATTACACACACTGGCATAACCAGACGAGAGCAATTAGTTAGGGCGGAATGCTGTTGGTAAAGGTGGGGTAAGGATTCAGGAGGACCACCGTAAGAATTTTCAATGGCAGCAGCAATTTCTTTCAGGACACATGGTTCTTTTTGCTCCCGGCACCAGTGGTAATAAAGAGTTAAATCAGTTGCCGGGCAAAGAGCCACCACTGCGGTGACATCTTCAGGATGAAGAGCAGAGTAAATGAGGTTACCGGTGCCACCCATGGACCCGCTGAAGAAGAAAAAACGTCTGGCGTGAAACTTTTCCCTTAAATAACCAAGAAGTCCATGCAGATCAGAGACTGCCTGTGGTGACATCCAGGCATTGCCTCTCAGATTAGGACTGAAAAGACTGAATCCAGCAGTGAGAAACCTCGGTAACCAGGTATTTTTTAAATCCTGCCGCGTGTATATCTGGTCCCCGGAAGAGCCATGACCGTGGAGCTTAACCAGCCAGTCGGTTTTCTGCACCTGCAGCAAAGCCCAGTCTTTCTTCTGATCAAAACAACTGAGGTATTCCAGCCGCAGCACTCCTTCAGGAAAGTCTTTTTCTTTCCAGTGGTAAACAGCCAGTTCTTTAATCATGGGAAAATGTTATCCAGACAACAGAAGATTCACTCAGCTACTCTTTTCCCTTCCAGTAAATTTTTCCGCCACCAGAAGCCAGAAACGCTTTTTGTAAATCGTTGCTTCTCCTGGAAAACCAGAATTTCATGTAATAGACTTTGCATTTCCGCTTTCTTTTACTGCAAAATTGCCTGTTTCAGTCCGGAGAGAAACATCTGCACGGCGATAGTTGTAAGCAGCATGCCCATTACCCGTTCCAGGGCAATGAGTCCTCTTTCTCCCAGAAGCCGGTGCAAAGGAGCTGAAGCCAGCAGAATTACGCCAGATAAAAACCAGGCACAGAGAAGGGCAACCAGCCATTCCAGCCAGCGGGAAGGTTCCCTGCTGATGAGAAGAAGAAGTGTAGTAATAGCTGAAGGACCGGCAATGAGAGGAATAGCCAGTGGAACGACAAACGGTTCACCTTCCGGACTTTTCCCGAAGATTCCCTCAGGAACAGGGAAAATCATCTTGATGGCTATAAGGAAAAGGATAATTCCCGCTGCAATACTGAGTGATGGTTCGGTGATGGCAAGAATGTGCAGAATTGTGGAGCCGGAAAAAAGGAAAATAATTAACACTCCAAGGGCAATACAGAGTTCTCGCAGGATAATTCTGGTGTGTCTTCTCCTGTCTACATTTTTTAAAACTGTCAGAAATACTGGAATGTTTCCCACAGGGTCCAGGACAAGAAACAAAAGCGCTATCGCCGAAGCAATATTCACAATTTCCTGCCTTTTTAAAAATACTGGCTTTGATGAGAATATATACTTTTTTTACCCTTTCCGCAACCTCAGGCAAACAGTTATCTTTCTATTTCGGCAGGGTATTGACAAATTTTTTCACAGGTGTTAGAATTATAGTGTAAAAAGGGGTGGACTATGCAAAAGAAGGGATTTACTTTGATTGAGCTTTTAGTGGTGGTAGCGATTATTGCCATCTTAGCTGCGCTGTTACTTCCGGCTCTGGCAAAAGCCAGGGAGAAAGCAAGACAGGCTTACTGCCTTAACAATCTGAAACAACTGGCAACCATTGTCCAGATGTATGCCATTGACTGGGAAGACCTGGTGCTACCAAGAGGATATTACTATGGACCAGGGAATCTAAGAAACTGGACAGACATCATCGTGGAGGGAGGTTACATTAAAGGTAAACCCTGGATGCTTTCCCCTTCCTGGAAGAAAAACCATATCCTTGTTTGTCCCAGTGAAACAAGAGTACCAACCGGTAGTGACAGGTGTTATGGCCACTATGGATATAACATGAGAATTGCTGGAACAGAAGTCGGCTATAATTCCACCAACAATGTTACCTACCGGGGGTTGAAAATGGCAAGGATTAAAAAGCCTGACCAGCTCTATTTTATTATGGATAAGTATTACACCCCTGGAGCCAATGACGGTGCTTCTCCCTGGATTTACTACAACTACGAAATCACTGGAAATATGGGGGGACCATCCTTCCGGCACTCTGATGGCGTTAATATTCTCTTTCTGGATGGTCACTGTCAGTGGGTGACCAGACAAAATATAGCTGTACCTGTCTCCGGTAAATATCCCTGGTATTACGAATGAGAGAAAAGTCAGTTTTTCGCGGTAGTTTTTTCTCGTTTATGAGAATTTATTTCCCCGCAAGATTTCTCCTTTTTCTTCTTACTCTTTCCGGTAATTATCTCTTTTCTCAACCTTTTTTTCACTTTGAAGACAACAGACTTTTTGTCAGAACGAAAAAACTGGAACTGGTGATAGAAGGAGGAGTGATATCCTCTCTAAAAAATGTTGCCACCGGGGAAGTTTTCTCTCAGGGGAACCCCTGGGAACATCTGGGAAAAATGGAAGGTAAGAAACAATTACTCCGGCCAGGGCCAGAATCAAGTTGTTTGTGGCAGCAGGCTGGTGCGGACCAGGGTATTTTGACCTATACTAACCTTCCGGGAAGTAAGAATCAGCTTGACGCGGTAGATTATTATATTTCCGTTGATACCACCAGTGGTGGGGTGCTGGTTAAAACAGTGATTAGGGTGACAGAACCATCCAGTGTTCCGGAGAATTCCAGCCTTCCCTTAACCAATCTGAAGACCAGAGCTGTTATTCTTGGTTCTGGAGCTAAGTACACACGCCAGGATGCACCTGTCATAAATTATAGTGTCCGCTGGGCTAACAACCTTTATTCCCCACCGCTGGCAGTGGTGGAAGGAGAGAGAAGTTGTCTTTTCCTCTGGTCCACTGATTTTTTTGCTGGCCATAATGTAGTTATCCACCATGAGCCGGAGGCAGATGGGCTATTTCTGACTACAGAAAGAGATCTTAGAGAAAAAAGTAACCTGCAGACCAGTTCTGTCCTCTGGAGATTTGACGTTTTTCCCACCTGGCTGGAGGCAGTGAAACAATACCGGAAAAGTTATGAGAAAACCACTGGTGCTAAGCCATTATGGGAGAATGACTGTCCCTGGGTGAGGAAAATTCATGCTGTGCACACAGGTGCGCCAGGGGGTGCCCATGGTTCTCCCTCTCCAGAAGAATCTGACCGCTACTACCAGAAACTGGCAGAAAAGGTCGACCCGGCAAAGATTCTTCTCTTCTACTGGAATGGAAACGGAATTGTGGCTTTTGGTGACCACCGGTATATGACCAGGCTGGGCTGGCCGAAAGAACCGGTGGTAGCGGCAATTAAAAAATATGGCTTCCGCTGGATGGCTTATTATCCCTGGACCCTGATTTATTCCCCTAAGGGTTTGATTAAACGTTACCAGGAAATCAAGGAGAAGAACTGGGGTTTTCCTGAAGGCTATGTTTTCACTCCTGATTACCGGGGCCCACCAGAAAAATTTTATGATTATTTCCGTCCAGTGGCTACGGGATACTATCAGCCGAAAGATAAAACTATGGAGGAAATGGAAGGGCTGTGGGTACTTCATCCTGGTAGCCGTCTGGTCAGAGAATACCTGGTGCGTAACTACGGCAACTACTGTGCTTTTCATGGGGCTTCTGGTTGTTACTTTGATATTCTTGGTGCGGACCACGGCTACATGTTTCCTGCAGAAAGAAAGGTGATGGATGGTTTTCTTTATCGGGATGGTGAGGCAGTAGCCTTAAAAGAATTGAGAAAAGCCCATCCGCATTTAGCTATCATGAGTGAATGCCAGAGTCAGTGGACTGTGCCCTATACTTTTTATACCTGGGAAGGTGCCAGCCATTTCACTTTACCCCGGGCTTATCCCTCCATTAAAAGCAAACTTAACCATCCCCTGCGGACAGCACTGTGGGGAAGTTACACCTGGACAAGAGAAGCCGGAATTGAACCGGATGAATCAGCACTGGTAGGCGGACTGCCGGAACTTAACCTGAAAGATGACTGGTCAGTAGCCAGGGTGAAACTGTTTACAGAAGAAGAATTATTTAATGATTTGCCAGAAAAATGGGAAGAAGAAGCCCTGGCTTACTATCGGGGTAGAAATGGCAAATGGTTTCAGTACCGGAAACTACCTTACGGCGATGGTTATGTAGAATTAACCGGGAAAACTTTTCAGCCCAGACTGGTAAGACTTTCTGGAGTAACCAGCAGTCCCTTCTCTGAGCCTTGTTATATCCAGGGCTGGCCTGCTATGCGTGATAATCAGCCGCTTGGTCTTAATCCCCGGGCAACATACTTTCTGGTTCCCGGGAAAAAACAAGAGGAACAGCCTTTTACCATTACCGGGATATCTGAAGGAGTAATAATCCAGGAATTCCACCACTCCGGTAACTGGAGTGTGGTTAGCCTGGAGACGATAGATGGAAAAGAAAAAGAATGTGCACTGGAGATATTATTTCATCAGCCCTGTTTACAAATTCTGGACAGCACCGGAGAAATTTTCAAAAATGCAGAAACCAGTCAGAAAATTACGGTAAAAACTTTTACTCCTGGAGGCCTGGTTCTCCTGTGGAAAGAAGTGCAACCTAAGGATGGTAGAATCCGCAGTGATTTCATTGCTGCCAGGGGGCAGACCCTGGCTAATGGTCTTCCTGATAGGGATTGGTCTTACAATCAGGCAGTCTTGAGAAAAAATTATCAGCTGGCTGGTAAGGAATATCCCTGCGTGGCTTTAGGTACAGGCCGTTTCCGGGGTTATACCGAACAATGGATTTCTTTAGTGGAAAACAGTAAACCTTCTCTAAAGTTTGATTTAGCCTATGACAGCCAGGACCGTTCCCGGTCACTTCCAGCCATGGTGGTTGCCGTGGCAGTGAATGGAAAAATTATCTGGCAGGACCACCTGGAGAGGACAAAAGACTGGAAGCCTGTAGAAATATCCTTAGGTGCCTGGACTGGTAGGACTGTCCTGATAACACTTTCTGCCTGGCTGAAAGAAGGCCGGAATATCTCCCCCGGTCCAGATTCTGTGCCTGTTTATTTTGGCCGGGTGAGAGTGGATAATAATCCCCATTCCTTACAGGAACTGATAAGCAGGTTACCTCCACCTGCAGAAGTCCTTTTTCAGAATGATTTTCAGACAACACCGGGACTGAAGAATAACTGGTATATTTTTACTTCGCCAGCTCAGGTAACTGGTGGCGGAATAAAAGCAGAAAATGGCAAACTGATTCTGGAAGGCAAACATTACAAGTATCAGTACCTGGCAAGGCAACCAGGAAAAGGTTTTGAAAATATTTCTGTCCAGGCGAGGTTTCAGATACAGCCGACCGGTGGTGATACTGGCTGGAATCCGGGGATAAAGCTCTACTGGGGGAAAGGTAATTTTTGCAGTTTCTGCGGTGGTAATGACCAGCTGGTGATTTCCGGGCACGGTCAGCGAAGGATAAATCTGGCACCCAGACGCATGGCTGTGACAGACAACAATTTCTACGACTTCTGGTTAAAAATTTCCCTGACTGAGGAGAAAATCAGGTATTTTTCTTCTCTGGATGGTCAGACCTGGAACCTGGAAGCAGAAATAAAAAGGCCTGATACCTGTAAACAAGCCCCGGTCTATCTGATAATTGGCAGGGGAAGAGAAGGAGAAGGTGAAGTTTTTCAGAATGATGAGAAATGGGATTCTACCTCTTCTCCCTGTTACATCAGTGAATTTATTGTTTCCCGGGAAACCTGAAAAGTGGAGGCAAAAATGAAAGGAAAAGGAAGCAGTATTTTATTTTTCCTGCTGGCAGGGATGGTTTTGTGCGCACAGGACCCTTTTTTCGTTATCCCCGCTTGTCCTGAACCACCGGTGATTGACGGGAAAATTTCAGAAGGGGAGTGGCAGTTTGCTGCTGCTTTGACCATGCTGGAAACTGTTGGTACGCGTAACATCAGAATGGAACAGCCAGTTTTTTATGTTTTCCGGGACAAAGAAAATCTTTATCTTGCCATGGATTCTCTGGCGTCCAACACCAATACCATTGTTGCCTCCTGTGTCGTGCATGACCACCTTTCCATTATCGGTGATGACTGTTTAGAAATTATGCTGGCACCAGGTTCAGGACCGGACATAGAAAGGTTTGATTTCCCTGTCTTTTACCTGGCTATCAATGCGCTGGGTACTCTCTGGGATTGCAAGTTTGTTCCCAATTCTGCAGAAAGTCACAATTCCTGGGAAAGTGGTGCGGAAATTGCCAACAGTGTTGATGGTACACACTGGGTCTGCGAGGTAAGAATTCCTTTTTCTTCCATGGTGCCATCACCACCAGCTGATGGAGCAAAGTGGAGAATGAATTTAGACAGAACCTATTCGGATTATTACTGGTCTGCTTTGAACGGTTCTGGCGGCTTGAATGATGCCCGGGTTGGTTGTGATATTGTCTTTGATAGCCGGGCACCTGCTGTCCGGGTCGTCAATCCTCACCCGTTGCTTGATGCTCAGTTACAGGTGAAGTTAGAAATTGCCAATTCTGCTGAAAAATCTCAGGAAGTTTCTCTCTCCCTTACAGCTCAGGGCCAGGCAACCCGGGGAGCGGAAACTGTTTCCCTGGGCACCGAGAAACAAACAGTGACTGTTAATCCAGGCCAGGTGGTAGAAGTAGTTCTGGGTAAAAAACAGAAACTCTTATCTTTCAACACTGTCCATCTGGAAGCTCTCTGGGAGCAAAAACCTATCTTCTCTCTCCAGCGAAGGGTTAATTTTCCGGTAGACCGTTTCATTCCCCGGGTAGCTAAAGAAGTTCCTCTGGTTTATGTTTTCCCGAGATTTCTCCCCTCGCGGGAAAGGTTATCTGTTATTGTGGATTATACAGCCTGGGCAAAAAAGACAGGTTTTTTTGGTGACGGGATAAGCGCTGAAATTTCTGTCTGGCCTAAAGGAAAGGAACTGGAAAAACCAGTAATGAATGGGAAACTGACAGAGTTTAAAGACTGCCGGGGAGTCTGGCGCCAGTCCACAAAAAATTTACCTGAAGGTGAATACTCAGTGCTGGTAACTTTAGCCAGTAAGACAGGGCAACTAATCGCTAAACATGAAGACTGGTTTGAAAAAAGAATTTTTGACTGGATGGTTAATCCCCGGGGAAAAGGAGAAAAAGTTCCTGCTCCTTATATACCTTTAAAGGTATCAGGTCGTTCAGTGCAGGTCTGGGGACGTACCTATTCTTTTCAGACTAGCGGTCTTCCGGAAAGTTTTCTCACCCAGGGAAAAAATTATCTGAAAGCACCGGTGACTCTTTTAGCGCAAACAGCCGAAGGGGATGTTTCCTGGAAAACTGTTAGCCCTTTCTCTTTCGAGGAAATCAGTCCAGCTGCTGTTAGTGGCAGGTCGGTTATCTCCGGAAATAAGTTAAAGGTGGAACTGGAAAGTATTACAGAATATGACGGTTTTGTACTTTTCCGGATGAGGTATGGCCCGGAGAAAGATACTGTAACTGTCAGGAAAATGCAGGTAAAAATCCCTCTGGATGCCAGATACACGAAGTTTTTTTCCGCAGCCGGTGATACTCAGGGTGTCTGTATCCAGGGAGCACTTTTGCCGGAGAAAGAAGGTAAGGTTTATGACAGTATGAAAGATACCCGGTCGGTCTGCTGCAGTCCGACTTTTGCCACACTCTTCTGGGTAGGTGATTATGATACCTGTTTCTGTTATGCGGCTGATAGTGATAAAGGATGGCTCATAAGAGATGATGCACCAGCAGTGGAAGCCTACCGGGAAGGGGAGCAGGTAATTGTTTATCTGAACCTGGTAGATAAAGAGTACAACCTGAACCAGAGCAGGGAACTGGAGTTTGCGTTTCAGGCTGGTCCTACTAAACCCATGATAGATAATTACCGCGGTATCCAGGATGGAGGTAACCCCGGGGATGCACCTTTAACGATTATCCAGGTTGGAGGAAGTGGGAACTGCGGTGGTGGTGGCACCCACATTCTCCATCCAGGGGATACACCGGAGATAAGAAAGCAGTGCCGGGAGAGGCTGGAAAAGGTCATAGCAGGTGGTAATAAGGCAGTGGTTGGGTATCACTACTGGGGTACTGTGCCCAAGGGAAGGGTGGAGACACGCGTTTTCCGGGGAGAATGGGGAATTGACAGGTATACCTGGGACGCTAATAAGGCAGTGAGAGAATGGGAATGGCAGAATAAATTCTATGGAGACAACAGGGATCTTTACATCATTTCTTATGTGAAGTGCGTACCCAGCTATGTTGATTTTATCACCTATGCCTATGATGAGATGCTGAAGTACACACCTTTGTCCGGATTTTATGATGATACCGGTTATCCGAAGCCAGTATTTGATGAAGAGTTAGGTCTTGGTTTCATTCGGGAAGATGGCCGGAAGGTTTACTCCTCAGGTCTCTGGATATACCGGGAAAGATGGAAAAGAGCCGCCTATGTAAACTTTCTGCACAACCGGCCAAATTTTCTCCGGGATAGCCAGCACTGTCACGCTCATTTTATGCCTGCCTATCACTTCATCGGGCTGTGGGCACCATGTGAACACGGTTATTACAATCCTTTTAAAGACAGAGATAACCTTGGTTTTTACGGCTCCGTGGATAGATTTGTTGCCTACAATCCAGGAAGGCAGTTTGGCCAACCAGGGATGATTGGCATGTCCTCACCTCAATGGGAAGCAGCTGCTTTTGTCAGAGATACCAGGAATATGATGATGCTTGCTTTTTTGAATGACCAGGATGTTGGTTCTTTTGGTTCCCGTGATACCAGGACAGTGTGCCGGCTGCGGGCTGCCAGAAACATTTTCCGGCCCTGGGAGAAAGACACGACCTTTACCGGATACTGGGAAGCAGAGAAAACTGTGAAAAGAAATAACGAGAAAGTCCTTGTCAGTTATTACAGGAAGGGAAATGGCCTCCTTTTTATTCTGGGTAATACTTCTTTTCAGGAAGAGAAAGTAACTGTGGAACCCGACTGGAAAACCCTTGGTTTTAACCATGCTGGTTTGAACTGTTTCAACCCGGAGACAGGGGAAGCTATCAGTCTTTCCGCTGGCAACAGCAAGACAGGTTTTTCTGTAAAGGTGCCAGCGCGGGATGTGCTTTTAGTGCTGGCAGGAAAACCAGGCGCATATATCCCCAGGAATGTGGACTTAACAGCCCCTTCTCTGCTACCAGAAAAGATTCTAAATTCACTTTCCGACACTTTCACAGGTCAGCAACTTTCTTCCTCCTGGCTGAAAGACCTTCATGAGGGTAATGCCAGTGTTTCTATGATTGACGGAAGACTATGTGTCCAGGGTGACCATTATGGTTATGCCCATATTCGCAAGGTGATTAACCAGGATAATATCAGCGTCCAGTGTCTGATTTTAAGAGCCCCTTCTGGTGGTCAGGATACTTCAGGCGGGAGTCTCTTTCTGGTCTGGCCTAACGGTGAATTTGTCCAGGCAACACCTGGAGTAAATGAAAAGAAGTTTCTCTATACAGGTTCCTCCATTGGTTTGCGACGTGGTTCACCTATCAGCACGGAAAGTATTTTTGGCTGGTATCCCTTTATGGCTAACTGGGTAAAAATTAGTTTAAATCCTGAGACTATCAGGTTTTATAGTTCTTCTGACGGGAAAGAATGGAAACTTGATGCGGAGGTTAAAAGGGGAGAAAAATACGCTGGACCACCAGAGTTTGTCCTTTTAGGCAATGGGCATAAAGGGGAAAAACCGCATCTGGATAATGTCCATCCAGCCCATTTTAATCCCCAGAGCCGTTCTCCTGTGACATTTTTTTCTGATTTCTTTGTCGGCAGGGAGGAATAGTTTTACTGAAGAAGAAGCAGAAGTAGTCCATGCCGGGGTATGGATAGTCCGGAAACAGAAATTCCTTGAGAGGACAGGGTAACAGGAAAAATCTGCTTGTTTTCCAGATTGGAAACCTGTTTCACGGAACTCAGGCCAGGAATTGTTGTTTTGATTAAGCAGGGTGATAGCTCTACCTGTTTTTCTCCGGCATTGACGATTACTGCCACACTTTTTATTCCGCTGTGTTGTACAATTTAGCACAGTAGTCCTTCCAGGAGTGTGAGCGAATCGCAAAATTGTAGGATAATTTTGTTCCATAATTCTTCCCAATTCTTCACTGGGTAGTCTGCACCGAAATATCGTATAGCGTCAATAATTTCCGATCGTGTTTTATGCCGTGGAAATTTCTGGCTGATTTTATTTATTTTTCCACATATGTTTTTAGGAAACAGAATGTATTTTGATTTTCCTGCAAGTACTTGCACAATTGGGCTACATACTGGCAGTTTTATTATCTCCTCAACTATTTCTTTGGAAAGGTTCTAAACTTTACTTATCTTTTCAAATTCTGCAGGGGCTGCTATTTTTAGGCATTATGTTTAACAGTTTCTGGCATAAAAGAGACTTTTGCGAAGAAAAAATTTGAGTGAGTGTCGCAATGTATGAATCTTTCTGCTGTGTTATATGTTTGTGGCCCCTATTTATCATTTTTCCTGTCTACTTCCTCTTAGTTATTGTATATTTTCCCGGGGTTCAAATAGAGTAACTTGTTTCTGTTCAGTGTGAGTTACATATAAGCTGTTTTCTCCCATGGCAACGTGTTTTAATCTCTTTCGAGCAATTTCTACATACTCAAGATTAATATCAATCCCGATAAATTTCCTACCTAATTTTTTAGCGGCGACAGCGGTTGTTCCACTTCCGACAAATGGGTCCAGAACAATGGCATCTTCTGAAAAAGTTGTAAGTGCAATTATGTATTCGCACAGTGTTAAAGGTTTCACAGTTTTATGTATATTAAATTCGCCCTTTTCTTCTTTATCAGGTTTTGGTAAAAGAAAACATCTATCTATGTCTTCGGTAATCTCCTGTGTAGTTACAACATTAGAAGGAAACATGGCTTTCCCGATTTTTACATTGGTATTTATAAGACCAACATTATATTTCGTCATATTATGTAAAAACGTTTTCTCTAATTCTTTTTGAGCCATTACAATAGGCTCAAAGCATGATTTTATCTGGGGTGTTTTCCATCCTTTTAATTTCTCTTTTATTTGGACACTCCTCCTCTTATCAAAGTTTCCTTTCTCAATAAAGTGGTCAAGAGACATAGCTTTCGGTTGATTTTGTGTATAGAGCCAGATAAAACAATCTCTAATTAAAAACCCTGCATCATCAATTGCGGAAACTGCTCTATGATAAAGTCTCGGACTTGAAAATGAAAAGAAGAAACCCCCCGGTTTTAATACTCTATGGATTTCCTTTGATATTTTAAAATACCACTCGTAAAACCTTTTCCCCTGTTCTCTGCTAAATTTCATCCCGGGAGGAAGAGATTTCACAACATGGCAATAATCTGTTATTGTTGATACCGTTTCAGGATTCCAGTTATTATCCATCTTATCCAGAAAATAAGGAGGGTCAGTTAAAACAAGGTCTATTGAATTATCCTCAATTTCGTGCAGTATTCTTTCAGCATCTCCAAGTATGATTTTGTTTATAAATTTCTCATTCATTTGGATTCACGCCACTAAATTCTTCAAACAAAATTTTATAAACCTTCCATCTAATTTCTTTATCTGACCTTTTTATAACAACAGGATTAGCCAATTTTATCACCCGTCCCCTTTCATCATAAACCCAGTTATTTCTATCCCCTCTATTACACTTTTGACATTGTGGAATAATATTACCCGGGAGCAAGGGCTTGTTAGGGTCCATATGCGATTTCTGTAGTCTGGTAATAGTATTTGGCCAATGAATATTAGGTTCACCTTCTTTTGAACCACAGGTAGCACACCTATAACCATACTGTCTTTTTAATTCCTCCCATTGCCCTGTCTCTTCAATTCTATGCCCGTGGAAAGACGGGTAAGGTTTTTCAAGAGAAATAAGTTGATATTCTCCTCGTGCAAGAATTACATCTTTATTATCGCGACCACCCGAAACGATAAACCATCCCTTTTGTGCTCCAAGGTGTCTTGCTTGTTGAACATCAGCAACATGCGGATAATACTGACGAATGAACTCCGTAAGTTCTTCTTTTGAAACCTTTTTTGTCTGAGGATAGCCCTGTGCCAAATAAACTAAAACCAGAGCATCTTTGGTATAACTGCCCTTTGTGTCAGTTAGATTAGGAAGGGTTACTCCGTATTTTTTTAAAAATTTCTTGTGGTAATCACCAATCATGCTATAAATTTTGTTAATTTCACTGTTAGACAGATGCTTTTTCATATTTTATTCCCGGTCGGGCAACTGATTTTCTTGCTTGGTTCCTATCCTAAAGACTTTAAGCCGCTTTTATTATATTACAAACTATTTTCTTCTTGCAAAATTTTTTAAGCGAAATACTTTTCCCTTTTCGCTTTCGCTAATTTCATCTCAACAGCATTCTTCCAATCTCTCCGAAATTCCGCACTTTAAGGGTTTATTTGAGAGTTATTCCTGAAGGTGTACCTTTTTCCTGGTGAATATATCTAAAGAAAGTCATGTATCTTAAACTATCGACCCTGCATTTACCTTGTTAGAATCCTCATCATTTGGCTCTTATTCTGTACTGTCAAGCCCCCGTCCAGGTATATTGTGTAAATCTTATATAGGCGGTGTTAGACATAATTGGTTCTGAGAAGGAAAACCTGCTTGTTTTTCAAAAATTTCCCCTTCTTTCTCCGGATAGTTTTTCAGGTAAACCCAGGCTTCACCGGAAAACTGCGGTGCTGGACTCATCCAGGAAAATTCAAAGGCTACTGGCCGGCGCAGAAAAACCTTCAGCATTCCTTCTTCTATCTCCAGACCTGAACCAAACTTTCCTGGTACTTCCTTTACTTTTCCGGAAACTTCAGTTTCCACCTGGTCCGGTGAGGAATCCTGAAGGAATGTTGTTTTATCAGTCTCTGTGGTGTCAAAGTGGAAAAGAGCCAGGGTTCCGGAAGAAGCACGCAGGGCTTTCCAGAAGACAATATCTGACTGGTATCCCCCAGACCAGAGTAATCCTGCCCCGGAGAAGAAAAATAACCAGAGGTTACAACGATGCCTCACTCAGTCTTCCAGTTTCAGTTCTGCCAGTCTTTCCAGCTGGTGCACGCTGGAGAAAGGAACCAGTGTTTCTATGCCCAGGGTATTCTTTTTGTTCACTTTCCCTGAAGAAACCCTCACAATATTCAGATAGAGTTTTTCTCCCTTCCTGTATCCTTCCAAAGAGACATCCTTCAGCGGAATCTTCACCAGACTAATCCAGCGGTTCTTTTCTAAAACAGGAAAAACTTCAACTCCATGCTCTTTGATTTCCACATTCCTTCTGAAGTTTATTTCTCCCTGAGACAGGATAACAATCAGTCCCTTCGGATTGAAGGATATCTGTCGGTAAGGTAACCCCCTCTGCTTAGCCACAAAAATCTCCCAGTCGTCAGCCGGAAAGACCATGGCTGAAGATTCCAGTTTTTCTACCTCGCAGTTATCAACCAGTTTCAGGTAGATATTCTCTCCATCGTGCACAATTGCTCCTTCCATTGGTCTTTCACTTCTGGTATTCGTCCCTCTTTCATACCAGGGACCAATACTTACACCCTTATTCCAGTCTATATTTTTTATGTTTTCCACTTTTGCTACCCTGGGAATACTCAGCTGAAGCAACGGCAGACGAGAGGCTTCCTGATAAGTCTGGTAACCTTTTTCCATGTACCTGACAATGGCATACTCAAAAAGTTTGATGTTGTTTTTCTCCCGGGCAGTAGTAGCTTTACTTTTCGCCTTTTCCAGCCACTGGCTGATTTTTTCCATTCTTTCTTTTGTTCCCAGATACCTGTAAGAAGCCTCAGCGTAGGAGACACCTTCCGGATGGTTCTTTTCGTCAGTGTAGGTTTGCTCTATCAGCTGGTAAATGTTTTTCATCTCAGTAGCAGCAGGTCCGTACAGGGAGGAAAAGTAATCCTGAAGAAGTTTTTCTATGTCTTCTTCGGGGTTAAGCATTAACTTGTAAGTAACATAGGCTTCCACTTCCTGGCCGTAACCGCAGTGGAAAACGCCTCTGATGCCATATCTCTGGAAGAGTTTAAACTGTCTGTCAATAGCGTGAGCAAAAAATCCAGGGAAACAATAATAGTTTCCATTGTCAGCCGATTCCTTGGGAAAGGTGTAGTAAAGCCACAGGGAAAGCGGTCTTCTGTCCTTTTTACATTTTTCTGCCCATTCCTTCAAAAGTTGTAGTTCATGCTGGTACCCTCTGGAAAAGGGACTTCTGTTGTTGGCAAAACAGAACATTACTTCTATGTTTGGTTCCAGTTTTACAGTCTCCGGGTATTTAGCATGGGAGGCATAAGCGAGGGTGATAAGCATCTTATCCGGGTTAGTTTTCTTCAGCCTTTTAGCAATCTCATTGACAAAATAAAAGTGGTACTCGCTGTGTTCTCCTGAGGAGTAATGACCATAACTTTTACCCTTTTTGATTAACTCCTGGCATTTCTCACACCGGCAGAAAGCCCTGTTATCCATTGGTTCTACAGCAAAAACATTTGGTCCCCATTTTCTTTTTTCTTCAGGAAGCTGGAAATACTCTTCAGCTTCTTTACTCACCAGTTCTACGAGTTTTTCGCTGGTATAACAAAGCTGGGTAGGTGTACCCTGATAACCCTTTGCCCATATTTCCGGGTACTTATCCGGTGGATACTGCTGATAATAGTGGTACAGGGAATGATTGGCTACCCGCTTTTCACCACCCACTCTCATTCTCAATAAAAATAGTTTTATCCTTCCTCTTCTGGCTTCAGTATATTCACCGGGTCTGGTAAACTTTTCCCGGAGTGCCTGGTAAGCAGTCTCTTCCCATTCTTTATAGTCCGGGTCATCAGGATTAAAACCTCCTTTCCAGAGACCGGAAACGCTCCAGTCATATCTATCCAGAACAGTCATCCCCGGATAAATTTCCCGATAAAGAAAGTATGGCTGGCCGGTGAGGTTCTTTTCTTTGATTACCAGTGTCTTTTTCTGCGGGCAGAAAATACCACTGTCAGTCGGGTTAAACCATCTTACCCCGCAGTAGTTTTCTAAAAATTCATAGACCGCATAAAGAGTTCCCTGCTGCTGGAAAAATCCTGGCCATGTCTTCCAGGCTGAAGGCTGGTCTTCTCCGTATTTCACCTCCCCATAATCCTGGCTATCTTTTCCCAGAAGAACAATGGCACCTGGCAGGAATTTGATTACATACTCCTGTTCTTTTAAGTTTCTTCCCAGCCCCAGTTTATCTGTCTGGTTGCTGGAACCTACCAGAATTTTTACCCCTTTGATTTTCTCCGGCTGGCTGATAATCGGTATTTCGGCACCGGTTATCAGTTTCACATGGTACTGCAGTTCGTAGGCAGCCAGATAAGCTGCCCGGGTTGGCTTTTCTGAAAGCACAATGAAACTCTGCACTTTTCCATCTTTTACTAAAACTACCTCTCCGCTAACCAGACAGCACATCCCCCAGAAAATCAATACCGGCAACCAGATTTTCATTTTCTCTCCTTTTGCAGGAAATTTTCGTAATTTTTCTCTGCCTGTTCCTTCATTCCCTGCAGTTTTTTCTCGGAAAGGACAGCAAAAGGGTCAGGTTCTGAGATATTATGATGAAACGGTTCAAAATTCCTAAAGTCTGTGCTTTTTGCTGTCTCCACCAGTGGTGCTGTTTTCTTAGTACTCTCAGGACTTGACTTATCCGCAGCACAAGACTGCAAAACCCCATCAGGACCGCCGGAGATTAAGACCATTACTCCTTTCTCTCCGGCTGGTATCAATTTTTTCTCTGTTTCTTCTGGCTGATGCGTGTTTTTGAAGGTATAGTAAAACATGCGGTAGTTTCTTCCCCAGATATCCCTGGTGGCATCGGTAATAACATGGTTACCTACCAGACAAATTCTTCCGGGAATCGGGCATATCATGTAAGGTCCGTGCCAGTAATTACCCAGATTTTTTGTCACCAGTTTCTTCCTTAATTCTCTCTCACACCTTCCAGCAATTAAATCTTCTTTATCCCAGATTCTTATCTGTGTGGAATCAAACTCTGTCATATCTTGCAGGGGAACAAAATAAAATTCTGGCAGGTCATAGTAAAGATGCAGGTAAGCAACCTGCCACTTATCTCCCAGATACTCCCCTGTTAAGTCTATTTCGTTTTTTAACTCAGTCTCAGGTTGAGAATGTTTCCCGCAGCCTACCAGAAGCAAACTTCCAGCAACTGTAACTGCCAGAAAAACTTTCTTCATTTACTACCGGTAATAACCAAGATTAAAAGGATATTTATTCTGGGGACCATACCGCCACTGATTCCACAGGGCATCCCCATCAGGAAAATATTTCACTGAACCATCAACAAATAAGATGTTGCAGCCTAATTGTAAACCTGCTCCCCCATAGTAAACATTGCTTAAAGTGGCATTCCGTCCGTGTCTTCTGAAGTTTCTGGCATCATTATAGCCACAGCAAACAGTGCTGATGCCGCAACTGGCTACCTCTGAGAGAAGCATTGTCTCTGATGGATTCCTTACTTTAGATAGTTTCCAGGGTTTAATATTTGGAGGATGTCCACCAGCTCCCCAGGCATAGTGAGAATATCCATAACCAATAAACCACCTGGCGTTGACATTGGGAGCATAACCGGTACCGGGATAATATTGCTTCACCAGAGGAAGAAACGTCGGACAGTAAAACGGACTGCTGTAAGGTGGCACCCAGCCAGAACTGGTTACGGGTTGTTTCACCACACCGGTATATACTGCAATAGCTCCAAACCAGAAAGGTCCGTTATTATAATGTTCAGGGTGCCAGATCCAGGGAAAGTTCTCATCATAATCAGCCCAGTACATGGCAAAAGCCAGACCTAACTGTTTCAAGTTACTTGTACAGAGAGCCATTCTGGCTTTTTCCCTGGCCAGACTCAGAGTCGGTAAAAGCAGAGCAGCTAAAATCGCAATAATTGCTACCACCACCAGAAGCTCAATCAAAGTAAAGCCTGCTTTTCCCTTCATAACCCCTCCCTGTTGACTCTTTAATTATATCACGAAAAAGATAAGCAAAAAATCTTGTTAGTTCCTCTTGACAATCAGGCTTTTCTCCAGGTAATATCAGAACTAAACAGGGAGAAAAAATGAAGAAGGTTATTACTCTCGTTTTAGTTGCTGGACTGGGGTGTGCCTGTGCGACCACACTTACTGGAAGAGTGATAGAAATTAACAGTTCTTTTCAACAGGTTCCGGTAACTGATGTCACGGTGAAAGTTACCGGTACAAGCCTGCAGACTACCTCTGATTCCCAGGGATACTTCACTTTAACAGGTGTTCCCGGTAATTCTTCTGGCATCAGTTTGCGGACAAGAAAAACCGGTTATGTAGATACCTACACCCAGCCTTTTGGTATCGGCAGCGCTGAGCAAACCAATTTCAATGCTATGATTTTTTCCTCAAGTTTTCATACCGGTTTTATTCACAGAACTGGAGCACCTGCGCACATCAATGACAAAGGAGACATTGTCGGTAGAGTGTATGATAACCAAAATAATGCAATCAGTGGGGTAATTATCAGTGCCAGGTATGTAGATAACAATTCTGAAATTACCTCTATCAGATATTTTGATAACCTGGGAAATCCGGTAACAGGTTCCACCAGAGATAATGGACTTTTCTGCATTTACAATGTAGATAAAGAAAGAGCCATCAAGATTACTGCTACCAAACAGGATTATTTTTTCAACTGCCCGCTGGTGGTTGGCTACAGTAATTCTATCACTGTGGCTGGTGTGGAGACTGTTAATCCTATCAGTGTTTCCGGACAAACAATCTGGGACGAAAAACCTGTTGGCAATGTGACTATTTCTTTACCGGGAACAACTCTTACCACCACTTCTAACAGTAATGGACAGTTCACCTTAAATAATGTCAGCCCCTGGTCTTTCTACTTTGTTAAAACAGCAAAGACAAACTACAAGGATTTGTATATGTTAGGGTTTATTGAAGAAGAAGAAAACGTCACAGATGCAGAACTGATGGTTCTTCCTGTGGATGCTTACAATCAGATAATGAGTGCTATTGGTCAGAGCCATATCTGGGGGAAAGGTGATTTTGGTGCGGACATGGGTGTTGCCGGGGTGGTAGCAAAAATCTATGACAGGGAAGGCAACCAGATAAACGTGCCAGTTTACTACTTTCAGGAAGATGGGCCTCCTGACCCCGGCCTTCAAGCCACAACAGAAGACGGTAGCTTTTTAATTGTGAACCTTAATCCTGGCCTTTATTATCTGCGGGCAGAAAAAGAAGGATTTGATTTTCCGGTTTGTCTTTTTAATGTTTTTGCCGATGGTGTAACTTTTCTGGAAGCAGAAATGGAACTGCCTACCCTCTATAAATGGGGTGGGGATGAAATTCAGGTGTTACCGGGAGAGATTTCTCCTTCTGCCCAGAATGTGGATATGCTTAGATTCAACCTGTGGAAGGAACCGGAAAGCGAAAATATTATGGTGCAGTCTATGACCTTTACCGCGAGGGGCACTTTGAATCTTTCTAATGCGGTTTCCTCAGTAAAACTTTACCAGACTTATGACTGGTATAACTTTAATCTGGTAGGTTCTGGCACCATAAATGGTAACAAAATCATCTTCAGCAATCTTAATCTGGAAATCTGGGAGACAGGAAATCCGGCTAAATATCTTTCTCTGAGGTTTGATTTCAATGGAAAAGCCTCTTCCGGTGAAACCATAGCAGTGGATTTGCTAAGTAACTCAGATATTGTAGCTTATGGTAAAGAAAGTAATCAGCAAGCTGTCTGCTTTGGGGACCCGATTATCGGCAGGCAAACCACTATCTATGCCCCGCAGATACCTCCGGAAAAACCAACTAATCTTTACCCTACCAATGGCGCTACCGGAATTTCCGCCACCGGTTACAATCTCTGGGCAACAAATTTTGATAGCCATGGTGGCAACGAACAACACCTGGCCAGTCACTGGCAGATTAGAAAAATTGACGAAAGCTGGGAAACAGCCACTCTGGATGAAGTTACCTCCCAGTACTTAACTCAGTTGCCAGCCCTGGTTTATCTGCAGGCAAACACCACTTACTGCTGGCGGGTGAGGTACCAGAATGGAGATTTTCTCTGGTCAGAATGGTCAGATCCAACATTTTTCACCACCGGCTCCAACGGAATTTTACCCCCGGGAAAACCAGAAAACATCTCTCCGGAAAAGGATGAGCAGGGGGTAAGCCTAACACCTGGACTTGTCTCCAGTGTTTTTCAGGCAGGTTCCTCTAATGTCCATAGCAGAAGCCAGTGGCAAATTACCACCTCAGCCGGCAATTACCAGCAACCTGTTTTTGATAGTGGTCCAGATTCTGAGCATCTGACTTACATCATGATTCCACAGGGATACCTGCAGTATAATACAACATATTACTGGCATGTGCGGTATCAGGACGGTAATGGTGCCTGGTCTGACTGGTCGGAAGAAACTTTCTTTACGACCAGAAGCTATCAACAAGGTGATATCAATAATGACACCTATATCAATATCCAGGATGTGATTCTCTGTCTGCGGATGGCCTGCGAACTGCAGGAACCAGATTTGATGCGGGCTGATATCGACAAGGATGGAAAAGTAGATATTTTTGATGTGATCCTGGTTGTAAAAATGATTCTTGGTTTTGTTTTCTGAAGGTTTAAGAGATTTATCCGGTAAACGTCTTCATTTTGTGAAGAGTGCCTATAACAGTTTATCTCCGGATTTCTAAATCTCACTGATTCCACTTTTAGTTTTTCCTTTCACAGAGGGAGAGGAGAATTTTCCAACATTCCCGAGCCTTTATAAGTAAAAAAATAGGGAAAGAAATTTTACAAAAGACAAAGGGTGAGCGTACCGGGCAAGAACATTTGTTTCTTCTGCACCTTGCTGGTAATATAAGTTATTAGGGGCTAATTTCCGCAACACCGTAACAAACAGGGGAATAGCTATGGACTGGAAAAATTTTCTTTGTTTGGTTATCCTTTCTTCGGGCTTTTGCTCAGCAGAAACTGTGGAATTCCTCTGGAAGGGAAAGGAAGCGGATGTGCCAGGCTCTGCCGGTTACCAGAAAAAGGTTGTTAGAAGTCAGGTGGTGCCAGGAAAGGGAACGGTTGTTTTAGCCAGAAAAGGACAGAAACAAACTGCCACAATTGTTCTGGCAGCAAATCCTACTCGTAGTGCCCAGATTGCTGCTGCGGAGCTCAATTACTACCTGGAGAAAATGACCGGTACGAGACTACCGGTGGTAAGCGAAGAGGTTACTCCCTTCCAGAAACCGCTGGTTCTTATAGGTGAAAGTTCCCTCACGCGTTCTCTCGGGTTAAAAAATGAAGACTTCCAACCGCAGGAATACCTGATTGCCACTTATGGTTTTGCTCTTGTTTTGATGGGTTACGACGAACCTGAGTACGGATTGATAGACTATGAAGGGACAGGGTTATGGCCAGGTTTTACCATTTACTATGATTGGTCCAGAAAGCCAGAAATAAATAAGGCTGTCGGCTCTGTCTACGCTGTGGATGAATTCCTGCAAAGGTTTTGCGGGGTACGCTGGTATCTTCCTGGTGAATTCGGGCAAGTATACCCGGAAAAGAACGAAGTTTCAGTAAGTAATGTTTACCTCAGAAGAAAACCATGGAGCAAGTATCGGGCAATTTATCCTCCAGGAATTTCCACCCCTTTTGAGTTTCTTGGTTCTGGCAAGAAATTACAAAGGTTACCGGAAAGAGAAGTGAATCTCTGGTATCTCAGACAGAAACTGGTGGGAGCAGAAGCCTTCAACGCCAACCATTCCCTTGTTGCGGACTGGTTCCAGCAGAGGTTTCCGGAAAAGAAAAACTTACTGGCAAAAGGTTATGAAAGGCCAACTCAGCTTTGTTTGAGCGAACCAGAACTGCTGAAAATAGTCTGTGGTGACGCTGATGACTATTTTTCCGGCCGGACCAACTATGAACGTTCCTGCGGGGATTACTTCTGTGTTATGCCCCATGATACCTCTCAGTACTGTCAGTGCAGCCGGTGTCAGGAGAAATTGAAAAAACCACAGGATGCCGCCGGCTACGGCTTCTGGAACGATTTAGCCGCAAATTATGTCTGGGGTTTTGTCAATGATGTAGCCAGGTATGTGAAAAAAAATCACCCTGGACGCTGGACGAGTTGCTGTGCCTATGCCAGATACTCTCTGGTTCCAGATAAGGTTAAACTTTCTGACAATGTCGCGGTGATGGTCTGCCGGGTACTTATTGATGGTATCAAAGACCCTGCTTATAAGGAATTCTATCGGAAACAAATCAAGGATTGGGCTAAAACTGTAAAACGCTGGTACGTCTGGGAATACTTTGACCATCTTCAGGGTAATAATATAGAACCACCAAATTTTCCCGGACTGTTTTTGCAGGAAATTGCTGAAGATATAAACTTTTTGAAAGAAAATGGTTGCCGGGGCATCTTTAACGAATTGAGTTCTTCCCCGGGTGGTCTACATCCGAATTTTGCTCTGGACCATCTTAACCTTTATGTGCAACTGCAGCTGTTAAATGATGAAACTATTTCCGTGGAAGAGGTCCTTGACGAATATTGCCGGCTTTTCTATGGTCCGGCGGCTTCTCCCCTGAAGGAATTTTTCACTCTTCTGGAAAAACGTTTCGCCAATCCGGAAAACTGGAAACTGAAGGAGAATCAGACTGATGCCAACTGGGATGTTATCTGTACAGCGTCTCAGTTGAAAATTTTTGAGAATCTTCTGGAAAAAGCCAGGAATTTAGCCACAAATGAACCTTATGTCACCAGGGTCAGATGGGTCCGGGAGGTAATTTTTTCCGTGATGGAGAAAAACAGTCTGAGGCACGCTACCTTGCAGGCAGAAAGAAGAAAAATTTTTATCCCCAGAATTACCGGGGAAGAACAACTGCTGCAAGGCAAGACTAACCACATAGAAAAATTTTTCTCTATTAATGGGGAGCCAACCAGTACCAGAACAGAAGCCTGGCTTGGTTATGACGAGAGCTTTCTTTACATCCTGGTCAAATGTTACGAGCCACAAATGGAAAGTCTGGTAGCCAGGGTGAAACCAGAAGATAAAGATAAAATGGACATCTGTCAGGATGATGCCGTGGAGATTTTCCTTGATGTTGGTCGCACCAGAAAAAAATACATTCAGATTCTGGCTAATACCAATGGTGCTACCAATGACGGCTTATTCCAGATAGGTTTACCAGCAGATTTCCACTACCAGACAGATACCAGATGCAGGTTAACTAAAGAGAAAGATTTCTGGAGTATCCTTTTTCTAATCCCCTGGGAGAAGTTGACCGGTGGCAGAGTGGTAGCGAAAGGAGAAATATGGGGATTAAATATCTGCCGGGATAGACCAAGACCAGGCCAGGACAGTCAGGCTATCTGGACAACCTGGTCTCCTACAGGAACCAATTTTCATGTGCCTGCCAGATTTGGCCTGGTAGAATTTCAGTAAAATTGAGAGGAAGAAAAAATGGGCGGAGAAATCAGGTTTGGGATAGTCGGTCTGGGTATGGGGCGTAACCGGGCTAACATTGTTACCCGAACACCCGGGGCTAAACTGGTGGCTGTTTGTGACTTCTGGGAAGAAAGGGGTAGATTAGCGGAGAAAGAACTGGGGTGTCAGTGGGTGGCTGATTATGAGTTGCTGCTTAAGAGAACAGACATAGATGTCATAGGTATTTTCACACCCAGTGGCACGCATGGCAGGTTTCTCCTTAAAGCACTTGAATCTGGCAAACATGCTTTTACTACCAAACCCATGGATATCCGGGTAGAAGTCTGTAACCAGGCAATAGAACTGGCAGAGAAAAAAAAACTGGTTCTGGCGGTGGACTTTGATTTACGGTATAACCCGGATAACCACCGTATCAAATCAGCCTTAGAGAAAAATGCTCTCGGTAACCCTATCGCTGCGGAAATGTCCATGAAATGGTTTCGTTCCCAGTCTTATTACGATGGGGGATACCCACCGGGCTGGCGCAGTCGTCTGGAAACAGAGGGTGGTTCTCTGGCTAACCAGGCAGTACATTTTCTTGATTTACTTCTCTTCTGGTTTGGACCGGTGAAAACTGTTTTCGGGAAAAAAGGAACTTTTGCCCACAGGATAGAAACAGAAGATACTGCTTGTGCGCTGGTCCAGTTTCAATCAGGTGTTCTGGCTACCATTTTCTCCACTACCTGCAGTTTTCCTGACCAGGGAACAAGTATTCACCTTACAGGTACAACCGGAAGTCTATCCTGGTATAACGGTAAAGTTACACTTTTTGAAAGAATGAAAAAATCTGTTTCTCTGGAAGAAAAACCAGGATATGTGCGGCCAGAACTGGCAGCCACCCCGGAATCAGAAAAGCTTAATCTTTCAGACTTCCCCATTCCTGAGAACCTGCCCCAAAACATCATTGAGGACATGATGGCAGCAATCAAAGACCGTCAGCCAGTCCAGTGCGATGGTAAACAGGGACGTGCTTCGGTATCTCTTTTCTCTGCTATCTATCGTTCTTCCCGGACAGGGGAAAGCGTCATCCCTGATTAGAAATGAAATCTACCACTTTCCGTGCAGGCTGGTTGATGGTTGGTTCAACTCTTGTCTTTGCTGTGATGTCAGCTCTTTTAAGATATGCCAGTTATCTCAATGCTTATCAGTCTTCTTTTTTTCGTTTTTCCATTGGCCTGGCTGTACTGGGGCTTCTGGCGCTTACCGGAAGAATAAAACTACAGTTTTCTCAACCAGGGATACTTTTTCTGCGAGGTCTTTTCGGCGCTATCGGTGTATATCTCTTCTTTTTATCCATAGTTAAAATCGGTCTGGGCGAAGGAACTGTCATCAGTTATACTTTTCCTGTCTTTGGAACAATTTTCAGCAGGTTCTACTTGAAAGAGAAAGTGAGCGGGAAACAGTGGCTACTTATCCTGACTGCCTTTTCTGGTATTTACCTGATTGCTCATCGTGGCGAGACTCTCTTTACCAGGATAGGTTTTTACCACTGGCTGGCTCTGGCTGGAGCACTGGCTTCCGGCATAGCAGTGGTCTTTATCAGAAAGGCGCGGGAGACCAACTCTGCCTATGCGGTCTATTTTGCCCAGTGTCTGGTTGGTTTCTGGCTGATAGTGCTACCGGCAAACCTGGTTCCGATGAACTTAAGCCTGGGTGGAGGATTAATTCTTCTGACTATCGGGATTACCGCAGCTGGTGCCCAGTTAATGATGACTCAGGCTTACGGGTATCTTTCTGTCAGTACTGGCTCTCTGATTGGCATGCTTTTGCCTGTCTTCAACATTTTTACAGGAATTCTGTTTTTTCACGAAACCATCAGCCTGAAAGCAGCTATTGGCGCCGGGCTGGTTATTTTATCCAGTGGTCTGATGTTAAAGGAAGAAAAATCTTACCCGGCAGCAGGTTAAAAACCCGGTTTTTTTTGAAAAATCAGCCTGAAATATTCACCTAACAGATCATACTTCTTCTCCCAGGTGGTGTACATAAAACCGCGCACACCTGGTATGGTTTCAGCCATCTGAAGCCAGTTTTTCACATCTTCCAGACTCCCAGCATCATAGTAGTTGGCAATTAAAATGGAGAAACCTTTTTCAGAGAAAAATTTTAAACTCTTTTCTCTCGGTTTTCCTCCCCAGACAGCAACAATAATATCCTGTGGCAGGTAATTCCAGGATCCGGTGAAATCTCCCCTGACAAGGTAATAATCTAATCTGGCGTTATGGTGCGGGTCAAACATGTCTGACCAGATGTAAATCTGTACTCCGGGATTATATTTTCTTAAAATTTCTACCTGCCTGTTTACACAATCACCTAATAGTTGAGCCATGTTCTTACCAGCACAAGCCTGGCAGGTGCCACCCATTCTTATTTCATCCATATTCAAAATTACTTTCTTATACCTTAATTTTTCCCACAGCAGTCTGGCTTCCCGGTCAAAAATTTCAAAAAGAGCTGGTTCTGCCATGCAGACTGTCACCTGACTATCGTAAATCAAGAGTGGATGATACCAGCTTACTCTCAAATGCTGATTATCCTTTATCCTGCTATCAGGTAAAATCTTCAGTTTTGGGGCAGGATAATCAAAATCCTTTCTGAAGGGATTAAGGTAGGAATCAGTAAGCCGGGCATAGTCTCTCCCTTCCTGGTAAACAAAACCATCCTCACCTTTGACCAGTACCGGTGTTCCTGGCCGACGAAGAATATTGTAAGGACCAACTTCTTCTATCTGCCAGTCATCAACCCAGAATTTACCCTGTTTACCTGCCCAGATACCGGCATAAATTTTCACCTGAGAAAACTCCATACTATTAAACATCATGGTTAGTTTTCTCCAGTCAGTCGTTGGTGGAAGATTAAAGGAACCAGGTGCAAGGTCACGGTTGTCACCGAGAACCAGAAGGCGAAAGTTTCCCGCAGGTTTCAGGTTTTCCGTCTTCACCCAGATACTTACCCGGTAACAACGGTAAGGAATTACTTCCACTTCCTGCATTATTCTGCCATTTCCGTGAGGTGACAAAGTGAAATTTTCAAACCTTAAAGAGGAGTTCCCGCTATGTTTTATCCCGGTATCCACAAAGCTTATCCTGTTAGGTTGGTCATGAAATCTGAAACCCTTTAACCTGTTTCCCTGATAATCTTCAAAGCCACCGTTTGTGATAGCTATATTGCCTTCTGGTTGATGGATAGCCTCATTCCCTTTCACCAGAAAAAGAGCGTCTTTCACTGGCAATCCTTCAGCGAGGTTTCTATCATGGGAAATAACGCTGCCATAACCCACAGAGAAAACTGCGGGAATTATCTCCAGATTAAACAGGGCACAGGCTTTCTTGATTTTCTCCAGCCCGGCAAAATATTTTTCGTTCTGCCGGGAAAGGGAATCCAGACCTGCGGAAAGGGCTACCCCATTATAACCACAATACGAAGCAGTCTCCAGCAGAGAAAGAATTTTCTCGGTATCTTCCTGCCTGGCAAAGTTATATCCAAAAATCCAGACAAACTTATCCTTATACTCTACTGTCCAGCCCTTAGCATAAAACGCAACAAGGATAATGCAGAAAAAAATCTTTTTCCTGCTTTCCATCTTTTTCTTTGTTTTCCCGGCAATTAACATGATACACTTTCTGGAAGTCAGGGAAAAGGCAGTAAAAAGTTTCTCAGCAAAGTCAGATGGACTTTGAGAAAAAAAGAAAAGAGATTTTTCAACAGGTAGCGGAAAAAGGATGGGAGGGAGTCGACCCGGTCAGCTGCCTTGTACCAGGCAGGAAACTGCAGGATAAACATTCTGTCCACTCTGAGGCTTGTGGATACAACCTGTGGCAATCTTCCTACCTGGCTACTGCCTGGGCGATGACGGGAAGGGAAAAACTTGCCTGGAAGGTGCTCCACACCATCTGCGATTATCAGGATACCAATCCCGGGAGCATGACCTATGGAAATTTCCTGGCTTATTCCGGATGGAAAAAAGCGCTGGACCCTAATGCTATCTCCTTCATAATTCCCCCGCTCTGGTATGTCTATAAACACCGGGCTTGTGTCATGCCTGTTTCTTTGAAAAGAAAACTGGAAAAATCTTTTCTGCTGGCAGCTGAAGCCCTTAATGCCCATCGGGGAGGCCATCTGTACTACACCAACATTATTCTTCTTAACCTGGCCTGCCGGCTCTGTATCGCTGATATTATAAAGCTTCCCCGGGTAAGAGAAGTGGCTGGCTGGGAATGGGAAGAGTGGCGCAATTTTATCTTAAGAATGGGCTTTATTCCGGAATATAATGCTCCTGGTTATACCGGGGTTCAGTTACACGCATTATCCATTATGCTTGCCTGTGATGCCCCGAAAGATTTACATCAGGAGATAAGAAATGTTCTCCGGCAACTACTGGCTGACGCAGTGCTCAATTACCATGAAAAAATAGGAATGCTTACCGGACCTCAATCCAGAGGCCACTACATAGTCAGAGGTAGCAGTCTTATGGATACTATTTTTCATTTTGTCCTTGGTACACCCCAGCCTGCCCGGGGCTGTCACCTCTGGCTGGGAGTGGGTCTTTCTCCGGAATACCTCCTGCCTGCCGTGAGAAAACTTTCTCTACCAAGAACCAATTTAACGTTTTCCCCGGGGTATCTCAGAAAAAACTATCTGGACCAGGAATTTGCTCTCGGCAGTGTCACTTCTACCAGGAAAATAACCAATCCGGAAACCCCGGTGTTTTTAGCTTATGCTTCCACCAATCCCTGTTGCGGAATAGCCTTTGTTCCTGCTCCTCGTTATGAAAGTCACTTTGCTGCTCAGAAAAAGGAGAAACTTCTTTCCGCTACCTGCTGGTTGCTGACAAAAAAACAAATAGACACTCATTCCCGGGGAAAGTTTTCCGGGCTGAACACTGGTTGTCCTCATACCCTGGTACCAGAAAGAAAATTCCAGCCAGCCTACAGGATATACCTCGGGGAAAAAGGTGCGGTGAAGATATACGATGAGCAAGGGAAACAATGGCCTTTTGATTTTTCCACCAGGAAACCACTAACAGAAGGACTGTTGCTACAAACGGAAACCATCTATGCCGGGATAAGGTTTTTTAATCCTGAGCTGTCCGCACCTGTGGCAAAATTGTCTCTCCAGGCTGATCATCTGGTTCTTCTGGTGGAATCATCCTGTTGTTCTCTGCAGATAAACCGTCTGGAAGCTGCCACATTTTTTGGTCTGGCTCTTCAGGTTTCTCCGGTGAGAAAGGAAAATAATCCCTGCAGCCTGATTCCGAAAATTTCAGGTATAAAAAGGACCAGGAAAGGGTGGAAGGTTTACGGTCTGTTTTTCCCCGGGCAAAAACTTATTTTAAAAATTGAGCCGGTCCAGTCTGTTTTTTATACTTTGAAAAGGGAAGAAATTACTCCCCATCTTTTTTACCTGTCAGATTCTTGCTTTTGAGTTGACTATCTTTTTATTCCTTATGAAAATTTAGCCCCGGGGAAAGGCGCCGGATAAAAGCAGCAAGGAATTTCACTGCCAGTGTTACATCATCCAGAGAGACAATTTCTGAAGGTGAATGCATGTACCGTAAAGGAATCCGGACCAGAGCACAGGGTACACCTTCCCGGATGATATGAATTACACTGGCATCAGTGGGTGTTGGACCAGCCACAGCAGTAACATGCCAGGGGATTTTCTCCTCCCTTGCTACTTCCATCAAAAATTCATTCAGCTGCGGGTTAATGTTAGAACCGCGATTAAAACCAATACCCTGTCCCAGCCGGACATCTCCTGTTATTTTTTTCTCTGCTTCAGGATAATCAGAGGCATGTTCTACTTCTACCACGATAGCCATATCTGGTTTTAAGCGATAAGCTACACCCCACACCCCCCGGGAACCAACTTCTTCCTGAACTGTGGAAACTGCCAGGACTGCTGCTTTTACCTCCCTGCCGTGAAGAAACCGTAAAGTTTCAGCCAGGACAAAAACACCTAACCTGTCGTCAAACCCGCGCGCAGTTGCCAGATTGTGCAAAAGTCTCTGAAAACCAGTAGCGATGGTAGCAGCGTCTCCAATTCTCACCAGAGATTCAGCATCCTTCCTGTCCCTGGCACCAATGTCAACCCATAAATCCGGAAACTTAACTGGTTTTTCCTGCTCATTTTCCTGGCGTAAACGTGATGGTTTTCTGGCAATTACCCCGGGAATAGGCCCTTTGTGACCACAAATAAGTACACGCGCACCTTCCAGAGATTGAGGCAAGACACCACCAATAGGAACAAAGTGCAGGAATCCATCATCAGTTATGTAGTTAATCATCAGACCAATCTCATCACAGTGAGCAGCCAGCATTAACCTGGGGTTTCCTTCAGGTTGTCTGGTGGCAATTACATTCCCGTGAACATCCACTTCTACCTTTTCCACATAAGGCCTGACATAGTCAGCAAAAAGTTTTTGCGCTGGCTGTTCAAATCCAGAGGGACTGGGGGTGTTGAGGAATGTTTCCAGAAACTCAAGATTTATCTCTTCCATAATGGTTAAAGCTCCCCCGGTACAATGGCATTATGTTTTCTCAGGAGTTTATAAATCTCAGCCAGTGGAAGCTTCTCTATTTCTGTATCAGTTTTTGCTGCCAGGGCAGCGGCTGCCCCGGCTGCCTGACCCATAGCCATACAGCTGGCTTCCACCCGGTAAGAAGAAGAGGCTTCCTTGTCTCCGGAGATACATCTTCCCGCTACAATCAGATTGCTACTTCCTGCAGGTAGCATTGCTCGAAGTGGAATAGTGGGGTAAATTCCTGGTTCAAAATTACGAAAGATTGTATGGTCACTTCGATGGATATCCACGGCATAGCAGGAATAACAGACCGCATCTTCCCAGATTCTCCCACTTTCATAGTCAGTTAGAGTGATAAACTTTTTGCCGACAATGGTTGCAGTTTCTCTGATACCAGCTTCCGGAGCACACCAGTCAATTCTGAAGTTTTCCAGTCCGGGCTGTTTTCTGCAGAATCTCAGAATTCGCAACATCGCTTTTCTGCCTTCAATCTCAGCCTTTGTCTTTCCTTCACTGGTACGGCCATCTACATCAGGAAGATGAATCCGGTTACCACCATAACTGCGGAGAAAAAATTCAAATTTTCCCCGACCCCATCCCGGGTCTTCCCGCCTCATGTTGCCGGCAGCTACTTCTTTTTCAAAGGCTTCCTGGATAGCCTGGTAGTTAAGTTTTTCCGCGTCATAACCACTCACACCAACTACCAGTGTTGCCGCCTGCAGTTCTGGGTTTATATGTACAGGAAAACCTGCCAGAGTAACAACATTGGCATCTCCGGTGCAGTCTACCAGAACCTTTGATTTTACTTCCCGCAACCCGGTTTTAGTGCAAAGGGTAATTTTCCAGAGGTTTTCTTTTCTTTCCACAGTAGCTGGCATGACATGAAGCAGTATATCTGCCCCGGCTGCAAGAAGTTTTTCGTCAGCTATAGCAGCAAAGACTGCCGGGTTTATGTGAAACCCGAACCTGGGGTTTTTCTGGTCTGGTTCCGGGATTTCTTCTCCTGTTTCTTTCTTCGTCTGGCAGCAAAGCTCCCACCCTATACCGGCTATAATTTGTTTCCCGTAGGCGTGAAAACTGGAAGGGTAAGGGATTCCAGCTGTCACCATTGTACCGCCTAAAATCCCTTGTTTTTCCATAAGAAGAGTACTGGCACCAGCGCGCGCTGACTGTAAAGCAGCAATAATTCCAGCGGTTCCACCGCCAATGACAATAACATCATAGGTCTCTTTCATTTTTCTCCTTTCTGGCTAGTCATGGGAAATATTTTAGACAGCCCCAGCGATAGAGTCAAACAGAGCTTCAGGGCACTGTCGAAAACATTAAACAGATTTATCTTCTGCGACAGGCTAATATGCAGTTTCAGAATTTCTTCAGGAGACAACGTAATTTTTCCCGGGAGACAACTTTTCTGAAGACTTTTCCCGATAGCTTATTTGCCTGCAGTGAAAGATAGTCACACGTTCTGGCGTGCAGAACTCCTATCTGGGGAATTGCCTGCAGTTTCTGACACAATTTAAGATACTCAGGCACAGAAGAAGGATTGTAAGTAAAATGACAGCTAACGGCTAAACCAGGCAGCCAGCTCCTTACCATCTCCTGTTTTTCCAGAAGGATGTCAAAGTTGGTATCAAAACGTTCTTCCAGGAAAACAGAGAAGATATAAGGCAGCAGAGAAGGGCAATGTGGTGCTGCCAGAATCCCCGGACAGGGATGGTAATCTGAAGCAATCTCGTATATCCTTTTTATTAACTGGTAATGACAGTTTTCTTCACCCCTCCAGGAGGCAACTCCTTTCTGGTTTTCTGGTCTTACCCTTTCCACAAAGAAATCAAGTTTCAAACCATCTATGTTCCAGCCAGATGGTCCTGAACCAAACCACAGGTGTAGTTTTTCTTCCAGCCAGCGCTGGGTCTCAGGAAGGCTGTAGTCAATTACTTTTTGTCCGTACGGGTCAGTACCACTGATGAACTTGCCCTGTTTCCAGTTAAGAGAATCCTGTTCCAGAATAAAGGGAGCCCACCACAAAACAACGCGGAAATCAAGACTGTGCAAAACATCTACCAGTTTTCTCATCTCAGGGAATCTTCTCGTATCCAGATTCCAGTCCCCGCGGTAATCCTGCCAGCCATCATCAATGATGATGGTACCGATATTCAATCCTTCTGCCCGAATCAATTTAGCAGTTTTCAGGACCCATTCTTGAGAGAGAATTTGCTTGATGGTTTGATAACGGTTCTGCTGGCTCACATCCTGTTGTAAGGAAGCCTGTGCCAGGAGTAGCTGGTCACCCCAGGTACAGTACCAGGGACGAAACCAGCCTTTTTCCTCTGGCCGGTAACGTCTGGGTATCAAAACACCATCTTCTTCCATGGCAGAGGTAAAGGCAGCATTAGCCTGGTGCCAGGAAATATCTTTACTGAACTTGATTTGAAGTCTGGGTGAAAAAATTATCTGTTGTTTTTTCCCCGGGAAGGGGTTTTCTTTGCCTCCATAATGGAACCGGAAGAATTTTATTTCTTGAGAGTCGATCCGGGCTTCAATGCCATAATCGTAAGCTACTTCAGTACCACCCAGCCCCACTATTTTATTTTTTTTCTTTAGGAAGATTCTTGGAGAAAGAGGAGAGTATGTCCAGTTACAACTGCTGGTGGAAAATGCTGCCTTATCAGGAGAAATTTCCTCGCCAGTACCGGGCTGGTTATGTTTTCCCCGGTAAACAAAGATTTCATCAACATCAATTTTGCTTCCTTCTGGTAGAATTGCCCAGAAGCAAAGACCATGGTCTTGCTCTAAATAGTAGTTAGCCTGGCAGATGATTCTATCAGGAAAAAGGTAAAACTTGTTTTCCAGCCACCCGGTAGCCTTGCCTGAAAGTCTGGCAGATAATTTCCAGTGAAGCATTTTGTTTTTTTCATAAGTGGCTGTGCAGCTGGTAACATTACCCCAGTTTACTCCTTCTATCTCCGGTATCAGAAGAAAACAAAAACGACTTTCCCACAAAGGTTTTCTCTCACCGGCTAAAAAAAGATGGTGACCGCGGTGTAAGTCCACTTGCAGCCGGTAAAACCTGCTTTCAAAAACAAATCTTTCTCTTGGTTTCAATTTCTTTCTCCTCAATAAAGTTTAAGACCAATCAGCCTTCCGGTATGCGGAGAAAGGGCTGGTACAGTTACTGTCTGGGCATAGAAATCAAGTTGCGCTGGTGGTTCTTTGGCATCCTTGATTAGGTCGCGAATACCAATAAATTCCTGCCAGGGAAGACGGGGTATCAGATTCAGTTTTTTAAGGTCAATTCTGATGGTAGCATCTTTTGTTTTCTCCCGGTTGTAGTTAAAAACTAAAAGTGCTACCCGGTCAGGCAGTTTCCAGAGAGAAACTAAAATGTCTTTGTCCTGGCAGGAAACATAATTGTTGCGCCAGAAGGGTACATAAACTGTCTTTTCCTCGTTCAGCCCCCAATCCAGGGCAGTTTCCGGAAGCCTCTGGTAAGAGCCACCTCCTGCCCAGGTGTCATAAAGTCTGGGATAGTCTATGAATCCGCGTACAGCTGCTGCTTTTTTCACCGGGTCCTTGATAGAAATTAAATTCATCCAGGAGATGACAGTGCCGAAGTTTTGAGGAACTGACATGGCTCGCATTCTTTCTATGGGATAGCCGTCCACCCAGTCCATGCCTGAATCGTCAGTAATCGCATGGTATTCACCATCCAGGATGGCATCCATCCAGGGACAGGCAACCAGCGGGTAACAATTAGTGGCATGGGATACCTGAGAACCAGGGACCAGTCCATGACTTTCCATCAATGAGTACATCCTCATCATGAAACGGCGCAGGTTAAAGCCGTTGAACCCGGGTTGAATCCGACCATCAGGTAACTGGTAGGGGAGACCTGTCTGGATGGCTGTAAAGTCCTTCACGAAAAAAATATCCCAGTAGATAGTTCTTAATCCTCCTTCCCCAAATGCCCGGTGGGCTATCCAGAGAAAATAATCCTGCTCTGTTTTGTTCCAGGAATCACCTTCCCAGTCAGCAGCAAAGTAGCTGGTGACACTTTCATCAGGACTTTTCCAGCCATAACCGTGAAGTGGTATGGAAGTATGGACTGTGGAACCATAGCCATTTCTTGCTCCTGAAGGGTTATACGGCTGCATTTTTTTAATCCGTTCATCAGCAATTTTTTTATAGGAAGCCCACATCTTGCCCCAGTCGGCCGGGTTTTTGGAAGGAGGAGTTAACCAGTTCCAGCCGTTAATGATTTTTTCACCGGTCTTTGGGTCTCTGACTTCCTTGTTTGGACCTTCAAAAGTACCGTCTGCTGACCAGATACTGGCTCTCCATCCTTTCACCAGTGGTCTAAAAGGAGAAGCCATATAACTGAAGATGATGGTGCGTTCTTTATCCAGAATAAAAGGGGTACCGATGATATTCTGGCGCAGGATAACTTCTTTTTCTGTACGGATGAGCTCATGAGCAGGGATAGCATCATCTGGAACCCATCCCCGGTCGTTATCAGCCCACCAGAGTAAGCCTCGCTGTTCGTTACCTAACCAGACACAGGGGTAGAAACTGCCCACCACCATCCGGGAACCGTTCTTGCCTGTATCCAGAGTTGTCCAGATTCTTCCTTTCTTCTCGGAAGATAAAAGCATCGTAGTTCTTGCTGCATAATTGCCACCAGAGCCAAGACAGAGTAAACATTCTGCCTGCTGCGCGGAAAGCGGAAATTCTATCTGTAATCCTTCCAGAGGTAAAACCATTTTTCCTTCTGGGCTGTAAGTGAGTTCCAGATAAACAAGGCCATCCTGTTCTACCCAGCCTTTGCTTTTAAATTCTAAGTTTGCTCCTTTTGCCTTGCCAGTAAAAGATACCCGCCAGGGTTTAATCTCCGTGAAAATTGGACTGCCGGGAAATTCCAGCTTATATTTCTTCCCTTTAGTGGAAACAATAATTCTGGCTGGAGAGACACTTACCGGCTGTCCCCGGGAGATAATTTTTTCCGGCAACCCCAGACAGTTCAAGCGATAGCACCTTCCCCAGACGCTAATATTTTTTCCTTCTCTCTTTACGTCGGTAAAAGGTTTGATTATTCTTTCTGTGTCTCCCAGCTTTGTATTCCACCACTCAGCAAAGACCTTACTTTCATCTAATTTGGTAAAGGATGTCTGAACCGGACCAATTCTGGTCCCATCTTTCTGGATTAATGTTGCCTGCACCAGATACTTACCTGGTTTCAGGGGCGGTAACTCGATTAGCTTACGGAAATAATAGGTTTGAGAAGTAGTAATGGAACCGGTGGTCATTACCTGCTGGCTTGTTTCTGGAAAAATGCGGTAGGTAACTTCCTTAACTTTCTCCGGTTCCTCCAGATAGTAGGTATCAGCTACCAGAAAAAGAGTGCTTTTCACCGGGTTGAAAGTAGTTTTCAAAGGGAAGGCTTCCTGGGCTGCGGGTGCTGGTTCTAAAGCTTCTCTGGGATAACCTTCCCGGAAAAAAGTAAAATACCGAAAAATAAGCCTGTCTTTCTCGGTAACGTTTACTTCTATGGTGCCCAGCCGTTGTCCCAGTTTTCCGGAGATGGGTTCATCTAATTTCCAGGTGTAGCTTTCCCCGGGTAAAATTTTTATTGTTTCTTCCCGCCGGATTAAATCAGCTGGCTGGCCTGAATTCTGGGCAGCTACTTTTTCTCTGCCGGTATCCGTGAAAAGAACCAGAAGTTTGATTACCGCTGTCTGTCTTGCCGGATTATAGATATTTATCCTCATCGCTGCTTTGCCACCTGATGGTCCCGGAATGTCTTCCATCAGCATCTGGACTGCAGGAGTATTTTCTGTCAGTACTCCCACAGGATAACCACCAGGGTCAAAGTAACTGGTGATAGCAGGAATTCTTGCCTGGGTCCAGCCTGCATAAAGATGATTGAATCCCAGCATAAACTTCCAGTGGTCTTCTGGCTGGTTGGGTTTAACCAGTTCAAAGTCCTCTGTGGTAGCGGCTATCTCGCATTCCCACCAGCGGCCACCATTGGGTGCACTGCCGGCCGGAGTGAGTCTCCAGGCTCGCTGAAAATGTGGATTCCAGTTTTTGAATTGCTGACCAACGGCAATCCTTTCCAGTTCCCCGTCCACACCAAGGCAGTTAATCATGAACTTGAAGGAACTATCTGTCCTGCCAGGGGCAACATTTTTACCCAGGGGCTGGAAGTGGAATTCACAGCCGTCATCATGCGCTGAGGCAGAACCAGGTTCTCTTCCACCAACACGGGGTTTATAGTTAGGTGGCACCCAGGTTCTTACAGCCCAGTAAAGGTGATTTTCGTCCCAGGCTAAATAATAGGTTGTTGGACGGGCAATGAGAATCCCACTGGTGCATCCGCCCACACCGCTGACAGCTGTAGATTCTTTCCATTCTTCCGCATCAATTTTTCCGTCAATGACAGGTGGCCTGGACATTTTCGGTAAGGAGAAGAAGGGAAGTTTATCTTTGGGTACCGGTGCTGACCAGGCAGCAAAAAGAAAACTATACCGCAGCATGAAAAGCAAAACTAAAAAATTTTTCATCTTCATCTTTTCTCCTCCTTGACAGAATTTAGCAATTTTTATACACTGGCTGAGAAAATCCGTCAAAGGGGGAATATGGAAAAAATAAAATCGGGAATAGTTTTAGGCATGTTTTTGCTTGCTGGATGTGCCAGTCAGAGTGGTAGTTTCTGGAAGAAGAAGGCAGAAGTTCTGGAGAAAAAGAGTTATAAATGTTACTTCACGGAAAAACCACCGCAGATTGATGGTCTCCTGAAAGACGAAGTCTGGAAAAAAGCCGAAACTGTGCCTGTTCGTTACGCCTGGACAAAGTATCGCGGAGATTATCCGGCAGAGTTTCAACCTGACTGTCGTACTGTGGCTTATTTTCTTTATGACCGCAACTATTTATATGTCGGTGCCTTTGTGGAAGACAGGGACATTATCGCAGATGTCCAGGCAATGAAAGCCAGGCAGGAAGGGAAAGAGCCGGCTATCCTGGAAACAGATGTTTTTGAAATTTTCCTGCAGCCCTGGCCAGGAAAACCAAACTACTTTGAACTCCATGTGAACCCTCTCAATACCACCTGGGATGCCCGTTACTTTGCCCGTCGCTACGATGTTTTTTCCAAATGGGTGGAATGGGATTCAGGGATGAAGACAGCAGTTAAAGTTTCCGGGACTATAAATAAACTGGACATTGATGAAGGCTATACCGTGGAGATGGCTATTCCCTTTGCTTCTCTCACAGATGAAAAAGACCAGCCGGTTAAAGTCAGTAAAGGGGATAAATGGAAATTTAATATTTCTCTTTATGACTACTCCTATTACAATGATGATGGTGGAAACAACACCGCCTGTTTCTATTACACTGCAGCAAGACTTTCCTGGCGCGATTTTCATATGAGGGGAGATTACCATGAACTTATCTTTGAATAAGAACGATGCTCAGATTGTTATCACTAATGGTCTCTGGCAGTATAAAAAGTTAAAAATTCCTCTGGTTTCCGGGGAGTTTCATTACTGGCGGGTACTGAAGGAAAACTGGTCAGTAATTGCTGACCGGATTAAAGAAATGGGACTGGCTGTAGTTTCTACTTATATCCCCTGGAATTATCATGAGCTGGAAGCAGGTCGTTACGATTTTACAGGGCAAACCAGTCCCCAGCGAGCTCTGGCTGGTTTCCTTGATTTAATGAAGGAGAAAGGGTTGTGGGTGATTGTCCGTCCTGGTCCGTACATCTATGCTGAATGGCCTTATGGTGGGCCTCCGGAAAGAGCGGTGAAATATGACCGGCTTTCTCCGGAATTTTTGAGTATGGCAAAAGAATATATAGAAAATGTCTGTCAGGTTTTACGTCCCAGACAGGTAACCGAAGGCGGAAATATCATTCTCTGTCAGGCTGATAATGAGCCGTACCCGCCAGTGGAAAGTTTTGGGGAGGAAATCGGCTGTTTTAAGAACAAGGGTTTGTTTAAAGAGTGGCTGGAGAAAAAGTATAAGGGTGATATCAGGCTGCTTAACCGTCTCTGGCAGACAGAATTTAGCAGTTTTCAGGATGCCTGTTTTTATTTCCATGAGGCTTATGTGGATACAAGTTTACCGTTAGCAGAAAGGCTTTTACCGGAAAGAAGATATCATCTCCGTTACGCAGACTGTTTTGAGTTTATAGGCTGGTATGCTGCCAGGATTGTAGAGGAAGTCGCTGGCTGGTTGAAAGAAAATGGCATTAAAGTACCAATTTCTGCCAATAGCTGGTCACCTCTTTACGCTGATTTTGAAAAATTCTGCCAGGTGGCAGATATTGCTGGTACAGATATCTATCCTGCTGCCTTTATGGAAGGTCCCTATCCCACAGGAGATAACTGGCTATATAACATGGATATTCTGAAGATGTCAGAAGCCAATGTTACCCGGGGCAATGTCTGGTCTGCTGAGTTTCAGTCAGGAATATATCCCTTGCGTAATGTGGGGTATCTACCAGCAAAACATTTCTGGTTTATTCCGGCTGCCTTACTGGCCCGGGGGCTGAAGGGATGGAACTGGTATATGCTGGTTAGCCGGGATAACTGGTACCACTCTCCAATTAATGAGTGGGGTAGAAGTAACGAATACTTTCCTTTCTACCAGAAAGCAGTGGCAGCCTATCACTGGATTCAACCCTGGGACTGCCAGATTCTTTATGATGTTTCTCTTCTGGTTTACAAGCCGCACCGGGTTATTGCTCCAGGAAATTTTGAGCAGGTCTTCGAGAGTCTGGAAAAGGCAGACTTAACATATTCTTATTTTGACCCCCAGTCCAGGGTTAGATTTGCCAGTCAGGTGGTCGTCTATAGCGGCAGTGACTGGCTGGACAGAAAAAGTGCTGAAATTTTAACTTCTTTTGTAAAAGAAGGTGGCATTCTCATTACTTTTTCCCGTTTCCCCCATTCGGACCAGGAAGGAGAGCCGTTGAAGTTACTCCCTTTTCTTGAGCCAGAAGGTGCCAGACCAACCAATCTTCCTGTGGGCATAATTTACGGGAAGAAATCTTTTCTTCTTACCAGAGGGGGACACTGTGACAGCAAGGTAAACTTTGTTTACTTTCGTCAGGTCCCGGGTAAACCGCTTCTGGTCAGACTGAGTATCACCTCCAGGGAAACACTGGTGGATATTGGTGCCCCTTCTGAGAGAGAGTTTTTCGCAGGTTACAGCCAGAATTACGGAAAGGGGAAAATTATTTATCTTGGCAGCAACCCCAGCCCGGAGATTCTGAAAATGGTCCTGGAAGAAGAGGGATTATCCCCATATGTCTGCTGCCACCAGCATAAGGTGAGCACTGCTTTGCACCGGCACCGGAAAGGCCATTACCTTCTTTTTCTGCTTAACCGGAATGATTATGATTTGACTGTAAAATGCCAGTTCAACCTTGCCCGGCTTGGATTCAAAGAAAAGCAACGTTTTGTAGTGGAATCTTTTGAAGGCAAGGAAAAATTAGAAGTTAAAGGTGCACAGCTTTACTGCCTTTCTCTGCCTGTGAGCGGACATGATGTTAATCTCTACAAAATCAAACCGCTTGACTGAGGACTGTAAAATTTTGCCGGTAAGCTAAAAATATGAGCGAAGAAATAAACACGGTGGTTGTTGGCTACGGGTATGCAGGCAGATGTTTTCATAGTTACCTGATTAAGCTCACCCCTGGGTTAAGACTTTATGGCATTGCCAGCCGGAATCCGGAAACACAGGAAAAAATTAGACAGGAACAATCCTGCCGGGTTTACCAAAGTCTGGAAGAGGTTTTAAAAGATGAAGCTGTGGAACTGGTGGTACTGGTTACACCTAACAGTACCCATGCGGAAATGGCAGTAAAAGCCATGCAAGCAGGCAAACATGTGGTGACAGATAAGGTTATGTGTCTGAACCTGAAACAATGCGACTGGATGATAGAAACCTCTCACCGGACAAAGCGCCTTTTGAGTGTTTTCCAGAACAGGCGCTGGGATGGTGATTTTCTCACCCTGAAAAAACTGGTGGATACAGGAAAACTGGGAAAATTGAGATGGCTGGAGATGTCCTGGCAGGGTTTTGGACCGATGCGGGGCTGGAGAGCCAGAGCAGAAATGGGTGGTGGTCGTTACTATGATTTGGGAGCCCATCTGGTGGACCAGGCTTTACTATTTTTTTCTTCACCGATAGAGACTGTTTACGGTAGACTTCATCATGACTTTGAAAACTCAGATACAGAAAGCAGTGCCTTGCTTGTTATCACTTTTGTTGAAGGCAGTACTGCTGTCTGTGACCTTTCCAGTTTAAACACTATCTCCAAGCCAAGATTTTACGCCTGCGGGACACAGGGTACTTTTATCAAGTATGGTCTTGATCCTCAGGAGAAAGCAATGGTGGCTGGTGATATTGATGCGGCAAGAGAAGATCCCTGTTTTTATGGCAGGTGGAAGAAAAGCACAGGCGAAGAAGAAGTAATACCGACGCTGCCCGGTCGCTGGCGCAGTTACTACGAAAACATTGCTGAAGTACTAAGGGGAAAAGCAGAGTTACTGGTAAAACCCGAGCAGGTGCGCCAGGTTATTGCTGTTCTGGAAGCCGGGATTATCTCTGCCCGAAAATGCCAGGTCGTTAAATTTAAAAAGGAAGGGTATGATGAAACGCTATAATCTGGTTTTCTGTCTCCTGATGGGGAGCCTTATTTTGACTGCCGGAGAAGTCAGTAAGATAACACTGGTTCCTATGGAAAAAGCGCCTGTAATTGATGGTGTCATTAATCCAGAGGAATGGCGCCAGGCTGTTAAAATCCTTGGTTTTGTTACCTTAGGAAAAATTCCTCTTCTGGAACCGCGTCAGGGTTATACTCTGATTGGTTTTGACCGGGAAGCTCTTTATTTTGCCATGGCTACAGAGATGCCTCCAGATAACCAGCTGATAACAAATGTGAAACGACATGACGAAAATACCTGTTACGATGATAGTGTGGAAATCTGGATTGACCCTAATCGCCGGAACAAAATAAAAGGGCAGGGAGATTTACGGTACTACCAGTTGATTATCAACCAGCTGGGTACACTTCTGGACGTTGTTTTTGACCCGAAAAAAGGAGTCCCAGATACCGGCTGGGATTTAAAAGGACACCGTTTTGCCTCCCGGACTAATCAGAAAGAAAATGTCTGGGAGATAGAACTGGCTGTTTCCTGGAAATCACTGGGTCTGGACTCGGTCCCGGTTCTACCGGAAGAAATTGGTCTGATGATTGCCAGAAACTGGAAAAGACCGTGGTCGCAGATGCCGATACTTCCGGTGACAGGTTTCAGCGACTGGTCGGGTTATCCGGTCTTTGTTCTCCAGCCTGAAGGAATTTTTGTCCAGGAAAGCAAGCTTGGCCCGGTTTTTGAAGGTATTTTTGACTACCAGATTTCTCTTACCAGTACTCTCTCTAAACAGGCAGAAGCAGACATAATTGTTCATGTGGAATCCAGCACCATGCCTGCCCTGGAAAAGAAAGAAAGGTTAACAGTCCCTGCAGGAAAGACTGTTACCTGGCAGTTTTCTACACCCCAGGGAAGGTTTCAGAAGGAAGGAGAGCACACTTTCAGTGTAAAAGTGGAAAGTGGCCAGCAGACAGTTTTCTCTCACAGTTTTGTTATCAGACCAGTGCGCAGGAAAATCTGGGAGATTTCTGCTCCCCTTGCTGAGAGCCATAATTTTTTCCTGGCCTATTACCCTTCTTATAATCAGCTGGCAGTAAATATTGATTTAAGCCAGGTCCAGGGAAAAGAGAAGGTTTCTACTGCTCAGATAAAATTGTTTGATTCTTCTGGAAAGGAACTTCAGTCCGCAGAGATGAAGATAAAGGCAGGACAGGGAGAATTGTTGATGAAACTTCCTGATTTAGCAGACGGCACCTATACTGTAAAAGCGCTGGTCCCGGAACTGGAACAGGGTAAAACTTTCTCCAGGACTTTTGTGCGCCGTCATTTCCCCTGGGAAAATAATTGTCTGGGATTAAGCAACAAGGTCTATCCACCCTTTCAACCTGTGAAACTTAATGGCAGGACCGTGGATGTTGTTTTGCGCCGGTATACCATGAACGAATTTGGTTTGTGGGATAGTGTTATTAGTTGTGGTCAGGAAATTTTAGGTAAACCGATGACAGTGGAAGGGTTAACTGACAGCGGGAAACTCAACTGGAAAAAGGCAAAACCGAAAATAACCTGCCAATCTACAAAAGCAGAATTTACCGGAATGGTAGAATCTGACCCTCTGATTATCAAAACTTTTTCTGTGATTGAAATGGATGGTTGTATGAAAGTGGAGATGACTCTTTCTCCAGGGAAGAAACCAGCAGAAATCAGGTGGCTGGCTATTTCTGTACCTCTGCGGGAGGAAGTGGTAAGTCTGTGGCATATCATGCAGTCAGGAAGTATCAGGCATAACCCCACCGGTGCTATTGCTGGTGGAGAAGGAATTATCTGGGAAAGCAGCCAGACCGGTAATGGCCCCATGTTGGGAACCTTCTTACCTTACATCTGGTTAGGTGGTCCGGAGAAAGGACTGGCGTGGTTTGCCAATAATGACCGTGGCTGGGTGACTGATGACAACAAATCTGTTCAGGTTCTCATCAGGAAAGGGGGAATCCTGACTCTAAAAATTTATCTGATTAACCGGCCGGTAACAATTACCGCAGAGAGAAAAATTGTTTTCGGGCTCCAGGCTTCTCCCACCAAACCGATGCCTGAAAACTGGCGTCTGGCAGAAGATATTCCGCAGCATGGTGGTTCCAATGGTTACTGGGGAATTATCCCTCATTTTGCCGGTAAATACCCTGCGGACAGGGATTACTCCTTTGCCGATGAACTTCTTATTGCCAGGCGTACCGGGAAGGTAAACAGGGAATTTTTGAAGGAATGGGTGGAGAAAAAAATTAAAAGAATTATCACGGACAACCCGGAACAGGTAGAAGATAGAACCAGGCATGTTTATGCAGGCATGAACAGTATCTCCGGAAGGGGAAGGAAACCCCAGCTGATTTATTTTGAAGAACACGCCCAGGATGTTACTACTCCGGAATGGGAAGTATTTCAGGATGAGTGGGGTTTGAAGCAGTACACCGACCGTACCTGGCCCCAGCAGCAGCCAGGAGTAGGAGCGCAGATTAACTGTTGCCGTAGTTACCAGGATTTTGCTCTCTGGCATGCCAGAGAATGGATGATGCGCGGTCTGGGTATGTACTGCGATAATACCTATCCCAGAAACTGGGAAAATGTTTTTCTTTCTGATGCTTATGTAAGGTCAGATGGTCAGGTTCAACCTTCAGCCTGTATCTGGGAACTCAGGGAGTACCACCGCCGGATGTGGTGTCTCCAGCAGGACTGTCAGCTTCTTACGGAATATCCTTTACTGAAAAGTGTGCATATGACCAACGGGAATATTCTGCCGGTAATCACATGGGCAGATATCAGTCTGGATAATGAATGGTCCTGGAAAAACGGAGAAGAACCTTTCCCGCCAGAGGTTTTACAGGCAGAGATGATTGGCAGGCAGGCAGGAAATTATCCCCATGCTCTTTATCCCATTATCGGTACGAAGAATAAACCGCATGGAACTAAAGTGCCGGAAACAGTGGAACGGGCAGAGTGGGGTTTTCGTTTCACCCATGAGATTTTACGTTCTTCTAATAATCTGGAAAAAATTGTTCGTGATTTCGGCTATGGAAAAGATTTCTGCCGCATCATTAATTACTGGGAAAAACAGAAATTGTCAGCAGATGTCCCGGTAATAGTTGTTTCTAATCCAGGGATTAAATGGATTGCTCTCTGGCGGCCAGAAGATCACCGGTTGCTGCTGACTCTGGTGAACTGGAACCGGGGTACAGAAAAAACAGAAGTTGAAGTTTTCCAGGGCAAGAAGAAGATAAACATTTCCTGGCAGAATGCTGAAGATGGCCAGCCTGCTGGTTCCGGGCCCTGGGAATTTTCTACCTGGGAAGTAAAAATTTTGAAAGCAAAGATACCGGTGCCAGGCAAAAAGATTCGTTAAAAAAGTGAAACAAAGAAAAACTCTGTTTTTCTGTAAAATTGCAGTTTTTGTTTTCCTTTCCCCGGTAAAAGGTGAGGATTTTTTCACCTATACCAGTTCCGGAGGAATAACCTACACCATCTGCGAACAGGGAATCAGCCAGATAAATCTCGGGGAAAAAACTCTGGCTAAAGGTAAATGGTTGTTTGAACCTGTTGACTGGATGTTTATCAAAGGTGGCAGGCGTGATTCTTCCTGGCAACTTCTGAGTGCAAAATTACAGAAACAGGCGGAAAACAGTGTGCTGGTAAGTCAGGTTTATTCCGGGGCAAAAGTATATTTTCGGTATACCTTCAAAGGTGAGGATTTATACATAGAAAGCAGGGTAGAGAACGAGGGAGAAAAACCCATTGGTTTCAGTCGGTTCGGTCATTTAACCTTTGATTTTCAGGCTAACCCGGAAGGGATTATGCCTGTCTGGCATATCAGTTATCTTCAGGTTACCGGTTACGGTTGTTTTCATCCTTCGCATCTTAACCGGATTGCTGGCAGTTACTCTGCAGGAAAGGATTTTGGTGTTGGTCTGAGTCCGTCTGGCAGACAGTTTATCCGTACCCTTTTTCTGTGGGACCTGCCGGACTGGGGAAAACAGGAAATAAAAAACCCCAGACACCTTTGCTATCTGGTGGCAGAACCCATTCCTGCAGAAGGAGCCAGAACCTTCCAGATGGTTATGCGGGTGAGCACAAGAAAAGACTGGCAACATCTTCTTCAGCCTTATCAGGAGTATTTTCAGAGACTTTTCGGGCAGGTAAAATATGTCGCTGACTACCGGCTGCTGGCGGTATCCCATGTCAATCGTAATGTGGAATCAATCAGTCCGGAAAACCCCTATGGTTTTCACCCGGGCTTCCGGAGGCTGGACCTGGTTTCCGGGACAAATGCTTTTTGTGATTTGCTTGTACCTGCTTTAAAAAAAGCTAATGGACAGGGTGTCCTCATCTGGGGACAGACAGGCACTGACCCCAGAGGAGCTATGTATCGTCCTGATTTTGATGTTTTACCTCCAGAGGTAGAAACTAACTGGGCAACAATTGACCGGAACTTCAGGGAAGCAGGATTACGTCATGGTGTCTGCACCAGACCTGGGGAGATAGCAGTCAGGATTAACTGGAAAAAAGATGGTACTGTCCGGATTAATCCTGATGATTCCTGGCATTTAAACCTGCTCTGGCAGAGATTCCAGAAAATGATTAATCTGGGCTGCACAGTTTTTTATCTGGACAGTTTCGGTAACAGCTGGGAAGATGTGAAAATTATGCAGTTTCTCAGAGAAAAAATGGGTCCAGAAATTCAGACCTTTGCGGAACACCAGTGTGATGTTTTGATGGTTTACAGTGGTGCCTACACCGAGACAGATTTTTATGAAAAAGGGAAAGCCAGCTGGGTAAAGGAAACAAATTACTATCCCCGGGCAGGACTGCGAAACTGGGAGATTTATCAGTGGCTGGTTCCTGGTGTACAGATGGTTTCTCGTCTGTATGATATCCACGGAACTATTCCCAAAGATGTTCTCCCGGTAGAAAGATTTTTCTATGACCACCGGATAACGCCTCTGGTGGCTGATTACCGGTTACCTGAACGGGCAGATTTTTTAAGGGTTTTACAGGAAGAATATCTGGAAGGCACAAACAGGTGGAAAAAATAAACAGAAAGGAGAAAAATGTTGATTGACGGTGATGCCTTGATAGAGAAACAATTGCAGTTGAAAACAGTAACCGGGGTAGTTTTCCCGGACGGAAGGAAAACAACCTTAACTCCTGTCCGTTATGTACCTGTTCCGGACAATGCTATGTTGTTTCTTGATGGAGCGTGGCAGGTGAAACGCTGGCCTTTCAAGAAACCAGAAAAGTTTCTCGCCGGTCCAGAAGTGGATGACAGTTTTTGGGAAACTGTTTCTCAACCAGGGAAGGTATTTTATGCAGATTCCCAGGCACATAGCAAACCTATCCCCAACTGGAACCGGGTGACACAAACGCATCTTGATGACCGTGATGGTGCGATTATCAGGCGGCATTTCTACTGTCCAGCTGAATGGGAAGGGAAACGCATTTACCTGAGGTTTGATTCTATCTATCCAGCCGGTCAGCTTTATCTCAATGGAGAATACCTTGGTGCTCATTACAGTGGCCTGACACCGGTAGAGTTTGATGTCACAGGCAAGGTTTTACCTGACAGGAAGAATCTGGTGGCGGTCAGGCTCTTACGGAAACACAGATTCCACAAGATGGATATGGTAAGACATGCAGTGGAGTTTTGTGGTCTTGCCCAGTCAGCCTATCTTTTTGCTACAGAACAGGTTCAGCTTTCTGACTACCATTTGCAAAGCAGGCTTTCACCAGATTTGTCCTGTGGCCAGATATCTGGCCAGGTAAAGATTACCAGTTTCCAGGGTCTGGCTAAGGGGAAACTCAGTTTGTTTCTTTATGACCCATCCGGTGAAAAAATAGCCCAGGATTCTATCTCCTTCCAGATTAAACCAGGTGAGGAAATCTCCCTGCCTGTATCGCTTTCACTGGAAAAACCGTTTTTGTGGAATGATGAACAACCTAACCTTTATACTGTCTGCTTGATTCTGGCGGTGAAAGGTTATCCGGAGCAACTTTTTCACTACCGGACAGGATTCAGGCGTCTGGATTTATCCCCGGAAGGACCGAGACTGAACGGTAGGTTTATTAAATTCCGGGGAGTGAACCACCTTACCTATCATCCTGAAGGTGGCATGTATACCCCGAAAGAATGGTTGCGACGTAACCTTCTTCTGATGAAAAAAGCCAATGTTAATGCCATCAGAACGCATTTCCTCGGTCCCCGGTGCCTGGCAGAGCTGTGTGATGAAATAGGTATTTATTTGCTCCAGGAATTACCGATTGACTGGGGTACAGACTACATCCATGACCCGGAATGGGTTGGTCCGGCTTTGATGAGAATTCAGGGTGGAATCTTACGGGACAGACATCATCCCTCTGTGATGGTCTGGAGTGTGGGAAACGAAAATCTGCCGTTGAACGCAGAAGTAGCTGAGGACGGGTGGAATCATCTCCGTATATTTCATCGTTTCTGTAAAAAGCTTGATCCTGACAGACCAACGATGTTTCCCCCGCCTGGACCGGCTAATAAAATCAAGGCGATTTTTGAAGTCCGGGTTGGTGACATCGCTGACACCCATTACAGTTTTTCTTTAGTCAAGGAAATGCACCGTACCGGTAGAATCAAGAATCCACGTTCCTGGGATGGTGACCTGGAGGAAATAACCCGGGAAGAAGCAATAAAGAAAGGGTGGAGCGGTGTATGGTTTTCTTCAGAATACGGGATTTTTAATATGATGCCAGATTTACTCAATGCTCCTTATCTTTCTGTGATTGACGATTATCCTGAAGACCCCCTCAGCGGGAAAAATTCCCTGCAGGTCTTCATAGAGAGGCTGGAAAGGGAGTGGGGTTTCATGCGGGAAGACCCTACCTGTCTTGGGGCAGCCTACTTCCCCTGGATTTGCTCCGGTTCTGGGAAAAATCCCTGGGGCTGGGTGCGCTGGGCTGAAGATGCGGACTGGGGTGTGATGACGGCTGACCTTTTACCCAAACCTTATTTCTGGGCTCTCCGGGTAGCTTTCAGTCCGGTGAAATTTCCTGCCCGGGTCTACTGGCAGAAGGGACAGGATTACATTGAGTTTCCTGTCACCAACCATTACAACTCCTATAACTTAAACCAGTGTATTTTCCGCACCCAGTTAACTGCTGGCAGTCGCTGGATGGGTATGAGCAGAGAATTCCGGGATATCAGAGTGGACTGCCAGCCAGGGGAGAAAGTAACTGTCAGAATTCCTTTATGGGAAGTTTCAGCCTTAAAGTCCCTGGAGGAAAACGGAGTAGCACTATGCCGGATAAACCTTCTTGACCCAACAGGTTTCCGGCCGATTACTGCTGATATTATCATTCTTTCCCGGGAAAAAGTTAAAACACAGGAAGGTGAAATGCCCATTGGTCCTGATGCCAAACTCTAAAAACCATGACCAGCAGAGAAAGATTTATCCGCACGATGACCTATCAACCTGTGGATAGAAGGCCGTTATATGTTGTTGGTATCTGGCCTGATACCTTAAAACGATGGAAAAAGGAAGGTTTACCTGAAGGTGTGGATGTTCACCAGTATCTGGGGTTGCAGCCTATACGTTCTCTTTATGTCGGTCCCAGAATGGGACTGTGGCCACCCTTTGAAGAGAAAATTATTGAAGAAAGGGATAATTACCGGATTTCCATTGATGGCTACGGCAGGAAGGTAAAAACCTTTCTGGACCATACTTCCATGCCGGAGTGGCTGGAATTCCCGGTAAAAAACGCCTCTGATTTAGAAAGAATAATAGAGGAACACTTTGTCCTGGAAACAATGGATTTGCGTTTCGGTGAGGACTGGGAAAAAAGAATAGGGGAAGCCAGCAGAACCGATGCGGTAAGAGTTATTGATGGTGGTTGTTATTACTGGACTTTACGCTCCCTGGCTGGGGTAGAAGTAGCCAGCTATCTTCTTTATGATGCTACTTCTCTGGTGGAAAAACTTTTTCAGAGGTATCTGACTATAGTCCTGGAAGGAATAAAAAGAACCTGCAGCCGGATACAGGTTGACTGCCTTGGTTTCGGGGAAGATATTGCCTACAAAACCGGGCCTCTTATTTCTCCGCAAATGTTTCGCCAGTTAATTCTTCCCTGTTACCAGCAAGCAGTCAATCTTGCCCGCTCTTATGGAGTTAAACTCACCTGGTTTGATAGTGACGGAGATTTAAGGAATCTGTTACCTGATTTACTCTCTGCTGGCATCAACACTTTTGCACCCTGTGAAGTGGCAGCTGGAATGGACCCGGTACAACTGCGAGCCAGGTGGGGCAAACAGGTGAGAATGATTGGTGGCATTGATAAAAGGGAAGTTGCCAGAGGGAAACAATCTATTGATTCTGCACTAAAACGTTGCCTTCCTTTAATCAGGGAAGGTGGGTTTATCCCGGCCATTGACCATTCTGTTTCCTCGGATATTTCCTTGGAAAACTATTGCTACTTTTTGCAGAAACTGGAAAAATTTTTGCTGATGGTTTAAACTGGAAAAGATGGCTGTGAGAAAAAATATCCTCTACCTGCACTCCCATGATACCGGTCGTTATATTCAACCTTATGGCTATGCCTTCTCCACTCCCCATCTGCAAAAACTGGCAGAGCAAGGTGTACTCTTTCGGCAGGCATATTGTGCTGGTCCCACCTGTTCTCCCAGCAGGGCAGCCCTGTTAACCGGACAATATCCTCATCAAAACGGAATGTTAGGGCTGGCTCATCGTGGTTTCAGGATGAAAGACTACCGTCACCACCTGGTACAGATATTGAAAAGCGCAGGATACAGCTGTTTTCTCTCCGGTATTCAACATGAACTTCACACACCGCAGGACCCGTGGCGCACCATCGGCTACGACGCTTTTCTGGGAACTTGTGACCAGGCTGAGAAGAAAGCCTGCCAGTTCCTTTCCGGAAATCCCCCAGAACCTTTTTTCCTTTCTGTTGGATTCATTGAAACCCACAGACCTTTCCCGCAGGTACCTGCAGAAAATGCCCGTTATGTCAACGTTCCCCATCCTTTACCTGATAGGCCAGAAGTCAGGGTAGATATGGCTGGTTTTCAGGAAAGTGTTAAAATCCTTGATAGAAAAATGGGGCTGGTGCTGGAAGCTCTGGAGGCAAATGGGTTGAAAGACAGGACAGTGGTGATTTGTACCACCGACCACGGTCCAGCCTTTCCCAGGATGAAATGTACCCTCTATGATGGTGGCATCGGAGTAATGTTAATAATCAGGGATGGGGAAAACTTCACCGGCGGAAAGGTTATAGATAGCTTAATCAGTCAGATTGATATTCTTCCAACTATCTGCCAGTATTTAAAGATTCCTCCTCCAGAATGGCTGCAAGGAGTTTCTCTTTTACCCCTGCTTTCAGGAAAAGAGGAGGTAAGAAAAGAGATTTTTGCCCAGATTAACTATCATGCTGCCTATGAACCCTGCCGGTGTATCCGTACAGAACGGTACAAATACATAAAAAGATACCACAGCTACCTGAGACCTGTTCTTCCCAATACTGATGCTGGTTTCAGCAAGTCATTCTGGTTGCGTTACAACTGGAATGAGCACCGGTTACCGCGGGAAGAACTCTATGATTTGATTTTTGACCCTGGTGAAACCAACAATCTTGTTGCTTCTCCGGAAGTCAGTGATGTCCTGAATCAGATGCGGAACAAACTAAAGGAATGGATGAAGAAAACTGAAGACCCTTTGCTGGAAGGTAATCTTCCTTTACCGGAAACAGCAAGGTTGAATCCACAAAACGGTCTTGATCCGGGAGAACCAACCTTACCAGCAGGGAAAAGATAATTGTAGGGAGAAATATTTATGGAAGAAAAGATAAGAAAACCTGCCTGTTTCTTTATTTCTCCTGACGGTTCTGACAGCTGGTCTGGAAGACTACCAGAACCTAACAGTTTGCGGACAGATGGACCGTTTGCTACTATCGAGGCAGCACAGTCTGCTATCCGCAAATTGAAACAGACTGGCGAAGCAATCTGGCCAGTCTTTGTGTATTTGCGAGAAGGAACATACTACCTTGAAAAACCGCTTGTTTTCAGCCCGGCTGATTCAGGTGCTCCGGAAAGCAAACCACCGCACACTACAGGTATGCCGGAATACCCGGTTGTTTATACTACCTGGCAGGAGGAAAAGGTAACCTTAAGTGGGGGCCGGAAAATTGAGAACTGGTCTTTTACCACAGTCAACAATCAAAAAGCCTGGGTAGCAGAAATACCGGAGGTAAAGGAAGGGAAATGGTACTTCCGGCAGCTGTGGGTTAATGGCAAAAGACGTTTTCGGCCGAGGCTTCCGGAAGAAGGTGAGTATTATGTAGCCAGGGTTCTTGATTCTGATTTAGAAGGTGGCTGGTCCACCATGAGAAAAGGAGTAAAACGTTTTGGCTACCACGGAGACCAGTTTCAGGGTCACTGGCGCAATCTTGGTGATGTGGAGGTACACTTCTTTATTCTGTGGGTCTGCATTCATGTCCAGGTAGCCAGGGTTGACGAGGAAGAAAAGATAGTTTATCTGGACAGAAGTACCGGTATGCGGCTGACAATGGACCATAGCAGTGAAGGTGCTCCCTACATTATTGAGAATGTCTTTGAGGCTTTAAGAAAACCAGGACAGTGGTATCTGGACCGGAGTGAAGGTAAACTCTACTACTTACCTTTGCCTGGTGAGACGCCTGAAAATTGTGAGGTAGTGGCACCATTCCTGGAAGAACTTCTCCGTCTGGAAGGACAGCCCGGGGAAGATGGTTTAAAGGTGGAAAACATCATTTTTAGAAAGATAAACTTTGCTCACAACCAGTGGCAGGTTCCTTCTGATTTTGCTGGTTCTGCTCAGGCTTCCGTAGGAGTTCCGGCGGCTATTACCTTAAGAAACACTAGAGATTGCCGGTTGGAAAACTGTTCCCTCAGTCATCTGGGTACTTATGCGCTGGCAATGGAAGAAGATGTCAGTAATATCACAGTCGCCAGTTGCACCATCAATGATTTAGGAGCAGGGGGAATAAAAATCTGGCACAGATGTAATCGGAACATCATCACTGACTGTGAAATTTACGACGGAGGATTGATTTATCCCAGTGCTGTGGGAGTTTTAATCGGTAATGCCAGTGGTAACCAGGTAGTGCATAACCATATTCATCACTTCTACTACACCGGTATTTCTGTGGGCTGGACCTGGGGTTATCAGGAAAGCCATAGTTATGGTAACATTATTGAGTATAACCACATCCATGACTTAGGGCATGGCAAACTTTCTGACATGGGTGGCATCTATACCTTAGGGGTGCAACCGGGGACAAGAATCCGTTATAACCTGATTCATGACATCACCTGTCGTACTTACGGAGGCTGGGCTCTTTACACAGATGAAGGGTCAAGCTACATCTTGCTGGAAAATAACATTTGCTATCGTACCAACCGTGAAGCCTTTCATCAACATTACGGGAAAGAAAACATTGTCCGGAATAACATTTTCGTCTTTGGCAACCAGCAGATGTTACGTTACACCAGAATAGAGCCACACACCGGCATAATCTTTGAACATAATATTGTTATTTCTGATGGGCAACCAATCTGGAGCGGGGACTACGGAAAAGATAAAAGGAAAATGATATGTGATGCCAATCTTTACTGGGATATAAGCCGGCCGGAACCGGTAATGAATGTTGGTGATGATAACACTCAGAGGAACTTTAACCAGTGGCGGCAGCTGGGTTTTGATTCTCACAGCGTGGTGGCTGATCCGAAATTTGCTAATCTTTCTACCTTTGATTTCCGGTTATCTCCTGATTCACCTGCTTTTCAGATTGGTTTTCAGGAGATTGATACTTCCCTTATTGGGCCCGTAAAAAAGGAGTCGAAAAATGAGAATGACTGAAAAGGTAGCCCTGCTGTTTAATCTTTTTCTTCTTTTCGCGGTAGATTTTCTTCTGGCAGCTGAGAAAAACATTCTGGTTATACCCGGAACAAAACAACCGCCTGTTATAGATGGTCGCATTTCGCCAGGAGAATGGAACCGGGCGACAGCAGTAACAGGTTTCCAGCATATTTTCGGCTGGACAACAGAAAGGCAGGCTGTGGCTTATGTCACCTATGATGAAAAGAAAATTTATTTTGCCTTCAGAAGTACTTTTCCACCTGACTCCAAACTCATCCGGGCAGCCCGGGAAAGGGACCATAAAAGACTCTGTGCTGATGACACCATTGAAATTTTTATCTCTCCTGACTATGAGAAAGCGCTGGACCTGGATTACCACTTTTTAGGTAACTCCCTTGGCGTTATTCAGGATTTTGAAAGCAGGCCTGCTGTGGGAAATTCTCTTCTCCACTGGAATGGTAACTGGCAGTACCAGTGCAGTTCCGGTCCTGGCTGGTGGGAGGCGGAAGTAGCCATTGACCGGAGTGAACTGAAGATAGAAAAGGATAGCCAGGTTTTCGGGATTAATCTGTGCCGGGACTATGCCAGATATGTTTTCACCAACTGGACTCCTGGTGGTTTTCGTAACTATGCCCGGGGGAAATTCGGCGGGGATGTGGCAGCAGTGAGAATCCTTTCCCTGGGAAAAATTCTGGAAGCCGATGCCAGTATTGTTCTGGAAGTGACCGGTGGAAATTGTGATACTATCATTACGGTGGAAATGGAAGTAAAAAACGAAGCCAACGGGCAACTGCTGAAAAAAGTGAAAGAAGACCTTATCGTAAAGGCAGGGACTCTCCAGAAAAAAATAATAAATGTTAACTGGGTGGACAAGGCAGGTACGATAGAGAAAAGAGCGCCAGCACCTGGTGACACTGGATTTAATTCCTGGGTATCCAGCAACAGGAAAGTAGTTACTCTGCGGGTGGATGATTCTTCCTCAAAGCAAACACTTATTTTTCAGACGATGCAGGTAAAAGAAGGTGTCATGGACTGGATAGATAAAAGTAAACAACGTTCTTTTGAAGTTTTCGTGGATGCCTACCCTTCTTACGGAATTATGAAGGCTTCTGTAGATACTTATGATTTTAAGGAAAAGGAGAAACTTGCCCGGATAGCCTTTTACTTACAGGCAAAAAAGAGTGAAGAGGTTGCTGGCTGCGGATTGATAGACAGATTCAACCTCGGTTACGGGGAGACATTAATAAAGCATTTACCTCTTAATTTTTCCGAGTACCAGGCAGTCTTTGTAGCGCTGGACAGGGAAGGAAAAGCGCTGTCCAGAGAAACAACGGATTTTGAGAAGAAGAATTTTGAGTGGGAGAATACAAGGCTGGGTGTCTCAGATGAGGTGATAGAACCCTTTACTCCTTTGAAAGTGAAAAACAAATCAGTGTTTTGCTGGGGCAGGGAATATCTTTTTGCTGATACTGGCTGGCCAGCGCAGATTATCAGCAGGGGAAAGCCTCTCCTATCCCGTCCCAGTGCTTTGTCCGGGCAGGCAGAAAGCGGGAATCTTTTCTTCCGGCCTGTGGGTTCTCTGAAGATTATTTCCGCCACCCCGGGTAAAGTAATTTTCCACGCTTACAGTCAGGGGGGTGATTTACGAACCAGACTGGTGGGAGAAATAGAGTACGATGGAATGGTGAAATATCATCTGGTTGTTTCTCCTGACAGGGAAATAACAGTAAAAAATTTATCTCTGGACATCCCTTTGAGCAACGAGAGGGCTATACTCTACCATGCCTGCGGGGAAAGCATTCGCTTAACGAATAAAGCAGGTTATATTCCGGATGGTCAGGGTGTTGTCTGGAGCAGCAGGGAGATTCCCAATTCAGTAGTTCTTGGTACCTTCATTCCCTACTTCTGGGTAGGAGATTATGACCGTGGTTTTTGCTGGATGGCTGATAATGACCGTGGCTGGGTCACTGATGACAGTAAACAATGTGTGCAGTTTATCAGAAAGGGAAAGGAACTGATTGTCAGAATTAACCTTTTCCAGGTGGAGAAGAAAATCAGTCAGCCCCGGGAGATAGTTTTTGCTGTCATGGCTGGACCAGCCCGACCAGAGCCAGAAGGCTGGCGGATGGACAAGAAAGGTGGTTATGCCTGGTACTGTGGTAGAGCCAGAACCTTTCAGGGTTACGGGAAACCGCCGGATATGGAGGCTTACCTGAAAGATGTGGAATATTACAAAAAAGAGCGTGGCTACTGGGGTGTTAACACCAGCCCCAATGATTTATGGGGGACAACTCCGGAAAACATTTATTATGAAGCAGAATGGTCTCCAGGGGTGCCCACGGAGAAAAGAAATGATTACCAGATGTACTACCTTAACAAATTCATGGAAGCAGGATATATTGATGGCCTTTACAGTGATGATGTTTACCCGGTGGCAGACAGAGACCTGGTGACAGGCAGAGGTTACCTCAGGGAAGACGGAAAGGTTCAGGCAGGTTATTCTATGTTTGCCCTGCGTGACTTTTACAAACGCAGTGCTTACCTTTTCCGGAAACATAACTGCAGTCGCCGTATGACCGTCCATATGACTGATTCCATGATTCTACCTGCTTACTGTTTCTGGGATTACAAGCATGATAACGAATGGCGTAAGTCTCTTCCTGGTGGTGACCAGATTGATGGCTGGGACCTGGGTGAAATCTGTGCCCGGAGTATGAGCCGGCAGTATGGTATGGGAGCTTCCTGGCATACTCCTTCGGGCTGGGATACTGACCCGGAAACAGGTGGTGATGACCACTCCTGTCTTCTTCTTCTGCATGATATCTTAGGTCGTTCCGAGAACCTTGCTAACCGGACCCTCCCGGCAAAATTACTCTTTGGCATCGGAGAAAAAGATGTAGAATTTCTTGGTTACTGGCTACTTCAACCGAAGAATGACCCTAAAAAGAAGGACGTTAAAGTTTCTGCCTGGGTGAGAAAAAGTAAGGGAACTGCTCTGGTTGTAGCTGGCAATCTTTCTTCCCGGGATTGGTCCGGTAAGATTCAACTTCCTTTAAAGTTGATGGGATTAAAGGGGAACCTGGTGGCTTGTGATGGAGAAGAGAATCATCCCCGGATTCCTATGGAGAAAGACAGAATTTTTCTGCAGGTGCCCAGGCATAACTACCGGCTGGTCCTGATTGGGCCACCGGGGAGCTTTCCGGTTGATGAGCCTTTACCGGGGTCCGGTTTAGAAAAACCTGTTTCCCTGATACCTGAGTTATGTGACAGTTTCCACCAGGACTTTCTGGACCCTGTCTGGAAACTTAATACCTCTCCGGTAGCGCAAGCCACAGCAAGGATTTACCGTCAGAGATTAATGCTGCGCAGTTGTGATTACAAATTTGCTGTTGTAGAAAGACCTTTTAACCAGGACAATGTTACTGTGCAGGTGCGTGTGGAAACAGCCAGTTTAAGTCACCAGAACTGGAATGGACTGCTTCTTCTCTGGGAAAACGGAGATTTTGTCTTTGCTGGTCCTGTGCTGAGAGAGAAAAAGTTTCTGTATGCTGTCTCTACTGATGGTAAAATCAAAACCCAGTGGGGTAGTCCAGTTTCCGTGAAAAATCCCGAAACAATGCACCAGCTCAACTGGGTCCAGATTAAACTTTTACCGGAGAAGATTGTTTTTTCCGGCTCCGCTGATGGGCAGCACTGGAGCTGTGACTGGGAAGTTTCCAGAGCAAAACAGTTAAAGGGTGCACCGGTAACACTGCGGCTGGGTAAATCTCCTTCTGGTAAGGATGAAACACCAACTCCGTCTCCGTCCATTATCTACTTTGACGATCTAATCGTCGGGAAAAACGCATGAAAAAATTTTTCTTTCTGGTTCTGCTGGTTTTCCTGACAGGTATCGGGGAAGGTTCTCTCCTTCTTTACCTTCCCTTTGACGGTGACTGCAATCCTGGCCAGAGTGTCGTGAAGGTGATTCCCCAGATAAAGGGGACACCTGTCTTTGAGCAGGGCTGGCACAATCAGGGACTGCTTGTTGGTGGCAAGGATAGTGCTACAATCACCTACAAAGGAGAAGGTCTTATTAAAGTTAACCAGGGCACAGTAGTTTTCTGGGTGAAATCCACAGACTGGGATGCCAGTGAAGAGAAAGGATTTTATTTTTTCCGTTTCCTGCCTGATGCTTTTCTGTACAGATATCACACCCATAAAGACACCATGAGTTTCTACTGTAAATTCCCCACCTATAACAAGTATATTCTTTACAGCGCTGCCTTACCTCTGAGAAAAGGGGAATGGTTTCAGGTGGCTGTTACCTGGCTGGATAATGTGCTGCAGCTTTACACCAACGGGGAAAGAAGCGGAGCTGATTTCCTTTTAGAACCAATGAAAGAAGGCAAGCACGACCAGGCGCTTCAGTTTGGCTATCATTATGGTGAAAATCATGTTGTGCTGGACGAATTTTATCTTTTTGATTACCCCCTGGTAGAAAATGAATTAAAAGCCTTATCTTCTGCTTACCAGTCCGGAAAAAAATCTGCCTTTCGTTCTCTGGAGAATGGCAGGCTCCATGTTGTCCACTACCCCGGTCTGAAAAAAGTGCAACTGTGGCTGGATCTGCCGGAGGCAGAAATTCTTAAAGACCTGAAAAGAATAGAGTGGTGGGCTACCGGTGCTGACGGCAAAAACTATCTTCTTTCCCGGACACAACCGACAACAGAGAAAACAAGACAGTTACTTCTTGATTTACCAGAGAGGTTGCCAGCAGGCCAGGTTGTGGTGGAAGCAAGGCTGATAGATGTTAACGACAGGGTGCAACTTGTCATTCCATCTGAACCTTTCCTCCGCCGTCTTTATCCCTGGGATGGGGCAAGGGTGGGAGTTTCTGATGAGGTCATTCCGCCTTTTACTCCCTTAGAAGTTAAAGGAGAAAAACTTATCTGCTGGGGGAGGCAGTATGCACTGGATGAAACCGGCTGGCTGAAATCAGTAATCACCAGAGGAAAAGAGATTCTAACAGGTCCGGTTTCTCTGTCAGGAAGAATTGAGGGGAAAGTGTTATCATGGTCCAGACCGCAATTGAAACTGTTAAAGAAGGAACCCGGTGTTGTGAAGTGGAAGGCAAATGCTGTTTGCGGTGCACTTTCTGTTAATCTGGATATTACTGCTGAATATGATGGTATGGTTCAATATAATTTGCGTCTTGTTCCTGAGAGGGAAGTAATGATAGATTCTCTCTCTCTAAAAATTCCGTTAAAGACTGAGCATACCATTTTATATCATGCCTGCCGGGATGCTATCAGGGTTACCAACGAAGCCGGGTACCTGCCGAAAGGAGAAGGAAAAATCTGGGGCAGTTCCGCTAAACCTAATCAGGTGGTTATGGGTTCTTTTCTCCCTTACCTGTGGGTGGGTGATTATGATAGAGGATTTTGCTGGATGGCAGATAACGATTACGGCTGGTCTCTCCAGGACCAGCAGGACGCCCTGGAAATTTTCCGGGAAAACGGTGTCACAACTATAAAAATAAACTTTTTTCGGGAACCAAAGAAGATAGCTTCTACCTGGGAAACAGTTTTTGCTCTGATGGCAGGTCCAGCCCGACCAGAACCTGAAGGCTGGCGTATGGGAAAGGCAGGTCTTTCCTGGTACTGCGGCAGGACACCAACATTACAGGGTTATGGTAAACCACCTGATATGGAAGCCTATTTGAAAGATGTGGAATATTACAAAAAAACTTTTGGCTACTGGGGGCTTAATACCAGTCCCAACGATTTCTGGGGAGTGACAGAAGAGAATAAGTATTTTCAGTTGGAATGGGCTGGAGGAAGCACCCACGGTTACCCTTCAGTTCAGCGGAATGATTTTGTTGCCTGGGTAGTGGATGATTTGATGAAAAAAGGATACGTGGATGGACTTTACAGTGACGATGTTTTCCCCAAAGCCAGTTACAACCTGATAACAGGACGGGGGTATCTGCGCAGTGACGGTAAAATTCAACCGGGATATTCCATGTTTGCTCTGCGGGATTTCTACAAAAGGCTGGCTTATCTTTTCCGGAAGCACAAATGTTCCCGGGGAATGCTGGTGCATATGACTGATTCCATGATTGTGCCCTGTTATTCTTTCTGGGATGGTAAACACGATAATGAATGGGGAAGGACTCATGGTGCCATCAGTAATTATTCCCTTGGAGAAATATGCGCCCGGAGTATGTCCCGGCAGTATGGTATGGCAGCTTCCTGGCATACTGAATCTAACTGGCTAACAGACCCTGATGATGGTGGAGATGAACTCTCCTGTCTCCTTTTACTTCACGATATCTTAGGAAGAGCAGACACCATGGATGACAGGACACTGCCTGCCAAAATTTTGTTTGGATTTGGGGAAAAAGATGTTGAATTTCTTGGTTACTGGGTATTACAACCGGATAAAGACCCGGAGAAAAAAGATGTCAAAATCTCAGCCTGGGTGCGGAAAAACCAGGGTACTGCTCTGGCGGTGGTGGCTAATCTTTCTGAAGAGGACTGGCAGGGGCAATTAAGAGTACCCTTGAAACTCATGGGACTGCCAGATTCAGTTGTTATCTGTGACGGTGAAGATAATCATCAGAGAATAAACCGTAGGGGCGAGATGGTAGAACTGGCTATTCCCAGACACAATTACCGCCTTCTTTTAATTGGTCCACCTGGCACCTTCCCGGTTGATTTACCCTTACCAGGTGAAGAGTTATCCAGGCCAGAAAAACTGCTACCGGAACTCAGTGATAATTTTGAAGGGAAGAGTTTGAATGAAAAATGGAAACTGGTTTGTTCTCCTGAATCAGGGGGAAGAATAGGTCTGTACCGGGGTAGGTTGATGGTTCTTGGTTCTGACTATAAGTTTGCGGCAGGAGAAAGACCTTTTAATGCGGACAATGTTACTGTCCAGGTGCGCATAGAAAGTACCGGTCATGCTAACTGGGTCGGTTTGGCCCTGGTTTGGGAAACAGGGGATTATGCCTTTGCCGGCGTGGTACATCAGCGCAAGCAGTTTCTCTATGCAGTAAAATCAGGAAGTAAAAAAACCAGTCAATGGGGACCGGAGATGAATCTGGAAAGGCCAGGCAGGATGCGCCAGGTTAACTGGGTAAAGGTAAGCCTGTACCCGGAAAAAATTGTTTTTTCTTCCTCTTCTGACGGAAAGAACTGGAGTCAGCCCTGGGAGATGAAACGACCGGCAGAACTGCAAACAGCACCGAAGATTTTAAGGCTCGGTAAATCCCCAACCGGTGAAGAGGCAGTTCATAAACCATTACCCACAGCCATCTTCTTTGATGATTTAATTGTTGGTAAGAACTCCTGAATTAATCCGGTGGTGGTGACATGTGCTTATTGGGATAAATTTCTTTCCACATATCAAAAGGAAACCAGCGGACATGACCATCAGCATAAAGACCGTGACCACCCAGAAATTCTGTTCCCCCTGGTCTGTGTCCCACCCAGGCATCAGATAGGTAGGTTGAACCGGGTACCTTATTATAATCAGACATCACCGGTGCCTTCAGTTTATTGGCAACTGTTTCTATTCTCACTGGACGGGTAGTGTTGCCATAAGGCCACATGTAACCATAACCAACTAAAATGAAGTATCCTATGCCGAAATAACCTGTCGGCACTTGCCTGCTGCGTGGGGCAAAGCGAGCATTACCGGGACAGTAAAAAACCTTAATTGATTCACTATAAGATTTTATCAGGTTGTACCAGGCTTCACTTACACCATAATCATAACCAATGGTATTTAGTGACCCTGGTGTCCAGCGCCAGGTTGGCGGCAGGAAACCATCAAAGTCGTTGCCGTACATGGCTAAAGCCAGAGCAATCTGCTTTAAATTTCCTGCACAGGTAGCCTGTCGGGCTTTCTCCCTGGCTTTTGATAGTGCAGGAAGTAACATGGCTGCCAGAATAGCAATGATGGCTACCACTACCAGCAATTCAATTAACGTAAATCCTTTTCGTCTCATTTCTTTTACCATGATAGTATATATTTATTAATCCTGTCAAATTGATATGGTAAATAGTTACAGGATGCTCGTGACAGATGACATTTGATAACTTCCCGTTTTAAATTTGGTAATTAGTAACCAGAGTTGCACCTGAAACTTTCCACGGTCAGTACCGCTGTCGGAAGTGTCGTCTGACCCGCTATTTCCTTGGGGAAACCTTCTTGCGCCAGAGCCGTATTTCTGCCTACTGGAAAGGCAAGCTTC
>CAZYCA010000033.1:0-46060 GCA_964645405.1 uncultured bacterium | reverse complement strand
TTTACAGTTCAGAGGGAAAGAGAAAGGAGAAAATGGAGGATAAGATAAGGGTGGGGTTGGTAGGTTGTGGAAATGCTGGAAGCAGGATTCATTTACCACTTTTGAGAAAGCATCAGGATTTGTACAGGGTTGTTGCCTGTGCTGATTTGGTGCCGGAGAAAGCCGTGGAAACTGCCAGTGAGTTCGGGATTGATAAGGCAGTCTCTGTGGAAGATTTATTGCACGATGAAGAGGTGGAACTGGTGATAGTGGCTACCAGGCCTCCCCGGACCCACCGGGATATTGCCTGTGCTGCTCTCAAAGAAAATAAACATGTGGTAGTGGAAAAACCAATGGCCGGGACAGTCCAGGAATGTGATGAGATGATAGAGGCTGCCGGGAAAAAAAGAAAGGTTCTTGCGGTTCACCATAACAGACGCTGGGATGTAGACTTTCTAACAGTAAGAGAAATAATATCTTCAGGAGCTGTGGGTGAGGTCAGACTGGTGCGGAATGAGTTTACCGCAGGTTATAACGGTTGCTGCTATGACTGGGCAATTCATTTGCTGGACCAGACCATGGCTTTGAGTCAGGGGAAAAAATTTGTGGAGGTAACTGCCACTTTCTGCCGGCCAAAGCAGCAGGGTGGTTTTTTCACTGCCAGATTCAGAACTGAGGATGATATCATTCATGATGTGGGGATGCTACCACCGGTACAGGGCAGTGGTCTGCGACCAGGAAAGGCTCCTTTCCGTTTTCTGGTGGCTGGCACAGAAGGGATAGCTTATCTGGACTGGTGTCAACGGCCAGAAGATGCCTTTGTTAAGTTTGTTTCCTATCAGTCAGCTTTTACAGATAAATCTTTTGGGGACTTAGTCTGTGTGCAGGGCGCCTTAACCGGGCAGGACTTCTACCGGATGCTTTTTTCTTGTTTGCGGCAGGGGGAAAAGGTGCCGGTCAGCGGCGAGGAAGGACGGCGGGCCGTCTATGCCTGGGAACTTTTGACGCAATCAGCGTTGCAATCGCGGTGTCTTTCCATAGAACTTTAACCGGGGGGCAGTATGAAGAACACATTGCAGCTTAATTACTGGACGGTCGGAGGTTTTGAAAACGCAAAACCAGTGGAGCAGGCTTTGAAAGAAGTAAAAGAAATGGGGCTGGATGGTCTGGAACTTTGTTTTTCCGGAGGAGAGTTTGGTCCTGGTATCAGTCAGAAGCGCTGCCAGGAAATCCGGCAGGCAGCAAAGGAGATGGGGCTACAGATAGAAACGCTGGCATCAGGTGTTTTCTGGTCGCAGTCTTTAAGCAGTCCAGACCCGGCTATCCGGAAGAAAGCTATAAGTTTTACTAAGGAGTATTTGCAGGTGGCTTCCTGGATAGGTGCCAGTGTAGTACTGGTTGTTCCTGGAGCCGTTGCTGTACCCTGGGATAACAGCCAGCCGGTGGTACCTTACGCTACTGTCTGGAAAAACGCTACTTCTTCCCTGAGAGAACTTTTGCCTGTGGCGAGAAAGTTAAGGGTAACCATCGGTGTGGAAAATGTCTGGAATCTTTTTTTGACTGACCCGGTTTCCATGCGTACTTTTGTTGACCAGTTCAGAAGCCAGTGGCTTGGTGTCTATTTTGATATAGCCAACTGCCTGATTAACGGTTATCCTGAGCACTGGATTGAAGTTCTTGGCAGGCGCATCAAAGCGGTGCATGTAAAAAATTTCACCCGGTCAGACTGTGGAGGAACACTGCACGGTTTTGGAGACGATTTACTTAAAGGAGAGGTTAATTTTGAAGCAGTAAAGAAAGCTTTGAAAAAGTTAAAATACAGCGGACCACTGACAGCGGAAATGATTCCTTTTTCCCGGCTACCCAACCTTGTTCTGCCTGATATGGATTTAGCCAGGGATACTGCAGCCAAACTGATAAAAATATTCCGGGAATAAGTAATCAGTTTTTCAGGAAGCTTCCCGGACGATAATCTCGGGTGGGGCCATCAACCCGCAGGGCACCAGCTGATACCCTTCATACCACTGCTCATCCTTGGGTGTAAACTGCTCCGGACCTGTCCAGACAGGCCATTTTTCATTAAGATGTAGAGGTCCGTGAGAATTCCTGCGGTGGCCCACAATTTCTACTGTCAGCTGAACCTCTGTTTTCCCGGAGACAGAATCAGTGATATCCACTTCGTTTGGTTCCCAGGCAATCACTCCAGCAGTCTTCCCATCCACCAGAATCCGGACTGCTACTGCCCGGTAGTCAGGAATATTTACTACCAGTCGCTGGCCGGATTGCAAATCAACCGGGATTCTGGTTTGATAAGCCACACAACCAGCATAAAAAGGAAACTGGTACTGTGTCCAGTCGCCCAGAGGGAGTTTCTCCGGTGGCCTGGTTAAGAGAGCACAGGTGCCTTCCAGTTTTACTCCGAAGTTGCCTAAAAGGTAGATAGTTTCTAACCCTGGATGATTTTCGTCATATTCTCCCTCTAAAACAATCTGGTTGGCGCCTGCCCGCAGACAGGCAGGGTCCAAACTTAAAGTAGAGAGTGATTTATCCACCCACCAGCCAGAAGCCATGTCACTGCTGAGTTTCTCCCCGTTGAGAGTGATGGTATAAAGGTCAGGTCTTTCCAGAGCCAGAAGCAACTGTCCGGTTGGAATTTCTTCTACCTGGAAGGTGTAGCTTAGTATGAAACTTAATTTTTTTGTTCTGGGATTTTTTTTCCTTGCCCAGGGCTGGACCATAGCACCACCTCTGGGTGGTATCCCCAGCCTGGCACGGATTATACGGTCCAGACGCAGTATCTCTTCTGGTGGCTGCCAGTCTTCCTTTCCCAGCCGGTAGCCTGGTCTGTCCAGCACCAGGACATTGGGTTCAGAAAGTTTAATTTCCCAGAAATCTTGATTGAGGACCTTGCGGCTGACTTCCTTCCACACAGGCTTTGCCGGAACAGCAACTGGTTTTTTCCTCGGGATGATAAATAACCTGCTGGCCAGTGGGGGCAAATCAGTAAGAATTTCCCATCCTGAAGAAGTAGCTCTATTTGTTGCCAGAAAGGAGCAACCCTTTTCCGGGTCAAGCTCTACTGCTGGCTGTGGCCAGTCCGGGAAACCTTTAATAATTACTTCCGGGCAAGCCAGTCTTCTCTCTCTTACAGGGATTTGCTGGTAACGCTCTTCTGTGCTATTGGTGAAATCTTCACCGGTGTTACAGATAAAAAGATAAAAGAAATCCTGGTCCTGCCGGAGAAGGTAAAGTATTGAGGTTAATTCTTTACCTTTGTTGTCAGTAATGGAGACCCGGCGGCAGTCAGGCTGGAGGGCATCTAATAATTCTTGGCTGATGGAATTTATTTTTACACATCTATTGGCTACTGTTTTAGCTTCTTCTGAGACTGCTGCTTCCACATATGATGCGACCTGCCCGAGGAAGACAACCTTTCCGCCGGATTTAAGGAATTTTTCTAAGAGTTTCAACGTGGAACGCCTCATGGTTACAAGTGGAGGAACCAGTACCACGCGGTAAGTTGCCTTACCAACTATTAAAAGGGGCTCTCCTTTCTGCTGCTTCACCCGGCTGTACCTGGAAAGAAGTTCCTCATCTCCGTAATCAAAGTCAAGATGGTTAGCAAGAAGGAAATTGGTAAGTTGAGAGAAAAGTAAATCGTAATTTTTAACATCCGGGTCATTATGCATGTTTATCTTTGCTTTCACCCACATGGATTCTATGGGATGAATAACCAATAGATCCCGTACTTCTTCTCCTCTGGTCATTACAGAAAGGACCCGGGCAAAGTAATCTTCAACCTCGGGATAAAGATGCCACCAGGGAGACTGGTAAGAGATAGCAGCCGGATAGTCTCTTTTCGCCTGACCAAGCATGGTGTACCAGGAGAGATGCTGACAGCGAAGATTGATGCCAAGTGCCACCTGCCAGTCACCCAGGGCTTTATGACCGGCGAAAGGGAAATCCCAGCCAGTACAGCCGTAGGTTTCCGTCAGACGCCACTTCCTGCCAAATTGTCTGGCAGCAGAACTAACCTGTTTGGCAGTGATGAAATCGCGACGTCTTTCTGTCAGAAGGTCCATCCCTGGTGCCTGCATATACTCATAAAAGCGCATACAATTGCCCACCACACTTGTTTGACTGGCAAGGGTATCTTCTGCCAGAACATGACCGGTAAAAAGAAGTTTATTCCTGCCACACCACTGGCCAATCTGCCGGGAAAAAGAATCCACAAACAAATGCGTGATACAGTCATGGTAATGGTAGCAGGCTGGTGTAACTGGCTGACCTTCCACATCAAAAAAGATTTCTGGCAGGTGCGGCAGTAAATCGTAGCCGTATCTCTTGCGGAAAACCTGGGGCAGTTTCTCAGTCCAGGGTATCACGAAGGTAGATTCTGAACGGTCAAGATGTCCCATGAAGGAACCATAGTTGGGCTCATCTGTGAAAATACCAGGGATACTGCGTCCGAAGAAGCGACCACACCTCTGACGGTAGGCTTGATATGTTACCCGGAGAAACTCCCGGACTGCCTCAGGATTCAGAGTATCCAGGTAAGTGTAGCCGTTATACCAGGGACTGGGCTGACTGATTCTCACAGAAAAAAGGAGCAAAGATTCGTCTGGAGCTAATTGTTTCACCCTTTGTTTCGGGGGAACTGGACGCAGCTGGCTTGCCTGGCGACCGTTAATTTTGCCCACAAAAGCAGCAATCGTTTCCCGTCTCCATTTCAAGTCCTGTGTATTTCTGGTGATGGTCAGCACAAGATGCCTCATCCGGAAGCGAACATCTCTGGTGACCAGTCCACCAGCTGCACCGGATGGCCAGCGGTCTTCATCATAAAGCCAGGCATACATTTTGTTTCTTTCTGCTTCCTCAGCACAGGCACGGATACAGGAAAACCATTCATCTGAAAGATAGGCTGTGTCCAGTCCAACCCGGGAGTGCATGAAAAATCCACCCAGACCCATCTGCTGCATGACCCGTACCTGCCTTCTCAACTCTTCAGTCTCCAGCTTTCCGTTCCAGGCCCAGAAAGGTGCTCCCCGGTAGAAAGATTCAGGTAATCTAAATTCTTCCATCAAATTTTTCCATTTCAGTTCGGTCATCTGTTCTCCTTTTTGTATGGCATTTTACTACGGAATAATTTGTGTGTCCAAATCTGTTTTTCCCTTCCTGAGAAATTCAAAAGTGTTGAAGGTAAAGTCAACTGCGACATTCTATTTTTTTAAGTAGGATTGACATTGGTTGCCTGCGGTCTATAATTAAAAGAAAACTTTCTTTCCAACGAAGGGGGAAAATGGTGCGCTTAGGGGTGGTAGGTTACGGGAGAAGAGCCCATGGTGTTATCAACGGGGCTATCAGACAGGTAGAGCCGGACACAAGAGTGGTGGCAGTGGTGGACCCGGATGAAAAAGGGGTGAAACAGCGGCTGGCAGAAGAGGACCGTAAGGATGTGGTGTTTTACTCCTCCCTGCCAGAAATGATGAAAAAGGCGCATCTGGATGGTTTGTTTATCGGTACCAGATGCAATCTGCACACCCATTATGCCAGCCAGGCAGCCAGATATGACCTTCCTCTTTTTCTGGAAAAACCAGTGGCTATCAGTATGCAGCAGGCTATCTCTCTGGAAAAAGCGTTTGAAAAATCTCGTTGTCAGGTAGTGGTAAGTTTTCCCTTAAGGGTCTCGCCTTTATGTAGTCTGGCAGGAAATTATATCCGTCAGGGTGCACTGGGAGAACCGGTCCATGTTCATGCCTTTAACTTTGTTCCCTATGGCACGGTTTACTGGGAGCAGCCGTACCGGGATTATTCCATTACCGGCGGACTTTTCTTGCAGAAGGCGACGCACGATTTTGATTACATAAGTTTTCTGATGGGTTCATCCATTGTCCGGGTGGCTGCGATGGCTACCTTCCAGCATGTTTTTGGCGGGAAGAAAAAGTCCGGGTTACGTTGCAGTGAGTGTGACCAGCAGGATACCTGTTTAGAAAGCCCTCAGAACAGAAAGAAGAATCTCTCCGGTTATCATACCGGTGACCACCTCTGTGTTTACAGTATTGATTGTGGGACGAAAGAAACAGGGACCAATGAAGATTGCTCCAGTGCCCTTATGGAATTTGCTTCTGGTGCTCATGGTGTCTATAGTCAGGTTTTTTTCACCAGAAGGGAAGCTGGCAGCCGGGGGGCAATAGTAAGCGGGTACCTGGCTACCCTCAGTTTTGACTGGTACCGGAATGAGCTGAAGATAGTCCGGCACCATCAACCTTTCACGACTGTAGAGAAAGCAGCGGAAGCCCTAAGTCATTTTGGAGGAGATTACCAGTTAGCCAGAGATTTTATTAATCTGATTAAGGGAAAAATCAAAAAGTCACGCACACCAATGGAAACAGGAATTCAGAGTGCTTATGTCTGCCTGGCAGCCAGGGAATCCTCTCTTACCGGTAAGTTTGTCAGAGTCAGGCAGGTTGGTTTTTCTTCTTAGTTTTTTTTTACTGGTAGCCTGGCTGCTCCGCGGTAGTTTTTTACAGGAAGAAGCGGTCCTTTTCTCAGTCTCTCTCTGGCTTCTTTAATTGCCCTGGCGTACTGTGGTAGCCATTTAGCCTGTGCTACCAGAAGTTCATCTACCATCTGCCATATTTCCGGACCATTACAAACTGCCCCGGTTAAAGGGTCCAGCATCATCGCCTGCCTTAACAGGAAATCATTCCCGGAGACTGCAGCTTCTACTGCCAGCCGCTGGACATTAATACTTTGCATACAGATAGCTGCACAACCAGCAGGTAAAGCTCCTACTCTGGGGATGTTGATACCGTTACCATCCACATAGCCAGGAACCTCCACAATCGCGTCATCAGGCAGATTGCTGATACAACCATTATTAACCACATTGAAATGACCCCGGTAAACCCTGCCGGTCTCTAAACCTTCAATGATGTAACTTCCATGCTCAGCTGACCTTTTTTCTCCCGCATAGACCAGTGGTGGCTCTTTCAAAAGTCTGGGAAATTCCTTCTGAAACCAGAAACGACCTTCCTGGCAAACTCTCAGATAACCACCTGTTTCTCCGTTTATCCAGGAACTTAAATCAATCCAGCGTCTTATCTCCTTCGGTCTTTTCCTGTACCATGGCAGGTATTCACTTAAATGTCCATTGGATTCTGTGCAGAAGTAACCAAACCGCCGCAGGATATCAATCCTGACCTTCTCAGTACGGCGGTAAACAGGATGATTCTCAAAAGCTGAGAGAAGTTTACCGGTGAGGTCCTGACCTTTGTGTCTTACCTGGATGTACCAGGTCTGGTGATTTATACCGGCAGCCACAATATCAACTTCTTCTTTCTTCAATCCCAGAACTTCAGCTATCTGCGCATGACCTCCCTGCACTCCATGGCAGAGACCAATTGTTTTCACCTTTCCGTAATGGTTGGCTGCCCAGGTGAGCATGGCGTTAGGGTTGGCATAATTCAGCAGTAGTGCCTCAGGTGGGCAGAGTTCCTTTATATCGCGGCAGAACTCCAGAATAACAGGAATGCCTCTCTGTCCGTACATAATCCCACCGGGACAGAGAGTATCACCCACACACTGGTCCACGCCGTACTTAAGAGGGATTTCAATATCCTGCCGGAAAGCTTCCAGTCCGCCAACACGAGCGACATTCACAATGTACTTGGCTCCTTTCAATGCTTCTCGTCGGTTCAAAGTAGCCTGAATTTTGATTTTCAATCCGTTGGCTTCAATATCCCTCTGACAAAGGGTCTGGACCATCTTCAGGTTGCGTTCATTGATATCCGTGAAGGCAATTTCAATATTGTTAAACTCCGGCACGGAAAGTAAGTCACGGACAAGTTTCCTGGTAAAACCTAAACTGCCAGCACCAATAAAGGTGATTTTAAAGGGCATTTTTCCTCCTCAGGTTTTTAAGGAGACATTTTATTAGATTCCGCAAGCAAAATCAAACCATAGAAAAACGAGGAAAAGTAAATAGATAGATGGTATAATAAAACTGTGAACCACGTTATGCAGATTCAGAAAAGGCTGGAGAAACAGCTTCCTGTCCTGCTGGAGCAGCTGAGAAGAAAGTACCAGCTGCGTGAAATTTCACTCCTTCTGGATTCTTCTCTTCAGGATTTTGTTCTCAGGCCAGGAAAAAGACTTCGCCCTGTTTTAATGGTTATGGGATATTCAGGCTATGGCGGTAAAGCAGTTTCTGGTCTTTACCAGACAGCGTTATCCTTTGAACTGCTCCACGATTTCATGCTTGTTCATGATGACATTGTTGATAAATCTACGATGAGGCGAGGATGTCCTGCCCTGCATGTTCTTATGCAAAAATTTTTACCGGCAGGGAAAAACAGGGTAACTGGTCAGGATCTGGCTCTGATAGCCGGTGATGTTCTTTATGCAGCAGCCATTGAAACTTTTCTGTCTATTAAGGTGCCAGTCAGAAGGAAGGAAAAAGCGCTGAAAAAATTTCTTGCTACAGCTTTGCTTACCGGGGCCGGACAGTTTTCTGAAATGGAACTGGGAACCAGAAAAATAAACCAGGTAAACGAAAAGCAAATTCTTCGTATCTATGACTTGAAGACTGCACTTTACTCCTTTGTCACTCCTCTTGCGGTTGGTGCTATTTTAGCCGGTGCTTCGGCAAGGGAAGTTTCCTGCCTTTCCAGGGCAGGACTTTATTTCGGGAGAGCTTTCCAGATTCATGATGACATTCTGGGGCTTTTTGGCAAGCAGAGCCAGACAGGTAAACCAGTAGTTACTGATTTACAGGAAGAGAAAAAGACTCTGCTTATCTGGTATGCCTTTCAAAAAGGAGACAAAAAACAGCAGGACTTAATTCTTCAGGTGCTGGGGAAAGAAAAAGTAACTTTGAATGATTTGTACCAGATTCAACAGGTGGTGAAAGAAACCGGCAGTCTTAAATCAGCAGAAAGAAGAATTAAAATACTTTCTGGCAGGGGAAAGCGCTGGTTAAAAAGGTCTGGAATTAAGCCTGCCTTTTGTGAAGAACTTATTTCTTACATCGGTTCCATCCTGGAGAAAGGGTAGATTGATGAGGGTGATTCTGGCTAAATCGTCTGGTTTTTGTTTTGGAGTAAGGAGGGCTATTGAGATTGCTGAGAAGACAGCAGCCAGAGGGAAGGAAGTTTTTGTTCATGGTGATATTGTACATAACAAAGACGTGGTCCGGCGCATTCAAAAAGCCGGTGTGCGTAAAATAAAAAAACTGGGGAAGGGAGAAGGGAAAATTCTCCTTATCAGAGCCCATGGTTGCAGTCAGAAGTTGCTACAGGAAGCTTGTTCTCGCGGCTATGAAATCGTGGACGCTACCTGTCCGATGGTTAAACATATTCACTACCTGGCAAGAAAAAGCCAGGAGGAAAAGCGACACCTGGTGGTGATTGGTGACAGGTACCATGATGAAGTTAGGGGTATCCTGGGCCAGGTTAAGGGAAGGGCAGAAGTTTTTCCCTCACATGGCCGCATCCCCTGGGAAAGACTGAAAAGTCTGGTTCCAATTACTGTGGTGGTCCAGTCCACAGAAGACCTGGAGAAAGTGAATCTTCTGGCAGAAAAGTTCCGAGAAAAATTGGGGGACGTAAAATTTTACAATACCATCTGTCAGCCCACGAGAAAGAAGCAGGAAGAAATAAGAAGTTTACCAAAAAAAAGTGATGTGGTGATTGTGATTGGTTCCCGCAGCAGTGCCAACACCAGAAGGTTATACGAAATCGCCAGGTCTTTGAACCCGAGAACCTACTGGGTAGAATCAGTTAGCGAGTTACAGCCGGCATGGTTAGTAAAAGCAAAGACCGTGGCAGTGACTGCTGGAGCTTCCACGCCGGACGAAATTACCACAGCAGTGGTCAACTATCTGAGAAAAGCAGGGAAAGCTGAAAGATGAGACTGGTTGTTCTTCTGATTGGCCAGGATAGTGATTTCCAGAAGGTTGTAGCTTCCACCTTAACCAACAGTGGCTACCAGGTATTTTATGTTAAAAACGAAGAAATAGAAGAAGCTTTCCAGCACAAGCGACCGGATCTGGTGCTTCTGGATGCAGATATAGAAAGTCTGGAAGGTAGAAATATAGTGCAGAAGGTAGCAGATTTGGTGGAAATTTTTTCTCTTCCAGCCATCTTGATGACCCCAAAAATGCCAGAAAAAGAGCCCTTTTTTTTGAAAAAATTCAGCCAGGTGATAGTGAGACCTTTTTCTGTGCTGGAACTTCCTAATCTGATTGCCAGTGTATTAAAAGAACGTTTATATGGCAGGAAAGACGGAACTATAGATACCATTACCGGTCTTTCCGGGACAGGTGAATTCAGGAAACAATTAAGCTATCTTTTTTCTTTTGCCCGTCGTTACCGGAGAAATGTTTCCCTGATTCTGGTAGAAATTAAGAACATGGAAGGGATAAGGGAATATTTAGCAAATCAGCAGCTGGATTCTCTTTTTCAGGAAGTAGCAATGGTTCTGAGAAACAGTGTCCGGAGTCTGGATTTAGTGATGCGCTGTGGTGAAAACAGGTTTGTTATTCTGTTACCGATGACTGGAAATTTGGGACTCAAGGCTGTTATCAGGCGTCTGGAGGAGAGTAGAAGCAGTATAATATGGAAAGATGTAAAGACAAAACCACTTGTTCTGCGGTTGATTTTTGCCGGAGTAAGTTATTCCTCAAAATTAGAACATCCGGAACAACTCTTATCTCTGGCGGAAAGGCGTCTTGCTGTGAAGAAGGGAAGCTGAGACAGGTGGTGTGATTCTTGAAAGATGAACACCGGCAAAAACCAAACCCTTGCTGTTACTTACTAAGATTGAGACGTAAAAAGTTTTAAATACCAGGCAGGTTTTTATCTCCTGACCAGAACTTCATTATAGTACTGCCTGAAGATTTTCTACCTTCTTCTGAATCTCTTCCCTGTAGTAAGAAAATGTTTTCAGACGACAGGGTTACGACCTTCTATCTTTTAAACAAAAGGGCAGAATAAGAGAGAATGTGAAAATTTATTGTTTCTGTGGTTCTTCATTCTACCTTATTTTTACCTCTCTCTTAATGGAAAGCAGTATAAATGAAAGTGTTATGTCTTTTTGGGTTGCTGATGGGCCTTCTCCTTTGAGTGTTAGATTTTTTGGCAGGGAACTTACCTGGCAACTATAGGGGAAACTTTTCTGGGTATTACCTTCCCGGAGAGATAGTTTTGAGGGATTGTCACAGGAAAGAGTTACTTCTACATCTTCTGGTAGGTTTCCTTCTATCTTTAAGGTTATTTCTTTTGTTTTCCCTCCTGGTATGTATGCTCCTGTCTCTTCCTCTGTGTCTTCTCTTAATCCTGTGTCTATATCCGGTCTGAATACTTCTACCCCAGAACCTGAAAAACAAGAAATACCCCCTTGTGGTGTGAATTTAACCATAACTGTAGCTGAGCCAACTTTCAGCCCCTGTACTGTGCAGGTATCTCTACCTGAGGAAATATTTATTATATCTGTATTTGCTGGTTCTTTTGTCCATTCATAACTACCTGAAATACCAGAAGGATTAACCACTGCTTTATATGTCTTGTTTTCTTCTTTCGCTGTATATAGGTCTGGGTCATCTATGCCATTTCCTGCTTTTATCTTTATCTCATATACTGTTGAATTGGTAGAAAAAGTATGACTGGATGATTCTATTACATTTCCCTGGTATATTATTTCACATCTTACCTGGACACTTATTGACCAGTTTTCTATAGTATATCTTTTTGTTGCTTCTCCTTTTTTTAGTTCTTCCTCTATATCTGTGTCTGAAGTAGTATATCCACAATCAAGGGTTGCTGTTACCTGTGTATTTACTGGAACTGTGGAAGAACTTAAACAATACCTCCCTGCCATGTCCCTGAGAAAACTATGCTGGATAGAGGGAAAAGAAGGAAGAGAACTTTACTCCTCATATTTCCCCCTTTATCTACTACCTAAAATTTCTGTTAATCTTTCACTTCTCTCTCATTATGGCTACTTTCATTATTCTCCCTTCCAGAGAATTTGTCAACTGCTACAGAATTGATTTAAGAATTTTTAACATCAAAATCTTCAAATTATATTTTCATTCACTCCTTAGAAAGACAGCTTCTGGTTTTATTCTAAATTCTGTCAACAAAGATGCCATGTAAAAGTGTGTTTAGTGAAAGGTTCCTGCAGATTCTTATTTTTATTTGTTTGTTTCCCGGGATAATAAACTTCTTGTATACGCCGAAATGGAAATCTTCAACTCCACAACATGCTAAAATCTGGTTTCTTCCTTTATCAAATATATAGATTGTATACTCCCTGCTGGGTTCATAATAACAGGGGTCATTTAAAAAGTATAAACTTAATAGAAATTTCCCATCTTCAGGTATTTTAAATTCAAAAAATAAATCTGGTCCTTTTCCAACCGGATATACTTCACCGTGGTCATCCCAGTTAGCAGGCATCCTTTTATTTTTCACAGGATTAAAGAGGAAAGAAGGAAATGGGTCTTCCAGTTTTGAAATCCAGGCTCTTGCACAATCTAAGGGAGTGTCTACATACACGTCATATCCGTATTTTTCTATGTAAACATTCCTTCTATCTTTTTCTCTCTCCAACCATACAAATTTTCTTTTTGCCTCGCCTCCTGTAATATCAAAATACCCTGCCATACCACATAAAATATAAAAGTATTTCCCATATTTGTTTTGCCAGTCACCTTTTGTTATTCTGTCTTCTCCTATGTAAATTGCTTCCGGAGTTTTTTGAGGTTTTAAGTTTTCTTTTACCCCTTTTATTCTTTTTATTGCATATTCTGATTTGGCTGCCAGTTGTTTTGCCTCAAGTTTTTTTATTTCTTCATATGTTTTTATTGCTTTTTCTGGTTTAAAGTTGTATTCATAAGTCCTTGCTTTTAAATATAGAATTTCAGGATCTTTTTCTTTTATCTTCTCCAGTATTTTTTCTGCCTGCTTATACTTCCCATCATTAAAGTAAGAATATGCATAAAGGTAGTTTATGTGTTTATCAAGTGTTGTGAGAAAGATTTTTACTCCGGGGTCTCTATCTTTTTGTGGTACTCTTTTCATCTGCTCTTTTGTTTTTTCCAGTGTAATTATTGCTTCCCCGTAATCTCTTCTTTGAGAATGACAGTGTCCTATCAGGTAAGGTGTAAAAATGGAGACAGGATTGTTTATCTGCGTTATCTGGTTGAATATTTCTATTGCTTTTTCATAGTTTTCTCTGTTTATGTTCTCATATGCTTTTTTATTTTTTCCTTTATTTCTTCTTCCTGTGTTTCTAATCCGTAAGCTTTGTAAAATCTGGCAATTGTTTCTGCTATCTGTTGTGGTGTTAATTTTTCATTGTTATATTCATCAATAAATTGCTGGTTTTCTTTTGTCTTTGCTTTAAACAGAAGAAAGGGCCTGGTGGATTTTTTTATGGCATTTATATAGAGAGGGATACATCTTTTCAAATCTCTGTCTGAATATCTGCCGGCAAGAATATACATGGGTATTATGGAAAAGGGAGTATCAGGATATGTTTCTATCAACTGGAAGTAAATTGTTTCTGCAAGACCAGATTCACCGGCTTTTTCATAGTACATGCCAGCCTGTCTCATCTGTCTTGCTTTTGTATATTCCCTGTCTGTACCGGGTTTATATCTATGGTACCGGGCTAATTCTGTGTCTTTTGCGCAGTTTTCTACAATTTCGGAATAAATATCAACTATCTTTAATTTTAAATCTCCTGCCTCTTTGTATTTGCCCTGCTGCTGGTATATTTTTTCTATCCTTTCGTAAAATGCAATTGCCTGTCCGTAGTTTTTGTTTTTTATTCCGTTATACGTCTCTATTGCCTGGTTAAGATTATCTGTTTTTATATAGTATTCTGAGAGGAGTTGTTTTATTTTGTCTGCATAAGCTATGTCGTCCTGAAAATGTTCAATTGCAAAAAGGTATATTTTTTCTATCTGGTCTATTTCTCCTATTTTCTCATAACAGCCAGGTAGGATTAAACAGACAGATTTTGTCTCTTCACTCTTTGGAAATTCTTCCAAAAGTTTAAGACTCATTCCTATCGCTTCACTGTACTGTTTGCTGGAGATTAGTTTTTTATCTCGTTTAATAGTTCTCCGGGATTTTGCGCATACAGGAGGAAAGTGGAAAGAAGGGAAAATACAAGAACACGAAATATCAGGCTCTTTGGCATGAGTTTATCGGTTTCGTTATATCCTCCTGACATTTTGCCTGGCTTTCCTTTGCGGTCTCTACCCCTGTTTACTCCATACACTAACAGTTTTCAGAGAAGCGCAGGTGAAATCAGATTTTATCAAATATGTCCTCTTTCTCACCACCTGATTATACACCGAAGTAGAGTTTGTCAAGTAATGTGAAAAACCGTTGCTAAAGAGTCATTAGCAATTTTATAAAATACACATGAGGAATTTTAAAACAATCTCTTCCTGCCTGTTTTTACTTTTATAACATATCATTTCTTAAGTTTAAACAGCAGGAAAAAATTGTGACAAACTTTGTTTTTCCATAATGACTAATTTGACGTAACTATGGATAAATGAAGGACTTACAAACACCATTTCTTCTGTCGGGATTTGAGGTTACTTGTGAAGGAGAAGATAAAAAAGCCAGTAGTTAAAGGTTTACTGCTACCCCTTTAGCCTGCAGATACTTCTTCACCTGTCTGATGCTATAAATTCCGAAGTGAAAAACAGAAGCAGCCAGAAGCCCGCTTGCCTTTCCTTCTACTGCTGCCTGATAGAAATGCCAAAGCCTGCCGGCACCACCGCTGGCTATCACAGGTAAACCGGTATTTTCAGCCATCATTCTAATGAGAGCAATGTCGTACCCTTTCCTGGTACCGTCAGTGGCTTTACTGGTGGGTAAAAGCTGGCCAGCACCAGAATCCGCCATTTCTCTGGCAAACTCTACCGCATCTTTTCCTGTGGCTGTGCGTCCCCCATCGATATAAACTTCACGCTGGCAGGGCAATTTCTCATTGACATCAACGTCAATGGCTACGATGATACGGCTGGAACCAAACTTTCTGGCAGCCTGTCTGACTAAATCAGGGTTGCGGAAGGCTGCACTGGAGAGAGAAACACAGCTTGCTCCTGAACTTAAGGCTTCTTCCATATCCTCAAGACTGCTAATTCCACCGCCCACTGTTAAAGGTACTTTTATCACCGCGGCTACTTTTTTCACTACCTCAAACATGGTGCGTCTTTTCTCCACTGTGGCAGTAATGTCTAAAATAGCAATCTCATCAGCACCGCTTTCGCTGTAAACTTGAGCCGCCTCTACCGGGTCAGCAGCATCACGGAGATTAACGAAATGAATCCCTTTCACTACACGGCCATCTTTCATATCCAGGCAGGGAATAATTCTGACGAAACTATCCACTTTTCCTCCTTTTCCGGTTTATTATTTTACTTCATCCACCATGCGGAAGAAAATGTAAGCCAGAGATTGCATTCCGGTTTCAGCGAGGAAAAATTTCTAACAGTCGGTAGTCATGACCGGGAACCACCAGAGTGATAATCAGATTTTCATTTTCTAATCTGGTAATAATTTCTCTGAGGTTTTGCTCCTTTTCTGAGAAGAAAGCACAACCACCTCTGTTTATCCAGTAAAACCACTGGTTGCTATGGACCCGGGGCTTGGGGTATTCTTCTCTTTCTCCATCCAGGACTCTGATTTTCCCGGGGTCAAGTTTAAGTTTGCTGGCCGCCAGTTTCAAAGGAACCGTAACCTGTTTGTCGGAAAGATTAGAAACAATTATCAGGGCTCGGCCATCTGATTTTAAATACATACTAACTTTGATGTTTTCCTCAGGATTCACCAAAGAAAGATAGGGGTTTTTCCAGAAACCAAAGAAGGAGACATCAGAATCAGCATAACATAACCGGTAAAAAGCAGCGGGGTAGTTAAAAGAGCCGAAACACCACTTAGCATCAAGAGGAAGCATCATGGCGTACATATGACGGAAAAACTTCTCAAATTTTTCTGGTGCCTGGTTCTTCTGCAGATAATCAGAATATCCCATCCACATCATCAAAGTACCAAATTTACCTGAGTTGGAGTAAATCCGCATAAGGTCAAAAGGGCCAGGATAGTAATCCATAGCATAATCAATCCGGTACTCACCTCCAGGGACTGCAGCAAACTGCCAGCCAGCAATTTGTGGCCCGGTATAACCGCAGGACCAGTTAAAACCTTCAGTCCCGATATCGCCAAAAACAAAGGCAGCCCGCTGGTAGCATTGTCTCTGTCCAAACATCGTCCAGCCAGGCTGGACACGGCCGTCCGCAAGCAGGTAAGCTGTCCCGGAAAAGATATTGTAGTTAGGTTTGGGTGTGCCAGTATCAAAGTAAACGCCATCAATACCATAAGCATCCTTCCACTTTTTCAGACTCCAGATGAAAAAATCTATCTTGCTGGGAGTAAAAATCTGGTTATACTGAATACCACCGGAATCCCATTCCGCAGCCATTTCGCCGGCTGTTTTCGCCCCCCAGTTTAAACTGGAAGTATCCAGGTGCGGAGTAACCTTGATACCCTGAGCATGAAGGCTTTCCGTGATAGTTCTAGCTTTTTCCGGTTGATAGGGGTAGGGTCCAACACCTTCTTCATCCCAGCCAGCACTATCAGAAAGCCACTTGCAGGTAATACTACCCGCTGGTGCGGGATGTGGTCCACGCCAGAAATGTTTTCTCCAGTCAGGAGGCTGGGGTTTTTCCGGAGTTGCCTGGAAGGAGAGAACAATCTGCCGGTTATCAGATAACTGCACCGGAGTGCTGACAAAATTAAAAGACCAGATAACTGTTTTTCCATACCGGTTCAATGTGATGGCAGGTTGCTCATCATCCGGTACCCAGCCCCGGTCACTATCAGCCATATAAGCCAGTCCTACCAGGTCATCACCGATCCACATCTGCGGAATAAAATTGCCCACTGTTGGTTTCCATCTTTTTTCCAGTTTTAATTTTTTCTCAGCAATATCTGCTGCACGCCGGAAATCAAAAATGCCTGTAGTCTGCATCAGTCCGTCCCAGCCAAGATATTCATACCAGGTTTTGGAAGAAAAGAGACAACCATCTGTTTCCTGCAACTGCCCGTAGGGGGGATAACCGCCGGTGCCGTAAGGATGGCCAACACCAAAGCAGTTCAGGTAAAAACGGACGAAATCTCCACAAAGAGGAATCTCCAGGGAGAAACCTTCCAGCAAGGCAGGCTTTTTCAATGGTACTAAATTCAGGGTGAAAACAGTGTGTCCGTCAAACTCCATCAGACCATCAATTTCTACCTTAAAAGGGATGTCTGTAGTTTTTCCGGAAGCCTCAGCCTTCCAGTGAACCTTAATCTCATTTTGAGCAATGATTTTCAGATTGTTTCCCGGAAGAGAAATAGTTTTACCGTCCAATTTAACTTTTAGATTCATTGGTGCTACAAGCAAAGGCTGGTTCTGACTGTTGATTTGTGCAAAAAGCCCGGTTTTATCCAGCTGGTAAGTTCTGCCGATTACTTCAATCAAGTTGTTTTTTACTTTTATGGGTGTCCATGGTTTCAGAACCCTATCAGGAATGCCGATTTTATTACCCAGCCAGGGATAATGCTTGAAAGTGAAAGGGATACTGCCGGAGAAAATACTTTTGTCCTGTCTGTCAAGAAAGTCAAAAGCAAGGTGGTAGTTTTCTGGTGGCAACCCTGCAGGGATGTTTTCCAGGAGAAATACTGCTGCCTTTTCTGGCAGGAAGGAGACATCAGTCTGGCTGAGGATTCTGTTTTCTTTTTTCAGGCAGGCTCTGACAGTTTTTGCTTCTTCAGGCAGACTTTTCCGGAGATAAACAGTCCCTAAAATCTTTCCCACACCCTGAAAAAAAGTGTAAAGGCAATCAATATCAGAGCAGGGGGTGAAATCTTTCCCCGGGAAATAACGAAGGTAATGATTTTTTACTTCCCGGGCGGAAAGGGGCCGGCGGTAGATAGTCAGCTCATCAATCAGCATCGGTTTACCAAAGCCAGGAGAGATAAGAGATTTTTCTTCACCGGCAGAAAATGGCTGGTTCATCAATCCGGTTAGTTTCTCTTCTCCATTGACAAATAAACGAATTTGCCTGTCAGCCCAGACAAGAACAAAATGCATCCAGCTATCCGGGAAATATTCCACATTCTGGTTTTCCATACCACCGCTGACCTGAACAGAAAAACCATCGTTGGGAATGAAAACGGTGGGCCCTTTTTCGCAGCGGAACAACCACTGCAGCAACGTTCCTTCTTTTTGCCAGCCTAATGGTTTCATCCAGAATTCTACCGCGCCCATACCCGGGTGGAGATTATCTTTCTGGCTATAAGCCAGAGGCATCCATCCAGGTTGACTGCGCCATGCCTGTCCTCTGACTCCCGGGGCAAACTCAGGTTTACCCAGAAGTCTTGCCGGAGAAGGATTGCCCCTGGCTATCTCAGCTTTGAGGCTGCCGTCAAAGGAGGCATAAAAAAGAATGTCAGATTCAGCAGCAAAAAATTTGCTCTCAGAAAGCCAGGGTCGTTTCTTCTCTGTATCAACCCAGGATTCTTCTGGGGCGGGGTAGAATTTACGATATAGCCCGCTGACAATTCTAAACTGGTCAATTTTTCCGGAAAAACTGTTTTTGCGGTCCGGGCAGCCACCAAGGATAAAAGGAGTGGTTCCTTCTTCTTTAACTCCGTAGTTAATGTAGCGCCAGCCATGTGGCTGCTGGTTAAGGAGTTTTCCGTCAAGATAAAGACAGGCTACATCGGAACCAAAGGCTGGTGTGTAGTCTCCAGTGTAGATGGCTACATGGTGCCATCTTTTAGGTTTTACGACTCCCGGCCCTGAAGCTATCTCCACCACCCATTCTGGATGGTCTTTCTCTGAGGAAGCCAGGGTACGACTCTGCCAGAGAAGGGAACCGTCAGAGTTTAATTTTAAGAAAAAACCATTGGCTTTGCGGTAAATATGTTCTTTAAAAAGAAGGTAAACAAAGTCTTCCTTCCGGGGTAAGGAATCTGTCTGGAACCAGAAATCAATAATGAACCGCTGCCTCTGGAAAATGTTTTCACCCGGTACAATTATAAGGTTACCATGTTCTGGTTGCAGGCACAGGCAGTGACCAAAGTAGCCCCCTGGTTCAACCTTAACACCTTCAGGTAAAACTATGTCCGGTGCCAGACCGCAAGCATCCCTTAACTGGTCTGGAGGTTCAAACTGGAAAAGAGCAATGGTGTTACTTCCTGGATTGTAAGGTAACCAGAAGCTCATGCTGTCTTCAGGCAGGGCAGCTTTTTCCTGAGTGAAACAACTGAGCACAGGCAATAGGATAAACCCCAAAAAAATTATTTTCTTCATTTTTTTCACCTTTCATTCCACTGTGATACCAACCAGCCGGAAGTCATGAGATTTTATCCGCAAACAGGTCAGTTGTACTGGCTGGCCAGCTGCCCTGGTGGAAAAGATCTTTCCTGTTTCTAAATCAGTCAGGACTGCTTTTTCTTTTCCTGTCAGTTTTCTCTGCAGTATGACATCAGTCAGTAAATCCTCATCTCCACTGTTTACCAGCACCAGGAGATAATGAGTAGAATCCTTATCTTTTCGCTTATAAACTGTCGTCAGTATCTGTGCCTGACTGTTTTTTACCAGAGACGATGACCGCCAGTAGGGAATCCACTCTGTCTCCGGAGAAAAGTAACCGAAATCTTTAAGAATTCTGGTAATTTCTCCTGGCTGGTCCTGTTTCCAGATACCAAAGATGCCATTATCATGCAACAAAGATAGCGCTATCACGCTGCGGCTGCGTTGGTCCTTCATATTGATGGGAATATTCATGACAATGGTAACTGGAAGACCGGAATATTTACCGATGATTGCCCGGTATTTATCCAGACCATGAGCGGTAAACATATCATCACTTTCTGATTCCAGGTACATTGATTCCCAGGCGTTTATCCTTTCTATCCAGGAAATCTGGTAGACAGGTCCTGGTGCATAAACATTGTTGGTATTAGGAATTCCTAACTGGTAATCAATCAGGGCAATCCTTTTGTACATTTCCCGGACTAAAAACAGACTGGTGTGTCCATCAATGGTGCCATAATCAGTGAGATAAGCAGTACCCTTCAGTAAAGAATTTCCCTTCCGGAAAGAATGCCAGTCCCACCAGTAACCACCAACACCGGTATTTTTAGCCATCTGGTAGAAATAATAGACTTCAAAGTCAATGAAACTTTTTGTTAAACAATCTTTCAGATAAACTGACCTCTGTTCTGGCTCTGGCCAGACCGGGTTTTTATCCTTATCCTGGTAGCGGAGAAGAGCAGCATCCGGCTGAAGTGGTGGATTGGTTCTGTCCACCCATTCTCCAGAGAAAACCTCAAACTCAGGTTGTAAATAACCAATCAGGTCTGCTGCCCGGTAGGCACCGTATTCCTTATTTTTCTCCAGGTAGTATTTTCCGTCCTTGCCCCTGGTGGGGTAAGGGATAGTCCAGAAACCTGTGTTCACCTTATGACCCTTGTATTCAAAGGGTCTACCTTCAAAATTTGCCCACCAGTCCTCTGGTTTCTGAGGGAAGACAAAACAGCCAACTGTTCCCCACCAGCTGCCACCACCTACATGGGATTTGTCATTATCCCACTGTCTCTGTCTGGCATCAGCAGGCAAAGGTTTCACCGGTACAGAAAGAAAGGCAAAGGTTAATATCCTCGGTTGCTTCAGAACAAAAGGTTCATTAATGAGGGCAACCTTCAGCACAGTGGAATCAGGAGTCTTTTCTATAGTAACAAATGGTAAATCACGGTTCAGGTGCCAGTTCTGATAGGTATTGGTGAACCAGTATAAACCCCTTTCACCGGTGCCCAGATAAATAATGTACGGGTCTTTAACACGACCGGTAGTATTAGACCAGATTTGACCAAGTTGCCCTGGTTTATAAGGAAACTCGTTCTGGTAAACAATCTGCTGACTGTCCGGAGAAGAGACGGTAATGGTATCCACAGGATTTTTTAACGGTACTTCTAAAACCAGTTTATCTACTGGTACACGGCCACGGGGGATGAGGTTTAAATTGATTACATACTGACCGTCATACTCAGCCTGGGCATTAACCTGTACTGTTAAAGGACCACAGTTACCACTGGCATAAGCTGTTACCTGCTCTGGTTTTAGTATCTGCCAGGTAAGACTGCTGCCTTTAACTTTTTCTTTCTTTCCTTCCCGGTAACACCAGAGCGAGATTTCTTCAGCGAGTAATTCCTGATTCACAGGGACCAAGCTATTGGTTATCTGTACTGGCAGAGCAAGTTCCGCAAGGGTGTAGCTTCCGCTGGTGAAGGATAGCTGGTTACCTTTCAACTCAATAGGTTTGTATGGTGGCAATATTGTCTCTGTCAAACCAAGGGTGTTGTTTTCAAAGGGGAAAATTTTACGGGAAAAGGATTCTTTTTTTATGGTCAAAACTGCCCCGTCTTTATCCAGAACTTCCATGGTAATCCAGTACTTCCCTTCAGGTAATGGCGGAAAGTGAAAGACCAGTTGTGCGGTACCATCTGCTTTGAAAGGAGCACTATTAAAGCCAAGGGGCTGGCCAGTTGCCGGACCAAAGCTTACCCGGAAGAAACGAGCCTTTTCCTTGATTTTTTTGTCCAGACCCAGGATACCGACATCAGCTTCAGCCTTCAGCAAATTGTAACCGGGCATGTAGGCAAAAGACATTTCCACTTCTGCGGGTCTTCTGCCTGCCTGTAAATTTTTAATGTAGCCAGTCACTTCCTTGCTGTTTTCTTTAATCAGGGGAAGACTTGCCTGGTAGTAAGTTTTACCTGAAGATGGTTCCGTAACTTCAATATTTAACTGGTTATCACAGTAGATTCGTCCTGGTTTTTCCAGCCGGTCAGACAATTTTAAATTGCTGGCAGAAAGATGAACGGTCTGGCTGATACCAGCCGGGACAGTAACACTTTTTTCCTGAGTAAACAGGCAGATTCCAAGAGGTGAGTTTATTTCCGCCTTAAGGGAAATATTTTTTGCTGTCTTGCCCGGGTTGTAAAGATGAAAGGTTAAATCAGGATTACCTCTCATCCAGTCTCCCAGGGAGACAAATTGCAAAGCTATCGCCTGGGAATCAAAGATTACCTCAGGATGCTGGTCATTATGCAACCAGTGTCCGTCAAGCGCCCAGGTGTAGAAATTGCTGCCAGGGTCCTGGGCACAGACCAGCTGCAGTACCCAGGTGTAACCATCAGGTATCTTTTTCTCATTAAGACTTTTCAGGGGGATGGCAATTTCCTGTTCCCAGTAGGTTTCAGTAAAGTGTGATTTTACCAGGGCATCACTTTCGTATTCATAACCAAACTGGCCAATGGAATACTGGACCTTCTGGTCAGAAATCTGGTCCCAGGGGTTGGTCATGAATTTATAGAAATGGCCACGGATAGCGTTTTTGCGGCCAATGTTGACAATCTGAATTTCCGTGTGGTCATCCATGAGAATAGAATCAGTGAAAAACTGTGATTCTGCTTTTTCTTTCGTCTTCACCTTGGCACGCAATGTACCCGGCGGGAAAACAGGGTAACGGAAAGCAAGGTAAAAATAATGGTCATCATAACCGAGATACCAGACCGGCTGAAGAGACATAGGAAGGGGTAGCGGAGGGAAACCAAAATTGACAAACCCGGTGACACAGGCAGCTGCCTTCCATTCCTCAGGCTGGATATAACCATCAATGACCGGTGCTTTCTCCATCTTCGGAATTCTTAACCTTGGGTAGGGATATTTAAGATTAGACTGGCCGGAGCAGTTTGTCCCCAGAAAAACTATCACAGCGGCAATAAACATCTTCCACCATTTCCTGTTCATCTGTCCTCCTGTTTTTCTGGTGGAGCCACCTGCCACCAGATAGTGCGGAAATCCTTTCCTTCTATTTTAAACTGTAACAGTGCCTTCTGTTCCTGGAGAGTAACAGAAACATTTCTTTCTTCCGCTGGTAGTAAGCAGTGTCCACCCCTTGTCCAGCGGTAATGGTCCATATATGCCGGTTCATTATCCCGGGGGTATTCTTTTTCTTCCGGGTCAAAAACCTGCCATTTTTTCTCTGTATTGAAATTGAGTTTCTTTAAATCAAGGGCAACCTCTACCTCTGCTGCCGCAGAGGAAAGATTGGAGACAAGAAGCAAAAGATTCTCACCTGATTGGTAAAAAGAAACAACTGCGTCTGATGTTGGCTTGATAATTTTCACTGCCTCCGGGTTCTTCCAGAAACCCGTGAAACTTGTTTCCGGCCGGTAGACACCAAATTCAGCAAAAGAAAGGGGCAGGCCAAAACTGGTGAAAACAGTACGACAGTCAAACTGTAAAAGCTGGCTGTAAAAACTGCGGATGAATTTTTTATCCTCTTCTGTTCCCCGGTAAGCGTCAGGTGGAGGTTGCCAGAGTCTGATGACACCCCATTTATAAGAGACTGCTTCCAGACGGTGTTTTTCAAAAGAAAAGCCCATCTGGGCATAATCAGTGATTCCTGGTTTCCTTTCCGGTTGCTCCCCGACCACCACACCTAATTGCCAGCCAGAAATCTGTGGTCCATAAAAACCATTACCCCAGGTAAAATTAGTCACCCCTAAATCACCAAAAAACTGCGCGGAACGTTTAAAATATTCTCTCTGACCCCAGACACACCAGCCTGGCTGTATCCTGCCGTCAGGTAAGTGATAAGCTGTTCCAGAAATAGTGTTATAGTTAGGCCTTGGTGTTCCCGTATCATAATAAACGCCGTCAATCCCGAATTCCTCCTTCCACCTTTTCTGACTCCAGAGACACCAGTCAATCTTACTTCTGGTGAAAATCTGGTTGTAAGGAATTCCACCTGAAGACCATTCTTCCTGGAAATAACCATAGGTATCCTTTTTCCATCCCCAGTTAAGATACGAAGTGTCCAGATGAGGGGTAGCTTTCAGATTATTGCGGTGATAGTCAGCGATTATCTGACGGGTTTTCTCCGGCTGATAAGGGTAATCCAGTACGCCTGCCTCATCCCAGCCAGCAGCATCAGAAAGGAAGGTCCCCCATGGCAGATGCGGAAAATCTTCTGGGAGTTTCAGTTTGACTCCAGGGACATGGAAGCAATAGGAGCGCCAGTTTTCCGGCAGGGGACGAACCGGGGTAGCCTGAAAACCAAGAGTAATAGTCCGTTTCTCCTTTAAGAGAAAAGGTTCGCTGATAAAATGGAAAACCCATTCTGTGCAAGAGGGAAAACGGCTTATGGTGATAGCAGGGTGGTTGTCTGAAGGAACCCAGCCTCTGTCATTATCTGCCATATACGCAAGACCGTATTCATCATTGCCAACCCAGAGCATAGGCAGGAAACTTCCTGCAGTCATTTTCCAGCTGTCAAAAAAATCAGAACTTTTAAGGACAATTCCAGGTTTTGTAGCCAGCACAGGCTCAAACGACTTCCAGGTGCCTTTACCAGGGGCTGACCCGCAGAGAGAAAAGGTTCTGGCTATTTCATTTTTCAAGGGGATTACCAGAGAAAGATGCTTAATCAAAACAGGCTGGTTTTCCGGTTCATAGTCTATGGTAAACCTGACACACCCGTCATAATCCATGTTGCCAGTTACCGTGAAGAGAAGATTCCCGGAAGGAAGTTTTGCCCGGGAAAGACTTTTCCAGCTGACATTCTGGTCCTGCTGAACCAGAAAGGAAGGCTTTGTCCGGGAACTGGCAGTGAAAGAACCCGCGGTATTCACAACCTTGATACTCATCGGACCGGTAAGAATTTCTTCCCCCCAGTCTTTAACGGACTGGAAAAGTCCGGTGCTGCTTAAAACATAGTCTCGACCAGCCACTTTTACAGTATTGCCAGCAACTTTCACCGGTGTCCAGGGTTTCAAAACACGGGCAGAGAGTCCGATTTTATTTCCCAGCCAGGGAAATTCAGGCCTGGAGAAAGGTGTTTTTATCTCTCCCCGAAACTTTCCGGAAGCGTCAAAAAGGCAGGCGGAAACAAACAAATCCTTCCCGGGATGGAAAGGAATTCCTTCCAGCAGATAGGTACCAGCAGGAGAAAAGGGAAAGACAGAAGTGATGATTTTCTTGTGATTACCCTGGAGAGAAATTTCTACCCGGGAAGGTTTTTCTGTTTTTTGCCTCAGAGAAAGCATTACTTTTATCTTACCAGCTCCAGGAAAATCAACATAACTTAAACTTCCTAAGTTTCTTCCTTTACCGACTACCTGCAGTTTGCCTGCCGGTAAATAACGCTGGTAGCAATTAGCAATTTCTAATGGAGACAAATCCCTGCTGTAAACAGTTAGTTCATCCACCAGGATTGGTGCTGGCCAGGGAAGTTGCCAGAAGCCAGGGGAAAATCCTTCCTCAAAATTCTGTCTGGCTACGGAAGAAATTTCCTTTTTTCCGTTGACATAAAGACGGCAGATGTTTCCATGCCAGGTCAAAACCAGATGAACCCAGGTATCAGGTGGATAGGAAACATAACCTGTTCCAGAACCAGGGGAACTGGAACCACCAAAGATTGAAGTAGGTGCCATGTATCCGCAGTTGGTAATATACCAGTACAACCTGCCCCTGCCAGTCTGGTCTTCAATCATTAAAAACTGTTGCTGGGGTCTGTGGTCTCCAGACCAGCCGAGAGGTTTTACCCACATCTCCAGACTTCCACAGGAGAGAGAAAGATTTCCTTCCACAGGATACTTCAATATGGTTTTGGTACCCAGATGAAGAGCCTTTCCTCTTACTCCAGGTAAGAAAGCAACTTCACCTCGGAGAACTGGTTTTGTTTTTTCAGCACACTTTTCCGGCAGGATACTACTGTCAAAACTGGCATAAAAAAGAATCTCTTCATCACCAGCAACATAATCAGGATGGTTCTCCAGTTTCCTCATTTTTACCGGGTCAGTAAAGGAATCATCTGGGACCGGGTAGTACCTTCTCCAGACACCAGTCATTATCCGGAATTCATCAAAAAAGATAGAACCGTCATTTCCTCCCAGGAGTAATTCTGTAGGTTCTTCCTCCTTCTCCAGGTACCAGCCATAATCTAATCTACCAACTTCCTTACCATCAAGCCATAAGGAAATTCTATCCCCGGATTCAAAAGCCATGAACCCACCAGCATAAATAGCTAAATGGTGCCAGGTATCAGGTTGCACCAGGTGCGGCTGGATGGTGACTTCCCGGATGAATCTACTCGGAGAAGAATTTGTTTTTTGACCGGAAGAAGGTAAGGAAACTTTGCTGGAGACCTGCTGCCAGAAAAGGGAACCATCAGCTCGTAAAGTTAAGAGTAATCCGTTTTGTTTGTTCAGCAGATGTGGCCGGGAAACTATCTTTGTTTCTGTACCAGGTAGTTTTTCTACTTTAAACCAGAACTCTATCAGGAAACGATTTTTTTCAAAAAGAGATTCTGCCAGTTTCACTCTAACTTGCTTTTTTCTCACAGCTAAGGCTTGCTGGAACCTGCCGGGAGAAAAGGAAACGTCATCTGGAAGTATTAAAATGCTGTTTTTAGGAGAAGAATCAGTCAGTGGCTGGGGCAAATCAAAGTGAAATAAAGCCAGAGTATTCGGACCTGGAGAATACGGTTGCCAGTAATTGGTATATTCAGCTCTTGGTTTCTGGTAATCGGGCCAGTGAAACCAGTCTTCCTGGCAGAAAACAGGTGTAATCAGGGAGAAAAAAACTATCCAGTAAATAAAACAACGCCAGTTTCTCAGGCTAAACATTTTACGGTAAGGTATTCTGATTGTAGTCCCAGATGTGGTCTCCGGCAGCACTGTTTGTAGAAAGCCACCAGGTATTGCCTCCTGGCTGGTAGTACCGGTACCAGCTGATAAAGTTTCCTGGACGACCAGCTCCAGCGTAATTACTTCCCCATCTGGCTGAACCATCGCAGAAAACAACATTCGCACCTAAAGGTACGAGATAATTTCCCTGTTCCCGGTAGGCTCCGTGCCGGAAAAAGTTAGGGCCATAACCACCGGTCATCTCAATTCTGTCACAGGCTAAAATCAATCCTCTTCTTACTGCCAGATGGTATAAACCGGTGGCTGATGTTTTGTAAGGCAAAGCTGGTGATGATGGTTCCCAGGTGGTATTGAGACGACCGTTGTAAGAATAAAGAGTATCGCAACCATAAGGATAAGCCAGAGGACCAGGTGCATAAAAAAGAGGCAGGCCAGAACTGATGGCTTTGACAGGATAATCATTATAAGGAATACTGGGACAGATGAAGATATCCAGAGATTTTATGTAACCAGCCTTAGCCACCTTACCAAAAGGTCCGTATTCATCTCCATAAACATTACCGGAAGGGTAATACCGCAACTTATCTTTTTTCCAGTAGTCAGGGGGTACTGGTGGTAGCCGGTCATCGTAATCCTGACAGTACATGATGGTGGCTAAACCAATCTGTTTCAAATTGGCTAAACAGGTGGCTTTCCTCGCCTGTTCCTGAGCCCTGGAGAGAACAGGTAAAAGCATAGCTGCCAGGATAGCAATCACCGCAATCACCACTAAAAGTTCAATCAAGGTGAACCCTTTACTTCTGCCCCTCATTTAACACCTCCAGTTTTTCACCAGGCAGGAAGTTTTTAGAAGTAAGCTCCTCCCTGTCCTGGATTAAACAGTAGTTTAATGTTGCCCATGGTGCTGGGACCAGCTGGGACCCAGGTAGCATCCTGAATCTCTCCCTTTCCCAGTCTTTCCCTTGGTAGAAGATATGTGTTACCGGTTTTACTTGTTCCCACCCATTCCACATGTCCGGTGACATAAAGAGCATTGACACCGTCAAGCCGGTGGTTGTCAGTAGTCTGGCAGTAAAGATTGGCAGGGTTGTACCAGAGATAGGGATAGGTAGCTGCCGGGTTGTCATACACCCTTAACTTATCTACCAGAAGAACTGATTCGCTGGTGGACTGGCTGCTTAAACCAGCGCAGTAAGCATAGGAACAATGATTGCGGTTGAGAGTGCACTGTTCCCAGGCTCTACTATTTCCCTGGTTATCCTTACCTGTTTGTTTGTCCACCCAGGTTTCTGCTCTGGTATCCCGGGAAGAAGGACAGATAAATAATGCAGTTTCCTTTACATATCTGGGGATAAGGAGACCAAGGGATTGACCTGCTGGACTGATGTAACGACCACCACCTGCATAAGTAACGTATTTTCTGTCATCCGGGAAAAGGTCTTCATAGTCCTGGGCATACATCCGCATGGCTGTGTATAGTTGTTTCAAATTACTGATGCACCTGGCTCTTCTTGCCTGTTCTCTGGCGCGGGTCAGTGCCGGAAGAAGTAAAGCTGCCAGGATAGCAATGATAGCTATCACCACCAGAAGCTCTATCAGAGTGAAACCCCAATTACCTTTTCTTTCCATAATGTCTCCTTTGTCTTATTTCAAATTTTTCCTTTTTCACTCCACCAGTAAAAAGAAAACCTCGTGTTTTCTCAGACTAAGCGGACCGAAAGAATCTTTCTGGGATGGGATAACTGCTTCTGTTTCCAGATTTTTTACACTTTTCACCTGTCTTCCGAAAAGTACTCTCCCATCCAGTTTTAAGTTTAAGTCAATCTTTTTTCCTGAAGTGTTTACTCCTATTAAAACAGCTTTTTCTTTCTGGGGATGGAGATAGCCGCCTAAAACTATCTCTGCTGGTAACTGTTGCACCCACTGTGTTTTTTCCCAGTAAGGAACAAAGATGGCGCTGTCAAAGAATTTCACTTCCCTGTCTATGGTTTTCAGAATCTTCTCGGCTGGAGGATATTTCAGATAATAGATGAGGCAACCTAAATCGTGCAGGAAGCAGTAGCTCAAAACGAGCCGGGCCTGGTCTTGATTATACCCGGCAGGTTTTCCATCAGGTCCAAGGTAGGGAGGAATATGTGTGGCTACATAGGCAAGTTGTCCGGGCTTGCAGGAAAGAGCAGCAAATTTCTCCGGGGTTATTCCTTTGTCCAGAAAGTCATGAATCGGGTCGTCGTGGTACCAGTGGCCCTCCACAAACCAGGAGACTTCAATAAAGGAGATGTCAGGCTCATCAGCAACAATCTGAAAGGGAGGTCTACCCAGCAACCAGAAGGCTGTAGCCAGTCTTTTGGTCCACTCGTGTCTGCGGAAAACATTAAACCTTCCCTGCAATTTTCCATCTGGACGCCGGTACGCGTCACCGGTTATATCTGTTTTCACAGGAAAACGGATAAAAGGTGTCCAGTTATCATAAAAGGTACCATTTAAGCCGCACTTTTCTGCCAGGCGGCAGAGATAATAAATGAAGAAATCAATGTAACTTTCATTGGAGGCAACCGTTACTTCAGTGACATCTTCATCAGTATTGAACACACTGGTGGCACCGTAATTATTGTGTCCCTTCCTTCCCACCTCTACAAACTTCAGTTTTTCAAACTCACCCAGGCACCATTCTCCTTTAAAGACTGGCATTTCTTTACAGCTGATGCCATGACACCAGATAGAACCATATTCCACTAAAGGATATCCTTTTCTCGCTGGTTCCAGCCAGCTCATCCCGTACTCTGGTTGACCTTTACCTATCCGGCGGCCAGATGAAATTGGCCAGTGGTAGTAGAAATCCTTCAGTGCCTGATACTCTTCTTCTGTGTAAAGGGTAATGGTGTCCAGAGCATTGCCATAGTACCTATTTCCTGACGTATCGTGAGCAAAAAGAGGTTCAGGGTACTTCCAGGCAATTTTTCGGTAACTGGGTGGTTTTGGTTTCACCGGAGCTGCCTGCAGGACAAATTCAACCTCCGCAGGTTTTTCCATGACGGTTGGAGTGTTGACAAATCTGAAGCGAAGAAATACTTTTCCTGCCTGCCTTTCCAGCTGCACCAGTGGTTTTTTATCATCAACAATCCAGCCTTTATCCCATTCTCCATACCACCACAAACCCCGCGCGTAATTCCCGATATAGACAATAGGAACAAAGGAATTCAAACAGTTGGTGACAGGAGACAACCTGGTACTTTCCCAGAGAATACCTTCACCTTCCGGTATAGCGCCGCAACCGCTACCGCCATAGCCATTTTTGAAAATCATTAACCTGGCTTGTTCCGGGGAAAACGGAATAACTAAGTCCAGGCTTTCCACCTTTGTTTTTTCTACCGGGATAAACCTCATCTTAATTTTGTACCAGCCCGTGTAATCGAGGTAACCGTCAATTTTGACCTGTATTTTTCCCATTGTTCCCTGACCTTCCACAAATGCACCGTAACCATCAGTTGGTTCCAGCCCGGGTTTAGGACAGGAAGCTTTATACCAGTACTGGATAAATTTCTCAGGTAGCTTAAAACCGGAATCCGGTCTTATTTTTACTTTTCCTTCAGGAATAAAAAAGAAACTTTTCTCTTCCTGCTGGCTGATGATGCCAACTGGTTCTGCGAGTAGCTGCTGGTCTTCTGCCTTTATAGAAGCTGGTAACCCAGCCTTCCCTAAGTTATATTCTCTCGCCCAGACAGAAACCACTTGGTCCCGGAACTGAACTGGTATGTACGGCGGGATGACAACCTTTTCCTTTCCTAATTTGTTATTTTCCCAGGGGAAATATTCTCTCACAAACTCTTCCTTTCTTTCCTCCACCACCTTGTTATTATTCAGTAGCTGGATGACCAGGTAGTATTTACCTTCCGGAAGCGGGTTTCTCAAATCAATTACACCTTCCCCTTCCTGATTTTCTATTTTACCTTCTACCCGGGCTATCTCTTTTCCTGACTGCTGGAACACCACGGCTACAAACCTGTCAGCCGTAGACACAAGGATGGCTCTTTCTTTTTCCTCTTCCTTGATTAAATTTAAATTAACTTTGTTGTTGACCCAGACATGGACTTTATGATAGGAAGGAGCATAGGCATATCTATAGTTTACCTTTAGTTCCTGCACCCATTTGTGCTGTTGAAACCATGGCTGGAGATATTTTTCCTCAAAATTTTTGTCTATGGCCAGGAAAGGAATTTCTGCCTGGTAAAGGAGCAACTGTCCTTCCGGGTTTTCCTGCAAAGCTTTTATCTTGAAGATGTTTCCTTTCTTTTCTATGGGCACTCTTTCGTTAAACTTAAACTCCACTTTATCTCCAGAAATGACACTCTTACTCAGTTCCTTCTGATAAAGGACCTTTCCATCCACTATGTTTTCCAGAAGAAGTGACATCTTTCTTTCACCGGTATAACCTTTTCCTTTAAAAATTGCCCTGAATTGAGTTCCTCCCCTGGGTAAATCGCCAACATGCAGGAGGGAAAAAGAAGTAACTGGGGTATCAAAGTAAACCTCACCGAACCTGTCCCATCTCATCCAGGTTTCGCCTACCCAACCAGAGAAGTACATTCCACCACTACCTGTAGCCCGAACCACCTGAAGAAGCATCTTTTTCCCTTCCAGAGTTTCCATCTCCAGATTTTTCAAGGGAATGGCAATTTCTGTCAGCCAGTGCTGTTTACCGATGTAAAAATGTATTTTGCTGGCTACTTTTCCGCAGGACCAGTCCAGTCTGTCCTGTCCAGGAAGCCAGTTGTAAATAATGTCATAAACAGCACCGTTCGGGTTAACAATAATTTTGTAAAATTTGAGAGAACCAGCGTTTTCTCTACCGTAGAAACTGAATTGAATCTCTATATGGTCATCACGCAGAATGGATATGTCATCATTTTCTGTAGTAGAAGCTAAAAAACAGGTATCCTTAGGCACCCATGTCAAACAGGAAAAATAAAGATTCTGCTGGTCATAAGCTATACGCCACTGCGCATCAAAATCCATTCCCAGATAACCGGCTTCCAGACTGCTCATCCCGCAGAAGGTGCTGGCAGAATCCCAGTCTGACAAATTCAAATCTCCGTCAATTACTGGCGGTCTAACTACTCTTGGTACCCGCAAAAAAGGAGGGTTAACTGCCGCAGTCAGGATGCCATTAAAAGAGAAAAAGAAAATTAATAGTCCCGCAGGCCAGAACTTTTTCTTGCTCTCCATCTGCTCCCCTTTTTTTTCCAGTCTACTTAACTAACTTAATTATTTTTATGGCACCGATGCGGTATAAGGGAAGACACCAGGGTAATTTGGTGCTCCTCCAATATACCACTGGTTGGCAGTGTCATACCGCCAGCTCTTCCTGTTGAATCCTTCCACATGCCCATCAGCAAAAAGAAGATTGCAAACATCAGCATGAGGAAAGTTTAACTTAAAATTGGTGGCTTCAGGACCAGCACCTGTGAAGTAAGCATCCCAGGGATAAACATCTGCCAGAAGGGCTCTCAGTTCCGGTTTATAGATTTTGCCCAGTTTACAGGGCACAGAAAAAAAGTTCTGGCGGCTGATGTTTTCTCCAGGACGGGTATACTGCCAGATAGCGTTCATGCCGTAAGTAGACCGGCCCCATCTCATCACCGCACCCCAGAGGCTGGGCCAGTTCTTGTAATATTCCTTGGTACCGGGATTCCAGTTATTAGGATTCATGAGGGAAGGGCAAAAAACAATACCGGTAAGACGATTATAGCAAACACCTGTCCCGGGGTCAGAATCCAGCATATTGATGTAAATGTTGTTGTTGGTTAGGAGTCTTGACCAGTCATTACCCCAGGGGATATATTCCCAATCCTGGGCATACATATGAAAAGCAATTCCAATTTGTTTAAGGTTGTTCAAGCAGGTTGTCTGCCGGGCTTTATCTCTGGCTCTGGAAAGGGCTGGAAGAAGCATGGCTGCCAGAATCGCAATTACCGCTATCACTACCAGCAACTCAATTAAAGTAAATCCCTGTCTTCTCATATCTACCTACTTGTTGAAAAAGACAGAACTGAAGGTTTCCTGCAAGAAAATTTTGTTAACCTCCTGGTACTTTCTCTTACCAGCAGTTTCACTGGAATGTCGGTATGAGAAAATTTTTCTTTTTTGCCTTGAATCAGCCCGCAGACTTTTTCTATGGCAGTTCTGGCTAAAAGGGGAAAGTTCACGTCTATGCTGGAAAGAGGTGGCTGGGTGTAACTGGTTAGTTCAGTATTGTCGCAGGTGATAACTGCTATGTCTTCAGGAATGCGAATACCTTTTTGTTGCGCTACTCCTAAAAAAGCCAGACCTACCAGGTCATTGTAGCAGAAGACTCCATCAACTGGAGAGCTTTTTTCCAGCAGTTGTCTGGCTGCCGCAGCTGCTTCCTGGAGATACCCTACCCAGTAGTGGCTGGCTGGGCAGATAACTTTAACACCAGCGGAAGCGGCTGCCTGAAGGAACGACTGGATTCTTGTATCTTTCACACATCCGCCCAGCACAGCCAGCCGGCGGCAGCCAATTTCATAAAGATGTTGAAACGCCAGCTCACCTGCCTGTTTTTCATTAAAATGAAAAGTAGGAATTCCGGGAATGGATGCTCCATAGTAAACAATGTGAAGGTGATAAGGTGCTCTGCTGTATCGCAGGTACCTGCTTCTGCTTCCTCCTGTCCTGGCTAAAGCAATAAGACCATCTACTCTGCCATCCAGTACCTGCTGGAGATATTTTTCTTCCAGTTCCGGCTGGCCATTGGTGAGATAGGGAATTATCTCCAGATTTTTTTCTGTCGCTACCTGCTGGATGTGGCTTAGAAATTCAGCAAAAAAAGGAGTAAGCCGGTGGCAGATGACACCGATAACATTGGTTTTTCTGGTAAACAGGTCTCTGGCACTTTTTCTGGGGACATAACCGGTTTCAGCAATGACTTTCAGAATTCTTTTCCTGGTAACCTCACTGACAAAAATACCGCAGTTTTCTTTATGATTGAGAACTACAGAGACTGCGGCTGGAGATACCCCTGCCCGGGAGGCCACCTGCCTGATATTCCATACTTTCCTCATCATGGCCATATTAACACGTTTATGCTGTCTCTGTCAAGGGCTCAACTTTTCCTTCAATCTATTTTGACTACCTGGTAGGTGGTAAACCCAGGGACAGAGAATTTAACACCTGCTTTTGTGCGGACAAAATTAATTTTTTCCCCGGATAGTAATGTCAGGCGGTTAACCTTTTCTTTTCTGATGAAACATTCCACTCCGGAGACAGGAAGTTCTTCTTCCTGGTAACCTGATGTTCTGAAAGGAGCAATGTTAAGTAGGTGCAGATACCAGGATTGTCCTTTTTTCATCAGATTAACTTCCACGGTTGATGGAGCTTTCACCTTCAGCCGGGAATCAGGATTAAGAAAACGCAGGCAGTTTAAAAGAAGCTGCTTCAACCAGGGTGATTTGGAGAAACTGTAAGTAGCGCCAAGCGGGAAGGACAAGTATAGAACTTTGCCCCTGCCAAAGTTGTTAATGGTAATAGCAGGATACCTGGTAATTTTTCCTGGAGGTGAATACCGATGATAGATATGGTAGTAGTTAGTGTGGTCTGATTCTATAAGTGGTTCTACCAGGAAAGCAAGAGCTTTAGCTTTTTGTGATTGAACATAAACACAGTGACGAAAAGATTTTTTGTCAGGTTCACTCTCGTTTACCAGTAAAGGAATATCAGGCAATCCTGAGGCAATGTTTTTCTCAAACTGATAAAGGTAGGAGATACTGTACGGAGAAAACTTTTCCCATCTAACTCCGAGAAGTGAAGTAAAGTCTGATTCTGGAACAATCTTTCCCTCTTTATCCCAGAAACCGGTGAGGTAGCTTGCCAGAAGTTTTCCTCCCTTTTTTACATAGTTGATAATTTCCCCCTGAATTTCAGGGCTCAAATACCTTATGTCGGGCAGCATCACCACCTCATACTGGTTAATTTTTTCAATCTGTTCTTCCCCTAACACATCAAAGTGTAAATTACCAGCCAGAAGTATTTTGCAGAATCCAAAGAGTGTATTTAATCCATGCTGGGAAAAATCACATTCCGCAAGGGCGGAACTATTCACCAGGCGGCTATTCTCTGCAGAATAGAAAACAGCATTGACAGGCACACTTTCTTCCGGGCAGTAACCAGATATTTTGTTCACCCAGTGAAATGTTTTCTTAATAGTCTGTTTTACTCCCGGGGCAATCTTACCCCCAAATGCCCCACAGGGTACTACCACATGGCCAATGTTAATACTTCCGCCATGCATCAGGCACTGTGTAGCCATTATTTTCATGGTGGATTCTGGCATTACTGTCCAGTCTCCCCATCCTTTCAATGTTTCCGGTATCATCATTTCAAAAGGTTTCCCCAGATTTCTTAAATACCTTGCCCTGATACTTCCTTCTTCATAAAGTGGCGGGTGAAACTCCACAGAAGAAAAATCTGCCAGCCGGTCAATCTCTATTTCATTGAAAAAGAAATCCCCTGCGTGGTTCCAGCCAACAAGTAAAGATGGTTTTATTTTCCTGGCAGTATCACAGACCCTTTTAATGAAGTTAAAGCGGGAGACTCTGGCAAACTCCTGGAGGAGGCTGTTGGTGGCTACATCTTTTTTTATCTCCGGTGTAAGTTTCAGATTATATCTTTCCTGGAAGAGTTTCTGACACCACTGGCAGAAACAGCCAAACCTTGCCATATAGGTTAAATCCAGCCAGAGACCGTCTACCTCATACCTGGAGACAATTTCTGCTACCTGTTTTTCTACCAGTTCTACCAGTGGGGAATTCAGGCACAGCTGGTCATAATACTCAAATCTCACTTTTTTCCCGGTACTATCAATTGCCTGCCAGTCAGGATGTTTCCTGCTTTCCACGTCATTGAGACTGACATTGTAGTAAGCGATTACCGCTACTTTGTTTTTTTTGAGAAGCGGGGTTAACTCTTTCAATAAATCTCCCTTCAGCCCTTTGACTTTTTCGCCAATTCTGGATTCATAATAACAGTTCCCATAGGAACTTTTAGTCATGATGGTTAACCACTGGGCTTTCATCTCCTTTAAATCAGCCACGTAATTTTCTGTATTTATTTTGATCTCCTTTAGAAAATCAGGCATGTGGAAGTCAAAAAGTAATCTTCTTTTCAGACTGCCGGGAGTTTTTTTCATTTTTCCTCCATGTTCTTGTGTTGGTTCTGCCAAATTTGGCTATGTTTTAAGTAGTCTTTTTCTTTGTATTTCAATGGTTTTATATGTTTTTATAGCCCTCCCCCCTTTTTTCGGGTAAAATATCCGAAAAAAAGGAGAATATTTTATGCCTCAAAATACCTGTGTCAGTCGTTTTGTCTTCTGGGTCTGCCGTCATTTCACTAAATCACAGATAGAACAAATTGTCAAAGAACTCAACGAGATACTTGCCAATCGGAACCCTGAAGTGAAACCCAGAGATGATTTTAAAGATAAACATCCACACTGGCGACAGTATCACCCTGACCCGACTCCACCACTTACCCAATCACCAACTGTCAAACCCAGATTGAACTGGAAACAACTTCTGACTTACCTAAAAAAAAACAGGCAAAAAAGTAAAACCAGTCAAGGTACGCAATTCACAAAATCGTGTACCTGAACAGTTATCCTGTCAATATTGTTCAGCCCCTTCTCAGTATCTTTATTACAATAACGGAAAACAACGTTCACAGGTACGCTGTAAACTCTGTGGCAATGTTAGCCCTGTCAGTCAACGGTATCGTAAACCTGCTAAGTATTTTTGCCCATACTGTGGCCACCCTCTTTTCCTCTGGAAACAACGACGTAGTTGTTCTATCTATAAATGTGACAGGGACGACTGCCCTCATTACATAGATAACAAAAACAAACTCAACAGGGCTGAACGGCTACTCTTCCTTACCAGGTCATCCCAGTTTAAACTCCGATACAACTACATAGAATGCCACTTCACACCAGAACAACTTGTTCATTCTGCACCACAAAAGAAAGTACTCCCCAACCTCTCTTCTATCCACAATACCTTACACACTCTCTCTTTAGTCCTTACTTTCCACATCTCTCTGGGACTGTCTGCAAGAAAAACTGCCTTCGTATTACGCAATGTCTTCGGTGTATCTGCTTCCTATCAAACAGTACTCAATTACTCCGAAATAGCCGCATACTACTGCCACAAGTTCAATCTGGCATATAAAGGACAAACAGATGCACTGCAAGTCGGTGATGAGGTCTATGCTAAAGTTTCAGCCCGCAACTGGTACAGTTTCCTATTCCTTTCTCCTTCACGACGCAAGATTACTTCTTACCACTGTTGCCCTGACCGTGATGAACTGGCTGCTACTACTGCCTTACAAGAAGCTATCAGAACTGTGCCTGACAATACCCCTGAAATAACCATTATCACTGATGGCTCTCCTTCTTATGTCCCAGCTGTCCAGTATCTCAACAGGCAACTAGATACAGGCATTTCTCATAAGCAGGTTATCGGTTTGCAGAACCTTGATTCCCAATCAGAAAAATACCGCCCTTTCAAGCAGATGTCTGAACGGCTCAACCGTACCTTCAGATTCCACACCAACTCTGCTTCCGGATTCAAAGAACCTAATGGATTTATCTCTACAGTAGCCCTCTTCACTACGCACTATAACTTCCTCAGACCTCATGAGGCATTAAACTTTGATGTCCCCTGCCCTCTGGAACAACTCAACAGCATCGCCACCTTACAGGGTAAATGGGCAAAAATCTTGCATATCGCCACCTCTTTACCTTGAACACAAATAATAACACCGACTCGCTGTCTCTTTTCCGTATAACCTATTGCCTTTTTTACTTTAAGGAAACCTTTCTCATCCCTGTCCTTACTAACCTTTCCAAATTTTCAAAGAGCATTTACCCCTGTTTTTCTATAAGAAAAACCTATTTCTTTCTTTTCATACCTCTTTCATCTATTTCTTGACACTACCTACACCACACCAAGTTTCTTATCCTGAAAAATGTTGTCTCCTTTCAGAGAGGGCAGGGAAACTTCCAGAATCAAAGCATCAGTCATGGCAGTGAAACTGTGCATGGTACGCGGGGGCATAGGTAAAACATCACCTGGCTTCATCAGGAGTTTCTTGCTTTTCAAATGCATTGCCACTTTACCTTTCACAATAAAAAAGGTCTCATGCTTCTTAGGGTGGTAGTGAGCCAGACATGTCTGGCCTTTGAACATGAAAAGGAACTTACCGCAGTAACCAACCTTTTCTTCATTGGCTATCCAGTACTCAATATGTCCCCATCTGGAAAAATCGTTGCGTCCAAAATTGAAAACAAGGGGAGAAAAAACAGCCGGCATTGCGAGCCCCCATTTTTTAAGTCTTCTCCTGGCAGAAGACAACGCTTTTTTTCTCTCCTTCCCTGACAATTCCACTTTTTTTGTCCAGTCCATAGTTTCCTCCTGTTGTTTTACTTTTCTCCTCAGCCAGAAATTGTCTGCAACTTACCTGTAAAGGACTTACAGTCCACCAAACTTCCGGTGCCGACGTCTGTACTCTGCCAGTACAGCGGCGAAATCTTCTTTCCCGAAATCAGGCCATAGTTTTTCAGTAAAATAAAATTCAGAATAGGCAGACTGCCAGAGGAGAAAATTGCTTAACCTTTGTTCTCCTGCAGTGCGCACAATGATATCCGGGTCTGGCAGGAAACAACCGGATAAATATTGGGAAAAAGTTTCCTCATTGATTTCCTCCGGTGATTTTTTCTCCTGTAAAATCCTTTTGATTGCTTCCACAATTTCCTGCCGGCCACCATAGTTTATCGCAAAAGTCAGAGTTAAACCAGTATTTTTTCCCGTGAGAGCTTCTACCTCTGCCATAATATTCTGAAGGGAAGGTGGAAGGGCGGAACGGAAACCAATAAATCTTACCCGTACATTATGGCTATGAAGTTCGCTGGCTTCCTTTCTCAGTCTTTCCTGCATCAGAGAAAAAAGAAAGCGCACTTCATTTCCTGGACGTTTCCAGTTTTCTGTAGAGAAAGAATAAAGCGTAAGGAAATGAATTTTGTTTTCCTGGGCAGCTTCCACCACAGCCCGGACAGCCTTCAATCCTTCCCGGTGACCAGCCACCCGCGGCAAACCATGCTGAGTTGCCCACCTTCCGTTTCCATCCATGATAAAAGCAATGTGCCGGGGATTTGTCTGTTCCTGCCTCATAAATGAAAACGTTCTCCTAAATAAAGTTTTCTGGAATCAGGGTGCTGCAGGATTTCTCCAGGGCTACCTTCCAGCAAAATTTCTCCTTCATAAATCAGGTAGGCTCTATCCGTAATATGCAAGGTATCGCGCACATTATGATCAGTCAGAAGAATACCGATTCCTTCACTTTTCAGTGCCAGGACAATATCCTGTATCTCTGCTACAGTCTTGGGGTCAATCCCGGAAAAAGGTTCATCCAGAAGAAAAAAGTGCGGTTGATTGATAAGACTCCGGGCAATCTCCAGACGTCTTTTTTCTCCACCAGAAAGACTTCCGGCAATCTGCTGCCTCAATCCCCAGAGACCAAGCTTATTAAGAAGTCTCTGAGATTCAGCTTTCATTTCCTCATAATTTTTCCGGAAACTTTCCAGGATAATAAGGAGATTCTCCTCTACCGTAAGTTTCTCAAAGAGTGCCATCTCCTGAGGTAGATAAGCCAGACCGAGCCTGGCTCGCTTCCAGACTGGAAGATAGGTAATATCTTTTTCCCCTAAAAGTATTTTGCCAGAACTGGGTTTCAAGAAACCAGTAACCATTTCAAAGGTAGTAGTTTTTCCTGCTCCGTTTGGTCCTAAAAGACCAACAACAGTTCCGGCACAAAGCTTCAGGGAAACATCCCTCACAGCCAGTTTGTTGCGGTAAGCCTTCCGCAAGTTTCTGGCTTCCAGGGTGATAACACCATTAGCACAATCCTTTCTTTCTTGCGTTGTTATCATGATTAAAGAAGACGACCCTGTTGTTCCGGTGCGGTTAATCCCAGATGTTTGTAAGCCAGGGATGTCGTGACACGACCCTGGGCAGTTCTTTTCAAGAACCCTTTGCGGACAAGAAAACTTTCATATACTTCTTCGATAGTATCTGTTTCTTCCCCGACTGCTATCGCCAGACTTTTCAACCCTACAGGACCTCCCCCGAACTTGTGAATAATAGTGGAAAGAATGGTCTTATCCATTTCATCCAGTCCTTCACTGTCCACATCCATCATATCCAGAGCCAGACATGCCACCTGGTGGGTTATCACGCCTTTCCCCTTCACCTGAGCATAATCCCTTACCCGACGTAAGAGCCTGTTCGCTACCCTCGGAGTGCCACGGGCACGACGGGCAATCTCTTCGGCTCCGGATTCTTCAATTTTCACCTTCAGAATCTCGCTGGACCGTAATACAATCTGGGTAAGTTCTTCAGCCGTGTAATAGTCTAAACGATGAATAATCCCAAAGCGGTTTCTCAAAGGTGAAGTCAGCAAACCAATCCTGGTGGTAGCACCCACCAGGGTAAATGGCTTAATTGGAATTTTTACTGTCCGCGCCCTGGGACCATCTCCCAGCATGATATCTATGGAAAAATCTTCCATGGCACTGTAAAGATATTCTTCAATTGTACGGGGAAGCCGGTGAATCTCATCAATGAACAGAATATCCCGTTCGTTCAGATTGGTAAGAATTCCAGCCAGATCCCCTGCTTTTTCTATGACCGGGCCAGAGGTGGCTTTGATTGCCACCTGCATAGCTTCAGCAATAATATAGGCTAAGGTAGTCTTCCCTATACCTGGCGGACCATGGAAAAGAACATGGTCTAACACCTCTTTCCGACCCTTAGCAGCACTGATGAAAACTTCGAGGTTTTCCTTAACTCTGGTCTGTCCTACAAACTCCGCAAAACTCTTTGGTCGTAATGCCACTTCATACCTGATGTCCTCGGAGGTAGGAATTCCTGCTGTGGGCCTTATTTCCTCTAAATTTTTCTTCTTTTCCATCTTTCTGCTATTGTTCCTAAATTCTTTTCAGAGCTTCTTTGATAAGCAACTCTGCAGTTAAACGCTTCCCCTGTAATTCCCTGGCAATGGCATTGATACAGGCTGTAGCCTGACTTTTTTTATAGCCGAGAATTACCAGTGCTTCAATCGCATCAACGACTACCTCGGAAATTCCTTCCAGACTAATTTTTCCCTCTACCGGTACTTTGCCTATCTGTTCCTTCAGTTCTGTCACAAGCCGCTCACCAATTTTTTTACCTATCCCTGGAATCCTGGTCAACAAAGAAGTATCCTGCCTGAGAATTGCTTCCTGTAACTGGGAGGGTGTCATCCCGGAAAGAATCCTTAAAGCCACCCTGGGCCCAACCCCGGGAATAGTTATCAAAAGTTCAAATAAATGACGTTCTGACTGGCTGGCAAAACCATAAAGTTCCAGTTTTTCCTCCCGGACAAAAAGCAGGGTATAAAGACGGACCATGCTTCCACATTCACCCAGGGTTTCATAAACAGTAAGCGGTACCTGCACCAGATACCCGATCCCGTTGACATCTACCATAATCTGGGTCGGGTTTTTTTCTATCAGCCGGCCCTCAATCTGACCGATCACCAAACCCTCCGCAGTTTGCACAGGTAATAGCCACGGCTAAAGCATCGCTCTCGTCAAAACTTTTAAGGCCGGTAATTCCGGTTAATTTTTCCACCATAAATTTGACCTGCTCTTTCTGGGCACTGCCTGTACCTACAATTGTCTGTTTTACCTCCCGCACCGGGATAAGAAGGCAGGGAATACCTTTTTTTAATCCCAGCCCCATAACCAGCCCGATAACCTGGCCAATCTTCAAAGCCACCCGGATGTTATCGCCAACATAAATCTCCTCAATGGCTATTTTTTCAGGTCTGACCTGCTGAATAAGATTCTCTAATTCTGTGCAGAAGAAAGCGAGTTTTTCTTCAAAAGATTTCCTAAAGCCAGGTCTCAAACAACCGCTTCTCAGTACCCTGATAAAACTCCTGCTGTTTTCAATAACACCATATCCCAGATTATTGACTGCCGGGTCAATACCAAGTATTATCAAAGTCCCAGGACTCCCTTGGAGTTTGTCTCTGATAAGAACTTTCCGTGGAAAAGCTACTCCCTGGAAACAGCTTCCAGAACATCATCCGCAATATCAAAATTGGCGTATACATTCTGAACATCATCACATTCTTCTAACTGGTCCAGGAGTTTCAAAAGCTGTTCTGCTTCTTTCCCTTCCAGATGAACAGTATTTTTAGGAATTAAGGTCACTGCTGCCTGGTCAAGTTTCAGTCCTTTCTCTTCCAGTGTCTTTTTCAACTTTTCAAAATTTTCTGGAGCTGCTGTAATCTCATAATGGTCATCCACTGTCTGTAAATCTTCAGCTCCGGCATCCAGAACTATTCCCATCAGGTCATCTTCTCCAATCTGGTCCTTTTTCAGGGTAATATGTCCTTTCCTCTCAAAAATCCAGGCCACACTTCCTGCCCCAGCCATATTACCGTTGTGCCTGGAAAAGAGAGAACGAATCTCTGCAGCACACCTGTTCTTATTATCAGTTAAAGCCTCCACATAGATAGCCACCCCACCTGGACCGTAACCCTCGTAGGTGACCGCCTCCAGAGTTACTCCTCCTTCCTCACCGCTACCTTTCTTAATAGCCCGCTGAATATTATCATTGGGCATATTAATGCTCTTAGCCCGCTCAATGGCTATCCGCAGGCGAGGGTTAGATTCAGGATTAGGACCTCCCATCTTGGCTGCCATCATTATTTCCCGAATCAGTTTGGTGAAAGCCTTTCCCCTTTTAGCATCAGTAGCCATTTTTTTGTGCTTGATACTGGCCCACTTGGAATGTCCGGACATACGCACCTCCCGGTCGTTTTTGTCACCTGCTTAAGTTTCTTCAGACTCTGATTCGGTTTCCTGTTTCAGCCGTTTCCAGAATTCCCTCGCACTCAAACCCTCAATGATTTTCCTGAATTCTTCTGCTTCTTTAATGTCAATCGGCCGGTCAAGCTGATTGGACTTAATAAATTTTTCCCCTTCGTATTCCTTGATGAAGTCAGGACTTTCCAGCAATTCCTCTGAGGCAAAAACAGGGGCATCACAACGTAAAGCCAGAGCTAAACCATCACTCGGCCGACAGTCCACCAGTTTTATCTCCCCCTGAACCTGGACAACCAGATGGGCGTAGTAGACACTCTCTTTCAAACTATGAATCTCCAGGCGCAAAAGCTTTCCACCAAGTTCTTCCAGAATATGCCTCATCAAATCATGGGTTAAAGGCCTGGGCAGAGAAGGTTTCTCCAGGCCAAGGAGAATAGCCTGGGCTTCAAAAAAACCTATCACGATGGGTAAAACACCTCCGTCTTTACTCCTTAAGATAACCACCGGAGAAAGACTGCTCACATTAATTACCAGCCCTTTGATTTCTACCCTGACCATACTTTATCTTCCCTTGCCCAGCTTTTCACTTCCCTACCCTTGCTTTTCTTCTCTTTCCCGACGCCTTTCCTCAATAATCTTTTCCGCCAGATGAGAAGGGACAACCTCGTAGTGGGAAAAAGCCATGGTGTAGGAACCTTTGCCACTGGTGATGGAACGAATTTCACTGGTATAGCTTGCCATCTCTGCCAGCGGAACCTGAGCCTTAATCGTCTGGGTGGAACCGGTACCGGACATATCCAGAACCCTTCCTCTTTTGGCATTGATACTGCCAATAACATCGCCAACAAACTCTTGAGGCACCCTGATTTCCACGTTGACAATTGGTTCCAGCAAAATTGGTTTGGCTTCGGCAACAGCTTTTTGCACAGCCAGAATTCCAGCCAGTTGAAAGGCAATATCTGAAGAATCCACAACATGGTAAGAACCGTCGTAGAGACGGACTCTAATATCCACGATGGGATACCGTGCCAATACTCCCCGCAGGAGACCTTCCCGGACACCTTTTTCTACAGAGGGAATGAAGTTGCGGGGAATAGCCCCACCAACAATCTCATCCACGAATTCATATCCTGCTCCCCGGGGTAAAGGTTCAACCCTGACAAAACAATGTCCGTATTGACCGCGACCTCCAGTTTGTTTTTTATGTTTACCCTCACCCTGGGCAGGAATGGTTATCGTTTCCTTATAGGCTATCTTAGGTATGCCCTTTTCCACCTCCACACCGTACCGGCTCTTAAACCTGCTGATGGTCACATCCAGATGAACATCCCCCATTCCAGAAAGAATTGTCTCCCCTGTTTCCGTATCCCTGAAAACTCTGATAGTGGGGTCCTCTTCGCTAATCCTGCCAATGGCATTGCCCAGTTTATCTTCAGTCCCTTTTATTTTGGGTGTAATAGAATAGGAGACAGCTCCTTCCGGTATGGCAGGAACCGGATAAACAATTACCCCGTTAGAATCACAGAAACTATCAAAGGTTCTTGATTCCGCCAGTTTAGCCACAGCCACTATCTCACCTGGTAAAGCCTCGCTGACCGGCTCCTGTTTTTTTCCTTGAAGTCGCAGAAGATTTCCCAGACGTTCCTTCACACCTTTTGACGAATTAAAAAGCGCACTGTTAGAGATTAACCTTCCAGACCGGACTTTCAGGTAAGAAAGTCTGCCGACAAAGGGGTCAGAGATGGTTTTGAAAATGATCCCGCTGAGAGGTTGTTCCTCGTTCCTTTCTCTTTTCACTTCTTCACCGTCAGGCCCACGACCGGTAAAGGCTGGTAGTTCGTCACTTGCAGGGAAATGGGTTGTAAGAAAATCAAGAAGTTGCTCAATACCAATCTGGTTGGTAGCACTGCCACACAGTACCGGGATAATTTTTTCTTCCCTCATTCCCTTCTTTAACAGAACAGTTATTTCCTCCTGTGTCAGTTGACCTGTTTCCAGGTACTTTTCCATCAAGGTATCATCAAGTTCAGCCAGACTGTCCATAGTTTTTTGGCGAATTTCTGACTGTACCTTTTCATCCTGGAGAACATTTATGACACCTGATAGTTTGTTGCTTTCAAAAGCAGGATAGGTAACAAAAACCAGTCTCCTCTGGAAACAATCTTCCATCTCCTGCCACAGCTTGTTAAGATTAATCTCAGGCAAATCCAGCTTGTTAACAAAAGCCATCGCAGGTAATTTCTTCCCCTTTATCAGTTCCCATAGTCTTTCCGTACCAACTTCCACACCCTCGTCCGCGGAAATGTTAACCAGGGCTATATCACAGGCCTCCAGAGCACTGAGTTGCTCCCCGATAAAGTCCATATAACCGGGACTATCTACCAGATAAATTTTCTTTTTGTTCCATTCACAAAAACCCATGGAAACATTTACACTCATCTGTCTTTTGATGGCTTCCTCATCATAATCAAGGGTAGTTGTACCGGCGTTGATATCACCCATCCGGTCAATTGCTTTTGCCTGAAAAAGAAGAGCTTCTGCCAGAACAGTTTTCCCGGACTTATTGTGGCCAAACAATCCTATGTTGATAATGTTTCCCATTCGCTCCCTCCAGAACACAAATGTTTCTGTGCAGTTTTAAAAGGCCTTAAGTTTTCTTCCTCCTTATATTATACAGAAAATTAATGAGGAAGGCAACATAAAAAAATGTCCCTGGCAACACCTACTCTCCCACCTCCTCTCGAAGGCAGTACCATCGGCGCTGGAAGGCTTAACGACCGTGTTCGGGATGGGAACGGGTGTGACCCTTCCGCTATGGTTGCCGAGCGCGTATATTATACCCCGCGCGTGTGTACTGTCAAGAGAATCCCCTGATTTGTCTGAGACCCGAAGACTAAGAAGACACGCACACCTTGACATCCGCGCGGAAGCGGAAGTACGCTTCAACTGACTGGAGACCTCTGGCTTCACCGTGCCAGCCAGAAAGGAGGGACAATGGCAAGGAGAGGAGTATGTGCGGTTCTCACAGGAGTACTGCTCGGGTGTGCAGGATGGGTGGCTGAATGTCCAGCCCAGACAGGGAGTGAAAGGACACCTACGGAAAAACTGATTTGCAGGATTCATTCCTCAATCGTATCTGCCCTTCAGGTGAGTCCTGACAGCAGGAGGGTGGCGTATGCAGCAAGAAGAGGAGAGAAGTGGGTCGTGGTCGTGGATGGGGTGGAGGGAAAAGAGTATGACGGGATAGGAGAAGGTGACCCGATTTTCAGTCCTGACAGCAGGAGGGTGGCGTATGTGGCAGAAAGAGGGGGGAAGTTGGTCGTGGTCGTGGATGGGGTGGAGGGAAAAG
>CAZYCA010000032.1:0-4286 GCA_964645405.1 uncultured bacterium | reverse complement strand
TTCGCAGCCTGTTTCAAACAGGCTGCTTGTTTCTGGCTGATGGACCAGGCAAAAGGAATGACCAGCAGATGATAATCCTGCAGATGTGTCAGGTGCTGGTTATTATCAAGGAAAAACCAGTCAAACGAAAGACCGTTCCTCTGCAGAATATGATAGGCAACTCTTTCTGCATACCAGCCACGATTCCCTTCTCTACCACGGTCCCAGTCTTCCTGGTGCTTTCCCCACCAGGCTTTAATCTGCCACCAGTCAAGACTTGCTCTGGAGGAACAAAGAGCAATTTTTTTTGGTGGCCTGGCTTCCCAGACACCCAGTTCTTCCAGGTCTTTAAGTAAATTGAAACCTCTGGCAAAAGCAGGCAAAGTCCCCTGTTCGTAAAGGTAGTTTTCCCGGTAAACATCAATCATACCCAGTCCGTACATTACTGACCAGAGAATTTCTCCCATGATTTCTATATCCGTTTTACGGGCTGCACCCTGCAGGGGACCCCACATACAGGCATCATAGCACATACCAGCCTTCCGCCAGCCGTTGGCAGCAGCCATCATCTGGATACCATAAGGACCCATGTAATCACTGGAAAGTTCCTGGATACCTCCGTAACTGCCAAGTAAATCAAAAGGTATTCCTGTCTCTGTAATATAGGAACAGGCTAAATAAGGCTGCATGAATCTGGAACCAAGGTAGAGCCCCGGGTACCTAACTGAGAGGTACTTTGACCAGTAACCATAAAGATTAGCGATACCTTCATGTCGCATGAGAATCCATTGTCTGAAAGGTAGAGTATCTTCTTCTTTCCCCGGTAAATCGTGGCCAAACCTCTGTTTATAGATGGACCTGCCAGGGTCATCTGCAGGAAAACTCGCCATAAAATGTCCCTTGTAATAATTCTCATCAGGGCAAAGAGAAACCCCATCACAACCGCAAGCCATAGCCTCATCAAGAAGAGCCAGCCATTTATCCCGGTAATAAGTACCATGAACCAGGCTGGGAAATTGTTCCATCTGGGGATATCTGCTGGTTTCCTCCTTGGGATAAACAAATAAGGATTTTCCGCTGAAAGGAGGGGAAAGAGCACTGGGGACCATCACATAAATTTTTAACCCTTCAGCGTGCACCGCTTCAGTCAGTGCCTTCAGAATATTCTCCTGCGTACCGCTGGCAACCTTGCTGGGCCAGGGAACCAGATTCCTGGACCAGTCTTCCAGAAAAAGCATCAGAGAATCAAAACCACACAGCCGGCACGCCTGGATAACCCTCTGAAAATTTTCTGTTTTCCGGTAATCAACAATGCGGGTATCCTTTTTCAAATCAATGCCAAACATCCATAAATCAACTGTAAGTATCTTCCGGAAACGTTTGCCAGGAGAGATAGCTTCTGGCCGGGAAGACCGGGTTAAATAGATAACAGGAACACCAGCTGGCGGATAACCTCTGGGACGGAAAAAAGCATTCTTCTGCAGCAGCTGGCGGAAAACTTTTACTTTTTCTTCCCTGAGAACAATTTTTACTTCATCCACAAAGGGCAGGCTGGACCGATAAGTCCGGAGATTCCCTTCTACCGCCTGAATACACAAACCCCTGATGTTTTCTTCCTCCAGGTCCAGTCTAATCCACCCGTCAACGCCAAGCAGTCCCTGAACATCAGTCAGAATCCGGTCGTATTTTCCTGTACCGGCAGTATCCACCCGCAGAAAAAATCTTTCCACATTACCTCGCAGGTGAAGGTAGACATTACTTACTGGTAACAGTTCAGGAAAAGTAAAAGTGATCCGGGGATAACGTTCTGTGCCACCTAAAAATTCAAACCTCCAGGTAAACTCAAGACCGGGCAACTCCTCCACACCGTCAACCAGGGCGCCGGTATTAAAAGAGGGAGGGTCAGTGGAAATACCAAGATAAGGCGCAATATCCACAAATCCTTTTGGCAGAAGAACCTTTTTAGAAATGGCTCCCTTTTTCTGGAGAGAATCTCTGTCTATTACCGGCACCCGGGGTGAAAAATCTTTCACCGTGAGAGTTACCTGGTCCAGCCAGACTTTTCCCCAGACATTAGCCAGGTTCAACGCTCCTATGGTATTACCCAGCCTCACCCTGACACCATCCGCTGTCTCAGGTACTTCTGCCATCAGAACATATTCAGTATATTCAGGTCCCAGATTAAAAACTCTGTCTGTTTCTTCCGGAACATCATACCGACCGAAATACTCTGTAATCGTGTTGACCTTCAGAAATTCGTTTCCCTTAAGAAATTGCACCGATAACCTCAATAAACCCTGTCCTTTTGCCCAGGTGGAAAGATATACCCTTTTTGCTCCAGGGGGCAGTTTCACCTTCTGTACCAGAAACTGCGGTCTGTCCAGTGTCCATTCTTCTGTCATGAGACAGGCAGCATATTTTCCCTCAAAGGAATCTCCGGAAAGAAAAAATGGACCAGAAAGATTCTTGTTATACTCCCTCTCCCAGTAGGCTGGTATTCCCTCCTTTCCGATTATTTCCCATCCGCCATTTTTTATCAGATTTTCTGCCATCAGAAAAAGACTGCCCGGTGGCAAAAACAAAATAACCAGCCAGGAAAAAACAAATTTTCTCATTTTTTCACCTCCGGAAAGAAGTAGAACACTACCATATCATCTTTCTCCAGTTTTACGCAGAATAACCTCAACTTTTTCTCAGAAAAAACCCGCTGACTGTCAAGGAGTACCTGTCTGACACCACCCTGGTCACATCTTAAACCCTGATAAAACCCAGGTGGCAGGTTCAACCCCAACTCCACGGTTGCCTGCTCACCTGACCAGTTAATCAGGCTGAGAAACTTTTCCCGGGAATTTTTTTCCAGATAACCCAGTTCTATATCCCGGCCAAAATGCTTAAAAGTAACATCTTTTCTGGAGCCAAGCAGAGTATCAATCTGCTGACACAAAGTGTGTTGAAAACTTTCCGGAAAACCGTTTTTATTGATATCTTCCTTAACAAAAACAGCCTTACCGGTTTCCACCAGTTCAGAAAGAAGTGGTGTGCTATAGGGATTTCCGTATTCGTCAACCTCACCCAGCCGGTCAAAAATCAAGAGTTTGGTACCATTTTTCCAGGCCTGTTTAATTTTTTCCAAACTGACCCGGTTAAGACTGTAGGGAAAAGGCAGGATAATGAGAGCAAAAGAAGATAAATCAGGTAATGACTCTGGCTGGTCCTGATAATAAAAGTGGAAGGGATAGCCATGGACAAACAACAGTTCCATGATGGCTTTTTCATAAACAAAACCACGGATAGTATCGTAAATATCCACCTGCGGCTGGCACCTTTTCTTTAACTGCCACCAGTCCTGTCCAGCCCGGGAACTTAGCACGGCTATGGTCCGGGGCACAGAAGATTCTTTCAGACCCCAGCCAGCCAGGGTATCCAGCATAGAGAAGACTCCCCGTGCCGCTTCGTTATAGTTTTCGTAAAAAAGATACTCCTGGAGCCGGTAATAGGCTGTGATGGTATTACCCTGCATGGTGGCTGAAAGTACCTGTCCAGCCATGGCTATCCTGGGGAAAGTTTCGTAAAAAAGAGGATGTTTCTTCCTGCTTTCTGCCCAGGGACAATTCAGGGTGACAACAACCTGCCTTTTTCTGCTGGCAGCCAGAAGTCTTTTCGCCATGGCTGCTGGCCGGTAATGGCCAAGGTCATTTTCTTCCAGGGTAAAATAGGGGTCAGTACCGAAATAGTCAATTTCTGCAGTGTGGCCAATGATATCATAAGCCACACCCCAGTCCAGACGGCTGTTATAGGCACCATCAGCCATAATGTTGGTTACAGTAAGTGTCCGGGGATTGGTATTCTTAATAGCACGGGAGACTTCCTCTAACGCTCTGGCGTAGCTGGTAAACCAGAAAAGGTACCACCTGCGCATAGCTTCAGAATCTTCCATTGTTTTGGGCAAATCTTTCATCCCTGTCTCTTTTAGGAAGGCGTTTTTTGTTTGCTCATTAGCAGAAAAAGGAAGGACAACCCGGCAGTAGTCTTCATCTTCACATATCGCCACACTATCTACACCGGACAGGACTTGCTCTCTGGCTAAGCCAGCCAGACCATTCCGGTAGAACTGGCTGACAACCGGAGCAAAAAGACTTTTTTCTTCTTCTCTTTGTTCCCGCAACTGAATACCACGGAATTGCGTGAAAACTTTTATCCCCTCCTGATGCATTGTATCGCAGAATTCCTTTAACAGGTTTTCAGAAAAAGAGTATTTTGCCCACTGGCTGGGCCACATCACATCTGAGGATTGGCCGCCCCTTTTC
>CAZYCA010000031.1:0-87574 GCA_964645405.1 uncultured bacterium | reverse complement strand
TTTCTTTTCTTCTCTTGCTGCTTGCTTCTGTTTCTGTAACTGCTGCCTCTGCAGTCTCTTTTCTTCTTCCGCCTTTTTCCTGGCCTGCCTTAACGCTTCTGTCTGCTTTATCTTCTCCAGATGAGCCGCCTGCCGTCGCTGAAACCGTTTTTCCTTTTCAGCCTGGCGGTGCTGGATGGCAAGAGATAGCAGTCTTTCTCTTTCTTCTTTACGATGGAGAAGCAAGGAAAGAAATTTTTCTTTCCGTTCTTTTCGGCGGTTAGCCCGCAGTAATCGGGAAGGTCCGGGATTACTGGAAGGACTTTTCCTGGGACGAAGGAATACTTCAGTGCTGATAAACCGGCGGGCAGGCCTGGATTGTAACCGGGATTCCAGATTAACCTGACGCCTTTTCTGGATAAAGGCCAGTAATTTTTCTCTATTCTCCTTTCTGCGTTGATGGCCTTTTTTTGGTAGCATCTTTTCTATCCTTGCCTGGTTGTACCGGGTTGGGGTGCAACAGGTTGAGGTGTAGCAGGCTGTGTTGTACCGGGAACAGCAGTTGCTGGAGTTGGAGTCTGCGCCTGGGGTGCTTGAAACATATAGGCATTCAGAGAGATGGTGGCGTTAAAAAGACCCTCTGTACCCTGACGGAGAGCAAAAGTTTCCACAATAAAAAAGGAAGAGGGGTTTTCGAGAAACTTCAAGAAGCGCACTATCTCCATGCTGGTGCCCGTGACAGCTATCTGTAAGGGCATCACTTTATAAAAGGCTTCAGTTCTGGGATTATCAGATTTGATGTCGTTTACCATAGTAACACCTGAATCAACCATCAGTTCAATCAATTTTTTGACTACTTCCAGTCTTAGAGAAAGCAAATCAACCTGGTCGGCTGGAACCAGCCCGGTCTCCGGAAATTCTTTGAAAAGGGAAACAGGCAGAGAGACATGTTTGCGTCGGGCCTTTTTCTGAAGATAGTCCTGCGAGGCGAAGAGAAACTCTTTAAACTCAATTGACGGGAACTCTTTGTAAGTTGGCGGTGTAGGGAAGGATGTGGAAAAACGAGTTAAAAGCACCTGAAAAGCAGTTACCAGGACTTCCTTCTTTTTCTTGAGACTGGCAATTAGTTCTGCTGAAGGGGCATTTGCTTTATCTTTTTCATAACCTTGAACTTCGCTGTACTTTTTCTTGATTTCTTCCTTCATGGAAGCATTCTTCTTATTAATATTACTAACCAGGTAGATACCCAGGGCAGCGACAACAACTACCATAAAAAGTGAGAGAATCAAAGCCTGTTTTTTGAGAAAGCCAAAAATTTTTTTCATTTGAATTTGAGAGCTAAGGTAAAAACCAGACGGTTATTTTCCTTGTTAATTTCACAGGAAGTAATATCTACTCCGCTTAAGAAGTCAAGTTTGGAAAGTTGCTGGACAAACTTCTTAAAATCACTGAAACAACTCCGGATATCGGTTATTATAACTTCACCCTGTACTGTCATAACGTTAGAAGGAGATAGTGTTTCTGCTGGTGGCTGTGCTTCTGGAGGCGGCCCCTGAGGTTCTGGCGGTGCACCTGGTGGCCGTGCTTCTGGAGGTGGCCCCGGGGGTCCACCCGGTCCTGGCTCTGGAGCAGCCGCAGCGGTAGCCGCAGGTGCTACCGTGCCGGGGAAAAAGCTGGTAATGTAGATGCGGCTACTGGGCAGGGATTCGCCTATTTCTAAGATACGGGAAAGCCAGATGGCTTTCTTATCCAGTATGGCTTTGATGGTACCGATATTTCCCTGTACTCCTTTAATTTCATTATTGAGTTTTTCTACCTCAGGTTTAAACTTTTCGTACTGCTGTAGCTGGGCCTGAAGTTCGCTGAGGAAACTCTGCAGAATAATCCGTTCCTGGTTGATATAAATAGTTGGTGTGAGAGAAAGCAAAGCAGCCATAGCCAGGGAGAGAAAAATATAGGGTCTGTTTTCCCGCAGTTCCCTTCCTGCTATCACTTCTTCTGGTAAGAAATCAATATCCAGGATGGTGACTTCTATACTACGTAGACCCAGCCCGGTAAGGATAGCCAGTTCAGGACCAATCTCCTTCAGGGAAGAGTAACGACTATTGAGACTGATAGAGCTCAGCGGGTTGAAAACAGAAGTTTTAATACGAGATTTACTCTCCAGAAAATCGCGTAATCCTTTCATCCTGCTTGTACCACCACAGATATAAAAATTCTCTACCTCCGGGCCCTTCATGGTAAAACGCCAGTAATCAATGGAATTTTGAATTTCAGTATGCAGACTTTCCAGAGTGGTAACAACCGGTGTTAGATTAACTCCTTCCTGTTTCTTTTTCTCTTCAGCATCCTGAAAGCTAATCCCTTCGGTCTCAGCTATGGCAGTAGTCAAACTGTCACCAGAAGTGGTCAAAGCGCGCATAAGAAATTTCTCCTGGTGCATGAGAATAAAATTGGCAGAAACAGCCCCCAGTTCCAGAACTGCCTGGCAGGTTTCTGATTTGAATTCTGGACTCATCTGGAAAGCGTTGCTGAGCGCAAAGAAGTCAGCGTCCAGAAAGTGAATGTTAAAGCCAAAGGGGGCAACTTCACCAAGATACTCTGTTATTAAATCCTTTTTAGCAGCCCCAAGAATAAGGTTAAAGTTCTGTGGTGTCTGGCTTAAAATCTGAAATGACCAGTGAACAACCTCCAGAGGGAATGGAATCTGCTGTTGAACCTCGTACTTAAGAATATCCTTCAGCTTTTTCAGCGGTACATTCGGGGCACTGATTGCTCGTATGAGTATCCCCCGTCCAGGGAGAGAAAGAAAAACATGTCGGGTCGGCAGACTTCTGACAAAACTTTTGCCCTGATCGCGCAAAAAGTTTCTTCTTTCTTCCACAGGAAGGCTGGGTGCTGCCAGTTCATTATAATAGGTCAGATTATAGGTAGAGCCTCTTCTCTCCAGTTCTGCAACCCGGATTTTGGTTGTGCCCAGATCTATAGCTAAGATTCTTTTTCGGCCAAATGCCATTTGTTCCTGCCTTTAGCCCCGGACAACAGAACACCTTCTTCCGCCGGAAGCGGACTCTCTGAAGCTCTGAAATTTGTGGTTGCGGGGGACCGATTCGAACGGCCGACCTCCGGGTTATGGGCCCGGCGAGCTACCACTGCTCCACCCCGCATTTTATGTTAGTATAAATTTTCTACTGGTCACCTGTCAAATCCTTAATCTTCTTTTCTATGATTGAACCTATCTTCTGGAGGCGAGCCCGGAGTAATTCTTTGCTCTGGACGCAATGCTGGAGTGTTTGCTGCAGGGTGAAATTCTGTTCCCATCCTTCTATCAGACAGAACACTAAAAGGTCAATTAAATCAGCACTGGGATGTTTTAACTGAAGCCTTTCCAGGGTTTCCTGTAATTGTTTCTCCATCAACCGGATATCATTCTCGTTAAGTGAGGTGCCGATGGTATAACGTCTGCCTGCCACAGTTATGGTAACAGTTTTCATTGTCTTATCCGGGCAGAGAAATTTTCTTCCAGTGTCTTTGCGATAAGCCTGGTAAACTCTTCTACTTCTTCAGCCAGTAGTGTTCTCTCAGGATGACGAAAGATAACGGAAAAACTGATGCTCAGACAACCAGGAGAAATCTTCTCCCCCTGATATGTATCAAAAACATCAATGCTTTCTACTGGTAGGTGCAGATTGCGGAGGATCTTCTCCACCTCTGGCCATACAACATTTTCTGAAAAGATAAAAGAAAAATCACGTCTGCTGGAGGGAAAGCGCGGTGGCGGAACAAACTTTTTTATTCTGAATAGCTGTTCCTCCAGTCCCTCTACAAAAATCTCACCCACGGCTACCGCAGACCCTATGTCAAAAAATTTTAAAACTTTTTCTCCTGGTAAAACCAGATACCCTGTTTTTCCCTTTTTCCATTCAATCTCTACTAATTGACCCAGATTTTCCAGACAGCCTGTGCTGGATTTCCATTCCAGGGAAAAAATGCCACATTCAGCGAAAAAGGATTCCACTATCCCTTTTAAAGTGAAGAAGGCTTTATCACGATAGACAACCAGTCCCAAAGAGAGCTTTTCTGCGGATTCCTGGTACTGGTAGACTGTGCCCAGTTCAAACAGTTGCATGTTTTCTCTTCCCCGGGTGAGGTTAAAGCGTACAACCTCAAGTAATCCAGGTATTAAGCAGGAGCGCAGGCGAGAAGCATTCTGGGAAAGCGGATTAACAATAGGTATACATTTATCAGGACAAAATTTCTCCCAGTCTTCTGGAATGAGGCTGGAGGTGATAACTTCTGTGCAACCCAGGCGCATCATAATATCCTGAATTCGTTCTAACAGTAGATATTGGCGGGATGTGGGCGTGGGAATAATTTCCACTGAAGGAAAACAGGAAGGAATTCTTTCATATGTCCAGTATTTGGCTACCTCTTCAATCAAATCCACCTCATCCTGAATATCGTTTCGAAAAGAGGGTATGGTTACCTGATAAACATTTCCTTTACGCGTTACAGAAAAACCTGACTGCGAGAAAAGTTCAGTAAGAAAATCGCCAGGTATTTCACTGCCGAGAAAGGTCTGAAGATGTTCAGCGTCCAGCTCAACCGCAGACAGTTTTTTCTCCCTTTCTCCTGTCCAGGAGACTGGACCTATATGACCGCCAGCCATTTCTTTTATCAGAGAAATCAGCCTTTCCAGCCCGAAACAAGCAGTCTGAGGGTCAATCCCTTTTTCAAACCTTAGGGCTGCTTCAGTGGATAAGCCCAGCTTCTTGCTTCCCCGACGGATTCTCCCCGGACTGAAGACGGCACTCTCAATGAGGAGATTGACGGTCTGATTTGTTACTTCAGAATTTGCCCCGCCCATTATCCCGGCCAGAGCAACACTTTTTTCCTCATCAGCAATAACTAAAATATCATTATCCAGCAGTCTTTGACGTCCATCCAGCGTTATAATTTTTTCTCCTGAAAAAGCGCGGCGGACAGTTATTTTCTTACAAATCCGGTCCAGATCAAAGACATGCAGCGGTTGCCCGGTTTCTGCCATCACCAGATTGGAAAGGTCAACGACATTCAGGCTGCTTCTGAAACCCAGTTTCTCCACTGTATCCTTTAACGCTGAAGGAGAAGGAGCAACTTTTACTCCCCGCATAACACGACAGGAATAGTACAGGCAGTCCTCTATGTTCTCAATGTTCACCGGGAAAACTTCCTGCAGGTCTTCTGCAAAACAACACCGGGGTAGTTGTACAGTTAACCTGCCAAAGGGTGCGATAGCCCTCGCCAGACCTATTAAACTCAGTAGGTCGGGTCTGTTAGCAGGTGTTTCAATCTCCAGGACCAGGTCTTCCGGATCGCTTTTTATTACCTGAGGACTGAGGCCCAGGGTATCCAGCCAGAGGATTAATTCTTCTGGCGAAAAAGGTTGCTGGAGATACTGTCTCAAACAGGAATACGGATACCTCATCATACTCCTTTCTATGGTTAACTGCTTACCTGCTGGATAAAACGTAAGTCATTCTGAAGAAAAAATCTGATATCTGTAATTCCGTGGCGCAACATCGCTATTCTTTCTACGCCCATACCAAAGGCAAACCCCCTGATTTTGTCTTTCTCATAACCTACTGCCTGGAAAACTCTGGGGTGTACCATGCCGCAACCAAGTATCTCCAGCCACCCTTTCCTGGAGCAGGTGGTACATCCTGTACCGCCACAGATGACACAGGAAATGCTCACCTCGGCACTGGGTTCAGTGAAAGGAAAATATGAGGGACTGAATTTTACCTTTATCCCGTGTCCAAAAAATTCCTGACAGAAGTGGATAAGGATTCCTTTCAGGTGGCTAAAACAAATATCAGAACCAACCATCAATCCTTCCATCTGATGGAAAACCGGGCTGTGGGAAGCATCTAATGGGTCTCTACGAAAACATCTGCCAACAGCAATAATCCTGAAGGGAGGGGTTATCTTCTCCATTACACGAATCTGTACCGGACTGGTATGGGTGCGTAAAAGTCTGGTACCTTCTTCGTTCAGGTAAAAGGTATCCCACATATCCCTGGCTGGATGGTTAGCCGGCATGTTAAGTGCTTCAAAGTTGTAATAATCTGTTTCCATATCAGGTCCTGTATAGACACCGAAGCCCATCCTGGTGAAAATTTTAACCATCTCCCGTGTAGCAGTCGTCAGGGGATGAAGCTGACCCGAAGATACCCTGTGTCCGGGTAAGGAAACATTCAAAAACCCGGTATCTCTGATGGCTTCCTTCTTTTCCTGATAGAGAGCTAAAAGATACTGTTTCAGGTTATTAATCTCTGCACCGAGTTTTCTTCGGAGCTGCAGCGGCGCTTTTCCCACTAAACTGGTCAGTTGATGCAGGTGACCTTTACGACCGAGATATTTTATCCGCCATTGTTCCTTTTCTGAAGCCTCACTTATCCGGGACATTTCACCGGCTGCCTGCTTTTTGATTTCCTCAATTTTTCTCAGTAGTTCTTGCCAGTCCATATAATCCTTCCCTTCTTATGTACCGATAAACAGAATCCGGAACTAAATACCGGATAGACTTTCCACTCCCCAGCAATTTCCGGATGAGTGTCGATGAAATCTCTATCAAAGGTGCAGAAATAAGTTTATATTTTACCCTGAAACCAGCAGGTGTGGTAATTCTGCTACTGCTGCGCAGGGCAACCAGAAAAATAAGTTTACGTATCAAATCCTCAGCCTGATGCCATCTGTTAATCTCAGAAAAGGTATCACTACCCAGGAGGAAAAAAAGTTTGGCACCAGGATACTTTTTCTCAAAATGTTTTACCGTTTCTATGGTATATGATGGTCCAGACCTGAGTAATTCAATAGCGCTGGCTTCAAAAAAAGGATGTCGGGAAATAGCCAGTCGCAGCATTTTCAGCCGTTTCTGGCCAGAAACGGCTGGTTCATCCTTGAAAGGGGAGATACCAGCAGGGACAAAAATAACCTTATCCAGGCCAAACTGATTCTGCGCCATCTCAGCCATAATCAAATGACCGTGATGAACCGGATTAAAGGAACCTCCAAAGATAGCCAGTTTATGAACGGATTTGTCCCTGTCCATGAATTACGTATTTATAGGTAGTGAGTTCTTCCAGTCCCATGGGGCCACGAGCATGAATTTTATCAGTACTTATACCTATTTCTGCTCCCAGGCCGAACTGGCCACCGTCAGTGAATCTGGTGGAAGCATTATGATAAACACAGGCTGAATCTACTTTCTGCAGGAACTCTGAAGCGGCTGCAGAATCCTCGGTAATTATAGCATCCGAATGTTTTGTCCCGTATCTGCTGATATGTTCAATTGCTTCCCCAAGACTATTAACAACCTTGATAGCAATAATCAGGGCGAGAAATTCTTTTCCCCAGTCTGTTTCCGCTGCCGGTTTAGCCTGGGGAACAAGAGCACAGGTTACAGGGCATCCTCTCATTTCCACGCCTGCTGCCTGAAATTTTTCCGCCATTAAAGGAAGAAAGGAGGAAGCTATATCGCGATGCACAAGCAGAGTTTCTGTAGCATTACAGGTACCGGGGCGTTGAACTTTAGCATTGAAGGTAACTTCTACAGCCATTCTTAAATCAGCATGGGCGTCAACATAGGTATGGCACACGCCTTTATAGTGTTTCACGACCGGAATCCGGCTGGACCTGACAACAGTGTTGATGAGGGATTCACCGCCCCTGGGGATTACCAGGTCAACTAAATCTGTTTGCTGGAGAAGGAAAGAAACTGCTGCTCTACCTCCTTCCGCTATTAAATTTATCCCCTTTTCTGTGATTTCTGTCTCTCTCAGCGCCTGTTTTATCAGTTCCACAAGCATGGTGTTGGAAAAACGTGCTTCTTTTCCTCCCCTTAAAACAACAGCATTACCGGCCTTCAGACAGAGAATGGCTGCCTCTACCGTAACATCAGGCCTTGATTCATAAATAATGGCAATCACACCGATGGGAACCCGCAGACGTTGAATTCTAAGGCCATTTGGTCTTGTTGTCTCCCAGATAATTTGACCCACCGGGTCCGGCAGAGAAGACACCTGCTGGCAGGCTACAGCCATTTTTTCCACCCTTTCTGGTGTCAGGGTCAGCCTGTCCATGAAAGCCGGCGAGTAACCTGACTTACTGGCTTTGTCCAGGTCTGCCCGGTTGGCATTTAAGATAGCGGGCATCTTTTCTCGCAGCAAGCGGGCTAATACCTGCAGACTATTATTTTTTCTTTCTTTACTAAGCAGGCTAATTTCTGCAGATGCTTGTCTGGTTTCCTTCAGTTTGCGCAAAACATCCTCTCGCCACGGCATAAGAAACTCCTTTTAAGAAGAAAGTATCCTTTGCGGCCAGAAAAAGGTACCTACCTGTTTACCGGACATAACAGCAGGAATAGTGGAAGTCCTTTTACCATGAGCAATGATACAGACAGCACCACGTTCGGTGACATATTTGGCTGCCTTCAGTTTACTGGCGATACCACCCAATCCCTTTCCGGATGCAGAAGCAGTCTTGCCCAGTGCCAGGATTTTCCTGTCAAAATTTCTAACCTCAGAAATGAGAGTGGCTTGCCCGGCTTTCGGGTCCCGGTTGTAAAGCCCGGCAACATCTGTTAAAATCAAAAGAAGCTGCGCAGCCAGTAATTCAGTAACGAGAGCCGCCAGGGTATCATTGTCTCCGAATCTGAGTTCTTCCACTGCCACGCTGTCGTTCTCGTTGATAATGGGAATAACACCGAAGTTGAGCAACGTTAAAAGTGTCTGCTGGGCATTGGTCCGTCGCTGGGGCACACGGAAAAGGTCCCTGGTAAGCAAAACCTGACCTACATTGATGCCCAGGTCCCGGAAGGAACGTTCATAAACACGCATCAATCTGCTCTGTCCAACACTGGCAGCAGCCTGTAAATAATTAATACTTGCTGGTCTCTTTTTCCATCCTAAGACCTGCATCCCGGCAGCTACCGCACCAGATGTAACTATAATAACCTGCCGCTTCTCATTCTTCACTAACTCTGCCACCTGCTGAACTATGTGCTCCAGGGTGGAAGTATCCACCCGGTTGTCCCGTGTGGTGGCTACCTGGGTTCCGATTTTAATCACGATGCGACGACATTGCCGCAAAAACAAACTTCTCTCATTTTTTCCCATCAAGGCTCTCCCGATAAACCACTATTTCCTTGAGATACCGGGTTAATAAATTCCTTCTGGTGCCACGCAGTAAGGATTCCAGTCGCTGCAGCCTTCTTTTATAGCTTGCCAGATGAACAAGAAGATGTTTCCTGTTGGCCAGGAATATTTCCGCCCAGAGTTGTGGGTTGCTCTTTCCAATCCGGGTAGCATCTTTAAATCCAGAACCCAGACACTGGTAAAGGTGTGGATTTTTCACCGTTTTGAGAGTATCCACAAGAGCATAGACTGTTAGATGGGGCAGGTGACTGGAAACAGCCAGAATATAATCATGCTCCCGCGCATCCATCTGGATTACCCTGGCTCCTAAAGCTAACCAGAATTCCTTCACTTTTTCCACTGCCGCAGGGCAGGAATTTCGTGCTGGACTAACTACTACCGCTCGGCTAACAAAAAGACTGGATTTAGAGCCAGCCAGACCCTGAACTTCAGACCCGGCAATAGGATGCGAGCCAACAAACCAGTGAGATTTGCCAAAATATTTGTTTACGGTTTCTATAATTTCCTCTTTCACACTGGCAACATCTGTGGTTAAAAGTCCAGGGTTGGTCTCTGCTAATATCCTTAAATAAGAAGTTATTACTTTTGGCGGTGTGGCCAGAATCAGGAAATCCACGCTTCTTATAAGGTTGTGAACATCAGTGGTAGTCCGGTCAACAAAACCATTTTCCCTGGCTTTTCTCAATGTGGAAGCGCGACGACTGGCACCGATGATTTCCCCTGCTATTCCCAGCCGTCTTACATCCAGAGCTATGGAGCCGCCCAGCATCCCCAGCCCGATAATCCCTATCTTCTGGAAAACAACCATAATCCGACTTTAAGTTTTTTCTTTTCCGATGAGCTTGAAGAATTCCATGGGAAGAGGAAAGACCAGGGTGGAATTCTTTTCGGTAGCAATTTCTGTGGCTGTTTGCAGGTAGCGCAGGTGCATAGCCTGGGGTATCTCAGACAGGATGCGTGCCGCTTCCCTCAGTTTTTCCGAAGCCTGTAACTCGCCTTCGGCATTTATCACCTTGGCGCGGCGTTCCCTTTCTACTTCTGCCTGTCTGGCCATCGCTCGCTTCATACTCTCAGGCAATTCTACTTCTTTGATTTCCACAATGCTTACTTTAATACCCCAGGGGTCTGTTTGCTCATCAATAATCTGTTGAAGTCGCTGATTAATTTTTTCTCTTTCTGCCAGGATATCATCCAGTTCGTTGTGTCCTACAACTCCCCGCAGGGTCGTTTGAGCAATTTGAATGGTTGCTACCTGATAATTTTCTACTTCTACCACTGCTCTGGCCGGGTCCATCACACGAAAATAAACTACGGCGTTTACTTTGATGGGAACATTATCCTTGGTCATGACTTCCTGAGGGGTAACATCAAAGGTTAGGGTGCGCAGACTTACCTTTACCATTCTTTCCACCAGGGGAATAAGAAAGAAAAGTCCCGGACCTCTCGCTCCCACCAGCCTTCCCAGTCGGAAGATAACACCGCGCTCATATTCATTTACAATTTTAATGGAATTGGCAAGGATGAAAAAAACTACTACCGCCAGTGCAACCCATCCGCCCATGGCTCCTCCTTATTTTCTTAAGAATAACACAATCACCTGAACAATGACAAAAATCCAGTGAGCATTTTTAGCTGTTCTTTCCCCGGAGGTATTCAAAAATAGACCGTGCGGCTTTTTTTCCTGCCCCCATAGCGCTGATGACAGTAGCAGCACCTGTGGCTATGTCTCCACCGGCGTAAATCCCGGCGATATTGGTAGCCCCAGTCTCCGGGTCAGTAATGATGACGCCATGACGGCCGGTTTTCAGTTCTGGAAGACAAGCAGGAATAAGAGGATTAGGGTTTTGCCCGATAGCCACAATTACTGTGTCAAAATCAACAACAGTCTCGGAATCCGGGATGGGTACCGGTCTTCTCCGTCCGCTTTCGTCCGGTTCACCCAGGCAGTTACGAATAATTTTTATACCTTTCACATAGCCATTTTCATCAGCAATAATTTCTGTGGGACTAACCAAAAACTCAAAATTAATTCCTTCTTCCCTGGCATTTTCATATTCTTCCCGGCGGGCTGGCATTTCCTCTTCTGTCCGCCGGTAAAGAACCCAGACACTTTCAGCCTTTAACCTCAGGGCACAACGTGCCGCATCCATAGCCACATTTCCTCCACCGATGACTGCCACTTTCCTGCCGACATCTATAGGCGTGTCTGCTTCCGGAAAACGAAAGGCAGCCATCAGGTTAACCCTGGTAAGAAATTCATTAGCCGAGTAAACCCGCAATAGATTCTCACCCGGTATACCAAGAAAGGAAGGCAACCCGGCACCAGTGGCGATAAAAATTGCCTGATAACCTGAGGCAAAGAGTTCTTTAATGCTGATAGTTTTGCCAACAACAGTATCGGTAACAATCTCCACCTGCATTTTCTTCACCTGTTCAATTTCATGGGTAACTATGGACTTCGGCAGACGAAATTCCGGTATACCATAGACCAGCACCCCTCCTGGCTTATGAAGAGATTCAAAAATTGTAACCTTTACACCCAAAGATGCCAGTTCTGCCGCACAGGTTAAACCTGCTGGACCGCAACCTATAACAGCCACTCTATATTTATTCTCCTGTGGTAACATGGTGGAAGGATTATCCTTCTGGTTCTGTCTTGCCCAGTCAGCAACAAATCTTTCTAATCGTCCTATGGCGACAGGTTCCCCTTTCCTGCCCAGGACACATAATTTCTCACACTGGGTCTCCTGGGGACACACCCGTCCGCAGATGGCTGGCAGAATGTTTTTCTTCTGGAGGGATTGGAAGGAAAGTAAAAAATTCCCTTCTTTAATAAACCTGACAAATTCCGGGATATTGACTTCCACAGGGCATCCACGCACACAGGTAGCATTACGGCAACTCAGGCAGCGGCTGGCTTCCTGACGTGCTTGCTCCTGTGTATAGCCCAGAGAAACTTCATAAAAGTTTCTGATACGTTCACTCACGGGTTGCTTATTAACCTGGACTCTTGGTGTTTTCATACCTTTCTCCCTCTTAAAATTTTCCCACAAAAAAACTTAAAGTTTTTCCACAAGAAAATTATCCTGACGGGAAATAACTATGTGTTTTTGCCAGGCTGAATCAGGTTCAGGGAAATCCGTACGAAAGTGGGCACCACGGCTTTCCTGTCGCTGTAAGGCTACTCTTATAATGAGTGTTGCCAGGATGAGCATATTTTGACTTTCAAAACCAGTATAGTCCCGGAATTCTTTCAGAAAGGCATAGCGTTCCCAGTTAGTAACTTTTTCCAGCGCCAGGGTTAAATCCTGACGGTTCCTTTCTATCCCTGCCTGACGCCACATAAGACTTTTTATAGAACGTTTGAGGTCTTCCCGGTCAATCATAATTTCTGTTGCCTGAGGAAAATTGTAATAAAGTCGCGACCAGCGTTTTACTCTCATTTCTTTTTCCTGAATTCGTTGAGCAACCCGAACAGCAAAGACCAGCCCTTCCAGAAGAGAATTACTCCCTAATCTATTGGCACCATGGACACCGTTACAGGCGACTTCTCCTACCGCATAAAGGCCAGGTATACTGGTTTCACCCCAGAGATTTGTGCGTATCCCTCCCATAAAGTAGTGAGCTGCCGGTCTTACAGGAATCAGGTCACCTGTTATATCCAGTCCATAACTCCGACAGAAATTTTCAATGGCTGGAAAGCGTTTCTTTATCCGGGACGGCGGTAGATGTCTTAAATCCAGATAGACACAGCTGGTGCCTGTTTTTTTCATCTGGTCAACAATAGCCCGGCTGACGATATCTCTGGGTGCCAGTTCAGCCTGATGGTGATAATTGTGCATAAACCTTTCTCCTGAACTGTTTCTCAGAATTCCGCCTTCACCTCTCACGGATTCAGAAATGAGAAAACGAGGTGCACCAGCCAGATAAAGAGTGGTTGGATGAAACTGAAAAAATTCCAAATCTACCAGTTCAGCCCCTCTCCGGTAGGCGGCAGCCTGACCGTCTCCGGTGATGGATTGGGGATTGGTGGTTTCCTGAAAAATCTGACCCGCACCCCCTGAGGCTAAAACAATATTGGCGGTTTTTACCACAAACAGATTCTTTTTATGAATGTCCAGCAGAATTGCTCCGCAGATTCCTTCTTCCTGGGTCAGAAGGTCAACCAGAAAAAGACCCTCCTGAATTTTTATGTTAGAGTCTTTCGCCAGTCTCACAAGAAATTCAGCAACTGCCTGACCGGTGGCATCACCATTACTGTGCAGTATCCGGCAACAGGAATGACCTCCTTCCCTGGTAAAATGCAGGCGGTTTCCAGAGGTATCAAATTTCAGTCCCCATTCTATCAATTCCAGAACACGTTGAATTCCTTCCCGGGAGAGTATTTCCACAGCTTCCCTGTTGTTTAAACCAGCCCCGGCGGAAAGTGTATCCTCCAGGTGCTTTTCCGGAGAATCCTCGCGGGCTAATGCTGCTGCAATCCCACCCTGAGCATTGTAGGTACTGGTATCCTGAAGGCCATTTTTTGTAATAAGGACAACACTTTTCTTTTTCAGTGCCAGAGCTGTTCGCAGTCCAGCAATACCGGAACCTACAATCAGTACATCGGTTGTTTCTACCGGTAATTTCTCTGTATCAAAGGAAACAAGATATTCCGGTATCATTGTTTTTTAGATGGAGGCAATAATTTGCTCAAGATTTACTTTTCTGCTTCAGTTTTTCTAATTTCTCCTTCCAGAAATTCTTCTCCTGGGTGCTGGCATAATCTATAATGAGAACACCGTCCAGATGGTCGCATTCATGTTGAAAACACCTGGCTAACAATCCGGACGCCTCTAAGTTAAAACAGCGCTCTTTTTCATCCCACCCGCTGATAGCCACTTCTGAGGCACGTTCAATAGAGAAGAAGATCTCAGGAAAACTCAGGCAACCTTCCAGGTCAATTATCTTTCCGGATTTTTTCACAATCCGTGGGTTAATCAAGGTAATTATCTTTTCTGTTTCCGGGACACGGGCAACAAAAATTCTTTTTCTTATCCCGATCTGGGGAGCAGCCAGTCCAACTCCCTTGCTGAAAAGCAAACTTTCCTGCAGCTGAGAAACACACTTCCTGACACTTTCGTCTATGGTGGTGACTTCCTTACACTTAACACGCAGAACCTTATCTCCAAAAGTACGAATCTTTTTCATGTCAGAAGTTTTCTCTCTTTAAAGCTTTTTCTATCATACGCATGGCGCAATACCGGCCGCACATAGTGCAAACATCCGGCTGGCTTAGAGAACAACGGCGATGTAATGCCTGGAATCGTTCGGGATTGAGTGACAGTTTCTTCTGTTTTGCCCAGAGCCGCCTTGCCCGTGCTGTTTCCATTGCTTTATTCCAGCTCCAGGCAGCCTTCCTCCCCCTGGCTAAATCAGCGGCATGTGCTGCCAGCCGGGCTGCCAGTAAACCTGCAGCAACGTCCTCTGGAGAGGGAAGGCAGAGATGTTCTGCGGGGCTGACAGCACAGATAAAATCAGCGCCCTGCCAGCCAGCGACAGCTGCACCAATAGCAGCCGTGATATGGTCATATCCCGGCGCGATATCAGTAACAAGCGGTCCGAGAACATAAAAAGGTGCGCCATCACAGATTTTTTTCTCCAGAAGAACGTTAGCTGCTACCTCAGAAAGCGGCAGGTGCCCGGGACCTTCTACCATTACCTGTACCCCGGACTGCCGGGCTTGCTGCACAAGTTCTCCCAGCGTAAATAACTCTTCCATCTGGAAAACATCAGTGGCATCGCTTAACCCACCAGGTCGTAGACCATCACCCAGGGAAAGAACCAAATCGTATTTTCTGGCAATTTCCAGAAGACGGTCAAAATGCTGGTAAAGAGGATTCTCCCTGTCGTTAGAGAGCATCCAGCAGATGGTAAAGACGCCTCCCCTGCTCACTACTGACATCATTCTTGGCTGTCTTTGAAGTTTTTCCACAGTTTTCCTGGTTATCCCACAATGAACAGTCACGAAAGAGACTCCCTGCATTGCCTGCTGCTGGATAGTAGAAAAAAGGTCATCTACCTTCATTTTTCCAATACCCTTCTGGTTCTGAATTGTGGCAATTGCTGCCTGGTAGATGGGAACAGTACCAACCGGGACAGTGCTGTGTTTCAGAATTTTCTCCCGTATCTGCTGGATAGGACCTCCGATGCTTAAATCCATAATTGTATCTGTCCCCAGACGGCAGGCAGTTTTTAATTTGGTTAGTTCTAATCGTGTCTCGGCATAATCCGGGGAGGTACCAATGTTAACATTGACCTTGATTCGTAAATCAGAGCCAATGCCCAGAGATTTGCCTTTGTGCTTGACGATAACAATCTGGCCGGCAGCCACTTTCTCGGCCACCATTTCTGCAGGTAAACCTTCGGCAGCGGCTACCTGTCTCACTTCTTTCGTGAGGAGACCCTTCTTAGCATGTTCCAGCTGTAGTATCTTCATTCCTTTATTTATTTGAGTATTGCACCGGTAGAAGCTGACTGAACCTGCTGGCTATAACGCGCCAGAACTCCTTTTAACCTCAATGCCGGAGCTTTTATTTTCTGACGCCTCTTTTCTAACTGTGCAGGAGAAACCAGAAGCTCTAATTTTCTCTCTGGCAGGTTAATCTCCACCAAATCTCCATTCTGCACCAATCCTACAGGCCCGCCAGCAGCTGCTTCCGGACTGATGTGTCCGATACATATCCCTCTGGTTCCTCCAGAAAAACGTCCATCTGTCAGCAGCGCCACCTTTTCTCCCAGCCCCTGTCCGCTGATGGCTGAAGTGACCGCCAGCATTTCTCTCATTCCTGGCCCACCTTTTGGGCCCTCATACCGGATAATTATTACATCTTTCGGCTTAATCTTCTTTTTCAAAATGGCATTTAGAGCTGCTTCTTCTCCGTTGAAAACCTTCGCTGGACCACGGAAGACTTTTATCCCTGAAGCAATAGCCGATTGTTTAATCACTGCCCCCTCAGGAGCCAAACTTCCGTAAAGGATTGCCAGACCACCTTCTAAGGAAAAGGGGTCTTCCAGCGGCCTGATAACATTATGGTCCCAGACTCTGGCCTGAGCAACAATATCACGTAAAATACCAGCAACGGTGGGAAGGTCCAGCTCCAGAAGATTTTTCCTGCTGAGTTCCTTCATCACTGCAGAGATACCACCGGCTCTATCCAGGTCTTCCAGGTGAAAGGAAGATGCTGGAGATAACCTGCAGATATTAGGTGTGGAGCGGCTTAATTCATCAAAAATACTCAGTGGTAAAGGGATGCCTGCCTCGCTGGCAATCGCGGGCAAATGCAAAACTGTGTTGGTAGAAGCGCCCAAAGCCATATCCACCCTGATAGCATTCCGGAAACTTGCCTGGCTTACTATATCCTTAGGTCTACAATTTTTTCGCACCAGCTCCATCACTGCCATACCTGCTTTTTTGGCTAACTGTATACGCCGGGAAGTGTTAGCCAAGACTGTTCCGTTACCGGGCAGTGTCAAACCCAGCACTTCAGCCAGACAATTCATAGAGTTAGCTGTAAACATTCCAGAACAACTGCCGCAACCTGGACAGGCGTTGTCTTCAATCAAACTCAACCTGTCTTCCTTTATCTCTCCACTGGAGACGCGGCCAACCCCTTCAAAGACAGAGATTAAATCAACTGTTTCCCCGGAGGGAAGCCTGCCTGCAGCCATGGGTCCGCCACCAATAAAAATTCCCGGTATATTCAACCTGAGTAAAGCCATCAGCATACCGGGAACAATCTTATCGCAACTGGCTACCAGGACCAGTCCATCAAAAGGATGAGCCATGGCCATAATTTCTATAGAATCAGCAATTATCTCTCTGGAGACAAGACTGTACTTCATTCCCTCGTGTCCCATAGCAATACCATCACATACACCGATGGTTCTGAATTCCACCGGGGTTCCTCCAGCCAGTGTTATTCCGGCTTTGACTGCTTCTGTAATCTTATCCAGGTGGATATGTCCGGGAATAATTTCATTACCAGAATTGGCAACACCGATTAAAGGACGTTTAAACTCTTCCTCAGTGTAGCCCATAGCCTTCAAAAGGCTTCGGTGGGGTGCTCTTAAAAATCCTTTTTTCATCTGGTCGCTGCGCATATACCCTCCTTAATTGTTTACCATTTTAACATAGAAGTTGTTTTTCCTGGAAAAATCTGTACCGTCTTTCTGCAGCGGCTTCAAATTGAAAGAAGGCGTGCTAATTTTAGATTTTCCAGTGGCGCTGAGTAGCCAGTAGCCAGTGCTTCACTGACAGGCAAATGTACTAAACGACCAGCTTTTACCCCTACCAGATGGCAGGAAGCCCCGGAGATAAGTACCCGTACGGCTTCTGCTCCCAGTCTGGTTGCCAGAACACGGGTGGCATAAGTAGGACTTCCTCCCCTCTGGATATAACCTAAAACAGCGTAGCGTACCTCCTTCTCTGGAAAATGCTTTTTTATAACAGCTGTCATCTCCGGAGCGGAGGTGACTCCTTCGGCTAAAACAATAAGCACGCTATTTTTTCCTTTTCTGTCAGCTTCCCTGAGGTCTTCCAGTATCTTCTCATAACTCAACGGTACTTCGGGAACAACAATAATTTCTGCCCCGCAGGCCAGGCCTACTTCCAGAGCAAGGTTTCCACAGTGTCTGCCCATTACCTCGATCACAAAAGTTCTTTCATGACTGGTAGCAGTATCTCTGATGCGGTCAATGGCTTCCACAGCTGTATTAACTGCAGTATCAAACCCGATACTCATATCTGTTCCGCCGAGGTCGTTATCAATGGAAGCAGGAATGACCACAACCGGAATTCCGCTTTCCTGGTGAAACAGAAGGGCTCCCTGGGCTGTCCCATTACCGCCAATAGCAATCAATCCCTCAATTCCAGCCTCTTTAAGATTTTCGGCGGCTTTTTTTCTGATCTCAGATTTCTTGAATTCCGGGAAGCGAATAGTTTTTAGAATTGTCCCTCCCAGATTAATAATACCGGATACATCACGGGAAGTTATCAGGGAAAAATCTTTTTCGTAAAGTCCGCGGTAACCTCTTTTAATACCAATCACAGTCAATTTTTCACCGCTGGCAATTCTAACTGCGGCCCTGATGGCTGCGTTCATTCCCGGGGCATCACCACCAGCCGTAAGAATGGCTATCTTCTTCATTTTCCGCTTAGCTTTCTCCGATACTCTCTGAGATCAGTCGCCAACCGGGAATTTTTTCTCGCCATAATACTAATTGCCAGAAGCGCTGCGTTTTTCACTCCTGCTCGTCCAATAGCCATTGTGGCTACCGGAATGCCGGCTGGCATCTGGACAATCGCCAGAAGGGCATCCATTCCCTGAATTTCGCTGGTTGGTAAAGGAACACCTATCACCGGTAAGATGGTCTTGGCAGCAATAACTCCTGGCAAATGGGCCGCCATTCCAGCGCAGGCAATAATTACAGCGTAGCCTTTTTCCTCCGCTTCCGAGGCAAACTTGATAGTTTCATCCAGGTTGCGATGAGCAGAAAGGGTGAAGATATCAAACTCTACCTGGAACTGAGAAAAAATTTCCCTGGCTCCCTCCAGAAAAGACAAATCGTTTTTACTGCCAACTACGACTGCTATTTTTTCTTCCATAGGTTCTCCATTCTTTGTATTGCCTGTAGCAGTCTTTCTTCCGGTAATGTAAGAGAAAAACGTATATAGCCTTCTCCAGATGGACCAAAACCAATCCCGGGAGTAGCCACCACATGAGCTTTTTCCAGTAACTGTCTTGCTGCTGACATGGAATCTCCAGAAGGTACCCTGACCCAGTAATAAAATGTTCCTTCCGGTATTCTAGCAGACCAGCCAATATTCCTCACACAGCTGGTGAACAGGTCTCTCCTTTTCTGGTAGATACTGCGCATTTTTTGCACACAACTTTGAGAACCGGTCAAAGCCACTGTTCCGGCTACCTGAATAGCCTCAAAAGTTCCCGAATCTATATTTTCTTTCAGACGGGCAACTGCCTTTACAATCTGGCGATTACCGCAAACCCAGCCTATTCTCCATCCTGTCATGTTGTAGGTCTTGGAAAGGGAGTGAAACTCTACTCCGACTTCCCTGGCACCAGGTAAGGAAAGAAAACTTACAGGTCTTTTCTCATAATAAATCTCGTGGTAGGCGGCATCATAAGCAATAAGGATGTTCCTCTTCCGGCAAAAATTAATCACTTCCTGCAGATACTCTGCTGGTGCCAGCACACTGGTTGGATTATGGGGATAATTCAGCCAGAGAATTTTTGTTTTCTCCAGGACTGCGGCTGGAACACTGGAAATATCAGGTAGAAAACTATTTTCTTCTTTCAAAGGTAAGAAAAAAGTATTTCCTCCTGCCAGCATTGTGCCAATATGGTATACAGGATAGCCTGGTTCTGGCACCAGAGAATAATCACCCGGGTTGAGAACACTCAGGGGAAGATGCGCAATACCTTCTTTGGAACCAATAAGAACGCAAATTTCTTCCTCCGGGTCCAGAGAAACATTATTGTATTTTTCATAGTAACTGGCAATTGCTTTCCTGAATAAGATACTTCCCTGACCGAGGGGATACTGGTGATAACGGGAATTCTTTACTGCCTGCTGACAGGCACCAATAATATGTGGGAAAGTGGCTTCATCAGGGTCTCCAACACCCAGACTGATAACATCGTGTCCCTGGGTTAAGAGTTTCTTCTTCAATCTGTCTATCTCGGCAAAAAGATAAGGTGGTAGTTTCTCCAGACGTTCACTCACGGACAACATTTTCTTCTCCCTTTTTTTCCTCAATAACATCTTCCATGGTATACAGACCAGGACTTTTTTTCCAGACAAAACTTGCTGCCTGCAGAGCACCAGCCGCAAAACTTGCCCGATTAAAACAGCGGTGGGATAATTCAATTACTTCACCTGTCTTACCAAAAAAAACAGAATGTTCACCTACAATGTCTGCCAGTCGCATGGCATGAATACCGATTTCTTCAGGCTTGCGTTCTCCGGTGAAGCCACTCCGACCAAAACGGAGAGAACTTTCTGGTGTCAGTTTCTTTGCCTCACAGACGATTCTGGCAATTTCTCTGGCTGTACCGCTGGGAGCATCCTTTTTGTGGTGGTGATGAGTTTCCAGTATTTCCACTTCATAATCCTTAAGCAGTTCAGCTGCTCGCTTTACAATCTGGAAAAAACAATAGACTCCAATGCTCATGTTGGCAGCCCATACTATAGCGGTACTGGCTGAAAGTTTTTCCATCAAGTTTCTGGTCTCTTCGGTTAATCCCGTAGTACCAATAACAAGAGGGTTTTTTGTCTGCCGGAGGAGATTGAGGGTTCCTTCCGGCGAACTGAAGTCAATAACAACATAGTCACCTGGTGGAAGTTCGGAAGTGAGAATCACACTCTGCTCCAGCTTCCTGCCCAGTAAAGGATGGTTGGTACGCTCCAGTGCTCCCACCAGAGAGAAGGCAGTTGATTCCGCTAACATGCTGCGAATGATTGTCCCCATACGACCACAGGCACCGGAAACAACGACAGGTATTCTCATTTTTTTCTCCGCAAAAGCTTATCTTACGCGTTTAATTTGAGCCCCTAACTGCGTAAGTTTTTCTTCAAATTTTTCATAACCCCTATCAAGGTGATAAATTCGGGAAATCTCTGTTTCACCCTTTGCTGCCAGCCCAGCAATAACTAAAGCAGCACTCGCGCGCAAATCTGAAGCCATAACTTTAGCACCAAACAGGCTTTTTACTCCTCTGACCAGAGCCTTGGGACCATCCAGCGAGATACAGGCGCCCAGTCTATTGAGTTCTGCAACGTGAATAAAGCGGTCTGGATAAACCTTTTCTGTGATGCTACTTACGCCCTCTGCCAGAGTGAGAAAAGCCATCATCTGGGCCTGTAAGTCTGTGGGAAATCCCGGGTAGGGCCAGGTAACAATATCCAGAGGTTTCCAAAATTTTTTGCCTTTAACACCAATCCAGTCCTGGCCGCGAGCAACTTCTACACCTGCTTCCTCTAATTTGTCCAGAAGGCTGAAAAGATTTTCCGGACAGCACCTTCGGACAGAGACGCTCCCGCAGGTAGCAGCACCGGCGAGAAGATAAGTACCGGTCTCAATTCTGTCTGGCAGCAGGGTATGAGTGGCTCCATGAAGCTTCCTGGTACCTTCAACCCTGATTAAATGGGACCCTTCTCCCCTGATTTTTGCTCCCATCCGGCGTAAAAAAATAGCCAGATCGACAATTTCGGGTTCGCAAGCGGCAAACTCAATCACAGTCTCGCCAGCAGAAACAGTGGCAGCTGTCAAAACGTTAGCAGTAGCAAGAACAGAAGAACCAAAAGGACCTCCGAGAAAAATAGAAGTCCCTTTAAGCTTTTTATTTCTGGCGACAATGTAACCTTTCTCCATAGTGATGGAAACACCTAACTTACTAAGACCTTTCAAATGCAGGTCAATAGGTCTTGGTCCGATGACACAACCGCCAGGCATGGAAAATTTGGCCTGGCCGCACCTGGCAACCAGCGGTCCCAGAAGACAGATAGAAGCTCGCATGGTACTCACCAGTTCGTAAGGTGCTGTGCAGCGGGTTAAATTGCCTGGCTCAATTGTTACTGTGCTGTCAGAAAAGGAAACTCTGGCTCCGAGGAAGGTAAGAATACGGGCCATTGTTTCTGTATCTCTAAGTCTGGGAACATTATGAATAACGCTTGGTTCCCTGGAGAGAATACTGGCTGCCATTATCGGTAAGGCTGCATTCTTAGCACCAGAGGCAGTTACTGTTCCTTTTAGCGGTTTGCCCCCGGAGATAATGAACTTGTCCATACTTTTATTTTAGCATAGTTTTTTGCTTTCACCTATCCCTTTAAAACTCTGCGGTAGATAGCAATCCGCTCTATACCTGCCAGGTCCTTACGGAAGCAGAAAAGTCTCAGTCCGGGAAAACACAGTTTCCTTAGACTTTCTGATTGGTTGTTTCCAATTTCTAGAAGAACCACTCCTCCTGGTTTCAAAAAAGCAGCTGCAGAATTCAAAATTCTCTTTATCACTCCCAGCCCATCTTTTCCCCCATTAAGAGCAATAACTGGCTCCTTACGCACTGGGGCAGGTAAAGTTGCTATTTCTCTGGAGGGAATATAAGGTGGGTTACTCACAATTAAGTCAAAATTTTTATGCCCGGGAGGGAAAAGGTCACGACGGTAAAATCTTACCCTTTCCTTCAAATGTAACCTTTTTCTGTTATCACCGGCTACTTTCAAAGCTGCAGGACTGATTTCCGTAGCTTGCACCATGCAGGTAGGTACATGATGCGCTAAAACCAGGCTGATGGCACCACAACCTGTACCTATTTCTAAAATTTTCTGAGGAGGAGGAATTTCCTTTATGAAATTAAGCGCTGCCGCTACCAGTAATTCTGTTTCTGGCCGCGGAATGAAACAACCAGTGGAAACCTTAAATGGCAAACCGTAGAAGTCCACACGGTTTAACAGGTATTGCAGTGGCACTCCTGAGGCACACCTGCTCACCAGTTTCCAGAAAAAAGACACGGCAGTTTGATGCAGTCTTATTTCTTCAGTGTAAAGCTGCAGCCTGCTGTTTTTCAGGCTGTGTGCCAGCAGGATTTCCGCTACCAGGCGTGAATCCTCTACCCCTGCTGATTCTAACCTGAAAGCAGCCTCAGCGAGGAGGTGGAACGGGCTGTACCGGAAATTCCGGCATTCCAGCGACCCCTGCCGGAGCTGGCCGGGAAGCTGTCGTTGTTTTAACTGGAACTTTTTTGACTCTTTTTTCACCCTTGACAAAAGCCAAAGCATCTAAAGCTGCTTCTTTTATCTCCGGAAAGGTTGATTCCTCAGCCAGATATTGCAGAAGTTCCAGAAGTTCCTGTTCCTGATTAGCCTTGACGTATTCTCCCACTACCTCCACAACTGCTGCCCGGAAAGTCACTTCTGCTTGCTGGGCGGTGTCCCCTTCCGGAAGGTCCTGCTGAAGACGTTCCAGAAGGCCGTTTATCCGGGAATAGTCTCCCAGTCTGGCCAGCGCCAGACTGTATGACATTTTCTTTTCTTCATTACCAAACTCCTGCCAGGCATTCCTGATTACAGGAAGACTTTCCCTGTCCCTTAAGGACCCCAGAGCGTCAATTAAGGAAAGGGCAAACTGCTGTTGATTTCTTTCTTCCTCTGTTTCCTCAGAACCGGGTATTTCTGCCTGCAGCATCCAGGGCTGGCCTGGAGGCTGAATTTCTCCTGGCTGGCCTTGTTTTTTAGACAAAAGTGCCACATATCTGCCTTTTTTTGTTTCTGCCTCCTGCTTTTTTTGCCCTAAAAGCTCAACTCTTTCCCTTTTTTCCTCAATTTGTTTTTCCATAGTCTTTATATCTTTCTGTATCTTAACAATTTCTGCTGGCTTTAAGGTACTCTGTCCCATGGCAGGTAAACCGGGAACACCAGGTGGCTGTCCGGGTTCCAGATAACCACCGGAAATTCTGTTTTGCAGTTCATTCTTCTTTGTTTCCAGAGCAGTAATTTCCGCTTCCAGGGTTAACTTTTCTGTTTCTATTTCTTCTATTTCCTTTTCTACAGCAGTGAGGTTTTTCTTTGCCTGTTCTCTCTCCTGAATACGAGCAGTTACCAGTTCCTGCAATATAGATCTCAAGGAAGTCACTACATTTTCTTCCTTGATTCCAGATAGACTGGAAAGAGCCACCAGCTTATATTCAAAACGCTCCTGGGGATTGCTCAGAATTCTTAAAAGGGTATCAATACTTTCCCGTGTCTTAGTCATTCCTACAAGGGAAATGATATTCTTTCTGATGTCTGGAACTCTTTCCCGTCTCAGCAAACCGATCAGCAGCTGGCTGAAAGGTTTTATCTCCCCCTCCGGGTAGGAAAGAAGTGTCTCTGAAGCCTGACGGCGCTGTTTTTCCCTGCCGTGCCTGAGGATCTTGATTAACTTTTCGGCTGGCTCATGCTTTTCAGCTTTTTCTTCCTCCCCTTCCGGTATAGCTGCTTGCTCCTGCTCCGGCCTAACTTGTTCTGACTTCTCCTTTTCTTTTGCCTCCTTCAGTTCTGCTTCCTTTTTTAACCACTCTTCCACCATTTGCCTGTCAGAACGTTTTGTGAGCAGCTGAAGTTTTTCCTGCCTGGACAAAACTCCGCAGATTGATTGCGGGGAGATCGATTCTGCCTGGGCAAAATGCTGGAGGGCTTTTTCCTCATCACCGGAGGAAAGATAGAGCCTTCCCAGAGTGTAATGAAATTCAGCTTCCGCGGGTTTCAGCTGGATAGCACGTTCATAATTGCTGATGGCTGCCTTTACATCACCTGCTTTTTCTTGAGCCAGCCCTAAATAGAAATAAGCCTGTGCCTCAGCAGGATTGGAATTGACCTCCTGCTGGAAAAAGGAAATTGCCTGCTGCCACTGTCCGAGTTTTATCAGGGTTAAGCCCTTTCTGAGTATTTCCGGTTGTAAGTCAGCAAACGAAAGGATAGCCAGGGAAAAGAAAAAAACTATAATCGTCGGAATCCGGACTCTTTTTTTCATATCTCCTCCGCTGCTTTCCGACAGCCTTCCACCAGTTCGTCTATTTCTCCATCCAGCACAGCGTCCAGCTGATAGATTGTCAGTCCGAGCCGGTGGTCAGTCACTCTGTTCTGCGGAAAGTTATAGGTTCTTATCTTTTCGCTCCTGTCACCAGTTTTTACCTGCATCCTTCGTTCTGTGTCAAGACGTCTCTTCAATTCGGATTTACTCAATTGCTGCAATCTCGCCCGTAAAATTTTTAATGCCCGGCTGCGGTTTTGAATTTGAGAACGTTCATCCTGGCAGGTGACAACAATGCCGGTTGGCAGGTGTGTAATACGGACTGCGGAAGCAGTTTTGTTAACATGCTGGCCACCAGCCCCTGAGGAACAAAAAGTGTCAATTTTTAAGTCTTTGGGATCGATAAAGACTTCTTCCTCCTGGACCTCTGGAAGGACTGCTACTGTAGCCGCTGATGTGTGGATACGACCGCTGCTTTCTGTTTCTGGAACACGCTGGACCCGGTGAACTCCACTCTCGTATTTCAGACGGCCGTAAGCACCCCTGCCTTTAACCAGAAAAATGATTTCCTTAAATCCACCTTTTTCGGAAACATGAGAATTAAAAATTTCTACCTGGTAACCGTGCTTTTGACAGTAGCGAGTGTACATTCTGAATAAATCCCTGGCAAAAAGGCAGGCCTCCTGACCCCCGGTACCCTGGCGGATCTCTACCAGGGCGTTTTTCTCATCGTCAGCCTGCCCGGGAGAAAGACGCCGGGCAATACTCTGCTGGAGTTGTTCATATTGCTGTTTAACTGCATTCAGTTCCTCCCTGACAAGCATTTTCATCTCCGGGTCCTTCTCGGACTGTATCATATTCTGGTAATCTGCTATTCTGAAAGACAGAGCTTCCAGTTTCTGGTAGTCCTGCACCACAGGTTCTATCTCTGCCAGTCTCTTTAGAAGTGAAGGAAGGCTCCTGGGGTCTTTTCCAGCAGTCCTGGTTATATTGTCCAGCAAAACCCGGTATTCTGATAATAACCCTGCTATTTTTTCCCGTAAAACTGATCCGTCATTTAAACACAAATCAGCCTTGACCATATTTCTTTCTGAAACGTTCCACCCTGCCGGCGCTGTCCACAAACTTCTGCTTTCCGGTGAAATAGGGATGGCAGTTAGAACAGATGTCTACCTTGATTTCTTTTTTTGTGGAACGGGTCTTAACGACATTGCCACAGGCACAGATAATTGTGGCCTCACCATAACGCGGATGAATTTTTTCCTTCACCTGGAACCTCCCTGGTTAAACTGGGTGAAATCAGCCCTCGTGAGAGGATGTTCTACCTCCGTAATTCCTTCTCCACTAAAATACTTCACCGTTTTCCCGTCAATGAGTAGCTGGACACACCTGATTTCAGAAAACTGGGTAGCTGTAAAGACAATTTGCGCCAGTCTTTCTTCCATTTCCTGGGTTCCCCCGCCTTTTTCTACATCCTCTGAAAAATCAAGGAAAACCATTCCTTCTTTGTCCACCCGGCAATCCAGAAGTTTTGTTTCCGTCGGGATCGCACTATAAAATCCTTCTCTTTTTTCTTCTTCACTCGGACCAGAAATTACCAGTTCTATAGCAGTTTTCAAGCGCTCTTCCAGTTTGCTACCCTTAGCAAGTCTCCTTACCGGAACAAGCTGGGCCTGCACCGGACCCGGGCGCATAAAATAGACTTCCACCTGCACCCCTGGTAACGGAATCCACCATCCCTGCTTCAAACTCAACCATATTCCCACCAGAAGGACTAATATCCCTGAAAGTACCCAGGCGGCTATCTTTTCTGACTTTTTCATCGCAAAAAAATTATAGAATTTTTTTCTTGCCCTGTCAAAATCTCCTGCGAAAAGTTCTCAGGCAGAAATGACGTTACGATACCTTCGGGAAAAGACGTGTCTGGTATCAACAACCAGCGGTACACAGGACCGAATTAGCTGGTAATCTACATGGGAGTGATTAGTCACAATAATAGCCGCATCGTAGCGACTCAAATTTTTCCTGTTTAGTTTTATAGAAAAAACTTTTCTCTCAAACTGCCTTGTGCGCAAAACCCGGGGAACATAGGGGTCAAAGTAATGGACTTTGGCACCATAATTTAATAAAATCTTCCAGATTTTAAAGGCTGGTGATTCCCTTATATCATCCACATCCTTTTTGTAGGCAATACCCACCAGAAGGATGCGGCTTTTTTTGATACTCCGACCAATCTGGTTAAGTCCGTAGATTACTCTTTCTACTACATGATAAGGCATGGCAGAATTGATTTCACCCGCCAGTTCAATGAAGGAGGTATGAAAATCATACTGCCTGGCTTTCCAGGTAAGATAAAAAGGGTCAACCGGGATGCAATGACCGCCCAGGCCAGGACCGGGGTAGAATGCTTGAAATCCGAACGGTTTGGTTCTGGCTGCGGCAATCACTTCCCAGATGTCAATGCCCATACGGGAAAAAAGCAGTTTCAATTCGTTGACCAGAGCGATGTTAACAGCGCGATAGATGTTTTCCAGAAGTTTGGAGGCTTCCGCAACTTCCGGGGAGGAAACAGGAATAACAGTCTGGACTATACTTCCGTAAAGACACAGTCCTGCTCTGGTACATTTTTTGGTCAATCCACCGACTAATTTAGGAATGGAACTGACCGAGAATGCAGGATTGCCGGGGTCTTCCCTTTCTGGTGAATAAATCAGGAAATAGTCCTGACCTGCTCTCAGCCCTGAGGAGGCAAACCGTGAGTGAAAAATTTCCCGGGTGGTTCCAGGGTAGGATGTTGATTCTAAGGAAATCAGCTGTCCTGGACGTAAACAGGAGCAAATGTTTTCCGCTGCCTTTTTCAGGTAAGATAAATCCGGTTCACGGGAACTATTCAAAGGAGTGGGGAGACAAACAAGTATAGCATCTGGTTCATGGAGTCTTTTCATGTCCGTAGTAAGAACAAGATTTTTCCTCACAGCCTGAATCCTTTCCGCAGCCAGATGCCTGATGTAGGACTGACCTGATTTAAGCTTTTCTATCTTTTCCGGGTCACTATCAAAACCCATAACCAGAAAAGATTCCTCAGCAAAACGCAGGAGTAAAGGCAGACCAACATATCCCAGTCCAATGATACCAACAAGGCATTCTCTTTTCCTGACTTTTTCGCAAAAAACTTGCAGGCTTATATTTTTCTTCATTTTTTTCTCTGAACCACATAAATTCTATAATTTTTTCGCCCTGACCACAAAACCGATCAAAAATTAATGATTCTTGCTTTCTCCAGGATGATAATCCCTCCGCACACCCGATAACCAGGAAACATCTTTCTGGCAGCCAGAAGATAAATCTCTATCTGCTGCCGGTATTTTTCCTCATAACTACCTGTGAGTTTGTAATCATAAACATGCACCCGGTTATCTCTTACTATAATTCTATCTATTACACCGTGGATAATTTGGTTGTTGTTTTCAATAACAAACGGTAACTCAGCGTAAGAACCGGGCACGGGTAGAATAATCTGCAGTATTTCGCGACGGGAAAGAAGCAGGCTAATAATTTTTTGCAGATACTCCAGCCACGATTTTTTTCCCCTCCAGAGACTCTTTGTGTAGTAAAAAGCAAGCCTCTGAGAAACGAAGGGTTCTTCGGCAGGGATGATACCTTTAGAAATTTCGGCCAAGACACGGTGCAGCAGTTCTCCCTGTTGCAGCCGTGAGAAACTCCTTACCTCCAGTTCAGTGGCGGAATAAGATGTAACCTGCGGCAGAAAACTCTTTTTTTCTGCTCTAACAGGAATAGTTTTATCTTCCACTGGTAAAGAAAAACTCTGTGGGGTACCGGCAGGGTAGTCCTTTTCCAGTTTCTTTGTCATTGCCACCCATAAGCTTTTTGGTCGGTCCAGACCGGAAAGAAAAAGGTATTGACTTGCCCGGGTGACTGCCACATAGAAAATTCGGTATTCTTCTGCAGTTAAACATTCAGTAAAGAACTTCTTCTGAGATGTAGTAGCTTCCCGTTTCAAAACGAAGGAGTAACCAGTTGAAGTAGATACATTTTTTTCATACATAAGTGGAGAATGGTCCGTAACAGCACCATCTTCCAGGTTAATAACAAAAACAGCTGGAAACTCTAACCCTTTTGCACCGTGAATGGTTAACAGTCTCACAGCATCTTCGTCTTCAGAAAAAATATCTGCCTTTGGTTCCGTTACTATGTGACAGGCTTTTCTGAGCTTCTGGGCATTGCGGAAAAATGAGGCGGCAGATTGACCCTCTAACAAACTTAACAGTTTTTCCACATTAGCTTCCTGCTGGGTGGAAAGATTTTCCCGGAAGTTTATCTCCTTCAGAATTTCCTCCATCAGCTCCGCAGGAGGAAGGAAAGAGAGACGCTGTCTCCAGAAATCTACCTTTTCTTTGCTCAGGTGAAAACGGCTGTGAGCCAGATTCCAGATAGCATGACTGTCACTTCCATCTGAAAGAGCAAAGATTAAAGAAAGAAGAAAACGAATCTCCGGTTCCTGATAGAAGCCAATCCCGCCAACGACAAGATAAGGAATCCCAGACTGCATCAGTATCCTTTCCAGGACGGGTAAACTGGGACCGCGCCTTCTCATCAGTATGGCAATATCACGGAAACTGATTCGTCTTCTGGTCCCATTTCTGTGGTAGACAGTCTTCCCCCGGGCTATCAGCTCCTGGATACGAGAACTTACCCATTTAAATTCTTCTTCTTTCTGGCTGCCTTCGGGAAGAATTTTAATCTCCACAGCAGAGTCTTCTGGTGAAAAGAACCTTTCCTGGTTGGGCAGCAGCGTCTGGGTATTCCAGGGAACAATACTCCCGAAGAGTCTGTTGATAAAGCCAATAACGTACGGACAGCTTCTCTGACTGATGGAAAGTTGTTTTCTTTCTGCCCGCGGAGAAAAAAAGGATAAAGCCAGGTCAAAAACAGTGCTTTCTGCTCCACGGAAGGAATAAATGGATTGTTTCCGGTCACCTACAACTAACAGCCCGTAGGACTGACCGCTTTCCGCCCTGGCTCCCTGCCCGGAAACCCACTCTTCTGTTAAACTTTTTATAATTTCCCACTGGAGAATATTTGTGTCCTGAAACTCGTCAACCAGAAGGAATAAAATATGCTCGTCAAAATCTTCCAGTACCACCAGGGAAGAAGGATTGTTCTTTAATAGTTCATAGCTCAGGCACTCCAGGTCATTGAAGTCCAGATAGGAATTTTCTGATTTAAGTTGCCAGTGGACAGAGCGGACGGTCTGGTATATGCTGGCCAGCTGACTGGTCAGGGGCGCAGGTTGTGGTTTTCCCAGGAAAACATAAGGATGAGTCCTGTGTAGCTGCTGGCAGAATCTCATGATGGAACTGACAGACAGGTCTTTTGTCAGGGACAAAAACCGTGCATCTGTCCGGGGTTGATTGAGGTAGGCTGCCAGAGATTCCTCAAAGAGACGGTCAGATTCACTTTCGTCAATAATACTGAAGAAAGGGTCTACTTTTATATGGTGGGAAAAACGTTGCAGGAGAAACCGACAGAAAGAATGAATAGTGGAGACACGCAGTCGCAGAAGAGCGTTTTCCAGCTCCAGATATTCCCAGGCACCAAGATTTTTAGAAACCTCACTTATCCGCTTTAGAATTCTTTGCTTCATCTCTATCGCTGACTTATCCGAGAAGGTTATAGCCATAATTCTCAGGATACTTCTGGCAAGGTTCTTTTTCTCCAGAAGGGAAAGGAAATACTCTGTCAGGTAGTGAGTTTTTCCTGTACCTGCTGATGCTTCAATTACAGTAACCTGAAATTTAGAAAGCATGGCGACAGTAAGCAAAATGTGGACACATCTGGCATATCTGGCGGTTATCAGGGCTGGCAGGAAACTGCCCGCTTTTCAGTTGGGAAGCTATATCTTCCAGATAGTCTTCCATCCTTTCCAGGTAGGAGAGCACTCCCTTTCGGGGATACTTTTTTTCTCCTCTTCCAGAATCTTCCTGATAGGACAACTGCCAGATGGAGCCATGGTAAACTTTATTTGTCAATTTTTCCAGAGCCCAGATGTAAAGCGGTAACTGTAAGTGATGCCTGGTGGTAAAATCATGTTCTGTGTAAGAAGGTGGTTTTGTGGTGCCAGTTTTAAAGTCAATCACTTCCAGCTCCTGGTCTGATATTTGCTCTATTCTGTCAGTCTTCCCGGTAATAATCCAGGAGTTTGTTTTAACCTCAAATTTTTCTTCCACGCTCACTACCTTCCTTCCTGCATGCTGGCGTAGAATTTCTTCTAATTTACTGACCACCAGGGGTAATCTTTCCTGAAGAACAGTCCGGATAAGCGGTGAACAGACTTTTCTTTCCTCACTCGCAGAGATTAACAACTGGTTCAATCTTGTCCGGAAATATTCACTGTATTCGCTTACAGCACCAGCCTCAATTATCTGCCCCAGCTGTTTCTTTCCTATTTCTTCCAGAACTTTGTGGACAATCTCCCCCCAGAAACGGGGAACTTCTTCTACTACCGGCGCCCGGTAAGGAATTAGACGGGCAATTTTTTCCAGAAAGAAACGATATGGACAACACAGAATTTGCTCCAGTCCGTTGACGGAGATTTGCCAGCGCCCGTCCCGGGAAAGAAATTTCTCTATTTCCTCCCACGAGAAGTCAGGAGTAAAAAGGGGGTCAGAAGAAAAGCGAAACGGCTGACCAGGCCAGACCTTTTCCGGATAAGAATTTATGAGAATTGATTTCATTTGAGGCCGGCCCTGAGATAATGACGAATAGGTAAAGCAGACTTTCTTGTTCTGCTGGGTTAAACGATGCAAATCAAGCCTTTCCCGGGCCAGCCGTAAAAGAAAAGTATCCAGCTTTAACTCTTCCTTTAGCCGGTCAGGGAGAAAAATATCCATTTTGCTGGCAGATAACGGTAAGGACTGGTCAGTAGCACCGCCAATGATGCATAGATGTCTTTCCAGACCCGCAGTTTCCAGGACGCCACTTACCTTTACGCCGTAACCTCTACCCTGCTCTACTTCCATAAGAGAAAGAGCGTGCCGGAAAAAGTTTACAAATTCTTTCCTGGTAAAACGGTGGGATGATTTCACTTCTAAGAGAAATTCCTGGAAAAGACAATTAACCTGTTCGTCTCCTGAATTCCACTTTAGCCTGGTAATAATATTCTCCAGGTGTCTGCACCATTGAGTAAGACTTTTTCTTGCTGCGCCTGACATGGACTGGAGAAGTTTCCTGAGCAAGTCAAAATAAATGCCCTCTTCCTTTTGAAAATCATCCCGGAAATAACCACAGCTTTCACATCTCAGCCTGGAGCAGGTAGAAAATGTTTCCACCTGCTGGTGCTGGAAACGGTGAAAAAATGGGCTGGTAAGAATGGACATTAATGCTTCCCAGGACCAGGTCTCCAGAAAATGGAAAACATCCAGAAGACTATTGATTGCTGGCTCCTCTGTGAGTGCCACGCCCGGAACGATTTCACAGGGCATCTGGTAACGAGCAAAAAGACGTTTTACAAGGGCACGGTAAGCCAGCATTTCGGGAAAGACTACCAGACAGTCTTCTAAACGACTTTCCGGGTGTTCTTCCAGGAACTGTTTAATCATAGTTATAATTCCTTTAACCTCTTCTTCCACTGAGGGAAATTGCCAGCAAATGATATCTTCATTAGGAGGAAGTGAAGAGAAACTTTCTTCCTGCCAGGTGTGGAATTGTTGCAGTGTCTTCAGTGTCTGTGAAAGGATGAGTGTTCTGACATCAATGGGGGCTGAAGTACCATCCACAAAAGCAAAAACACCTGAAGGAATATGGGTAAAAACAGCGGCCAGAAATTCCTGCTGGTAGGCCGGAATTTCATAGACTCCTTCCACCAGGAAGTGAGAATAAGGTAGATGTTTCACATAGGAAGAAGCCTTCCTGTAAATGTCTTCCTGGTCAAGAAGATTTTCTTTTTCCAGTTCGTTCTGGTAGGCAGAGAAAATTTTAAGTGCCGCCATTGCCTTTTTTTTACTTTCTTCGTATTTCCAGGGATAGGAAGCCACCCGGGAAAAAATCCAGTTCAGATGTGAAACACTGGAATGAACCTTTATTTCACGAATGAACTGGCTGATAGCTGTCACCATACCAGGAAGTGAAAAACCAGGAATATCAGGGCTACACCGGGAAACCAACCTTACAAGGCGGATGTATTTTTCTACACTGGAGATGATGCGCTTACTGGAGTGCTCTTCTACCAGTTTCTTTGCCAGGGACCTTAAAGTGAAAGTATCAGGAGGAACAGACGCTTTTAATGTCAAAAACAGTTCTGTCTTGAAGTCAACTATTTTACCGGTATGGGCTGTAAGGTAAACCAGAGAGCGTAAGTTTTTTCCCTTGAGGTGTTTCTCTATTAAATATCTGGTTTTTCCGTAAAAGGAAAACGGAAACAAAACAAGGTGATAATTGTCTCTATTTTGTCCCACCATTTTAGTTTGTTTCTCTTTATGTGTTATGATAATCGGTACTTTTACCCGTTAGGAAAAAGGTCATGAAAAAAATTTTGCAGGTAATCGTCCGCTTATGTATTGCTGGTTTAATCTACGGAATCTTCTGGTTCATCTGGCTTATCCCGGCTTTTGCTTTACCATTTCTGAGTAAACTCGCTGGCACTACAGGTTATTATACCATGAGAAAAAGCCGTCGGCGTGTGCTGCACAATCTGTTTTTAGCCTTTGGTGACTGGCGCCCAATTTCCTGGCGGAAGAAAATCTGCCGGCAGCTTTTCTCAGAAATAGCCCATAATGCACTGGAGGTGATTGCCTGGAGTAAACTGAAAGCCAGACATATAGAAAAGAAAGTGATAGTTAACGGTGAAGAAATTTTAAAAGAAGCACTTAAGTCCGGCAAAGGAGTTGTTGCTGTCTGTGCTCATCTTGGTAATTTCCCTGCTCTTCAGGTGAGATTGCTTCGTCTCGGGTTTCCTATGAATGTAATTATCCGCAATGCTACCAACCCCTACTTAAACTCTCTCTGGGAGAAAATGATGAGGCGGCTGGGAATGCGCTATATCATGAAAGCTAATCTGCGCAGAGCCATTGAGGATTCAAGAATTAGCCTGCGTCATGGAGACTGCCTGTGTATCTATCTTGACCAGCACGCAGGAAACGGGGTCCGGGTTAGCTTCTTTGGCCGTCCGGTTCTGGCACCAGTAGGTGCAGCAGTCCTGGCGAGGAAATATCACTGTCCGGTAATAGGAATTTTCACCTTCCGGAAAGATTGCGGTCACCATCAGGTAATCATTGAAGGTCCTTACCCGGTGCAACGCAGCGAAAATCTGGACCAGGATATTATAAACAATACAGCCTTATTCCTTTCCCGGGTGGAGCATTATGTTCGCCAGCACCCTGAACAGTGGTTTTCCTGGATTCACAGACGGTTCCGCTGATTAGCGCAAAAGTAGTTCTAATAAGGACATTAAAAAACCCGGGATAAATCCTACTGTCAGGTTATCATCCAGTTTTAGAGGCAGAGATTCCAGAATTCCTGCCAGAAGAAAACCGCTAATTAAGGTAAGGCCATGTAATGGTAAGACAAAACTTAAACACAGACTGACCAGGGCATTAGAGGCCAAACCACCGATTAATCCCTCCACAGTCTTGTTGCCGAATAAAGAGGTCTGTCCCCACCAGGTTCCAGCCAGGGCGCTACCTGCATCCCCGAAGGTCAGAAAAAACAGAGCCGCAATGGCAACAGGTCTGGAGAAAACAAGCAGGGCAAAAAAACAGGCTATCATAAAATGGGTTTCACCAATAAAAGAACCGGTTGCCTTCTTGAATACTCCAAACCTGCCGAGAAGAAAGGACCAGACTGCAGGATGAACGTATCTTTCATACTCCAGCGCCAGTACCAGTGTCAGGAAGAAGGAAGCCAGAAACAAGGGAAGAAAAATGTTTGCCGAGATTAGATAACTCACAGGAAAAAGTGAACCAATGACAATCCGATATAGCTTCCTTTTCCAGATAACCATGCTATATTTTCATTTCTCTCAAGACATCGTGGTTGATAATCAGAGCAGTAGCTACCAGAAGAAGGACACAACCTGTAAGAATCGGGAAAAGCTCCTTCCCATAAAGTAAAAAAAGGCAGAGAAGAAATATTACCAGACCCTGAACAACCAGAGTGAGGCAGCGGGGATTAAGTTTCTGAATTAGAAACCATAAGATAAGAGCAAGGAGGAATAGTTTTGGCATCAGAAAGAGAACCACACCACCCATAACCGCTACTCCTCTACCTCCTTTAAACCTGAGAAAGACAGAGTAGCAATGACCTAAAATAGCTGCTATCCCGACTAAAGTCAATAAAGTTAAGTTTTCAATCCCGGCAGAGCGAGCCACTGTTAAGGCTAAAAGTGTCTTGGTTACATCACCTGCCCAGGTAAGTAATCCCCATTTCCTTCCCAAAACACGCGCTACATTGGCAGCTCCAGGATTACCATCACCCAGACTTTTGATATCTTTACCGGTGATACTGTAAGCAACCAGATAAGCAAAGGAAATACTTCCTAAAACGTAAGATAGCAGTAACAGACTAACTAACTTCATAGATCCTACAGCTTATTCCTGCAAATAGTTATTCACCCGGCACTTTCACCGGTTTTCCAGTCCTGAATGATTCAAGAATAGAGAGGGAAACAGCCAGAGACCTTACACCCTGGCGATAATCTGCCTTGATTCGCTCAGGACGGCCATATTTCACCGCCTCAATAAAAAGTGTGTCCTGCACCAGCATAGGGTCAGCCCGGCTTACGTAAATTGTCTTCCTATCACCAGAATCTATTGTTAAGGTTCCTCCCTCCAGAGTGACAGTGACCCCTTTGCCAATAATCTCCACTGAACTGTGGTAGCCTGTCCATAGCCAGGTACAGGAAATATTTCCAATGGCTCCATTGGAAAAGCGCATTACTGCTGTGGAGGCATCCTCCACATCATAGTTGGAGTAAAGGCGTTTATTAATTCCTGCAAAGGCATAACCGAAAACTTCTACCACTTCACCAGTTAGATATCTCATCATGTCCACAGTATGGGTGGCCTGTTCCACCAGCTGTCCCCCGGAAAGTTTCCTCTGAGAATACCATCCTTTGCCGGCACCAGGTACACCGCCGAAGTACTTACCCCGCACCAGCCCCAGCTCTTTATTTTCCAGAAACTTGACAGCCCTGTCCACAACATCTAAGGCTCGCAAGACATAGCCAACCGCAGTAATTAACTTTTTCTCCTGGACTGCCTTTTCCACCCTTCTGGCATTTTCCAGACTGAGAGCAACGGGTTTTTCCACAAAGAAAGGAATACCCTTTTCTACGCAATATAATTCCTGACCAACATGGGCAAAAGGCGGAACACAGATAAAGCAAGCGTCCAGAGTAACCTCGTCCAGCATTTTGCGGAAATCAGTGAATACCTGGCCACCATAAGTCTGGCTAACTTTCCGTGCTTTTTCTTCTACTACATCGCAGCAGGCTACCAGCTCTACTCCCTTGAGAGTAGCAAGCCTGGTTAAATGAGCACCTGCAATCCCACCGCAGCCAATGAAGCCGATTCTCAGTTCTGGCATATATCCCCCTCCTTGTCTTTATTTTACTTCACCTTTATCATGTTAGCAAGTTTCTTAAAAAAAGTTGTAATTGAAAAAAACAAAAACCTCCAGAAAGAGGTTTTTAAAGCAGGCGAACAACTCAGGCTATTTTCCTTCAAAAATTTTTGTGGTAGAATGGATCGCTGATGGAAATTCATGACCTGGAAATACTGAAACTCCAGCCCCTGGCGCCAGAACACTACTGGTTAGAACTGCAGAATAAATTCAAAGCAGAGTTTCTTCCCGGACAATTCATTCATTTGAGAATATCACCCTGTTTTTTTCTACGCCGACCATTCTCTGTTGCCAGGGTGACGCCAAAAAAGTTAGGAATTCTATTCCGGGTGGTGGGTCAGGGTACAAATTTTCTCTCTCAAAAAATACCCGGGGAGAAAGTAAATGCTCTGGGCCCTCTGGGAACACCTTTTCCTGTCAGAAACGACCGGGATAATATCTGGCTGGTGGCCGGGGGAACAGGTCTAGCCTGTCTTCTCCCTCTTTTAAGGAAGTTTCTTTACCTTCATAAGAAGCCCATCCTCTTTTATGGTGCCCGGTGCCGGAAATTACTCTTCACCAGGCTTCTCCCGCAGAAATACCATTGCTTTCATATCAGTACAGATGATGGTAGTTCAGGTTTTTGTGGTCCGGTAACAGATTTAGTTGCCCGGAGTCTAAAAACAGAAAAAAAACCCGATGTTATTTTTGCTGCTGGCCCGCTCAGCATGCTTAAGGAGATATGCTGTCTGGGCAGCAAACACCAGATACCTGTTTATGTTTCTTTAGAAAGGCAAATGGCCTGCGGTACTGGTCTGTGTTCAGGATGTGTCATACCGGTAAAATCTGACGGGAAAACAATCTATCAGAGAGTCTGCTGTGATGGTCCTGTGTTTAGCAGCCAGCAGATAGCCTGGGAAATAATTGAGGCGGAGGAAGAAAGTGGCCGCAAACCCGGTTGCCCTGAAGACTGACCTTGGTAAACTGACCCTGAAAAGTCCTGTTATTATGGCCAGTGGAACATTTGGTTTTGGCTATGAAATGAGGGAATTTATTGACTACCGCTGGCTGGGCGCCTTTGTTACCAAAACTTTAACTTTAGGTCCCAAACCAGGCAATACCCCGCCCAGGCTCCGAGAGACAGCTGCCGGGATGATAAATTGCATCGGACTGCAAAATCCTGGCATAGAAACGTTTATCCGGGAAATACTACCACGGTTGAGAAATCTCGGACCAAAACTGATAGTTAGTATAGGCGGAACGTCCCTGAAAGAATTCTGCTATCTGGCTGAGCTTTTAAGAGAGAAAGAGGTTGAGGCACTGGAACTAAATATTTCCTGTCCCAATATTGAAGGTGGTAGATTGATTGCTACCAGTCCGCGGTTAACTTTTCAATTAGTAAACTCTGTGCGCAGAATCTGCCCGGGTATGTGTATTTCCGTCAAACTTTCTCCAGTTGTTACTGATATCTCTCCAGTGGCAATAGCTGCCGCAGAAGCCGGAGCAGATGTTCTAACCCTTATCAATACCGTTTCTGCCCTGGCTGTAGACATACCCCGGCAGCGAGTAATAACAGGTGGACTTTCTGGCCCAGCCATCAAACCAATTGGACTGAAAGCTGTCTATGAGGTTTATCGAAAAGTAGATATACCCTTAATCGGTCTGGGAGGAATACTCACCGGTACTGATGCTCTGGAGTACATTATGGTAGGAGCTTCGGCAGTAGGGGTGGGCTCTGGTTTTTTTGCCAATCCCCTTCTTCCCGTAGAGATAGTAAACACTTTACTTGCCAGCCTGAAAAAATTTCGCGTGACCAGCCTCAAGCAACTTGTAGGAAGACTTAATGAAAAGAAAAAAAGGCGAACAGATAAACAGTCAGACTGACCTTCCGGGGAACAGAAATATCTGGTGCCAGGTGGTAAAGCTGGTACTTCTTATTTTTTTCTCTCTCCGTTTCCTTATTGATGGTCTTTCCTATCCCGGTTTTAATTTCTTCTGGTATATAGTTTTCTCCCTTCTCACTGCAGGGACAATTATTTGTTTTAAATGCAAAATCAGACTGCGGATAGAGGAAGGAATATTGCTTCTGTTTTTCTGCCTTTGCTTGATCTCGGCAAATTTTTCCCCGGTAAAAGAAATAAAATACGAATTTCCGTCGCAGATACTGAGTTCCTGGATGATTTTATTTTTACTGCTGCGCACTATACAACAGAAAGATGAAGAAAAATTCTGGTGGGTGATTTTAGGTAGCGGCCTTCTGGTAACACTATATGGAATTCATCAACATTTCTGGGGACTGGAGCAAACACGCAGGGAACTGGCTGCTCGTCCGGAGTTGCTGAGTAGTCTACCCCCTACCTTCTTTCAGCGGTTGCAAAGCGGCAGAATTTTTTCCACTTTTTTCTATCCCAATGCTCTGGCAAGTTTTCTTTTGATGGTGTTTCCGGTTGCTTACAGCGGCTGCTTCTTAAAGGGGAAAGCCTTCGTTTTCTCCGCGTTACTGGTACTTCTTACAGTCGCCAACCTCTTGTTGACTGGTTCTTTTGGTGGGTTTCTGATTTTTGTTTTCCTGCTGCAGTTTTTAGCGCTAAAATATTTCCTTCCGCGAAAATTCTTCTGGCAGATTTTATCAGGATTGCTGGTTCTGGAACTAGTTGTGCTCATTTTCAGTTACCACAGAGGACTGTTACCTCATATGAGTTCCTTTCAGGACAGAATCCGTTACTGGCAGGCGTCGCTCAAAATTTTTCAGAGATACCCCTGGCTGGGTGTTGGTCCTGGCCAGTTTCGGCATTTCTATCTGCGGTTTAAATCACCTGGAGGAATGGAAGCCAGGCACGCTCATTCTTTCTTTTTTGAAACCCTGGCTGAGGAAGGGCTTATCGGGACTTGCGTCTTTTTCCTTTTTCTCCTGTTCTTAATGTGGAAACTGGTGCGTATGGAGAGTAAGATTCTTACCCTGAAAGAAGGTATGGCAATTGGTTTTCTGGCAGGATTTGCGCACTTTTTAATTGATGTGAGCTTTATTGATGAATCCATAAGCAGTCTTTTTTTTCTCCTGGCAGGCCTGGGGTTGGCGCAAAATAGTTTACCGGGCGTCCGGTGCCACAGCAGGCTACAGCAGCAATTGACAGGGGCTCTTTCTTGTCTTATTATTCTTTTGTTGACAGTGTCTGGTGTTATCAGGGTCAGGATGGCTTTCAGTGAAACCTGTTTGAGCAAAGCCTACTTAACCGCCAACTTGAAGGAAAGGATGGATTATCTGGTAAGGGCAAACAGTTTTGACCCGGGAAGTGAGAAACTGGCTTACCTGGCAGATACTTATGTGCTGGCCTGGTCTGTCACAGGTGATAAAACCTGGCTGAGAAAGGCAGAAGAATCTTATCAACAGGCTCTTTCGCTTAATCCTTATGCGGCTTCTCTCTGCCGGAAACTGGCCCGCTTATATGTGCAGGAAAAAAGGTGGCGGGAAGCGGAGAAACTATATTTACAGTGCCTGGAAAATTACCCGACAAAAAAACAGTATGTTCTGGAACTGGCTCTTGTCTACAAACAGTTAGGAGATGAGGAAAAGTACAATTATTATTTTTCCAGAAGCAAGATTCTTCCTGCAGTAACCAAAGAAGAAGATAATTATGTTTCCGGGATTTTACATGGAGAAAATCGTTCAGATACAGACACGCCGGGTGGACAAACTAATTAATTGCCGGCTCCCTGATGGTCTGAATATTGCCAGAGGTGATTACTGTATTGTGGAGTTTGCTCAGGGAACACAGGACTATGGCCGGTTGATTTTCTTTGTAGAATCTTCCGGGTTTTTCCGTCCGACAGTGGTGGGTAAAGTTCTGCGTTCCGTCACAGAAGAAGACTGGAAAGTTATTAATGAAAACCGACAGCGAAAACATCAGGCTTACAGTATTGCCAGAGAGAAAATACAGCTTCACGGGTTACCCATGAAGCTGGTAGATGTAGAATATTCTTTTGACCGCTCCCGGATTACTTTTTATTACTGGGCAGAAGGAAGAATAGACTTCCGCAAATTGGTGAGAGACCTGGCAGGAATATTTAACTGCCGTATTGAGATGAGACAAATTGGCTTGCGGGATGAAGCAAAACTCAAGGGTGGCTGCGGAATCTGTGGTGAATTACTCTGTTGTTATAGATGGCTGCGTGACTTTGAATCTATTACCATGCGCATGGTGAAGAACCAGAAGTTACCGCTGGATGTTAACAAAATTACAGGACTTTGTGGAAGACTTCTCTGCTGTCTGGCGTTTGAAGAAAACTTTTACGAGGACAAAAGCGGAAACAAATGAAATACTATCTGACTACACCTCTTTATTATGTAAACGACCAGCCGCATCTGGGACATGTTTATACCACTGTCGCTGCCGATTGCCTGGCAAGATACGCCCGCATGAAGGATTACCAGACCTTTTTCCTCACAGGAACTGATGAACACGGCCAGAAAGTTGCGGAAGCAGCTGCCAGGAACGGATGCCGGGTTCAGGATCTTGTCCAGCGTATGTCCGGGGCTTACAAGAAGTTGTGGGAGGAGATAGAAATTTCCTATGACCGCTTTATCCGTACCACCGAACCCTCTCACCAGACTGTGGTCCAGAAAGTTTTCCGTCATCTTCTTCAGCAGAAGGATATTTATCCCGGGGAATACCGGGGGTGGTATTGCGTCCATGAAGAAAACTATGTCAACCCGCTTACTGTGGAAAATCAAAGACTCTGTCCGGACTGCCACCGAGCGGTCAAGGAAATTGCTGAACCTTCTTATTTTTTTCGGCTGTCTGCCTACCAGAAGAAACTCCAGGACTATATCCTGTCCCATCCTGAATTTGTTAAACCGGACTTCCGCAGAAATGAGGTACTGAACTTTCTTAGCCGTGGCCTCCTGGATTTAAGCGTTACCAGACAAAATGTTTCCTGGGGTATTCCCTCGCCTACACCGGAAGGTTATCCCATATATGTCTGGTTTGACGCCCTTTTGAATTATTTGAGCGGTGTGGGCTATCTTCAGGAAAACGAGACCTTTGAGAAGTTCTGGCCGCCGGACGTGCAACTCATTGGTAAAGATATCATCCGCTTTCACCACCTTATCTGGCCAGCCATTCTGATGGCGCTGGGTCTGCCTTTGCCCCGCACGATTTTCGCTCATGGCTGGTGGATGGTAAACAAGGAAAAAATGTCCAAGTCTCTGGGAAATGTAATCTCACCGCTGGAAATCCTGAAAAACTATGGTAGTTGTGCCCTGCGCTATTTTCTCATGAGAGAAGTGCCCTTTGGTCTTGATGGTGAATATTCTGAAGAGACATTTAGAAAAAGATATAACAGTGACCTCGCTAATGACCTTGGTAATCTGGTAAACCGCACCATAAATCTGGTGGAGAAGAAGTGCGACGGCAGAATACCTGAGGGACAGACTGATGGCTTTGCCCGGCTGACAGAGGAGATTTACCATCTTTACCAGGGGAAAATGGAATCTCTGGCTTTTTCCGAGGCCCTGGAAGCTGTCTGGCGGCTAATCACATTTCTCAACAAATTTCTTGACGAGAAAGCACCCTGGCGTAACAATGGAGAAGAATCAGCCCGGTCACTCCGGACGGTTCTGGAGGGTATAAAAAAGATAGCTGTTTTCCTCAGCCCTTTCATGCCAAAAACCTGTCGTAATATCTACAAGATGCTGGGTAACAAAAGCGACGCCACCACCTGTAAATTGACCGAAATTTTTGCCCCTCTTGAGACAGGGCAACAACTTGGTCCCAGATTTATTCTTTTTCCAAGGAGAAATCAGTGAAACCAATTTATAAGAGAATAGTTATTAAACTTTCTGGAGAAGCGCTGCAGGGCGGTCCTGGAAAATCCGGGATTGACTCTCATTCCTTGATGAATATTGCCCGGGAGATAAAAGAGGTACACAACCTCGGTTGTGAAATTGGATTGGTGGTCGGAGGAGGTAATATTTTTCGGGGTATCAGCAGGGACGAAAAGGTTATTGACCAGGTCACAGCTGACTACATGGGTATGTTTGCCACAGTCATCAACGGTCTGGCCCTGCAGAGTGCCCTGGAAAAAATAGGACTGGATACCAGGGTACAGAGTGCCTTTGATATGAGACAGTTTTGTGAACTTTATATTAGAAGGAGAGCCCTCAGACATCTGGAGAAAGGACGTGTGGTGATTTTTGTGGGAGGCACCGGAAATCCCTACTTTACCACTGATACAGCAGCGGCATTGAAGGCTGTGGAAATTGGGGCCGGAGTAATTCTGAAAGCCACCAAAGTAGACGGTATTTATTCTGCTGACCCGGCAAAGAACCCGCACGCCAGAAGATATACCCGGGTCAGCTACCAGGAAATTCTCAGACTGGGACTGAGTATTATGGATGCGGCTGCTATTTCTCTCTGTATGCAAAATAATGTACCGGTGGTAGTCTTTAACCTTTTTCAGAAGGGTAACCTGAAAAAAGTTGTCTGTGGCCAGGGACGGAGAACACTGGTTGAACCGGAAAAAAAATCAGGGGGGAAAAATGAAAAATAAGATTCTTCAGGAGACAGAAGAGAAAATGAAAAAGGTTTTGAATTTTTTCTCCAGGGAAGTTAACAGCCTGCGCGCCGGCAGGGCATCGGTGAGCTTTCTGGAAGGAATTCTGGTGGACTACTACGGTTCCAAATTGCCCATCAACCAGCTGGCAACAGTAACTATTCCCCAGCCGCAACTAATTGTTGTCCAGTGCTGGGATAAAACTATTACTGACAAAATTGCCAAAGCCATTCAGGCCAGTAATCTCGGATTGAATCCCCAGGTGGAGGCAGGTGTTATTCGTATCTCTGTTCCTCCGTTGAGTGAGGAAAGAAGAAGAGAGCTTGTTAAGGTGCTTCACCGGATGACTGAGGAAGCCAAGGTAGAACTGAGAGAACTGCGACGCAAGGCCAACGAAGAGTTAAAAGCCGGCGAAAAGGAGAAGAAGATTTCAGAAGATGATTTCTACCGTGGCACGGAGGAGGTCAAGAAGGTTATGGATAAGGTTATCGAAGAACTGGAAAAGAAATCCAAGGAAAAAGAGAAAGAAATAATGGAGGAGTAACTGGAAAGAAAGGCAAAAAAATTTGTGGTAGCTATTGACGGGCCTGCAGCAGCCGGCAAGGGCACTGTCGCCAGGTTAGTGGCGAGAAGACTTGGTTTCCTTTTTGTGGACAGCGGGGCGATGTACAGGGCAATTACCTTAAAGGCGCTAAAAGCAGGAGTCCATCTTTCTGATAACACAAAGCTTAAGGAACTGGCTGCCAGCACTAAATTAGAACTTTTTGATACTCCTTCCGGGTACAGGGTGCTTATGGATGGAGAAGACATTAGTCGTGAAATTAGAGATGAAGAAGTGAGTCGTAACACCCATTATATTGCTTCCTGTCTGGCGGTGAGAGAAATACTGTGGCAAATCCAGCGGGATTTCCGGAAGAAACATCATCTGGTAATGGAAGGCAGGGATATCAGCACCAGGGTTTTTCCTGACGCCCAGGTCAAAATTTATCTGGATGCCTCTCTGGAGGAGAGAGCAAGACGTCGTTACCTGCAGTTAAAGGAAAAGGGATTTTCTGCTGACCTGGAAGCGATAAAAAGCCAGATGCTTGCCAGGGACCAGAAAGACCTTCAACGTTCTATTGCCCCGTTGATTTGCCCACCGGACGCTCACTATCTGGATACTACCGGTATGACCATAGAACAGGTTGTGGACGCTGTAATGGAAATCTGTCGCCAGAAAGGAATCAATTCTTCTTAAGTATCAAATCTCAAACTTTTCTGGCTGCCAGGGCTAACTTGGTAGCCGTCTCGCCGCCATTAATCAGATAAAGTAACGGAAGCGGTCTATCCACTCCTTCCTGATATGCTGGCCGATTTCTCCATGGTGTGACGGAGATAACATTAGCCAGGTCCATCCAGTATTCCAGGCGGGCTGGTTTTAGTGCCCAGACCATATGGAAGTGGTTGGCTGGTGTGTAGTGTTTATATTCCATCATGGTGGCAAATTTGGGCACCACAAAGGTATGAGGCCAGGTAGCAGTAGAAGTCTGGCAGACTGCTTTAGCCAGTTTCTCCGGTAACTCCACAGTTTGTGCTTGGTCCCAGATAAGGGAGAACGTACGTGTTAACGAACTGTAAGCCAGCCGCCCAGCAATACCCTGGATGCCCCCGGGTGAAATGAATGTCACGGAATTTCCCAGACCCGGGAAATAACCTTCGTCAGCCAGAGGAAAAGAAATCTTACTCATTATCTCTTCTACATCTGTTCCGGGAAGGGCAGCCCAGTCAAAGGAGGCACTGCCAGAGTTATCCCCGTCTACAAAACCTCTCTGCTCCCAGAGTTCTTGCCCACTCAAAGAAAGACCAATCTTTTCCGCCAGCAATTTTATCTCCCATGGCTCCCATACCTTTCTAAAATCCATAAAAAGAGGAGGATTACCGGCTGTCAGATGGGTGAAAAATAGCATCGTGAGAAGTCCCTGAACATCTGCCTCTGTAGCAAAAGGTAGGGGTGATTTCCGACCATTATGGTCAAAAGTGGAATTAAACAGAGATTCCATCACGTCAGCTACCGGCAAAGGTATCCCGCGTCTGTCTGATCCCCATTCCAGCTGACTCATAAAACCACCACCGACAGCGTTCAGGTCCTTCAGCAGGTCACGTACGACAAGGTACATAGCTAAAGAAATGTTGAATCTTTCGCTGTCTGCCTGGTCACGTAGTTGTAAGCGCGGACCGACCAGCCTATCTATCCAGGAACGAAGTTCCTTCAGTTCACTGGCATTGTAGGCTTTTTTAGCCAGCATATCACTGAGAAGTTTCATATCCAGACGGGTAATCTCCAGACCAAAGGTATTTCTTGTGGGAATGATATGAGCCAGAGCTGTTTCCATTCCCATAGAATCATGTCCAAAGATGACAACCCGGCGACCCTTCAGTCCAGTAAAAGTTATCGCTGCCTGACACCAATCAACCAGTGCCTGTAATGTTGCTTCCGTCATCACTGGTTCTGCGCCAGTGTCAGGCCAGGTGCCAACATTGATGTGCATTAAGCGGCCATACTGAGCTACCGCCCCACTACATGCCTGAGTATAAACAACACCGGGTTTCGGTCCGCTGTTGCCGCATGTAAGGTTAACAGGGGTATCGTCAGCAAACTGCTGTATAAGGGAAATTAATGTCAGCTGGGGGAAAGCCCAGGTATCAGGCAGCCCAATTAGAATTTTAACACCAGCATTTTCAAACTGACGGGCCACAGCATCAGCTTCCTTTTCCCCATCAATCAATATATTGCTGTAAACAACTGGTACTGGTTGACCATCAACATTTCTGACATGTCTGGCAAGAGCCTCAGCTGTCAACCGTACTATGTTGCGCGCCCTCTGTCTGGAGCCGTCATCTAACCTGGGGTCACAGGGAGCAAAAACTCCCAGGACAGGAAGTTTCTGTTTTTCAACATTTTTTGTAGAAAGACAGACAGCACCACTCATCTTTTCCTCCCTGGTCTAATCATATCTTACCGATAGCGGTTGGTACGATTATGACTTTTCTTTCTCTCGTGTGAGGAGACCTCTTTCTGTCCCTGTTTGTGAGCATTCTCTTTCTCGCGTGCAATTTCTTCAGGAGTCAGCGTTTGTTTACGACTCAATCGGAGTCTACCACTTTCATCAATACCAATAACCTTCACTCTGATTTCTGACCCCACTGATAAAACGTCTTCCACTGATTCCACGCGGTGGGGTGCAAGCTCGGAGATGTGGACCATACCCTCTTGAGATGGTAGAATTTTCACCAGCGCACCAAATGGCAAAATCTTTGTCACGATACCATTGTAAATCTTACCCACAGCTGGTTCCTCAGTAAGGGAAAGAATCTCTGCCTGGGCCTGCTGGCAGGCAGCAGCATGAGGAGAAGAGATGTGAACTGTACCATCATCTTCCACGTCAATTTCTACTCCAGTTTTTTCAATAATACTTCTAATGGTTTTGCCGCCAGGACCGATGACCAGACCAATCTTTTCTGGCTTAATCTTGAAGGTTACAATTTTGGGAGCATACGGAGAAATCCCGGTCCGGGCAGCAGGAAGTACCGCGTTCATTTTTTCTAAAATCTCCAGCCGGGCTTTCTGGCTCTGCTGGAGGGCTTTTGCCAGAATATCTAAGGTGAAAGCACTGGTTTTGACATCAAGTTGAAAACCCGTAATACCGGAAGATGTCCCGGCAACCTTAAGGTCCACGTCTCCATAATGGTCTTCTTCACCCGCAATATCTGTCAAAATGACGTATTTATCACCTTCCATAATCATTCCCAGAGCCACCCCGGAGACATGCCGGGAAATTGGTACACCGGCATCCATGAGGGCTAAACTTCCTGCGCAGACTGTTGCCATAGACGAGGAGCCATTGGATTCAAGAATGTTGGCGACAATTCTTATCGTGTAAGGGAAAATATCTTCAGAAGGAATAACAAAAGATAGAGAACGTTCAGCCAGCGCTCCATGTCCAATCTCTCGCCGGGAAGGGGAACGCATCGGGACAGCCTCCCCCACACAGAAAGGAGGAAAATTATAGTGCAGCATAAAACGCTTGGTTGTCTCCTCAAAAAGACCATCTATCCTTTGCTCATCGTGTTTTGCTCCCAGTGTTACCGAGGCAATGCACTGGGTCTGACCACGGGTAAAAAGAGCAGAACCATGGTTTCTTGGGAGAAGTCCAACCTTAATATCAATCGGCCGAACTTCCGTAAACGACCGTCCATCCAGTCTGCGGCCACTATTTAAAATTAGAGACCTTATTTTTTTCTCCAGTACAGTCTCATAGATATCCGAGGCTAATTTCACTTCTTCCTCCGGACAGCTGGCAATGAATTCCTCTTTTAATGTTTTATAAAACTTGCTCCGGGTAGCTTTTTCCGGATACTGGTAAGCCCTGTCAATCCGGCCGGATAAAAATTCCCCGGCTTTCTGGTACCAGGTGGAATTCTGTGCTGGCGGAGTAAAATTTTTCTCCTGTATCCACTCCTTCTGGCAGGATATGAGATTAAGCAGATGTTTCAGACCGAAGGATACTGCTTCCAAAAACTTATCCTCGCTAACTTCCTGACAGCTACCTTCCATCATAATAATGGAATTTTCTGTTGCGCTCAAAAGGAGATTTATTTTGCTTTTTTCCAGGACGGAAAGACCAGGATTGATGATAAACTGCTCGTCAAGGAAACCGACTCTTACAGCAGCCACCGGTCCCTGAAAAGGTATCGGTGAACTGCAGAGAGCTGCCGAGGCACCAAGGATGGCAAGTATATCCGGGTCATTCTCCGCATCCGCGGAAAGTAACATACTGGTTATCTGAACTTCATGGCGGTAAGTCTCCGGGAAAAGAGGACGGATAGATCTGTCAATAACCCTGGAAGTAAGAATTTCTCTTTCCGTGGGCCGGCCTTCCCTCTTAAAAAAACCACCAGGAATTTTTCCTGCTGCAGAAGTTTGCTCCCGATACTCGCACATCAGAGGGAAAAAGTCTACCTCCTGCTTTGGTTCTTCTGAGGCGACGGCGGTAGTCAAAACAATCGTATCTCCGCACTGCACCCAGATAGCTCCATGAGCCTGCCTGGCAACATACCCCCTTTCCAGGATTATTTTTTTTCCACCGACTTCAATTTCTATTCTTTCCATCTGGCAGTAGCTTTCTCTCACTTACGTAAACCTAATTTTTTCACAACCTCCTGGTACCGGTCTGGAGCAGTAAGCTGAAGATACCGCAGCAGGCGGCGTCTGCGACCAATAAGTTTCAAAAATCCTCGCCTGGAATTGGTATCCTTCCTGTGGATTTTGAAGTGCTGGTTCAGCGCTTCAATCCTCTTTGTCAGCAAACCTATCTGAACTTCAGGGGAACCGGTATCCTTTTCATGCCTTCCTAACTCTTTTTCAATCTCCATTTTAACACTTTTTTCCAGCATTGGATTCTCCCTGGTACATTTTTCCCTACCTCCAGTGTGATTACATTATAACCCAAAAACATGCGGTGTCAAAACAGCAGTTCTTAAGGGCCATGGTTGCTGCCCTCAAGCTTTTATGATAAATTAAAAGGAAGAAAAATGGAAATATATAAAACTGTCCGGGGAATGCAGGACCTGCTACCGGAGCAACTACAGCGGTGGCATTTCTTTGAGGAGAAGGCACGATTGCTACTCCAGGAATATGGATACAAGGAGATAAGAACTCCTCTGGTGGAGGAGAAGGCACTTTTTGAACGCAGCGTAGGGGAAGCAACAGATATTGTGGAAAAGGAAATGTACACCTTTTACGACAGGAAAGGCAGGCATTTAGCCCTCAGGCCTGAAGGGACAGCTTCTGTGGTACGCGCTTACGTCCAGGCAAAGTATTACCAGGTCAGGAGGATTACGCGTTTCTGGTATCAGGGACCCATGTTCAGATACGACCGACCGCAGCGTGGCAGATACAGACAGTTCTACCAGTTGGGGGTGGAAGTTTTCGGTGGTAAGCATCCTCTGTTTGATGTGGAAGTTATTTCCCTGTTGATTTTACTTCTTCAAACTGCAGGACTCTCTCAGCCGCTGCTACGCGTAAATTCGCTGGGCTGTATTTCCTGTCAGCAGGCTTATTCTCGGCTCCTAAGAAATTTTTTACAGCCATACCGGGAAAACCTTTGTCCGGACTGTGTACGAAGACTGGAAAAGAATACATTACGCGTTTTTGACTGTAAAAACGTTTCCTGTCTGGAAATCTTTAAGAGCGCCCCTTCACCGGTTAAACATCTGTGCCCTGCCTGCCAGCAGCATTACCAGCTGGTATTATCCACCTTGAACAAAATGGATACCAAACTGCTGGTTGATGAACATCTTGTACGGGGTCTTGATTATTACACCGGCACAGTATTTGAGGTTACAGCTGGAAACGACCCCGGTGCCCTGGCAGCAGGAGGCCGCTATGACACACTGGTCGCCAGTTTTGGCGGCCCACAGATACCAGCAGTGGGGTTTGCCATTGGACTGGAACGGTTGATGAATATAGTTTCCACACCAGCAAAAGAGCAGGTATTGCTCAGGGCATTTTTTCTTGGTGATAAGGCTCGGCTTTTCGGCTTTTCCTTCCTTGCCGAATTGAGAAAACAGGGAATCCCTGTGGAGGTTGATTTTGAGGAACGTCCCTTAAAAAATCACCTGCAGGCAGCCAGCCGGGAGAAGGTAAAATGGTGTTTGTTTTTCGGTGAAGATGAGCTTTCCGGGGAGAAAATATTGTTGAAAAATATGGAGACCAGAGAACAACATACTCTACCTCTCTCAGAATCCTTTCAAAAGATAAAGGAACTAATATGCTGAGAACTCATAACTGTGGACAGTTGAATAAGTCAAACGCAGGAGAAAAGGTTATTCTGAGCGGCTGGGTACAGTCTGTGAGAGACCACGGACTGCTTAAGTTTATTGATTTAAGGGACAGGTACGGAGTGGTACAACTGGTGTGCTCACCGGCGGAGATGCCTCCGGAAGTGTCATCCATATTAAAAGAAGTGAGGAGCGAGTGGGTGATTAGAGTTGCAGGAGAAGTAATTCTCAGGCCACCGGAAATGGTGAATCCAAAGATTTCCACCGGCCAGGTGGAGGTGAAAATCAACCAGATAGACGTTCTTAACCGTGCCAGGAACCTGCCTTTTGAATTAACCGATAACATTCAGATTGGGGAAAATATCCGTCTGGCTTACCGGTTTCTTGACCTGCGGCGGCCAAAAATGCAGGCAAATCTTCTGGCACGGGCGAAATTTACCCAGGCTGTGCGCGAATTTCTGACAGGGGAAGATTTTGTAGAAATTGAAACTCCCATTTTGACCAGAAGTACCCCGGAAGGAGCCAGAGATTTCATTGTTCCCTCCAGACTTAATCCTGGCAGGTTTTATGCTCTACCCCAGTCTCCCCAGCTTTTCAAGCAGATTCTTATGGTGGCGGGTTTTGACCGCTATTTTCAGATTGCCCGGTGTTTCCGTGACGAAGACCTCAGGGCAGACAGACAACCGGAGTTTACCCAGATTGACCTGGAAATGTCTTTTGTGGAAGAAGCAGATGTTATTGATATTACCGAAAAACTGTTGAAATATGCTGCCAGAAAAGCCTTCGGTTACGATTTGCAGATTCCTTTTCCGCGGATAGAATATCAGCAGGCGATGGAGGAATACGGAACAGATAAACCGGACCTTCGGTTTGACCTGAAACTGAAAAACTTTACCGGTGTGTTTCAGGAGACCAGGATTGAGGTTATCAGGAAAACTATAGAGGAAGGTGGAATTGTCCAGGGGTTTATGGTCCCTGATGGACAGAAAGTTTCTACCTCAGATGTGGAAGAATACCACCAGCTTGTGAGACAACGTGGACTCGGCGGTCTGGGCTGGATACGTTTCCGCCAGAACGATATTCAATCACCTTTTAAGAAGTTTCTGGAAGAAAAGATAGTGGAAAATTTGCGACCACCTGCTGAAAGTGATAACGGTCTCCTTTTCTTTCTCGCTGGGGCTGCGGATAAAATTTTACCTGTCCTGGGCGAACTGAGAAAACTTGTTGGGGACAAACTTTATCCGTCGCCAGAACCGCAATGGTGCTTCACCTGGGTGGTAAATTTCCCCCTTTTAGAATTTGACCAGCAGCAGCAACGGTGGCAATCCAGGCATCATCCCTTCACCTCCCCTGCCCCTGCCAGTATAGAAAGTCTGGAAAACCAGCCAGAAAAAATCAGAGCAAAAGCCTATGATTTGGTACTGAACGGGATAGAGATTGGTGGGGGAAGCATCCGGATTCACTCCAGAAAACTTCAGGAGAAAATGTTTGACCTCATTGGACTGGACAGAGAGAAATATGAACAGCAGTTTGGCTTTTTACTTGAATGCCTTGATTTTGGCGCTCCTCCCCATGGAGGTATAGCTCTTGGTCTGGACCGGCTGGTTATGCTTTTTCTTGGAGAAAATTCTATCAGGGAAGTAATAGCCTTTCCGAAAACTCAGAAGGGTGTGTGTCTGCTGACACAGGCACCAGGAGAGGTTAACGAAATACTTTTGAAAGAAAATCGTATTCGTTTGCAGTTGCCTTCAACATAAAACAAAGGGGCTTGCATGAGAAAAATCAGGAAAGATAGCATCGCAGGTGGAAATTTAGTCAAAGCTGGATTCATAGGTTTAGCAGCCACTCTTTTATCTGGTTGCTTTACTCTGGCCCAGAAACCCCTTGCTCCTGAAGACGAAACAGCGGTACGAACCCAGCTGAAACAGGCGAAAGCCATCGCTGAAACCAGCCTGGAGGTCAGTAAAGAAAGTGATAATTATGCCAGACAGGCTCTGGATGCCGCCAACCAGGCTGTGGCTACAGCCAACAAAGCTTTGCAGGCTGCCAACGAAGCTATTGCTGCGGCAAATGCAGCAAAAGATTTTGCTGCCAGAGAGACCAGCAAAGCGATAGACGCTGCCAACCAGGCCAGTGAAAAAGCAAGCCAGGCTGCGAAAGAGGCGGCAGCTGCTGCTGAAAAGGCTGCGAAAGACGCTCTGGCTTACGCGGAAAAGGCAGCGAAAGACGCTACAGATGCAGCCAACAATGCCATTAGAAAAGCCAACGAGGCTATTAACAAGGCTAATGAACTCAGTGAAAAAGCTATTGCTATGACCAACCAACTTATGGCTGAGATTAACCGGGAAAGAGCGACACGAAGGTTGGCTCCACCGGAGGAGCCGATACTTCCTGAACAACCAGCGGTGAAAGAAAAACGCACCTACCGGGTGAAACCAGGTGATACCTTAACTCGTGTTGCTAACAAGGTTTATCATGACCCGAGCAAGTGGAAAGAAATTTATCAAGCTAACCGCAAATCATTGAAGAACCCTGACCATCTCGTTGTCGGGATGGAACTTGTGCTTCCGTAATATGCCAGAAACAAGAGATGTTTTCTTCACCACACGCGAAGCCCAAATCATCTTCGGTCGCTCCGATGACTATCTGCGCCTTCTGGAAAGCAAACTTTCTGTTTCTATCCTGGGACGGGGTAATCAGCTAAAAATCAGAGGAGAAACAGACAGCGTAGCCAGAGCTGTTTATGTTCTGGAGCAGATGAAAAAGTTCCTTTCTGGCCACGGAGTGATGGAAGAAGCAGATGTTCTTCAAATCCTCGCCCAATCAGAAAACCAGTTTGCGGCAGCCCAAATACAGGAAAAGGTTTCTCCAGGAGTAGTGGAAATTTTTTCCCGGCGTCCCACTGTGGAGGCTCAATCACCTAAACAGAGACTTTATGTGGAGGCAATGCGTAAATATGACCTGGTAGTAAGCATTGGTCCGGCAGGAACTGGAAAAACATACCTGGCTGTAGCCTGTGCCATTGAAGCCCTGAAAAGAAGATGGTTTCAAAAAATAGTTCTTACCAGGCCCGCACTGGAAGCTGGTGAAAGGCTTGGATTTTTACCCGGGGATCTGGAAGAGAAAATTAAACCGTATCTGCAGCCGATTTACGATGCCCTTTTTGATTTGCTCAAGTATGAGGAGCTGAAACGCTGGACAGAGCGCCGGCTTATAGAGATAATCCCGCTGGCTTATATGAGAGGAAGAACTCTCCGGGAAGCATTTATTATTTTAGATGAGGCTCAGAACACTACAGCTGGCCAGTTACAGATGTTTCTTACCAGATTGGGTCCTCAGTCAAGAGCCGTCATTACAGGTGACATCACTCAGATTGATTTACCCCTGACCCGGGCAACCTCTGGATTGGTGGAAGTCCAGTCCATCTTAAAGGGCCTGGCCGGGGTAAAATTTATTTATTTCACCCAGCGTGATGTCGTCAGGCATCCCCTGGTGAAAAGGATAATCAATGCGTACCAGCGACACAGGCAAAAAACAGGTGATATGGCACCTGCTCGTACGTCAAAGAAAGGTAAAGTTTGATAACCAATGGTTAAAAATGGCACTCCAGAAAATTACAGGATTGATTGATTTACCAGTAAAGGAGGTGGCAATAGTTTTTGTTTCTGACAGAACCATCACCAGAGTAAACAAAATGTTCACAGGAAGAAACAGATCAACTGATGTTCTTTCTTTTCGGACAGGTGCTTCTCTTGCTGATTTATTTATCTCGGTGGAAACAGCTGCCAGACAGGCAAAAAGTTACGGGCAAACACTGGAGGAAGAACTACTTTACCTAATCCTTCACGGGCTCTTACACCTGAAAGGGTTTTCTGACTATCTACCACAGGATTACGCCAGGATGAAAAATATACAGGATAAAATTATGGTGAAAATAGAAAATCTGCTACAGCTTCAGCCGTCAGAGAGAAAAGGAAAAAAATGAACCTTTCCAGAAAGGGTGACATTCTCAGCAGTTTTAATTCTGCCTACAGGGGGTTGATTGAGATACTGAAAATAGAAAGAAATTTTCGTCTTCATCTGGCGATAGGTGCAGTGGTTATTATAAGCAGTCTTTTTCTCAACCTGCCCCTGGCAGAATTCCTGGTTATCCTTCTGGTTACAACACTGGTTATGGTGGCCGAGGTTTTCAATACAGTTTGTGAAATGTTCACCGATGTTATCTTTAGAGAATTTAGTGTGGAAGCCAGAAGGATAAAGGATGTGAGTGCCGCAGCAGTCCTTCTCACTGCATTAACAGCTATTATCACTGGATACCTGGTTGTCGCCAAACACTTCCCTTCTTCCTGGAGGTCAGTTTTTGAAAACATAGCAGCCTCTCCCTGGTATGTTACATTTGTGGTACTGGTGATTGTGACATTTCTGGCAATCCTCCTTAAACTGGTCATCAAGAAAGATTCTTTCCTGAGCGGGGGCATGCCCAGCCTGCACAGCGGGGTATCTTTTAGTATCTGGACAATTGTTTCCTTTCTCACATTCCACCAGCAGCCACTCATCTCCTTTTTAGTCTTGCTTTTGTCTATCTGGGTAGCACAAAGTCGTATTCAGCGAGGTATCCACAGCCTGGAAGAGGTTGTGATCGGTGCCTTGCTTGGCATTTTGATTACCATCATGGTCATTCAAATCTTCTGGGGGTTTTTCCCATGGAAAATCTGAAAAAATATTTCTGGTCAGGCCTTCTTTTTATCATACCGGTAAGTTTTTCTATCTGGATTTTGGTACGGGCAGTAATTTTTCTTGAAAACCTGTTAGGAAGCTGGCTAAGACGGTTTTTACCAAACGTTTACCTGCCAGGTCTGGGATTTTTGTGCCTGGTGATGCTGATTCTTTTATTGGGTTTTCTTGCTCATAATATAATGGGGAAAACAATTCTCAGAGGCATTGAAAGAATTATGGAATCAGTCCCCCTGGTAAACAAAATTTATTCTTTTTCGCGCACTATTGTCATGGCAGTCTCCAGGCCGGAAAGCCGGAGTTTCAAAAGTGTTGTCAAGGTCAAAGCCTTCGGACTCGGGTATATGATTGGTTTTGTCACCGCACAATGGCAGGACCAGGAAGGGAAAAAATGGGTGAGTCTGCTTATTCCGACAGTGCCGAATCCCACAACCGGATTCTATTTACTTACGACGGAGGAGAACATTCAAGAATTGTCGCTGACTGTTGAACAAGGATTCAGCCTGGTTGTTTCCATGGGTCTGGTCAAACCTGAACAATGGCAGCCATAGGTACGCAAGCACTTGTATTAAAAAGGATTGATTTTCGGGAAACCAGTGTTCTGCTGGACCTTCTTACTCTTAAATTGGGGAAGGTCCGCGGCGTACTGAAAGGAGTAAGAAACTCCCGGAGTCGGGTATCACCACTATGTTTTAACCCCGGCTCTTATATCTTTTTGTGTGTTTACCCCCGGAGAAACAGCAACCTTATGTTGCTGCATGCACCGCAGTTAATTCAGTCGTTTCAGATGGAAGAAGTAAAATCCTCCGGTATCTGGCAGCGCATGTTAAGAATGGTCAATCTTTTTCTTCCGGAACAGGAAAGGAATGAAGAAATTTTGCGCCTGCTTCTTGAGAGCGGGAAGGCTATTAAACAGGGAGCGTTCCCGGCAGTCGTTTATCTCTGGTTCAAAATGAAAATGGTTGTGCTTCTCGGCTATGGACTGGAGCTTGACCGTTGTCTTTTCTGCAGGAAAAACAAGGGCTCTTTTTACATCAGCACGCGGCTGGGAGGAATCGTTTGCCCCAGGTGCGGTCTGTCTGATTCTTCAGCAATGCGGATTTCTCCAGCCATGCTCAGAGTGATGAGGTCCATGGAAAGAATCTCTGCTAAACATATTACTGTGATAAAGATGGTTCCAGCCCAGATCCTGGAAAATGTTAACTTCGTACTCAATCTTGTTCTTCATTACCACTCCGATCCCGGTTATATCTGGTGGCAGGATGAGAAAAATATCTTTAAAACTTGTGGAAACACAGGTCGCAAATCTGGCGGTAGCAATTAACCGTCGTCTGCCTGGCAGGGTGAAAAAAAGCCTGCTGGAAGCCTGTTGTAAGGAAAAGGTTCCCCTGGCACGGAGTTACCTGGAGGCAATCAGAAGAAACTTAGAAGCAGCAGAAAGGTTAAAACTACCAATCTGCCAGGACACAGGGCTGTTTATCATTTTTCTTCACTGTGGAGATAAGGTTCATTTTATTTCTGATGGTCCAGAAGACCTGGAAGAAGCAATTCAAAACGCGATACGAAAGGCCACCAGGGACGGATGGCTTCGTCCTTCCGTAGTAGACCCGTTAACACGTGCCAATACCGGGGACAATACTCCTTCCGTAGTCCACTTTTTTTTGACCCCGGGGGACCAGCTAAGGTTAACAGTGATGGCTAAAGGCTTTGGTTCAGAAAATGCTTCTTCTCTTGCAATGTTGCCGCCAGCAGCAGGCTGGTCAGGAATAGAAGATTTTGTCATCCAGAGTGTCAAAAAATCTGCCATCAATTCCTGTCCGCCTCTATTTCTGGGCATAGGAATAGGTGGTACTGCGGAAAAAGCATGCCTTCTGGCAAAGATAGCGTTAGCGGAAATAGATAATGTGTCCCCGGCGCGGTCATTTTTTTCCACCAGAGAACAGAGGTTAAAAAGGAAAATTAACCAGTTAGGTATCGGTGCCGGTGGTTTTGGAGGGAGGCATACCGTACTTGCGATACATATTAAAAGTGCTCCCACACACCTGGCAGGTCTGCCAGTAGCAGTATCTTTCTCCTGCTGGGCGCACCGGGTTGGACACCTGGTCTTATAAAAGATTAGAGCTGAAGGAAAATCAATGGGGAAGAAAAAAAATTGCTACATTCTTAACTTCCCTTCTGGCCCAGAGCAGTTTACTGCTTTGCAAGTCGGGGACCAGGTGGAAATCAACGGAGAGATTTATGTTGCCAGAGATACCGCTCATAAAAGAATGATAGAAACCATTCATCAGGGAAAACCACTTCCCTTTCCCTTGAAAAACGCTCTAATTTTCTATATGGGACCATCACCCAGTCCACCCGGGATGGTCATAGGTTCCTGCGGTCCCACTACCAGCAGCCGGATGGACACCATGACTGTGGAACTCCTGGCTAATGGACTCAGGGCCACTATGGGTAAAGGGAGACGTGCCCCGGCTATTGCCCGGGCCTGCCGGAAATATCAAGCCCTTTATCTGGTAACCTATGGTGGGTGCGGTGCTTTTCTGCACAGGTTTGTCACGGACTGTGTTCTGATAGCTTATCCTGACCTTGGCCCTGAAGCTGTCTATCGGCTGAAGGTACGCAGATTTCCAGCAGTAGTAGCGATTAATTCTGCTGGCAGGGACTTCTACGAGGAAAGGGAAAAAGAGTATAATAGAAAAGGCGCCCATAGTTCAACTGGATAGAACGTCGGGTTGCGGACCCGAAGCTTGCCTGTTCAAGTCAGGCTGGGCGCACCTGTCTTTTGGCGGGGGGTAGCGCAGCCTGGTTAAGCGCGCATGGTTCGGGACCATGAGGCCGAGGGTTCAAATCCCTCCCCCCCGACTTCAACTTTTCAAATAGCTTTTAGCTTTTCATTGGCAAAGGGTAGATTCCTGTAGCTGGCAGAAGCTTTACATTAACGCGAGCCCATTTGTGATGTTTCCATGGCCAGTTGCCAGAGAAGACAGGACAGGTAGCAGGTTGTACCAGGCAGCACAGATTCATCCAGATTAAAGGTACTGCTGTGGTTGTTACCGCAATGCCGCCCAATACCAGCAAAAACATAGCAGGAAGGAATCTTCTGGCTGTAAAAAGCAAAATCTTCACCGCCCATTAGGGGATGATACTGAACCAGAGCATTTTTCTTGAGAATTTTTTCAGAAAGAAGTTTTACCTTCTTTGCCAGAACTACATCATTCTTTGTTGCCGGACAATAGCTTTGAAAATCAAGTTTCGCCCGACAGTCAAAACACTGTACACTACGACATATTTTTCTTAGGGCTGTGACCACCAGTTTTCTCGTTTCTTCTTCCAGTGTCCTTACGGTTCCTTGGAGATGTACTGAGGAGGGAATAATATTGAAGGCATCACCGCCATGGATACTGCCAAAAGAAACAACCGCACTCTGCAACGGGTCAACGCGGCGGCTCACTATCGTCTGAGTTTGATTGATAATGAAACTGGCGGCAACAATAGGGTCAGAAGTTAAGTGAGGGGCAGAAGCATGGCCTCCACGCCCGGAAACTCTGATGGAGAACTGGTCAGTGGCAGCCAGGATACTTCCTTCACCTATCCAGTATTTCCCTTTTGGTAAATTAGAAAAATAGTGGAAACCTATCAGACCCTTTATCTCGTCTATGAGCCCGGAAGTAAGAATTTCTCTGGCTCCACCAGGTGGTTTCTCCTCGGCTGGCTGAAAGATGAATTTAATGGTGCCAGGTAAAAATTTGCGGTAATGAACTAAAACAGCCACCACACCTAAAGCAGTAGCCATATGTGCATCATGACCGCAGGCATGCATCCTGCCAGGATAAACGGAGGCAAAAGGAAGGTTTGTTTCTTCAGAAATTGGTAACGCATCCATGTCCGCGCGTAATCCTAAACAGGCACCTGGTTTGTCACCTCGAAGATAGGCTACCAGTCCTGTTTTCCCGCATAAATGGAAGGGAATATTTTTTTCCTTTAAAATCTGCTGAATTCTTTGAGAAGTGAGCTTTTCCTCAAAAGCAAGTTCCGGGTGCTGATGAAACCAGCGACGCCACTTAATAACATCAGGAGTCAGCTGTTGAACTTTTTTTCTGATTTCGTCAAAAACCTTATTTTTTTCCTGGCTTTTCATTGCGGTGTTTTTTTCTGGCAAGATTCTGACAGGCTTCAGCCCGCTGGATGTATTTCCTATAACGAACCAGAGAGAAACGTTTTTCCACTTCACTGATTTCCACTTCTTCAGACTGCGGTGTCAGCACGAACCAGCCTTCCGGGCCAAAGGTTTCAATTGTGATTTTTCTTCCATACTGCTTTCTAATCTCTGAGAGAACATGACCTTGATAGTCCCAGTGATAAACGGTTCTGTCCAGGTCAATGGTAGCACAGACCCACCACTGGAACCGGTCAGTCTTGACCAGAAAACGACCCGTATTATCAATTATGCCAGAGTCAAGACTCCAGGTTGAGGGAACAATGAAAACATGATTCAGGGTAGCTAGGGAAGTGAGAAGGCTACCACCCGGAAAAGCGGAAAGGAAAAAAATTATTTCTGCTCCTTCTTCTGTCAGACGGGTCCAGTCTTCCTGCCAGTTAGCATCAAAACAGATTTGTACTCCGACCATTGCCCAGGAAGTTTTTATCGGCTTCTGCAGGCAATCTCCTGGAATTACCCCTTCCTTAATCTCTGTCTCTGTTGGGTGAATCTTGTCATAGGTAGCCAGGACCTGTCCGTCACGGTTGATAATCAGTGCAGAGTTATAATAGTGACTGTTAAGCTTCCGGTAAAGCGAACCTATAACCCAGGTGCGGTATTTTTTTGCCATCTGCCGCAAAAATTCTAAGTCCTGCGGATGACTTTTTTTCTCGCCTTCCAGACCGACCAGGGCAAAGACTTCCGGTAGCGCCACTATATCCGGTCTTATGGATTTCATCTCCTGGAAACACTTTTCCACGTAAAGATAATTATCTTTCCGGCAGCGCGGTTTTCTTAACTCATAAGCCATGGAAATAGAAGCGATACTAATTTTTCTGGACATTTCACCCTCTCATGCTATTTTCTCCTGACCATCAAGATAAGGCCTCAGGGCTGCAGGAATGACAATGGAACCATCTGGTTGCTGGTGATGTTCCAGAAGAGCGATTAGGGTACGGGGCAGCGCAATACCTGAACCATTCAGAGTGTGGACATAATCCAGAGTTCCTTTACTGGTGCGGTATCTGATACAGGCTCTTCTGGCCTGAAAGGCTTCAAAATTAGAACAGGAAGAAACCTCCAGCCACCGCTCTATTCCTGGAGCCCAGACCTCTATGTCATAACATTTGCTGGCAGCAAAACTCAGTTCTCCTGTACATAAAAGGACTACCCGGTAGGGAAGTTCCAGAGATTGAAGAACCTTCTCCGCCTCTACCACCAAACTTTCCAGCTCCTCATAAGAAGAATCTGGTTTCACCAGCTTAACCAGTTCTACCTTGTCAAACTGATGCACCCTGATCAACCCTCTGGTATCTCTTCCATAAGCACCTGCTTCTCTCCGAAAACAGGGAGTATAAGCGACATAATAAACAGGTAATTGTTCTTCGGGAATGATTTCGTTGCGGTGGAGATTAGTCACCGGAACTTCAGCTGTTGGTATTAGAAATAAGTCATCATCTTTCAGGCGATACATATCCTCTTCCAGTTTTGGTAGCTGGCCTGTCCCGAACATGCTTTCGCGGTTTACCAGAGCCGGGACCCAGACTTCCTGAAAGCCAGCTCTGGTATGCAGGTCAACCATAAAGTTAATGAGAGCCCGGACCAGCCTTGCTCCCTGTCCCCGGAAGGCAGGAAAGGAACTACCAGCTACCTTGGCTCCCCGGGGTAAATCCAGTATCTGCAATTTTTCCCCGATTTCCCAGTGAGGTAAAACAGAGAAATTTCTGGGAAAAACTTTTCCCCAGCTACGTACCACCTGGTTAGCTGAAGCATCCCGACCTACCGGAACACCGGGATGGGGAATGTTTGGTATACGAGCCGCTAAACTGGTAAGTTCTTCTTCCACTGTGCCGAGTTTTTCTTCCAGCAGGGTAATCTCCCCGGAAAGAACCTTCGCCTGCTGCAGAAGACCCTGACAATCACCACCTGCAGTTTTACAGGCAGCAACCCTTTCCCCCAGTTGTTTTTGAGTTCGTCTTTTCTCTTCCAGCTTTGTTAGATAATCCCGGCGCTGTCTCTCCAGCTCCTCAAACCTGCTCCAGTCAACCTTTTCGTTTTTTACGCTGGCTGCCTGTTGCAAAACAAACATATTTTCACGAATAAACTTAATGGGGAACATTGCTTTGTTCTCCTTCTTCAAAAATAATTCCCACTTCTCCAGGTTGCATGTAGTTATACTTCTCCCTCAGAATTTTCTCTACATAGAAAGGGTCATTTTTGAGATGCTCAAGGTAATCCTTAAGCTTCTCGTTTTCCTTTTCCATTCTTCTCACTTCAGAAAGGTAAAAGTTCAGTATCCGGCGATGACGGATGAGGCTACCAATACGGGGACTGGAAACTATCAAAAAAATTCCGAACAAAACGAGGTATTTAAATCCTAAATACTTCTTCCTTTTTTTCATTTCCTCTTAATCTGTTCTGCTAAATAACAGCCTGCGTACTCAGCAGATAATCCCAGCTCTTCTTCAATCCTGAGCAGTTGATTATACTTACAGAGACGTTCTGAACGGCTGAGGGATCCTGATTTAATCTGGCCGGCTCTTGTGGCAACAGCTAAGTCCGCAATAAAGCTATCTTCTGTTTCGCCACTCCGGTGCGAGATAACTACCTTATAGCCGGACCTTTGTGCCAGTTCCACAGTATCAAGAGTTTCACTCAGGGAACCAATCTGGTTTACTTTAACTAAAATAGCATTGGCAACACCCCGCTGGATACCCTGCACAAGGATAGACGGATTGGTGACAAAAATGTCATCACCTATCAGCTGTACCTTTTTACCCAGCCGCACTGTCAGTTTTTCCCAGCCGTCCCAGTCCTGTTCTGCCAGTCCGTCTTCAATGGAAAACACAGGGTAATTTGTAACAATGCGCTCGTAATAGTCTATCAGGAAGTTTGCATCTTGCTCTTTCCCTTCAAACTGGTACCTCCCCTTTTTGTATAGTGAAGAAGCAGCAGTGTCAATAGCCAGATAAATCTCTTTCCCGGGTTTGTACCCGGCAGCAGCCACAGCCTCTGTTATCAAAACCAGGGCTTCTTCATTGTCCTTCAGCTCTGGTGCAAATCCTCCCTCATCACCCACTGAAGTGGTGAAATTTTTTTTGTCCAGAATCTTTTTAAGATGCTGAAACACTTCTGCCACCATCTGGTAAGCCTGGTGGAAACTTTTTGCTCCTATCGGTGCAATCATAAATTCCTGAATGTCCAGGTTATTGTCAGCATGCATACCACCGTTAATTACATTGCATAAGGGAACAGGCAGTAAATGTCCCAGTTTGCCACCCAGGTATTGATAAAGGGGAAGTCTTAAAGCAGCAGCTGCTGCCCGCGCACATGCCAGGCTTACTCCTAAAATTGCATTCGCACCCAGGGTAGACTTATTCTCCGTACCGTCCAGTTCTATCATCAACCGGTCAATTTCTCGCTGACGAAAAACAACCTGGCCTTTCAGTTTTGGTCCTATCACATTTTCCACATTGGCTAATGCCTTACTCACACCCTTTCCCAGAAACTCCTTTCCTCCATCTCGTAACTCCAGTGCCTCCCTTTCTCCAGTGGACGCACCTGAGGGCACAGCTGCTCTGCCCAGGATGCCATTTTCCAGAAGTACATCAACTTCCACAGTGGGGTTGCCGCGGGAATCAAGAATCTGACGGGCGGTGATTTTTTCAATCTTCATTTCTGCTCCTTTGATAGAAAATTTTGGTCTTTCTCCGCTGGAAAGAGTATAAGATAAATAGCAGGAAGTGTCAAAATGTAGCCCTGACCTGGCAAAAGGGTTATAATACTTCCAGTAAAGTGTTAAAATCTTTATACCCGGGAAAAATTTAGATGAAAAGCATTGTGGTAACAGTGGGACTGGCAATATTGCTGGGTCAACTTTCCGCTATGGCTCAGACAAAACCTTCCCCGGAGGTAGTGGAAAAACATCGCCAGGCAATAGAACTCATAACCAGGCTCAGACAGATTGAGGAGCAAACAGTTGAAAGTGATGACCGGCTCAAGGCATTGCGGCAGCAGTTTCGCCAGTGTCTGAGAGAAAAACTTCAGGCAAACGACGAGTACATCCGGCTGAGGAAAAAGTTAACGGAGATTAATCCACACCCATCCCGGAAATGGCGCTTTTCGCCGGGTGATTCGGATTAACCACTATGTTTGGCGGGATTGACTTTGTAGCGGGGTTGATGCTCACTGCCGGTATATTGATGGGCCTGGTAAGAGGATTTCTGGGTACCTTAATAGATTTAATCAGTATTTTTTTGGGGCTTGCTCTGGGTTCTTTTGTTTACCTGGCACCGGTAAGACTTTTCCGGCATTTCAACATTACCGGTATCGCGGTGGAGATCATATGTTTTGTTTTATCCGTGTTCGTACTGACCTTTACAGCCATCACTCTTTTTGAAATGTTACGCAGGCGCGTAGAGTGGAAGCATTTTCTTGACAGGCTGGCTGGAGCAGGGCTGGGTATTCTGGAAGGATTTATTCTTTCTAGCGGCATCCTTATTTTAATGAGTACTTCTTCTCAGGCGGCTACTGAAATTTCCCGGAGTCTGGTTGCAGGAAAAGTCTTACCCTTTTTGCCCGCAGTGTTGGAAAAAATGGAAAGACACAACATTGTCCTGCCACGTCTGATTACGCTTCCTTCTTCTTATCCGGAAGAATTTGAAGTCAAGCATAAGGGACTGCGTTTTACCAGAATTTCCTTTGTTAAACTGGATGGTGCTACCTGTTTAAAATGCGGCGGGAAGGTTCATTTTGCCGGTTACTTTGTTCTTCAAGGAGCCAGGCTGACACCTAAGTTTGTCTGCTCGCAGTGTGGTCGTACTTCAGACGGATGCCAGACTTACGAGGGCTTCCATGCTATTTACGGTAGCTGTCCGGTAGAGCTGGCTAAAAAAGGACAGAGGTTTGATTGCGGGAGCTGGCCTAACCACGAATGGGTATCCCCCGGGAAAAGTTGTCCTGTCTGTGGTAAATCTCTGGAAATGTGGGAGTGGCAGGCACCTCAAGCTTATAGATAGAACTCCAGGTTATTCATACCTGAGTGCCTGGATTGGGTCAAGACTTGCCGCCTGTCTGGCAGGGTAAATCCCAAAAATCATTCCCACACCTACTGAAATACTGAAGGAGATGAGAACCGACCAGAACGTAACCAGGGTTGTCATGCCAGCCAGCCTGGTGACTACCTTAGGAATAATAACACCAAGAAATACACCGATAAGTCCCCCTGAGGAAGAAAGGATAACAGCCTCAGTCACAAACTGTTCCATGATGTCCCGGCGCCTGGCACCCAGAGCTCTCCTGATACCAATTTCTCTTGTTCTTTCCGTAACAGTTGCCAGCATGATATTCATGATACCAATTCCTCCTACCAGCAGGGAAATGGCAGCGATAGAACCAAGAACAATGTTAAAAATTCTCTTGGTATGCTCAGCCTGCCGTAACAGTTCCAGAGGAACCATCATGTCATAATCCTGTCTTTTATGAGTAGCAGTTAATAGCTGCTGGATAAGATAAGCTGTGGTAGGGACCTGTTCCATACTTTTAACCCTGACCACAAACCGGTGATACCGAATCCAGTTTCGTTCTATCGCCATTCCAGAAACCCATCTGGCTTCATATTCGCCAAAGAAAAGACGCCTGGTAGAAAATGGAATATAGACATCAGCTCCGGTATCCTCAAAACCAGAACCTTCGCTACGGCCGGTAAGTGATTTTTCAGCAGCCACACCAACTACCGTGAAGTAACAGCCCTTGATTCTTATCTGTTTTCCTACAGCCAGTTCAGCCGGGAAAAGTGTCTTTGCCACAGTCGCACCTATAACGGCCACATTTTTATTTTCCTTCGTGTCAATCTCGTTAAACAGACGCCCCTGAGCCAGACGCAGATTAGTAGCAGAAAAGTACTCCGGCCTGGTACCCACCAGCCGGACTGAAAAATGTCCATCAAAATACCAGGCATCTTCCCTCATTTCCCAGGTGGGGACAACTTTTTCTACCGAGGGAATAGTGCTGATGCGCCATAAATCATCCGGTGTTAACCCAAAAACCCCCAGTCGGGTCGTCTGGTGGGAAGCAGCCTCATCTGGCGGTTTGATGCTGCGCAAAATGATATTGGTACTACCCAGCTCTTTTATTTTCTCACGCGCCTCATAGCTGGCTCCTTCTCCAATAGCCAGCATGGCAATAACAGAAGCTACCCCAAAGACAATGCCCAGGATGGTTAAGGCAGACCGCAAACGATGCAACCAGATATTTTTTACTCCAAACCTGATAATCCGTACCAGATGAGAAGGATTAATTTTCATAGAGACGAGCATCAAGCATCCGCAGTATACGTCGGGAATACTCCGCCACTTTAGCATCGTGGGTGACAATAATAAGTGTCTTTCCCTGCTGGTTAAGGTCGCAGAGAAGATGCATAATTTCCTCTCCCGTAACACTGTCCAGGTTACCCGTTGGTTCATCAGCAAGAACTAAAGCAGGATTGTTGACCAGAGCTCTGGCAATTGCCACCCTTTGTTGTTGACCTCCGGAAAGTTGTGTTGGCCGGTGATGCAGCCTGTCTCCCAGTCCCACCAGTCTTGCCATCTCAACTGATTTTTCCCGGATAATTTTTTCGCTGGCGCCCTGGTAAAAAAGAGGGATACCGATATTTTCCACCACTGTTAGCTGCGGAATCAGGTTGTAAGCCTGAAAAATAAAACCCAGTCGCTTACCTCTAATCTCGGAAAGAGCATCATCGGAAAGCGTGGAGACATCAGTATCTTCGATGTAGTAGTGACCTGAGGTTGGCCGGTCCAGACAACCTAAAAGATTTAACAATGTTGTTTTGCCACTCCCTGACGGACCCATAATAGCCACAAGGTCCCCTTCTTCCACAGAAAAAGTAACATCTCTGAGGGCTTCCACCTTAACCGCACCAAGGTCGTATACTTTACTTACTGATTCCATCCTGATGATAGTACTCATGGCTGATTGATATTTTCTCTCCCTGAAGGTGAAGAAATCCTGCTATTACCTGATTCTGTAACTTCAGTACCCGGTACAGCTGGCCGACGCAACCTGCCCTGGCTGCGTTCAGAAACTGCTGGTTTTGATTCTTCTGGAGGTAGACCAGAAGCAGTTTGCCCCCTGCGTTCTTCGTCAAAGACCGGTTGTTTAACTCCGGCGCCTTTTTCCGTTTCTTTTTTCTCACTACCTGAAGGAAGGGGTTGCTTACCGCTGGGTTTCTCCTCCCTGCTGGAAACTGGTAAGGAAGTACTTCCAGAAAGAACTATCACCTCTCCCTCTTTCAATCCTGATTTAACTTCAATGTACTGTTGGTTGCTTTCTCCTAACTGTACAAAACGGTCAACAATTCCTTTTCTTTCCAGGACACGACAAACCGCTTTTTCCCCCCGAAAGGAGACACCCAGAATGGGGACCGTTAGAACATTCTTTAACTCCTGCACCAGAATCTCCACCTGGGCAGTCATCCCTGGTTTCAAAAAGTCATAGACCTGGTCAAGAGAAATCTGCGTCAGATAAACGTTCAAATCAGGATTCATAAACTTCAAAGTCGGGTCAGGCATCAAGGCAATATTCTTCACTTCACCGGTAAGAAGTCTGTCAGGAAATGCATCCACCCTTACCTGAGCCTTCTGTCCCACTCTTACCCGGTCTATCGCAGATTCATGGATTTTCACCACCACACCCATCGAGCTGAAATCCGGCAAAGTCAAAAGGTCCTGATTCTGTCTGACAGTTGTGCCTGCCTGGATGGGTGTCTCTGTTCTCCAGGGGCGGTCGCTGGTGGCATAAACAACAAAACCCGGTTGCGTCGCTACGATCGTACAGTCTTTCAACTGTTTCTGCAAATCGCGGAGATTGGAAAGATTGAACATATGCGTGGCTCTTTTACTTTTCACATTAGCTTCAGCCTGGATAAGACGCGCCTGACATTTTGCCCTGGTGCGCTCCAGTTCTGCCTGAGCTTCCAGATAATCTGAGTAAAGTTGCTCCACCTGTTTTGGGAAATCGTAACGGAAGTAAAGGTCTGCTGACAGGTTTGCCTGTTCCAGAGAAACCTGCTTCTGCTGCAAAGAAAGTTTATCCGCCTCCAGTTCTGTTTTGGTAATGTAGCCTTTCTCCGCCAGCTGTGCGCTCCAGTTGGCTCTGTCCTGGGCCCTGGCAACTTCTTCTTTCGCCAGGTCAATATCCGTTTCCACCTGCCTTTTCTTTTTCAGAGCTTCACCTCCTAAGGACTTACTGGCAAGAAGTTTTTCTGGGGAAATCTTCGGGTTTTGAAGAAAGGTTTCGGTAAGAGTGCTACCCAGATACTTTTCCAGATCCAGTCTGGCAAAGCGTACCTTAAGTTCAGCTGCCTTCATATCACTTTCATTCTGTTTTTTCTGAATGAGAAGATTTTCCTGGGCTTCTGTATAGGCTGCTTCACTGTTTTCTACAGTAATCTGCATCTGCTGGATACGGTCCTCAATATCCTTGGAATCAAGACGGACAAGAATTCGGCCTTTTTTTACGTCCTCCTCGGTAATCTGAGTACCTTCTTCCACAACCTCCAGAATGGTCCTTGACCCGGGAACCTGGTTGGTGATTTTCTGGGAACGAAGAGCCTGCAGGTTTCCACCTTCCCGGACAGAAATTACTAAATCCATGGGCCGGACACGGTAGGTAATCAAACCCTGGTTAGCCCTGCGTCTCTGCCATGTTGTCCGGAAGAAAAAAGAAAGAACCAGAACAACGACCAGAAAAAATACTATTTTCAGGAGAAGAATTATTTTACCTGGTGGTTTTTTCATAAAGGTCTCCTTTCCAGACACCGGTATCGTCCACTTCCAGCATTTCTGCTTCACATAAAAGCTCAAGATAGGTAATCTGATAATTGATTACAGCAGCAGACAAACCATTTCTGGCTCTGATGAAAGCATCCTGGGCTTCCAGCAGATCACGGGTGGTTGCCCGTCCAGCCTGTAGCAACAAATCAGTACTTTCTACACGACGCTCAGCAAGTGCTAAACTGGACTTTTGAATAAGGTAGGTCTGGTAAGCCTCCTGCAGACGCCGATACGATTCTGCTACTTCGGCAGCGATATTATCCCGGGTCAGAAAAAGTTCTCTTTGCTTTCTCTCCAGATTAATTAAACTTTCCACATAAGCGTTACGTTCCTGGACCCGACTGAAGGGAAAGGAAAACTCAAGACCTGCGCCGCAGGTTGGTTGCCGGAAACCAAATGTCGGATGTTGTGATTCTTCAGTACTGCTACTCAGGTTAATTGTCAGAGAGAGATAGTTGCGGAGATTATCTCTGGCTACCTGCACCTTTCTTTTTGCATCCTCCAGCCTGTCTGCGGCAGTAAGAAGGTCAAGACGATTGGACAAAGCAGCCTGCAGAAATTCATTTTTTTCTCTCCCGGGCTCCGGAGTTCCTTTTGCCAAAAGATTAGTCAGTATCTCCTTATCCAGTACCACCGGCTGGTTTAATGGCAGGGAAAGAAAAGTACGGAAATTGTCCAGACCCGACTGATAATCATTCACAGCTTTCAGCCAGCTCTGGTAAGCCTGCAGTTCATTCTGTCTTGCCTGGTCAGCCTGTAGTGGTGGCAAACGGCCGGATTCTGCAAGCATTTCAATTCTTTCCCTTGCCTGCTTGAGAAAAAGGTAGTTTGCCCGGTTGTTTTCCAGAGTATCACCTGCCAGGAGCAACTGAAAATACTGCCTTGCTACCTGGACAGAGAAACTGCGCTGATACCTCAAAAACGACCTCATCTGGTAAACAACTTCTCTTTCCGCCTGGGTAAGGTTTTCCTGGACAATTCTGCGGCCACAACCACGTAGAAGTGGTTGCAGAAGATTCAGTTGCAAAATTGACTGGAAAGATTTGCTTTTATCCCCGGTGAAAAACTGCAGGAAATCTTTTGTCATGTCCAGGGTAATCTGTGCGCCATCAGCCAGCCATTTAAAAAGTTGAAAATTAGAAGTGGCTGCCCATTGTTGTTGGCCATCTTTCTGCCAGCCGATACTGCCTTTTTCTTCTGCCTGCCAGCTGTACTGGAATCTCTTACTGGTTAACTCCAGGGCTTTAAGATAAACATCTTCTTTCCTGGACTGGTAGTCCCTGTTGCTTCTGGCAGCCAGTACCAGAGCATCTTTCAGCTTCAGAAAACTGGTCTCTGGTTCTGTCTGAAAACTTAGTCCTGGTATTTGCCCGGAGGACTTTTTTACCTGTCCCTGCTTTTCCTGGAGAATTTTTTCTACCTGCCTGTCGGCAGAGTTCTGGTAGGAGGTTACACTGCACCCTGCAGTCAGAAGAACAAGACAGGAAAGAGCAAAACAGAAAAATTTCATAACTTTAAGCTAACCTGTAAGAATGGGTAAGGCTGCTAAAAAATTACTGCACAGCAACCGGTTGTCTTTGGGAAGCAGAAAGATAAATGGCATCAATAATCTTCATCAGGATGAGCGCCTGTTCCGGGGTGGACAACGGTTGTTCCTTTCCTTCCACTGTCCTGACAAAATTTACTACTGCTGCCTCCCGACCCATCTTTTCGTCTGGTTCTACCATAATCGCCCGGTTGACAGGAAGACCATTCTCCATCGTGTATAGCTCACACTCATCTATAGCTGTGGCATCTATTCCGTCCCGGCCAAACAATCGTCTTATCATTCCACCAGCCATGCTTCCTTGAAATGTGACGGAAACCTCCTCTCTGCGGTTTAGTTCCGCCCAGCTATTTCTGAAGAAAAGTACCTGGCCTGTCTGGAAAGTTACCAGTCCGTGGGCTGCTGTTTCTACATCAACAACAGGTTTTTCTGCGTCTGGAATACCCCATGGTCCCTTAAATCGTTTGTCTGTGGCAAAGTTATTAAAAGTAGCTGCCAGAACATAAGAAGGTGTCGGAAAGCCCATAAAGTAGAGGGCCAAATCAATCATATGCAACAGATCAATTACCGGTCCGCCCCCGGAAAGACTCTTCTGAGTAAACCAGCCGCCGAAACCGGGGATACCACACCGTCTGATCCAGATAGCCTGGGCAGAGTTAATCGTTCCTACCTGTCCTGATTTAATATATTCCATTATCGCCTGAGCTTCAGGTCTGGCGCGGTTGTTGAAATCAAAAAGCAAAAATTTCCTATTTTTTTCCGCAGCTTGCTTCATCCTAACCATTTCCTCTGCGTTCAGAGCCGGAGGTTTTTCACAGAAGACATGAAGACCGGCATTTAAACAATCAATGGCGATGGGAGCATGAAATTTATTAGGTGTACCTACACTTACCATTGTCAGGTCAGGATTAGCCTTCAACAGCGCCTGGCAGGAATCATAAACAGAGGTTATCTGAAAACTCCTGGCTAAAGCTTTTGCCCTTTCCGTATTCGGGTCCGCAATAGCCGTAACTTCCACACCTGCAGCAAGAAAACCCCGAATATGGTAGTGACTGATGCCCCCGGCTCCGATAATTCCAGCCTTCATTTTTCCCATTGTTTTCCTCCTGTGTGAACCTCACCAGCTGTATCATTTTCTGACAGGATAGCTGGCAATATCTCTACGGTAGAACTTCCCGGAAAACTGAATTGTCTCTGCTGCTAAGTAAACCTTTTCTCTTGCCTGTTGCAGGTCTGCCGCCAATCCTGTAATCCCCAGAACACGTCCTCCAGCAGTGACAATATTACCGTTGTTGTCTTTTCTGGTTCCAGCATGATAAACGATAACATCCTTTACCCTATCCAGTCCAGTAATGACCTCACCTGTCTGATAATGTCCCGGATACCCTGCAGACGCCAGAACAACACAGACAGCTTTTTCCTTTTTCCATTCCAAACGGATTTCCTTCAATCTGCCTGCCAGTGTCGCCTGCATAACTTCCACCAGGTCATTTTTCATTCTTGGTAGTATGACCTGGGTTTCCGGGTCACCAAAACGGACGTTATATTCCAGAACAAAAGGGCCCTTTTCTGTGAGCATAAGGCCGAAGTATAGAATCCCGCGGTAGTCAATACCTTCCTTCTGTAAACCCCGTAGAGTTTTCTGCACAATTTCCTTCTCTATGATTTGCCCGGTTTTCTCATCCAGTAAAAAAGAGGGACTGTAAGCACCCATTCCACCGGTATTGTCCCCCTTATCACCGTCCAGAGCTTTTTTGTAATCATGGGCAGCAGCGAAAGGCAGGTAAGAGATTCCGTCAGTCACAACCAGACAGGAGACTTCCAGTCCAGAAAGAGCCTTTTCTATGACTACCGCTGGTTCGTCCCCGGAAAAGATGTTTTTTTCAAAAATATCATGCAGAAAAGAGATTGCCTCCTGTGGCTGGCTGACAATTCTTACTCCCTTGCCGGCAGCCAGTCCATCGTACTTTAGCGCCACCGGGTAGGTTTCTTTTTCCAGCTTCTTTAGAGCCTGAGAAAGCGAAGAAGCAACAGTAAATTCAGGTGTGGGAATTCCCCATCTGGCCATAAACTCCCTGGCAAAAATTTTTGACGATTCCAGCCTTGCCGCCTTTCTGCAGGGACCAAAAATGGATAGCTTCTCCTCCTGAAAAACATCTACTAATCCTTTCGCCAGGGGAGCTTCAGGACCAACAACAGTCAGGTCAATACGGTTTTTTTTAACTAAATTTATCAGCGAGGGGAAATCGTCTTCCTTTAAGGAAAAGCAAAGAGCCTTTTGTGATATCCCGGCATTACCGGATACAGCAAAAATTTTGCTAACAGCAGGGCTTTCTGAGATTTTTTCCACCAGCGCATGCTCACGACCGCCACCACCGATAACCAGAACTTTCATAGGTTCTGCCTCAAAAGTTTCTTTCTTCATTCCCCGATGATGCGCGTATCTTCATCCAGATAGATACCCCGAAGATTCATCTCCAGTGTGTGCGGTGAAGGCGAAGCAGCAAACCCGGTTTCCTTATCAATAATATCTCCTTCAATAAGTTTCACCAGGTGCTGGTTGAATGTTTGCATGCCGCTTTCCTTGTCACTGTGCATGGCAGGATAAATTTTGTTCAGTTTGTTTTCAGCGATAAGTTTGGAAATTACCGGAGTAACAATCATAATTTCGCAGACCGGAATCATCCTTTCCCTGTTTTTGGAAGGAAGAAGTTTCTGGCAGACCGTAGCCCTGAGGTGATAGGCAACAATTTTTCTAACCTGGTCATGCTGTTCTGAGGGGAAAAAGTCAAGTAATCTTGTTATAGTGGTCACCGTATCAATAGTGTGCAAGGTTCCAAAAACAAGATGTCCGGTCTCCGAGGCATTTATCGCGGCTTCAAAAGTTTCTGCATCCCGCAATTCCCCTATGAGAATAACATCAGGGTTCTCCCGCAATACATGCTTGAGGGCAGCCCCAAAAGAAAGAGTATCCAGTCCCACTTCTCTCTGGTCAATAACACACTTTTTATCCTGATAAACAAACTCAATAGGGTCTTCAATAGTAATGATGTGTTTCACCTGGTTGCTGTTTATATGTTCCACCATGGCAGCCAGAGTAGTAGATTTACCGCAACCTGTAGGTCCAGTCACCAGAACCAAACCATCCGGGAAAAGAGAAATCTTTTTCAGAACCTCAGGTAACAATAACTCCTCAAAAGAGGGGATAACATCCTTGATTCTACGAAAAACCAGACCGAGATTCCCCCTTTGAAAGAAGGCATTAACACGGTAACGGCCTACATCAGGCCTGTCAAAGGCAAAGTCAAGTTCTTTGGTGTTTTCCAGCACTTCAAACTGTCTTTCCGTCATCATACTTTTACCAATAGAAATAACATCTTCCCTGGTTAAAATCTGGGGCCATTGTTCTACCTCTATCAAATCCTTCCTTATGCGCAGCAATGGTTTCCGGCCTACCTTCAGGAGGAGGTCAGATGCTTCCTTTTCCCGCATCAAATTCAAAAGCTGAAAAAAATCCATAGGTCCTCCTATTGATTACCGGAATCAGGTGCCTGGTTTTCCTGCGGGTTTGCCTGAGTGCCAGAATCAGGCTTTTCACCGCCTATCAAACGCAAACTCTCTCCCTTGGCAAGAAATTCCATTTCCACCAGCTGGCAGCTGCCAAGCTCTGTTTCTGAAATTTCCACCTGAACTGGAGCGCCATTTGTAATGGCGTGGGCCCGCTCTGCCAGCTGGATTACCAGCTTGTAGATATTTACCCTGTAATCGTATCTGTCCAGAATTTTCAAATTGAGATTCATGGCAACCCTTTCTTTGAAAACCTATCAGACAAAATGAACCAGAACCATAGAAGCAGCATCCCCCCGTCGGGGACACAGTTTGACCATTCTGGTATAGCCACCCTTCCGGTCCCGATATTTCTCTGCAGCTAACTTAATTCGTTCCAGTACACTATCCGAACCTAACATTGCTGTAATTCTCTGTTCTGCGGATACTCCACCTTTCTTAGCCAGAGTAATCAATTTTTCTGCAAATCTTTTTACTTCCCTTCCCCGGGCGACAGTAGTTCTCACCTTTTCCCTGACAAATAACTGCTTCACCAGATTGACAGTGAGACTCCGGCGCTGAGACTTATTTCTTCCCAATTTTCGTATTTTTTTTCTATGTCTCATTTTCTTCCCCTGACGCTATGGATATTTCCTTTGCCTCTTTCAACTCCAATCCCTTTTCCTTCAGGGCAAGATTAATCTCCTCCATAGACTTTTCACCCAGATTCTTCATTGTTACCAGCTCGCTTTTGGGAACACTCACAAGCTGACCGATTGTTTTTATGTTCTGAGACGCCAGAACATTTTTTACCCTGGTGGAAATATTAAGCTCAGCGATGGGAACCTGCAACAGGTCTACTCCAGTAGCACCAGTAGTTGCCTGCTCGGTTTTTTCTTCTATACTCCGGCCTGTGGCGATGAAACTGAAATGTCTGCTGAGAATATCTGTCGCCACCACGATACTTTCTGCTGGTGAAACAGCACCTGTGGTCCATATTTCCAGTATTAATTTTTCGTAGTCAACCGATTGTCCTACTCTGGTATTTTCTACATGAAAGGTTACCTTCCGCACAGGGCTGTACATACCATCAAGAGCAATTGTCCCCACCGGTAAGGACTTTTTTCTCATTAAATGCATTTTTTCCACAGGCAGATATCCATATCCCCGTGTAATCTCCAGCTCTAACTTTAGCTTGCGGCTGGTAGTAACTGTGGCAATGTAAAGATTCCCATTGAGTACCTCCACGCTGCCATCAGGGAATAAGTCCTTCGCCAGTATATCACCTGTCTTGTTGATTTCCACCTGTACTGTATGGGGAAACTCAGAAATAACCGGCTTCAAATTCACCTGCTTGAGATTAAGCACTATCTCGGTAACATCTTCCTTGACTCCCTCAATGGTGGAGAACTCATGGGGTACACCCTCAATACGTAATCCGGTCACAGCCACCCCGGGAATAGAAGAAAGCAAGACTCGCCGTAAGGCATTTCCCACCGTAATACCAAATCCCCGGCAGTAAGGCTCAGTAATCAATTTTCCATAAATTGCTGTTTGCTCTTCCCAGACAAACTTTGTAGGGAAAACAAATTCTTCCATAGTTCACCTCGTTTGCTTAAGGTTTACTTGCCTTTTTTCTTTATCTGGAATAAAGATTAACCACCAGTTGCTCATCACACGGAATAGAAATCTCTTCTCTTGTTGGTTTTCTCACCAGTTTTGCTGTCAATTCTTCCCTGTTGACCTCTAACCAGCCAGGAACAGGAAATTCTTTTCTGTTATCCTGCACTGATAATATCTGCTGCCGCCATCTTCCAGATTTAACCTTGATTTCATCACCCGGTTGCAAAACTGACCCCGGTCTATCTAACCGGCGGCCATTAACTAAAACCGCACCAGCTACTACCATCTGCCTGGCCATCCGTCTGGAGCAAGCCCAGTTGAGTTTGTAAACGACATTATCCAGACGGCACTCCAGCAGTTCCAGCAGTGCGGTACCGGTTACCCCTCTTTTTTTCTTGGCTATATCAAAATAGCGTCTGAACTGCTTTTCTTTAACACCGTAGAAAAGTTTAATCTTATTCTTTTCTCTCAGCTGCAATCCATACTGAGAAGTCTTGCTCAACCGGGTTCTCTTACCGTGCATACGTCTGCGTTCCAGCGGACATTTACTGCTGGAACATCTGCTTCCCTTCAGGAATAACTTCTCGTTAAGTAAACGACAGTAACGGCAATTTGGTTTAATCGCTCTGGCCATATATGCTCCTTTAAACACGGCGCCGTTTTGGTGGCCGGCAACCATTGTGCGGAATAGGTGTAATGTCCTTAATAGACACAACATTCAGTCCGGCTGTTTGCAGCGACCGGATTGCTGTTTCCCGACCAGGTCCAGGTCCCTTGACGTGGACATCCACCTCTTTCATATTGAAAATTGACTGCGCACGCCTGGCAATGTTTTCTGCCACCAGTTGTGCAGCAAAAGGAGTTCCTTTTCTGGTTCCCTTAAAACCAATACTTCCTGCACTAGCCCATAATAAAACTTTACCTTCGGTATCTGTCAGCGTAATCACAGTATTATTAAAAGATGCCTTAATGTGCGCCACACCTCTGGCAATACTGAGGTGCTTTCTCCGTTTTTTTGAGTACTTCCTTTTTTCCACCATAAGTTTTACTCCTTAGTTTCGCTCTTACTCCGGAGAGCTTTTCTTGCAGTTTTATCCCTGATAACACCCACTGTCTTGCGCGGACCTTTGCGCGTACGAGCATTGGACCTGGTGCGCTGCCCTCTCACTGGAAGACTGCGATGATGCCGGTCTCCCCGATAACACTTTATATCTATCAACCTTTTGATATTTTCACTAATTTCCTTTCTGAGGTCGCCTTCAATCTTGAAATTTTGCTGAATAAAGGCTGCCAGTTTTCCCAGTTCTTCTTCCGTTAAATCCTTTACCCTTTTCTCCGGGTTGACCTGGGTGGCTGCGGTGATGATACGCGCAGCTGTAGGCCCGATGCCATAAAGGTAACGTAAAGCAAACACCACCTTTTTTTCATTAGGAATTTCCACACCAAGCAATCGCGCCATGGTCTTCTCCTATGCCTGTTTTTGTTTGTGCTTGGGCCCATCCTGAGGGTTGGTACATATCACCCTTACCCTGCCCTTGCGCCGGATTATTTTACATTTTGCACATATCTTACGCACTGAGCTGCGTACCTTCATTCTTCCCCCTTTTCCTGCATCCTAAAGGCGTTTTATTATTCTGCCCCGGGTGAGGTCATAAGGTGATAACTCTACAATTACCCGGTCCCCCGGGATAATCTTTATGTAATGTAACCGCATCTTACCACATAAATGAGCAGTTATCACCGCCTTGTTCGGTAACGTAACATGAAAAGCTGTCCCCGGTAAGGCTTTAACAACTGTACCCTCCACCCGTATTTTATCTTCATCAGGCATATTAAACCACGGTCAAAATTTCTGCTTCCTGTTTCCCGATAAGTACAGTTTCTTCACAGTGAGCCGAGAAAGAGCCATCGGAGGTAACAACCGTCCAACCATCATCAAGAATTTTTACCTGATAGCTACCTTCATTAACCATGGGCTCAATAGCCAGTACCATTTTCTCCACTAAGAATTCACCACGACCTGCGATCCCAAAGTTTGGTATTTCTGGTGGTTCATGAAGACTTTTCCCGATACCATGACCGGAAAACGCTCTCACCACAGAAAAACCAAAATTCTCTACCGTTGTCTGAATAGCAGCAGAGATGTCCCCTACTCTATTACCGGGCACTGCTTTTTCAATACCTGCCTTCAACGCCAGTTGCGTAGCACTAATAAGAAGTTTGTGCTTGGAATGGACTTCACCCAGAGGAAATGTCTGGGCACAATCTCCGTAATACCCGTCATAAACTACCCCTATGTCAACAGAGATAATATCTCCGGAGCGAATCCTTCTTTTCGTGGAAGGTATACCATGGACTACCTGGTCATTAACAGAGATACAGACAGCTGCCGGATAGCCACGGTATCCTAAAAACGCTGACTGTACACCTTTTTGCCTCATCAGTTCCCTTGCCTGTTGCTCAATATCAGCAGTAGTAATACCTTCCTCCAACATGTCTCCTAACGAGGTTAAAATCTCCCGGCAAATACGACAGGCTTTTCTAATTTTCATAATTTCTTCACAGGTCTTTGCTAATCCCATATCTTTTTTCTATCAGGGAAAGAGTCTCTTCCAGTTTTCCTTCTCCTGAAATCTCCAGGAAGGAATCTGTTTTGTTGTAATAATCAAGTAAAGGTGCTGTTTCATTTCTATACACATCCAGCCGCTGCCGGATAACCTCGGTCTTATCATCCTGTCTCTGCTCCAGTCTTCCTGCGCATCCATCGCAAACGCCCGGGAAGCGAGGTGGGATATTTATCAGGTGGTAAACCCGGCCACAGAACAGACACACCCGACGGTTGCTCAGGCGCTCAACAAGAAAATCATCGCTTGCCTTCAGATAGATTACCCGGTATTTTTCCTTCTCCAGAAGTTTACTCAAGACCATCGCCTGGTTAAGATTTCGCGGGAAGCCGTCAAGGATAAATCCCCGTCTGGCATCATCTTTTTTCATGCGCTCAGCAACAACTTCCAGTACCAGACTATCCGGAACAAGCTGCCCCCTTTCCATAAACTCCTGAACCTTTTTGCCTAACTCCGAGCCAGCCTTTACGTTTTGCCGGAGTAAATCTCCTGAAGAAATCAGAGGCAGACCCCATTTCTGCGCCAGTGCCGCTCCCACCGTGCCCTTTCCTGACCCCGGGGGACCCAGAAGGATAACTATCTTTTTCATTTGGCTCTTGCCTTCTTTATAAAGCCCTGGTAATGTCTTACCAGAAGATGCGCTTCTATCTGTCTCATTGTCTCTATCAAAACTGATACCACAATGAGCAAACCAATGCCCCCAAATTCACCGGCGACAACATAGGGTATCTTACGGATAAGATGCATCAAAACATACGGAAAAAGTGCGATTGCCACCAGCATAATGGAACCCGGCAATGTCAACCTGTTCAAAATTTTTTCCAGATAAGCAGCTGTTGCCTTACCGGGCCTGATGCCCGCAATAAAGCCACCATATTTTTTTAAATCCTCAGAGACATTGTCCGGATTAAAAATAATGCTGGCATAAAAATAACAGAAGAAAACGGTCAGACAGGCATAGAGAAACATGCCCAGTCCGCCTGCTGGAGAAAGATAGTCAGCCACACGCCGCAAAACACTATTTTCCGAAAACCGCATTATGGTGGCAGGAAAAGTCAAAATGGAAACAGCAAAAATAAGCGGAATCACTCCGCCCTGATTCAATTTGATGGGTAAATAGGTCGTTTGTCCTCCGTAAACCCTGCGGCCAACCACACGTCGTGCATACTGAACCGCAATTCTCCGTTCGCTCTCATTAAGAATTATTGCCGCCGTCACAATAAGAATTAACAGAACAGCCAGAATCAGAAGTATAATGATATTAAGTTCTCCCGCACCGGTAAGCATACCCAGGTAGTGTACGGCTACCGGCATCCGGGATAAGATACTTGCTGTAATGATTAGAGAAATACCGTTGCCGATGCCTTTCTCTGTAATCTGTTCTCCCAGCCACATGAGAAAAATCGTTCCTGTCGTTAATGTAATAACGGTACTGACATAAAAGATAGGCCCTGGATTGGGTACCATAACTACATTTTCAAAATGGGCTGGATTGGCCAGCCAGAAACTGATTGCTATACTCTGAAAAATACATAGCCCTACCGTACCCACACGGGTAATCTGTGTTAGTTTGCGCCGTCCTTCCACACCGCTGCGAACCATATTCTCAAAATAAGGAACGATGGAGGCCAGAAGTTCCAGAATAATGGAAACACTTATGTAAGGCATGATACCAAGAGCAAAAATTGTCGCGTTACTTAAAGCACCACCGGCGAACAAATCTGCAATGCCAAAAAGTGTGTTGGGAACACGAGCGAAAAACTGGGCTAATGCCCTGCCGTCTATTCCTGGTACTGGAATGTAACAGCCAAGGCGGTAAACCGATAGCAGCGCTACGGTGAAAATAATACGCCGCCTCAAGTCCGGTATCTTAAAAGTATCCTTAAATGCAGTAATCATTTCCGTTTCAAGGTTCTACCAGGTTTCACGGTTTGTTGATAGCATTGATAACAACTGCCTTGCCACCAGCTTTTTCAATTTTTGCGCGGGCGCTACTGGAGAACGCATGTGCCTGAATCTGTAAGGGGGCTGTAACCTGCCCACTCCCCAAAACCTTAAGATGATCCTTTTCTCCCAGCCAGGAGCGTTTCCGAAAATCCTTTAGAGTAATTTCTGACATTCCTGAAAAAGCAGAAACAATCTGCTTGAGGTTGATAGCAACCCACCTGACACGTTTTGCATGGGTGAAACCGTGTTTGGGAACTCTCCTGGCCAGCGGCATCTGGCCGCCTTCAAAGTTAAAAGAGAGGGAAAAACCTGTCCGCGATTTATGCCCTTTGTGTCCCCTGGTAGATGTACCTCCATGACCGGAGGCATCGCCCCGGCCCAATCTCTTGCGGGCATGCCGACTACCAGGAGGCGATTTAAGCTGATGCAGTTTCATTTGTTTGCTCCCGGGGAATTTTTAATTTGCCAACAGCCTTGGCTGTAGCCTGGATAACATTCACCGCATTTGTGGAACCGAGACACTTGCCGGTGACATCCCTTACCCCTGCCACCTCAAAGAAAGCCCTCATTGTTCCCCCCAGAACCAGACCGTGCCCGGGGCAGGCAGGTTTCAGAATAACTCTGGTAGAACCAAACTTTGCTTCCACCGGGTGAGGAATTGTTGTTCCTGTCATCGGTATCTTGAGCATAGACTTTTTGGCTTTCTCTGTGGCTTTCCGGATAGCTTCTGGTACTTCGGTTGCCTTCCCAATACCAAAACCGGCCAAACCAGAGCCGTCACCAACCACCACCAGAGCCCTGAAATTCAAATTTTTACCGCCCTTGGTAACTTTGGTCACGCGCCTTATTTCAATAACTACCTGTCTTTCTTCCTTCGTTACTTCCGGTAAAAGTGTTTCATTTAAAATTTTAGCCCTCCTTTTCTCGCTCCTTCTGCCAGAGCCTTCACACGCCCCGCATATCTATAGCCACCCCGGTCAAAAACCACCTTCTCTATACCTATTTCCTTAGCTTTTTCAGCCAGCAGTTCACCTACCAGTGCCGCTGCTTTCTGGTTACTACCTTTTAAGTTTTCTCCTGCCCTCTTCTTAAAGTCAGGACTGAGACTGGAAACTGTTGTTAAAACTTTGTTCGGTATGTCCTGGTCATTCACCAGGGAGCCGTAAATATGCTTATGGCTTCTGAAGACAACCAGTCTGGGTTTTTCTGGTGTCCCGGAAACACGCTTTCTCACTCGCAGGTGCCTGCGCTCACCAGCTGTAAATTTCATTTCGTCCCTCCAGCAGCAGCCTTACCTACTTTCTGCCTGACATACTCTGCCCGGTAACGAATACCGGTTCCTTTGTAGGGCTCCGGCGGCTGCACCGCTCTTATTTTGGCGGCAAAACTGCCAACCAGCTGTTTGTCACAACCTCTAACAAATATGATGGTATTTCTTACAACTTCCACGTTTATTCCCGAAGGAATCTCCAGCACCACAGGATGAGTAAAACCCAGGTGGAGAACCAAATTTTCGCCCCTGGCTTCAGCCTTGAAACCGACTCCATGAATTTCTAAAATTTTCTCAAAGCCGGTGCTTACACCTTTTACCATATTCAAAGTTAATTTTCTGTACAAACCAAGCAAAGTATCGGCTTTCCTGTATGCCTTGCTCTGAACATCCGGCACAGAATTAGAAAGAATAATCTGACCATCGCTAACAGAACCACTTAATTCTTCAGGCAAACGCAGTTTCAGTGTTCCTTTCTCCCCGGTCACCGTTATCTCAGGTCCTTCTAATGCAACCTTGACCTTTTCTGGAATTATCACAGGTTTCTTCCCCAGTCTTGCCATGTTTCCTCCTGAGGACCTCTCAGGTTTAGTCTTCTTTCCTTCACTTACCAGATATGAAAGAGTACCTCTCCCCCAATACCTAACTCCCGGGCCTTCCTGCTGGTCATAATACCCTGGCTTGTTGTAAGGACAGCCACACCCATCCCTCCGCAAATTTCAGGTAAGGCTTTTTTCCCAGAGTATCTCCGTCTGCTCAGTTTGCTCACTCTTTTTGCTTCGATGAAAACCCTTTTTTTGTTGTCTCTGTACAATATATGGATACGCAACAATTTCCTCTTCCCTTCTTCCAGTTTTTCGTAGTCCTTAACATAGTTTTCTGACTTCAAAACCTTTACAATTTCTTCCAGCATCTTAGAGTGAGGAACCTCTATGTAAGGAAGATACACCTGATTGGCATTTTTCAGTCTCGTCAAGAAATCAGCGATTGGGTCGCTTGCCACCATTTTTATTCTCCTTCTTTACCAGCTGGCTTTATGAAGTCCTGGTATCTCACCACGAGAAGCCATCTCCCTGAGGCAAATCCGGCAGATTCCGAACCTCCTGATGTATGCCCTGGGACGACCACACTTCCAGCATCTATTTCTTTGCCGCACGGCAAACTTAGGCTCCCGTTTCATTTTCTCAAAAAAACATTTCCTTGCCACTCACTCCTCCCTGATCGGCAACCCTAAACCGCGCAATAGTGCTATTGTCTCCTGCGGTGTGGAAGCACTGGTAACAAAAGTAATGTTCATACCCCTAACCTTGTAAATACTGTTATAGTCAATTTCTGGGAAGATGACCTGTTCTCTAATGCCAAGAGTATAACTTCCTCTACCATCAGTCTTAGAAGGTAGTCCGTTGAAATCACGTACCCTCGGTAAAGCAACTGTAATAAGACGGTCCAGAAATTCGTACATCCTGTCCCGCCGCAGAGTAACCATAACACCGGTGATGTCTCCCTGCCTTAAGTTGAACCCGGCAATGGATTTTTTTCCTCTGGTAATTACTGCCTTCTGTCCTGTAATAGCTTCTATTTCCTTCCGTGCAGATTCAATAGCCTTGGCATCCTTGCTGTCCCGTCCTACCCCGCTGTTAATGACAACCTTCAGTAAACGGGGCACCTGCATAGGGTTACGATAGGAAAACATACTCATCAACTTTGGTTTCACTTCCTGCTTATATTTTGTTTTTAATCTCGGTTCCATGTTATTTGGTTTCAATAATTTCTTCACATCCGCGACAGTATCTTACCTTGACTCCATCAGACAGAAATCGGTAACCAATTTTTGTTGGCTTCTCACACTTCATACAAAAATAGCTCAAATTCGCAAGAGAAACCGGCTTTTCCACAGTGATGATTCCTCCCTGCTGGTCAATTTTTCTCGGGCGAACATGCTTCTTCACAAAGTTTACTCCTTCTACAAGAGCAGATAACTCTCTGGGGTAAACACGGATAATTCTTCCCTTTTTACCTGCATCTTTTCCTTTCATCACCTGAACAAAATCCCCCTTCCTCAATCTACATCCCATCTCAAAGCACCTCCGGAGCTAAAGAAATAATTTTGCTGTAGTTGGCGTCCCTCAATTCTTTTGGTACAGGCCCGAAAACACGTGTTCCCCGGGGATTCTTCTCGTTATCAATGATAACAGCACAGTTTCTTCCAAACTTGATAAGTGAGCCGTCTGGCCGCCGGATTGGTTTCACTGTCCTGATCACCACTGCTTTCACCTTTTCTTTTTTCTTCACAATACCATCCGGTATCGCATCTTTGACACTGGCAGTCACGATATCCCCAACCCTGGCGTACCTTTTCCTGGAACTACCCACCAGTCCAATTACCTGTATTCTTCTTGCCCCGGTATTATCTGCTACTATCAGAATCGTTCTCAGTTGAATCATAAGTGGACTCCCCGGCTGTGGTACGATTTTTACCGCCTGCCTGCTGGATAATTTCTGCAATATACCAGCGTTTCTTCCGACTCAATGGCCGGCACTGCACAATCCGCACTGTATCTCCCTGCTGTGATATGTTATTTTCGTCATGAGCCATAAGCTTCAAACGCCGCAAAAATTTCTTCCTGTATAGTGGATGCTCGCTTAGATAGGATACTGCCACCACCCTGGTTTTATTCATTTTATCACTTACAATGGTACCCACTTTTTCCACTGTCTTACGTTCCTTTTCCTGCCCGGACATGCCCACCTCCACCAGAACCCTTCTTTTCACTGATAACCGTGAGATAAAATGCTATCTCTCTTTTTTTCGCCCTGATAATGGAAATTTGCTTCAACTGGCCCAGCCTCAACTGATGCCTGAGACGGTACAATTGTTCTCGGGCTGCCTGTATCTTTTCCCGGAGTTCCTCAACAGTTGCTTCTCTGATGACTTTCCTTTCGTCTCTTTTCATGACGATTCCCTGGTGACAATCTTACAATGATAAGGAATTTTATAGGAAGCCAGACGTAAGGCTTCTCTGGCAATAGTCGCGTCTACTCCACCAATCTCAAAAAGAATACGGCCGGGAAGAGCAACTGCTTCCCAGTGAGAAACATCACCCTTACCTTTGCCCAATCTTGACTCTGCTGGTTTCCTGGTGACAGGTCTGTCAGGAAAAATTCGTACCCAGAGTCGACCGCGGTTCTTTAAATGATGGGTAATAGCGACACGGCCTGCTTCAATTTGAGCAGCTGTTATTCGTGCCGGGTCAAGAAGTTGGAGACCAAAGTCCCCATAAAAGAGAGTATTACCACGACTTGCCTTTCCCCTGGTAGTTCCTCTCTGCATTTTCCTGTACTTTACCCTTTTGGGCATTAAAGGCATATGCTTCCCCTCGTTTTAAGTTTTTTCTTCAGGGGTTTCTTCCTTTTGTTCCCCTAAGTACACCCAGACCTTTACTCCTACTGTCCCTGTCTTTAACACCCCGGTACTGGTGGCGTAATCAATCCTTGCCCGTAAAGTATGCAAAGGCACTTTGCCCATAATATATTGTTCGGAGCGGGCAATTTCCACGCCAGCAATCCGACCACTGACCCGGACCTTCACCCCCTGTGCTCCAGCCTGTAGTGCTGAGACCATAGCCTTTTTTATGACAAACCGATGGGGTGTCCTTTTTTCCAGCTGCATGGCGATACTGTCTGCCAGAAACTGAGCGCTGGTAGTGGGCGGATTAACTTCAGTAACATCAATAGAAATCTGTTTCTTTAGTATCTCATAAAGTTCATCCTTCAGTCTGTTAATCTCCGCTCCTTTGCGACCCAGAATAACGCCTGGTCTGCCTGTATGAATTCTAATCTGAATCTTATCAGCAAACTTATCGATATCAATCCGCGAGACAGACCCTCGCGGATACCTCCTGGAAATAAACTCCCTGATCATCACGTCCTCTTTCAAAAACTCCTTAAAATTCTTTTTATTAGCGAACCAGTTGGCGCGATATTCCTCAGCGATCCCCAGCCGCAGCCCTATTGGATTTACTTTTTGTCCCATTCTGTGCCTTCCCCTCTTCTTTTACTTCCTCCAGGATAACGGTTACGTGGCAAAGCCTTTTCCGGATTAACATCCCCCGTCCCATTGGACCAGCCCGCATCCTTTTCATCCGGGGTCCTTCGTCAATGATGAGATTCTTGACCTGCCAGCTGGAGGCCTCCGGATGTATGTTTCTGGCACTCGCCAGAGCTGAATTCAGTGCCTTCCTGACCAGTAAGGCGCCTTTCCTTGGCGTACTGGCTAAAATGGCCAGTGCCTGACTGGCTTCCTTACCAGCAACAAGTGGTCTGAGTAACCGTAACTTGCGTGCCCCTGACCTCAGATAACGTGCCCTGCTGACAAAAGGCATAATAATTCCTTTTTATGTTTTTTCTCTTGTTTTCTCGGTATGAGCTCCGTGTCCCCGGAAAACTCTTGTGGGAGCAAATTCTCCGAGGCGATGACCGACCATATTCTCTGTAATATAAACATTAACAAAATTGCGTCCGTTATGAATGGCAAAGGTATAACCAACAAAATCAGGTGTTATCGTGGAAGCCCTTGCCCATGTTTTGATAACTTCCTTTCGTCCACTTCTCTTAAGTTTCATCAGTTTCTGGAGAAGACTCTCATTAACAAATGGGCCTTTCTTTTTGGAGCGCATTCTATTTCCTCCTCTGCAGGATCCATTTATCAGAGGGTTTAGCTTTCCGTCTTGTTTTATACCCCTTTGACGGCATAGCCCACGGACTCTGAGACTGGTGCCCTTTGCCCCGTCCTTCACCACCACCCATAGGATGGTCCACCGGATTCATTGCTACTCCGCGTACAGTCGGTCTGATACCAAGCCAGCGTGTTCTACCGGCTTTCCCTGAAGATTCATATTTATGCTCGGGATTGCTAACCTGCCCGATTGTAGCCTGACACTCCAGAGGAAAAAGCCTTATCTCCCCGGAGGGTAACTTCACCTGAGCAAGGTTGTCTCCCTTTACCATCAGAGTAGCACCTGTCCCGGCTGCTCTTACCATTTGTGCACCACGACCAGGCACCAGTTCTAAGTTACAGATAACCGTACCCTCGGGAATAAGCCTTAAGGGCAGCCTGTGGCCTGATCGGATATCAGATTCCGGCCCGCAGGAGATAGAATCGCCCACTTTTAATCCTGAGGCCGCGATAACATAACTTTTCTGTCCGTTCGGAAATTGCACCAGCGCAATCCTTGCGGTTCTATTAGGGTCATACTCTATGCTGATAACTTTTCCTCCTGTTGCCTGCTGCAAGCGAAAATCAACCAACCGGTACCGTCTCTTATGGCCGCCCCCGCGGTGCCGTACAGTTATCCTGCCGGTATTATTACGACCACCCTTCTTTTTCAAACCAGTCAAAAGTCTTTTTTCCGGGATTGCCCTGGAAATCTCGGAAAAATCAGGCACCAGCATATGTCTCTGCCCCGGGGTTACCGGATTTTTCTTACGTAATGGCAATTTGCTCTCCTTCTCTAATGGTTACAATCGCTTTTTTATAACCAGGACGGTACCCTTCTATGCGCATCCGATACATTTTTTTCTTCGCCGGCACTTTGATGACTGCTACACCCGTAACATGTACCTTGTAAACAGCCTCTACCGCCTGTTTAATTTGCTGCTTTGTGGCTTTTCCTGCAACACAAAAAACATATTTCCGCTCCCCTGCTAAAAAGGTGCTTTTTTCACTCACCAGAGGGTATTTCAAAATATCGTAAGGCTCAAGCATTTTTCTCTCCCAGATAACCACGAATTACTGGTAGCGCCTCCTTCTGTATTATTAAGATATCACTGTATAAGACATCATAAGCATTAATCTTCTCTGCAGGATAACACTCTAATTTCGCCAGGTTGCGCGCCGCCTGTAGCAGACCATTACGCAGCTTACTGTCAGAGCTTAAAACCAGACCAACACGTTGACCATCAAATTTCAATTTTTTCAAAAACCTGCTGACAACTGCTGTTTTTGCCTCTGGCAGCGTTTCCACCTGAAGAATACCAATTCTGTTTTCCAGAATCTTATCCTTCAGTGCTTCCCTCAGAGCCATCTTTTTTTCCTTCTTTGGTAACCGGATACAATAGTCCCGCATCTTAGGACCAAAAACTACTCCGCCGTGGCGCCAGATTGGATTCCGAATTGAACCCACCCTGGCACGACCTGTACCTTTCTGCCTCCAGGGCTTTCTTCCTCCCCCGGAAACCATTCCTCTCGTTTTTGTTCCCACCGTCCCCTGCCTCTGGTTAGAACGATAGGCCACTACCAGGTAGTAAATAAGTTCCTGGTTCACCGGAGTATTAAGGTAATCCTGTTCAAAAACTTCTTCTCCTACCGGTTCCCCATCCAGAGAGTAAACAGGTACTTTAATCATTGTGTCCTCATTTTCTTCACAGCACTGCGAATAAAAATTACACTTTGCTTTGGACCAGGAATAGAACCTCTCAGGAGCAAACAATTATCTTCAGGTATTACCGCTACCACAGAAAGGTTCTGAACAGTAACTCTTTGGCATCCCATATGTCCTGCCATTCTTCTACCTTTGACTACTCTCTGAGGTGCTGTATTTCCGATAGATCCTGGAGCACGATGGGACATGGAACCATGCGTTGCCGGTCCTCCTTTAAAGTGGTGCCTTTTCACTACACCCTGGAATCCTTTTCCGATACTTGTGCCTATCACATCAACATAATCACCCGGTTTAAATTGCTGTACAGTCAACTCCTGTCCTGCTGAAAACTGAGTAATCTGGTCAGATTTAACGCGGAACTCTTTCAATATACGCAGGGGACTAATTCCTTTCTTTTGCAGATGACCTAACACTGGCCTGGTTAACTTGTTTTCTGGTACCTTTTCGTAACCAATTTGCACAGCACAATATCCATCGCTTTCTTCTTTCTTCACCTGAACAATATAGCAGGGGCCAGCCTGTACCACCGTTACCGGTACCAGAGTCCCGGCCTGGTCATAAATCTGAGTCATGCCTATTTTTCTACCGATAAGTGCTGCCATATCTATATCCCTTAGCTCAACTTAATTTCCACTTCCACACCAGCAGGTAAACTTAACTTACCCAGGGCATCTACTGTCCGGGCAGTAGGCTCCAGTATATCTATCAGCCGCTTGTGCGTTTTTAACTCAAACTGCTCTCTACTTTTTTTGTTCACATGCGGAGAACGTAAAACAGTATAAATCTCCCTTTTTGTCGGCAACGGTACCGGACCGCAGATCTTCACGCCTGTCTTGCGGGCAATCTCTATAATCTCTTTGACAGAGCGGTCCAGAAGCCTATGGTCAAACGCTTTCAGTTTAATGCGAATAAGTTTGTTTTCCATCAGACTGAAACCTCCTACTCAATAATCTCAGAGATGGCACCAGCACCAACAGTCCGGCCACCTTCCCTGATGGCAAACCGCTGCCCCTTCTCTAAAGCCACCGGATAAATTAACTTCACTTCCATCTCTATATTATCTCCAGGCATCACCATCTCT
>CAZYCA010000030.1:0-14952 GCA_964645405.1 uncultured bacterium | reverse complement strand
GTCAAATTAGGAACAACTTGTCCTGTTTTTAATGTGTAATCCACCAGGTTGTTTATTGAGTAAATTTCTGCCTGTACTCTATAATTCAATGCCTGATGCGGCCGGTAATAATTGTACTTTTTCCGGTATTGTTCCAGGTCATATTCAGCTTTTATCGGGTCCTGGTAACTCCTCAAATAAATCCGCTCGTACTTCTGGCTCTCATGAAATCTTACCAGCATACCCAAAGGTTGCGGGTGATGACCCCGAGCGAAGACCTCTCTAAAAATAGAACCTGTCAGGTCAAGTTCGCCACGTTTGGGGAAGATGCTTGTGTAATGCAGGATTGGGGCGCTGAGGCATTTCACTATATCAAGGAATCGGCTCCCTGTTGAGATAGTTTTCGGACACGGCGTCCTGACAACCAAGTGCGCCGAGGACGCGGTGTAGTTCTTCCGAGACAGCCGTCAGTTTCAGTTTTTTTGTTCCCAGGGCATCCAGGAGCAGTTCCACCGCCTTGAGCCGGTGGGCTTTGTCCGTAAACTCCCGGAAGGTTATGGGCAGGCCGGCTTTCTTCAGCAGATACTCGGTGGTCACCTGGAGCAGATAGCCCAGGATACAGACCAGGATGTGCGCTCTCACCCGTAATTCCTTGCGGTGATAGAATGGCCGGATTTCCACAAATCCCTTCAGATAAGAGAAAGCCACTTCAACTTTTCTCCGCTGGCAATAGGAGATAACCAATTCACCGGCACCTATATTCTCTGGCAGATTGGACAGGATACAATAAACCCCGTCGGTGCTTTCCAGTCGTTTCAGTTTATCCTGGTTGATGCTTGCGACAATCCGCCAACTGGCCACCGGATGACGATGACCGGGCACGGTATGGGAAAGAAGCCGGGTAGTAAACAAGGTCTCACAATGCCGTTTCTTCAGATACGCATAGAGTTCTTTTTCTATCAGGTCTTTCTCTTTCTTCTTTTTGGCCGCCGCCAATTCCTTGTTCCACCGCTGGATATATCTGGCGACTGAGGCAATCTTTTCCTGGCGCTGGGTGCGTTCTTCCACAAACTTTTCCGGATTGAAACAGAGAACGTACCGGTGGGAACCATCCCTGGGTAATTCGTGGTAATAGGCCCGGTCCGACAGATAAGAGAAATAGGAATACTGCGTCATGATGCGGGCGTACTGGGTTTTTTCCGCATCCGCGGGCAAGGCAGTCAACTGCCGTCCGATACGTTCCAGTTCTTTCCCGGGAAACCCCGGCAAAGTACGAACCATACTCCGCGGAATGGTCACGATATACCAAAAGCCCTTCTGCTCCAACTCCGCCAGATTCTCCCGGCTCACCATCCCTTTATCCATTACCAGGATCATCCGGCCGAGAGAAAACTTTGCCCGTAGTTGCCTGGCTGTATCCTGCACGGTCCGACTGTCATGTATTCCCCCGGACAACACCCGCCAGTAAAACGGAAACCCCTCTTTCGTCACCGCCAACACCAGCAATAACTGCCGTTTGTTTTTCTGGTTGTCCCTGGATAACCCGAACTCCCCTAACGGACAATGCCAGCCTTCAAAGTAACTGCTGGTCAAATCGTAAAACACCACCGATAACGTATCCCAACCTAACTCTTCCACCCGGGCCGCCACCTGCTGCTGGAGGGCCTCTTCCTTCTTTATAAGCCGGCCCAATGTTCGGTATATCCGACTGGGATTGACCAACTCCGCCGGCACACCCAGCACCCGCAGCAAGATCGTCTCTTCATACCAGGTACATACCAGCCGGTTACTACGCGGCGCCATCGCCCGGTTCAACGCCAATATCTTCGCCATCGCACCCCCGCTTACTTTTCCAATCAGGCCGGTCTCGCATACTTCCCCCAGTCCCCACATCCGCCACAGCCGATCCAGCACCACCGCCACCCCATATTCGTACACCTGCCCAATCTTTATCTCCTCTACCCGCGCCGCAATACTTTCCCCTGGCCGCTCCCCCAGCGCCAACACCATACGGATCCGCCGCACTTCTTCCGGCCCCAGCAATCCTAAATTATGCACTACCTTATGCCGCACTTTCCGCACCCGCTTGTCCCAATACGTCTGCACCACCACCCAGTACCGGTACACCTTCCCGCTCTTGCGAACTGCTCGTATCTCCCGTAAAAATGCCTTATTTCACTTCCTGATATTGTACCACTAATTACTTATCAAGCATTTCACTCTTAATCATTTCACTATACAAACACCACATGTTTCCTTTCCATCCCTGATTGCTCAACGGTTTGTCTCTCTTCAGGAATTACCCGCGTGGCGAACTTGACTTGTCAGGGTTGTTTTTACAATTCACAGAAATTATTATACACTACCCTTACTGTAAAACTTTGATAGGCAATCAGGGAGGACGCAAAATACCAAATTAGCCCATAGCGTAAAGTCACACTATGCTTTCAGAGGAGGCACGGAGATGAAAATTTACATATGCACTGACCTGGAAGGAGCCACAGGCGTATTTAAGTTTTCTCAGACAAGAGCGCATGGTCCAGAATTCGTAGAAGCAATGAAACTTCTTATGGGCGATATTGCCGCGGTTTCTGAAGGCTTGAAAGAGGCAGGTGTCAAGGAAATTTATGTCCTTGATGGGCACAATGGTGGAAATAATCTTATTCCTGAATGTATGGTTACTGGTGTCCGCTATATTACCGGGTATCCCAGACAGGACCAGGTGCTGTACGGACTTGATGAATCCTTTGACGGTGCTATACTGCTTGGTTTTCATGCGATGAACGGAACACCAGGTGCTGTTCTGCACCATACCCAGAATTCAATCACAGAAGCAAAATATTTTTACGATGGAATAGAACGGGGTGAAATTTACCAGTCTGCTGTAATTGCCGGACATTTTAATGTTCCTGTTATTCTTGTCACTGGAGACGAAGCCGCCGGCCGGGAAGCAAAAGCAACTTTAGGAGAGCAATTACCCACCGTGGCGGTAAAGAAGGGAGTCAGCCGGGAAGCCGCAATTTTAATCGCGGGCTGAAGAAACCCGGTCAATGTTAAAGGAAGGAGCAAAAAAAGCAATAGAAATGCTTCCCCAACTGAAACCATATAAGGTGAAACTGCCTCTTAAACTGGTTATCAGACGACTTGGTCCAGAGGGTACAACCTTTGACAATCCTTATTTTGCAGAAAAAGAATTTGAGGTAAAAAATGCCCTTGATATTATATGCGGCAGCAAATAGTTCAATTAGACTAATAAAATGTTTATAGACATCTATGTTCATACCAGGAAATACCAGACATTTTTTAGAGAGGGGAAACAGACATACATCACACCCGAACAACTGATAAAAACATATGATAGGATTGGCGTGGAAAAGGGAGTGATTCTTGCGGGAAGTGGTTCTCCGGAATGTCGGCTTCAGCCTCAAACAATTGAAGAAGCGTTTGAAATATGCCAGCAATATCCTGGCAGATTCATTCCTTTCTGCAACATTGATCCGAGAGAAATGACAAATTCTCCTGATGCTCCACTTGAGGTAATTCTTTCATATTATAAAAAGATGGGTTGTAAGGGAATTGGTGAGATTACTGCAAATATGCCATTTCTTCATCCGATGGTTCAAAATTTGTTCCGGCATGCCGAAAAAGTAAACTTGCCCGTAACCTTTCACATTGCACCTAAAATTGGTGGTACCTACGGTCTATATGATGACCAGGGGCTACCCCAACTTGAAAAAAGCTTACAAAATTTCCCGGATTTATTTTTTCTTGGTCATTCTCAGCCGTTCTGGGCAGAAATAGGAATTCTTGAAACACCGGCTGATAGATGTGGATATTCTAAGTATCCGGTAAAAAAAGAAGGTGCTCTGCCAAAATTATTTAGAAGATATAAGAATTTGCTTGGGGACCTTTCTGCGTTCAGTGGTTTCAATGCAATAGCAAGGGACATTGATTATGGCATTAAATTTTTGAATGAGTTTCAGGATAGGTTATTTTTTGGTACTGATATTACCACACCTGATACACCCACACCCCTTGTTGAATTTTTAATAAATCTCAAAGATACAGGAAAAATTTCCGAGGCCGTATTCAAAAAGATTGCAAAAGAAAATGCGTTGAAACTACTTAGGTTTAGCCTGTCCGGCTACCTGAAAGGAGCAGATGATGATTTACAAAGATGTTGAGTTTCATAATATTGAAGAGATAACACCATGGGACAGTACAGGAGCGATTCTTCTGGGCCGATACCCCAAAGCCGTTCGGGAAGCGATAAATCCCCGCGGACGCTGGAACGGACAGATTCTGACAGGTTCAGAAATCCGTTTTGTTACTGACGGGCCTATGGTCCGCGTTCATCTCACCAATCTTGATTTTGCCGGTGTACCGGCGTACATCTTCATCTTCAAAGGCGATTTCTTTGTCAGCTGCCGAACGATGGAAGCCGGCGTGATTACCTCTCTTCACCTTGAGGGACCACCTCGTTTTGAAAAGGTTCATCCCGAAGCTCTAAAAGGGAGATGCTTCAGCAACGCTGTTTGGAGATTATTCCTTTCCGGCTGTCTTCCGGTACTACATCAGATTGATACATTAGGGAAAAGTATCAGACCTCCCCACGCAAGCGAAAAACCATCCTTGACCTGGCTGGCGTACGGTTCTTCCATTACCGCGGGGGCTGGAGTAACCACACCCCTTAATACCTATGTTCAGCAAGCTGCCTGGCGGCTGGGAGTGGATGTGCTAAATTTAGGACTGGGCGGTTCCTGCATGTGCGAACCGCAGCTTGCCGATTATCTTGCCAACCGCAACGACTGGGACTTTGCCACGTTGGAACTGGGGGTCAACATGTGCGGACTATTTTCTATTGACGAATTCCGCCAGCGTGTCTTGTACCTTATCCAGACTTTGCAGCGCCGGCATCCGCAGAAAGTGCTTGTCTTGATTACCAGCTTTCCTTTTGCTGAAGACAGAGGCGTGGCAAAAGAAATAAGCCAGGCAGGCACAACACAGGAGGAATATAACAAATACCTCAGAGAAATAGTCTCCCGAGATACCACGGGTTGTTTACGTCTGGTGGAAGGACATAAATTACTGCCCGAGTTCAGCGAGTTGACCTGCGATTTAGGACATCCTTCTGATTACGGACACATACGGATCGGAGAAAATCTTGCCAGGGCCCTATCAGATATGGGTATCGTCAATGGGAACCCTACATAGTTCAGGCATACAACATTGCCCAGTAATCCTCTGCCTTCTGATGAATTTCTCGTATTAATGGCCTATCCTTCTTCCGCCAGTGCATACCGGTGTAATTAAAGGTCAGGCGCGAGTATTCTCTGTAGCGGTCAAAATCCCGCTTTATCATTTCAAGTTCGCCCCCGGCCGGTAGTTCCTGTCCGATACTAAGAAGAATTTCTCTGCCTTTTATCAAAGAAAGTGCTTCATCCACCGAAGTGGAACCAGCGGTCATTTTTTCCGTGTGGTAACCCGCCTCTGTCTTAGCCACTGGCAAGTTTTCCAAGGTAACCCGAAATACGTGAGGGCCAGCACAGGGATGGATATACAGGGGACCAAACGCTTCGGCAATGCGGCGGTCATGTGGCAGGATGAAACGTCGGTAGAAATCCGCCGAGACAAGATTGACCGAACACTCCGCAATACGAGGGTATTTGGCAAGAGGCGAAAGTCGGTCCTGGCCAATGTGGGAGACAAAATTTCTTCGCACTTCAATCCAAAAACAGGTGATTCTTTCCATGATGCTGTGGAAAAGATCTTCCTGTTCATACGGGGCAGTGAAGGCTTCCACGCCCACCATGCTGTGCAGGAGATTGAAAGGGCCTTGCAAGTCCGGCATATTGATTTTGAATATAGCCGGAGTATTCGCCTTAATATGGTCAATTCGTTCATGCATTTCTGGGAGCAGACCGGACTTCAGCGGGTCAGGCGGATCTTCTGTGAGCAGCTGTTTTATCGTCTTGTTGTAAGCCGGACAATTGCCGGCAGCAGCATTAAGAGGTATACCGAAACTGGGTACCAGTGTTCCTGGTCCCTTACAAATGTTGAATGTCGCCCATATGGGATTCAAAATTTTTAACGGTTCCAGCATGTTGATTACCTCTTGAGCCAACACTGATTCAATACTATCTGTTATGCTGACTTCCGGCAGAGTAATCTCGTCGGTGGGAACGTAAGTGTCGTCCGGTGATCTAAGATGATAGATGGCGCACCCTGAATATTTTCGTTTCTCTCCCGACAGAGCAGCCTGGTAGAGATTTACTCCGTCCAGGCCAGGATGAGCGGCTAAAGTTTCACAGAAAAAATCACAAGCCTCGTCCAGAGAACAGATTGTTTGCAAGTTTCTCCCTTCTTGTATAGTTAGAGACATTTCTTATGAATCAACCCTTTCAAAACAGCATATTCAGTTCCTCATCTGCCACGTTACCAATTCCATCTCAGAGGATTAGGCACCCCGCGAGGCGTCCCTTGCACTTCAATCTGGAGAACAGTCAAAAGCGGGTCCGGCTCTCTATCTGGCAGCCCCACCAAAAATAACCTGTCTTTTTCCTGGCGAAAGATGATACTGTGCTGGGTACCCAGGATGGAGACACTCCGAACCTTGTTTCCCACGCCAGCAACTACTGTTTCCGGGCCGTAATATTCCTGCAGCCCAATGAAAACAGTTTTCCCTTTCGCAGTAGAAAGGTGCTGGTCATGATAAGAAAAGGGGTGGGGTTCGGTTCCATAAATCGCCCGGCCGTTTCTTCTCATCCAGGAACCAACTGAACGCAGAATTTTTACAGCAGAAACAGGAACCGTTCCATCCGCCTGCGGACCGATGTTGAGAAGATAGTTTCCGCCATTGTGCGCACAGGAAAAAAGTTCAGTTACGATATACCTGGGGGTTTTCCATTGATGATCTGCCTTATTATATCCCCAACTCCCGTTGGTTGTTGTGCAAGTCTCCCAGAGCTTCCCCGGATCAGAGCCGGTGAATTTTTCGCGCGAGAGCACATCCTCATTTAGGCCGCAGCGATCGCTGATAAGAATACCTTTTTGCATTTTTCTGATAGCCGCATTGATTTCAGCGCAGCGCCAGGTTTCCGGAGCCGGGCATCCGTCGTAAAAAAGATACTTTATTTCGCCGTACCTGGTCATCAGTTCACGCAATTGAGAATGTACTTTTTTCACAAAACCTCGCCAGCCCACCGGATCCTGTTTCGGACCGGAAATAAAACGGTTGTCATTCCAATCAGCCACGGAATAGTACAGACCTATTCCTATTCCGTACTTGTGGCATGCCCGGACATATTCACCTACAATATCCCGCCCTACAGCCTGGACCGAGTTATTGTCATCCGTAGTTGTGCCAAAGAGACAGAACCCATCGTGGTGCCTGGCTGTTAAAACCATGTATTTCATACCGGATTTTCTTGCCAGTCGTACCCATTGCTCCACCACCTTTTCTTTCGGACGAAATTTCTGGATCAGTTTGCGGTATTCAGTTTGCGGTATTCGTTCGCGAAACATCACCCATTCCCCTCGGCCGGGAATGGAGTACAGACCGTAGTGAACGAACATGCCGAAACGTGCCTGGCGAAACCAGACGCAGGAACTCTCCGGTGCTTTTCCTTTCACGCTATCTCCGGCGAATAAGTTATAATTTCCATGGCTTCTTCTTCCTGAACGGGCTTTTAAACTTGTTCTTCAGTATTCCTCTTTCTTCTAAATGTATCATGCAGGCGCGCAAACATCCTCTTCCTCCTTCTAACGCCGGATTCTGCCACATAGCAGTCCATTTCACGAATTCTTTCTTGTAAGGACTCCAGTCCACATAATGGCGGCTGTACTCCTCAAACCTGTCCGGCGCATCTTCAGGCAGGAAGGGATTGGTCTCCTTAACCGCCCCAGTATAGGCATTGGAACACCGATAAACATCAAGTTTACCCCATTCTATTTTCCGCCCGGCAACTGTCACATGCACCGTTTCACTCCGGCTGATTGCCTGACCGGAGCAATATCTGACGCAAAGCATACACCTATCGCACAAAGGAGGACCTTCGTAGAGAGGATCCGGCTTTAAAGGAGCGTCGGTCAGGCACACAACGAACCTTTGCCTGGGCCCGAATTCCGGCGTAAGGAAAACCTTGCTGTATCCTATCTCGCCCAGCCCAGCGCAGAAGGCTGCAATGCGGAAATGGATGACAACATCCGGCGCAGGTTTATCCTTGGAGACCGACCGGCTCCAGAAACTTTCTGAAGGTTTTCCTGTGACAAAAAGATGGTGGTCTGCCCCGCTGAGCATATTCGGAAAGGGCACAGCCTCATAACCCCTGTCTTCAAGAAAGTTGCACAATTGCCGCAGGACCGCCGGAGCAAAAAATATAATTTATCCCTCCGTATCCCATTGAAGTATAGGCTGAGAAATAGGTGCCTTCCTCTATCCCGCGAAAGAGGCCCCGGTGGATCCTGAACCCTAAAACAATAAGGGCTTTCGCTTCGGAAAAGATGTATCTGGGGTCCATCTGTTTCGGCGCACCTTCAAATCTGTCCATGGAAGCAATACCCACCAAATCAGCGCCGCTTTCTCTTGCCCATTTCTTAAGTTCTTCAGTCAGCATATGTGTCCCTGGTTTGTTGGAAGCCTAACTTTTGAAAAATGCTTATCGTAGCCAGAAGGGTACTTCTGTTGAGACTCCTGTCGCAGTATCAGCCAAATGAATGAGCCAGCGCCCGGAAGAGTCGTTAAAGGCTAATGGTAGTGTGACTTCGCCCACGCCGCCTGAAATTTTTACTAACCTGCGCAGTGCAGTAATTTCTTGCCCGTCCGGGCGAAACACTTTGACCCTGAGAAGATGAATATCTCCTTTGCCAATTTTGCCATCCGCCTGTATGGTTACAGGTAGCACCAGGTTTTGACCGCGCTCTACGCGGGAAGGAGATTTGACAGCCAGCCTGCGCACCCGATAAGGCAAAAGTGTAAATACAGATCCCCTACTCACTTCCAGGTCCGTGTTTATCCGGTCGGTATAACCCAGGTAACATCCGCTCCTCATCTCGTAAACATGCGCCTTTCCCGGAAAATAGGCAGTGGCTTCCTTCCGTTCCTTATCCACCACAGCATAATCCCGCACTACCACCAGGTACGTCTGGTTTCCGGCGCGATAACCGCCAACCACAGTTGCTTGAACTAATTTTCCTTGTTTCCTGTCCATGATGCGACAGAGTGGTTTTATCCCGGCCGCTTGTGCCACCAGGTCCATCAAAGCCAGTATTGGCTGAGATTTTCCAAGATTATAGGCATACCCGTAATTACCTATTTCACCAAGAATAATCTGTCCTTTTCCGTAAGTCCCTCTCCTGATCTTGATACCGCTGACTTCTTCTTCCTTCAAGTCAGAAAAAAGCTCAGCCAGACGGCTCTTTTCCAGTTTTCTGCCGTATTCATCGTAGGTGCCGGGAATAACATCGGCCCACAAAACACCTCCTGAAGATACATATTCCTTCACCGCGGAAATCTCTTTCTCGGAAAGGCTGATGGAGTGGGGCATAATAAAAAGACGAAACTTTTTCTGGGTCAGCAGACCTTCTTCTACCTGCTCGTAAGAAACGAAACGGAAAGGAATAGCGCTGTGAAAAAGCAGGTTGGAAAAATCAGCATGGAAGTAACTGATAGCACTGCCCACGCCAGCCTGAAAAGAATCCTGGGAATAGTGAATCGCCACTTCATCCTGCTGGTAAGAGGTCTCCACCAGCAGGTGCCCTGCTTTCGTCGCATCGGAAAACTCAGCGGCTGCTGCACTAAAGTCACTGCTGAGGTGCAAATCCGCGGTTACCGCTCCATGGTATTCATTAGTGAGAGTGAACCAAATATAACCCCGGGCGCCGTTTGCCAAAAGATACCAGGGATACCAGCGGGCGTCCTCCTGGTCCCCAACATTATAATGCCACCAACAGCCAAAGTAATTCTTGAAAAAGGACCGGATGTAGACATTCTGAATACCAGGATAACCTATCATAGTTTCCATACCCTTGCTGAGCAGCCAGTAATCGTATCCTCGTCCGAGCCACAGGTCCCACCCGGTATGAATACCCACTTCTCCCAGGGGGTCAATTCTGCGTATATACTTTGCTAAATAGTCGTGCCTTTCCGCAAAGATATGCTCCATGAAGCGGCGGTTTTCAAATTGCGGAACATCAAAGGTAATCTTCATCATATCTATGATTTCCGGTGTAAGCATGAACACCTCATCCCACGAAGAGTAACTTGTACCCCAAATTTCGTTCAGTTTGGCTAAGGAACCGTACTTTTGCTGCAGGTGTTTTCTGAAAGCCGCGGTACAGGTCGGACTGTCGCAAGACCTCTTGAGCAGAAAGTGCTCTTCTCCCAGACTGTAGAAAAGAGGACGGAATGGAACCACTTTGGTAAGGTCGCTGTTGAGATTTTTGGGAAAGAAGTTTTCCCTGTTCTCCGGAGCAGTGATGCACATCTTCTCAAAACCCTTGCCTCCAGGATGCCCTAAGTTTGTGGTGTACTCTATATGCCGGAAGTTTTCCTTGGCTACCTGAGCATAGTTATAGTCGTGGTGCCGTGAGGCAATCAGATTAAGGCCGTACTTGTCCCGGAACATCAGTCTGGACATTCTGTCTGTATGCCGGTTGTGTCGCGGACCGGCCATGCCGGCATAAAAACCCCGGCTGTCCTTACGTGGCACAGGACAATCCGCACTCAAGGTATCCAGAATTTCCTCTCCCTTCAGAAGAAGCACTTCTACCTGCATGAGAAGAGAGTCGGAAGAGGTCGGAATCATCAGGTTAAAATTCACTTCTCTATTTCCGGGCGTGCCGACCGGCACTTCCTTTTCCTGGAGAACTAACCGTCGGCTCTCGTGGTCATTGAGGTAGACCTGCAACCGATATTGTCCCTCTTGTTTCAGATGAAGAGATACTATGCCCTCTACCGTATCGCCCAGGCCATAGTAATCTCTGGACAGAGTTATATCGCTAATCCTACTGGTTCGGGAAACCGGTACCGAATGAGAGTACCAATCCAGTACCTGCCCCTTGCGGTTTTTCAGAATAAGTTCCACCATAGCCCGCGGAGGAAGGAACACGCCGGAAATTTCTACTTTTGGCGCCGGTTTCAAGGCAACCTGTCCGGTAAGATACTCACGGCCCCAGATGTCTCTTGCCCGGTACCAGAGAAAAACCTGCTCTTTCAGTCCATTTAGGGAAACCAACCACTTGGTTCCGGCAATTTTCACATCTGTTATTTTCTGCTGAGGTTCCCGACCAGCGACAAAAAGCACGGCTCTGGCCGCAAGCGCCATCCAATGGTCGTAGTGCACCGAGGTAGCAGCCAGGTTTGTCCCCACATCCGGTGTCAGGCCGGTATGCATTTCCCAGCCTCCGCCCATCACATAATTGAACTTAACGGCTCGCACATTGCCCTGTTGGTAAACTTCAACGACATTTTTCGCCAGGTTTCCTTGCGTTTCAAACCAGTCATCCTTCACCTTATAAACAGAATCGCAAATAGCCTTCTTCAGAACATATGTTCCCCATTCTGCTGTGTGCATGGAACTGGTGGGAAAACCGCGCAAAAGTATATCGCTTCCCACGCGAAAACGAGCATCAAAAATTTGTTTGATATCCCGGTCCAGATTCATCGGGTAGAACATCACCAGACCGCTTTTGCCGCTCTTGACTCGGTTCAGTATCCAGTTCCTCAGGTCTTGAGACAAATATGTCCAGCCGGTATTCTTCCAGTTGTTATGGACAATCCCCTGGTGGGAAACGATAATGACATCGTAATCTCGTTCCAGTAACTTCGCATCAAAAGTGTTGGTGACGATGCATTCTGCGTCCAGCCGCTGCCATAATTCCACGGCTTCCCGAATTAAGGTTTCCAGTCCGTTATAAAAGGATACCGGCATCACCAGTAAAACCTTCAGTTTACCGTCAGCCAAGGGTTTAGCCCATCGGGTATGAGGTGTTTCTGGCAATTGGGGCATATCGTCCGGGTTGTATACCGTGATGTTTTTAGCCAGAACGCCGGTAACAGTTTCTCCAGTTGTAGGGTCAACATAGGTAACTTCCCTCTCTGTCGATCCCAGTGGTTTGCCGGCACCTAACGGCGGCTTCTGCCATTGCAAATAAGCGGCCCGCGTGAAACCTTCTATTTTCTCCATTTCCTCAACTTCCAGCCAGCGATCAAAAACCTTAATTTCATCAAAGGCTCCACAGGCTTCTCCGCTCAGAAACAATCTGGCTTTGACTTTCCCAGGGTCACTAACTTTGAAACTGCCGCCTGGGCGAGAAGGAGAATCGCCGTCAACAAGCAACTCTATTCTTTTTTTCTCTGCGCTCCAGCGGATAGCGTAGTACCGCCAGACACCAGCGGTGTAAAGATTGTGGCTATTACAGGAAAAACCACCAGCCGGTTCCGCGGTAACCCAGGTGCCCCACCGCGCATGGGGATAACCTTTTCGGAAGATAAGTCTGAAAGCCGGTGCTGCATCAACTTCTACAATTACATTGGCACAGTTATTAGGATACGCCCAGTCAGGCCTGAACCAGAACGAAAGTGTGCCTTCGCCTGTATTGAAATCTGGCAATGGAATAGAAACAGCAGTTTTTTCAGGGAGGTACAAACCTTTTCCTTTCCGGCCCGGAACAAACAAAATATCTTCCTGACGGCCCCTCATCACGGTAATCGGAAGACCTTCTTCTGTTTTCCATCCCGAATCAAAAGTGAAACAAACAGAGCAAGAGATGTTTCCTGAAAAAACTAAAGCAACCAACATAAAACTAACCCAGAAACAAAATTTCTTCATTGTTTCTCCCTTCGCCATCATCCAGTTTTTTCCTTGCCTAAAATCCTGCATCAGTCCAGCTGATCTTCGCAATATCACTATTCGGCCCAAACGATTCTACATGTCCGTCAGCCATGACCACGTTAGACAACCCATTGTGTCTGTAACTGGCATAGTCTCCAAGCCGTGGACCACCTCCACCGCCTAAAGAATAAGTGGTACCCCATGCACCGCCAGATGAGTGATATGCCTCCCTGTCAATCCAGAGAGGACAAAGATTCGGGTATTTTATCTTGCTTATCTTCTTGTAGCCGTACGCCCGGGATACCGGCCAGTTAGGGTTTGAATACTGATGTCCGAAACAATCCGAATAACCGTAACTGACATAGAGTTGAAAATTCCCGCTTCCAGGTTTCCAGGCATAAGGCTTTCGGTCACTCGGACACCAAAAAATTCTAACTATCCCCCGGAATTCCTTAGTTGCCGGGTCAACTTTGGCTACATACGGAGCTAAAAACTGGAACCAGCAGTAATTTGGGTTACCTGCAACTATGGCACTGGGCAGGCACCACTCATCGTAGTCATTGGCATACAGCACCCAGGCCATACCCATCTGCTTGAGCCGGCTCATGCAGAGCGCTGCCCTGGCTTTCTCTCTGGCTTTGCTGAGCGCTGGCAGAAGCATCGCCGCCAGTATCGCTATAATTGCCACTACCACCAAAAGCTCAATCAGCGTAAATCCGCTCTCTCCCTCTCTCACTACACCTCTCATTATCCACCTCCCTGTCGCTTGTATGTTAAATTGTCCAGTTCCTCTATCTCAGCCACAACAATCTGTCCGTTCTTCCCAGCCAAGTATCCGCACGAACCCCGGATAATAAGACTTTCCTTAAGTACCTCCCTTTTCTCTTCCACTTTCTCCCCTGAAAGAAGTCTGTCAAGCATTATCAAAGCCCTTCTTGCCATCTCCGCCAGGGGACTATACCAGACCGTGGTGCTTCCAGGAAGATAAGAAAGAGTAACCGACATTCCCACCAGAGCAATATCCTCCGGCACCGAAAGACCTGCCTCGGAGAGACACTCCAGCGCTGACAATGTGAGGTCCAGCCCCCGCGTGATTAAAACATCAGGCCTTTCCTTCCGGATGACCTCCTCAGTCATAACATACCCTGTTTGTCTCTCCGCTCCAATTCTCATAACATACCGGCCTTTTACTCCTTTCGCAGAGCACAACGTCAGAAATTCTTCTTCCAAGGCGCTGGAAGTCTCTGTCGTCAAAAGGCTAATCCTGTGGTGTCCCAGTCTTGTTAGGTGTTCCAGGACAAGAGCCAATGATTTCATCCGTGAGGCAAGAACAGAGTGCAGATTCTCTTCCCCAGGTAAATCATTCGCAATCCACACAAAAGGTAAGCCCTCTTTTTGCAGGAAAACAATGTCCTCTGCCGGTACCCTCCTGGTCAAAATAAGACCTTCTATCTCCCTTCTTCTGATATCCTCCAAAAATGCCGAGTTTTCCCTGATACGGCCAGCAGGTATGGGAAAAACTTGAAGATTAAGACCTAACTCCTCCGCTGTCCTGGAAAGAGAACGGATTATTTCCGCCAAAAACGGCATCGCTGTGTTGTAGATGTCCAGAAAACTAACACCCACCGTTTTTGCCTTTGTGCCAGACCCTAAAGATCCCGCAGCTTCTTCCTGTCCTTAACATAGATGCCCTTCCCAGGTCTACTGAAAACTAATCCTTCTGCCTTCATCCCTTCTATCGCCTTCAAAACAGTTACAACACTCACCCTGTGTCTCCTCGCTATCTCCTTAACAGAAGGTAGCTTCCCCGGACTGCTTCCCCCGTCCTTCACCAGAATTAACCGCAATTGACGATACAGGGGTTCTTCAGCCTGTAAGTCCAATGTCTCAGTGTTCATTTTACCGTTATTATACACTAATAATTGTTAACTTTCAAATGCGCTGCCCAGAAATTACGGACTAATGATTTTGATACGGCGGAATATACTTGTCCAGGCAGTTTGACTTTTTCTCCCTTTCTGATAATCTTATCCCCTGACGAGGGGGAAATATGAAGTTAGGGACACAACTGGGTGCCATAAAAGCAGAAACAAGAAGTGATGTCCTGGAGAAAGCAAAAAAGTTTGGGTGTCAGGGGCTG